>NZ_CAXWWA010000003.1:0-233544 GCF_964273375.1 Spiroplasma endosymbiont of Cleonymus obscurus | reverse complement strand
GGAGAATGATATTTTAAAGCAAGCAGCACTAATAATAGGCAGAAAGTAGAGATTATTACAAATAATAAATCTAAATATAAAATTCGTCCAATTTGTCGTTTTTTAAAACTTTCTAAATCAACATATTATTTTAATTTAAAGAAAAAAGAAGATAAAATCAAAAATAATATGTATGATGAAGCTGTTATTAGTGCTTTTAAACAAAATAAAGAAGTTTATGGAACAAGAAGATTAAAAGTCAGTCTAGAAAATAAAGAAATTTATTTATCACGCAAAAAAATTAAAGAAATTATGAATCAGCATAATTTAATATCAAAATACACTAAATTATCATTTAAAAATCATCATAACAAAGTCAATGATAGCCAAATAAGCAATCTTGTGAATAGAAACTTTAATAATAGGCTTAAAAATGAAGTTATTGATTGTTGGTAATGTTTAGTAATCTGTGTAACTTACAAAAATAACTATGTTTAATTAATTCTAGTAAATATAATTAAATGACTAGAAAGAGTGAGTTACAGATGGCTAAAAAAGATAACTTTAATAATAATGATCCAATATCAAAAGCAGTAGATTTATTATTAGAAAATACTGAAGATTTAACAACAGTTTTTAAAGAAGGGGGTTTATATAAAGAATTAACAAAACGTTTAGTTGAAAAAATGTTGAATTCTGAGATGCAAAATTATTTAGGATATGAAAAAAATCAACATAGTAATAGTGACAATGCTCGTAATGGTATAAGTTCAAAAAAAATAATAACTCAACAAGGTAAAATTGAGATTGATGTACCACGAGATCGTAATAGTAATTTTACTCCTGTAATAGTGCCAAAAAGACAGAGAAGATTTGATGGTTTTGATCAACAAGTTCTTTCCTTATATGCAAAAGGTATGACATTATCAGATATTAAAATGCAGTTACAAGAGTTATATCATGGTGCTGATATTAGTGAAAGTGTTATTAGTCAAATTACTGATGATGTGATTGATGATGTCAAAGCATGACAAAATAGACCATTAGAAGGCATTTATCCCATTGTTTATTTTGATTGTATAGTAGTGTTAAAGTACGACAAGATAAACGCATTATTAACAAATCAGTTTATATAGCTTTAGGTGTTGATTTAGAAGGTAAAAAAGATGTTTTAGGTTTATGAATTAGTGAAAATGAAGGCGCTAAATTTTGATTAGCAAATTTCACAGAAATGAAAAATCGTGGCTTAAATGATATTCTTATTGCTTGTAGTGACAACTTAACAGGCATGTCAGAAGCAATACAATCAGTTTATCCTAAAACTGAACATCAATTATGTATAGTTCATCAAATCAGAAATAGTTTAAAATATGTTTCATACAAACATCGAAAATCACTAGTTACAGATTTAAAGCCAATTTATAATGCATGTAGTGAAGAACAAGCAATGCAAGCTTTAGAATCATTTGAAAGTAAATGAAATAAACACTATCCTCAAATTGCTAAATCTTGATATAAAAATTGAGATAATTTAATGATTTTTATTAGTTATCCTCCAGAAATCAAAAGAGTGATTTATACTACAAATTCTATTGAATCTGTTAATAGTCAATTACGAAAAGTCATCAGAAATAAAAAAGTTTTTCCAAATGATATGGCAGTTTTCAAAATATTTTACTTAGCAATTGAAAATATAACAAAAAAATGAACAATGCCCATTCAAAATTGAAATACAGCAATTGCTCATTTTATGATAAAATTTGAAGACAGAATTAATCTGAACTAGTACTTTGCAAAACAAAGATACACAGATTATTAAAAAGCCTCGATTCATAATTTCTTTAATTTTTTTGCGTGATAAATAAATTTCTTTATTTTCTAGACTGACTTTTAATCTTCTTGTTCCATAAACTTCTTTATTTTGTTTAAAAGCACTAATAACAGCTTCATCATACATATTATTTTTGATTTTATCTTCTTTTTTCTTTAAATTAAAATAATATGTTGATTTAGAAAGTTTTAAAAAACGACAAATTGGACGAATTTTATATTTAGATTTATTATTTGTAATAATCTCTACTTTCTGCCTATTATTAGTGCTGCTTGCTTTAAAATATCATTCTCCATTCTTAATTGTTTTAATTCTTTATTTGCTTGAATTAATTGTTTTTCTAAATCCGAAAGATTATCTTTAGTTTTAAAACTGCCTGAATTTGTAAATTGCTTAATTCATTTATAAGTAGCTGCTCTTGTAACGTTGTATTCTTTAGCAAGGCAAGATACTGATTTGCCATTTTGATATAAAGATACTATTTGTTTTTTAAATTCATCATTATATGAGTTAATATTGGCCATAATTATATTTCCTTTCTTTTAACTAATTTGTTCACTTGTCTACGTAATTAGTGTCCAATAAAGTGTAACCCATCCAACATGCAATTTACATAACCACGGCAGAAAAAACAGATCGTAATAGCGCTATAATAATGATTGAAAATGAAAAAGAAAATCTTTCTGCAGTTCAAAAAATAATAGTAGATGCTGGTTATACTGGTGAAAAATTTGCTTCTGAAATCAAAACAATCATAAATGCAAATGTTGAAGTGATAAAACGCAATGAATTACATACTTTTGTAGTATTACCAAAAAGATGAATTGTAGAACGAAGCTTTGCTTGATTAGAAAAATACAGAAGATTATGAAAAAATTGTGAAAGAAAACTAAATACTAGTTTACAAATGGTTGTTCTTTCATTTATTTCAGTTTTATTAAAAAGATTCTAAACAGGTTCTAAGTAAATGTTGAAAAAGTTTTACGCACAACTTGGATAATAAAACTATTTTGATTATTAGCATTTTAGCTTTATCTGATTTATTTGTTTTTAGTGGAGTACTTTATTTACGATATATTATTCCTAACTTTAATCAGTATATTAATTTAAATCAAGATGAGTTTGATTTTGTTGTTGCTATTTATGGTTTTGTTGCTCTTATTTCTAGAATTCCAGGCGGTTGACTTACTGATCGTTTTAGTGCAAAAAAATAATGATAGTATCACTTATAATAACTGGATTATGTGGTTTATGATGAACATTAATAATTCAACTTAATATGGATAAAAATATACGAATGATTCAATTGTATATTATTTATACAATATGGGGTATTTCGATTGCCGGACTTTTTTGAGCACCACTTTGAAAATTAGTATCACAGAATGTAACAAAAGAACAACAAGGGGTTGCTTATGGTCTTGAAGGCACAGTTTTGGGATTATTTGGTTTAATTTTTATTGCTGGAATTGCAACAGGAATAACAATTTTAACTAAAAATTTACAAAATCAGTATGGTCAAAATGATTTTATTACAAAAATACCATTTTTAGTTTTTACTTATTTTATTTGTGGTATGGTACTTATAATGGCATTATTAGTTTGAATATTTATTCCTAATAAAAAACGTGAAGAAACAGAAATTATTTGAAAAGAAAAAATAATTTCACTATTTCAACCAATGAAATTTTTGCGAGTTTGACTTTGTGGTATTTTTGTTTTTGGAATGTACATGTTCCAGTCTACTTTTGCATATTATATGAAAGATGCTTTAACAGAAGTTGGTGTTACTGTTGGTGTAGTAACTATTCTTGGTGGAATTCGTTCATATGGTTTAAGATTTTTAGTTGCTAGTCCAATTGGTCGTTGAGCTGATAAGTGAAAGTCTTACGTTTTGGGTTTAATATTTTTATTATTAGTTGGAATGATTGCATGTTCTTTATATGTAGTTATCCCTGGTTGAGGTAATGCTTGATTTTTACAGTCATCAAAAGCAGTTCAAATTTTATTTCAAGTTATAATGTGTTTACTTTTTATGTTTATTGGTTGTGTAGGTTGAGCATTATTGACGTTAAGATTTGTTCAAGTTGGAGAATTACCAATTGAAAAAAATAGTTATGCTAGTACAATATCATTAATTTCTTGAATTGCTTTTACTCCAGATGCTTGATTTAATTATGTTGCTTCAGCCATTGGAAAATTGCCAAATAATTCTTATGTGGTTGATGGTCATCGAAATTATTCATTGCAGGGAATTCAAATTTTATTAATTATTGCTATCGTTTGTGTTTTAGTTGGTTTAATTGCCGGAATAATTATTTATATTTTAAATAAACGAGAGTTAAAGAAACTAAATAAAACTTCATTTCGTTTTCGTGAGTTAGGAAACGTTTAATTATTTAATTAAATTAAATGATAATATTTTATAAAACTTGAAAATAGTATATTAAAGATTCTTTTATAAAAAGAAACATACCATTATTTATATTTTCTTCTTTTTGGTTTATAATAATTTCATGAATTAGTTTAGTTTGGAGGAAAATATGAATATAATTCAATTAAAAAATTTAACTAAAGAATATTCTCCAAATATTGGTTGTTTTGAATTAATCTTTCAATCAACAAAGGTGAAGTTTATGCTTTTATTGGTGGCCCTAATGGTGCTGGAAAAACTACTGTTATTAGACAAATGATAGGTTTTATTAAATCTGATACTGGCTTTGCAAAGATTTTAGATTATGATTGTTGAAAAGAATCGGCAAAAATTATGGAATCTCTTGGCTATTTAGCTGGTGAAGTAACATTGCCTGATTATATGTCAGGAATTGCTTATTTAAAGACAGTAGCTAATATTAGAAAAAATATTTCTTGGGCATATGTTGAAAAATTAATTAATTATTTTGAACTTGATGCAAAAAGAAAAATTAAAAAAATGTCTAAGGGTATGAAACAAAAAGTAGCGATTATTTCAGCTTTTATGCATAAACCAAAAGTTTTGGTTTTAGATGAACCAACTTCAGGTTTAGATCCTTTAATGCAAGAAAGGTTTAATACTTTAATTAGAAATTCTAAAAATGAAGGTGCAACAATATTTATGAGTTCCCATATTTTTGGCGAAATTGAAAATATATGTGATAAAGTTGCTGTTATTAAAAAAGGGAAAATAATTTCTGAAATATCAATTAAGGAAATACAAAATTCTGCTAAGAAAAATTATGAAATTAAATTTTCAACAGTGAAAGATTATAATGATTTCTTAAATAAAAAATGAGATATTATTGAAAAAAATAATATAACAAAAGTTATTAAACTGAATGTTTTAAGTACTAATGTTGATAAGTTTTTAAAAGAATTATCGCTTTATAAAGTTGATAATTTTAAAGAATTACCATTTAGTTTAGAAGAATATTTTATTAAATTTTATAAGGATGAGGTAAATTTTAATGATTAATTTTAGATTTGTTAAATCACAATTTAAAAATATTAAAATTCCATTAATATTATTTTTTTATAATTTTATGTATTTTAATAGCTCCCATTTTAACACAAGATTATCTTGCTCCAACTATGACATTAATTGGTGAAGAACATGGAGTATCAGGTTTAGGTGGATTAGGTGGCATGAATTATCTTAATTTTGTTTTTTTTGGTATTCCGGGGTTAATATTATTTTTTTCTTTTAGTTTAATTTTAAATCATATTTTGGTTTCTAAAAAATTGATAAAGGTTATTTAGCTTCATGATTAACAATGCCAATGTCTAGAAAAACTATTTTAAATTCAAAACTTTTTGTTTTGCTTTCTTCAATATTAATATTATATGGTTCAGTTTTTGTTTTTCAATTAATTATTTTTCCAATTAGATTTCAAGATTTTAAACTTCAAGAATTTGGATATCTTGTTTTATATAATTTGGGTTTAATATTATTGGCTTTACTTTGAGCATCAATTAATTGAACTTTTATTAGTTACTTTAATAAGTCAGTTATTTCTCTTTCAGTAGCAACATGTATTTCAACAGTATTTATTTTGTTTCAAACAATGACATTATTCTCTTCTATGCCTGGACTTGAGTACCTTAAATATTTTAAATATATGACAATTGCTTCTTTATTTAATTCTCCATTTAAGTTTGGTGATATTCCAAATATAACACCCGCTCCCGGTGTTACAGAAGTAGCAAAAGCACCGCTTTTTTCTATTAGAGCATTAGATTTTGCTTGACAATATCCAATAATGTTAATAGTACCTCTTGGTTTATTTCCATTAGGAAATTATTTTCTTATTAAAAAAGATTTATCTTTGTAAATTGATAATATTGTTTAATAAATGAGTTTAATAAAAATATCTTTAAAGTTTTAAAGATATTTTTATTTATTTAATGTCAATAAGATATTACCTTTTTATTAAAATTTTTGATTTTAGTTTTTAAATTTTGGTAATTTATTAGAATTATCAATTTGTGAACCAATAGCAAATTCTTCATGACTTGTTACTTTATTTACATTTCATTTTGAAAGATCTTGGTTAAATGATTTGGCTTCTATGAACATTTTTCTCAAAGAAGTTATTTCTGGTGGTAATTAATTAGGTATTTTTTCAATTGTTCTTGGCATATTAACAACTTGAATTTCTCCTGATATATTTTTAAAAAATCCAATTTGACTAATTTCTTTACTATTTATCTTTGATAAATCTTTTTTCATTAGTTGTTATTTGTTTTCCGTTTTTATCAATATAAATTGTGTCTTGTTGTGTTTTATTTTCAATATAATTAGTTATAATATTATTTTTTGAATAAACTAGTTAAATTACCTGTGGTTGTTGCAAGTGTTAAAACACTTAATGTTTTGATTAATGTTTTCATTAAGATCTCCTTTTTTTGTTTTCCCTAATAACTTCTTAAGTTTAAGAAGTTAATTATAATTTAAGTTGTTTAAAAATAAATTCAATAAGTGTTTAGTTTATGATAGAAATAAAAAATAACTAATTTCATTAATGAAATTAGTTATTTTTAAATATAAAAATTTATTTAAATGGAGAACTATATGGATTGCTATTTGCCCTTCTTTCTCAATGAGAACAACTAGGTGTTTCATTAATTTTGATTTTATTAGTTTCATTCCATGAACTTTTTAACTTTTCACCAGTTTTTAAAACTGTATCAAAAAGTATACCAAAAGTTCCATCATGATAAACAGATGGTTCATTCATACGTACATGCTTTAATTTTTCAAATTCTTGACTTTTTAATGCTTCTCGTTGTTTTCTTTCTTCTTGACAATATGGTCTATTTTTTATTACTTCTATTTGTTTATAATTATTTATTCATATTTTTTCTTCTTTTCGCAATTTTTGTTCTAATGGTCTTATAGTATCATTTGTTTCAATTACTCGTTCTGCTTCTGTTCTTCAATTTATTTGATCTAATTTTTCTCATTCAAAATATATTTTTTGTTGTAAATATTTCCGATTTTCAGAAGAACTTTTCATTTTTCTTTGGCATTCTTCTATTTCTTTTTTATTTCCTTTAGTTAAATTTTTAAACATTTATGTTTCCCACCTTTTTAAAATAAAAACTCATTTACTTTAAAATAAAGTAATGAGTTTTTTATAAACTAAACATTATTTAGTTTTAATAAATTATACTAAAAAACTAAAAAAGGTGTTGATTAAACTTTTTTTAGAATATTTTTTATTTTCTTTAATTAGTATGAAAAGTTATAAAATTAAATTTAATTTTTAAAATAAAAAACTAGTCATTAAAAATATTAATGTTGTTACTAAATTAACAATATATTATAATAACTATTATTATTTAAAAAAAGGAGAATATATGGAAAATAAAGAAAAAATTCCAACAGCTCATATCAAAGCTGCTCGTGATCAAATTGCAAAAGTAGTAATTATGCCAGGTGATCCATTACGTGCTCAATTTATTGCTTCTAATTTTTTACAAGATTGAAAACAAGTAAATAATGTTCGTAATATGTTAATGTTTACTGGAAAATATAAAGGATATAATATTACTATTGCTGCTAGTGGTATGGGTATGCCTTCAATTGGTATATATTCATATGAGTTATTTAAATTTTATGATGTTGACTGTATTATTCGTGTTGGTAGCGCTGGTTCATATCAAAAAGATGTTAAAGTTTATGATATTATTAATACTACTAAAGTATATAGTGAATCTACTTTCGCTAAATATGCTGCTAATATTGATGAAAATCAAATTGAATCTGTTGGTAATATTAGCAAAATTATTAATAAAGTGGCACAAAAAATTGATAATGAATTTGATCAGCAAAAAAATGAAAATTCTTCGTATATAGTAAGTGAAAAAATAAATTTAAGATTGGGTTTAATTCATTCAAGTGATGTATTTTATCGTATTAATGATAATGATTATAAAACTAATCCTTTAATTAGTAAATGCTTAGCAGTAGAAATGGAATCTTTTGCCTTATTTGCTAATGCAAAACATTTAGAAAAAAATGCGGCTTGTTTATTAACAATTTCTGATTCTTTTATTACCGGTGAATCAATTTCAGCAGCATTACGCGAAACTAGTTTTAAAAAAATGATGATTTTAGCTTTAGAATCAGCAGTTGCTTATTATAAAGAAGAGGATATTGATGATAATCTTAGCGATAGAAACTAGTTGTGATGAAACTAGTGTTGCTGTTATTAAAGATAAAAAGGTTTTAAGTAATATTATTGCTTCACAAATTAAGCTTCATCAACAATATGGTGGTGTTGTTCCAGAATTAGCAGCACGAGCTCATAGTGAAAATATTGCTACTGTCTTACAAACAGCAATTGAAAAATCTAACATTTCAATTATGGATATTGATTTTGTTGCTTATACTAATACTCCTGGTCTGGCTAGTTGTTTACACGTAGGTAAAATTATAGCAGAAACTATTGCTGCTTATTTAGAAAAGCCATTGCTTCCGTGTAATCATTTGTATGGACATTTGTATGCTTCTTTAATTAATAATGAATGAGAATTTCCAGTACTTGGTTTATTAGTTAGTGGTGGTCATACACAGTTGATGTTGGCAAATGAACATTTAAATTTCACTATACTTGGTCAAACATTAGATGATGCTGTTGGTGAATGTTATGATAAAGTTGCAAGAATGTTAGGTTTAAAATATCCGGGTGGTCCTGAAATTGAACGAAGTGCTAAATTGGGAAAGCCAACTTATAAATTACCATTACCTAAAAATGATAATAGTTTAGATTTTAGTTTTAGTGGTTTAAAATCAGCCTGTGCTAATTTGATAAATAAAGAAAAAGGTAAGTTACAATTTAATAATTTTGCAACTTCTTTTCAAACAACAGTTATTCAAGTATTGATTAATAAAATTGAATTAGCATTAAAAAAACATAATCCAAAAACTTTAGTTTTAGCAGGAGGAGTTAGTGCTAATCAGCAATTAAGATTAGCAGTATTAGATTTAAAAATTAAATATCCAAATTTAAAAATAATTGTTCCAAAATTAGAATACTGTACTGATAATGCAGCAATGATTGGTATTCTTGCAAGTTATCAAATTGAACATAAGTAAGGGTGAACTCATGATTATTGGTATTATTGGTGAAGCGGGAGTAGGTAAGACAACTGCTACAAATTTTTTTCAAAATAAAGGTGCGTATGTTATTTTTGTTGATAAAATTGTTAAACATATTTATACACTAAAAGAAACAAAAAAAGCATTAATTAATGAATTCGGTGATACTTTTATTAATAATGATAAAACAATTAATAAAATAAAATTACGGTATGAAGCATTTCAACACCCTCATATTTTACGTAAATTAGAAAATATTATTTGACCAAAAATGATAAAAATTGTTGAAGAAGATATTATTCGTAATAAAATACACCAAGAATTAATTGTTATTGATTGTGCAGTATTATTTAATGCAAATTTAAATTTATTAGTTGATAAAATTCTTTTAATTGAGGCTGAGGAAGATAAAAAAATCCAACGAATAAAAGAACGTGATAATGTTAATGATTTACAAGTTATTTCATTATTAAATCAACAAAAAAAATATTTAATTTTAAATAAAGATATTGATTTTATTGTTAAAAATAACGGTACTATTAATGATTTTATTAAACAATTACAAAAAGTTGAAAAAAAGTTATTAACAAATAAAGTATAGAGATTAATGTTTTTTTACTTTAAAAAACAATAGTAAAATATATTAAATTATTTTTGTATATTAAAATGAAAATTTTCATAATAAAAAAATTAAGAATAATTTTAAAATAGTTGAGGTTAAAAAAATACATAGTAATGTATTTATAAATTACCAAAATTGTTTTTCTTGTAGTAGAATATTTATACAACTAAATAACAAGGAACTTTAGATGTTCGGGAAAAAGATGAGAATTCTTTGCTGCCCCAGCAACTGTGATGTTGATGAACGTTACAAAACCATTGAAGATAAAACTTTGAGAAGGGTAACAAGTAAAATGAAGCTAAGCCAGTAGACCGGTCTAATTTTTTAAGTAATATTATATTCCTGGGTGTGAATTAATGATTATTTTTAATAATTGCTTTTATTTTTTAATATTTGTAATTTTAATAAAGTAATTTTTAATAATGACAACATCCTTTATATAATATAGGGGATGTTTTTAGTTGTGTAATTAAGTAGAGGGGTAATAATAAATGGCAAAAGATAACAAATATTTTCAACAATCACAGTCACCATTAGAATATATTATGAAAAATTTTAATGGAAAAATGCGGTCTGTAAATTGAAATGTAATCAATGATGAAAAAGATTTAGAGGTTTGAAACCGTATTACTCAAAATTTTTGGTTACCAGAAAAAATTCCTGTTTCTAATGACTTAACTTCTTGAAAAACATTAAATCCAAAATGACAAGAGTTAATAACAAGAACATTTACAGGTTTAACTTTATTAGATACAATTCAGGCAACAGTTGGTGATATCGCACAAATACCTAATTCTTTAACTGATCATGAACAAGTTATTTACACAAATTTTGCTTTTATGGTAGCAGTTCATGCTCGATCATACGGAACAATTTTTTCAACTTTATGTTCTAGTGAGCAGATTGAATCTGCTCATGAATGAGTAATTAATAATGAAAGTTTACAAGCCAGAGCACGTGCACTAATTCCTTATTATACAAGTGATGATCCTTTAAAATCCAAAGTAGCTGCCGCTTTAATGCCAGGTTTTTTATTATATGGTGGTTTTTATTTACCATTTTATTTATCTGCTCGTAGTAAATTACCTAATACTTCAGATATTATTAGATTAATTTTACGTGATAAAGTTATTCATAATTATTATAGTGGCTATAAATATCAAAGAAAAGTTGAAAAGTTACCAAAAGAAAAACAAGAAGAAATGAAAAAATTTGTATTTGATTTATTGTTTAAATTAATTGATTTAGAAAAGCAATATTTAACAGAATTATATCAAGAATTTAATTTAGCTGAAGATGCTATTAAGTTTAGTTTATATAATGCTGGTAAGTTTTTACAAAATTTAGGATATGATTCACCTTTTAGTGAAGAACAAACAAGAATTAAGCCAGAAATTTTTAATCAATTATCAGCTCGAGCTGATGAAAATCACGATTTCTTTTCAGGTAATGGTTCATCTTATGTAATGGGCATTACTGTAGAAACGCAAGATGAAGATTGAGAATTTTAATTTTAAAGGAGAAAAAAATGCATAATGATGTTGTAAAAGTTTCAAACCAAAAAATATTAAAGCCAGAGGGAAAAATTCATGTTGTTTATTTTTCTTCTTTGTCAAATAATACTCATCGTTTTATTCAAAAATTAGAGGTTTTAAATTCAAGAATTCCTCACGATTTACAAGAGGAAATTTTAGTTGATAAAGATTATGTGTTAATAACACCAACATATAGTGGGGGTGGTGATATTAAAGAAGGGGCGGTTCCTAAACAGGTAATTAAATTTTTAAATAATAAGCAAAATCGTAATTTTTGTCGTGGTGTTATTGCGTCGGGGAATACTAATTTTGGTGAAACTTTTGCAATTGCCGGGCCAATTCTTTCAAAAAAATTAAATGTCCCACTATTATTTCAATTTGAATTATTAGGAACTAATAATGATGTATCAACAATAAAAAATATATTAGTAGATTTTTGAGATAAAGATAAAAAAAATACCAATGAAATAAATACTTTATCTGGAACTTTAGAAAGTGATGAATATGTTACTTTAAATGCTAGAGCAAAAACTACTAATAATGCACAATTTGATTTGCAAGCAGCACAATCTTATATGAAAAATCATATTAAACCAAATTTATTGCTTTTTAAAACCGTTAAAGAAAGAATAGAATATTTAGTAAAAAATCAATATTATGATGAAACAATAATTAATAAATATTCAATTACGGAAATTGAACGATTAACAAATGAAGCATACAGTTTTAATTATCAGTTTACGAGTTTTATGGGTATTTTAAAATTTTATAATTCTTATGCTTTAAAAAGTTTTAATGGTAAACAATATTTAGAAAATTATGAAGATAGAGTTGTTATGAATAGTTTATTTTTCGCTGATGGTAATATTGAACATGCTAGTAAAATTTTAAGACAAATTATGTCTGGTAGATTTCAACCAGCTACTCCCACATTTTTAAATGCAGGGAAAAAACAAAGAGGTGAATACACTTCATGTTATCTTTTACGAATTGAAGATAACATGGAATCAATTGCTCGCGCTATTACTACTTCATTACAGTTATCAAAACGTGGTGGTGGAGTTGCTTTGTGTTTAACAAATTTAAGAGAATTTGGAGCTCCAATTAAAAATATTAAAAATCAAGCAACAGGCGTTATCCCAGTTATGAAAATTCTTGAAGATTCATTTTCATATGCTAATCAATTAGGTCAAAGACAAGGTGCTGGGGCAGTTTATTTAAATGTTCATCATCCAGATATTATGTTATTTTTAGATTCAAAGCGTGAAAATGCAGATGAAAAAATTCGTATTAAGTCAATGTCTTTAGGAGTAGTTATTCCTGATATTACTTTTGAATTAGCAAAAAACAATGAACAGATGGCACTTTTTAGTCCTTATGATATTGCAAAAGTTTATGGTAAAGCAATGACAGATATTTCTATTACTAAAGAGTATTATAATATGTTAAAAAACCCTGAAATTAGTAAAAATTTTATTAGTGCTCGCAAATTATTTCAAATGATTGCTGAATTACATTTTGAAAGTGGATATCCTTATTTATTATTTGATGATACAGTAAATAAAAATAATGCTCATCCCGGTAGAATTGTTATGAGTAATTTGTGCAGTGAAATTATTCAAGTAAGTACAGCTAGTGAATTTAATAGTGATTTAAGTTTTAAAGAAATTGGTGAAGATATTAGTTGTAATTTAGGAAGTATTAATATTGCAAAAGTAATGGAAAGTGGAAGTGAATTTGGTGAGGTTATTTTTCAAGCAATTCATTCATTAGACCACGTATCAAGAAGTAGTGATTTTTCTAGTGCTCCGTCAGTTGCATATGGAAATAAAAAAAATCATGCTTTGGGTTTAGGCGCTATGAATTTACATGGATTTTTAGCAACAAATCATATTTTTTATGATTCAAAAGAAGCAATTGATTTTACTAATATTTTCTTTTATGTTATGGCTTATCATGCTTTTAGTGCTTCAAATAAATTAGCATTAAAATTTGGAAGTTTTGGTGGATTTAAAAATTCAAAATTTGCTGATGGTTCATATTTTGATAAATACATAAAATGTCAGTCAGATAAATGAACTCCTGAAACAAAAAAAATACAAGAATTATTTACAAAATATAACATTATGATTCCAACTCAGAAGCAATGAAAAGAATTAGTAATAAAAATTAAAGAAACGGGATTGGCTAATTCACATTTAATGGCAGTAGCACCCACTGGTTCAATTAGTTATTTATCTTCGTGTACACCAAGTCTACAACCGGTAGTCGCTCCTGTTGAGGTACGAAAAGAAGGGAAATTAGGTCGTGTTTATGTTCCTGCTTATAAGATTGATGATAATAATTTATCATATTACACTGAAGGTGGATATGAATTAGGTCCTAATCCAATTATTGATATTGTAGCAGCTGCACAACAGCACGTTGATCAAGCAATTTCTTTAACTTTATTTATTACTGATAAAGCGACAACTCGTGATTTAAATAAAGCTTATATTAGAGCCTTTAAAAAAGGTTGTTCATCAATTTATTATGTTCGTATTCGTCAAGAGGTTTTAGAGGATAGTGAAAATTATCAATGTAATGTTTGTGTTGTATAAATTAATTAGATTATTGAATAGTAGTTTCAAGTAAAAAATAAATTTGTAACAAATTTAGTAATATATTATTTATTTAATTTAAAAAATAGTGAAATTTTATTTTGGAATATAGGATTTTTAAAAAAAAATTAAAAAATACATAGTAAATTTTAAAATTAAAGTTATAATAATAATTGTAAAAAAAATAATTATTATAACTTTGGAGTGGTACTCAAGAGGCTGAAGAGGACTGATTGCTAATCAGTTAGGACGGGAAACTGTCGCGAGAGTTCGAATCTCTCCCATTCCGCCATTATTTAAAAAGCATTAATTGCTTTTTTTTACTTTTAAATAATAAATTTATTAATAATTAGATATAATTTAATAAAGAACTCTTTATATTAAGGAGAAATCATGCGTAAACGAGTAAACTTACTTTTATCATTAATCTTATATATTGCTTTGATTGCAACAATAGTTTTTGTTATATTTAATTATATTAAATATTCATGAATTATTTTGATGATAATTATTACTTTAACTATTTTAACTGGTATTATTATTTTCATTACCAATCGTATGCAAGATGCAAAACTATCATGAATTATGGTTACCTTATGTTTGCCAATCATCGGTATTTTTTTATATTGAACTTTTGGTCGTCCTTATCGTTATCGACGAAAACAAAAAGCTTATTTAAAAACAAATAGTTATTTTTATACCCAAGAAGATTGAACTTTTGCTAATTCAATTTTAGAATCAAAAAAAATAACTTTGAGTGAAGATACTTTATCTTTATTTAACTATACAACAAGAATTTCTCATCGACCATTTTATAATAATACTGATGTTCAAATTTTAAATAATGGTCCTAATAAATTTGTTAAATTAATTGAAGATTTAAAACAAGCAAAAAGTTATATTTTTATTAATTATTTTATTCTTGGTGAAGGGGAGCTATTAGAAGTAATTATTAATGTTTTAAAAGCAAGGATTGAAGCGGGAGTTAAAGTTTATATGATTTATGATGCTGTTGGTTCATATTTTAGTTTATCAAAATATAAAATATGAAAAATGAAAAAAATGGGAATTATTATTCATAAATTTTCACCAGTTAGATTACCATTTATGACAGGAAATTATAATTTTCGTAATCATCGTAAAGATATTATTATTGATGGGAATATTGGCTATGCTGGTGGAGTTAACTTAGCAGATAACTATATTTATCTTTCTGCAAAGTATGGCTTTTGAAGAGATACCCAAATTAGAATTGTTGGGGAAGCTGTTAAATCAATTGATTTAATATTTAGACAAGATTGGCATTTTATTACTGGTAATATTCTTGATATTAGTGCTGAAAAATCTGAAATAAAAATTAAAAATAATATTATTGTCCAAGTAATTGATGATGGACCTATTACAAAAGAAACAATTCAAAAAGATTTATTTATTAAATTTATTAGTAATGCTAAAAAGCGAGTTTGAATTAGTACTCCTTATTTAATTCCAACTAGCGATTTAATTACTGCATTGCGTAATAGTGCTTATTCTGGTGTTGATGTTAGATTATCATTACCCGGAATTACTGATAAATTTTTATCATTAGACATGTCAAGAACTTATTATGATTCATTGATTGAGTCAGGTGTTAAAATTTATGAATATAATAATGTTTTTAACCATTCTAAGTCTGGTATTTTTGATGATGATATTACTATTATTGGTTCAACTAATCTTGATTATCGTAGTCTTTATTCAGATCATCAAACTTTAGTAATTGTTTATGATAGTAAAACAAATAGTGATTTATCTGCTTCATTTGAAAAAGATTTTATTCATTCTAGTTTAATTATTAGTAATCCACTACTACATCGTAGTTTTGCCTATCGGGGTGTATTTTTATTATTGCTTAGAATTTTAGCACCATTATTTTAAAAAAATTTAGTATAATTAGGTAAATATTAATAATAAGGTGGTCATAATTTATGGGTTGAAGTCGACGAATTAAAAAAATTAAAGAATATTTTAGTGATGAAAATCAACCTAATTTGGATATTTCTAAATTATCAGAAGACAATGAAAAAAAAACTCCTTTTTTTAATAGGTTTAAAAAACAAAAAAAATCTAATAAATCTTCTACTTCAACGAATAATAAAAAACGTAATAATATTTTTTTAAATTTTAGAAGAAGATCAACTATTCAAATTATTAAACATTTAGAAAATAAAAATATTTTTAACTTATTTTTTTATACTGATGTTAGTAATATTACTTTAATATTAGAACAAGGAATTAAACCTTCTTCACAAATTAAATTATTGCCAAAGCAAGAATATATTGTTTGAACTTATTTAGAACATGCTACTTATTTAGAATTAGAGTTAGGTAATTCAACACGTCATTTTTTTTGAAAGTGATGTGCAGAGCAAAATGTTGATGTTAATAAAATAGCTATTATTTCTGTTGATATTCATAAACTATTTCAAAGCACTACTAAAGATTGAGGTTTAAATGTTGATACTAATCGTGTTCAAATATACGAAACAATTCCTGTTGAAGCTATTGATTGAATTTTGGTTAAAGATCGCAAAATGTTTCGTTTAGCTAAATTATATATTGATAATCAAAGACTAAAGTTAAAACTTTTCCAAGGAAATAATGGTAATATTACTTTAGGCTCTGATTAAATGGAGGTAAAATTATGCATTGATCTGCAATTGTAATTATTGCTTTAATTCCTTTTATGACAATAATAATTATTTTATTTATACGTTTAAATCATCGTAATAATCAATATTATAATGTTATCCATGGTGATTTGTTAAGTTTAGTTCCATTGAAAATTGATTTAAAAAATGAAATCATTACTTTTTCTGAACGCTTAGAAGTTTTAAATCGTAAAAAACGAATTTCATTGTTTGTATTTAAATCAATGATGAATCGTAAAACTAAAGTAAAAATTGAAATTTTTATTCAAGATTTATTAGTGAATAAAGTTCCATTTGAGCCGTGTCATTTTTCTGTTTCCTTTCAATTAGGAAGTAAAGTTATTGTTTATGATTTATCAATTGATTATTTTGATAATAATAAAGTTTTGTATGGTCAAATGCAAAGTAATATTCGTTATAATCGTTTTGCTATTTCACAAGCAATTATTTTACAACAAAATGAGTTAACAGTGGTAAAGTCAGTTTTTGTACAAACTATTTTAGATAATTTTAGTCAAAAAAAATATAATAAAAAAATAAATAGTCAATTTGAATATATGATTTTAATAAAAATAAAAAATTATTTAGCATTAGAAAATATTTTAACTGTTAATAATATTGAACGAATGGAATTATTAATTTCATATTATAGTAAAATAACTTTAGGATTAGATAATACTATTATTTGTAAATATTATGATGGTCAGTTTTTAATTTATTCTAGAAATAAGAAAATAAATTTATATCGATTCCAAAAAAAAATAAATAGTTATATTAAACGTAATTTAGTAGAAAAAAGTAGTTATTTGCAGATTCAAAGTCAAATATTATGTGTTTATGCTTCAGTAAAAACTGATGCTTCAAATGTCTATATATTATATAATAAAATTATTGATAAGAATCAATTAGAAGTAGTACAAAGTAGAGACTTAATTGAAATCAAATTGAAGACAAATGATATTTTAAATTATCCCGATTATAATCATTATTCACTTCTACAATCAGAACAAATGGAAAAATTATTAAGTGTTAGTATTAGACCAGTATATAAAAGTGATAATTCAAATGAGCCAAATTGTTACTATGCTTGATGAAATTTTGTTAAAAATTCTTATTATGTTTCGTTTATTGTTTTGATGCGTAATATTCAAGATTCAGGATTGTGGTGAAAAGTAAATGAGCCTTTATTTATTCAAACATTTGAAAAATTTGCGAAATTAAAACAAGAAAAAAACCTTATTCTTCCTGTTAGTTTAATTGAGTTACAAGATAAAACTATTTTAACAAAGTTAATTGCTCTTGTTAATAAGAGAAAAAATCTTTTTGAAAATTGTGATTTAATTTTTGATTTTCAAGATATTGGTGAAATTAATAGTTGGAATAAGTATGATTCAATTATTAAAACTATTCGTAGTAATAAAATAAAAATTTCTTTTACTCATGATTTACGTCATATTGATAATTTTAAATTAATTAATCATTTTAAACCTGATTATGTAGTTTTAACTTCTAATTTATTAGAACAAGTTACTTTTAGTTTTAGTAAATATATTGATGTTATTATTTGTTTGCATTATTTAAGAATTTTAGGTATTAAAAATATTTTAGCTCGTGGTATTATTAACGTTCCTGAAATTATTGTTTTAAAAGGATTAAAGGTTGACTATTTACTAGGAAAAGTATTAGAATCAGAACAAGCAAATAAAGTGCTAGATGCTTTAAATTACCCAAATTATTGGAAGTGACATAAAAGTCAATCAACGAAAGGTGAATAGATCATTATGAATAATGCAAAGAATAAAAATATTACAGCAAGAGAGATTGATTTTGCCAAATGATATACTGATGTTATTAAGCAAGCAGAACTTTGTGATTATGGCGCAGAAAATGGTTCAGCAGCCGGTACCATTATTTTTCGTCCTCGCGGATATGCAATTTGAGAAAATATTCAACATTTATTAAATCAAAGATTTAAAATTTTAAATATTGAAAATGTAATGCTACCACTTTTAATTAGTCAAAAAGCATTTCAAGTTGAAAAAGATCATATTGAGGGTTTTGCACCAGAATGTGCAACTGTAACTAAAGTTGGAAATAATCAATTATCAGAGGAACTAATTATTCGTCCTACTTCAGAAGTTTTATTTTGTCGTCATTTTTCAAAAATAATTAGTTCATATAAACAATTACCATTATTATATAATCAATGATGTAATGTTGTTAGATGAGAAAAAAATACAAAACCATTTTTAAGAACTAGTGAATTTTTATGACAAGAAGGGCATACAATGCATAATAACGATGAAGAAGCAAAAAACTTTACATTAAAAATGATTAAGTTGTATGCTGATTTTGTTGAAAAACAATTAGCAATTAAAGTTATTGTTGGTGCAAAAACAATTCACGAACGTTTTGCTGGGGCAAAAATGACATATACAATTGAAACTATGATGCAAGATGGACAAGCATTACAAGCCGGTACTAGTCATTATTTTGGTCAAGAGTTCACAAAGGTATTTAATATTAAATTTAGTAATAAAGATAATAAACAAGAATTAGGATATCAAACATCATGAGGTGTATCGACAAGATTAATTGGTGCTTTAATTATGGCGCATAGCGATGATCTGGGTTTAGTATTGCCATCTACAATTGCACCGCATCAGATTATGCTTTTAAATTTATCACCTAAAAGTGATAAAGTTAAAATAATTGTTGAAAGAATATTTAAAATTTTAAGTTCTCATTTCCGAGTATTAATAAATGAAGATAATAAAAGTTTTTCTTATAAGAAAAGTGAAAGTCAAATTAAAGGTATTCCAATTACTATTGCAATTGGTGAGCAAGAAATTGAAAACCAAGTAATTAAATTAATTTTACGTCATAATTTAGATACTATTGATGTTGAAATTAATAATGAAAAACTATTAGTAACAACTATTATTAATCAATTAAATAAATTAAATAAAGATTTATTTAATAATTCACAAAAAAAATTAAATACAAATTTAAAAGAGTTAACAGATTTCAATGAATATCATAAATTAGTTAAAATTCATAAAGGTTTCTTTATTGTACCTTTTTGTGATCAAATAAAGTGTGAAGAAGAAATTAAAAGTTTAACTGGTACAACATCACGTTGTATTCCTTTAGAACCGTATAAAAAACCAAGTAATTGTTTTAAGTGTCAAACTCCTAATAGTGTCTGAACTTATTTTGCAAGATCATATTAAAATTAGTAAGTTAAATAGAAATAAAATAGAGGAAAGATAATTATTTGTTCTTAAATTATTATTGAGGTGATAATAATGAAAGAACAAATAAGTGCTGATAAGCAACTAATTGCTGCTATTTTTGTTAAATATGAACAAGCAAAATTAACATTAGCAAATAATAATTTTAAAGAAAATTATGTTTTGAAAGAGGATAGTGTTCACTATGCTAATAAGATAGCGATAAATAAAGATTTAAAAAATTATGAGAAACATGTGCAAATTGTTGATACAGTTTTAGTATTATTACCAAAAAATGAATATAGTTATATTGTTAGAACGTTCTTAGTTAAATCAAATAAAAATTGATGAAAAAAATATTATCATATCAAAGAATATGAAAAATTAGAAAAAACGACTATTAAGCGTTTTTTATACTTATATTTAATTTAAGGATATAAAATGAATATTAATAGTATTGATTTATTGAATTCGCGTAGTTTTTTAGAACAAAAACTGAATTTAACGAGTGATGTAAAAAACAGCCCCATTTATGAAAAAGAATTATTGGAATGGCAACCCTTTTTAGGACTATTTTTTGGTAGACATTTTTTCATGATATTTAACTGGAGTTAGGTAGTTTAAAGTGCTGTGGATTCGTATGTTGTTGTATCAATTGATATAATCAAATAATTCTAATTTTAATTGGATTAATGATGTAAAATTTTTATCATTAATAAATTCAGTTTTGAAAGTTTTGAAAGTTGCTTCAGCAACAGCATTATCATAAGGACAACCTTTTTTGCTTAAAGAACGGGTAATATTGAATGCTAATAAAAGTTTATCAATAGTTTTATTTATTATTGAATTCATTACCGCGATCACTATGAAATATTTGAATATCTTTTAAACAGCGATTTGATTGCATAAATGCTTGATATACTAATGATGCATCTTTTTTAGTACCTACACTATGTCCAATAATTTCGCGGTTAAATAGGTCGATTAATAAGCAAATATAGTTTCACTTACCATTATAACTTGAACATAAGTTAAATCACTAACAATAACTTCATTTTTAAGCCTATTATTAAAGTTTCTATTCACAAGATTGCTTATTTGGCTATCATTGACTTTGTTATGATGATTTTTAAATGATAATTTAGTGTATTTTGATATTAAATTATGCTGATTCATAATTTCTTTAATTTTTTTGCGTGATAAATAAATTTCTTTATTTTCTAGACTGACTTTTAATCTTCTTGTTCCATAAACTTCTTTATTTTGTTTAAAAGCACTAATAACAGCTTCATCATACATATTATTTTTGATTTTATCTTCTTTTTTTTTTAAATTAAAATAATATGTTGATTTAGAAAGTTTTAAAAAACGACAAATTGGACGAATTTTATATTTAGATTTATTATTTGTAATAATCTCTACTTTCTGCCTATTATTAGTGCTGCTTGCTTTAAAATATCATTCTCCATTCTTAATTGTTTTAATTCTTTATTTGCTTGAATTAATTGTTTTTCTAAATCCGAAAGATTATCTTTAGTTTTAAAACTGCCTGAATTTGTAAATTGCTTAATTCATTTATAAGTAGCTGCTCTTGTAACGTTGTATTCTTTAGCAAGGCAAGATACTGATTTGCCATTTTGATATAAAGATACTATTTGTTTTTTAAATTCATCATTATATGAGTTAATATTGGCCATAATTATATTTCCTTTCTTTTAACTAATTTGTTCACTTGTCTACGTAATTAGTGTCCAATAAAGTGTAACCCATCCAAAAAAAACAATATAAAAAAGATAAAAATTTATAGACATAATACATTTTTATTATAGTTACAATATAAAAAATATTTTTTTATAAAATTAATATATTATTAAAATTAAAAAAAATATTAAGTATAATAAATTTATGAAATATTTAGGCATTGATTTAGGTAGTAAAACATTAGGGCTTGCTCGTGGTGAAGGAAAAATTGCTTTTTCTTGAAAAACTATTCGTTTCCCAGAGCATGATTTTAATAATACTATTATCCAACTCCAAAATGCTATTAAAGAATATGATGCTGATATTCTTGTTTTTGGTTACCCTTTAAACATGGATAGCACAGTCGGCCCCAGCGCAAAAATTGTTTTAAATTTTATTGATAAATTTAAATTAACACAAAATAATGATAAACTAAATATTGTTTTACAAGATGAAAGAAGAACTACCTATTCTTCGCAGCAAATATTAATTAAATCTAATGTTTCTTCAAATAAAAGAAAACAAGTTAAAGATCAATTGGCTGCTGCTATTATTTTACAATCATACTTTGATAAAATAACTCAATCTTAAATTTTAGGAGATAAATGTGAAATATAAAAAAATTAATTTAATCGCTATCGCTGGCGGCAGTGCTTCAGGAAAAACAACAGTAGCAGAAAAAATTGCTGAAGCTTGTAATAAAAAAAATGTCATTTTTGTACAAATGGATAATTATTATCATGACCTTAGTAACTTAAAAGTTGAAGAAAGAAAAAAAACTAATTTTGATCATCCTAATGCTATTGATATGAAATTATTAATTCATGATTTAGAACAATTATTACTTGGCAATGCTATTGAAGAGCCTATTTATGATTTTAAAATCAATAGTCGCAGTAAAAACACTGAGATTATTGGTCCGGGTGATGTTATCATTCTGGATGGTATTTTTGCTTTAGAAAATCCTATTATTCGTGAATTATCTACTATCAAAATTTTTGTTGATACTGATAGTGATACTAGACTACTAAGAAGAATTAAACGAGATGTTAGTTTTAGAAATCGTACTCTTGACAGTGTTTTACAACAATATGCATTAACTGTTAAACCTATGCATGATGCTTTTGTTGAACCAACTAAACGTTATGCTGATATTATTATTCCTTTTGATTTTCATAATACTGTAGCTATTGATATTATTGCTACTAAAATTAAAGCAATTATTAAATAATTGCTTTAAGCTTTAATTTTTAAAATAACAATAAAATGCATCTTAAAGATGCATTTTTAAATTGTTTTTTATTGTTTTTTAAGTTAACAAGAAGATTATCAACTTAAATAATCAATTTTATTTTCATTTAAAAGAGATAAAATATTAAATTTCTGTATTTGCATTATTTACTCATAAACACTATTTTTTATTTCATATTTTTTTTCTATACTATCAATATTTAAAACTTCAATTACTGTATTTCCATTTTCATGTGTTACTAAACCAAGTTCATTATTTAAATTAAATAATGTTTGAACATTAATTGATAAATCTAATACATAATTTACTTTATTACTATCTAAATCACTATAATATAATTTTGCTTTTTTACTTGCTAAATTTAAACTATAAAAATATATTTTACTATTTATTTCTGTTATTAATACTGTATCGTTAATGTTAAAAAAATCATCTCCAATTATTGGTTTGGCTTCAGATTGACCTTTTTTTATAATTAACACACTATAACTTATAGGTTTATTTATAGATTTATAAATAGCAAGATAAATGTTTTCGTTTTTATCAATAAATATAGAATTAACCATTAGATTGTTTGGTAAATTTATTTTTTCAGCAATTTCAGTATTAATATTATATTTATAAAAACCATCAAAAGTTGTTACATAAATATTATTTTTTAAATAAGTAATATCAGTTACCATACCCGAAACTAATGGCATAGTTTTAAATTTATTTTTATTATTAAGAATTATTACTCCACCAGCAGAAGTTAAATAAATATTACCTTTAATATCAATTATCATGTGAAAAGAACCTACTTTGAATTCTTTATTTTCTCAATAAATTTCATTATCTCTGGTACTTATATTATATTTTCAAATTTTTTGTCCAGGTATATGAAGATCAGAACTATCAAAAGTTGTATAATACAAATTACCATTGTCATCCTGTGTTTGTTTTACATTTTTTGTTGATATTATATTTTTATAATTAAAGTTAGTATCTTGATAATTATCATATATTTTTTTCATTATATTGTCCTCTTCATTCTTTTTTTAAAATAGTTATTTTTATTATTTCTTCTTTTAACTACATATCAATAATTCTAGTAACTAAAATCGATAAACGATATCACATGCTTACTAGAACTTACTATAAAAGAAAAATAATTAGTAGTTTTTTATTTTTTATTATCCATTATATTTTTATATTTCACATTATTTGAGTTAAACCTTGTTTACTTTAAAAATTAAAGTATCAGTCAAAAAATTCTATAAATTTTATAAAAATAATTATATTTATTTATTTTCTATAAGTCAAATTTTAATAAAAATACAAATACAAATAATCAATAATAGTCATCAATATTTCTTCAATCAATTGTTGTGATTTGACATTAAGTTAGCAAAAATGATAAAATAACACGTTGGAGTGGTTAAATATGAAAAGAAAACTAAATTATAAAAAAATATTAATTGCAACTGGTATATTAGTTGTCGTTGCAGCAGCAACAACAATAGCTGTTGTCGCTACAAAAAGCACAAAATCAGAAGCAAAAAAAGAATTAAGTTTTATCATTACTAAGTTAGAAGTTGACGGTAACAAATTTAATACCGAAGAAACAGTTCTTAATAAAATTATTCGTTTAAATGAAGAAATAACATCTGAACATGTTGAAATTAAAAACTTTATTACTGCATCAGAAATTAAAAATGGTTCAGCAGAACTACATGCTAAAGCTGACAGTAAATATACAGGACAAGTAAATATTACAATTACTGCAAAAGACAAAATCGCTTTAGACAGTAAAATTACTAACAAAGAAGTTGACGGTAACAAATTTAATACTGAAAAAGCAGTTCTTGATGAAATCATTAAACAAAATAAAGATGTAACTGCCAATGACGTTGAAATTAAAAACTTCAAAACAGCATCTGAAGGAACTGCTGGTTCAGCAGAACTACATGCTAAAGCTGACAGTAAATATACAGGAAAAGTAAACATTACAATTACTGCAAAAGACAAAATCGCTTTAGATTTTAGATAGTAAAATTACTAACAAAGAAGTTAACGGTAACAAATTTAATACTGAAAAAGCAGTTCTTAATGAAATCATTAAACAAAACAAAGATGTAACTGCCAATGATGTTGAAATTAAAAACTTCAAAGCAGCATCTGAAGCAACTGCTGGTTCAGCAGAATTACATGCTAAAGCCGACAGTAAATATACAGGAAAAGTAAATATTATAATTACAAAAGTTGATACTGAAGAAGAAAGATTAGAAAAAATTATTAAAAAAATTAAAGTTGCTAATGATAAAGAAAGATATGGTAAGGAATATGTTGAAGCATACAAGGAATATTTTGCATTTCTTGAAAAAACTATGGAAGCAAAATTTAAAATAGATCCTTGAGTTACAGTTCAAGAACCGACAGATTCAAATAAAAGTTCAACTTTTTATAAATTAGAAAATTATATGAGAGAAATTAGAATATCACACTATAGACTAGGTTTAGTAGAGCAACGTATTAACATATATTATAAAAAAGATAGAATTATAATTAATAATGAAAATAAAACAATAAGTTTTAATAGTATAACCATGAATATGTATAAAACAGAAGATAGTTCACTGATACGTGATAGTTCATATTCAATTACAGCAACTATTAAATACCAAGTAAAATAAATTTAAAAATATACTAAAAATAACCAAATATTTGGTTATTTTTTATTAATATAACAAATCAATAAATACAAAAGTGATAATACTAATTAATTAGTATTTATATTAGTACTTTCTTTTAATAATTGTTGATCTTCTGTTTTTGAACCATTAATTATTGGTTTAATAAATGATTCAAAAACAAGATTAGGATTTGTAAATAATTGTTCTTGATTATTTAATTCAAAAATAGATTTTTCTAATATTTCATTTTTTTGATGTGCTGGTACTTTAATTATATCTTCAATAAAAATATCAATTATAGCATTTTGTGTTTCTTCATTAATTTCTTTATCAGACAACTGATTTTTAAGTTTCAATCTAGCATTAATTAAAAAATCAGCACTTTCCTCTCTTGGAAATGAAATACTTTCTTGAAAACTATTATTACTTGAATTAACTTCAAATGAAGGTGTTACTACTTTTGTAGTTTCTTCCTCATTCCTTTTTGCTGGTGTTTGATTAGTAACATTTGAAAAATATTGATAATGTCGAGCTTGATAGTATAACTTCACTTCATTATTATCATTATTAGCAATTACATTATCTGGTTCAAATCTTTCCCTACTTGCAATATCAAAATCTTCATTAATTCTAATAATATCACAATTTAAAATATTACAAATTGCTTCAATTTCAACAGAACCTGTTATTTCACCATTTTTTCTCATTTGTTCTAAACTTTTTCTTATTTGTGTATCTTCACTATTGTTAGGATATAATTCTTTATTTTTTTTATTAATTTCACTATCTAATAACATTGATCTAAAATTAGCTTTATTATTTGGACGTTTTGTATCTAAATTTGTTTCAATATAATCACAAATACGATTACGAAAGACTTTAACTAATTTTTCATTTTCTTTATCAGCAAAATTAAAATCAGCAAAATTAAAAATTCGTTCTCAACCGACTTCTATACCAAAAAGTGATTTATATCTTGTCTTAAATTGGTTTTTATTAGTTTTAACTTGTTCTAAATATGAAACGATTACTGCTCATAATAAACAATTACCATCTCTTTGTACATCTTTAATTGCCATGGTGATGTGTGCTCCTTTAAAAGAAAAACAGTTACTTTAAAAATAAAATAATAAACTGAAATTTTGAATAAATATATTGGGGTTTTAATCTTCGTTGCTTTGCAATTCATCGTAAATTGGTAATAAATATTACTACTTATAATATAACAAAAAAAACAAAAAAATAATAGCAAATCATTATTAAAATATTATATATAAATATTTCATAATTTAATTTTATTTAATAAAAAATATATTATAATACTTTCCTAACAAAATAAAATTAACCTATAAATAAAATATAAGGAGATTTTTAGAAATGAAAATTCAGAAACTTAAAAAAATAAATTTAATAACACTATCACTATTGATTTTAACTATTTTGGTTATATTTACATCTTTAACCCTAATAGATTTTTTTAACATAAAAAATGATATAAAATATATTCCTTCTTTCTATAATCATTATCGAAAACAAGAAATAATAACAAAAGAAAATGGTTTTAATTTAATAAAAGAACATGGTTTAATTTATATGTTAACTAATAATAAATTATATTTTTGTAAACATTACCTCTTCCAAAATATTGTTGAAAACTATAATGTTAAATCATTAGTACAACTAAAAATTGGAATTGTTTTTGCTATAATTTTAAGTCCAATTTTATTATTTATAACTATATTACTAATCTTTTTAAATATTTATTTAAAAATAAAAAAAGTAGATAATAACTTTTGAGATGCTATTGAAAATTGTGAAATTATTAATAATTACTATGTTCATTAATTTTTTATTTATTATTAGAAATTAAAGTAAGAAATTTAAAAACTATTGATTATATTTATTATTTAATATAGTAAGCATAGATAAAATTATATGCTTACTATAAATTTTTAATTACTCTTGATAAAATTAACTGAATATTATCATTATAAATTTCTACCTTTCCTTCCATTAAAATTACTTTATTAACTTGTAAATATTCTTGGTATATTTGATATAACTTTTCAAAAACCGTTACTTCAATAACATTACTATCATTTTGCATTTCAAAAAAAGCCATTAATTTTTTAGTTTTAGTTTTAATTACTCTAATATTATTGATAACTCCATATACTCTAACATGTTGATCAACATAATTATTAATATATGCTAAATCAATAGCTTTATTATGAGGATCTAATTGCTCTTTTCATAGTAATTTAGGATTATATTTTAAATAAAGTCCTAATGCACGATGTTCATTAATACTATTATTATTTCAATCATCTTCTCTTTGTAACATAATTGGTTTAGCAATTAAATTAAAATTTAATGATAATTCGCCACTAGTTTCATTTTTTACCTGCACCATATTGGCATATTCTAATGCAGCATCCAAGTTTAATAATAACATTGTTCGATTTGATTGAATATCATCTAAAGCACCAGCAGCAATTAAATGTTCAATGTTTTTACGATTCAAACCAATAAATATTGCTCGAGCACAAAAGTTAAAAAAATCTTGAAAAAATCCATTACTTGTACGTTCTTTAATAAGATTACTACAACTACCTTGACTCATTTGCTTAATTGCTTGTAAACTATAACGAATAGCTTTTTTAGCACCATCAATTAAAAAATCAATGTCAGAAAATTGAATTGATGGTGGTAAAACTTTAATTTGATATTTTTGACATTCATTCAAATATTGTAACATTTTTTGATCATTACCAATAACGCTACTTAATAACGACACCATAAATGCCAATGGATAATTTGCTTTTAAATAAACTAAATAATAACTAATTAATGAATAAGCGACAGCATGAGATCGATTAAATCCATAACCAGCAAATTTTTCAATATCTTCTCATATTTTCTTAACAACTCTTGGTGAATAACCTCTATTAACAGCACTTTTAATAAATGAGTTTGCTTGTTCTTTCATAACTGTAGTATCTTTTTTACTAATTGCACGACGAATTAAATCAGCTTTTCCTAATGAATAACCAGCAACTTTCTGTAAAATTAATAATATTTGTTCTTGATAAATAATAATGCCATAAGTTGATGCTAAATAAGGTTTTAAATCTTCATGAATATACGTAACTTTTTGTTTTCCTAATTTACGATTAATATAATCTTGAATGTACTCTTGTGGTCCAGGACGAAATAAAGAAGAACTAGCAATAATATCTTCTAAGTTATCAACTTTCATTTTAATTAAAATTTGACGCATTCCTGAAGATTCCAATTGAAAAATACCGGTTGTATCACCATTTTTAATAATGTTAAAACTTTTTTCATCATTTAAAGGAATTTGAGATAATTTTAAATTTAAAAAATAATGTTTGCTTACTTGTTGTAAAATATTTTGCAAAATAGTTAAATTACGTAATCCTAAAATATCCATTTTTATCAAACCAAGAGTTTCTAGGGTTTGCATTGGAAATTGCGTTTGATAAATACCTTGAAATCCTAATTGTAATGGAATAGCAGTAACTAACGGTGCTCTTGTAATAACGATTCCTGCTGCATGAGTACTAGTTTGTCGTGGAAAACCAAGAATTTCTTTGGTTAAAATAAACAATAAAGGATACTTATTTGCATATCATGCTAATTTTGGTGATTGTTTAATAGCCATATCTATTTCAAAATTATATTGAATTGGTATTAATTTTGTCATTTCATTAATATCTTCAATATTAACTTGAAAAACTCTTCCCAAATCACGAATTGCCATTTTACTAGCAATTGTTTGAAAAGTAACAATATATGCAACATGTTCTTTGCCATATTTTTGATGAATATAATTAATAACTTCATCTCTTCTTGTATCTTCAAAATCGATATCAATGTCTGGTAATGATATTCGTTCTGGATTTAAAAATCTTTCAAAAATTAAATTATAAGCAATAGGATCAACACCAGTAATTCCTAAAACATATGCCACTAAACTACCAGCAACACTTCCTCTACCTGGTCCAACCATTATATTCTTGCTTTTTGCAAATTTAATATAATCATTAACAATTAAAAAATAATCAGCAAAACCCATTTCATTAATTACTTGTAATTCATATAAAACTCTTTTAACGTATGTTTCAGGAATTTCACGACTTTGAAAATGCGCTTCTAATCCCTGCTTACATAATTCTTGCAAATATAAATTACTAGTAAGATTATTAGGGCAAGTAAATTTTGGTAAACTTAATTCTGCACTATTTGGCTTATTTTTAGGAAATTTTAAATTACATAATCAAATAACCTTTTCAATATTTTCAATAATTTCATTTGGATAATGTTGCATTAAATCTTGTTTAGTTTTATATAAAAACTCATTACTTTTTGATAAATCTTCTGATTTTAATGTTTTTTGTTCTTTAATAGCTTGTAAAATTTGATAAGTACGATGTTGTTTTTCATCTAAATATAAAACCAAATCAATTGGAATAATATTAGATGTAATCGATTTTAATAAAGTAATATTATCCATATCACTAGGTACTAAACCAAAATAAACTAATTCATGACCTGTTGAATTTAAAATATCATAATTATTTTTAATATATCTAATATTTTTATTATTAGCATGAATAATAACTAAAACTTCACGTGTTTGATTAAGATATTTTTTTACATCATTAGTAGTAACAATATTATTATTAGTACTAATAATAGTAGAAAGCTCTATTAATCTTTGATAACCAGCATATGAAGTTGCCATAATAGTTAATTCAACTTTATCAGTAGCACTTTCTCAAACACAATTTAAACCAATTAATGGTTTAATATCATTCTCTATACATAAATTACAAAATTCATAAGCACCATACATTATATTTTTATCTACTAAAGATAGAACTTTTAAATTATTTTTTTTAGCAAATTCAATATAATCACTTATTTTAATAGTTGATGAAAGAAATGAATAATTAGAACGAACATTTAAATTAACTATATATTTCATACTATCCCCTACAATTCTTGAATGACTTATATTACAAGTTAATTTTAACATCATTTTATCTTGCTAGGTTATTCTTAAGTTATTGTTTTTAATACAAAACTATTTAAAACACTTAAAATAAACTTTTTTAGAAATAAAATAAAAAAATAAATTTTATTTCTAAAATTTATATTAAAAAAGAAAAAATAAACATTATTTTTTTCAATAATTAATAATTAATAATTTGGGAAAAATTATAATATATTTTTTTACATATTAAAACCAATAATATGTTAAAATCTGCATAAACTTAATACAAGTTTTCAACTTATTACTTCATTTTAAAGTAAGTGAGTTTGTTATTTTTAATCAAATAAGGAGAAAAAAATGGATATTCAAAATATTAATTTAATAAAAGCTGCTAAAATCGGTGATCTACAAGTAATTAAAAAAATAATTAAAAATGGTGGCAATGTTAATTATATATGCGATGATATAACCGCTTTAATATGAGCAGCGCAAAATGGTCATTTAGATGTAGTTAACATCTTAATAGATAATGGTGTTAATATTTATCATGTAGTTAAAAATAGACCTGATCCTTGAATATTAAATAATATTAATGGACAAATAATTATAGCCAAATATTTAAAAACAAATGGTTATTATAACTATGCTAATCTTTTACTAGATACCATTGAAAATGGTGATACAGCTTTAACAATAGTTGCTAAAAACAAACACCCAAAAATAGTTGAAAGATTAGCCTATGAAATTTATGAACAAGAAATAAAGCAACGATATAAATTTGGATTACCTACTATTCTTAATGTTACAACCAATAAAAATAATTTTGAAGTTAAATCTCTTCAAGAATTAGCAAATGAAGTACAAAAAATAACAACCAATATTGACTTTAGAGAACCAAATCCATATCAAAAATTACAAATAAATTTAAAACTTGCTCAATTAGAAATTGATAAGAAAAAAATAAATGAAATCAATAAAAGAATTGAAAAAACAAAATTATTAGTAAATGAAATAAATGCAATTGATTTACAAAATCAAACTTCAACAAGTAATCAAAATACTTATTGTAATATTTTATAGTTTACTATTAAAAAATAACAAAAAGAGTGAAACTTCACTCTTTTTTTATATTTAAAGTAAATAAACTGTAATTTATTAAAACTATTAAATTTTAATAAATTTATTTATATTTTTTCAATATCTTTAAAACTATTTATTAAAATTTGTTCTCAATCAATTATTTGCTTTAAATCATTTTCTAAAAGTTCACATTCTTTAATCTTTGGTTGTGTAACAGGGTTTTTGGGAACAAATAATGAACAACAATCAGCGAATGGTAAAATTGATGTTTCATAAGTACCAATTTTTTTAGCAAGATTAATAATATCAACTTTATCTTCGGCAATTAAACTACGCAAAATTGGTAAATTGCTAACAATATTAATAGCATTAATACTTGCTAATGTTTGTGAAGCAACCTGACCAATCGCTTCACCCGTTGCTAATGCTTGAATTTTATATTTTTCTGCAAATAAACTAGCAATTCTAATAAACATTCTACGCATTAAAGTAATACGATAACTTTCTTTCTTAATATGACTTAATTCATTTTGCAAGTTAGTAAAATTGCAAATATATAAATTTTTACTACCAGCATTATAAGGTGCTAAAATTTGAACTAAAGTTTCTACTTTTTTTAATGCTGTTGGTAAAGTAAAAGGTGGAGTAGCAAAATGTAAATATTGAACTTGTAATCCTCGTTTCATTAATTTATATGCTGCTACAGGGGAATCAATACCACCGCTCAATAATAATAACACTTTCCCTGAACTACCTACTGGAAATCCACCAGCACCAATAATTTTATTTGCAAATAAATAAATATCATCCTTATTAACTTTGATATTTATTTTTAAATCAGGATTAGTAACATTAACTTTTAAATCTGTTTTTTTTAAAATTATAGAAGCTATAATTTTAACTATTTGTTCTGAATTTAATGAAAAACTCTTATCACTACGACTAACAAAAAGTTTAAATGTTTTAAAATTTGTTAGATCTTGACTTAAAATTAATGATATTACTTTTTCTGATAATATTTCCATATTTTTAGCAATTCTAAAAGCAGGTGATAATGAACTAATACCAAATATTTTCACCAAAATATTAATAACATCATTCATTACGTCAAGAGATAAATTAGTTAGTTCCATCCGATCATGAAAATGAATAATATTTATTTGTTTATAATCACTAAGAGCATACTTAATATTTATTTTTAATTGTTTAATAAAATCAATCCGATTTTTACTTTTAGTTGTTAATTCACCATAACGAATAATAATAATTGGTACCATTTAAATTTCCTCTTTTTTAAAATTTATTCCATTAATTCCAATAATAATGTTAATGCTTTTTGATTATGATTATTAGTGATATTATTTTCAATTTCATTAAATTTACTATTAAGTTGCTGATTAATTGAACGATGACGATTAGCATAAACAAGAGTTAAATGTGATAATTTATGAATAGTAATTTCCATTTTTAATTCAGTATAAAGATGAAAAATTTTATTTTGTAAATCATTAAATTTACTAAAAGAAGAATTATCATAATTTCCATTTTTAAAATTTAAAATAGTATCATTTATTAAATATTGTAAATCACTAAACTTTTCTTTATAAATTTCATTTAAATAATAAAAATTAATATTATTTAAAATATTATCAATTTGTAACATCATTGAATTGATTTTATCAACATAAGTTTTAAATTTAATTTTTGCTTTATTTTGTTCATTCAACAATTTATTATACTCTTTTAAACTATTAAAAACAACAATACTATTTTCAAATAACGCCGCTAATAACATCACTAATGTTTCATAACTAGTATTTTTTATTGATTTTTGATGTTCTATGATTAATAAATTATCAAAATCATTAACAGTAGCAAGTTGTTTATTAATAATAGTTTCTAAGTTAGTTATTTTGCTATTTTCTATCATTTTAGAATTAATTTTATTTGAAAGAGCAATTTCATTTTTAATAGTTTCAAATATTTCATTAAAATTAAAACTCATAACTAAAAATTTTTCATAATTTTGTTTAAAAATATTATAAAATATTTGTTCTTTATCAATTTTATTACTAAAAGTGGCAATTAATTTTAATATTTCTTGAGTGTTAACCTTAGCTTTTTTGTATTGTAAATTATTAATTTGTTTATTAATAAAACTTAACTTTTCATCAACGTTTGCTACTAATTGTTCGTATTGTAAAAGTAAAGTATTATTTATTTTTATCATTTGATATTTATTTTTTAAGGCCGCCATTTTTTGTTTAATTTCATATGTTATAATATAACGAAGTGTTGGTAAATTATCTAAAATTTCTGCCAATGTTACAACAGCAATCGCAATCTCACTTAAAATAGTAATAATTTGACTAACATTAATAGCATTAATATTTGTTTCTAATTCTTTAAACATATCATTAATTATTTTAATAACTTCATCTAATTGTTCTCGATTAAGATCATTTTGTAAATTAATCTTGATCATTTGATCTTGTAAATAATTAAAATTTTGTTTAAAAAATAATTGATATTCTCGTAATAATTGATCAATACTAATAAAATAATCTATTTCAATTGTTAATAACTGCAATTGATTTTTTAAATTATTACTTTTATTATGCATTCTATACATTAATTTATATCTTTTTCATAATTCTTTATTATTTTGTAATTTTAAAATTTGAATATATTTTTTAAAAACCTTATTTAAATCTTTTTTTAAAAAAAGATTATAACGACTAATTCAAATCCCTAAAATAGAACTATATTGTTCATTTGCTTGTACCATTTGATTAATACGATTTAATCTTTCTTTAATATTAATATTTTGAATATATTGCAAATTTTTATAAACCATAAATTGTTTATTTTTATATGAACTAAAAATTACTAATAAACTTGTTAAAACGATAATAGTAAAAATTAATAAACTAATAATAGTTATTATAATAATTTGTGCACTAGTTAATTTATAAATTTTTATTAACATCAACATAGTTTTATTCTCCTTTCCTTATATTTTAAATATATTAAAAGATATTAATCTTTTATTTTATTATTACTTCTAAAATATTTAATAATATCAACTAAACCTAAAAATAACATTTGTGGTTCATAAATATAAGAAAAATCAAAATAAGATTTTAAAATTGGTACACTACCTCCTGTTAAAATTACAGGTAAACTAATATTTGTTTCATTTTGAATTCTAGCAACTATACTATTAATCATTGCACTAAAACCATAACCATAACCAATTGATAAAGCATGATTAGTATTTTTACCTAACATTGATTGATAATGTTGCATTTCAAAATCAACAAGTAAAGCAGCATTATCAATCAATGCATCTTTACTTGTACTAAATCCAGGTCCAATAATAACACCAACCAAAACATCATTAACAACAACACTATAGGTAGTAGCAGTTCCCAAACTAACAACTATCGCATTGTGATACTTAGTATAAGCAGCATATGATAATGCTATCAAATCACTACCTAATTGACGATTTTCTAAATTAAGTTTTAAAGGTAAAGAACTTAGTAAATTAAAATCAACAATTAACGGTTTTAAATTATATGTAAAAACAATTAATTTTTCTATTATTATTAAAAAATTTGGAACAACACAACTAATAACAGCTTCTTCAAAATGTAATTTTTTATTTAATTTAAATGCTTTTTTCAATTGAACAATTGCAGTTTTACTTTTGGTTTCTATTACTGCTCATTGTTCAATAATTTCACTATCATTAATCATAGCAATCTTAATTAATGTATTACCAATATCTACTAATAACAAACTTTTCATTATTATACTTGTTGAACCATTTCTTTAGTTGAAGCTAATTCATCATATAGTGTACGAACAAGATTATTTAAGTTTTCAACTTGTAAAAACTTACCACTACGAGCTATTGAAACAGAACCATTAGTTTCACTAACAATAACTGATACTGCATCGGTTTGCTCTGATATTCCAATAGCAGCACGATGACGTGAACCAAATTGACTAGATATTTTTTTATTAGTTAGTGGAAAATAAGTAGAGGCACATTCAATACGACCTAAACGAATAATAACTGCACCATCATGCAATGGTGAACCTTTAATAAAAATAGATTGTAATAGTTGTGAAGTTACTTCACCATCAATTTTTACTCCCAAATCAGTATATTCATTTAATGAAACATTCCTTTCAATAGTAATTAGTGCTCCAATTTTTTCTTCTGCTAATTTAATCACTGCTTCTGCTAAAACACTTGCTAACATTCTTTTTTCTGAAGTTGCTAGTAGTTTCATATGAGATTTATTTCTTGTTGCTCATCAAACTTTTTTACCACGAATAAAGGTATTCATAACTATTAAAATAAGAATTGTCATTAATAAAGAAATGGTTATTCCAAATAAAACCGCTATTTCAGCAATAACTGTTCCAATATCTGCTGAAATTACAGTCGAAATAATATTTAACGGTAATACACTCATATTAAATACCACCATTCCTTTATTTTTTGATTCCACTACTTTAATTATAAAGTAAAAAAATTATTTTTGATATTATTAGTATAACAACTTATCATAATTTACAAAATACTCCTTTTAAATTTATTTTTAAAAGGAGTACTAATATTTTTGATAATTTTAGATTTTATCTTATATAAGTTTATAAAATTATTATTTGTTAATTATCTTTATTAACTATAAATTTGGTACAGTGTTATGAACATAATTTTTATTTACTACGGATAATGTTGATAAATTCTTATTTACTTCTGCTTTTATTAAAAAATCATTATCACTATCTTTACTATTTTCTCTTGAAGATAATTTAGTTTGTAATTTTTCAATTAATTTTAGTGAATTTGATAGTTTTTCCTGTAATCATACTGATGCTACTGATATATCTGTGATTGTTACTGTTGCTGGTTCTGTTTTTAATTTTTCTAATTTTTCTGATGCATTTGATAATTGTTCTTCTAATTTTTTTAAAGATTCTACTAATTCTTTTAATGTTTCATCTTCTCATACTTTTTCTTTTAATGTTTGTAATGTTTGTAATACTTTTAATGCTGTTAATACTTTTGTTTCTATCTTATCTTTTGCTTTATTTTTTCTCTTACTGGTTTTGATTGATTCTTTTCCTCCAGATATTACTTTTCCTAACCCGACTAGTGTTTTTAGCAAGATTGCAATTGATTTAGCGTCCATATTTTATTCACCTTTTCTAATTAAATAAAAAAATCTATTACTTTAAAATTAAAGAAATAGGATTTAAAATAAACTTGATATTAAGTTTATAAAATTATTGTATTATAGTTTTCTATACTATTATATTTTTATACAAATTAACATCGTTAAATGTTTTTAATATTTAATTCTAAACTATCAAATCAAAAACTAATTAATATTATTTTTAATAATATCTGTTATTTCTTTAACAGCAATATCTAAGTCATCGTTAATAACAATATAATCATATTCATGTTGAACTTTAAATTCTTCTTTTGCTTTATTTAACCTTTTCTCAATAATTGCTTCTGACTCACTAGCACGCATACGAATTCTTTGTTCTAATTCTTGATAAGAAGGAGGCAAAATAAAAATACTCATAATATCATTGCGATGTTCATAATTTTTTAAAACTTGACTAGCACCATCAACCTCAATTTCCAAAATAACGTTATAACCTTGATTTTGCAAATTTAAAACATAACTCTTACTAGTACCATAGTAATTACCAATAAAATTTGTATATTCTAAAAAATCATTACCTTTAACATGATTTAAAAAAGTTGATACATCAACAAAAAAATAATTAATGCCATCTTGTTCTTTATTACGTGGTTTTCTTGTTGTCATCGAAACTGAATATGCTAAATTTAATGATTTATCAGCAAATAATTTAGCAATAATTGCACCCTTACCAACACCACTTGGTCCAGAAAGAATAATTAATTTTCCTTTTTTTTGTGCCATTTACATTCTACTTTCTACTTTTCATAAAATTGAATTATTTTAATATATATTTTACCGTATTTTTTATTAGATACTACTTTAAAATGGAAATTAAATTGTAAATTTTCAAGTGGTACATTTGTTTCTAAAACAATTAAAGCATTATTAGCAAGTAAATTATTTTTATAAAAGAAATCAATAATTCACTGTTGACAAGTAATATTTGCAAACGGTGGATCAATAAAAACAATATCACACTGTTGTACTAGTGTTTTACTAAAAATTTGATAATCCAAATTACTTAATTTAACTTGTTCTTGTAAATTACAAGCAAAACAATTTTGATTAATAATATTACAAGCAGCTTTATTAATATCATTTGCAAAAGCAAATTTTGCCCCTCGTGATAAACTTTCAAGAATTAAATTACCACTTCCAGCAAATAAATCAACAACAATTTTATCTTCAAAACTACAATAATTTAACATAATATTAAAAATATTTTCTTTAATTCGATTTAATGTTGGCCGTGTTGATAAACCATCTAAAGTAATTATTTTTTTTCCTTTTAATTTTCCAGCAATAATTTTCATGTTTTCTCCAAAATTTAGTTTATAATAACTTTATCATTAAATTTGATAAAAGCAAATTAGTTTAATTTATTATTTATTACAAACTGATGAAAGGATCTGCAATGTTAAAAAAATTACAAAACGAAGTACCATCAGCATCTTGAATTACTGAAGATACAAAACCTAGTTTATTAAAACCTTGTGCTGATGTTATTTTACCCTTAACACCTAAAGATGAAAATATTATGAAACGTATGATTGATTGAGTAAAAGCATCACAAGATAAAGAATTTAATGCTAACAACATTTTAACCGAAGCTATTGGTATTGCTGCACCACAAATTGGAGAAAATATAAAAATGTATTATATTTTATTACCAATTCCTGATAAAAATGAAAAGATTATTTACTATGAACATGCATTAATAAATCCAAAAATCATTGGTAAAAGCGAACAAATAGCTTATTTAAAAAAAGGTGAAGGTTGTTTAAGTGTAACTAATCACCCTCATGAAGGTTTAGTTCCACGTAGTTATAAAATCAACGTTACAGGTTATGACTATTTAAAAAAGAAAAAAGTAACTTTAACTGTTAGAGGTTATGAAGCAATTGTTTTTCAACATGAGCAAGACCATTTAGAAGGAAAACTCTTTTATCATCACATTAATAAAGATAATCCTTGACTTAATGATGATAAATGGATTATGATATAAAGTAGAATGATAAACTTAAGTTTTTAAATTGTTTTATTATAGTTAAATATAATATACCAAATAAGTAATAAGTAAAAACATGATTAAATTCATTACATTTTTTTATGTTATTTCCTTATAATTTTAAAATGAATGAAGGAGAAAAAATATGAGTGATACACCCACAAAAAATACTATGCCAGTTAAAAAGTTCGTCACGAAAATCTTTGCGCTTGGTGGGCTAGAAGAAGTTGGAAAAAATACTTATATAATTGAACAAGATAATGAAATTATTATTATTGATGCTGGAGTAAAATTTGCTGATGCTTCTATGCCAGGAATTGAAGCAGTAATTCCTGATTATAGTTACCTAAAAGAAAATAAACATAAAATTAAAGGAATATTTATTACTCATGGTCATGAAGATCATATTGGTGGTATACCATACTTATTAAAAGAAATTAGTGATATTCCAGCTATTTATGCTCCTAACTTAGCAGCAGCTTTAATTCGTCATAAAATTAAGGACAAAGGAATAAAATCAAAAATAAAAATAAATATTGTTGATGGTAATAGTAAAATTAAAACTAACAGATTTATTATTAGTTTTTTTGCTGTTAATCATTCAATTCCTGATGCATATGGAATTTGCGTAGAAAATTCAAATGGAACTGTTGTAACAACAGGTGATTATAAATTCGATTGAACACCTTTAGGTCATAAAGCAGATATTGATAAAATGGCACAAATGGGTCAAAAAGGAGTAACATTATTTTTAGCAGATTCAACGAATGCTGAAGTACCCGGTTATACAATGACAGAAATGCTTGTTGTTAAAAGAATTAGTGAAATATTTGCTAAAGCGAAGGGCAGAATTTTAATTTCTACTTTTGCTTCTAATGTACACCGTTTACAACAAATTATTGAAGTTGCAACAAAACATAATAGAAAAGTTATTGTTGTTGGAAGAAGTTTAGAAAGAATAGTTAATGTTATTCGTCAAATGGGACATTTAAAAGTTCGTGATAGTTCATTTATTAAAGCAGAAGAAGCTAAAAAATATGATAATAATCAAATTGTTATTATTTGTACGGGTTCCCAAGGTGAACCAATGGCAGCATTATCAAGAATTGCTAATCGCGAACATCGTCAAATAAAAATTATACCCGGTGATACAATAATATTCTCTTCATCAGCAATTCCCGGTAACCGTGCTGACGTTGAAAGAGTAGTTAATAAACTAACACGACTTAGTGCGATTGTTGAAGAAAATTCACCATTAAATTGATTGCATACTTCTGGTCATGCTTCACAAGAAGAACAAAAATTAATGTTAAATTTAATTAAACCATCATACTTTATGCCAATGCATGGTGATTATCGAATGTTAAAAGTTCATAAAGAAACAGCTGTATCAATTGGAATCCCTGAAGAAAATATATTTATTTGTGCTAACGGTGATCCAATTATTATGGATAATGGTAAATGTTCTTTAAGCGATAAACGCATTGCTGCTGATCCTATTTATGTTGATGGTGGTAAAGATATGTCAGGAGTAACAACTGCTGCAGTAATCCGTGATAGACAAATTCTTTCTAAAGATGGTTTAATTGCAATTGTTGTTTCTATTGATTCACAAAATAATAAATTATTAGCACCACCAACGTTTATTTCTCGCGGTTCTTTCTATGTTCGTGATGCAGCACCTTTAGTATCTGAAGCAATATTATTACTAACAAAAGCTATTAATGAAGTATTAAAAAGCGAAAGACCTACTTTTGCTACAATAAAAAATGCTATCAAATCAACATTAGCACCTTATATATTTAAAAAGAAAAGAAGAAACCCTTTAATTATTCCTGTTATATTAAATAAAAAATAGTTTTTAAAACTATTTTTTATTTTTTTTGATATATTTTATTAAACATAATTAGCATTGAATATGATGTTATTATTAAGGGTTAACTATTAATTCGGTAATGTTTAGTAATCTGTGTAACTTACAAAAATAACTATGTTTAATTAATTCTAGTAAATATAATTAAATGACTAGAAAGAGTGAGTTACAGATGGCTAAAAAAGATAACTTTAATAATAATGATCCAATATCAAAAGCAGTAGATTTATTATTAGAAAATACTGAAGATTTAACAACAGTTTTTAAAGAAGGGGGTTTATATAAAGAATTAACAAAACGTTTAGTTGAAAAAATGTTGAATTCTGAGATGCAAAATTATTTAGGATATGAAAAAAATCAACATAGTAATAGTGACAATGCTCGTAATGGTATAAGTTCAAAAAAATTAATAACTCAACAAGGTAAAATTGAGATTGATGTACCACGAGATCGTAATAGTAATTTTACTCCTGTAATAGTGCCAAAAAGACAGAGAAGATTTGATGGTTTTGATCAACAAGTTCTTTCCTTATATGCAAAAGGTATGACATTATCAGATATTAGAATGCAGTTACAAGAGTTATATCAGGGTGCTGATATTAGTGAAAGTGTTATTAGTCACAAATTACTGATGATGTGATTGATGATGTCAAAGCATGACAAAATAGACCATTAGAAGGTATTTATCCTATTGTTTATTTTGATTGTATAGTAGTTAAAGTACGACAAGATAAACGCATTATTAACAAATCAGTTTATATAGCTTTAGGAGTTGATTTAGAAGGTAAAAAAGATGTTTTAGGTTTATGAATTAGTGAAAATGAAGGTGCTAAATTTTGATTAGCAAATTTAACAGAAATGAAAAATCGTGGCTTAAATGATATTCTTATTGCCTGCAGTGATAATTTAACAGGCATGTCAGAAGCAATACAATCAGTTTATCTTAAAACAGAACATCAATTATGCATAGTTCATCAAATTAGAAATAGTTTGAAATATGTCTCATATAAGCATAGAAAATCTCTAGTTGCAGATTTAAAACCAATTTATACTGCATGTAGTGAAGAACAAGCAATGCAGGCTTTAGAATCCTTTGAAAATAAGTGAAATAAACACTATCCTCAAATTGCTAAATCTTGATATAAAAATTGAGATAATTTAATGGTTTTTATTAGAACCTGTTTAGAATCTTTTCGAAAATAATGTAAAATGATTATATATTTTAAAATAAGAGGTATATATGCATAAAAATTATCCAAGTCATGTCACCAAAGAACAATTTGAAAACATAAAATCAATTTTAGAAAATAGTAAAAAGAAAACAAAACCAAGAAGTTTAGATTTATATGAAATATTTTGTGCAATTTTATATGTATTAAAAAGTGGTTGTCAATGAAGAATGTTACCAAAAAATTTTCCAAAATGACAAACTGTATATTATTATTTTCAAATTTGAAGTAAAAATAATGGTAAAGAACCTAGTGTATTGCAATTAATTTTAAAAAAAATTAGTTAAAAAAGTTCGTATCAACAATAATCGCAAAGAACAAACTAGTTTTTGTATAATTGATTCGCAAAGTGTTAAAAATACAGATACTACTGAAAATAAAGGTTATGATGCTGGTAAAAAGATTTCAGGCATAAAACGTCATATTGTTGTTGATTCTCAAGGTTTACCACATGCAATTTACATAACCACGGCAGAAAAAACAGATCGTAATAGCGCTATAATAATGATTGAAAATGAAAAAGAAAATCTTTCTGCAGTTCAAAAAATAATAGTAGATGCTGGTTATACTGGTGAAAAATTTGCTTCTGAAATCAAAACAATCATAAATGCAAATGTTGAAGTGATAAAACGCAATGAATTACATACTTTTGTAGTATTACCAAAAAGATGAATTGTAGAACGAAGCTTTGCTTGATTAGAAAAATACAGAAGATTATGAAAAAATTGTGAAAGAAAACTAAATACTAGTTTACAAATGGTTGTTCTTTCATTTATTTCAGTTTTATTAAAAAGATTCTAAACAGGTTCTTAGTTATCCTGCAGAAATTAAAAGAGTGATTTATACAACAAATGCTATTGAATCTGTAAATAGTCAATTACGAAAAATTATCAGAAATAAAAAAGTTTTTCCTAATGATATGGCAGTTTTTAAAATATTTTATTTAGCAATTGAAAATATAACAAAAAAATGAACAATGCCCATTCAAAATTGAAATACAGCAATTGCTCATTTTATGATAAAATTTGAAGATAGAATTAATCTAAACTAGTACTTTGTAAAACAAAGATACACAGATTACATAAAAGCCTCCATTTTATGATAAAATTTGAAGATAGAATTAATCTGAACTAGTACTTTGCAAAACAAAGATACACAGATTATTAAAAAGCCTCATTAATTCTTCTCCTACAAGAATCATAACTTCACCGATTTTAAATCTAACTGTAATTTTATCATTGGCCATAAAATTATCTGTTGATTTATCATTTTTTGTTACTAAGAACCTGTTTAGAATCTTTTTAATAAAACTGAAATAAATGAAAGAACAACCATTTGTAAACTAGTATTTAGTTTTCTTTCACAATTTTTTCATAATCTTCTGTATTTTTCTAATCAAGCAAAGCTTCGTTCTACAATTCATCTTTTTGGTAATACTACAAAAGTATGTAATTCATTGCGTTTTATCACTTCAACATTTGCATTTATGATTGTTTTGATTTCAGAAGCAAATTTTTCACCAGTATAACCAGCATCTACTATTATTTTTTGAACTGCAGAAAGATTTTCTTTTTCATTTTCAATCATTATTATAGCGCTATTACGATCTGTTTTTTCTGCCGTGGTTATGTAAATTGCATGTGGTAAACCTTGAGAATCAACAACAATATGACGTTTTATGCCTGAAATCTTTTTACCAGCATCATAACCTTTATTTTCAGTAGTATCTGTATTTTTAACACTTTGCGAATCAATTATACAAAAACTAGTTTGTTCTTTGCGATTATTGTTGATACGAACTTTTTTAACTAATTTTTTTTAAAATTAATTGCAATACACTAGGTTCTTTACCATTATTTTTACTTCAAATTTGAAAATAATAATATACAGTTTGTCATTTTGGAAAATTTTTTGGTAACATTCTTCATTGACAACCACTTTTTAATACATATAAAATTGCACAAAATATTTCATATAAATCTAAACTTCTTGGTTTTGTTTTCTTTTTACTATTTTCTAAAATTGATTTTATGTTTTCAAATTGTTCTTTGGTGACATGACTTGGATAATTTTTATGCATATATACCTCTTATTTTAAAATATATAATCATTTTACATTATTTTCGAAAAGATTCTAAACAGGTTCTAATAATTTTAGTGATCCTTTATTTAATAATTTTTGGATTCCAAAGATTGTTTTAACATTATCTTTAGAATTATCTAACATTGAAGTCAAATCACTCTTAATTTGAAATTTACTTACTGATTGACCTACTTTAAATTCACTTTGAAAATTACTATTAAAATCTGTTTTTTTAATTGGAAAAATATCATGACCAACTACTCCGTTTGGACTTGTTTTTATAACTACTTTATATTTATCAGTTTTTGTAACACCATTTGTAAACATTATATTATATGAACCTTTTACAATGTAAAAATCATTTTTGTCTGTTACTGGATTTAAATCAACATTAATATTTGAAATAATAGTAGTTACATTATTTAATTCTGTTTCATTAAAAATAGCATCTTCTAATTTTGTGCCACTATCAATTTTAATATTTAAGGCATTTTTTAAAAATTGAAAACTTTCTTCATCTTTAGCTTTTTTATCATTTTTAATCAAATTTATTACCTTAATATTAGTTGGATTGATTTTTCAGGTTACTTGTGATTTATCATTTTCATCAATATTAATAGTAGGCATTAATAATCCTTCACCAGTAGCATTAGTCAATTTTAAACCTTGTGAAACTTTTGCATTTAATAAATTTTCTTCGAAATCTTGATTATCACATGCAATAACTGAGCTTGTGCTAACTGTAGTTAAAGTAACTGCTGACATTAATCTTAATACCGATTTTATAATATTCATATTTTTTTCCTTAATCTTTAAATCTTTTTTACTATACCTATTGTATACAATTTTTGTTATATTACATTAATTATTATTTTATTATGATTTGAGTGTTTACTTAATTAATTGTATAAATTTAATCTGTATAATTAAATGAAAATTACCTTTATATTTGTAAAGTTTGTTTATTATTAATTGTTAAAAAATTATTATCATCTTCAATTAAATTTATGTTATTTTTAAAATAATCAAAAGCATCAATAGCAACTTCATCAACATCATAATAATAATTTATAATGTTAAATCTATTTTTATTAGCATTTTTATCTAAAGGTTTAATAAAACAAGATTTTTTTCTTGATAATAAATCAATATTTTTTTCTAAAAATATTCTATCTTCTTCATTTATTTGAACTTTTGATTTAATTGCTAAAGCATTTTCTTTTTTTAGTAACATACAAGCATGATTTCATGCTGAATTCCCCGAACTATCTTTATAATCAATATCAACTGATCATTTTGTTACTAAATAAGTTACTAATTTTTGTCAATCATTTAATACTGCTATATGCAATAATGAATAATTTTCCTCTTCAAATTTTAGACTATTAATAAATTCTTTTTTAAAAAAAAGATTTAGTTGTCCATCAATATTTTTGGTTTTTTTATTAATATAATCTTCATAATTTTGCAATATTTTAATACATTTTCTTTCTATTTTTTTGAATAAATTCTTTCTTTATTTTTAATAAAAATAATATTCATTTTATTTATCATTTTTTTAACATTTAATAAGTTTTCTCTTTTTAAACTATTTACTTGCATGATTATCTTTTTTATCTGTCAATGATTATATTTGGTTGCAAATAATAAAGCAGTATTGCCATTTACGTCTACAACATCAATATTAGCATTATGTGCTAATAAAGTTTTAACTATATCCAAATGTCCATTTTTAGCAGCTCACATTAAAGCATTGCAACCTTTTTCATTTATACAATTAACATTTGCACTATTTATTAATAAAGTTTTAACTATATCCAAATGTCCATTTTTAGCAGCAACAATTAAAGCGGTTTCTTCAATTATATTTTCATGATTAACATTAGCGCCATTTTTGATTAAAGTTTTGACTACTTCTAAATGACCTTTTTCAGCTGCTCACATTAAGGCACTCAAACCATTGATAGTTACATGATTAACATTATTTCCATTTTTGATTAAGGTTTTAACTATTTCTAAATGACCTTTACCAGCAGCAGCAATTAAAGCAGTATAACCACAAATTTTTGTTATAGAGTAAACATTTGCACCTTTATTTAATAACAAATTAACTACTTCTAAATGACCATTCCTCGCAGCTCACATTAAAGGCGTATCACCATTTTCATTTATACAATTAACATTAGCTCCCAATTCTAATAAAGTTCTGACTATTTCTAAATGACCATTCCTCGCAGCTCACATTAAAGGCGTATAACCAAACATATTTTTTCTATTAACATTAGGATAATTTGTTAATAAGGCATTAGCTATATCTAAATAATTAGATTTAATTGCTAATATTAAAGCAGTATTACCATTTATAGAGACATGATTAATATTAGCGCCATTTGTTAGTAAATCATTAACTATTTCTGTATATCCATTTTTAGCAGCCACTAACAAAGCAGTTTCGCCATATCGATTTTCATGATTAACATTAACATTATGTGTTAATAAATTTTTAACTATTTCCAAATTTCCATTTTCAGCACTTAAAATTAAAGCAGTATTACCAAATTGTTCCTCACAACTAAAATTAGCATTATGTTCTAATAACAGATTAACTATTTTTGTATAATTTTTTTTAGCAGCTAAGATTAAAGCAGTATTACCATTTACAGATATGTAATTAATATTAGCATTATGTGCTAATAAAACATTAACTATTTCTAGATAACCTTTTTCAGCTGCTCACATTAAAGGCGTATAACCAGTTCTATCAATATAATCAATATTAATATCATATTTTAATATTTTATTAACTAAATCTAACTTTTTATTTTTAATAGCATCTATCATTTTTGCTTCTTTGTTATTAATATTTATATTTATTCCAAATATTTCTCTAACTCACTCAAACATATTCTTTTGCTTTCATTGTTTTTAAAAAAAACAATGTATTTAAAATATTATTCTTTAAAATTTACCTTCATTATATATTTTTCTCCATTTTACAATGTTTAATTCCAGCGTCCAAAAATATTTCAGAACAAACTTTATAACCCAAATTTTTATAAAAATTTAGTGCTTGAATTTGGGCATGAAGAGATATAACTTTAAATTGATTTTTAATTGCAACTTTTTCCATAAATTCCATTAATTTTTTACCAATACCTAATTTACGATATTCTTGTAATATACACACTCTTTCAATTTTTACAATATCTTCAACTTTTCGCATTCTACTAGTAGCTATTGGTTTATTATTATCATTATTAAACTTTATCGTCGTCGAGCATTTCAAAGAAAATATGGTTTAACAACTCAATTTGCAAATGATTATCCAATTTATGATATTAAAATGTATCTAGGTTTTACAGTTAATTTAGCTATTGTTTTTAGTTTTTTCAATTTTCTAACAACTATCATTGTATTAATTTATGGTATTATCTTGGTATTAACTTCTTATTTCTTTTGATATATTTTAAAAATTAAAACAGAAATATTAATTATGCATAAATGATGAAAAACACCAAACTTTGCTTTATTTTTATCTGTTATTTTATTTCAAAATGGTTATACTTTATTAAAATCAATATTTGCTCAAAAGTTTAATGTTAACTTAGACTTAATTTTATCAATTATTTTACCAATTGGAACAATTACCATCTTCATTACCTTATTAATCAAAAATATGCTTAATTCACAAGTTACAGCAGTAAAAAATGCTATTAAAACAATTGCTGCTAAAATTAGTGCTTTTCAAATTTTCTATTATACACAAAAAGAAAAATCTTTAGAAGACTACATGTTTGTTAGTCAATTGCCAACACTTGTTCGTATACCATTACAAAATAATAGCATTAACACCAAACAAGCAGTAACGCTAATGGCAACTATTGATGAAACAATAATATTTTTTAAAAAACACTTTCATAAACCAAAAGAATTAAACTATATGCTTTTTCACTTATTTAATAGAATAACTGATATTGAAGAAATTGAAGAAATCAAAAATAATATTCTTAAAATAGAAAAAAATAATTAATCAAAATTTAACAAAAAAAGTTTTAAAAATAGTTAATACCATAGAAAATAATAAAATTTGTTATAATTGAGTAGAGTAATTATGATATGAGGAAAGGAAGTTATATACATGTGACCATTTAAAAAAAAGGATAAAACTGGAGAAGCAAAAGATCAAAAAAAATGTGATGGTTGTGGGAAAATGAAAAATTCATCTGAATGTACTAAAGCAGCAGATGGTAAATGTTTGTGTAAAGATTGTGCTAAATAAATATATTAAATAAGTGTGTCATTAACACACTTATTTAATATATTTAGAAAGGAAGGATATAATGAAATGATTCAATAAAAAAAACAAAAAAACTGATGATGAATCTTTAACAAAAACTGTAAAATGTTTTGATTGCGGAATGATGTTTGAACCTTTTGACATTCTTGATATAAAAGAAGGAAAATCTTTATGTAAAAAATGTTTCATTAAAGAAGAAGAAAAATAAATTAATGATGTGTTTAGCAAAACACATTTTTTATTATTTAAAATAAAATAACTATTTTCACAATATTTTATTATAATTATTATGATAAATTAAATTAATTAAAAGGAGAAAAAATGAACATTTTTATAGAAATATTGGGGTATCTTGCAGCCATTTGTATTCCTTTGGCATTCTTACCACAAACTATTAAACTAATTAAAACAAGAAATACTTCAGGTCTTTCTATTTTTTCATATAGTATCTATCAACTGGGGGGTCTTACTTTTTTAATATTTGGCATACTTCGTAATGATATTCCCATGATTACTTGTCAAACTATTACTGCTACACTAAATTTCATAATAATTGGGATTATTGTTAACAATTTAATTAAACAAAAAAATAAGGAGGAAAAAAATGTCTAATATTGCAATTGATATTATTGGATATATAGGTGCCTTTTTTATTTCAGTTGCCTTTTTACCACAAACTATTAAACTAATTAAAACTAAAAACACAAAAGGTTTATCGTTAATTTCTTATAGCATATATCAAATAGGCTTAACTTCATTCATAATTTATGCTAGTTTAATTAAAAACATTCCCTTACTAGCAGCAAATGCCTTTGGTACAGTTATTAATATCATATTATTAACATTAATAATTTATAATTTATATTATAATAATAAAGATAAAAAGAACAATTTAACTTCCAAAAAATAAAATTTTTATTAACATAATACTTGCACAAGAATGGAGAAAAAAATGGCACATATTAATCTATTAGGAACTTTTATTTTTATTATCATTGGTTATTTAATTGGCTCAATCTCACCTTCAATTATTATTAGTAAATTAAAATTTAAAACCGATGTTAGAGATTATTACTCTAAAAATGCTGGTGCTACTAATTCAACACGAGTTATGGGTGGTAAATGGGGAGCTATTATTTTAATTATTGATGGTTTTAAGCCCGCTATTCCTATTTTAATTGCATACGGTTTAACCTTTATTGATATTACTAATCCTAATTATGAAACAATGTTTAAACAAGCATATATTTATCCAACTGGTCTTGCTGCAATTATTGGTCACTGTTGACCACTATTTTATGGTTTTCGTGGTGGTAAAGGAGCTGCATCTTCATTAGGAGTACTATTAATGATTAATCCTATTTATTGCGTTATCACAATTGCTAGTTGATGATTTATTTTATATTTAAGTAGAATGTCATCTTTATCTTCAATGTTAATGATGATACTTGCTTTTATCTTATCATGAATACCGAATATACCACTGCATTCTTTTCTTTCCCAACAAGACACTCAATACTATATTGTTAATATAACTATGGCTCTAATTTGAATATTAATTATTATTCGTCATTGAGATAATTGTAAAAGAATTCTTAATCATACTGAACGTAAAGTGACTATTTTTGATAAAAAAAATAAAAAAGCAAATGAAGAAAAAAAATAAAAAATCATCTCTTTATACAAACTCAATAAAAATATTTTTTAAAAAAATACTTGTTTTATGTTTAAAATTAATGTACTATTATAACCGTGTTGACTTAACATTGTTAATATTCTCTCCGATATTAGCTTTGCTTAAGCCGAATTATATTTAAAGGAGAGTTGTCAAATATGGAACAAATTAAACAAGATGAATTGATTAAAAAATTTCGCTTAAATGCCAAGGATACTGGTTCTTCTGCAGTTCAAATTATTAACTTAACAAAAAGAATTTTAGAATTAACAGCCCATCTACAAGTACAAAAAAAAGATATTACTGCAAAACGAAGTTTGTTAAAAATGGTAGCAAGCAGAAAACGTTTCTTAAAATACTTTAAAAAACAAGATGTTGCTACATACAATAAATTATTAACAGCACTATCACTAAAAGATAACTAATATTAAATCAGTATTTACTTATTAATACTGATTTTTTTATATACATCTAAATAATATTAAACATAGAAATAGATTTACAAATGATTTAAACAATAATAAAATTAATACTAAAAGTGTTATAATATAGTTATTAATTATTATATGTTTCTAACCCATTTATTTTTTACTAAAATAAATGGGTTTTTGATTTCAAAAAGGAGGAACAAAATAATGAATGATAAAGATATTAATGGTGAAAAAATAATATCAGTTATTTTAAATTCTGTCACTTCATATCAAAATATTACATATTTTAATTATTGGGATTATATAATTAAAGAAGAAAAAATTAGTTCTGAAATAAAAAAAAGATCAATAATTTAATAGAAAAAAATACTAATATAAATTATACAAACGAAAATGGTGATAGTCCTTTAATAATAGCAAGTCACTATTATCAACTTATAGATTCCATTAAAATTTTAATAGAAAATGGCGCTAATATCAACCATGCAAACCAAAATGGTGATACAGCACTAATAATATCTACTAAAAAAGGTTATTTAAGTATAATTAATGTTTTAATAGAAAATGGCGCTAATATCAACCATGCAAACCAAAATGGTGATACAGCCTTGCATTTAGCTGCTAAAAATGGACTAGCACAAATAGTTAATACTTTACTAATAAATAATGCAAATATTCATTTCATAAATCAAAATGGTGATACGGCTTTGACAATCATTATTAATAATAGTTTATTTTATGATAAAAACATAAAAAATATATTAGAAAACATATTTTATCAAGAATATGAAGAATATATTACAAATAAGGCAAAAGTAGAAATTATTAAATACAGACCAGAATTTTCAAATAACTCATTATTTCATGATATTAAAGATAATATATTAATACATTTAAATACAAATAATTCAGTAAAAAATATAAAAGAAAATTTAATATTAATTGGATTAAAAATTGATAAGAAAAGGATTTTAAAAATTGAACAAAAAATAAAGAAAATATTTAAATGTAACATTAATAAATTAAATATTAATCAAGAAAAAGAAAAAAAATGACAGAAAAAAATTAAACAAGAATTAAAAGAAGAAAATTATCCACAAAATAAGCCATCAACAAGTGGATATATAAAACATTAAATTTATCAAAATATAATGAATAAAAATAGTTACCTTATGGTAACTATTTTACAATTTATATTTAATAAAAATTATCGTTTTTTAGTAGTACTTTGTTGACGTTTCATTGCTTGCATTACTGATTTAATTTGAGATTCAGTAGGTTTACGCCCCATTTGTAAATACATTGCACGAATCATATTTTCATTAATAGGAGGATTTTTCTGTAATTGTTTTTCGAAAATCTTCTTAGTAACAATAAAACCAACTAATCCACCAATTAACGCACTAGCAATGCCAATGATTAATACTGCTCACCAAACCATCATTATTAATTTCTCCTTACTTACTGTTTAAAAACTTATTAATTTTATCACACACTTGATTTGATGTAAAGCCATATTTTTCTAGTACTACCTTATCAGGAGCAGAAATACCAAAAGTACTTACGCCAATAACAAAGCCATTACCTGCAACATATTTATATCAACTATCTTTAGAACCCATTTCAATAGCAACTTTTATAATATCATTAGGTAAAATTCTATTTTGATATGTTTTATCTTGTTTATCAAAAATAAAAGTAGAAGGCATTGAAACTACACGAACATTAAGTTTTTGATCGTTTCATAGTTGTTCTTGACTAGCAATAGCTAATGAAACTTCACTACCGGTAGCAATAATAATTAAATCTAAAGCTTTACTACTATTCTCTTTACTAATAATATAAGCACCTTTTTGAACTGCCTCAATATTACTATTTGCAAGTTGTGGTAAATTTTGTCTAGTAATAATAATAGCACTAGGGTTAGTTTTACTAGATAATGCCATTAAATATGCACCAATTGTTTCTTTTGTATCAGCAGGGCGAATTACATTAAAATTAGGAATAGTTCTTAACATTGTTAGTTGTTCAACTGGTTCATGGGTAGGACCATCTTCGCCAACTGCGATACTATCATGACTAAAAATAAACAAAGATGGAATTGACATTAAAGCTGCTAATCGTAATGCAGGCTTTAGATAATCACTAAACACAAGAAAAGTAGAACCAAAAGGAATTGTGCCTTGATGTGACGTCATACCGTTAACAATAGCACCCATTGCAAATTCTCTTACTCCATAATGAATATGTCTTCCTGAATGGTCAAGAGGTAGAAAGTCTTTGTCTGTTACTAATGCTTTAGTTGAGCCAGCTAAATCAGCACTACCACCAATTAATGTTGGACAATGAGCTGATAAAAGTTTTAAAATATTACCAGAGTCTACTCTTGTTGCTTGTGGATTTACTCCAATAATTGAAGTTCAATCAATTTTATTTAATTGATAATCTTCATTAAAAATTTCATTTTTCAATGCTGATTTAATTTCTTTATACAAATTTGGATATAATTTTGCATATTTTTCAACTTTTTGATTTCAAACTAATTCTATTTTAGAACCATGATTAAGTGCTGTTTGTGTGAAGTAAGTACTTACTTCTTTTGGAACAGTAAATTCAGGATATTCTCAGTTTAAATTTTTAGCAACTGTTTTAATATCTTCCATTAAAGGAGAGCCATGAACACTCGGTGTTCCTTGTTTACTAGCCCCATAACCAATTATAGTTTTAATTTCAATTAAAGTTGGTTTATCACTAACTTTTGCCTTTTTAATAGCTTCAGAAATAAGTTTATCATCTTCACCATCTTCAACTTTTAAATAATTTCACTCTAATGCTTGAAGACGCATTTTTAAATTTTCTGAATATACTAATTTAACAGATGAATCTAATTGAACATCATTTGAATCATATAAAATAATTAGTTTATTTAATTTAAAATGTCCAGCAAAACTAAGTGCTTCTTGTGCAATACCTTCTTGTAAATCACCATCACCACAAATTGCATATGTATAATGATCAATAATATTAAGATCTTTTTGATTATATTTAGCACTAAGAAAACTCTCAGTAAGCGCCATTCCAACAGCATTAGCGATACCCTGACCTAATGGTCCAGTAGCCGTCTCTACTCCATAGTCTAAATGATATTCGGGATGACCAGGTGTATTACTATTTAATTGACGGAATTGTTTTATATCATTGATTGTATATTTATAACCAGCATGATGTAATATTGAATATAATAAAGCACTACCATGACCTGCTGATAAAACAAATCGATCACGATTAAATCATTTTGGATTTTTTGGATTAAAAGATAAATGATTTTTGAATAAAGAAAAAGTCATTGGTGAAGCACCTAAAACAATACCAGGATGGCCACTTTTAGCAGCATTAACTGCTTGTACTCCTAACATACGAATTGAATTAATAGTTAATTTATCTAAATTAATTTTATTTTCCATAATTTCTCCTTAAATTTTTAATAGTTATTATTTAATATAATATTAACAATATTCTTAATAAAATAGGTAATTTTTTAAAAATAATTAAAAAAGTATAAATAATAATGACAAAAAATATAATTTTATTTTAACTAAATTGAATCTTTGAACAAATTAAAAAAGAAAAGGAGGCTTTTATGTAATCTGTGTATCTTTGTTTTACAAAGTACTAGTTTAGATTAATTCTATCTTCAAATTTTATCATAAAATGAGCAATTGCTGTATTTCAATTTTGAATGGGCATTGTTCATTTTTTTGTTATATTTTCAATTGCTAAATAAAATATTTTAAAAACTGCCATATCATTAGGAAAAACTTTTTTATTTCTGATAATTTTTCGTAATTGACTATTTACAGATTCAATAGCATTTGTTGTATAAATCACTCTTTTAATTTCTGCAGGATAACTAATAAAAACCATTAAATTATCTCAATTTTTATATCAAGATTTAGCAATTTGAGGATAGTGTTTATTTCACTTATTTTTAAAGGATTCTAAAGCCTGCATTGCTTGTTCTTCACTACATGCAGTATAAATTGGTTTTAAATCTGCAACTAGAGATTTTCTATGCTTATATGAGACATATTTCAAACTATTTCTAATTTGATGAACTATGCATAATTGATGTTCTGTTTTAAGATAAACTGATTGTATTGCTTCTGACATGCCTGTTAAATTATCACTGCAGGCAATAAGAATATCATTTAAGCCACGATTTTTCATTTCTGTTAAATTTGCTAATCAAAATTTAGCACCTTCATTTTCACTAATTCATAAACCTAAAACATCTTTTTTACCTTCTAAATCAACTCCTAAAGCTATATAAACTGATTTGTTAATAATGCGTTTATCTTGTCGTACTTTAACTACTATACAATCAAAATAAACAATAGGATAAATGCCTTCTAATGGTCTATTTTGTCATGCTTTGACATCATCAATCACATCATCAGTAATTTGACTAATAATACTTTCACTAATATCAGCACCCTGATATAACTCTTGTAACTGCATTCTAATATCTGATAATGTCATACCTTTTGCATATAAGGAAAGAACTTGTTGATCAAAACCATCAAATCTTCTCTGTCTTTTTGGCACTATTACAGGAGTAAAATTACTATTACGATCTCGTGGTACATCAATCTCAATTTTACCTTGTTGAGTTATTAATTTTTTTGAACTTATACCATTACGAGCATTGTCACTATTACTATGTTGATTTTTTTCATATCCTAAATAATTTTGCATCTCAGAATTCAACATTTTTTCAACTAAACGTTTTGTTAATTCTTTATATAAACCCCCTTCTTTAAAAACTGTTGTTAAATCTTCAGTATTTTCTAATAATAAATCTACTGCTTTTGATATTGGATCATTATTATTAAAGTTATCTTTTTTAGCCATCTGTAACTCACTCTTTCTAGTCATTTAATTATATTTACTAGAATTAATTAAACATAGTTATTTTTGTAAGTTACACAGATTACTAAACATTACCAATTTTTCATTATCAATAATTCCATAAAATCTAGTTAAATTTAATATTCTTTCTTTTCTTTTTTGTTTAATAATATGTTGTAAATCTCATATTAAATTTCATACTGGTGCACAATCTGGATATGCATTCATTTGTGTACTATTACCATAAAAATGAATTTGTGGTAAATTTGTAATTTCAACAATTGGTAAATAACCAAATGGATTTTTTAATTCATATTTTTCTTTTAATTGACTTTCTGGTTTAATTTTTGATTTTGTACTACCTAATAAAATTTCTCTATTACCATTAAATATTTCAACTTTTACTTTTGAATTTTCTATTGTTACTCATGTTAAACTACCATTATCACTTTGTTCATTCATAAAAAATAATTCTGCTGATTGTTCTTGTTCATTAAATTTAGCAACACGTGACATAAAACTTGGACTTGGTAAAGTTAAACTTAATTCACCATTTTTAGTTAACATTCATATTAAAAAACATTTACCTAATAATGAATTTTGAATACCAAATTGATATAATTTTTCATTTCATTTATCTTTATCTTTTAATTTATTTAAAAAATTTAATAATTCTTTATTTTCACTTTTAAATAATAAACCTTTACCTAATCATAACATTGTACTTTTATTTGCAATAATTCTAGGTATATCTAATTCTCAAGTATCTTCATGTATACTAAAATATTCTGTTGGACTATAATTCATATTATCACTCCTTATTATTAATAAAACTATATTGTTTACCAAATTCAAATTTAGTTTTATTAATTAATAATTCATTATTTATTTGTTCAATTAATCATTTCATATCATTCATTAATGCATAACAATCACTATCTCAAGTATCATCATATAAATCTAACATTTTAGGTTCATTATTTGAATTTTCTATTTTAGATTTAGATAATCATTGAATTAAACTATATTGTCTTTTAGTTTCTGGGCAATTATTTCAATCATAACTTAATATATTTTTAATTAATCCAGTAGTAGTAAAATCAATTCTATCTTTTAAATACATTACTGATTTATCTACTGGTTCAAAATTTAATCAATTCATATTTCTTTTATTTTTTTCTACATTTAAAATATCAATAAATGCTTGACCACCATTACCATAATCAACATAACAAGTAAAACCTTTAAACATAGCAAAATATTTTTGTGCTTCAATTAAATAATAATCAATAATACTATTTGCTAATTCATAAGTATTTTTAAAATGCATTGCTGGTTGACCATTAATATTAGCATTACTATGATAAAATTCACTTACTTTATGCGCTCTTCTTCCATTATGATTTTCACCAATAAATCATAATGAAGCAGCAGTTGGATGACCACTACTACTTGTTGCCATACCTATATCTAAACCACCAGTTATTTTAGAAACTTGAAAATCTAATTCAGTATTTACTTTATCAAGATATCTTGCAAATATAGCACCTTGTAAAACACTAGGTACACCATAATATCAACTTTGTGCTTTCTTTAATAGGGTCTAATACTTTTAATTCTTCTAAATCATTAATCATATCTAATGTCAAATTATGAGCATTTACTTTTCAATTTGAATAATGAAATAATTTAAATATATTATTATCAAATACTGATTTAATTTGTTCATTTTTAGATTTCATAATTTCTAAATTAAAAGGTACTATATTATTCATATATTCAATAAAATATTGATAAATATTATCTGGATTACAACTTTTTATTTTTATTCTTTTTTTAGCATTACCTAATGCAAATGTAATTGCTTGAAATTCTGCTTGAGTAAATTCATTTGCTTCTTCACATCATTCAATTGCTAAATCAAATCCTTTTATTTCACTACGAGAAAGACCTTTTAAAGGTATTCTATCATTTGAATTACTATATACACCCATAACTCTAATAAATGATTTTGAACCTTTAAATCTAAAATCTGCTTGTTTATTTGGATATTTTAAAGTAAAATCTTTATAATCATTAAAACCAATTGTTATTAAAGTATTATAAATTTCTTTAACTAAATCATTAATATCTTTATTTAATTTTCTAAAACAATATATAGCAATTGATTTATTAACTTTAATTGAAATAGCAATTAATATTGCTAATTCTTCTGCAATACTATATGTTTTACTTGAATAACGACTTCCACTTAAATTATATTCACTATGAGTAAAATCACTTTTATTTAATAATCAATAACTAATTTCATGTAAATAAGTAAATTCTTTATTCATAATATTATTCCTGTAATTCTTCTAATTTTAAAAGTTTCCCTAAACTGAAAGGATAAGGTGCTGTAATTAGAAATATACTATTTTGATTTAGTTTTAATCAAACATAATTACTATCTTGTGTTATTAAACTATTTAAATATTGTGTTTTATTAATATATATAAATTCTTTAATTATTCAAGATTCTTCTATTTCATCATCAGTAGGAGAATAATTATAGTAAATACGATATCTTTTATTTTTAATAAAATTATATTCAATTGTTTTGTTATTTTTCTTTGTTCCTACTTCTTTTCATTGTGGAATATTTGGTGTTGGATTATTTTTTAATTCAATATCTCATTCATTTTCTCTAATTTCATTAGTTTCTAAACTATATGAATTAATTTTAATAGGTTTTTCTATATCAATTTTTTCAGGTGAAATAATATTTAATGTTTTACTATTAATTTGAAAAACATTATCATCTGCTTGTTCTAATACTTCTAAACTAATAATTGCTCCACCATTACCACCATTTAAAGTTAAACTTCAATCTGTATTATCAAAATTAATATTTAATGTACTATCACTATTACCAATTTTTCCCGAAGCAATTCTTCAAATACCAGTACCTATTAATTTAGGTGATTTAAAAAATATAACTTGTTGATAACCTTTTTTTAAAGGATTTTCTTCTGTAACTTCTCATGTAACAAATACTCTATAAATATATTGATTAAAAGGTGCAGTTGGTATATGTCATTTCTTATCATTAACTCTATTACCTATTACTTTTCATTTAATAATTTTAAAATCTTCTAATTTTTTATCTATCTCAGTTTTATTATAATAATCAGTTAAATTAGGTATTTTTTCTTTTAATTCATTTATACCACCAACAACAGTTTTATTAGTAGTTTCTAATTTATTATCTGTTTGCTCTTGTTTAAAACTTATTATAGTATCAATATCACTTTTTAATTCATCTATTTCTTTTTTTGTATAATAATTATCTAAATTAGGTATTTTATCATCTATATATTTCTTATTTGGAATATCTAAATCATCAGTTACAACTGGATTATTTCTATAAATTAAAGTTTGACCGTCACTATGTGTTTTAATAATTTTATTTACTAATCTTGTAGTATTATCTTTATCATCTTTATTATTAAAAATTTTATCTTGTAAATTATCTATTTTATCTTGTTTTTTGTCAATTTTTTCATCAACATATTCTTTAGTTGTAGCATCACTTAAAAAAGTAGGTGTTCCAACATCAATAATTCTTTTACCATTAACATCAATACCTTTATCATCTTTTGGTTTAATAAAATTAGGATTATCTTTATCAACTTCTCATAATGATTCACCAATACCACCAGTAGCACTAATAACTTTCTTTTCTTGACCTTCTTTACCATCAACTAATTTCATAGTATCATTACTAAAATATTTAGTAAATAATTCAATTGTTGTTAAATTATCAAATGATTTTATACCATTTGTATCAATATCAACTACTGAACCCATAATATTTTTTGGATGACTAATAGTAATTTTAGTTCTATTATCACTACTTTTAATATTATTAGATTGTAAATAAATTTCTCATGGATTTTGTTCACCACCAGTACCCATAAATTTTTTAAATCAATTTTGTTTAGGTGAAACATCAAGATTAAAACCTTTCATAGTTGGATATTCATTTATTTCTTTTAAATAATTAAATACTTGTGGAACAATATAATAAGGGTCTTCTGGATTATTTTGTGAATAAGTAATACCACCTTGACCAATACTTGCTTGACCACGTGCATATTCAACACCTTTACTTAATAAAAAATTAACATAATGAGTAGTTGCAGTTTGAATATTATCTGTAAATTTTGTTGGATTTATTTCTGGTCATTTTTTTGAAATAGTAAAACCACTTAAATAATCAATATTACTACTTGCAATTTCTATTGCATATCTAATTTCACTATCTGGTGTTGTAACTTCATCAAATAATGATTTATTAAAACCTTTTCAATTTTTAAATTCTTCAATTGTAATAAACATTAATGGGTCTTTAATAGCCATAATAATTTACTCCTTAATGTAAAATAAAGGGTATTTAAACCCTTTAAATTTTAAATTTAGTTACTTTTTTCTTATCTTTTTCAGATAATTCTTTCTTTTTAGATTTTTGTGCTATTACAAAATTATCTATTTGTTCTTGTTCTACATTAAAACTATCAAGTAATTTAGCAGTTGATGTAGTTTCTAATTGTAATTGAGAATTTATTTGTTTAATATTTGCTTTAATAAATTCTAATTCTTTATTATTTTTTAATTCTTTTGCTAAATTTGATTGTTTTGATTTTTTAATAAATTTTGATAAAAATAATAAAACAATAGTAACAATTATTCCACTAGCAACTGCTCCACTTAATACTGCTGATATTACTGTTGTAGATAAATTCATTTTTTATTCCTCCAATTGTATTTTATTTGAATGTTGTTTACATAAATGACATTCTTTTTTATGTTTTCTAATTTCTTTATATTGATATATTAAATAAGGACTTGTAATAATAATTGGTATTGTTATCAATGCATATTTAATTAATTTTCCATAATTACCTAATTTAGTTACTAAATTTAATCCAATATGACCAAACATAGGAAATAAAGTTAATATTAAATGGTCAGGTCAAGTAAAATTATATTGATTAGTATAATTACCTATTCCCATTTCTATTGGTATTTTAGGTATTAATCAAGGTGTTATTGTAAAAAATAATGTTATTAACATACCAATAATATGACTAGTTATTTTTAAAATATTTGATATTAAAATTTTTATTTTATCTATATGAGTACTATTTTTATTAAATCAAATCTTATTTAATTTTTTATATTCTTTATTATCTTTACTTAATGGATTAATAGTATTTCATATACCAATTGGTTTAATTGGTTTATCTAATTCAATAATAATTACCACCTACTTTCATGTTTTATAAAAATTAGAATTTCTTTTAATTTTTATATATTTATTTGTATGTAAAGAATTTTTTAATAATTGTTTTCTTTCATATCTTCATTGTGTACTTCCAATTTCATTTTTAGATAAAGTTTTATATTCTTTTAATTTAAAAAAACCTTTTTCTAATCTATTAATAAAATGCATAGTTTTTTGTACATTAATATTATTAGGATAAATTACACTAGTATCTTGTGAACCATAATATTTACCTTTTTTTGCTAATTCACTTTTAACATATTTTCTTAGTTGACTTGGTAATCATTTTCTATTTCAAAATTTTCAAAATATTGTTCCAGAACCAGAACCATTTTTACCTTTAGCTTGTGTCATTAATATTCATATTTCTTGTGGAAATGTTGGATAAGTATATGGACCATATCATATTTGTCTTTTATCATTATCACTTTGAAATAATGTTGTTAAAGTTCCAATTTTTAAATTTTTATTATTAACAATAAATCTTCCTTTTTTAAATCATGAACTTGATAATACTTCTCATGCATTTTCTGGTATTTCTTCTTCATTTTCTTTAAATAAATTATCAAATTTATTTACATAATTTTTAACTGTTCTAATTTCTGTTGGCATAATAGAATTTTTAAAACTATTTATTGGATTTTTAAATTTATTAATTTCATTTTGTAATATAGATAATTCACTTGGTTTTAATATACTTGTTAATTTTTTAAGTATATTTGGATTAAAAACACTATATGGTTGATGTATTTCTTTTTCACTAATATTTTCACTATCAAATACTGCTTTTAATGATTGATTTTTATAATAATTTTTTAAAGCATTTATTAATGCTAATTTAATATCATTACTTGCTAATGCATAATATATTCATTCAATAATTAAAGGTAACATTATAAACTCATATGACTATAATCTCATCTTAAATTTGATTCACTATTAGTACCATATTCACTTACACTATCATTAATAAGATTTGCAGTTTCATTATTAAATAGTGTTTCTTGCATTTCTTCAATATGATTTGTAGTTTCCATAGGTAGTAAATTATGGATAATTTCACTTGCACCAGCAATTATGGTAGGTATTGCATAAGCATTATTAAAATCATTATTTATACCCAAAGCAACACCACTACTAATCAAACATCCACCAGTTGCCATATTACAAATCTTTCTTATTGTTTCAAATTTATTAGGTATTAACTCAGTTAATCCACTAATAAGATTTGATATACCATATGAATTTAAACTAATAAATGTATCTCAATCCATTAAATTATTATTATTTTTCATTAATAATAAATCATCTGGAAATGGATTAGGATTTGGATTAATTGAATTAGTAGTAAATTTAGCATAATTTGATAATCCAATTGTTCCTAATCCTAATAATATTTTTTTAGAACTATTAATTAATTTAGTTTTAGTATTTGGTCTTTGATTTAAATTTCAAATATCTAAACCTAATTTTTTACCAAATAATAAACTATTAATTGAACCTAGTACTGGATTACCTATTACTTGACCATAATAAGCACTTGTACCAATCATTGCCATTAAAGGACTTATTGAAGAACGAATTATCTTTAATAAAGTATAATTATTTGATTGTATAATGGTGTCATTTGGCATTTTCATTTACTCCTTCTACATTAGTTTGTTTTTCTATTTTAATTATTACTTTACCTTCACAATGTATATTATCTCCAACACATATTGCATAACTATCATGTACATCACTTACTATAAAATAATCATTTCTTAATTTAGGATATTCATCTAATAAAATTGCTCTAATATCATTACTTGTAGTTAAATCTTCTGGCTTTGGTGAATAAATAGTAATATGTGCTTTTTCATCAAAATATTTATAAATATATTCCATAATTATTTTTTAGAAAATTTTAATTCTATTTCTTCAATATAATCTTTATCATTACCAGTCATAGTAGCACTTTTTGATGTAATATTACTAAATGTTGCTTTACCTTTTTCATAACCATTATTACCAGCATTTATTATTGCAGTTTCTAATTCATCATTAGTTGGTGTATCACCAGCCATTTTAATTTTTCCTAAATTTTTAAAATAAATTAAATCATTTAAACTAATTCTAAAATCATCAAAATCAGCAATTTTAAATGTTACTGGTGATTTTTCTCTTTCTGCTGGAGTTAATTTAATTCAATTAGTTCAACAACGTTTTTGTGCTTCTTTAATTTCATCAGCTGTTGGCATTTTTTCCATAATAATAAATGATAATCAACCACGAATTGCTGTTGTTATACCATAAAGTGCTTTACCTAATGTTTTTTGATTTAATGTATTATTATCAATTAAATTAACAATTTTTTGAAAACTATTAGGTTGTGCAAATGCATTTCTATGTACAAAAACTCCTAATACTTTTTTTAAATCAAATGTTTTTTCTAAATGTAAACCAGTTTTAGTATCTTTAACCATATCTTTATTTAAAAACATATGTTTATATAAAAACATACCAAATACTGATTGTTTATATAATTGACCACTTGCTACAGTATCTGCTGCAATTTGACCATAATTTAATCTTAAATATGCTTTTGTTAATTGTAACATTGGAGTAAATCCTAATGCACCAATAAAATCACTTACATTTTATGATAAAAATGAAAAGCCAGTACCTAATGATTGATTTTAAGATAAAGAATCGAGGCTTTTTAATAATCTGTGTATCTTTGTTTTGCAAAGTACTAGTTCAGATTAATTCTGTCTTCAAATTTTATCATAAAATGAGCAATTGCTGTATTTCAATTTTGAATGGGCATTGTTCATTTTTTTGTTATATTTTCAATTGCTAAGTAAAATATTTTGAAAACTGCCATATCATTTGGAAAAACTTTTTTATTTCTGATGACTTTTCGTAATTGACTATTAACAGATTCAATAGAATTTGTAGTATAAATCACTCTTTTGATTTCTGGAGGATAACTAATAAAAATCATTAAATTATCTCAATTTTTATATCAAGATTTAGCAATTTGAGGATAGTGTTTATTTCATTTACTTTCAAATGATTCTAAAGCTTGCATTGCTTGTTCTTCACTACATGCATTATAAATTGGCTTTAAATCTGTAACTAGTGATTTTCGATGTTTGTATGAAACATATTTTAAACTATTTCTGATTTGATGAACTATACATAATTGATGTTCAGTTTTAGGATAAACTGATTGTATTGCTTCTGACATGCCTGTTAAGTTGTCACTACAAGCAATAAGAATATCATTTAAGCCACGATTTTTCATTTCTGTGAAATTTGCTAATCAAAATTTAGCGCCTTCATTTTCACTAATTCATAAACCTAAAACATCTTTTTTACCTTCTAAATCAACACCTAAAGCTATATAAACTGATTTGTTAATAATGCGTTTATCTTGTCGTACTTTAACTACTATACAATCAAAATAAACAATGGGATAAATGCCTTCTAATGGTCTATTTTGTCATGCTTTGACATCACATCAATCACATCATCAGTAATTTGTGACTAATAACACTTTCACTAATATCAGCACCATGATATAACTCTTGTAACTGCATTCTAATATCTGATAATGTCATACCTTTTGCATATAAGGAAAGAACTTGTTGATCAAAACCATCAAATCTTCTCTGTCTTTTTGGCACTATTACAGGAGTAAAATTACTATTACGATCTCGTGGTACATCAATCTCAATTTTACCTTGTTGAGTTATTAATTTTTTTGAACTTATACCATTACGAGCATTGTCACTATTACTATGTTGATTTTTTTCATATCCTAAATAATTTTGCATCTCAGAATTCAACATTTTTTCAACTAAACGTTTTGTTAATTCTTTATATAAACCCCCTTCTTTAAAAACTGTTGTTAAATCTTCAGTATTTTCTAATAATAAATCTACTGCTTTTGATATTGGATCATTATTATTAAAGTTATCTTTTTTAGCCATCTGTAACTCACTCTTTCTAGTCATTTAATTATATTTACTAGAATTAATTAAACATAGTTATTTTTGTAAGTTACACAGATTACTAAACATTACCATTTTTTTTATGGTAATACAGAAACTGGTTATTTTTATCCTATAAAAATAAATATAAATTAATTTATTAAAATTTATGATAAAAAATAAACTCTCTTTTAATTAAAAGAGAGTTTTTATTATTTAAACTTTTTTATTTTTTTCTTTTAAATTTTGATGTTTATAGAACATTCTATTTTCAATACTTGCAATACGAGCAGTTGATTCACCAACATTAATATTAACCAATGCTTCATCAATTGCATAGATCTTTGCATCTAAGTTATCTAAATGATGTAAAATTTCAGCTTCTATTGTTTTTGGTAAGACAGGTGAACCATATTCATATTTACCATGACTAGCTAATATTAGATGCTGTAATAAAACTACGATTTCTTCGTCTAAGTTAATATTTAATTCCTTACAAGCAAGTGTAACTTGCATTGCACCTAATGAAATATGACCAATCATTTTACCTGATAGTGTATATGAACTAATAGGATTATTATTTAATTCAACCATTTTTCCATAATCATGCATAATGATTCCTGCATATAATAGTTCACTATTAATATTACGATCATTATAAAGTGCTACTACTTGTTTTGCCATTCTTAACATTGTTACTGAGTGTCATAATAAACCGCTTTGAACAGCATGATGCATTTTAACTGCTGCTGGTCACTTTTTATAATCATCAATATTTTTTTTATTAAAACATTGGATTAATACTTTTTTTAAAATTGGATTTTTAAATTCCTTTATTGTTTGACTAATTTCAGTTCATGTTTCAATAATATTAATTGGTGCTTGTGTAAGTAATAAATCATAATATTCACTAGGATTAGTAATAATAGTTCAATTATTAATTTTTAGTTGTATTTCATTATTATAATTAATGCTATTTGCTTCAATTTTAATTACTTGTCCTATTGTTAATTGTTCAATAGTTTCTTTGCTTACGTCTCAAATTCTTGCTGAAATTGTCCCAGTTTTATCTTGTAATTGTAAGTTTAAATAATTAGTATTGTTAGAAGCAACACCTTGAATTACTCGATTAATAATTACTACTAAACTTAAAACATTATTAGGTTTAATATCTTTAATTACAGTCATTTTTTAGTTCCTTTCTATCATTTTATATCTTTGATATTTAGATATTTGATAGCTAATTCTTCATACATTTTTCTCATTTTTAATTGTGCATCATTAATGGTTTTATCAACACAAACAAAATAGAATTTAATTTTTGGCTCAGTTCCACTAGGTCTAACAGCAAATCATGAACCATCACTGAAGTAAAATTTTAGTAAATTTTGCGATGGCATTCCATGTAAACCAGTTTGATAATCTTCAACTTTAATTGTTTTAATATTATTAAGTGTTGGTATTTTACTAGTTCTTAATGTTTCTAACATATTATTAATAGTATTTTGTCCTGTTTTGCCTTTTAAAATAAGATTAACAGTATAACAGTAATAATATCCAAATTTTTGATAAATATTTTCTAAAACATCAACTAATGTTTTTTGTGACTTTTGATAATATCAAGCCGCTTCTGCTGCTACTATTGCTGATTGAATACCATCTTTGTCACGAGTAATATCTTTAATAACATAACCATATGCTTCTTCAAAACCAAAAACAAAGTTAATGTTACGTTCTTTTTCTTTTAGCATTTCTGCACCAATTCATTTAAAACCAGTTAACGTTTTAATAACTTGACATCCATATGATTTAGCAATCATATCAGATAAATTTGAAGTAACAAATGTATTGTACATAACAGGATTTTTTGGCATTGTTTTATTAAGTTGATAATGGCTTAATAAATATTCTAATAAAATTGGTGCTGTTTCATTACCTGTTAATAATACATAATCATTATTATGTTTTACAGCAATACCAATGCGATCAGCATCAGGATCATTTAAAATAATTAATGGTGCATCATGTTTTTTAGCATGTTTAATTGCTAAATCAAATGTTGGTTTTACTTCGGGATTGGGCGACACTACACCTTTAAAATCAGGATCATAGTTAGCTTGCTCTGTTACTAAAATAATTTCATAACCGCATTGTTCTAAAATTGGTTTAACTCATTCACGACTAGTACCGTGTAGATTAGAAAATACAATTTTAAAGTTACGATTTTTAACTTGTGGATAAAACTGTAAATTTTTAATATCGTCACGATAATTATCTTCTACTGTTGAAGGCACTTCTTTAATTAGGTTAGTATCATAATCGAATGTTAATTGAAAATCATCAGGCAATTGTTCCATTTTATTGCTAATTATATTGGTAACATTAAGAAGAAATTGACAGCCATATTGATCATAAATTTTATAACCATTATATTCAGGAGGATTATGACTGGCTGTAATAACAATTCCAGCAAGAGCATTAACTTTTCTAATACTATATGAAAGTACTGGTGTTGGTCTTAAATCATTATTTTTAAATAAAAAAACAGGAATTTTATGTTTAGCTAAAGTTTTTGCTGTTAACATTGTAAATTCTGCTGAAAAGTGACGATTATCATGAGCAATAATAACACCACGAAGTAAGTCTTTTTCAGAAAAGGCAGATTTTAAATATTGAATAAATGCGACAGTTGCCTTCATAATAATAATTTCATTAATTCTGCCGGTACCAACTCCAGTAATACCACGCATGCCAGCTGTACCAAATTCTAAAGTTGTAGTAAAAGCATCTTCAATTTCACTTTTAGACATTGTAGTTAATTGTTTTTTTAAGTGTTGTGGTAAGTTTTGCTTTTTTCAAATCTCATATGTTTTTAGTACATTCATTATTATTTCTCCTTTATAATAAAAAATTAAGTTTATAGGTAAATCATACTATAAAATAAGAAGAAAATAAATTTTAGTAGTTAATCTAAACATAAACTTTGAATTAAATAATAAAAAATAAAATTATTAAAAATTTCAATTTCAATCTTTAATAATTTTATTTTATTTTTATATTGATTGTGAATTGGTTTTATTTAGAATTGTTATTGGTTGTTTGTCATTTTTAATAGAATTTATTGCTTTAATGTTTATTTTTTTATTTGGTTCTGAAGTTTTAATTAGTTTATATAATGGTACTTGTTTGTTATCTTTATTAAGATACTGATCACTAGTAATAGTACCAACAAGTTTTTCATTATTATTTAGTAATATTTCAGCAAGAGATGTTGTTATTGGTAATTGTGGTTTAATTTTTCTTGAATTTGTTGTTGTTTTTTCTTTTTCTGTTATAAGATTTTCTGATTTTTTACTATATAGCACTTCTAAATATCTCCTTTTTCAAATTAAAAACCTATTTACTTTAAAATAAAAGTAAATAGGTAAAAACTTATATTAATTTTAGGAAAATTATATCATAATATCTATATTAAATATAGATATTTTTCATTTATTTTTGTATTAGATAACTATTGTTTAATTAGAAATAGTTACCTCCTTAGAAGTTTTATAATTTAATTGTTTATAAAAAAATACATGTATATGAAATTAAATATTAATACTTATATAAGTGTTAATTATAATTTTCATCAAAAGTATTATTTTTTATGTTATTATATATTCATAATTTAATAACTGTTCAATAACTGTTCAGTCCTAATATAGATATATCTCTATGTTAGGATTTTTATTAGAACCTGTTTAAAATCTTTTCAATAAAATTGAAATAAAGGCAAGAACAACCATTTGTAAGCTAGTATTTAATTTTTTTTCACAATTTTTTCATAATCTTCTGCATTTTTCTAATCATGAAAAACTTCGTTCTACAACTCATCTTTTTGGTAATACTACAAAAGAATGTAATTCATTACGTTTTATAACTTCAACATTTGCATTTATAATTGTTTTAATTTTAGAAGCAAATTTTTCACCAGTATAACCAGCATCTACTAGTATTTTTTGAACTGCAGAAAGATTCTCTTTTTCATTTTCAATCATTATTATAGCACTGTTACGATCTGTTTTTTCTGCTGTGGTTATGTAAATTGCATGTGGTAAACCTTGAGAATCAACAGCAATATGACGCTTTATTCCTGAAATCTTTTTACCAGCATCATAACCTTTATTTTCAGTAGTATCTGTATTTTTAACACTTTGCGAATCAATTATACAAAAACTAGTTTGTTCTTTGCGATTATTGTTGATACGAAATGCCATGACTAATTTTTTTTAAAACTAATTGTAATACACTAGGTTCTTTACCATTATTTTTACTTCAAACTTGAAAATAATAATATACAATTTGTCATTTTGGAAAATCTTTTGGTAACATTCTTCATTGACAACCACTTTTTAATACATATAAAACTGCACAAAATACTTCATATAAATCTAAGCTTCTTGGTTTAGTTCTCTTTTTAGTATTTTCTAAAATTGATTTTATATTTTCAAATTGCTCTTTGCTAACATTACTAGGATAATTTTTACGCATATATACCTCTTATTTTAAAATATATAATCATTTTACCCTATTTCTCTAAAAGATTTTAAACAGGTTCTTAAATTAAAGTTTTAAAGAAAAGGAAAAAAGATTAAAAGAAATTCCTAAAGATAAAACTAAAACAAATTAATTAAAGTAGCAGTAAGCAATAGAACAGTTCTTGCTTATGCTTGAGACCCCAGATTAGTCAATAAGAAACATTGTGAGGTTGAAGTTACAAATTATGAAACAAATGATTATTTTTGTTTCTATTGTTACACCTGACTATGTAGAGATGAAAAGCTTAGTTAAAAAAATGACAAAAACAAGTGAGTGATTTAATAAATAAAACTGAAGTTCCAATCAGTGAATATAAAAAATTTTGTTTTAAAAACAATTTCAGGACAATTATAAATAAAGATTACAAATGTAATCTTTATTTATCTCTTTATATTAATTTTAAGTTATTAATTTTTTTTATTGATTTTACTTGGAATTTCTTGTAAATGAGTTACAATTGTATTAAAGTTTTAAAGGAACTTTGGAACAAAATATTTTGGTTTTTTTATAGACCTCGTTTAAATTTTTGTATTTAAATTAGGTTTTTTGTTTTATTATATCGTTTAAAGGAGTGAGAAATATGAAATCACAATTTTATAGAGATGGAATAATTTATTATGCAATGAATTTAGAAAAGTGAGCAAATGTTGAAAATAAAACTTACTTTATAAAATATCATGATGTGATTTTAAAATTAACTGATATCATTAATTGTTATGATTTAAAAAATATTTCTGAAGTAAAAGTTTATAAGTTCTTAGCAGATGCTTTTAATAGTCGAATTTTAAAAGAAGTAGGGGATAACTAATGAAAATTAATTTAGAAGAATGCACAAATAATAAAATAAAATATTTAGAATCATTACCAGAAAGAACTAATGGAATGTCTTTAGTTATGTATCCAGTAAATTCATGAGCAGAAATAGTTAATAAATGTGCTTGCAGTAATTGTAGTGATGAAAAAACAGCAGTAGTACTACAAACTAAAAAAGGTCCTAAAATATAAGAACCTGTTTAGAATCTTTTCGAAAATAATGTAAAATGATTATATATTTTAAAATAAGAGGTATATATGCATAAAAATTATCCAAGTCATGTCACCAAAGAACAATTTGAAAACATAAAATCAATTTTAGAAAATAGTAAAAAGAAAACAAAACCAAGAAGTTTAGATTTATATGAAATATTTTGTGCAATTTTATATGTATTAAAAAGTGGTTGTCAATGAAGAATGTTACCAAAAAATTTTCCAAAATGACAAACTGTATATTATTATTTTCAAATTTGAAGTAAAAATAATGGTAAAGAACCTAGTGTATTGCAATTAATTTTAAAAAAAATTAGTTAAAAAAGTTCGTATCAACAATAATCGCAAAGAACAAACTAGTTTTTGTATAATTGATTCGCAAAGTGTTAAAAATACAGATACTACTGAAAATAAAGGTTATGATGCTGGTAAAAAGATTTCAGGCATAAAACGTCATATTGTTGTTGATTCTCAAGGTTTACCACATGCAATTTACATAACCACGGCAGAAAAAACAGATCGTAATAGCGCTATAATAATGATTGAAAATGAAAAAGAAAATCTTTCTGCAGTTCAAAAAATAATAGTAGATGCTGGTTATACTGGTGAAAAATTTGCTTCTGAAATCAAAACAATCATAAATGCAAATGTTGAAGTGATAAAACGCAATGAATTACATACTTTTGTAGTATTACCAAAAAGATGAATTGTAGAACGAAGCTTTGCTTGATTAGAAAAATACAGAAGATTATGAAAAAATTGTGAAAGAAAACTAAATACTAGTTTACAAATGGTTGTTCTTTCATTTATTTCAGTTTTATTAAAAAGATTCTAAACAGGTTCTAAACCATTATAAAAAAATAAAAGCCGTAATTAATACGCCTTTTTTTATTTTATAATGGAGCGGGTGATGGGAATCGAACCCACGTCTTCAGCTTGGAAGGCTGTAATAATACCATTATACGACACCCGCAGTTATGTTAACCACCATGTATTTATATCATATTACTAAAATTAAAGTCAACTACTTTTGATAAACAAGTTAAAAAAATTATTTTTTAATCTTTTTTTCAATATGTTTATTTTTTTTCTTTTTAAATAAAAGAAGTTTTTCTTTAAAGAAAAAAGAAACAATGACAAAAATAATTGAAGCTATAGCAAAAAAATGAGCAATTAATCATATAATTCAGAATTTATTAATGTTTAAACTAAAAAGAAAAGTTGTGCACAATATTGTGATAATTAGTGACAGTGTTAAAAATACTAATAAAATTTGTTTTTTATTAGTAACTCATATTGGCATAATAAAAATAAATAGAATTATACTAGTAATTGGTCAAATCATAATTTGAATTGAAGTATTCATAATTTTGGCATCAAATGAGTTTTGAGATTTAGGAAAAAAATTATTAGTCATAAACATTAGTCAAACTAAAAATAAAAATAAAGAAGCAATTGTTAAAGTTATTTTGCTAATTAATAAAATTTGTTTTAATTTATTTTTTTCCATTTCACTCACCATTTAATAATAAGTTTTGTAATCTGGCATTTTAATGCCAGATTACAAAAAAACCTAATTATAATACTTTATCATAAGTATACTAAAATATTTTAAAAAATATTATTCTTTGTTTTTTTCTTTTCTTTTTTGTTTTTTATGACTCTTAAAATCCATTATGACAAAGAAAATAAAAAGACCAGTAATACTTACTAAAGAAATTACCATTAAAATAATTGCTCCAACATCCATGTTTTTTAACCTCTTTCAGTTTTTGTTTTTATTTTAAATAATTTATTAAAACCATTATGAATATTTTTATGATAAGTTAAGATAAAAGTTAAAAGTAAAACTAACCCAACACCAAGTGTTAGACCAACTGTACCATAGACAAAATTAGCATTGATAATATTAATAATAAAATCATAGATACCAGTAGCAATATTAATTAAAATTAAAATTGGTGCGATAATTAAAATTATTATTTTATATCCTTTTGTTCATTTCATTCATGAATTTTCATTATTATATAATTTTAATGTATCATATAGTTTTCAGCCATATGGACTAATACCAATTAATAAAATAAACCCAATTATTAGTAGTCAAATTTGTGCTACTCAGATTGCTAGCCCATTAAACAGCGCTGGTGAATTACTAAAGGTAAATAATACTGATACTGCCATTGCTCCTAATAATGATATTGCTAATGCTTGTTTGCGCTTTAAATGAATTTCATATTCTAGACCATTTACCATTGATTCAACTTGACCAATTAGTGAGGACATACCCGCAAAGAAAAGTGTAACAAAAAATAATATTGCTAAAATATTTCCTAAAATAGGAACTTGATTATTAATAATAGCAAATAATTGTGGTATTACTTGGAAAATCAAAGCAGGTCCTGTTTGAAATACATCTTTAATATCAGTTTTACCTTGATTTTGAGCAATTGCACCTATTGAATTAAAAACAATAATTGTTGTTAATATACCAATAACGCTAGTACCAAAGGCTACTACAAAAGCTTGATTAGTACTATCTTGTTTTTCAGGAGCATGAGCTGCATAAATATAAATGGTTCCTGTACATGTTGATAACATAAAGAATGATTGACCAAAAGCATCTTTTCATAATCCAGGATTTAATAATTCTTTAGCATCTAAATCAAACATTACATTTAATCCAAGTTTAGCACCTGATAATGTACTAGTATAAATTGCTAAAATAATAATCATTAAAAATAAAAATGGAATCATAATTTTATTGGCTTTTTCAATTCCTTTTTCAACACCACCTAGTAGAATGATACCCAAAATAATTCATACACCAATTGTTGCAAGTAAAATCATTCAATTTAAGTTACCTAGGCTATTTAAATTGCTAATATCTTGATCATTTGTTTGTTGTAAAATATTATGATAAAAATAAGAACCTTTATTTAAATTAGAAGTAAAACTAATAATAATATTAATTAAAGTTCATCCTACTAAAACACTATAATAAGTACTTAGTAAAATAACGGTTGTTGAATGCAATCAAGAGAAAAAAGCACCCTTTTTACCTCCAACCTCACTAAAAAATTCAATATGATTTTTGCGATATTTATTACCAATTGTCATTTCAATAAATAAAACTGGTATTGCACAAATTACCATACATATTAAAAAAGGGATTAGAAAAGCACCATGATGGTTATACATTTGAGTTGGAAATCCTCAAATACCACCTAATCCTACTGCCGAACCCATTACTGAAAGTAAAAATCCTAATTTTGAGATATTTAAGCGTTGTTTTTTCATATTAATAAATGACCTCCTTTATAACAGTTAATTATATATAAAAAAAATATTTTATTAAAACTAATTTCAGTAAATAAAATTTTGCGATGTTATTTATTAATAATGTGTATTGGAAAATATATAGAAAATCAAAATTTTATTTTATTTAATATAGGGTTATAATACAAGAAGTAATAAATAAAGACTAGAGTTTAGCTCATATTTAAGAATTGTAATTCTTAATATGGGTGTTTTTATATTAATTTTATTACTTTAAATTATTTTTTAGAAAGGATGAAAAATATGGATTCATCACCAGCAAGAAGTTATTCTTCTACAGAACAATTATTACCAAATGATTTAATATCAACTAATAATAGAAATAGGGTAGTACCTACTATAAGAGATGTGTTACTTACTCTTGGTAATTGAATGGTAACTGGGGGTAACTATTTATTATATCAAGATGGAGTATTATCACTAGCACCAGCATTATTTTTTATGTTGGAAGGAGGAATTAATTCAAAAATTTCGTTAACTAATTTAATATTAAGATATTGAAATATTAATAATGTAAGGATTAATAATTTATTAACAGGAGTGAGTTTTGCAACAGCACCATTATTACCACTAGCAGTAGCTTGACTTAACTGACCAACACCCAATCCAGATACATTACCTGTTTGTTACATATGCTTTTATTACAGCAGCAGCAGCTTCAAGTTTAAATCATATAGTGACAATTAGTAAAAAAATATCAGAATGTTGTGCACCTAATAATGAAGAAAATGCAATAAATCAACAACGTAATATATGACAAAAAATAGGTAATACAGCTGCAAGTTTATTAGCACCAATAACTATTGCTAGTGCAATTACTGGTGTTAGTCTTTTTGCATATCATGAATTAAGTAATCCAAATAATAATGATGATGACCAACCATTTTATAAGAACCTGTTTAGAATCTTTTTGAAAATAATGTAAAATGATTATATATTTTAAAATAAGAGGTATATATGCATAAAAATTATCCAAGTCATGTCACCAAAGAACAATTTGAAAACATAAAATCAATTTTAGAAAATAGTAAAAAGAAAACAAAACCAAGAAGTTTAGATTTATATGAAATATTTTGTGCAATTTTATATGTATTAAAAAGTGGTTGTCAATGAAGAATGTTACCAAAAAATTTTCCAAAATGACAAACTGTATATTATTATTTTCAAATTTGAAGTAAAAATAATGGTAAAGAACCTAGTGTATTGCAATTAATTTTAAAAAAAATTAGTTAAAAAAGTTCGTATCAACAATAATCGCAAAGAACAAACTAGTTTTTGTATAATTGATTCGCAAAGTGTTAAAAATACAGATACTACTGAAAATAAAGGTTATGATGCTGGTAAAAAGATTTCAGGTATAAAACGTCATATTGTTGTTGATTCTCAAGGTTTACCACATGCAATTTACATAACCACGGCAGAAAAAACAGATCGTAATAGCGCTATAATAATGATTGAAAATGAAAAAGAAAATCTTTCTGCAGTTCAAAAAATAATAGTAGATGCTGGTTATACTGGTGAAAAATTTGCTTCTGAAATCAAAACAATCATAAATGCAAATGTTGAAGTGATAAAACGCAATGAATTACATACTTTTGTAGTATTACCAAAAAGATGAATTGTAGAACGAAGCTTTGCTTGATTAGAAAAATACAGAAGATTATGAAAAAATTGTGAAAGAAAACTAAATACTAGTTTACAAATGGTTGTTCTTTCATTTATTTCAGTTTTATTAAAAAGATTCTAAACAGGTTCTTAGAAAAGATCAACGGCTTTTTGAGACACAATAGCTGGTCTTGCAATAGTTGGTACTGGTTTATTAGTAAATACTGGAATGGAATTATATGAAAATTGATGTGCGGATGTTAATGATTTTGATGAGGAAGATAATTATGAAAATATTTCTAGCAGTACATCTTCACCATCATCATCAAGTTCTGAAGATAGTGATGATAATAATCCATTATTAAATAAACCTTTTAATCCAGAAAAAATTAATAATGGAGAGGAAACACAATCAGTCATGTCAACTTCTCATGTTGTTGAAATAGCTGATCCTAAACCACTTAATACAGCAGCATTAAATTCTGAAGAACGTTTGCCTGTTAAACAACAATCTTCAGAACGTCGATTATCAGTTTAATAATATTAAATATTATAAAAATAAAAAGGTATTCTTTTAAAAGAATACCTTTTTATACTAATAATTTAATATTAGTGGTGCCCAGAGCGGGACTCGAACCCGCATGATTTCTCGGTAGATTTTGAGTCTACTGCGTCTGCCATTTCGCCATCTGGGCAAAATATAGTTTACTTGCTTATAAAAAATGAGGAATACTTCCTCGTCATTAATAAATATATAAATGGTGCCCAGAGCGAGACTCGAACTCGCACAACCTGTAAAAGTCATCGGATCTTAAGCCCGACGTGTCTGCCATTTCACCACCTGGGCATCAAATGATGGTGTCCCCGGCAAGGATCGAACTTGCGACACCTCGGTTAAAAGCCGAGTGCTCTACCGCTGAGCTACGAGGACAAATTAATAAAATATATGGCTGAGGTGGTTGGATTTGAACCAACGCATGACGGCGTCAAAGGCCGTTGCCTTACCGCTTGGCTACACCCCAATAAGTAATATGGTGGAGGGGGAGGGAGTCGAACCCCCGAACTCGAAGAGATCTGGTTTACAGCCAGGTGCAGTTGGCCACTTTGCTACCCCTCCATAAATAATAATGGTGCTGATGACAGGAATCGAACCTGCAACCTACGGTTTACAAAACCGTTGCTCTGCCGGATTGAGCCACATCAGCAGGTAAATGGTGGAGTATGACGGACTTGAACCGCCGACCTATTGCTTGTAAGGCAATTGCTCTCCCAGCTGAGCTAATACTCCTTATTTATTGTTTTATTAGAATTATTTATTCTTAAAAAACCTTAATCATTATAATAGATATTTTTCACATTTACAATTATTTTTTAAAGATAATGTAAAATTATTTTATTTTTAATTATTTTTTAAAAGAAAAGTTAAAAGAAAAAACCAAAAAAAATAATTTTATGTTAAATATTACTATTTTATACCTATTTTCAGTTTTATATATTTTAAATATAATATTTTTTTTAAAGTTTGCTAAAATTTTTTTGAGCCATATTTATATTAAAAGAAAGGGAAAATTTATGCAAAAAATTTGAAAAAAATTATCAAAGTTAGATAAAATTAGCATTTACGTATTTATAACTATGTTAATAGTAATGATTTTAGGATTAATTTTAATTGGAACAGTATCTTGAACAGTTAAACCTCTAGGAGCTAAAGCGGCTGAAAGTCATGATGGGTTTTGAATTTTAAGAAATTCTCATCCTTGAACTATTGGAGATTTTATTAAGGGTAGTATAACTAATTTTGGTGTTACTATGTCATTAACTGATTTTTTTGATAAATTAAAAATTGCAGTTGCTGCATTAGGTGGAACTGCAACTTTAACAGGTACAGCAGCACAGTTACAAATAGGAGTAATCTTAGCGGTTATTGCTACTCCAATCTTATTTTTTACAAGTCTTATTATTTTTGGATACAGTTGTTATTTAAAAGTAGTAAAAAAATAAAAATAGCGATTTATTAATTTTAAAAAATTCTTATTTTTCACATTAAAGTAAGAATTTTTTTATTTATTTTATAGCAGTAATATAACAATGATATAATTAAAAAAAATAGGTGATAATAATGATAACTAAAAATTGATGAAAAAAATTACCTCTTGATGAAAAAATAATTACTATTTTATTTTTTTCTGGTTTTATATTTTTGTTATTAGGGTTAATTATGTTATTAAGTATTAAAATAGAAAACATTTTTAATGGATTTAATTTTATTTATATAAATGGTGTAATTGATAGTTTAATCTATCAAAGTAGTCAGGGAATAACAGTAGATATTTTCTTTTTAAAAGTAGGAATTATTTTTACTATTTTCTTAATGCCAATTTGTTCTGGCTGTAGTATAATTTGATTTATTATTAAACGATTAATTTTTAAAAAATAGAGGTGAATAATGAAAAATAATGATTCATTTATTGAAATTATAAATAAAACTTTGGATAAAACAGTTAATTTAAATTTTAAAACTTTAAAAGGTCATAATATTATATTTATTGTTGATATGGTTAATGGCTTTGCTAAAAAAGGAAATTTATTTTCACCCAATATTAATTCAATTATTAAACCAATTAAAAATTTATTAGCAAAAGTAAATACTAATGAAACTAAAGTTATTGCTTTTAATGATGCTCATAATGAACATAGTCCCGAATTTCATACTTTTCCTAGTCATTGTTTGGAAAATACTATTGAATCAGAGTTAGTAGAAGAATTAAAATTTGACAATATTAAGATTATTAAAAAAAATAGTACTAATGGTTTTTTTGCTTTTGATTTTAAGCCAAATTTACAATGGGATAACATTATTATTGTTGGTTGTTGTACTGATATTTGTATTTATCAATTTGCTATTAGTTGTAAAACTTGATTTAATCAGCACAATAAAGAAGTAAATGTTATTGTTCCAATGACAATGACAAATACTTATGATGAACCAGAGCATCCAGCTCATATTTTAAATCAATATGCATGATATTCAATGCTTAAAAATGGCATTACTATTGTTAAGGATGTTATTTAATTAAAGTAGAATTTTAAATAAAATAAATTTATATAAATAATAAATTAATAATTTTTATATTTAGAATAGAAATTATGATAAAATGATAAAATAATTTAATAAATGTTTATACCTAATATAGAAATTATTCTATATTAGGTTTTATTAAATTAAAGTTTTAAAGAAAAGGAAGATTAAAAGATGGCTAGTAAAGTAATCCAATCAGAAAGCGAGTATCAAGAACTTGAAAATCAACAATTAATAATAAATATTTTTGAAAAATTTGAATTTAATTTAAATTTTAGAAATATGACTTATGAAGATTTATCAATATTAAATATAAAATTATTAAATAATGAATTTAATGATGTTTATCAAGAGATTATTAAGAATAATGAAATAAATGAAAAATTATCTTTCATTTTTATTGAATGTATTAATCAAGGTTTTTCTGAAGAAAAAGCACAATATTCTATTCAAGAGCAAATAACTAAGCATATAGTAGAAAGTTTTTTAATTAAAGAACAAGAACAAAAAATGGTAAATGAAATAAATTAATTTGATTTTATAAATGCACCATCAACTAGCACTGGTATATATCATTTACCATCATTTAAAATACAACTTAACTTATAATTACATTTATTTAGATTATTATTTACAAAAAAAATGTCATAATATAATATTGTAAATTAATAAGTGAAGAACAACTAAGTAAATTATATAAAAACCATTCTTTTCAGAATGGTTTTTATATAACTATATTTTAATGTTTTATTAAATTTATTATTAGGAAATTATTTTTTACCTAATAATGTAAACATTTTCTTTTTGTATACTTCAACACCAGGTTGGTTAAATGGGTCAACACCTAATAATTTTGCACTAACAGCACAAGCCTTCATAAAGAAATAACTAGCATAACCAAACATTTTGCCATCCATTGTATCCCATTCTAATAAAATATTTGGTGTTTTTCCTACTATTTCATCACTATGAGCTTCAATAGTTCCTTGTAAGGCAATATTATTAATTTCATGTAAAGAATGTTTTGTTAAATAGTTTAATTGATCATTGTTTTCTTTATCAAGTGGAATTTTGATATCTTCATTAGGTTTTTTGATTTTTATTACTGTTTCAAAAAACATTTTTGAACCTTCTTGAATAAATTGGCCCATTGAATGTAAATCAGTTGAAAAAACAACACTAGCTGGTAATAATCCTTTGCCATCCTTACCTTCTGACTCACCAAATAATTGTTTTCATCATTCACATAACATTTGCATTTGTAATTCATAGCTTACTAAAATTTCAACTGCTTTATTATTAGTTTTATGTAAATGATAGCGAGAAACTGCATATAAATAGGCATCATTAACATCAATTTTATCACTTTTACATTCTTTTGTTGCTAATTGCGCACCAGCAATAATTTCTTCACAGTTAATTCCTGCTACCATCATCGGAAAAATACCAACAGGAGTTAAAACAGAGTATCTACCACCGATATTATTGGGAATAACAAATCTTTCATATCCTTCTTCTTTTGCCAAATCATGGAGTACTCCTCTTGTTTTATCAGTAGTAGCGATAATTCTGTTATTAACAATATTCTTATTTTTCTTTTGTTTAATTAATAGTTCTTTTAACAAACGAAAGGCTATTGCTGGTTCAGTAGTAGTTCCTGATTTAGAAATAACATTAATGGCAAATTCTTTATCTTTTAAATATGATAAAACTTGGTGAACATAAGTTGAACTCATGGTATTACCCATATAAATTACTTTAACAGGAGCGGTATTATTAAATAAACCTTGCACCATATCAATTCCTGCTCTAGCACCTAAGTATGATCCACCAATACCAATTACTACTAAAACTTGTATTTCTTTTTGTAGTTTCAATGCTAGAGTTTTCATTCGTTTTCAAGACTCTTGAAAAGTAATGTCTTTTTGGTATGCAAATGGAAAATCAATTCATCCTAATCAACCATCTTCATTTTTAGCATTACTTTCCAGTTCAGCGTTAATCACCGTTACTTTTTCTTGATATAAAGTTGATAATTCTTTCATATCTAAATTAGTAAACTTTAAATTAGTTTTTATCACTATTCTATAACCTCCTTATAGTATTTAAAATTAAAATATTAATTCGTAATAATACTATTTAATATTTATAATAAAAATATAGTTGTAAAAATTTTAGATTGCAAGAAAAAAATAAAAAATATTGCCATTAAATAGCAATATTTTTTATTATTTGGAAGAAAAATAGTATTTTAATTATTTTCTTATTTTTTAAATCAATTATCAACAGTTTCTCTTATTGGTGCAAATCCTTTACCATTTTCTTCAATTGAAGAATTATTCTTTGCAACTAATCCTTGTTCTTTTGTACTTAAACTTAATTGTTGTTTAGTATGATCAATACCTGTTATTTCTGCTTTAACTGATGTACCAATTGTAAAATAATCACTAACATTTTTAACAAATTTAGGAGTAATACGACTAATGTGAATTAAACCAGAAAATCCATTTGGACACTTACAAAAAACTCCAAATTCCTTTATTCCAGTTGGAGTTACGGTAATAATGTCACCAACTTGAAATTGTTGAACATTTGATTCATTTTCTTCATTTTTAATAATTGTACTCATAATAAGTTAATTCCTCTTTCTTTTGTATAATTTAATAATACATAAAAATATTATAACATTATATTTAATCTTGAAGTTAAAATTAATAATATTAATTTTATGAATTTTTAAACATTAGAATGAGAAATTATTAATTGATTTTAAATTTAAAGATTATTAAAATATTAAATTTGTTAGCAATTTCTTTATTTTTAAAGAAATGAATGTTACTTGTAACAATATTACTAATTTTTTTTAATATTTTTCTTTATTTTATACTTAAAATGGTAAGTTAATATAGATATTTTATTTTATAAATATTATTAAAAATATTAGGATTTATTATAATAATCCTGATTTTTCAAGTAATTCTTCTAGAAAAGTTCCCTTGATTTTTTTTAATGCACCTCTACGGAAAATTTTTAAGATGAGAGGAACTTGTATATCATTAATTTTTTTCTTATCTCATAAAATATGAGTTGAATTCAATAGTACTCTAATATCATATGCTGAAGCAAAAACTTCTGGTATTCCTCTATCAACCTTTAATAATTTATAGACAGCTTCCATAGCAGTTCTCACTGAATATTCGGTTGTAAAAACTGTATCATCTTCAGTTTCACTAAAATTACCAATAAACGCTAAATTTTTTTGAACCTTCCGGAACTACTAAAGGACGATCACCAATTTCTCTTGGCATAAAGTATGAAGTAATAAATGGCATATAAACTGGTACCACATTACATGAGTTTTTAGCAAGTTGAAAGATTTCTTCTTCAGGAACGCCAATATGATATAATCACTCTTGAACTATTTCCATGATTAAGTATCGTTTTTGTTTTATATTTATTTTTATAATTTTTTATGTTAAGATTTGTTTGTTATTAAAATGTATAAAATTGGTTTTTTTAAAACCTAGAATAGTCGAGTTTTATATATGGATTTTCAACAAGATTTTTATGTTAAAAAGATTTTTTATGCTTGTTATGTTAAAAATGTTGTTTTACCTATTTCTTTTTTAAATAATATTGGAAATAAAAAAGGTAAATGTTATGTTGGTAATAAACAAAAATTAAGAAATAATACTGTTCCTACTAAAACTAATTTAATTCAAAAAGCATTACATAATTTTTAGAGGCTTTTTAATAATCTGTGTATCTTTGTTTTGCAAAGTACTAGTTCAGATTAATTCTGTCTTCAAATTTTATCATAAAATGAGCAATTGCTGTATTTCAATTTTGAATGGGCATTGTTCATTTTTTTGTTATATTTTCAATTGCTAAGTAAAATATTTTGAAAACTGCCATATCATTTGGAAAAACTTTTTTATTTCTGATGACTTTTCGTAATTGACTATTAACAGATTCAATAGAATTTGTAGTATAAATCACTCTTTTGATTTCTGGAGGATAACTAATAAAAATCATTAAATTATCTCAATTTTTATATCAAGATTTAGCAATTTGAGGATAGTGTTTATTTCATTTACTTTCAAATGATTCTAAAGCTTGCATTGCTTGTTCTTCACTACATGCATTATAAATTGGCTTTAAATCTGTAACTAGTGATTTTCGATGTTTGTATGAAACATATTTTAAACTATTTCTGATTTGATGAACTATACATAATTGATGTTTGGATGGGTTACACTTTATTGGACACTAATTACGTAGACAAGTGAACAAATTAGTTAAAAGAAAGGAAATATAATTATGGCCAATATTAACTCATATAATGATGAATTTAAAAAACAAATAGTATCTTTATATCAAAATGGCAAATCAGTATCTTGCCTTGCTAAAGAATACAACGTTACAAGAGCAGCTACTTATAAATGAATTAAGCAATTTACAAATTCAGGCAGTTTTAAAACTAAAGATAATCTTTCGGATTTAGAAAAACAATTAATTCAAACAAATAAAGAATTAAAACAATTAAGAATGGAGAATGATATTTTAAAGCAAGCAGCACTAATAATAGGCAGAAAGTAGAGATTATTACAAATAATAAATCTAAATATAAAATTCGTCCAATTTGTCGTTTTTTAAAACTTTCTAAATCAACATATTATTTTAATTTAAAGAAAAAAGAAGATAAAATCAAAAATAATATGTATGATGAAGCTGTTATTAGTGCTTTTAAACAAAATAAAGAAGTTTATGGAACAAGAAGATTAAAAGTCAGTCTAGAAAATAAAGAAATTTATTTATCACGCAAAAAAATTAAAGAAATTATGAATCAGCATAATTTAATATCAAAATACACTAAATTATCATTTAAAAATCATCATAACAAAGTCAATGATAGCCAAATAAGCAATCTTGTGAATAGAAACTTTAATAATAGGCTTAAAAATGAAGTTATTGTTAGTGATTTAACTTATGTTCAAGTTAATGGTAAGTGAAACTATATTTGCTTATTAATCGACCTATTTAACCGCGAAATTATTGGACATAGTGTAGGTGTACTAAAAAAGATGCATCATTAGTATATCAAGCATTTATGCAATCAAATCGCTGTTTAAAAGATATTCAAATATTTCATAGTGATCGCGGTAATGAATTCAATAATAAAACTATTGATAAACTTTTATTAGCATTCAATATTACCCGTTCTTTAAGCAAAAAAGGTTGTCCTTATGATAATGCTGTTGCTGAAGCAACTTTCAAAACTTTCAAAACTGAATTTATTAATGATAAAAATTTTACATCATTAATCCAATTAAAATTAGAATTATTTGATTATATCAATTGATACAACAACATACGAATCCACAGCACTTTAAACTACCTAACTCCAGTTAAATATCATGAAAAAATGTCTACCAAAAAATAGTCCTAAAAAGGGTTGCCATTCCATTTATTACTTTAACTTATAAAGATAATATACAAGATATTAAAAAAGCAAAAGATATTCGTTTATTTTTTCTTAAATTAAAGAAATGGTGAAATGACCCTAAACGTTTTGAACATTTAGGAGAATTAAAGTATTTTTATGTTTATGAATATCAATCTCGTGGTGCTATTCATTTTCATATAATTTTTAATAGAAAGATACATAAAAGTATGCTAGCAGAATGATGAACTCACGGTTTTAATGATTTAAAAGTAGTTAAAAAAGGTACAAATGAATTTGTTATTAAATATTTAGGAAAGTATGTTACAAAAGCAATAGATGATGTTAAATCTATAAATCAAACAGATGTAGGTGTAAAGGATTATGCTTTTAGTCGTAATTGTAAAAATCCTATTGTAGTTCGTGGTATTAAAAAAATTACAATCCAAGATATAATTAAAGCAAGTTTTAAAGCAACAAATGTATTTTATTTTAAAACTCAAAGAGATAGTAACGGTAATACTGTTATGATTGGTGGTATTATTGAAAGTACTGTTGTAAATGATTATTTTAAAGAATATGAAGATTATGAACGTTATGTATATTTAAGTGCTTTATCGCATAAGTATTATTTACGGACTAGTGAAATAGGTTATTTAATTCAAAGAGATAAAGATGTTTTGACTTGGGTAGATAAAGTTTTTGGCAATAAAGTTGAAAAAATAGATTTTAAGAAAAAAGTGTAACCCATCCAATACAATAAAAATAAAAAAAGATAATTTGATTAATTAAACTATCTTTTATTTATTGATTAGTGTATTTAATTTTTAGATTAAAATATTAATTAGTAAAAATATAGTCTAATGGTATATCTCAATTATCGTGACTAATTATATAAGGAATTTTTTGAATAGCAAAACCAAGTCCTATTTTACTAAAGTTAAATTTATTTTTAGATAAATAACGATCGTAAAAACTTTTACCATAACCAATACGATAATAATCTTTATCAAAGGCAATCAATGGTACTAACATACAATCAATTTGACTTCCTATAACTTTTTGGCAATTTAAACTTGGTTGTCCAATTTTAAAATCATTATCAAATACGATATCGTTTCAACTATTAATAAAGTAAAATTCCAAATGCTCACCATTCATTCTTGGTAAACAAACTTGTTTTAGATTTTTTCATAATAATTCAATAATTTCTTTAGTTTCTACTTCATATGGTAAGGAATTATAAAGAGCAAATACATTATTTTGTTTAAAATAATGTGATTCATTAAATTTATTGAAAATAATTTTATTTCACTTTTGATAATTATTTTTAGAAACATTTTTTAATTTTTTTAAATAAATGGTTCTTAAACTAATTTTATCCTTAATTTCCATTTCCATTTTTTTCACATTCTTTCTCAATTATTTTATTAATACCATTAATACCAATAAGGGCACATTTAATTCGATTACGTTGTCTTGGTACATTTTTAAAAGCAATCATATTTTCAATTATTTTATCATTAAATTGCTTTTCTGATAACATTGCTTGATAATTAATAATAATTTCTTTTATTTGTGATATTGTTTTACCTTCAATTAAAATACAAAAAAGATCGGTTGCTGCAGTTGAAATAGCACACCCAATTCCAGTAAAGCGTGCGCTATTAATAACTTTATTTTTAATAGAAATTTCAACATGAAAATTATCAACACATGATTCATTGTTTTGATGATATGTCAAACTATTTGGTAAATTTTTAAAACCTTTATTTTTTGGATTACTATAGTGTTCAACAATTAGTTTGCGATAATAGTCTTGATTGTTATTAAAAGAATTCATTTAAAAAATCTCCTCCTTCATTAATCCCTTTTTTTAAAGCTATTACTAATAAGTCAATATCTTTTTTGCAATTGTATATGTAAAAACTAAGACGAATTGTTACTTCAGCGTTAATTATATTAGGTAATAATTTAGCACAATAAGTTCCACTGCGTACGCATATATTTTGTGTTCCTAAAAAATTAGCAACATCTTGTGCAAATACTTTTTTAATATTAAATATTATGTTACTACTATTGCCATCAATATTATAAATTTCAATGTTATTTCCTAACTGCGCTGTTAATTGTTCAATTGCGTATTTTTTTAGTAAAATTTCATGATTTCTAATATTTTCAATACCAATGTTTAATAAATACTTAATAGCTGCACCTAGCCCAAATACACCCGCAATATTTTGTGTTCCACCCTCAAAACGATAAGGACTATCTAATAAGTTAAATTTACCATTTTCATAAATATCACCATTCATGCCTCCACCCAATATTAGTGGATCTAGCATATTTAATCATTCGTTTTTTCCTCAAAAGACACCGATTCCAGTTGGACCAAAAACTTTATGACCAGAAAATCCAAAAAAATCAATATTTCAATTTTTAACATCGGTTTTTATATGTCCTATTGATTGTGCACCATCTATTATTACTAAAATATTTTTAAAAATTCAATTATCACTTTTAACATTTTTTTTACCATATTCTTTAATAAAATTAGTTAATGTTTCAGTATCATTTTCTATTGCTAAAGAATTATTAATATTTGCAAAAGCAACTATTCTAGTTTTAGGTGTTAAAACTTTTTTTAAATTTTCAACAGTAATGACTCCTTGTTTATTTGTTTCAATAAATTTTATTTTAATTTTTTTAGTTTGTATCAAACGATAAAATGGTAAGAGTAATGAGCTATGTTCTAAAGTGGTTAATAAAATTTCATCATTTTCTTGTAAATATTTTTCTAAGCCAAAAGCAATTTGATTATAAGCAAAAGTTGCTGAAGGACAAAAAACTATTTCGTTTTCGTTACTATTAATAAATTTACTAATTGTTTTTCTAGTATCTTCAAATATATCATTTCCCTTAACAGCAAGTTGATAATCTTGACTATGTGGATTAATACAATATTTTTCATAATAATCCCTAACAGCATCAATAACTATTTGTGGTTTTAGTGAAGAAGCCGCTGTATCTAAATAAACTAAATCAGGATTATTTTTAAAAAAGGGAAAATCAGTTTTAAAGGTATTATCATTAATGTTTATTTTTTTATTCATATTTACTCCTATATCATTACACCAAATATAATATACTTATACTAATGATTATACACTTAATTTTGTGCTAATTTTCTTAAAATTAAAAAATGAATAAAATATTATTTGTGCACTATAAAGTAATAATATTTAAAAAAATTTGGATGGGTTACACTTTATTGGACACTAATTACGTAGACAAGTGAACAAATTAGTTAAAAGAAAGGAAATATAATTATGGCCAATATTAACTCATATAATGATGAATTTAAAAAACAAATAGTATCTTTATATCAAAATGGCAAATCAGTATCTTGCCTTGCTAAAGAATACAACGTTACAAGAGCAGCTACTTATAAATGAATTAAGCAATTTACAAATTCAGGCAGTTTTAAAACTAAAGATAATCTTTCGGATTTAGAAAAACAATTAATTCAAGCAAATAAAGAATTAAAACAATTAAGAATGGAGAATGATATTTTAAAGCAAGCAGCACTAATAATAGGCAGAAAGTAGAGATTATTACAAATAATAAATCTAAATATAAAATTCGTCCAATTTGTCGTTTTTTAAAACTTTCTAAATCAACATATTATTTTAATTTAAAGAAAAAAGAAGATAAAATCAAAAATAATATGTATGATGAAGCTGTTATTAGTGCTTTTAAACAAAATAAAGAAGTTTATGGAACAAGAAGATTAAAAGTCAGTCTAGAAAATAAAGAAATTTATTTATCACGCAAAAAAATTAAAGAAATTATGAATCAGCATAATTTAATATCAAAATACACTAAATTATCATTTAAAAATCATCATAACAAAGTCAATGATAGCCAAATAAGCAATCTTGTGAATAGAAACTTTAATAATAGGCTTAAAAATGAAGTTATTGTTAGTGATTTAACTTATGTTCAAGTTAATAGTAAGTGAAACTATATTTGCTTATTAATCGACCTATTTAACCGCGAAATTATTGGACATAGTGTAGGTACTAAAAAAGATGCATCATTAGTATATCAAGCATTTATGCAATCAAATCGCTGTTTAAAAGATATTCAAATATTTCATAGTGATCGCGGTAATGAATTCAATAATAAAACTATTGATAAACTTTTATTAGCATTCAATATTACCCGTTCTTTAAGCAAAAAAGGTTGTCCTTATGATAATGCTGTTGCTGAAGCAACTTTCAAAACTTTCAAAACTGAATTTATTAATGATAAAAATTTTACATCATTAATCCAATTAAAATTAGAATTATTTGATTATATCAATTGATACAACAACATACGAATCCACAGCACTTTAAACTACCTAACTCCAGTTAAATATCATGAAAAAATGTCTACCAAAAAATAGTCCTAAAAAGGGTTGCCATTCCAATTAATATTTTAAATTTTTTAAAATAAATAATTGGTAATTAGTTATTTCATTTTAAAATTAATTAGAAAAAACTATCCCTTAAATATAAATTTTATGTTAAGATATCTTAGTAAAATAAATTAAAAAATCTTTTTTTGCTATAGATTTAATTAAAAGGAGTGAATAAAGTGCGCAATATTCTTGCCTTAGTTGCAGCTTTCACGTTATCATCAACATCAACTATGTCTATTATAGCTTGTAATAATTCAAATGAAAGAGGCACAACTAATGTTTTCGACTGAAATAGTGCTTTTATAGATACAAGTACTACGACTGACACCTTTTTTAATTACTTATTAAATAATCCCAATAGTGGATGAGGTAAAACATTATATACTGATATTAATCAATATATTAATCTTTCAATTTTAAAAAATACTCCAGAATATAAAGATGATTATCTTGCTGCTTTGACAGCAGCTCAATCTGAGATGGAAAATAAAATAAAATCATTACAAGCAAAATATGGTCGTTCATGAGAAAAACAATGAAAGAAAGTATTGGGCGATGATGATGTTAATACTTACATTGATAATATTTTAAAAAAGAGTGCTTTAGGTATTATTCAACGTAGTTATGTTACTAGTAATTATAAGGATTATAAATACTACAATCAAAATGAAATTAATATTTGATTAAAGGATTTATGAGAACAAGTAAAGAGTGAAAACAATCCAAATGGTACTTATGATAGTGTACAACAATACATTAATGGTAAAACAAGTATTACTGATGCTGGTAAATATTCTAGCAAAATTTGAGTTGTTGCTAATGCCAATAGTTTAAATCCTGATCTTACTGATTTTAAACAATTAGATGATGCTGTTAAAGCTGCTAAAACATGAACTGGTGTTAATATTAGTTTCCCTGTTGTAAAAACTAGTGATGATAAGAATGATAGTAATTATGAAACAGATTCATACAATACTATTGATGGCTTATTAAGTAATAATCAATCTAAAATAGCTAAAGTAATGTTAAGAAATCAAGAATTAATTTGAACTCGTCAAATTGTTATTCCTTTTGATTCTACTGCTAAACCTTTACAAGAAAAGATTAGTGCTTCTCAGTTTTCTCAAAATAAAACTAAAATTAATGAAATTTTAAAGAATATTAGAACTAATGGTTTTGATCAAACATTCACTGAAGAAAAAGGGGCCGCTACTACTGATGTTAGTAAAACTGGTGATTTAGGATTAATGGATATTACTAAATCTTCACAAGAGAATAGTCCTTTTTATTATTACTTATATCGTTATGTAACTAGTGCTGAAGGTGTTGGTAAAAATGTTGATGGTATTCAACCATATAAATTAACACAATTTACTTCACCAACTGACAAGGAAAAGGGTTTAGATGACTTAATTCCTTATATAGACCGTGATAGTATTAAAGATAAAGGTAAAGATGGTACTAGCCAATATAATGATTTAGTTTATATGAAAGATATAAAAGGACCACAACTTCCTGATGCTGCAGTTAATAATGGACCTGGAGTTGGCATTTTTATTGATACTGGTGGTATTCATTTTATTCAAACGCCAGGTATCACATATCAACAGCAAGACAAACCTAAAAGCGATGAATCAACTTATAATATAATTAAAACATTTAAAAATCATAGAAAAGATACTTATCAGTGAAAAGACTTAGCACCGTTATCTGAGCGTCCAGGTGGATTATCTGATTCTCCTTATCTTGATTATTTACAAACTGGTTTTTTACTACAAAAATATACTCCAAATACAACTCTTACTTTTAATTTAAATGATGCATTAACAGCCTTTACTGGAGGTACTGGTAGCCTTGGTGATGCAACTTGATGAGATTATAATTTATACTTTAATAATAACTCGAGTTTAATTCATTGAAATTTACAGGATATATTTGGTTCAAGTCCTCTTGATCCAACTGATACGAAAATTAATAGCTTTGTTGAAAAAATGAAAAGTTGATTTGATAAAACTAAAGAAAATCGTTGAAACAATAGACAAGGTATTAATATTAATGCAGCATTTAAGGATAATATTATAAAAACTAATAATACATGAGATGGCTTTACACAAGATGCACCAGTTGCTCGTATGGATACTAATATTGCTAATTATCTAGATGTTGTTGGGAAACGAACATTATGATGATATGATCCAAGTATCATTAGTTCTTAGACGGGAGGTATTAAAAATGAAAAAGATAAAAAAGATTTTACCATTATTAACTTCAGTTACTCTTTTATCTGGTCCTGTATTATTATTAGTTGCTTGTGATAATGAACGTGATATGAGTAATTTACCTAGTGGTAAAATTCCTGATGATTATAAAAATCGTGTATTATTTAATTTTTTAGGAGTAAATTTTAATGAAACGATTTCTGCTCAGTTTAAGAATACTTATTCACAAGGTCTTGATTTTATTTTAAAAGATGTTGAAGGAACAATTGCTCAGCAAAAATTTTATGAATTTTTTCATAAGAAACTTCATTATAGTGAAGACACAAAAAATGCAGATGGTACTACTGCAATAATGGGAGAAGCCAATAAAGCTTTTATAAAACTTAAAGATGATTTAGGATTAAGTTTATTAACTCAAAAGTACTTAAGTGGTATTAATACAGCTAATTCACTAGATAAAGTATCAGCAGCAGATAATAATGAGTTATTATTTCAAAATCAAAGTTGACATCAGGATGGTACAAGTAAATTTAATTATCAAAATGTAGATTTTTATAAAGAAAAAAATAAAGATACTGGTAAAGTTAATGATCCTGATCAAATATTTACTCCTGATAGTTTATATAAAGATTATGGTGATAAAGATGCTGCTTTTGATGAACAATTAGCTGCCATTGCTAAACATCCAGATGACAATTATAGTAATGAAATTGGTAAATTATTACCAAATGATGCTAAAAAATGAAATAGTAGTGCTGGTATTAATAAAACACAAAAAAGTCTTTCTGGTACTGATATTCCAACTTATTCAAAATATTTAAAACGTTTCCAATGATGATTACGTTTTCGTTATCAACAATATTATCAATATGAAATTTTACCAGCATTAAATCAAACTTTATTTACAATGTCTTATATTTTAGACAATATTGTTGATATTAAAGATAATGAAGCAGGTAAACCTATAATTTCAACCCAAACAAATAACCTTTACATAAGTCAATTACAAGATACTACTGGTTGACAAAAGAGTAACTATAATGTAAATTGAAACTTTACTACTGATTTAGCAAATGCGCAAAGCATTGATAAAAAATGAAATAGTAGTCCTTCTGAACCTCCAAAGTGAGAGTCAATTGTTAAAGATGATGATTCAGGAAAAGGAAAAACTTTAAATTCTGATTTTTTTACTCAATTAACAAGCGGTAATGCCTCAACTATTAGTGAAATTGATCCTAATTTTGGTGCTAATGGTTTCTTAAGTACTGCAACTAATAATCAATTGGCTGCAGGTTGAGTATCTAATGGTGGATTACATTACACTACGAATAATAATATTGCTACATTTACTTACTCTGCTCCTATTTATTTCCTAAACCTTCTACAAAATTTAGATTTTAGTTTTTTAAGTAATAAAAACGAAGGCTGAGTTCCAGAAATTAGTAATTTAATTCATTCATGAAACATTAGTGGTAATGCTAGTCTTAAGACAGATTTCTCTAAGTATATAAGAGCTGATGGTAAGGAAAGCACTATTACCCAAGAAACAAAGTGAAATATATTTTGACAAATGTTATATTCTATATCTGCTAGTGATTCTGCAACTAAAGATTCACCAGCAGCTGAAAACTTTAAAATCGCTGCCCAAAATTTATTTCCAACATATATTCCAAAAAATAATATATATGAAGAAGAGTTTTGAAATAAGGTAAAAGAGTTTTATCCATAATAATACTTAATATTTTAAGTTATACTTATAAAGTAAGTTGAGGTGAAATATATGACAAATAAAGCATGCATTTTTTGTACAATTATTAAAGATACAAATAACTTAATTTTTGAAGATACAAATACAGTAGCATTCATGGATATCAATCCCGTAACTAAAGGACACATTCTAGTAATTCCAAAGCAACATTTTGAAACTTTTATTGATACTACACCTAAAATAGTGAGCGATGTTAGTATCACAACTCATAAAATTGCTAATTTGCTAATAAAAACTATTCCCGAAATTAAAGGATTTAATATTTTAACTAATAATGGTAGCGAAGCATTTCAAGAAGTATTTCATTATCATGTTCATATTATTCCAAAATATATTCGTGAAAAAGGGTTTTTAATTAATAGGACAAAAGAAAATGTTACAATTGATGATATTAATAATCTTAAAAAAATACTAAAATCACAATTAATGTAAAACAAATATTTAAGGAGGAAAAAAATGAAAAGTCTTAAGTTATTAACTTTACCTAAAATATTAATGCTAATTGGTGCTGTATGAATTATTGTTTTTAGTTTATTGTATGCAGCGGGAGTTATAACTTATAGTTTCTATGGCTGAAATGAAAATGGAGCTACATTAGTTATAATAGGTATTATTTATATTCTAATACCATTTTCAGTTAAACCCGGATTATGATCAAGACTATGAGCACTATTTATATCATTTCTTTCAGTTATAATAGTTATTGGTTTATTTGTTGGCAAAGATGTAGATTATAAGTCAACATGAACTTATATTAATGCTTTACCACATATTATCATGGCGTTTGGCTCTATTTTATGAATATTTAATAGTAAATAAGTCATAAAATAATTATTAATAACTTAAAATATTGGATAATATATTGTCCAATATTTTTTTTATAATTTTGGTTGAAAATAGTATTAAATCAATTTTTAATAAATAATTAATAATATTTTTAGAGTTTATTTTCAACATAAATAATAAGAAAAAAATATTATAATAGTTATTATTATCAAATTTTATAAAAATTATTAATTGATGAGTGGCATAACTACCTTTTTGTTTTCATCAAAAAAGCATTTTTTATTAATGATGCTATAATTTTAAGCATTAATAAAAAAAGAAAAAGGAGATTGAGATATGAAAAAAAGAAAAGTGTTAGAACCTGTTTAGAATCTTTTCGAAAATAATGTAAAATGATTATATATTTTAAAATAAGAGGTATATATGCATAAAAATTATTAATTGATGAATGAGTGGCATAACTACCTTTTTGTTTTCATCAAAAAAGCATTTTTTATTAATGATGCTATAATTTTAAGCATTAATAAAAAAAGAAAAAGGAGATTGAGATATGAAAAAAAGAAAAGTGTTAGAACCTGTTTAGAATCTTTTCGAAAATAATGTAAAATGATTATATATTTTAAAATAAGAGGTATATATGCATAAAAATTATCCAAGTCATGTCACCAAAGAACAATTTGAAAACATAAAATCAATTTTAGAAAATAGTAAAAAGAAAACAAAACCAAGAAGTTTAGATTTATATGAAATATTTTGTGCAATTTTATATGTTGGAATGGCAACCCTTTTTAGGACTATTTTTTGGTAGACATTTTTTCATGATATTTAACTGGAGTTAGGTAGTTTAAAGTGCTGTGGATTCGTATGTTGTTGTATCAATTGATATAATCAAATAATTCTAATTTTAATTGGATTAATGATGTAAAATTTTTATCATTAATAAATTCAGTTTTGAAAGTTTTGAAAGTTGCTTCAGCAACAGCATTATCATAAGGACAACCTTTTTTGCTTAAAGAACGGGTAATATTGAATGCTAATAAAAGTTTATCAATAGTTTTATTATTGAATTCATTACCGCGATCACTATGAAATATTTGAATATCTTTTAAACAGCGATTTGATTGCATAAATGCTTGATATACTAATGATGCATCTTTTTTAGTACCTACTACCTACACACTATGTCCAATAATTTCGCGGTTAAATAGGTCGATTAATAAGCAAATATAGTTTCACTTACCATTAACTTGAACATAAGTTAAATCACTAACAATAACTTCATTTTTAAGCCTATTATTAAAGTTTCTATTCACAAGATTGCTTATTTGGCTATCATTGACTTTGTTATGATGATTTTTAAATGATAATTTAGTGTATTTTGATATTAAATTATGCTGATTCATAATTTCTTTAATTTTTTTGCGTGATAAATAAATTTCTTTATTTTCTAGACTGACTTTTAATCTTCTTGTTCCATAAACTTCTTTATTTTGTTTAAAAGCACTAATAACAGCTTCATCATACATATTATTTTTGATTTTATCTTCTTTTTTCTTTAAATTAAAATAATATGTTGATTTAGAAAGTTTTAAAAAACGACAAATTGGACGAATTTTATATTTAGATTTATTATTTGTAATAATCTCTACTTTCTGCCTATTATTAGTGCTGCTTGCTTTAAAATATCATTCTCCATTCTTAATTGTTTTAATTCTTTATTTGCTTGAATTAATTGTTTTTCTAAATCCGAAAGATTATCTTTAGTTTTAAAACTGCCTGAATTTGTAAATTGCTTAATTCATTTATAAGTAGCTGCTCTTGTAACGTTGTATTCTTTAGCAAGGCAAGATACTGATTTGCCATTTTGATATAAAGATACTATTTGTTTTTTAAATTCATCATTATATGAGTTAATATTGGCCATAATTATATTTCCTTTCTTTTAACTAATTTGTTCACTTGTCTACGTAATTAGTGTCCAATAAAGTGTAACCCATCCACCCAAAGGAAGTAAGATTATTCAACCTCAAATTCAAGGTACAAATAATAGTCATCAAGAAAAGGTAATAATTTCCGAACCAACCATTTCACCATCTCTTTATGAAAGTAGTTTAGATTTACAAGCAACTAATGAAGATGATGAATTTGGTTTTGTAGTTGTTGATGAACCTTATAAAACATTACAATCAGAAGAAGTATCTGAGAAAGAAAGAGAAGATATTGATAGAGCGATTACATTAGAGGCTTTATCATTAAAAAGACAGGAAAGAAATAATAAAGCAATTGGTTTATATTTAGAAGAACAAGAAGAACTTGAAAAATCAGTACCATTATCCTTACAATCAGAAGAAGTATCTGAGAAAGAAAGAGAAGATATTGATAGAGCGATTGCATTAGAGGCTTTATCATTAAAAAGACAGGAAAGAAATAATAAAGCAATTGGTTTATATTTAGAAGAACAAGAAGAACTTGAAAAATCAGCAAAAACACAATCAAATTTAATGCAAGTAATCAAAAAATCTGAAATAGAAGAAATTAAAGTTTTAGAACAACAAAAAATAAATAAAATTTTAAATTTCTTAATTAAATTAGTAACTTTTGGAAAAATTAATAAAAATAAGAAAATTGAAATAGAAATTAGTCAAAAATGAAAAAAAATATCAGAATCATGTAGTAAAAAACCAAAAACAAATCCAACATTATTTTCAAAATCATCTGGAAAAGATTTTAATAAACAACAAGTAAACAATGAATCAGCAAACCTACCATTAATAAACTTAAATAAACCAAGAACATCACAAATGTAAAATATTAAGAAAAGAGTTATCTTATTTAAGATGAAATATTATTTTTTTTATCTTGGGGTGACCTTTTCTTGGTAATGTTTAGTAATCTGTGTAACTTACAAAAATAACTATGTTTAATTAATTCTAGTAAATATAATTAAATGACTAGAAAGAGTGAGTTACAGATGGCTAAAAAAGATAACTTTAATAATAATGATCCAATATCAAAAGCAGTAGATTTATTATTAGAAAATACTGAAGATTTAACAACAGTTTTTAAAGAAGGGGGTTTATATAAAGAATTAACAAAACGTTTAGTTGAAAAAATGTTGAATTCTGAGATGCAAAATTATTTAGGATATGAAAAAAATCAACATAGTAATAGTGACAATGCTCGTAATGGTATAAGTTCAAAAAAATTAATAACTCAACAAGGTAAAATTGAGATTGATGTACCACGAGATCGTAATAGTAATTTTACTCCTGTAATAGTGCCAAAAAGACAGAGAAGATTTGATGGTTTTGATCAACAAGTTCTTTCCTTATATGCAAAAGGTATAACATTATCAGATATTAGAATGCAGTTACAAGAGTTATATCATGGTGCTGATATTAGTGAAAGTGTTATTAGTCAAATTACTGATGATGTGATTGATGATGTCAAAGCATGACAAAATAGACCATTAGAAGGCATTTATCCCATTGTTTATTTTGATTGTATAGTAGTTAAAGTACGACAAGATAAACGCATTATTAACAAATCAGTTTATATAGCTTTAGGTGTTGATTTAGAAGGTAAAAAAGATGTTTTAGGTTTATGAATTAGTGAAAATGAAGGCGCTAAATTTTGATTAGCAAATTTCACAGAAATGAAAAATCGTGGCTTAAATGATATTCTTATTGCTTGTAGTGACAACTTAACAGGCATGTCAGAAGCAATACAATCAGTTTATCCTAAAACTGAACATCAATTATGTATAGTTCATCAAATCAGAAATAGTTTAAAATATGTTTCATACAAACATCGAAAATCACTAGTTACAGATTTAAAGCCAATTTATAATGCATGTAGTGAAGAACAAGCAATGCAAGCTTTAGAATCATTTGAAAGTAAATGAAATAAACACTATCCTCAAATTGCTAAATCTTGATATAAAAATTGAGATAATTTAATGATTTTTATTAGTTATCCTCCAGAAATCAAAAGAGTGATTTATACTACAAATTCTATTGAATCTGTTAATAGTCAATTACGAAAAGTCATCAGAAATAAAAAAGTTTTTCCAAATGATATGGCAGTTTTCAAAATATTTTATTTAGCAATTGAAAATATAACAAAAAAATGAACAATGCCCATTCAAAATTGAAATACAGCAATTGCTCATTTTATGATAAAATTTGAAGACAGAATTAATCTGAACTAGTACTTTGCAAAACAAAGATACACAGATTATTAAAAAGCCTCGGTTCTAATAATAAATCTACTGCTTTTGATATTGGATCATTATTATTAAAGTTATCTTTTTTAGCCATCTGTAACTCACTCTTTCTAGTCATTTAATTATATTTACTAGAATTAATTAAACATAGTTATTTTTGTAAGTTACACAGATTACTAAACATTACCTTTTTTCTAGTTTATTTTTTAGTTCTTGTATTTTTTCATTATCGTTAGTGTTTTTGTTTTCTTCTTTTAGTTGTTCAATTTCTTTGTTAGCTTCTTCTAATTTAATTTGTGTTTCATTTAATTTAGATTGAATTTCTTCTTTTTCTTTATTGGTTTCTTCTAATTTATTTTCTATTTCTTTTTTTTCAAGTTCTGTCTCTGCTAGTTTTTTTCTAATTGTTCTATTTTTTCAATATTTTTTAATTCATCTTCGGTTTTATTTTCTTTTAGTTGTTCGATTTCTTTATTGGCTTCTTCTAACTTAGATTCTATTTCATTTAATTTATTTTCAATTGCTTTTTTTCTAGTTCTGTATTTTCTAGTTTATTTTTTAGTTCTTGTAGTTGTTCACTATCTTTACTGTTTTCAATTTCTTCTAATAGTTGTTCGATTTCTTTGTTAGCTTCTTCTAATTTAATTTGTGTTTCATTTAATTTAGATTGAATTTCTTCTTTTTCTTGTTTAATTTTTTCTAATTCTGTGTCAACATTTTCTTTTTCTTCCTCTTCAGTTTCTTCAAATTCATTTATTGTATTATTTATTTCATTATTATTTAGTTTACTTGACATAAAATTTGTCTCCTTTTTATTTATTAATTTGATTTATTTTTGGACTCCTTTTATAGTAATATGTTAATAAAACACAAATTTAGAGTAGAAATTAAATTATTTTTTTGTTTTTTGAAATAATAAATAAATTCAGTTGTTTAAAATTTCATTTTAAAAAAATGAATAGTAATTTAATAGTTATTGTTCTTACAAAGATTAATTTTAATAAATTAATAAAATTTTTAATGCTAGATTTAATTGTAAAATTTCAATTAATTATCATTTTTATTTTTTATATTTAAGATTTACTTAAAATATTTTTTTGTTCAAAATTATAGATTTAAAAATATAAAAAATGCATTAATATATTAAATTAGTTACTATATTAAATAGTAAATAATATTGAATTAAATGAATTAATTTTATATAATTTAATAATAAATTTTTATTTTTTAAAAATTACTCTAAGCAAATCTTAACTAAAGTTTATATCTGAAAAAATGAATATACAATAAAAAAAATACCAGTTAAATTATATTTTTGATTAAATAGAAAAAATCTTTCTTGTAATTTTTATTCTATAAAGTTAATAATTAATATTTTTTTCTTTTTAATTTATAAAAATATTTCATAATTTTATCTTTTTGCTTGTAATAACTAATATTTATGGTTAATATTAAAATTGAAATTAATATTTATATTAATCTAAATTAGATAAGTATAATTAATAATAATTAGTTTTCAGCGAGAGTGAATAGTGTAAGCACTTAACCATTATTAATTAGAAGCTCCTAATTTAACAATTTTAATCATTAATTAAGTGCATTTACTTTGTAAGTGAATTAGGATGGTACCGCGTTAAAAAACGTTCCTATTTTGATAGGAATTTTTATTATTTTGAGGAGAAATTATTATGTCAATAAAATGAACAACAGATAAAGTTAGAACAACTTGATTAAATTTTTTTAAAAGTTATGATCATCACATTTTAGAAAGTGCATCACTTGTTCCAAATGATGATCCTTCACTATTGTGGATTAATTCTGGAGTTGCTACATTAAAACCATATTTTGATGGACGACAAACCCCAATTGCTAAAAGATTAGCAAATTCACAAAAAGCAATTAGAACTAATGATATTGAAAATATTGGTATTACAGCAAGACATCAAACTTTTTTTGAAATGTTAGGTAATTTTTCAATTGGTGATTATTTTAAAAAAGAAGCTATTGTTTGAGGATGAGAATTTTTAACTAGTAAAAAGTGATTAAATTTAGATGCTAATTTATTATATGTAACAGTTTTTAATGAAGATGAAGAAACATATAATTTATGATTAAATATTATTAAATTACCAAAAGAACGTATTATTAAAGGTACAAGATCTACTAACTTTTGAGATATGGGTCAAGGTCCTTGTGGTCCTAATACTGAAATTTATTATGATCGTGGTATTAAATATGATCCTAAAAATATTGGTATTAAATTATTAAAAGATGATATTGAAAATGATCGTTATATTGAAATTTGAAATATTGTTTTTTCACAATTTAATAATGATGGCAAAAATAATTATACTGATTTACCAAGAAAAAATATTGATACTGGTGCAGGATTAGAAAGACTAGTAGCAATTTTACAAGATGTGCCAACTAACTTTGATACTGATTTATTTCAAAATATTATTCATGAATGTGAAAAATTGACAAATTTTCGTTATGATATTAATAATTATTTTACACAAGAGATTAAACAAAAAACTATTAATACTGCATTTAAAATTATTGCTGATCATATTCGTTGCTTAGTTTTTGCAATTAGTGATGGTGTTTTTCCTAGTAATAAAGATCGTGGTTATGTATTACGAAGATTGATTAGAAGAGCTGTTGTATATGGACAAAAACTTAATATTAATGAACCATTTTTGTTTAAGTTAGTTTCAATTATTATCAAAGTTATGGGTCAACATTATCAAGAATTACATAAAAAAGTCGATTTAGTAACTAATATTATTAAAATCGAAGAATTAAAATTTTGAACAACATTGATAACAGGAAAACAATTATTATTACAAGTTATTAAAGATAATAAAAAAGTAGATGCAACTGCGGCTTTTAAATTATTTGATACCTATGGTTATCCTATTGAATTAACATTAGAGATTGCAAATGAAGAAAATGCGACTGTTGATTTAAAAGGTTTTCAAAAGTTATTGGATAACAGTAAAGATAATACAAGAAAGGTAAGAATTAATCATCAAGCATTAACAATTCAATCTTCATTACTAACTAATTTAAAAGTTCCTTCAACCTTTTTTGTTGGTTATGATAAAGAACAAATAAATACAAATATTGTTTTTATGTTTAAATCAGAGCATGAGGTAAAATTTTTAAAAAATGAAAAAGGTTATTTAATTTTAAATGAAACACCTTTTTATGCAGAAAAGGGGGGGCAAGCATCTGATGATGGTATTATCAAAGGAGAAAATGGAACGGCCTCTGTTATTGATGTACAACAAGGACCACAAAAACAGCATATTCATCAAGTGGAAGTAAAAGGTGAATTAACACAAACAGAAATTGTTGAAGCACAAATTAATAGTTCACATCGTTTTTATACAAGAAAAAATCATTCAGGAACTCATTTATTACATGCTGCTTTAAGAAAATTATTAGGTTTACATGTTATGCAATCTGGAAGTTTTAATAATTATCAATATTTACGATTAGATTTTAGTCATTATGAAATGTTAACTTTAGAACAAATTATAAGTATAGAACAACAAGTAAGTAAATGAATTAAAGGTAAATATCCTTGTGAAATTATTTATTGTACATATGAAGAAGCAATCAAAATTGGAGCTTTAGCTTTTTTTGGTGAAAAATATGAAGAAAAAGTTCGAGTAATTAAGTTTGGTGATTTTTCAATTGAACTTTGTGGGGGTACTCATTGTTATAATTCACAAGAAGTAGAACAATTATTAATAACTAATGTTGAGTCAAAAGGATCTGGTTCTTATCGAATTCATGCTTTAACATCATTAAAAACTATTAATGAATACTTAACACAACAAATAATGATGATTAAAGAACAAAGCAATAGTTTATTTATTCAATATCAAAAAAATAAAGATAATTGTATGCAAGAAGAAGAAATTGAAAAAATATATGATGCTATTAATAATTTAAAAGTGGTAGCTGCTGATTGAAGAAAAGGAAAAATGTTATTACTAGAATTACATGGTTTATTTAAAAAATGACAAATTAATTTTGAAGAATTAAATCGTCAGAAGATAGTGAAAAAATATTTAACTTTAGTTCCAAAAAATGAAAATATTTATAAACTATTAATTGCAAATTTTGAAAATTTAGATATTAAAACATTAAGAGAAATAATTGAACATTATCGTAATCAATATCAAAATATTATTATTATTTTTATTAATAAAATTAATAATCAAGAATATTTAGTATTAGTTGCTTCAAGTAAAGAATTGCATAATAATAAACAGTATCAAAGTAATAATATTTTACAAAAAATATTAAAAACATATAATGGTAAGGGTGGCGGTAGCCCAATCTTAGCGCAAGGGAAGATTGATAAGTTTATTACAGAAAAAGAAATTAATAAAATTATATATTAAACTTAATGCTTATATGTATTAATTTATATAAATATTATATGATATACAATAATATATGTTCAACATCAATAATGTTTTACAATCATATATAACATTATTACAGTAATTGCATAATCTTTTATAATTTCTTATTGATGAAATATAAAAAATAGTAGTGATAATAATTTTAGAACCTGTTTAGAATCTTTTCGAAAATAATGTAAAATGATTATATATTTTAAAATAAGAGGTATATATGCATAAAAATTATCCAAGTCATGTCACCAAAGAACAATTTGAAAACATAAAATCAATTTTAGAAAATAGTAAAAAGAAAACAAAACCAAGAAGTTTAGATTTATATGAAATATTTTGTGCAATTTTATATGTATTAAAAAGTGGTTGTCAATGAAGAATGTTACCAAAAAATTTTCCAAAATGACAAACTGTATATTATTATTTTCAAATTTGAAGTAAAAATAATGGTAAAGAACCTAGTGTATTGCAATTAATTTTAAAAAAAATTAGTTAAAAAAGTTCGTATCAACAATAATCGCAAAGAACAAACTAGTTTTTGTATAATTGATTCGCAAAGTGTTAAAAATACAGATACTACTGAAAATAAAGGTTATGATGCTGGTAAAAAGATTTCAGGCATAAAACGTCATATTGTTGTTGATTCTCAAGGTTTACCACATGCAATTTACATAACCACGGCAGAAAAAACAGATCGTAATAGCGCTATAATAATGATTGAAAATGAAAAAGAAAATCTTTCTGCAGTTCAAAAAATAATAGTAGATGCTGGTTATACTGGTGAAAAATTTGCTTCTGAAATCAAAACAATCATAAATGCAAATGTTGAAGTGATAAAACGCAATGAATTACATACTTTTGTAGTATTACCAAAAAGATGAATTGTAGAACGAAGCTTTGCTTGATTAGAAAAATACAGAAGATTATGAAAAAATTGTGAAAGAAAACTAAATACTAGTTTACAAATGGTTGTTCTTTCATTTATTTCAGTTTTATTAAAAAGATTCTAAACAGGTTCTTAGAAAAAAATACATTTTTTAATTAATAACTTGTATTTTTTCTAAAATTTAATAAAATAACTAAGTGTAAACTAAATATTGGTTTTTTAACTCATTATTTTAATTTAAAAATAAATGAGTTTTTATTGTATTTAATAAATAAAAAACATAAAAAATACAATAGGTGTATTAGAAATACTCTATTGCTTAAACCAATAAAATAGATTTCAAATGTCCATCTTAAGTATAGAGGAGATAAATATTATGGCATATAACAAACAATCTGATTTATCACATATTAATGGTGGTTTGCCTTCAACTTCATCAAATAATTCAAAAGATGAAGAAAGATTAAAAAAAGAGATTTATGGTCAATTGTTTAGAAGTGAAATTTTACATCAAATTTATGAACTATGCGAATCCTCTCAACAAGAAGATTATGAATCTGCTTTAAAAATATTATCTAAAAAATGCAAGATGAGTCAAGAAAATGCAAAAGATTTATTAGAAAAGATTACTAAAATATTACAATCATCAAGGTTAACAATTAATTTTGATTTTTCAAAAATATACGATATTAATAATAAATGACCAGAGGTTTTAAACTGTTTTGCTTATAAGGAAAAACCAAATGAAATTTCTAACTATAATGTAGGTCGAGCAAGTATAGAGGAAGTTGCATTTTATCTAAATCAATTATTTGATAATAGTAAGTATGAAAAATTTGGACGTTTTTCAACCCTTACTGGCGATCAAACAAAAAGAAGTGCTAATTTTCAGTGAACAAGTAGACCTTGCTATGCAGCATTAGATTTTTTGGAAAATCCTATGGGTGGAGCTCCTATGTATGGAAAATCTTTTATTATACTAAAAGATTATGTAAAACATAATTGTACATATAGTCCTTATGATACGTATTCACCACCTACGTTCAGTGGTGGGAAATTAAAAGATAAAATATCTACTTTTTTACACTTCCCAAGATTGATAAGATATTGTCAAAATGATTTATTTGGATATAATTGTTTAAAAAGTTTAATTAATAAAGCTAATGGAAAAAAATTTGTTCCTCATCGTAATTATGGTAAAAGTGAAGGAAATTATATAGAGGCTCATGTTTATTCTAGAATCTTATTTGCACGTGATATAAAACAAATTTGCTTATCAAAAGCGGAATTTGATACTCATCCACCTAATAAACAAAAACAAATATTAGAAAAAATAAATGAAATAAACTCATGTTTAGGATCTTCATTTATTATATTCATAACTGAAGAAGAATATAAAATAAAACAAGAAGAAAGACATTTAGAAGATAAATTATCATTAAAACAAGAAAAAATAACAAAATTAAAAAGTGATATTGTCAAGTTAGAGAAAAAAAAGATAAATCCAATTTTAAATTTTGTTATTAAAGTTTTTAGTTTTGGATGTATTAATAAAAATAAAGAAATTAAAGAAATAATAAATGCTAAAAATATTGAAATTAAAAATTTGTTGTTAGAGATAAAAAATAATGAAACACCACATTCACCATTAATTTCAACGGAAACTATGCCATTATTACAAGATCAAAAAGTAACTGATGAAAAAAAAATTGATAAACAATCAGCAAATGATGAAGAATTAAATAATCCCTTTTTAAACAGTTGTTCAAATTCACAACAAAATCTTCTTTAATAAAATATATATTGAACCATTTTAATAACCATACTGATATTATTATTTTTCTATTTTTTTTAATTAAATATGGTAAAGTTAAATCATAAAAAAAATATATCATAGTTAGTATTAGCTACTATTAAAATTTTTTAAAATTTCTAATTTTTATTTACACTCTTTTATTGTAAAAAAATAAAAATAATTTAGTAACAATCTAGTTTATTAATTATAATTTTTATTTATAAGTATTAAAAGAGAATGTCATTCAATTGAAATGTATATTTAAGTAGTCCTATTTTACTTATTAAAAGTAAAGCAGGACTTTTATAATTAAAAGGGGGAAAAATGAAAACAAAAAAGAATTCAGAACAAACACCTTTATTAAATAAAAATAACAATAATTACAATGCAATCAAAAATCAAGATCAACCTTCAATAAGTCAAGAACATGTTAATGGATATCATCAAGAAAATTTAGAAGTTAGAAATAAAGACAATATTAATTACACAAGAACAGAAAGTCAAGATCAACCTTCAACAAGTCAAGAATATGTTAATGGATATCATCAAGAAAATTTAGAAGTTAGAAATAAAGACAATATTAATTACACAAGAACAGAAAGTCAAGATCAATTTTCAACAAGCGATGAAGAAGAGTGAATAGATGATACTAATAGTCGTTATGGTGGAATAACACAAAAAAGATTGGATATTAATGAACGTTGAAAATATCGTACGAGATTTGAACCTGGTGTAGTATATTCTGGTATAATGATTCATGAAAATGTTATTGATATTTCTAATGTTTTAAAATGACAGAAAACTATTCGTTTGAAAAACGGTAGACTGATTTTAGAATTATCAAATTTAGATGAAAATAATCAATTTGAACAAAAATTTAAAATATATGAAAATGAAAATGCATACCTTAGTGATTTAAAATCATTAGATTTAAGTACTTTTACAGAAATAAAAAAACACACCTATTAATTGATATTTTATTATCGCTGCATTAGGAATTATTCCTATTGTTGTGTTTGCATGAACTACACAAAGAGTATTTTCAGTTAATATTACAGATAATAAACCTCATCCATCTAATGATTGAATAACTAATATTCTTGACGTTACTAATGAAAAAACACAACATAATCTTATGATGGCAAGTGCTGATATTATTTTTAGTCTTCTTACTGGTGAAATTTTTAAATGATCGCGTAAGGTTATTAGTTCTTGTTGTCAAACTAGAAGTGTTGCTAATTCACCTGTTAATAATTCATACTTTATTACATCATTAATTCATCTTTGATCAACATTTAGTAATCATGTAGTTGTTACTGCTGCTGCAATGTATACTCTTGATAGTTTTACTTGACCAAATTATGGTTGAAAATTAATTGATAAATTTAATATCTTATCTACTATTGCTAGACTTTATGCTATGACAACTATTAATAATGGTTTTAAATGATCATTAAGTACATTAAATAATGAGTTTCAATTATCGGTAATGTTTAGTAATCTGTGTAACTTACAAAAATAACTATGTTTAATTAATTCTAGTAAATATTATAAATTCTTTTTAGTTTCATTTTTCTTTCTATACTGTTTGGATGGGTTACACTTTATTGGACACTAATTACGTAGACAAGTGAACAAATTAGTTAAAAGAAAGGAAATATAATTATGGCCAATATTAACTCATATAATGATGAATTTAAAAAACAAATAGTATCTTTATATCAAAATGGCAAATCAGTATCTTGCCTTGCTAAAGAATACAACGTTACAAGAGCAGCTACTTATAAATGAATTAAGCAATTTACAAATTCAGGCAGTTTTAAAACTAAAGATAATCTTTCGGATTTAGAAAAACAATTAATTCAAGCAAATAAAGAATTAAAACAATTAAGAATGGAGAATGATATTTTAAAGCAAGCAGCACTAATAATAGGCAGAAAGTAGAGATTATTACAAATAATAAATCTAAATATAAAATTCGTCCAATTTGTCGTTTTTTAAAACTTTCTAAATCAACATATTATTTTAATTTAAAGAAAAAAGAAGATAAAATCAAAAATAATATGTATGATGAAGCTGTTATTAGTGCTTTTAAACAAAATAAAGAAGTTTATGGAACAAGAAGATTAAAAGTCAGTCTAGAAAATAAAGAAATTTATTTATCACGCAAAAAAATTAAAGAAATTATGAATCAGCATAATTTAATATAAAAAATAGGTAATGTTTAGTAATCTGTGTAACTTACAAAAATAACTATGTTTAATTAATTCTAGTAAATATAATTAAATGACTAGAAAGAGTGAGTTACAGATGGCTAAAAAAGATAACTTTAATAATAATGATCCAATATCAAAAGCAGTAGATTTATTATTAGAAAATACTGAAGATTTAACAACAGTTTTTAAAGAAGGGGGTTTATATAAAGAATTAACAAAACGTTTAGTTGAAAAAATGTTGAATTCTGAGATGCAAAATTATTTAGGATATGAAAAAAATCAACATAGTAATAGTGACAATGCTCGTAATGGTATAAGTTCAAAAAAATTAATAACTCAACAAGGTAAAATTGAGATTGATGTACCACGAGATCGTAATAGTAATTTTACTCCTGTAATAGTGCCAAAAAGACAGAGAAGATTTGATGGTTTTGATCAACAAGTTCTTTCCTTATATGCAAAAGGTATGACATTATCAGATATTAGAATGCAGTTACAAGAGTTATATCAGGGTGCTGATATTAGTGAAAGTATTATTAGTCAAATTACTGATGATGTGATTGATGATGTCAAAGCATGACAAAATAGACCATTAGAAGGCATTTATCCTATTGTTTATTTTGATTGTATAGTAGTTAAAGTACGACAAGATAAACGCATTATTAACAAATCAGTTTATATAGCTTTAGGAGTTGATTTAGAAGGTAAAAAAGATGTTTTAGGTTTATGAATTAGTGAAAATGAAGGTGCTAAATTTTGATTAGCAAATTTAACAGAAATGAAAAATCGTGGCTTAAATGATATTCTTATTGCCTGCAGTGATAATTTAACAGGCATGTCAGAAGAAGCAATACAATCAGTTTATCTTAAAACAGAACATCAATTATGCATAGTTCATCAAATTAGAAATAGTTTGAAATATGTCTCATATAAGCATAGAAAATCTCTAGTTGCAGATTTAAAACCAATTTATACTGCATGTAGTGAAGAACAAGCAATGCAGGCTTTAGAATCCTTTGAAAATAAGTGAAATAAACACTATCCTCAAATTGCTAAATCTTGATATAAAAATTGAGGGTAATGTTTAGTAATCTGTGTAACTTACAAAAATAACTATGTTTAATTAATTCTAGTAAATATAATTAAATGACTAGAAAGAGTGAGTTACAGATGGCTAAAAAAGATAACTTTAATAATAATGATCCAATATCAAAAGCAGTAGATTTATTATTAGAAAATACTGAAGATTTAACAACAGTTTTTAAAGAAGGGGGTTTATATAAAGAATTAACAAAACGTTTAGTTGAAAAAATGTTGAATTCTGAGATGCAAAATTATTTAGGATATGAAAAAAATCAACATAGTAATAGTGACAATGCTCGTAATGGTATAAGTTCAAAAAAATTAATAACTCAACAAGGTAAAATTGAGATTGATGTACCACGAGATCGTAATAGTAATTTTACTCCTGTAATAGTGCCAAAAAGACAGAGAAGATTTGATGGTTTTGATCAACAAGTTCTTTCCTTATATGCAAAAGGTATGACATTATCAGATATTAGAATGCAGTTACAAGAGTTATATCAGGGTGCTGATATTAGTGAAAGTATTATTAGTCAAATTACTGATGATGTGATTGATGATGTCAAAGCATGACAAAATAGACCATTAGAAGGCATTTATCCTATTGTTTATTTTGATTGTATAGTAGTTAAAGTACGACAAGATAAACGCATTATTAACAAATCAGTTTATATAGCTTTAGGAGTTGATTTAGAAGGTAAAAAAGATGTTTTAGGTTTATGAATTAGTGAAAATGAAGGTGCTAAATTTTGATTAGCAAATTTAACAGAAATGAAAAATCGTGGCTTAAATGATATTCTTATTGCCTGCAGTGATAATTTAACAGGCATGTCAGAAGCAATACAATCAGTTTATCTTAAAACAGAACATCAATTATGCATAGTTCATCAAATTAGAAATAGTTTGAAATATGTCTCATATAAGCATAGAAAATCTCTAGTTGCAGATTTAAAACCAATTTATACTGCATGTAGTGAAGAACAAGCAATGCAGGCTTTAGAATCCTTTGAAAATAAGTGAAATAAACACTATCCTCAAATTGCTAAATCTTGATATAAAAATTGAGATAATTTAATGGTTTTTATTAGTTATCCTGCAGAAATTAAAAGAGTGATTTATACAACAAATGCTATTGAATCTGTAAATAGTCAATTACGAAAAATTATCAGAAATAAAAAAGTTTTTCCTAATGATATGGCAGTTTTTAAAATATTTTATTTAGCAATTGAAAATATAACAAAAAAATGAACAATGCCCATTCAAAATTGAAATACAGCAATTGCTCATTTTATGATAAAATTTGAAGATAGAATTAATCTAAACTAGTACTTTGTAAAACAAAGATACACAGATTACATAAAAGCCTCCATTTTATGATAAAATTTGAAGATAGAATTAATCTGAACTAGTACTTTGCAAAACAAAGATACACAGATTATTAAAAAGCCTCAATTCTTCTTTTACTTTACTATTTTTTGTTGGTTTAATTTTTATTTTTAATTCTTTTCCTTGTACAATATCATTAGTATTTAAATTTTCAAATTCAATTTTGTAATCTTCATTAATAACAGCGCTAGGATAAAGATTTTTTATTTTATTAGCAATCATTTCTCTAATACTATTAGTACTATTAAATTCTTCAATTGTGGTTACCTTTGTAATAGTAAATTCACCAATAACTTCTTCTTTAGAACAAATATTATTGTTATTATTATTATTTATCTTTTCTTCTAAATCTATTTTTTCTTTTTTTATTTGTTCAAGTTCTGATTGAATTTTAATTATTTTTTATTGAAGTTCTTTTTTTCAAGTTCTTTTTTATTATTTTCTAAAAGTTCTTTTTCTAAATCTTTTTGTTTTTGTTCTAAATCTTTAATTTCTTTATCAATTTTAGCTGCTTTATCATAATCAGCATCTTTTACAAATTGTTCTTTTTCTTTAATTAAATTATTTTTATTATTTTCTAATTCACTTAACTTATCTTTAATTTCTTGACTATTAGTATTATTATTATTTATTTTTGCTTCTAATTTAATTTCTAATTCTTTTATTTTTTCATTATCATTAGCATTATCAATTTCTTCTTTTAATTTTTCAATTTCTTTCATAGATTTATCATTATTATAGTTTAGAAGTTGATCCATTTTTTTATTAATTGTTTCACAACATTGACTATTATCATTTTTTTCATTAGATTGACAATTATCAAGTTTTTCATTTATTTCTTTTAATTGTTCTTGTAAAATTTGACAATTAATTAAATGAATCTTATTTTTTTCTTCTTCTTTTATTAAAATTTCCAATTGTTTTTTAACACTATTGATTTGTTTTTCAATAGCTTCTTTTTCTTCTATATTAGCTTCTAAGTCCTCTAATGACTCTGGATCATTTTTAATATTTTGAATTTCTTTTTCCTTTTCTTTTAATTTCTTTTCAAGTCTTTCTAATTTCTCTTTTAATAATTCAATTTTATGATTAGGCTTTATTTCATTATTATCTTTTTCATTTAATTGTTTTTTTAATTTTTCAATTTCTTTATTTGCTTCTTCTAACTTATTTTTTAGTTCTTGTAATTTTTCATTATCACTACAGTTTTTAATTTCTTCTTTTAATTTAGATACTTCTTTATTAGCTTCTTCTAATTTAATTTCTAATTCTTTTATTTTTTCATTATCATTAGCATTATCAATTTCTTCTTTTAATTTTTCAATTTCTTTATTTGCTTCTTCTAATTTAATTTCTAATTCTTTTATTTTTTCATTATCACTACAGTTTTTAATTTCTTCTTTTAATTTTTCAATTTCTTTATTAGCTTCTTCTAATTTAATTTCTAATTCTTTTATTTTTTCATTATCATTAGCATTATCAATTTCTTCTTTTAATTTTTCAATTTCTTTATTAGCTTCTTCTAACTTAGATTCTACTTCTTCTTTAGCCTTACTAGTTTCATCTAATTTAGATTGAACTTCCTCTTTTTCTTGAGTAATCTTTTCTAGTTGCTTTTGTAAATCTTCTACAGAAATATTTTCTTCATCACTAGTATCCATTAATTTTTTTCTCCTTCTATATATGTTAAAAATAACATTTTTTATAATCTGATTTTTAATTAAATTTAAAAATAAAAATATCAGAATAGTTCTAATTTATATTAGTGGTTTCCTTGTACCAATATTAAGATTCATCAAAAATATAATTTTTCTAACTTTATTTAATATAAACAATTGTAAATTTAAAAAAGTATAAAATAATATTGAATTATATGGTATTATGATTAAATCCCAATTTAAATTTATAATTGAAAAAATAAATATACAATAAAAAAAGTACTTTAATTTACTAAAATACTTTTTTCTGATTTATTAAATTTCAAAATCATATAATCATATAATTATATAATATAGAAATATTATTATACATTTATTATATACTGTTTTTATATAGTAAATGAGCGTGGCTTTGAAAGAAGTGATTGTTCATCAAACTCTGTTTTAAGAATTGAACTACTAATTCCATTATCCAAAGAATTTGTAGGCTCACAATAGTTATTGAATGTTCCATAGTTATTTCTTGGTTTAGTAGTAGATCCAAAATTACTATCTACTTTTTTCTGCTCTTCAACAGCATCAAAAAAGATTTCTTTTTTTTCATCATTTTTAAAATTTCATTCTTCTTCATTACATAATTGTCCAATAATACTAGAAAATTCTTCAATACTTTCTAATTCACTAAAAACATCTACTAAACAAGAATCAGTAATAGAAGATTGACATGATGTTACTGATTGTTCAATATTACCATTATTTTGTTGATAACCAGTTCATCTTTTAATAGTATCTATAACAGTACTCAGTTTTGGAAGAAATGGTATTCCTTCTTTATTAACCATACAATTAAGTAAAGATGAAACTAGAGAAAGAGTTATACCACCCATAACTTTTGGAGCATCTGTTGACAGTTTTTTTCAAGTAAATTCTTGATTAGATATATAATTCTCAGTACCTCATGTTATAGCCACTGATATTGGTGTTATAAAAAATAATGGTAAAATATTTTTATAAAAAAAATTACTATTTTCATCACTATTTTGTTCACTATTAAGAAGTTGATTTTCTATATCATTAATATTGTTATTAAATAATCTTTTAACTTTTTCTCAACCTAATTTTATTACTTTTTCTATCCTAGAAATGATTGCACCATGAAAAGTCATATTTAACACATAACTAGTAAATTCAATAGTTGTCTGTCCAAGAATTTCCATTGAAATTCAATTATCTAAAATATTATTAGAAGCTCTATCCAAAATTACACCAGAATAACTTAAAAATAATAAGAAAGGAATAACTTTTATTATTTCTTTTCCTACATTAATATTATTTTCATTGTTTTTTCATTTATCTATAACTCAATTTTCAATATTTTCGATTGAACCAAAAATAAAAGGTTCAATAGCTGTATCAAAACCAATAAGTATACCACTAAATATCAAACTATCCTTAATAGTTTGTCAATTTCATGGTGTTTTAGCAACAGTAGTACTAATTATCATTTGAGCAGTGATATTACCAGAAAGAGCAACAATAAAAGCAATATTTTTACCTAAAAGTTTAGTTATTTTTGATAAATATTTGTTTTCTCTAATAGCAGTTTCTTCAAAAATAGATATTGTACTACTATTAGATATGCTAGAAAAATCACCACTTGAAGCCAATAAACTTATTGCACTATCGTCAGACATTCTACGAATATTAAGATTTTGATTACCTGTAAATTAAAGGAGACATTTTAAACACTTCTTTCATATATAATAATAATTTTCTTAAGTTGCTACTTTTTTAAAATAAAAAGTAGCATCCAGTATATAATTATTACGTGAAACTACTTCTTTTAGTCGCATATATTATTTAACCTAAAAAGGTATGAAAAAATAATAGCATGTGTTTTATAACTTGTCTATATTTTTTTAATTTTTTTAATACAAAATTAGTTATAAAAGTAATTTTTATTATTAATTTTTATCTTTTCAAAAAGGAACTAAAAATTTATTAATTAACTATTAGTAGTAAAAATAAAAGTTAAACCTTCATATTTATTACCAAAAGCAATATCCTTTGAATTTTTACCCTCTAATCGAATTTTTATATAATCATAATATTTATCACCAAATTTTTTATTGCCAGTAATAGCAATAACATTATTATAGCCGCCAGCATTTAACAAATATGGTTTAAAATTATCAAAAGTTAACCAAGTAAAGGGTTTTTTGGAATAAAATTTAATAATGGAACTAAAATATTACCAAGTAAAGGGTTTTTCACTTCTTCAGAAGGAATTCACTCTTGAAATAATTTTCAAAAATTTTTAGCTTTATCTGAATTATTTCTTAAATATTGTTCTTTTTGATTTTTTTCTTCCCTTTTAAAAGTAGCACCAGCAGTAACTAAGTCATTATAAAATCCACCACTGTCTTTTTTGTTAATTGATAAATATTGTGTTCCATTAACTAATGGTTCTAATTTTTCATTTATATAATCTTGTAATGGACTAAAATTAGCATCAAAACTACAATCTTTTACCGTAGAATTATTATAAACAGCTAAATGAATTTTAATATTAGTAGTACTAATTTTTTTTATTTCATCTTGACCATTAGTAATTTCATAAGTAATATTACTAAAATCTTCTGGAGCAGTATTAAACAAGTTACTAATATTGTCTTCAATTAATTTTTTAAAATCAAAAACATGATTTTTATTTTCGGGTTTTAAAAAATTATTAAAATTGGGATAAGTATTATTAGCAATTAAATTTGCAGCATCTTCTAATAATTGCTGATAATCAACTGATGAATTGTGAAAAACATCACATGCACTAATATTAATACTAGTAATACTAGTAAATGCAAAAACACTTATAATTTTTAATATTTTTTTCATAATAAACTTCCTTAGATAATCACTACTTTTTTAGTATTATCTTCAAATTTTTCTTTTTTGTATTAATAATTCTATTTTTAATTTGTGAAATTTCATCACGGTTTGTTATTTCATAAAATAAATGATAATAAATATATTTCAACTCACTAACTTTAATATTTTGTTTTTCAACAAATATTAGAAATTGATAAATTTCATGTAAAAGTTCAAATATTTTATTTTTTTCTTCATTAGTTAATACTTTTTGTTTTAATTCATTTCGAATAATTAATGGTGCTTCTTTAACAAATAGAAAATCACTAATGATATTTTTATAATCTCAATTATAAAATATTTTAAAATCATCAACTTTGGTTTTAACATTTTTAATATTATTTAAAATAGTTTTAACATCATTTTTAACTAAACTTTGAATGAAGACTGCTAATATTAATGCTAAAGAACTAGCGGGAATAAAGTACTTTAAAACTTGATCAATGTTAATAGTACCCTTAGTAAAATTTAAAATTGAATTTTTTACAATTAAATATAAAACTTCAAAACCTAAAATAATAAATAATGATCGTTTTTCTATATCTTTTCATCAAGGATTACCAAGAATCTGATTTTTTTCTTCTAATATTTTTTCTAAAATAATATAAATAATAAAATAACAAAATCAATAAGTTAAAACAAATAATGTGGTAAAAACATTAGTAAAACAAAAAATATAAGTAATGTTTCTAGCAACATTTAATACTAATAAAGCTTTAAAAATAAAAAAATTATTTTCAAAATTTGAAATTACCTTATATTTATTTTCAATATATTTTTTCATTCAACATCTGATTTGAATAAATATTAAAGTATTACTTGCAATACAACTACTAAAAATAGCAATATATAAATAAGTTTTTAAAGTAATAATAGTTTCATCAGTAATACTAGCATTATTAAAAAAATCAAATGTTAAAATTTTATTAAAAATACTACTTTTAACTTCTCATAAAATTGCACAAATAATCAAACAAATTGTTAATAACATTCATAAAATTGTTTGCATCAAATATTTATTGTTAAATCATTTTCAGCTTGATTTTAATAATTGATAGTTATTCATAATTTTATCTACCTTATTTTTAAATTATTGTAAAGTAATTTATATAAATTATTATTATAATAATTGTAAGTTATTAACTCACATTTGTGCTTGCGTTAAATTTAAAATATCTTTACTAATCATTGCTAATAATTTATTAATAAACTTTTCAAGATTAGTAGTGGTGGGTAAAACCATCAATTTGCCTTTTCCATCATTATAAGGATTTTTTCCTAATTCATATTTTCAACTTAATGTTAATTGTTCATTTTCTATGTGAATAACTGGTAAATCCTTATTTCCTAAACTATAAGCAAATTCATTAAGTAAATTCATTACTTTTGGTTCTAAAATTAATCTTAATTTAATTTGATTATCACATTTTACTTCAAATAAATCTTCAAATAAATGTGATTCTAATTGAACTTTCTTTTTACTACGAAATTTTTTTGAAAATATATTACGTGGTGTTAATGTCATTGTAAAATTATTATTCCTAATAATAGTTGTATAATAAACAAAACGTGCATAATAACAAGTAATTTTTTCTGTTTCAATAACTTGAGCAGCACTATTATATCCAGAACTTGTCTCATACATAACTTTTTGGTTAATGATACTTCCATAGTTAAAATTTTGACCATTAATACTTCCTATCATTATTTGTTCGCAATAATTATAATAATTAGGTTGTTCATCTAAAGGTAAATTACCTTGTGGTTCAATTGTTCAATAATCACTAATAGTTGTTAAATTCATTTGTGAATTATTATCTTTAATAACTCATTGATAATAGTTAATAATTGGTAATTCTTCTATTAATTTTTCATGAATTTTAGTTTTTAATACAAAACTCTGCACTAATAAAAAGCATCCAACAATGAATCCAATAATACTAATAATGGTAAATGGTTTTTTAATAAATGATGATTTGTTAATACCAATACTAGCACCAATAGCAATTAGAGCAATAATGGTAGTAATAATTCATAAACGATTATTTATTAATTTAATTCATCAATGATTACTACTATTATTATAGTCAGTATGAATATTATTAACAATCTCATTTACAACCTTTGGCGATAAATTATGTTTCATAATTATTCCATTCTTTTTTAATTCTTAATATAGCTTATAATTAATTTTGTTTTATAAAAAAATAGAAAAAGACTAACTATAGATGTAATAATCTATTTAGAAGTCTAAAAACCTACTATTATAAAACTAATTACATTATAACATATATATTATTAGTTTTTTTCTAAAAAATCATTAATTTCAGTAATATTAACAGGTGCATTTTGTGGAGGTTTACCTGCATTACCACCATGCATATATTTTGCAGGAACTGCTACCATAAAAACTTTAGGATCGATTCGAACTATTTTTGTTTTAAAAAAATTATATTCTAATAATGACATTGTTGTCATCATCATTTTATATTCATTACCTGAATACAAACCTTTCACATTTCAAACATTACCACCACGTAAATAATTATTTCGATAAATATCATTACGGATTTGCTCTAATTCATTAGAAATAATAAATACACTCATCAACATATATTTTGGATAAACTCTATTCATAACAAAAGCTGCTACATAAATATAAACAAGCGTTGACATAAAATAAGGCCTAACTAAAAAATTATCAACAAGACTAGTTTTCTGTAAAAAAGTTCCATCAAGAATTAAAACAATAACAACAATAATAATATTAGTATTTCTAATAATAGTAGCAATTGAATATTTACGTTTCATAGAAATATAAGTACTAATAAAATCCATACCACCACTAGATCCACCAGTTTTAAATAAAATACCAATACCAGCACCATAAATTAATCCACCTAAAGCAGCAAAAATAAAAGTACGTGGTAAAACTAAGTGCCAATAATCTGTAGTACCTTTTAATGGCTCATTACCTAAAACTTGAAAATTTTTAAGAGCATCAATTGCTGTTAACAAAAAGTTAATTCCATTTTGAAATAACAAATAAATGATAGTATAAAGAGTAAAACGAAATCCAACCTTGAATAATCCTCAAATAATGATAGGACCATTAATAAGAAAATATACTGGATAAAATCAAAATGCTTGCGTTGTTTCTTGTTCAGTAATACTGCCATTATAAGATAAGGCAATAAATTTAGCTATTAATTGTGCAAAAGCTGATAAACCATTAGTATATAAACCAGCACGATTAATAAAATAAAAAAAGGAAACAGTTGTTAAAAAAGCACCAATAAAAATTAATAATAAATTTTTGGAAGTTATTTTTCAATTAAAATTTTTTCATGAAGAATGGATCTCTTGTTTAACACCAATATTTTTAAAAGTAAAGGCATCAACAATTAACGGTGGCTCTTTATCTTTATTTTTTGCTTCTGAATTATTGGACATATTAAACTCCTTTTTAACTATTAAATTGAAGTATTGTTGGAACATAATTACTATCATCATAAGGCGAAGGTAAAGACATGTCAATTAATGAATCTTGAAAACTAATCACAAAATTAACTTTAAGTTCTAATTTATTAGGACCAGAGCTTGTAACTTTTTGACCATCAATTCCTTTGATATTAATATTAACAGAATTAACATAAGGATTATTATTTAATGCTAAACTTATTCCTTCTTGAACTAAAGTTTTAGTTTTTTGAGAAAAATCAGCATATGTTTTATCAATATCAGGTTTAGTTTCATCATCAACACTAATTGGTACTATTTGTTCTGATAATTTAGTAACATCACTAACACAACTATAAACTATGTAATCGCTTTGTGTATAAGAACATTTTATATTAAAAGTTTTTTTTATGTATTGTTCAACTTTAAAACTTTTATCATTATTTACTACTCCAACTTGATAAGTAATATTAATACTAATTCTACCGGTTGAAGTATCAACATTTCAAGTTCTTGCTTTTGTTGATTCATCTATTTTACCATTATCAATCGTAAAATAATAACATTTAGTACCTACTTCTAATTGACTATCAAATCAAGTTGGTTCTTTAATATTTGCTTTATCTAAAATTAATTTGGCAAGTGATTGTGCAAGACTGCTTTCTAATGCTTTATTTTCAATAACTTGTTCTTTTTCAGGTCTTTGACCATCAATAGGAACACCCACTGGTTTTTTAATACCAACTTTTGATAAAGTTGATTCTCAACCATTATAATTACCATTACCATTAGTAATTGCTTTTAAAATACTATCTTGTTGTTGATCAGAACAAGCTAAAACTGGCGTTACTATTCCACTACCAAAAGCAATAGTACCCATTAATGTTAAAATTTTTTTCATAATTATAATCATTCCTTAATTTAAAAAATATCATATATAAATTGTAACTTATTTTTATTATTTTGCTATACACTATCTTCAAAATCTTTATAATTAATATTAGTTTATATTAAAGGAATTGATAATATGTTTAAAATTTTATATACACTAGTTACTATTTCACTAGCCGCTTTTACTAATTTAAGCCAAGTGAAAATAAATAATTATCATCATAAAGAAATAAAATCAGAAAATACTATCCTAAATGAACAAAGTTTAACCTTAGCTTTTGAAAGTGGAAATTTTTATAATTGAAATGAAAATGATTCAACTAATTCTATTGCTGGTATTTTTACAAATTCACAAGCACAATCTTATTTATTAAATAAGGATGGCACATATAATAATTTAGACTTACAAATTAATAATTTTATTAGATTTGATGATACTAATTTTATTAATAATTCATTTTTAATGACTAAAAATGGTATTAGTGATGATGCTACTGCCATTGAAACTCCAAATCATACTTTTACTAACTTTGGTAATAATATCGTTAGTACCGATATTGGTGCTGACTTAATTAATACAGACGGAAAAGTAACTAACTTAGTTAAAAACGGGCGTATCAACTTAATGGTTAGATTTAATAAAAACATAAATGAGAGATAAACTCTCATTTTTAATTGTTAAACAATTATAATTAATTATTTTATTAAACCAGCACTTTATTAAAGTAATTAATTATTACATAACTAAATAAAAAATTATTTAGGCTATTGTGCTGGAATTAACCAATAGTAATTTTTGTGTTACTCTTTGAAAATTTCAGAAATTTTGGTTCCCTTCCCCTAGAACCCCTACCCTCCAAGGCTTTGCTACTTACAGTAGCATAAGCCTTACGTATAGTAGATATAAGTAGTTAGTAATAATAAGCCTTTTATCACTGTAAGTGATAAGGCTTATACGTAGAAAGGATTTGTAATGATTAATGTTAATTTAGATATTAAAAATAAAGTAAGAGAAACAACTAAAGGTATGTTATTAGAAATTGGTGAATATGAAACATGATTTCCTATTAAAGATACTACTATTAATAATAAAAAAATAACATTAAAAATAATTGAAGATTTTAATTATAAATTAGGTAAAAAATCAATTACAAAAGATATTGAAAGTATTAAAGGTAGTGATATTTTAAAATATATAAAAAATATTTCAAATATTACTACAAATGAAAATGAATTAATATCATGTGAATTTTATGAACAATATAATGGTTATTATATTTTTACAAATGATAAAAATCAAGAATGTTTTAAATATAACATTACATGAGAACAAGATATGAAAAGTTTTAAAATAAATAACCCATATAATGATAATGATTTAGCAATAAATTATATTGTTACACCAATGAAAGATATAAATACTCATAATGAAAAAATATTTTATTTAAAGTATTAAAGGAAATTAATATGTTATTAAATGTTGAAAAAATAGAATTAATAAAAAATTTATGTAATGAAAAATTACTTAAAAATAAAAAAAATATTGAAATACAAGAAATATTAAAAATTATAGAAAGGGATTAATAAATATGGAATGTAGAGAATATAGAATTAAAGGTTCATGTGATATTTGTCATAAAAATTCATCATTTGCAAATAGAACTTGTAATAAATGCTTTTATAAATTAATGAGTGATAATGATGAAATGTAATATACATAATGAAAAATATATTTGAATTAGTGAAATAGATAATACATATTATTGTAATAAATGTATAAATGAAATGATTGAAGAAGATATGTATTTAACATCAAATAATTGAGATTACTTATATGAATATTATATTAATGAATTACAATTAGAAAATTTTAAAGGAGTGTAAAAATAATGAATAGATTAGAATTACAAAATGCAAGAAAATTAATAGAAAAATTTGAAGAATTACAAGAAGAATTTAATGACAAATATGAAGATTTAGAACTTAACATTGATGCTGATTGTGAATTAAACATTAGGAATGATTATTTTGACTTTGAAAATGTAAATAAATTACAACAAGCAATTATTGATTATAAAAAAATTATTAAAGGTTAAAGGAGATGAATAAAAATGGTAGCAGCTCCTAAAAAGAAACCAGAAGATTTAATAACTAAACAAATTATTATTAGACTTACTAAAAGTGACCATTATGAATTAAAAAAACTTTGTGTAAAAAAAGAAATTACTATTAATAATTTTGTAAGGGATTTAATTAAAAATGCAATAAATAGAAAGAGTGATTATAATGAATAATTTATATAAAAAAATACTTAAATTACAATTAGAAATTGGTAGTACACCTAAAAATGGTTTTAATAAATTTGGAAATTATAAATATTGATTATTAAGTGATATTTTTAATAAATTTAAATTATTATGTAAAGAATTAAAAATTGTTATTACACATGAAGATATATTAACAACTGATAGAAAAATTAATTATTTAGATACTAAAGAAGTAGAAATAACTTATTTTAAAAGATATACAATTATTGATTTAGATAATGATAAAGAAAGTAAATATTTTGATATACTTGCTTGTGCTAAAAATACAGATATAGCAAAAGCAAAAGGTAGTGCAGAAACTTATGCTTATAGATATTTTTTAATGAATTTATTATTATTAAGTGAAGATGAACTTGACCCAGATAATGATAATGTTAATTTAATACAAAATAATTATAATAAACAACAAAATTATAGTAATAATATAAAAATAACAAATGAAAAATGAGAACCAAGTGAAAAACAATTAGATTATTTTGAAAAATATATGATTACAAATACAGTTTTATTTGATGAATGTATAAGAGAAGATATGGAAAGATTAAATCCAAGTAATAATAAAGATTTTTTAATATTAATGGGTAAAAATTATTTAGATAATTTATTTGATAAATTTAATGAAATTCGTGAAAGATTTAAAAAATTAAAAAATAATAAAAGTGAGTATCGCAATTATGAATAAATGTAAATATTGTAAAAAAAGAATTTGATTAACAAATTATTGATGTATGAATTGTTTAAAAATATTAGTTATAAATTTAAATAAAAATAAGGAGAAAAAATAATGTTTACATCAGAAGAATTAAGAAAAAAAGTACTAAAAATGAATAAAAAACAATTAATAGAACTTTTAATAAATCACTATGAAATACTTTTAAAATTTAACAAATGTAATTGTAAAATGGAGAATAAATAATGAATAGATGTACATTTATTCAAATTACTAAATTTACTAGTTTAATACTACCAGATGATGAACACTTTGAACAAATACAATGTGAAAATATGACAGAAGAGCAATTTGATGAATATAGAAGAGTATATTGTAAAGAACATAGAAATAAAGTTGATGAAATTAATAAATCAAGGCATAAAAATTGTATTAATAAAGAAAAATTAGTATCTTTTTTGGTAATGTTTAGTAATCTGTGTAACTTACAAAAATAACTATGTTTAATTAATTCTAGTAAATATAATTAAATGACTAGAAAGAGTGAGTTACAGATGGCTAAAAAAGATAACTTTAATAATAATGATCCAATATCAAAAGCAGTAGATTTATTATTAGAAAATACTGAAGATTTAACAACAGTTTTTAAAGAAGGGGGTTTATATAAAGAATTAACAAAACGTTTAGTTGAAAAAATGTTGAATTCTGAGATGCAAAATTATTTAGGATATGAAAAAAATCAACATAGTAATAGTGACAATGTTCGTAATGGTATAAGTTCAAAAAAATTAATAACTCAACAAGGTAAAATTGAGATTGATGTACCACGAGATCGTAATAGTAATTTTACTCCTGTAATAGTGCCAAAAAGACAGAGAAGATTTGATGGTTTTGATCAACAAGTTCTTTCCTTATATGCAAAAGGTATGACATTATCAGATATTAGAATGCAGTTACAAGAGTTATATCATGGTGCTGATATTAGTGAAAGTGTTATTAGTCACAAATTACTGATGATGTGATTGATGATGTCAAAGCATGACAAAATAGACCATTAGAAGGCATTTATCCCATTGTTTATTTTGATTGTATAGTAAGTTAAAGTACGACAAGATAAACACATTATTAACAAATCAGTTTATATAGCTTTAGGTGTTGATTTAGAAGGTAAAAAAGATGTTTTAGGTTTATGAATTAGTGAAAATGAAGGCGCTAAATTTTGATTAGCAAATTTCACAGAAATGAAAAATCGTGGCTTAAATGATATTCTTATTGCTTGTAGTGACAACTTAACAGGCATGTCAGAAGCAATACAATCAGTTTATCCTAAAACTGAACATCAATTATGTATAGTTCATCAAATCAGAAATAGTTTAAAATATGTTTCATACAAACATCGAAAATCACTAGTTACAGATTTAAAGCCAATTTATAATGCATGTAGTGAAGATGAAGAACAAGCAATGCAAGCTTTAGAATCATTTGAAAGTAAATGAAATAAACACTATCCTCAAATTGCTAAATCTTGATATAAAAATTGAGATAATTTAATGATTTTTATTAGTTATCCTCCAGAAATCAAAAGAGTGATTTATACTACAAATTCTATTGAATCTGTTAATAGTCAATTACGAAAAGTCATCAGAAATAAAAAAGTTTTTCCAAATGATATGGCAGTTTTCAAAATATTTTACTTAGCAATTGAAAATATAACAAAAAAATGAACAATGCCCATTCAAAATTGAAATACAGCAATTGCTCATTTTATGATAAAATTTGAAGACAGAATTAATCTGAACTAGTACTTTGCAAAACAAAGATACACAGATTATTAAAAAGCCTCCAATGCCCATTCAAAATTGAAATACAGCAATTGCTCATTTTATGATAAAATTTGAAGACAGAATTAATCTGAACTAGTACTTTGCAAAACAAAGATACACAGATTATTAAAAAGCCTCAATAAATCTACTGCTTTTGATATTGGATCATTATTATTAAAGTTATCTTTTTTAGCCATCTGTAACTCACTCTTTCTAGTCATTTAATTATATTTACTAGAATTAATTAAACATAGTTATTTTTGTAAGTTACACAGATTACTAAACATTACCGAGTTTTTTGCTGGCGTAGTATTTACTTTAAGTGATGAATTAGATTTATATTCTTAACAACTAAAAAAACAAAATAAAATAATTAAGTAAATTTACTTAATTATTTTATACTGTCAATTCAGTTATTTTTATTTAATAGAAGTAGTTCAACCACGTGTTCTTTTAACTGCTTCTTGTCAACCCTTATAAAAAGTTTCTGCTTTTTTTTCTGTCATAATTGGTTTATATTCTTTTTCAATTTTATTTATTTTTTTAATATCATTAATATTTCAAAATCCAATTGCAAGTCCTGCTAAGTAAGCAGTACCCATTGCTGTAGTTTCAGTATTTTTAGGTTTAATTAAATTAGTACGACTAATGTCACTTTGGAATTGCATAATATATGAATTATTACTTGCTCCACCATCAACTTTAATCTTAATTTTTAAATCTTTTAAATCTTTATTTAATTTAACATCTGCTTGCATTGCCAGAATAACATCTTGTGACTGGTAAGCTAATGATTCAATGGTACCTTTAACAATATGTTCACGCTTCGTACCACGTTCTAAACCAAATATAGCGCCACGTGCTGTTGAATCTCAATAAGGGGCACCCAAACCAACAAAAGCAGGTACTACATAAATACGTTGTTCTTCTTTGGGATCAACAATTTGTGAATATCATAGACTTTCATCGGAACGATATAACATTCGTAATTGATCACGTAAAAATTGAACAGCAGCCCCTGCAATAAAAACTGAACCTTCTAAAGCAAAAACTGGTTCTTCGCCTGATATTTGATAAGCAATAGTCGTTAGTAAACCTTGTTTTGAAAAAAGAGGAGTATTTCCAATGTTCATTAAAATAAAACAACCAGTACCATAAGTATTTTTGATTTCACCAGGTGTTAAACATAATTGACCAAATAATGCAGCTTGTTGATCACCAATTGCAGCAGTAATAGGAATTTCTTGCTCATCATTTTGGAATAACATTCCTTTATAAGTAGTTCCAATTTTACCTGAACTGGGAACTACTTCTGGTAACATATTTTTAGGGATATTAAATAATTCTAGTAATTCTTCATCTCATTTTTTAGTATTAATGTTGAATAACATTGTTCGTGAAGCATTTGTAATGTCAATAACATGTTTAGTTTTTTCAACATTATTTTCAATACCATTTGTCATTTTATAAATTAATCAACTATCAATAGTACCAAAAGCTAGTTTTCCTTTTTTTGCTAATTCACGTGCATTTTTAACATTATCTAAAATTCATTTTATTTTAGTAGCAGAAAAATAAGAATCAATTAGTAAGCCGGTTTTTTTATGAATTTTTTCTTTTCATCCTTTTTTTGCTAATTCTTCACAGTAATCTGCTGTTCTGCGATCTTGTCAAACAATAGCGTTATAAATTGGTAAACCTGTATCACGATTTCATACTACTGTTGTTTCACGTTGATTAGTAATACCAATTGCTTCAATTTGATTAGATTTAATATTACTTTTATTTAAAGCTTGTTGCATTGTTGTTAATTGATTATTTCAAATTCCAAGTGCATCATGTTCAACTCAACCTGATTGAGGGGGATAATGCTGAGGTATATCAATTTGATGGATACCAGTAATTTTTCCTTCTTTATCAATAATTAAAGTACGACAACTAGATGTACCTTCATCTAATGCCATAATATATTTTTTTTCTTCTGACATATTATTTATCCTTTCTGTACTTTTATTAAAGTATTTCAATTACTTGAATTAAACCACCAGCAATAATTGCTCCTAAAATTGGTCCAATAACAGGAACTGGAGCATATTTTCAATCAGAACTTCCTTTATTTGCTATTGGTAAAATAGCATGAATAATTCGTGGTCCTAAATCTCGAGCTGGATTAATAGCAAAACCTGTTGGTCCACCAATAGCAAGTCCAATAACCAGAACACCAATACCAACAGTCGCAGGTCCAGTAATAAACGCAGAACCACTATTAAATATTTGTGAATTAATAACTAAATTTTTAATACCAATAGTAGCACAAACAATCATAACTAGCATAAATGTTCCAATAATTTCTGTTATAGTATTTCAAATATAACTACGTTCGGCTGGAGCTGTTGCAAAAGTTGCTAAAATTTTATTATTATCTTCAGTAATGTTATATTGTTTAAAATATGCTAAGTAAACAACTAATTGTCCTAACATTGCACCTAAAAATTGAAATAAAATATAAAATGGAATATAAAAGAAGTTTTCCCCAATAAAAGCTGTTTTTTTATTAGCAACTCATAATCCAATAGTAACAGCTGGATTTAAATGTGCTCCTGAAATTCCACTTAACATTGCAGCAATAGCAACAGCAAATCCTCATCCAGTACAAATAACAAGCCAACCACTATTTTCTCCCTTTGTTTTTTTTAATAAAACGTTGGCAACAACACAATTTCCTAGTAAAATTAGGATAAATGTGCCAAATAGTTCACCAATAATTACTTGTGAGACTTCTGGCATAATATTTTCCTCCTTAAATTAAATATTTTTTATCATATTTGCTACTAGTAAAGCAATTGCTGGTGCTGAACTTAGACCTGGTGATTTAATACCAGCAACATTAATAAAGTTAGGATTATTACTAGCAAATTTTATGAAAAAATCATCAGTTTCAACACAAATTGCTCGTGAACCACTAATTACTTTACAAGTTTTATTAATATTTAAAGTTGGAATAATTTTTAGACCAATTTTATTAATAAGTTCAATATCTTCAATTGTAATTAATCTAGTATCACTTTTCGGTACATTTTCATGAGAAGTAGGACCCACCAAGATATGACCATCAAGCATTGGAGCAACTATTACTCCTTTACCATGAATAGTAGGTATCATAAATAGAATGTGATTATTTATAATATGATTTTCGGTTTTTTCAAGAATACAATACTGTCCTCTTCTAGTTTTTAAAGTGAAATCTTGACAATTTATTAACTTTGCAATATCATCAGCATAATGACCAGCAGCATTAATAATATATTTTGAAGTAAAAGTTACTTTTTTTTGATTATTTAAACAAGTAACTCGAAAACCTGAATTTAATGTTTCAATATTAATTACTTGATGATCAACTTTTAGTTGTCCTTTATTTTTAATCATGCGATTAATTAAAGATTGTGTTAATAATACTGGATCAACAGCATATGAAGCAGAACAAAGTAGTGCACTAGTAACTTTTGGGTTAACATTAGGTTCTAATGAAATTACTTCTTCTCTTGTTAATATTGATAATTCTTTTTTAGCAAGACCATTAGTAATACCACGTGCATATAATTTTTGTATTTCTGAGTTTTCTTCTTTGCTAAAAGCAAGTATTAAAGAATCAATTTTTTTTCATGGAAAATCTAAATTTTTAAATCAATCATTTTCATATAATTTTCTGCCCTCTAGATTTAATTTAGCATTTAGTTTTCCTGGTGTTGGATCAAATCCACCATGAATGACTCCAGAATTTCCTTCTGATGTTTCTTGGGCAATTCTTAAATTTTTTTCTAAAATAACTACTTTTAAGTTTCTTTTTGATAATTCATCACTAATAGCAGCACCAATAACACCAGCACCAATAGTAATCACATCAAAATCAAATTCCATTACTTTCACCTCTCTCTAAACATCATTAAGAACAAAAGTTCTATCTGTGTATAGTTTAATTATAATATATTTTTTTATTATTAACTTAATTCAAAATATTAGATTAATTTTTAAACATTTTTAAATGAGATTTTATTAAAAAAAATAAGAAAAATTTGTGTTATATTATAAATAACGATATAAATTCAATATCGTTATAATTTTAATGAGTATATATAAAAAGATATCTAATTATTAAAATTGTATTATTTAAAAGGTAGGTATATGAATGAAACAATTATTAATTACTTTAAGTACATTAACAACATTAACTTTAACAAGTAATACTATTATTAATAGTATTAATGATAATATTGTTAATAACAGTAGCTTAACAAATAATCATCAATAAAGAATTCTACAAATTCATTATTTAATAATCAATGAAATATTTTAGGTACTAGTGATTGAATTACTAACCAATCAATAACCGATTATAAATTTTACAGTTATGATACTTCAGCATTAAAAAGTTATACTTTTGCCAATGCTCAAAATACTTTTTTAGTAGATACAACAGGTAATCTAGTTTATAATACCAAAGTAATTGTTCCTGATAAAGATAAAACAGATATTGAAAATACAAAACAAGAAATGAATAATACTAAAAAAGTAACTACTATTAAAGATACATATAATCCATATAGTAAAAGTGAATATAGTACTTCTTACTTTAGTGGTGATAATCAAGATTGAAAGTTAATTCAGCAAGGTGGAATTGAAAAACACATTGATATTTCACAACAAACAGGTGGTCATAAAGTTGAGCATAGTGATAATTTAAGTGAAACATTGGGTCTATATTATATTGCTAAAGCAACATTATCTAATAAAATTGATAGAACAATTGCTGAGAAGTTGTCTAATTATTTTATTAGTCAAAGTAGTTTAAAAGGAAAAATTAATAATGAATTAGCTACTAAAATTGTTGATTTAATTGTTGATAATAAAGATATTTATAATTTTATTTATAATCTTCCATTTAATATTAGTGACAAGAACTATTCATTAAACTATATTTTTGATAATAATAATTTAATTGAAATTTATTATAATAAATTTAAAAATGATAATATTACACAAAATGTAAATTTTAATTATACTACTAATTATAATGGAACAGATTCTACAAATGTTTATAATAGTGAGCAAAAAAATATATTTTCAAATTGAACTGACTATGCTAAATCTTGGGATGATTTTACTACTTTATTTCCTAGTATCAGCTTTGATAATAATTCTTTTATTTCTGCTGGTGATTCAAGTCAAAGTACTCAAAAACATAATATTAAAATTAGCACAAAAGATATAACAGAAGCGATTGATAATTCTGCTAAAATTCAAAATAATTTTTCTGTAAGTGGTTTTATGTGACATGCATATATTAATTCATCTGTTTTTATTTGACATGATTCTTCTGGTATTTACATTAAATTTTGAATTGGTGAAGATTCATTTTTTTATAATGATAGTCTTATTTTTTCTATAGTATTAGATAAAGCTACTTTTAATAATTCAATGAATAGTTAGTTTATATTAAAAGAATGCAAATTTGAAAAATATTTATTTAAGTATAAAAGATATTGAATTAAAAATGCTGGACAATTACCAGCATTTTTAAAGTTATATTTGATAATAAACTATATTAGAAAATTAAACTATTATTTATTCAAACTCTGATTTAGGAAATACATATTTATCGATAGCTTTTGCAACACCACCACAAGTATTTTTACTAGTAACATCATATGCTATTTCTTTTAAATTAGGATGAGCATTTTGCATTGCAATACCATATTTAGCCCATTTTATTAATTTATAATCATTCATACCATCACCACAAGCTAGTACTTGGTCAGGAGTAATATTTCATTTTTTGCATAAAAATTGTACAGCAGCAGCTTTATTAACACCAATTGGATTAATTTCGATAACACTATGAGAAGAAGTAGCAAGTTCTAAATCTTTTATAGTATTTAATTGTTCTAAAATTGGATTAACTTGTTTTTTCTTTTTACAAAATAATAAAATTTTATACATACCCTCATCGGTATTCTCATCAATTTGTTTAGTTGGTAGGTTATTAAAATTTTCCATAATTTTAACTTTTAGTGATCTGCGATTAATTAAGCCTGTTTTATTATCGGTACTATATCCTCACATTGCTAAATTATTTTTATTAGCAAATTTAACTATTGTTTGTATTTGTTCTTTTGTTAATGATTTTTCATACAATATATCTAATCTATTATCATTAGTAATATCAAGGATGTTACCACCATTATAACAAATAATATGACCGGTTTTTTCATGCATTAAACATGATTTTGCAATATCAATGGTTGAACTTGGTGCTCTTCCTGTTGCAATAATAACTTTAATATTTTTTTGATATGCTTTTTGAATTGCAATTAGATTTTTAGGATGAATTTTTCATCTACTTTTCAATAAAGTTCCATCTAGATCAAGAACAATTAATTTAATAGCCATTATATAAATACCTTATTTTCCTATTTCTTCGATAATATTAGTCATATCTTTTTCAGAAACTAAACCAAAAGTTTTTTTAACTTCTTTTCCTTCTTTATTAAAATAAATTAATGTTGGAATTGATTGGATTTCATAATCTTTTGCTAGTTCTTTAGCTTTGTCAACATCAACTTTAATAAAATTAATATTTTTGTGTTTTTCGTCATTAGCAACATTTTCAAATCTTGGCCCTAACATTTTACAAGGACCACATCATTCTGCTGAAAAATCAATTACTGTTATTTTTTTTGATTGTAAAAGTTGCTCAACTTCTTTTATAGAATTAATATGTTGTATTTTGCTTTCATTATGCATGTGTTCACTACCTTTTCTTTTAATTTATTTTATGGTTTAATTCTATCATTAGTTTTAATTTTTAAAACATTAAACGATAAAATAATTTTTTTAATTTTAGTTATTACTATATAAAAATTTATAATTTTTTTAGAATAAATTCATAAGAACCTGTTTAAAATCTTTTCAATAAAATTGAAATAAAGGTAAGAACAACCATTTGTAAGCTAGTATTTAATTTTTTTTCACAATTTTTTCATAATCTTCTGCATTTTTCTAATCATGCAAAACTTCGTTCTACAACTCATCTTTTTGGTAATACTACAAAAGAATGTAATTCATTACGTTTTATAACTTCAACATTTGCATTTATAATTGTTTTAATTTTAGAAGCAAATTTTTCACCAGTATAACCAGCATCTACTAGTATTTTTTGAACTGCAGAAAGATTCTCTTTTTCATTTTCAATCATTATTATAGCACTGTTACGATCTGTTTTTTCTGCTGTGGTTATGTAAATTGCATGTGGTAAACCTTGAGAATCAACAGCAATATGACGCTTTATTCCTGAAATCTTTTTACCAGCATCATAACCTTTGTTTTTAGTAGTATCTGTATTTTTAACACTTTGTGAATCAATTATACAAAAACTAGTTTGTTCTTTTCTACCATTATTGATACGAAATGCCATGACTAATTTTTTTTAAAACTAATTGTAATACACTAGGTTCTTTACCATTATTTTTACTTCAAACTTGAAAATAATAATATACAATTTGTCATTTTGAAAAATCTTTTGGTAACATTCTTCATTGACAACCACTTTTTAATACATATAAAACTGCACAAAATACTTCATATAAATCTAAGCTTCTTGGTTTAGTTCTCTTTTTAGTATTTTCTAAAAGATTTTAAACAGGTTCTTAGAAATTCATTTATCTAATAATTTGTTTTGTTCATAAAAATGTTGACCTTCCTGTAAAACGTTTGTATCTTTACCATCTTTTAACCAAATACCATCTAAATCAAAAGGTGTTCTTGAAAAATTACCAGCAATACTTTTTTTATTATGACCATGAATAGTAACGTTAATATTCTCTAAACTATTTTTTAATTTATAAGTAGAACCGTTATCTTTAATGCTAATTGTAAAATCTTTACCTAATTTATTATTAAAAATATTATCACCCACCGCTAAAGTAGTTGTTACATCATAATCTGTTTCATCAATAATAAGTTCAGTATCATGAGTTTTAAAATAATTTTGAACAATAACTTTAATAGTAGTACTAATATTAGTATTAATTAAATCTAAAGTAGTTTGTGTTAATTTAGTGTCAACATTTTTATTATCAATAGTATTATCAACATCAACATTTAATCATTTAGATTTATCATTTTGATGATAGTAAGCATTTTCAATAATATTTTTTAAATCTGTTTCATTACTTAAATCAACGCACTTATTAATTACACTAACTTGTCCTTGATAAGTACCTGCAAAATTTAATTGATTAGCATTTTTTCAAGAACTAGTTATTTTGTAATCAATATTTACTGCATTAGTAAAATCTTGATTTTCTTTATTATCTTTAATAAAAATATTGTAATATTTATCATTAATGTCTTCTGAATTAATTTTTAATTGTTGACTTAATTTTTGTTTAAATTCTGTTTGAATTTTACTAACTAAATTAGCTTTTATATTAGTAATTGGAGTTGCTTCTGGTGTTTTTACTGATATTACTTGTTGTGGAATTATTAATGACAAAGTTGAAAGATCAAAAGCTTTATCATAATAACTGTAATAAATTTGAATGATATTGTTAAACTCATCAAAAATGTAATTAATTGTATACTTACTATTATCATTAGTTAAAAACGGAACATTAGTCATATAATCATAAGCATTATCATTTGTAATCAATAAATGAATAATTTTGTCAATTAAAACATCACTTAAACTACCGTTTAGACTACTTTGAGCAATAAAATAGTGTGCTAAAATATCAGCATCTTGTTCTTTAAAAGAACCATCTGATTCTCTTACTGCCTTAGCAATATAATATAGCCCTAAACCTTCACTTAAACTATTATTATTTTCAACATTATTAGCATTTTCTTGTTGTGAAATATCAATATGAGTTTCCACTTCACTTTGTTGAACATATTTTCAATTAATACCGTCACCAGCAAAATAATTAATAGCATATTGGCTACCACTATAACTGTTAGTTGGATTATTAATAGTAGCAACTTTACGATGAAATATCATTTCTTGTTTAGTATTATTAACGTCAACTTTATCTTTGTCTGGTATCATAGCATCTTTTTTGTAAATTAATTCACCTTTATTATCAACAATAAATAATGTTCGTGCTAATGTCTTACCATCACTTAATAAATAATCAGCATGATTAGTATCATAACTATAATATTTATTGTCTATTATTGATTGATTAGTAATTCAATCATTATTATTTAAATAACCATATTGATTATTAAATAATGATTTATTTTGATTTATTGGAATGACAGGTAGTATTTTCTTTTTACTAGCAATATTGTTTTTTTGAACTACTATCATCATACTATTAAACATTGTATTACTTGCTATTGTTAATGTTGTTACTGTACTTAGAGTTAATAAAAACTGTTTCATTTACAATACCTTCTTTTACTTTTTACCATTTTTAAAATCATAATTAAATTTAATAATAAATAATTAATTTGAAAAAAACATATTTATTTAATTCATAATATTATTAAATGTTATATTATTTAATTTAATATCAGAATATGAAGTTGATCCTAAAAAAGTAGCTGACATTATATGTCATTTTCAATAAATATTATTATCATCATGTCAAAGTTCTAAATAAATATCAATGGCAGTTCCTACACCTCCTGGGTAATTTGGATCATATGGTGGTCACGTACTAATATTGACTTGAAAAATTGAATTATCAATATCTTTTTGTTGATTAGTTTTTATATTTGTTGTTGTGACTTGAGAATTTAGAGATTTATAGTCTTCTTTACCACTTCCCGTTGAAACTTTTAAATATGAATTAGCATCAAAATTAAAAGTTGGATATTTATTAGTAAAAGTATTTCAATCACTTGCATAGTCAGTTCATTTTACTATTGTATATGTATTAGAATAATCACTATAATTTGAACTAAATCAATTATATGAGTCATTTCATTTATAATTTAAGCTATTTTCTATATTTGATTTATCAAATTCAGTATAATAAACTTCAATTAAATTATTATCTTTATCAAAAATATAATTAATTGAATAATTTTTATCATTTACGTTCATTGGTGCACTATATATAAAATTAAAAACATTATTATTGCTACTAATTAAATTAATAATAATATTAATTAAATTATCATTAATTTGCCCTTTTAAACTACTTTGTGTCATAAAATATTGACCTATTTTATTAGCAATAGTATTATCAATTAAATTATTTTTTGCTGCTTTTGCAATATAATATAAACCTAATGTTTCACTTAAACTACTACTATGTTCAACTTTATCAGCACCTGCTTGTTGCGAAATATCAATATGTTTTTCAACGCCACCAAATTGAATATATTGTCAATCAGTATTATCACCACTAAAATATTTGTTAGAATATTCACTTTTACTATATGGATTATAAATATTATTAATACTATCAATTTTTTTATGACTAATCATTTCTTGTTTAGTATTATTAACATCAACTTTATCTTTTGCTGGTATTATAGCATCTTTTTTATAAACTAATTCACCTTTATCATTAACAATAAATAATGTTCGTGCTGATGTCTTACCATCACTTAATAAATAATTAGCATGACTAGTATCATAACTATAATATTTATGATCTATTATTGATTGATTAGTTATTATATCACTATCATTTAAATAGCCATATTGATTATTGAATAATGAAGTTACAGAATCACTTATTGATGATTTATTTGCTAATAATTTATTAATGGTAGTATTAGTATCATCAATAGTATTAATAATACTATTACTTGCCAAAGTTAATGTTGTTAATGTACTTAAAATGATTAATAATTGTTTCATATTACTTTTTCCTTTTTTTAACTTACTAACTGGTAATTAAAATTAAAATTAAAATCAGGGAATGTTAAAGTAGCACGATCACTAATAGTTTTGCCAGCAAACCTTTCTGATAAATCAAGAGTATAAAGTGTATTATCTTTAGTTGGTTGTGTTTCGCTGTCAGTAAATACTAGTTTTACATTATTTAACTCTCAACCCGATTTTGTTGTTACTGCAACATCGGTTTCTAGAAAAATACTTTTTGTTTGAGTAATTAAATCTCAGAAATTATTTACCTTACCACCTTTAATATCTTTACTAATATCAACTGACATACCACTTGGTTTTGTGTCACCATCTAATAAATAATTCATAGTGAACTGTCCAGTAAATGCATTCTCAACTGGACGATAAGAATTGTTATTAATTGTATTTAATAAACTATCTTTATTAGTAATTCAATTACCTAATAAATTATCTTGTTCATAAAAATGTTGACCTTCTTGTAAAATATTTGCATCTTGACCATCTTTTAATCAAATACCTTTTAATGCAAAATCTTTTGGCGAAGGATAATTACCAGTAATATTATTTTTATTATGACCATGAACAATAGCTTTAGCACTTAAAGAACCATCTAATTTATAACTATTATCAGCAGCTTTTATTGTTATTTCAATATTTTTACCTAATTTATTATTAAAAATATTATTACCAACATTTAAATTTGTTGATATTGTATAATCACTATCTTTAATATTAAGATCTGAATAATTTTTTTGGAAATAAGATTGACAAATCTTCTTTACACTCTCAATAATTTGACTATTAACAAATTTAACATCTTCTTCTGATAATTTACTATCGGCATTAATAAAATTACCATTTTTATCTTTTTGATTATCTAAAGTAATTTGAAAGTTTTTATTATCTTTATCATTATTATATTGTGTTTCAATTTCATTAGTTAATTCTTTCATGCTACTTAAATCAGCAATATCATTTTTAACATTTATAGTGCAATTATCTTTTTTTCCTGTAAAGTTTCAAGGATTATTATCTAAAGACGTAATTGAAAATTGAACAGGAACAGATGTAGTAAAATTTTTTGGTTCTGAACTATTTTGAAATTCAATTTCGTAATAATTATGTTTAATTTCTTTTTTGGGTACATTTAATGCTTTACTTAAAGTTGTTTCAAATTGATCTTGAATTGTTGGAATTAATCATTTATCTTTTATTGAATCAATAGTAGCATTTTCAGGATTAGTAATATTAATAATTTTATCAGGAAAGTTAACTGGTAAACTAGCAATATTAATTGCAACTTGATTTATAATATTAATATTAATTTCGATATTAACGTTAGTATTTTCAATACCAAAAATTGATGCTTGATCATTAGTTGTTAAATTTAAAACATAACTTTTAGACTCATTAAAGTTCTTTGGCAAAATAAAAGAAGTATTAGTTATCGGCTTTTTATCCTTACCAACAGTAAACTTAACTGCTGGATTATAATTAGCATTTAAGAAAAAATTAATTGGTAATAAAGTTAAATTATCATTATCAATATCACTTTCAATTTTAGGATCAGTTTTTTGTAAATTATTATCAATACTACTTAAAACATTTGTAAAATCAATATTACCATTATCAGCAGCATTTTCAATAACATTAAAATTAACAATATTTGTTGATTTACTAAAATAAGCAATAGTAGAATTTAAACTAATAGGTTTAGAGTTACGATGATGCTTTTGATAATAATCATCTCATAATTTATTATTAGAATTCGGATTAAATTCAGAATTATTGAAAGCAGCAGTAGTATGTAAGAGTAATATCGTAGTAACTGTTGTAGAACCAAATGCTAATAAATACAACGAAAATAATAAGATTCTTTTCTTCTTATTTTTTTTAACATTAATTGTATATATTGAATTAGATCCTGTTTTTATTTTTTTATGTTTATCCTGATTAACCATATCTTTACTCGGGCTATTACTATTTATTTTATATTTCATTTTAACAATCCTTTCCTAGCATTATTTTTAAAATAATCTAAAGTGAAAAATATAGCTTAACGCTTTAACTTGCTATTTTTAACTAAAATATTAAAATAGGAAAAAATATTAAAATAGTTTAAACCTTAGTTTTAATAAAATAAAACTAAGGTTTAAAGTAAACCAATTAAATTTAGTTTTTATATTTTAATATTAATAATTTTAATAATCATATAAACTTTGCTATACACCTATTAAAATTATAAGGAAAGAAATACTCTGTCCTTTAAAATAATATTACACTTATTATAAAAAAAGACAATATTCTTTTTAAAAAAAGATTGAATATTTTTAATTAAAAAGAACACTAATAGTAAAATAATTTTCAAAATAATTTTTCTTAATTAAGATAAAAATTAAATTAAAAATTCAATGATTAAATTAAATAGTCATTGAATTTTTAAATTATGATTAATTTTTTTTAATATTACATTCAACATGCATTGGTTGTAAATTTTCTAAACTATTATTATTTGGATCACCATCAATGTGATCAATATTTCAAGCAAATGCTGAAGTTGGTTGTTCACCTTGATAAGCACCTTTTATCATTGGCAAACAACACCACGGACAAGGAGCTTGCACATTCAATGTTCAAAATTCAGATAATCCTTTAAAATATTTCTCCATTTTTTGAATAGAATAGTTTCATATTTTTTCTTTGTCTTCTTTTTCTCACTTTTTACGACGTGCCACAATGAATTAACCCCTTTCGTATTAAATTATACTATAAGTTACAATATTTTTTTATATTTTTTTAAACTTAATATTACAATTTATTTTATTAACGTGCTAATAATCTATTATAAGCAGTTTGCATTTGTGGGTCAAAACTACGAGTATATAAACCGTTAAAATATCCTTCATGATGCTTACTTGGATCTAATGGATCGGGTAATTGGCCATTTTTTGGAATATATACATGCTTTCAAATTTCTGCTGAAAAATTAGTACTAACTTCATCCATGGCTGCTTGTAAAGGTGAGATATAACCAAATTCACTACTTAAATCAACTTGTGTTTGTTTTTGCATTATATAATTAATAAATTTAAAAGCTAAATCTTTATGAGGAGAATCTTTACTAATTACCATATCATCATTTCAAACATTAGTCCCCATATATGGTCTAACAACAAGGTACTTACCATTATAAGAATCAGGATCATCAGTAATTGCAGATAATAAATCACCGTTATATATCATTGCTACATCCCACTTATTTTCATTACTAATTTCATCAACAATATCATCATTTAATAATTTTGTATTTTTATTTTTGATAACTGGTTCTAACCAGTCACTTGCATCTTTAATTTCAATTGGACTATGAGCATTAATATTATCACTAAATTCATTTCCTACTTGATTATATTGACCTGAACCGTTATTTTCTCCTCATTTATTTTTATAGTGTAAATCAGTAAGCGCAGTCATAAATAAGTTATGCATATCATCATTTAAAACGATACGTTTACCTAATTTTGCAGCATCTGTTAAAACACTTCATTGAACATTTGAACCATCAGCTTTAATACCAAGATCACTAAGATTATTTGTATTAGTAGTATTAATTACTAATACAACATCACCTCAAAAATAAGGAATACTATAACTATTTAAACCAAATTCATTTAAAATTCCATCACTATTTTCAACTCGATAATTATTCATTAATTCATATAAATCATGATTAATATCTTCTTTGGGATTAAAATCAATTCTACTATCATACTCAATATCACCTACAGAATTTTTTGATGCAATTTGAAAAAGTCTATCTTCACTTGCTAATTTAGCCACCATATAATCACTAGGAACCATTACATCATAACTAGTAGTATACAATTTAGCATACAATGATTCATTATCATCAAAAGTTGAATATTTTATTTTAACTTGATATTTATTTTCAAATTCTTTTAAAATATTGGGATTCATATATTCGCCTCAATTAGCAATTGATAAATCATAAACATTAGTATAAATGTAGAAAGCACCCAAACTAATAAAACTTGATAATAAGATGATACTAATCATAATTAATTTTCACGGTCATAGTAAAAAACGATATTTCTCTCTTCTTGATTTTGAGCGTTCTTCTTTTAACTCTTTCTTTTTTTTAATCTTATTCTTTATATGTTCAATTCAAATTGATTCCATCTCAAGTTTTGCTTCAAGTTTAGAAATTTGATTAATAAGTTTCGGGTGATTTTTAATATAATCCTGAATTTTAATAATATCTTGCTCAGTTACAATTTCAAAATTACCATCACTATATAATGATTTACGTTTTCTACCTTTACTCTTAACCTTTTTATAGTTAAAACCATTTAATTGTAAATAATATTTAGTTAACAACTTCTCAGTTTTAATAATTTTTTTATCATGATAAATACCTTTATCAATTTTTTCATTACGTTGTTTAATTTGTTTTTTGCAAAGAACATAAGTATTTCAAGAAATAATAAGTACTGCAATTAATAAAATAATTATTGTTGAAAAAGCATTAATATAAGGCTTAATTCGTTTTAAAGAATAAATAAAAGTTGAAACGTTAGAAGTATTACCGCCAGTAAAATAAGAAATTAAAAAATCATCAAAACTCATAGCAAACGCAATAGCTGCTCCAGCAATAATTGCTGGTTTAATTGTTGGTAATACAATTTTGCGTAACGTATATCAAGGTGTCGCACCTAAATCTTGACTTGCTTCTAATTGTGACACATTTATTGATCTAATTTTTGGTAAAACAGTAATAATAACATAAGGAATATTAAAAGAAATATGAGCGAAAATTAATGTTCCAAGACCAAAACTAAAACCAAATGCCATAAATAATAACATTAAAGAAACAGCAGTAACAATATCAGCATTAACTAAAGGAATATTAGTAATCCCTAAAGTAATATTACGTGTTATTTTTTTTGTTTTACTTAAACCCAAAGCAGCAAACGTACCAATAATAACAGCAACAAAAGTAGAAATAAAAGCAACAATTAATGTTACACTAACCGATTCTCAAAGTTCACTTTGTTGAAATAAATCGTAATAAGGTTGCAATGATCAAGAATTTCAACTACGAACTGAATCGCCACCATTAAAAGAGAATATCATTAAAACTAAAATTGGAGTATAAAATAATAAAAAGATAATAGCTAAATAACTATTTTTAAAAAAAGATCTCATTAATTAATACCTCCTATTTTTTTACCAGTAGCTCAACTACCAATCGCTTTTAAAGTAAAAATAATAATTAAAACAATAATACCTAAAATAACAGAAATAGCAGCACCATAAGCAAAATTAGCACCACGATAAAAATATGATTCAATAATATTTGCAATTAAAATAGTTTTTCCTTCACCAATATATTTAACTACTACTAGTGAAGTCATAGCACTTAACATCATTAAAGTAAAACCAGAAACAATACCAGGCACTGAAAAACGAAAGGTAACTTTTCAAAATGTTTTCATCTTAGAAGCTCCTAAATCTTGACTTGCTTCTAATAAATTGCGATCTGTTTTTTCTAAAGAATTATAAATTGGTAAAATAACGAAAGGCATAAACATATAAACCATTGCTAAAATAATACAAATTGGAGTTCCTAATAAAACATTAGGACCTAAAATACTAAAAATAATTTGTAATCCAATTGTACGTAATAAAATGTTAATTCAAATTGGTAAAGTAACTAAAACTCAAATATTTTTTGAAGCAATTTTTGTTGACATAAAAGCCATAATATAAGCAATGGGATAACCAAAAATAACAGCAATTAAAGTGGCAACAAATGAATAACCAATTGAACGTAATAAAACCATAACATAACTATTTTCTTTAAAAAAAACATTAAAATTACTAAATGTAAAACGAAATATTCAAGCATTATTAGTTGCTTTAATAATTGAATATAAAATTACAATTAATAATGGCAATACAATTAAAATTACCATCACCAATAAATATGGATAAGCAAGCGTAACTCATGATTTAAAACCAAAATTTACTGATTTATCTTTGATTTTATTTTTAATAAAACTTATTTTTTGGTTTGTTTTTTTTCAACATAACAATGCTTTTTTCTTTTTTACTCGTTTCATTTTCAATTTATTTTTTGCTACTTCTTGTAAAGAAACATTATTTTTTTTAAGCTTAAACCATTTTTTAAATCTATACTTTTTTTTATTTTGATTATCAATAATTTTTTCTGGATTTGAATTATTAACTAACATATCTTGTGATTTTAAAATTTGTGTTTTAATATTACGTTTAAACAAATTTTTCATTTTACTCTTCAATTTCCTTTCACATAACATGAATATCTTCAACATTTCATTTTAAACCAACACGGTTACCTACTTCAAAATTATCAGTAGTATGAACTATCCATTTGCGTTTATTAGCAATAATTTCAATTTCTCATAATAATCCTTTAAAAGCAATAGTTTTAATAGTTCCATCAAAAAAACCACTACCTGCATTAACTAAATCAATATCTTCTGGTCGAATAATAATATCAATATTACGTTCTTGTTCACCAAAACCAGTATCAGAGCATGCAAATTTTTTACCGTCAAAACGAACACAATAATCATTAACAAATACACCATTTTCAATAACATTCGAGCTACCAACAAACTGTGATGTTCATTTATTTTCAGGCTCATTGTAAATATCTTGTGGTGTCCCAATTTGTTGAATTTGACCTTGATTTAAAACAACTACCCGATCTGACATAATAAATGCTTCTTCTTGATCATGAGTAATAAAGATAAAAGTAATATTAATTTCTTCTTGAATTTTTTTTAATTCTACTTGCATTTGTTGACGTAATTTCAAATCCAAAGCAGCAAAAGGTTCATCTAATAATAAAATTTTAGGATTAAGAACTAATGCTCTAGCTACTGCTACTCTTTGTTTTTGACCACCAGATAAATCATTAACATCTTTATCTTCCATACCATTTAATTTAACCAAATCTAAAGCTTTTTTAACTTCTTTTTTGATTTTTTCACGATCAATTTTTCTTAACTTTAAACCATAAGCAATATTATCAAAAACATTTAAATGTGGAAATAAAGCATAATTTTGAAAAATAGTATTTATTTCTCTTTTATGAATTGGAATTTTAGTTAAATCCTTACCTTTAAACAATAATTGACCATTGTTTGGTTGTTCAAAACCAGCAATAATCCTTAATAATGTTGTTTTACCACAACCACTAGGACCAAGAATGGTAAGAAATTCACCTTCATGAATATTTAAACTAATTCCTTTTAAAACAACTTTACCATCATATTCTTTGGTAATATTACGTAATTCTAAAATATTTACACTCATAATTTCCTCCTTTAAATGGTTTAAAAAATTGGTGGATTTGAAACTCATAAAATAGTTGCAATTGAATTATTGGGATTTTCTAAATAATGTTTTTCATTACCTTTAATATAAAATGCTTCATTAGCTACTGCTTTTACTCTAGTTGCACCATAATGAACAAATACTGTTCCACTTAATACATATCCAAAGATCTGACCTTGAAATGGCGGAATTTTATTTGAATTACCAAATGGTTTTAAACTTAAAATTACTGGTTCTAATGTTAATTTTTGAGCATTAGGAATAATTCATTTTATTTGATAATCTTCTTCGTCACTAACAGTAACATCTTGTGATTTAAAAACTATTTTTTCTTTTACTTCACCAGCAAAAAAGGTTGATAATGGACAATCAAAAATGTCTAAAATACTTTTTAGTGTTTCAATACTAGGTGAAGAAACATCATGCTCTAACTGACTAATAAATCCCTTTGATAAATCACAACGTTTCCCTAACTCTTCCATAGTTAAATTGTGTTTCAATCTTAAAGTTTTTAACTTTCTTCCAATTTTCATATTGATTATTTTCTCCTTTTGTTTATTTATACTAAACTTTAAGTTAAATAATACAAATAAAATTATATAATATTTTTTTAAAAAAACAATTATTTATTTTATTTTTAATAAATAAAATAAATATAAAATTATTAGTGTAAAAATGTGTAATAAAAAGAATATTTTTTTCATTTTTCTACTATAAATTTAAAAAATATATTTTATTTTTTTAGTAAAGAAGAAATTGATGTGTTTTAATAAATTACCTTTTACATTGTTGATGTATTAGAATTGTATACACTTGTTGAAGAATATAAATTTTCTAAATTTGAATTTATAATTTTTTTTGAACCTTCAAAATCTAATTTTTGCTCTTCTTGTTTTTCATCATCTTTTTTTGCTAACATTTGAGTTATTTCAAAACCACCATCGATAGCACCACTAATGGCACCAACAGCAGCTCCACCAGCAACTAAACCAATAATAGTAGGAGTACCAAGAATAGCAACCCCTCCGGCTGCACAAGTAATAGAGGCTACATTAGTAACAATATTAGCAACATCACCCCCATCATCACCAGTAACAATAGTAGCAGCATTAGCAACCGTAGAGGTAACTAAATTAACAGCCGCAACACCAATACCAACAACTTTTGCAGCGCCAGTAACAACTCCAATAGTACTACCCGCTGCAATAAGTTCAATGGGAGTAACATTATTTTTTACTTTATTATTTAATTTTTCTCTTTTTTCCATAATGGGCATATCTTTTAATCTTCCTTATTTGAAATTTAGAATAAAAAACCTATTTACTTTAAAATAAAGTAAATAGGTAAAAAACTTATATTAAGTTTGATGTTATTATAACATAATACATTAGTATATATTAATATTCATATTATTTTTTTCATATACAATATGTAAAATAACTATAATCAATTATTAAATTAAATTTTATTTTTACATTCTTGACCAGATAAAATTACTTTTAAATTTTCATAAGTAATTTCAATCATATTTTTAACAGCTTCATCAGTATACGATCCAATATGTGGTGTCACAATAACACGTGGATATAATGATAATAATTTATTTGTAATATTATCGGGAGTTGGTTTTCCAGCAAAATCTTTAAAAAAAACTTTGCTTTCATTTTCTAAAACATCCAAACCAACACCTTTTAAATGACCACTTTTAACTGCATCATAAACTGCTTGTAAATCCATTAATTCACCACGAGCTACATTAATTAAAACTGATCCAGGTTTCATTTTTGCTAAAAAATTCTTGTCAACTAAATGGTAATTTTCTTCTTTAATATATGGACAATGTAATGAAATTAAATCCGATTCTTTAAGTAAAGTTTTTAAATCACAATAAGTTAGAATACTTTTTGCTTGATCACTTTCATAAATATCATATCCTAATACCTTTGCTCCCATTCCATGTCATGCCTTAGCTGCTTGATAACCAATGCGGCCAGTTCCAATAATTCCTATTGTTGAATTACGAATTTCTTTGGCAAACATAAAATCATCAATTTTAAAATTATGATTTTGTTGATGATTAGCACTATAAAATAAATTTCGAAGTAAGCCGTTTCCCATACTTACTGCTAATTCACTAACAGCATTGGGCGAATAACCAGGTACATATGCCATTTTAAAACCTAATTCATGAGCTTTTTTTAAATCAATATGATTATAACCAACAGTTCTAGTTAATAAATATTTAACGCCATATTCTTTCATTTTTAATAAATTTTGCTCATAACAGTCACAATTAGCACGAACCATTACTGCTTCATGTCCCTTTGCCGTTTCAATATTATCCTTTGTTAAATACTCTTCAATTAACGTTAAATCATATCCATAATTTTTATTTAATGTTTCAAAAAAAGCTTTTCTGTTTTACGAACACCATAACAAACCATTTTAATTTTTTTTGCCATATTTTTATTCCCTTTCTTTTGTTTATATTTTAACTAAATAACGGTGTTGCGCCAATCGCTGTAGTAATAATTACTCAAAATGGTAATGAAATAATTGAAAATAATGTAGCAATTAATGTTAAATTACTTGTTAACAATGGCTGTTTTTTGTAAGCAATTGAATAGGCAACAATAACTGATGCTGGGGGGGCTGCTAACATAATTACAATAACGCCTAATCCAACAGTATCTAATTTTCATGCTCCGGTTTCTTTTCAAATTGCCGCAACTGCACAAACTAATGCTAATCCAAATAATGGTGCAAAAATAATTTTCATTACCATTCCAAATCATACTTTTTTATCTTGTGCAGCATCTTTAAAATTACCTTTTGCTAAAGTAATTCCAATTGCCAATCATGCTAATGGCGTACATAATGCCTCTAAAGTTTTTGTTACTTTAAACAATGGTGGAAATGTATTATCTAATCGTAATGGTGAAAAATGTTGACCACTAGTAATATCATTTTGATCAGGAACAATAGCAATTCCAGGAATTAATTGTGTAACTCAAAAAATAAATCCAACTATAGTTGCAATTAAAATTGGATTTAAAAAAATCTGCTTTACATTCTTTATTAAATTTTCTCTTTTTATTACTTTCATTTCTGATTTAATTTGTGCATATCCATCAGTATTTAGTTTTGTATCAACAATAAAATCAGCACCAGTTTGTCCTTTTGTTACTACTGCTGCTTTAATAGGTTTGCTCATTACAATAAACCCTAATGAATATAAAAATATTCGATATGGAATATTAAAAATATTAGCTGGTAAGGTGGCAGCTCCATTATCAAATAGTGCTGTTACTACAGGAATTCCAAAAAATGTTGTTGAAGCAAATACAGTACACATTGCTAATGTATCTTGAATATCCTTATCATATTTAATATAAAAATATTTAGCAACTATTCCCAGTATCATATAGAATAAAAAACCAACTAGTAAAATTGCAACTTGCGTTTTAACTTGCTCTGTTGTTGTATTTGTCATAAAACCATCAAAAGCTAAAGATGGTAAACCAACAACCATAACAATTTTAATTAAAACTGCTTCTCAGTCTTTTTTAAATGTCCCTCTCTTCGTTAAAAATCAACCTAAAAAAATTACAAATATCGTTGCTAAAATTGCACTTCAAAATCCTCAAGCTTTTAATGTATTTATAACAGCTTGACCAACATCAGCTTGTAAATAAAATTGCATATTTCTTTCTATTTCTCCCTTCTTTAATACTTTCTCCTTTCTCTAAAATCTAAGTATTTTGTAACTACTTATGTGTTATTATATAACTTTCAAATAAAAAATAAAACTAATTTACCAAATTTTCAATATTGTGTATAGAGTAATAAATTTGGTAAATTAAAATTATAATATTTTTTTTAAAGTTATAGACCCATTCTTTTCATAGTTCTAGCTGGATTTTTGTCTATTATCTTCTTCTGGAATAAATCCATTTACTCTAGTTTCACTAGCTTCTTTTTCTAATTCTTTTAGTTTATTTTTTCATTCTTGAAATTCTGATCATATTTCTTTTGTTTTTTCTTCGGATTCAATTTGATACTTTTCTTTTTTATTTTCAGTAAAAACATCTTTTATTTTTTTTATATGTTTAGGTTCTAAATATTTTGAAAATGCAATATTTTCTTGTCATTTTTCGTTTCATTGATTAATTGATTGGTAATATTTTTTTGAAAACTTATTTCTTTTAAACTTTCGATTTAATTTTTTTTTAAAGTTTTAAAAGTTTTTGGTTCATTTTTTTCTCTAGTTTGTTGCAAACAATTTAAAATTCTTTTTTCTATTGCTTCTTTTGAATTTAAAGATATGTCTTTTAAAAATTGAACTTCTTCTTCTAAATTATTTGATCTATTTTCTAGTTTTTTTATTTTCTGTTCTAATTCAAGTTGATACTTGTCTTTTACATTTGAAAACATTACTGTTCTTAATTTTTTAGCACATTCACATAAAATTTTGTAACAAATACCAGCAACAATACCAACAATAGTAAAAGGTAATCAACCCATAATAGCACTTGACACAACAAATGTACTAATTATCGGTGTGATAATTATTTTAGCAATAGGAGATGTAGCACCCCACGCAATAAAAAATATTAAACCATGAAAAATCTTTCATATAAACCTTTTAAAAATTCAATATTTATCTTGTACTTCTTCTATAATATTTTCTTGTTTTTGATTTGTAATAGTTCTTACAAATTCTAAAAATGGTGTTCTAATGATAGTTGTATGTTTAGATTCTTTTTTTATAAGCTCTTCATTATTTTTAATTTCATTTAAAAATTGCTTATAACGTAAATGTCTAATTTGTTGAACAATTTCATTATTTTCAAAATAAATTAATAATTCTCAAACTTTTTTTCTTTTATCATCATGTAATCTTAATAAAAAAAGGTTTTATCTTTTATTTTTACTATTTCATCATAAATAAAATAGTTTTCATTATTTGGTTTTTCGATAATTGTTCTAAATTGAAAACATTTTTTATCTTTTTCATCAAAATGATTTTCAAATTTACATGTTTCACCATGATGTCAATTTTTATGACACCTAATAAAATTTTTAGTAAATCATGTTAAATCTTCTACATTTCTTAATTCTTCTTCAATAATAGTTTTTGTTTGTAAACTCATTTTGATTCCCCCTTATTTAAATAAAAACCCATTATTTTAAAAATAAAAAACAATAGGTTTATTTAGTTTACACTTATTTTTGCTAAAATTTTAAAATTATGCAATAAACTTTTTAATATTTTTTACAAGTTTGGTAAGTTTAATTTAGATTTAACTGTTGATGATTGAGTTTGTAAATCAATTGCACTAATTTCTTTTTTTTCGATGTCATCAAAATCACTATCACATTCTAAATTACTTTCTAATTCATTAATTTTGTATTTTAATCTTTCTGCCAAATTCATATTGGAACTTTCAATATCATTTATTTTAAATCATTTTCCATCAAATAATAATTCATATACTATTGTTTCTTCAGATTTATCATTTGTATTTAATAAACCAGAATAATTAGATTCCTCTTTATTTGGATTTTTCAAAGTAACACTTAATTTATACATACCAAATGATAAACATAGTTCATCAAGGGGTAAAGAAATATTTTTAGTTCAAATTATTTGCTTAGAATCTTTATTAATACAGTTCAATACTACTGATTGTAAACATTCTTTTTCTAATCCTAATAATTGCTTTGAAATAGTTATTTCTGTTGTTAATTCTTTACGAAATACTTGTGTTGCTGCTACTCAAAGTATTTTTAACGCAGCCGCTTTTTTATTAGGTGATGTTTTTAACTTTAATCTATCTAAATGACTAATCTTTGTTTGACTTTTTTCTTTATTCATAAATTTTCTCCATTCAAATTAATAATCTTATTTAATTTTATTATATGACCAAGTTCTCCATTAATACCTAATATTTTAACTATTAATAAATTCATTATTTAAATAACATAGTTATTCGAAAATTATTATTTTTATTTATTTTACTGTTTTATTTAACATATCTTTTTATCTTCCTTTTCTCTAAAACTTTAATTTAATAAAAAGACTTTCATTTTATTTAAAAACTAATATTAATAGTCAATAATATATTAATATTATTCATTTTTCCAGTCCAATTAATTACACGACACTATCTTAATTTTTAATTTGATATAATTATAAAAAGAGTAAGTATATTAAAAATAGATTGGGGTATTTTTATGATAGAAGAAATAAATTCTAGTTCAATGAAAGAACCAAAAATTTATCGTATTGGTCTATATAGCAAATTAACAATTCTTATTAATGGCCTTCTAATTACTACGAGTTTAATGATAGGTTGGGCTTTATGAGCAACTATTGGTCGAGATGCAATTGATAACTATATTAAATGATTCAATAATCCACAACAACCTAATTCTAATTTACAAATTAGTTTCAATATAATAAGTATTATTGTTTTCATAGTCTCTGGTTTATCTTTAGCATTAGTAGTCGTACCTTTTATTTTTTTAAAAACTAAAAATAGTGTATCAGCACTTTTTTGTTTAATAAGTTTTATTTTTTCAGCAATATTTGTTATCTTTCTTATTGTATTTTTTATTTTTAGATTTAAAACTTTTACTTTCTTAGCTAATAAAAAAGACGGCGAAATAATAAATACAACTGGTAACTTTCTAATAGCTTTTTTACCATGAATGTTGGCTGAACTATTTGCAATACTTTTATTAATCCACAGTCTCTGATTAATTATTAATATTACCTCTAAATACAAATCAAATACACTATTAATGCCTATTGCTAAACCAAAAGCAAAACAAGAAACAGTAATAGCAAAACAAGAAGTTGATGATACGATAACGCTTTCTAACGTCGTACCAATACCAGTACCTCAAAATAATGAAGAACAACAAGTAGCAAACCAAGAAACTAACAATACTGTTCTTAAGCAAGATCTAACACAAGAAAAAATAATCACTAACCCTTCAACAGCAACTGTCCATTATACTAATCATGAACTATCACAAACACCAACGCAAGGTGCTTATCATGCCGAAACTGTTTCACCAACACCAGGTACTCTTACTAATCTTAAATCCGAATCTATTACAAATGAAGAAGAAATTAATGATAATATCGAAAATGCAACAATATATTCAGAACCAACAGTTGAAAAAACAAGTGTAGAAGATACAACAATATATTCAAAATCACCAACAACAGAAAGTAATATTAATAGCGAAACTAATTACCAACCAAAAAATCAAGGTGGTTTTGATGTTAAAGACAGTAGTTATTCTGAATCTGAAACATCTAATTTTAATGAACAAGCAACAACAATAACTGTTGAAGAAACACAACCAATAATAGAGAAAACAAATACAAATACAAAAAAAGAAACAATCGAAGTGCAAAAAGTTACTACTCACCATTGAACATTAGAACAAATTGAAGCTGTTTGAGAAAAAGCGGAAATAATTGATGGTGTTAGTGATAAATTATATCGTAAAGATTATGGTGGTGCTTGAATGTTTCGTGATTCATTTACCACTGATTATAGCGCAGCAGATAACTTAGAAACTTACTCTTGAACTATTGTTCTACATCGTCCTACTAGTCAACAAGGAACAACTGAATTATATAATCTAGATCCAATGAATATTGTTAATGCAAAAAGTAAAGGTGAAAATTACCCTTCTTGAAAAACTAAAATTTCTTCAAAAGGAAATAAAAATATTGCAAAAGAACAACATTGAAAAGCACGAACATAAATATAATAGTAATTTAAAATAAATATAGTATCATTTATTTATGAATACACAAACTACCATTGAACATTTATATATAGAAATACCTAATTTTAAACATGAAGTAAATACTAACTATTCTTATTTTATAGAAAGTATTAAAAAAGAATTAACAAAAATAATAAATAAATACCAATTAAACTTAAAAACAATTTATCTTGCTAACAAAAATAAGTCAGTTTTACCAATTAATTTTTTAGAGCAATTATTAATAATACTTAAACCATTGACAACCACTATCAAAGAATACAACTTTGAATGTACTATTAATAATACCAATTTCACAACTCTACAATTATTTTCCAAATTTCAAATTAATCGTTTAATTTGAAAAATAATTAGTTTTCAAAATCAATTAAATAACAAATTTAATTATCAACAAAGTATAAAAATTATTAATGATGCTATTAACTTAAAAATTAATAATTTCTCAATTGATTTAAAATATAATCTTCCTCATCAAACAGTAATTGATGTTAATAATGATTTACAAATATGTATGCAATTAAAAAAACCTCACATTAGCTATGATAGTTATAATCACAAACAAAATCTTACTATTAAAAGATATATTAATAATTTCTTAAAAAAGCACAAATATGATAACTATGAATACTATAGTTATAGTAAAAATACTAATAATCAATCAAAATATATTATTGCATATTGTTTATTAGAAAACTATTATGGAATTGGTCCAAATGCTGTTTCATATATTAAAACAGAAGATAAAGCAATAATAATTACTAATAGCAATAACATTAATAATAACAATCAAAAAAATAGTATTTTATCAACAAATGAAATTTTAATCCAAAAATTAATACAAGGTTTATTACTAAAAAAGGGAATAAAATTTAACAAAAATGATAATATTCTAGAGCAGCCACTGATTAGTAAATTAATCAAAAATAAACAAATAAAAATAAAAAATAATCATTTATCTTGCACAAATAATTCCTGATTATTGTTAAATGATTTAATAGTTGATATTATAACTAATACTACTATTTAAATTTATATATCAAGGAGTGAATAAATATGGAATTCAATGAAAAATTGCTAAAAGAAAAATATTTTCCACAAGCACTAACAAAAATAAAAGAAATTGTTAAAATTCAATCATATGCTCAACCACCCACAACAGCAGCACCTTATGGGCCTGGTGTTAAGGAAGTATTAGATTATGCTATTAATTTAGGACAAGAATTAGGTTTTAAAACTTATCGTGATAAAAACAATAAGTATGGATATTTAGAATATGGTGATGGTAAAGAAATATTTGCCATGTTAGGTCATCTTGATGTTGTACCACCAGGTAATTTAGAAGAATGAAAAATTCCACCTTTTTCGCCAGAAATTATTAATGATATTTTATATGGACGAGGTGTATTAGATGATAAAGGTCCAACAATTATTATTCTATACTGTTTAAAATATTTAAAAGATCATGGCTATCAACCAAATCGTCGAATTAGAGTTATCTTTGGTTTAACTGAAGAAACAACATGAGATTCAATTAACACATATATGAAGCAAGAAGGTACTCCAACTTTTGGTTTTACTCCTGATGGTATGTTTCCGCTAGTATATGCTGAAAAAGGAATTATTAACTTAGATATTATTGGTACAGGTCATAAATCCATTGTTATTAATGCAGGTGATGCTTACAATGTCACTTGTTCTACTAGTAATATTAATGGTGTTGATATTGAATCATTTGTTAAAATTGGGAAAAATAAGAAATATCGAATTGAAAATAATAATCAACAAATTACCATTCATGGTAAACCAGCACATGGGTCACGACCAGATGAAGGAATTAATGCAGGATTAAGAAGTTTATTAATTTTAAATGAACTTAAAGTTGAACATAATCTAATTAAATTTGTTGGTGATATTTTACAAGAAGATACTGCTTTAACAAAATATTTTGGTGATTTAGATGATGAATCTGGAAGTTTTACTATTAATGTTGGCATTGTTGAAATTAATAGCAAAAGTTCAAAATTAGGATGTAATATCCGTATTCCAGTTAAAACTGATTTACAAGAAATTTTAAATAGATTAACAAAAATATTAAAACCTTATAATTTAACAATAAAACAACAACATTATGATAAACCATTATATATGCCACAAGAATCAACAATTGTTATTAAATTAATGGAAATTTATCAAGAAGTTACTGGTGATAAAAAAGCAAAACCAATTGCAATTGGTGGTGGAACTTATGCTAGAGCAATGCCAAATTGTGTAGCATTTGGTGCGATATTTGATCATACTAACTCAACTGAACATCAATATAATGAATGTATTAAAGTTGACGAATTATGAAAATCAATTTTAATTTATGTACGTGCTATTAGTACACTGGGAAGTTTAGAAATTGGTAAATTATATAAAAAGTTAGAATAGTTTATTCTAACTTTTTATATTTTCATTCAAATAAATTTTATGCAATTGAAAGAGTTCTAGGACAACCAACAAAAGCAGGACCATTAATACTATTAATAACACTTACCAATTCATCATTAAAGTTATTACTTAATTGTCGTTCATCACTACTATTAATACTCATATAATTACTATTAGTTACTATTTCCTCTAATTCATTATTTGGAGTAGACGTAAAAAATTTCTGTCATTGTTTTTTAGCATATTTATTTAATACTTTATTACCAATAGTATCATTGATAATTAAACCAAACATAATAGCAAACATTGGAACTTGAAAAAATGTAGATTCAAATTCTGGTAATCTATCAGCAGTATACATAACAGCTGCATTTTTAATTGCATTATCTATTATAGTTGCTATTACCATTGCTGTTAAATAACCACCGCTTTTTAAAAGACTCATACATTTTGATTGTTGAGAAAGTAATGATTCTAACTCATCATTTTCATTATTATTATTTAAACAATTAAAATATCTTTTGAAAGCAAACCACATATGTGTTTTTGTTAAATATTCTATACCCTTATCTATTAAGATAGAAGTATAACATAAAACTTCTGCTCGTATAATTGTTGATAAAATATTTGGGCCATAAATAATTTTACTTCAATATTCAGCTAAACTAGTTAAAGAACCAACTGAATACATACTAGAAGCCGTAATCATAAAATGATTCGAAATTCAATATCCAGCTTTTGCTATTAGCATTTTTCCAAAGATAGCTGTTTTTGAAAGACATGAATAACCTTCTTCAACACCAATTTCGGGATATAAAGATAAAAGCGGACTCATTTTTTGATCAGCAGTTCTATTAAATATTGTTCTTCCCTCTTGTCAAATTTTTTCTGCGCCCCATTTTCATAAATTCATTGCTTGTGTACTAATTACCAATTGTACTGGAGTTACTCCAAAATCAACTAAATTATTTAAAGGATTTACTTTATTTCAATCAAATGATCCAATACTAGTAACTGCTACCTGAAATACTCGTTGTACAGTTTTCAAACCAACTGCTGCTGTTAATAAACTAGCTGTTCCAATTATTTTTTTAGTATCTGATCATATTAAACTACTTCAACTATTATTAATAGTATTTGCTTCTATATTGCTATCTATATCATTATTTATTAATAACTCTTCTTCTTGTGGCATTTTTTCTCTTCTCTCTATTTCTTTATTAAAACATAAAAAACACATTAGTAACAAACTTTACAAAAGTGGTTATAAACCATATTTTGTTAAATTGCTTTTATGTGTTTTAACATTAGTATAAAGGATTATCACTTAATAATCAATATATAAATTCAATAATTTAAAAATATTTATTTGGGTATTTATTATATATTTGTTACAATTATTAAGCATTTATGAAAAGTATTAAGGAGTAAAAAATGACAGAAAAAAAACGCATTGTTGTTGGTATGAGTGGTGGTGTTGATTCATCAGTAACAGCAGCACTTTTACAAGCAGAAGGCCATGAAGTTATTGGTCTTTTTATGCGTAATTGAGATTCACTTTTAAATAATGATTTACAAGGTAACAATAATCAAGATATTTGTCCACAAGAACAAGATTATCTTGATGCTTTAGCTGTTTGCCAAAAATTAAATATTAAATTAGAAAGAATTGATTTTGTTAAGGAATATTGAGATAATGTTTTTACTTATTTTCTTGAAGAATTTAAAAAAAGTCGTACTCCTAATCCCGATATTCTATGTAACAAATATATTAAATTTGATGCTTTTTTAAAATATGCACAAAAAAATTTACAAGCAGATTATATTGCAATGGGGCACTATGCACGAATTAACTACAATCCAATTACTAAACAATATCAGTTATTAAAAGGAATTGATGATAATAAAGATCAAAGTTATTTTTTATGTCAATTAACACAAAAACAATTAAAATATAGTTTATTTCCTTTAGGTAATAAAACTAAAACTGAAGTTAGGGAATTAGCAAAAAAATATAATTTACCAACAGCAACAAAAAAAGATTCTACTGGCATATGTTTTATTGGTAATCGTAATTTTCAGACATTTTTAACAAATTATTTACCAGCTAATCCTGGCAAAATTGTTGATATTAATACCAAAACTACTATTGGTAATCACAATGGTGTTTACTACTATACACTTGGTCAAAGAAAAGGTATTAATCTTTCAGGAATGAAAGTTCCGTATTTTGTTGTTGAAAAAGATGTTACTAATAATATCCTTTATGTTGCTAATGATAATGAAAATAAATGACTAATGAATAGCGGTTGTACTGTTAAATCATTGAATTGAATTAATAATAGTACATTAAAAAACTCTTTAAAATGTAATGCAAAATTTCGCTATCGTCAATCTGATATTGCTGTTATTATTAATTTTATTAATAACGATGAAATTAAGGTTGAATTTTCAGAAAAGATACGCGCTATTACGCCCGGTCAAACCGCTGTTTTTTATGATGGTGATATTTGTCTTGGTGGTGGAGTTATTGATCAAATATTTTGCTAATCAATTATTAAAAAACTAATATAAATGATAAAATTTTTAATTGCATATTTTTTTATAATTTTCAAGATTCAAAAATTACTATTAAACTATTTTTTTAGTTTTTAGATACTTTTATTGCATTTTCTTTTTTACGTTTTTAAAATATAAAATAACCTATTATTATAAAAGTTATAGAAAAAAACAAAAAGAGATTTTAATGAAAAAAATATTAACAATATTAACTACCTTAGCATTTACAATAACTATTGAAAATTGTATTAGTAATTTTAACTTAAGCACAATCACATTACAAAATGATTGTTTAAAAAAAATAATGTTCATCAAAGCAATAATGATTTTATTTTTTCTGATTTATATAAAAATAATAAAGGCAAAATATATGTAATAACTAATGATGGTATTTATAAATATACTAATGATTGATAAAAATACATTCATAAAAATGAAAGGCATAAATGGATTAATAATAAGTTTAAAATTTGATGCAAAAGATAAGATTAATGCTTTAAAAACTAATGACATTTATAAATGAATGTCTAGTCAATAAAAATGATAATATGGGAATATTTAATCAGTAAAACCTAATTATAATTAAGCAATATTTAGTTTTTATTTTGATATTTTTTTCTAAAATTAAATTTTAAAAAAATATTAATTTAAAATTCGTGGTTTAGATTGAAAAGTATTACTAATACCATTATTACTACTATTACTATCAACAGTATTATTTATAATTGGCTTAATACGCATATCAAATATAGTAATAGCAACATTTTTAATACTAATAAAAAATTGCTTTAAAAAATCTAATTGTTCAAATGTAAAATTTAGTTTTTGATTAGTAATCAAATCATTAATTTTTTTAATATCATAATTATTTTCATAATACACAGCAAAATTATCACATTGATTTTGTTTGATCAACATAAAAAAAGAATTAATAGTATTATTATCCAACTCTTCAATTGGTAATGCTTTTAAAATTTTAGGTTCAGTATCATTATAAGTTGTTGTTACTTTATATAAAATTTTTAAATCATTATCAATTTTATATTTTTCTAATTTATAATTTTTTAATTGATTGTTATCATTAACATAATATGATTTGTTTGCCATTTGATTACCACCTTTAAATAAAATAAATCCTTTTTCAATTTAAATAAATGAAAAGAGATTTAAAAAATCAAGTATTAGTTCTTATTTAATTTTACAACTAAATTATTTAGAAATAAAGTAAATCTATAATAAAATATATTATTTTATTATAGATTTAAATTTAATTTATATTAATTAGAAAATTTATTATTTACCTGGAGTTCCAACAGCCATTTTTTGTGCAAGAATAACACTATCAAAATGTAACTGTAAAAATGCGGGTTCACCATCATTAAAAGTTTTTATTTCTTCTGTGCCGGTAGGTGAACTAAAAAAATGAGTTGTAAAAGATGTATTTAATACTTTAAGTAAAGACTCAAACTTTGTTTTGTTTAATTCATCAGTAAACTCTAATTTAAAACCAGAAGTTGGCTGATCGGCCTTGAATCCTTGATCAGCAGTTAGTTTTAAATCAGTTAAAGGTTCTTTTATAATATTACTTGTTATTACCTTTGAAACATTTAAATTTGCTGCCTTTATATTAATATTATAAGATTTAACAAGCTTAGCAGCAGTTTTGCTACTCATAATATCAATTTGACAAATACCATCCGCTACTTTAAAGTCAGTTGTGTCAGCAACTGATATTTCACCTGGAGCAGCAGTTTTAATTGTTACAATTAAATTGGTAATAGCATCAACATCTTTTGCTTTCCATTTACCAGCAGCAGAACCTTCAACTAATAACTTTTCTTTAAACAAATTATCTTTAATAAGATTAGTAGAGTCAGCAGTGATAATACAAGTTCCAAGATTATCAAAATTTATTACTTCATCAATTATACTTGTATTTTCATCACTATATCATCCTAATAATTCTGCATATTTCCCATTTAATTGCGGATTATTAGGAATATTTGAACCATTATTACCGCACGCAACAACTAAAGGAGTTGCTCCTACTGTTAATGTAAGGGCACCCATTAATCTTAACATATTTTTCATATTCACATATACCTCCAATAATATTCTTTAAACTTATTATAATAACTATAAATCAATAACTTAGTTACTTTTTTTAATATAACATCGTATAATAAGTTCTCCAATATTTATTATATACTATATGTTTATAATGTTTAAAAATATGAAAAATAAACATTTTTTAAAAATAAAATACTCCTTTTAATTTAAAAGGAGTAATAATATTATTTTTATTTTATAAAATTATGCAACCGTTAATGTAGTTTTTACAGTAGTAGGATCAAAATTAACATCACCTGTTTTATAACTTATTTCTAATTTTTTACCTTCTGCTCATGTTCCTTCAGCATCAGTCGATTCCATTTGCGCAGAAATTTTTAAGCCAGTTAACGTATTTAAAACCATAAATTGTTTTCCATTATCTGTTTTATCAACAATACTTATTGCTGCTCCTTGTTTAGCACCTTCGGGAATAGTTCCATCTTTTACAAATAAAATATTTGAATTTGTAACAACATCAGTATCTGCTATTGTAATTTTACCAGCTATTGCAGCAAGACCAGCAGCAATAACACCTTTTGTTTTATCAGCTTTTAACTTAATGCCATAAACATCACCAAGTGCCTCTTCACCTTTTTTAAATTGGAAGTTAAAAGTACCACCAGTAATAGCATAATCTTTACTATCATCCATTTTAGCTAATTCTGGTTTAATATTAGTAACTTCAGCAGTTATTGCGTCTAATACAGCTTTTTCAAAAACTCCATCAGCAAAAGTAGTTCCCTCTTTTGGTTTAACTTTTAATACATTAGTAATAAAATCAAAACATGCTTGATTTGCCGCTTTATCTCCTTTTCCTAATAATTTACCAGCTTTAATTGCTGATGCTTCAGCAACAGCTCAACTAACATTATCCTTGACAGTTGTATCAAGTGAAGCTGTTTGTACACCTTCTCCTTTTTCATCTGTTAACCCTAATTGTTTTGATACTTCTACGTTCATGGCTACACCAGCTTTATCACCACAAGCAACAACCGAAGTAGTAGCTGCTGTTGTTAATGTTAATGCACCCATTAATCTTAATATATTTTTCATATTCATATATAGTACCTCCAATAATATGACTTTTGAACTACAAATACAATAACCACAATTTAGAATTACTTCTAAACATAATATTGAAATGAATCCAATTAACATTATACATAATATTTTACTTTCTACCATCAATATACTTTATAATAATATAAAAAAATATTCATTATTAACACCTTTAATATTACTATAAAAATTTGTCAAAAATAATAAATACTAAAAATGTATTAGTTATAATAACCAATACATTTTTAAACTTTTTTTATTCTTCGTCTTCACGCCATTCGCCTTCTGACATCAATAATTCTTTACGTACATTTTTAGCAATCGTATAATTAGGATTTTTATCATCACCATTAATTAAAACATTACGTACTAAATAATTTTCAATTTCATTTTGTAGATTTTTTGCAACAAAAGGTCAATCATCTTTCACTCTAAATTCGCTATCCAATTCTTCTTGTAATTTAGGATTTGTAAGCATTCTTTTTCTTTGCATTGGTTTATAATAAGCAAAGTATCAAATTAGAGCAAACGCAATGCTAGCAATTAAATAAACTAATTGTAAAACATTAGAAGTTATATCAGATATTCCTTTTGTAGTATCAGTTTCACCTTTACCAATAAGACTTGCACCCGAAATTAAACCATTGATTAAAGATCTTAATCATTCTTCAAATTGTCAAACTAAGAAAAGTGTTGCTGCAAGTCAAATAATAATTTCAAAAATATTTTTTTTCAATTTCTTTTCTATAGATAGTTTAATTGCAATGGAAAGTACAAAAACATAAATAATAACCATAATAATACCGGCTTCAGCAGTTAATGTTCCATAATTAACAATCGAACTTAAAACTAATTGTCCATCCTTATAAACAGGATGTAACGTATCAACTATTACTCCAATAATATCAGGTAAAATTAATCATACAAAAGCTGAAGAAAAAGTAATAATTAAATTTAATCTAGAAGCTTTAAATGGAATGTTATCTTTTGATAATTCTTTATATTTAGGTGAAATATATCCCTCAACAGATAATGGTTCTAAAATAGCACCACTATATAAAGCATTTTGCATTCCAGCATTAGACTTTAATGAAATAGTACAAATTAACATTACAAGGATACCAATTATTCCTAATCATTGTGCATGAGCTTTATCACCTAAAATTTTAAAAATACTTAAGTTGGGATTATCTGAAAAATTACCAGCAACAGCACCAATCATAAGGATTGTTACTGCCATATAAAAAATAGTAGATAAAATCATAACAATAACTAATGAACGACTAATATTTTTTTCAGGATTTCTAACACTTTTACCAATTGTTGAATAGGTTTCAAATCCTAAAAAGAAAAAGAAACACATGGCAAAAGCTTGTGAAAAGTTATTGGCAGTTAATTGTTGATGAGAAGTAGTCATATCTCAATTTGAAGTTCCTGCCATCACAAATAATATAATAGTTGCTATGATTAATAAAAAAGTTGTTCCTCATTTTAAATAACTAGAAATATTCACAAATTTTTTAAATGCAGCCATTCCTAAAAATAATACACAAGAAGCTAAACCATAAATTAGAATTCCAATCAAATCTAATCCTAAATGTTGTCATACTCCTCAATTAGCATATAAAAAAGAAGATGGATCAGTAAAGTTAATTCTAATCATTGATACAATTTGTGAACTAACTATAACAGGTAAAGTAGCATACTGTAAAAAAGAAATTAATCAACCTCAGAAGCGACCATAACTACTTCTAACATAAATATAAGCAGCACCATTATTACCCGGATGTACTCTTGAAAGTCTTGAGAAAGCTCAAGCACAAGTTCCTGCAATTAATCCTTCTACTAAAAAAATTCAAATCATATGAGAACCTAAATTTAAACTATCTTTATTAATTAAAATTGCAAAGTTAGCAGTAAAAGTAATTCCAGCAGTATAATTAAAACCAAACCAGACTAATTCTGATAAAGTTAATTTATGATTTGTCCTTTCTTTTTTCTTAAAAAGTTTTAACATAATATTCTCCTTTCAATTATAATAATTATATACCTTTAAAGTGATTTCATTAATTAATGAAATAGTCAATAAAATCAAAAAAATAAAAAAATATATGTAATTTATAATAACTAATTTTATTTTAAAATACTACTAATATTTAATTAAATTTTCAAATAATACTAATAAAAAAATAACATTTTTTTAAAAACTATTATTATTATAATGTTACTTAAATAAAAATACTACTTTTTTAATAAGTTATTTTAAAAAATAAGCTTAAACATCTTTTATTCTACATGATAAATAGTGTATTATATAATAATACTTTTAAAAAAATAAAGAAGGAGGTATTAATCATATATGGGAATTACCAAAAAGAAAAAATTTCGTTTATTTCCATTTAAAATGCCAACAGCAATTACAGTCTTATTCTTTATTATTGCTCTAATTATTATTATTTCTTGGATTCCAGGAACAACAGGTAAATGATTAGAAGATGAATCAAAGCCTGTAAGCACTGATAACCCCCCCTGACAAGACGGTGGGCCATTAGGTATCATGGACTTATTTTTGGCTCCAATTAAAGGTTTCATTGGTAGCAGTGATATTATTGTTTTTGTTTTAGTAATTGGTGGATATATTGGCATAGTTATAAAATCAGGTGCACTAGATGCAGGAATTGGTCGTTTAGTTAAACGTCTAAACGGAAAAGAAATTTGAATTATTCCTTCAATTATGACTATCCTATCGATTGGTGGAACAGTTGAAGGAATGTGTGAAGAAACTATTCCTTACTATTTAATTATTATTCCAGCAATGTTAGCTGCTGGTTTTGATGTTGTTACAGCTGTATTAATGATTTTATTGGGTGCTGGTGTTGGTGTTATGTTTTCAACACTTAATCCCTTTGCTATTGCCACAGCTTCACAAGCTAGTGGTTTAAATCCGGGTGATGGAATCATCTGACGTTTAATTTGTTGATTTTTAGCAACTATCGGTACTATTGCTTTTGTTATGTGATATGCAATCCGTGTTAAACGTAATCCCGAAAAATCAGTTGTTTTTCACTTACATAGTGAGCATCATGAAGAATTTATTAATAAAGAAGAAATACCTGAATTTACTAAACGTCGTAAAATTATTTTAGCACTATTTGGATTAACATTTTTAATTATGGTGCTTTGTATTATTCCATGAGGTAAAATTACAGGAACAACTATTTTTGATGATTTTCACAATACATTAATTAAATATTTTCCATATTTCACAAGTCAAATTAATGCATTTGGTGACTGAAATATTGAAATGTTAGCTTTCTTATTTTTCTTTGTTTCAATTATCATTGCAGCAATTGATTGAAAAGGCGAAGAACAATATGTTCGTAATTTTATTAGTGGTTCTTCAGAATTATTAGGTGTTGCTTTAATAATTGCTGTTGCTGGTGGAATTGGCTGATCATTACAACATTCAGGAATGCAACATGTTGTTGTTGGTCAATTGCAAAGTATTGATAAATTGTCAAGATTTGCTATTGTTATTATTGGTTTTTTTGCTTTTCTTTTGATTGCCTTTGTTATTCCTTCAACATCAGGATTTGCAAAAGCTGTTTTCCCTATTGTTTCAAAAATAGTAATTCCTTTAGGATTAGGTTCAGGAATGATTACTACTTTTGTTATGGCTAGTGGTTGAATTAATTTATTTGCACCAAGTGCAGGTGTAATGATGGCAGGACTTGCCATTGCTAAAATTCCCCTAACAAGTTTTTATCGATCAATCTGACCATATACTATTGGTATTACTGTCTTTGCCTTAATAATGTTAAGTATTGGAACTTTATTACCTCAATCAATATTTTAGTAGAATTTAAAGCACTATGTTAATTAAAACTTTTCTCTAATTAGAGAAAAGTTTTTTAATTTTTATTTCATTTTTATAAAATTAAACATCGTTTGGGAAAACATTCACTTTCACGATCTGTTTGCGTTTGTTCATTATTTAGTAGACTTAATTGATCATCTGCTAATTCTGAAATTTCTACAACTTCATCTTCTGGTAAAAAAATTTGTTCTAATATTTTATTAATATTATTTCAATCATTTACAAAATTTTCACTCATTTTACTGTCTCTAATTATTTTTCCAGTAGCAGGATCATATTCTGTTGATTGACAAGAATTTAACAACATTTCTTCAACAAAAGCAGAAACTTTATAAATAATTAATAATTTTTGGTTAATATTATCATCACTTTTTTCTTTCTGTAATTGCTGTTTATACTTACTTAATTCATCTCATAATGATTTAATATTTTCCTTTTTTGCTTCTATTTTTCTAAAAATTTCTATAATTTCTTTATAATCAACTTTTATTTCAGATAGTAAAGATTTTAAATTCATATTTTTCCCCTTTCAAAATAAAAAACCTACTTGCTTAAAACTTAAACAATAGGTCAAAAACTTATATTTTTTTATTTATAGAAATATTATACTTTATTATTTTTATTTTTTTCAGATATTACTTTATAACAATAAATACTAATATGATTTTAATTTTTAATTAAAATCTTAAATATTTTTAATATATTTTGATTATATTAAAAAATAAAATTATAAGTGTTTTTTATTTAATTTTACTATTAATAATTTATAAATACACTCTTAAAGGTGTAAAAAAACCATAAAATTTTTTTTATGTATTATAATAGTATTAGTGAGTTATTTAAAATAATATGTTTTACATAAGATTATTGAAGATAATTTCTCACATCTATTCTAGATTTAACTGAGGAGGTTAAGAAAAAAATGAGGAATATGAGAACATTATTAAAGTTATTAGGTGCTAGTGTCATAACAACAGTGCCAGTAACTACTGTTATAGCTTGTGGTAACAACAAAGAAGATCAAGTAAAAATATTACTAGATCAAGTATCAATAAATTTAGATTTAACAAATGATGAAGGAAACGGTTTAAAAACTATTAGACTTGATTGAGAAAAAGATACATCCTTTTTCTGAATTGATAATTCCGATATTTTAGTTACTAAATTATTAGAAAATGAGGCAACTACTGGTCAAGTCAAAGCTAAAGATAAAGACAGTTTCTATTTTTTAAAATCTGTTTTACAACAGAAATTAACATCAGGAACAACACCTGAAGATGGTACTTTTGATGCAGCGGAAGTTGCTAAAATTAAAAATAAAATATCTAATATAAAAGTTTCTACTAGTAAATTTGTAGAACCAAATGATGATGAAAAACTTGTAGTTGGTGATGGGACATATAATTTACAATTCTTTAAAGAAGATGGTAAAACAAATTTAGGGGATAAATATACAGTAAAAGTAATGACTGGAACTGATGCTTTATTTAATATTTTTGCAAGTGATAGTCCTGCTAAGTTAAGTTATAATGAATTTGTTTATGAAGGAAGTTCTATTGAGCATTTCCAAGCGGGTTATAAATTAGAAGAAACTGTTAATAAATGATTAAAAGATAAAACAGAAGTACCATTAATAAGCAAAAGCAGAACTGAAAAAGCTATTAAATTTAATAACTTTGAACAATTAGTTGATTGAAAAGCAAAATTTAATGTTATAAGTTTTGAAAGAAGAGGAGCATTCCCTCGTCCAAATAATTTAACAGACGGAGATGAACTAACACTTTCTATTGCTTTAGTAAAAAACCAAGAAACTATTTCTTTAAAGTCAACAATAATAATAAGAATAAACAATTAATAGTAAAATAATAATGATATGATTAGCATAAAATCATTATTCAATTTGAGGCTTTTATGTAATCTGTGTATCTTTGTTTTACAAAGTACTAGTTTAGATTAATTCTATCTTCAAATTTTATCATAAAATGAGCAATTGCTGTATTTCAATTTTGAATGGGCATTGTTCATTTTTTTGTTATATTTTCAATTGCTAAATAAAATATTTTAAAAACTGCCATATCATTAGGAAAAACTTTTTTATTTCTGATAATTTTTCGTAATTGACTATTTACAGATTCAATAGCATTTGTTGTATAAATCACTCTTTTAATTTCTGCAGGATAACTAATAAAAACCATTAAATTATCTCAATTTTTATATCAAGATTTAGCAATTTGAGGATAGTGTTTATTTCACTTATTTTCAAAGGATTCTAAAGCCTGCATTGCTTGTTCTTCACTACATGTGCAGTATAAATTGGTTTTAAATCTGCAACTAGAGATTTTCTATGCTTATATGAGACATATTTCAAACTATTTCTAATTTGATGAACTATGCATAATTGATGTTCTGTTTTAAGATAAACTGATTGTATTGCTTCTGACATGCCTGTTAAATTATCACTGCAGGCAATAAGAATATCATTTAAGCCACGATTTTTCATTTCTGTTAAATTTGCTAATCAAAATTTAGCACCTTCATTTTCACTAATTCATAAACCTAAAACATCTTTTTTACCTTCTAAATCAACTCCTAAAGCTATATAAACTGATTTGTTAATAATGCGTTTATCTTGTCGTACTTTAACTACTATACAATCAAAATAAACAATAGGATAAATGCCTTCTAATGGTCTATTTTGTCATGCTTTGACATCATCAATCACATCATCAGTAATTTGACTAATAATACTTTCACTAATATCAGCACCCTGATATAACTCTTGTAACTGCATTCTAATATCTGATAATGTCATACCTTTTGCATATAAGGAAAGAACTTGTTGATCAAAACCATCAAATCTTCTCTGTCTTTTTGGCACTATTACAGGAGTAAAATTACTATTACGATCTCGTGGTACATCAATCTCAATTTTACCTTGTTGAGTTATTAATTTTTTTGAACTTATACCATTACGAGCATTGTCACTATTACTATGTTGATTTTTTTCATATCCTAAATAATTTTGCATCTCAGAATTCAACATTTTTTCAACTAAACGTTTTGTTAATTCTTTATATAAACCCCCTTCTTTAAAAACTGTTGTTAAATCTTCAGTATTTTCTAATAATAAATCTACTGCTTTTGATATTGGATCATTATTATTAAAGTTATCTTTTTTAGCCATCTGTAACTCACTCTTTCTAGTCATTTAATTATATTTACTAGAATTAATTAAACATAGTTATTTTTGTAAGTTACACAGATTACTAAACATTACCTTCAATTTTTCTAAAATATATTAATTAAGGTAATACTAGTCTAGTATTACCTTATTTTTTACTTCAAAATAATATATATTATTTTAATTCTTCGCTATTAACTTTCATTGCTGAAATTTGTTTTAATTGAAATTGTTCATGCACTACTGCTTCAAATTCTAAAACAACACCTACTTTAAACTTAAGAAAAGCATCATTAACATATTTTTTATTATTAAAAATTAAAACTGCCAATTGTTCAAAAGCATAATTTAAAATTTTATCAGAATTTGGTTCTAAAGAAAGATAACAAAATATTTGTTCATTCCTTAAATATTGCGATATCCCAAAACTATTATTTAATTTATCTAATTGTTTTCATAAACATGGTGTTAAAATAATTTTAGCAATACCATTAGCACTATACTTAATACCATCTCTTTCGTAAGAAAAACCATTATTAAAAATAATGGTGTTCATTCCTAATTCTTTATAATTAATAGTATATTCGGTTATTAACTCTGCAAAAATATTCTCGTTACCTACTCAATCAGCGCTAAATTCTAGATTTTTATTAACAGTAATAATAAGAGCATTTGTTATTTTTTTTACTTCATTGTAAAAATAGTTCTCATTGTTCAAGAATAACAAAAACTATTTCATCAATCAAAGTATATGGCATTGAAGCTTCTTCTGCTAAAGCTGAAATTTTAGAAACAATTGGATGGGTTACACTTTATTGGACACTAATTACGTAGACAAGTGAACAAATTAGTTAAAAGAAAGGAAATATAATTATGGCCAATATTAACTCATATAATGATGAATTTAAAAAACAAATAGTATCTTTATATCAAAATGGCAAATCAGTATCTTGCCTTGCTAAAGAATACAACGTTACAAGAGCAGCTACTTATAAATGAATTAAGCAATTTACAAATTCAGGCAGTTTTAAAACTAAAGATAATCTTTCGGATTTAGAAAAACAATTAATTCAAGCAAATAAAGAATTAAAACAATTAAGAATGGAGAATGATATTTTAAAGCAAGCAGCACTAATAATAGGCAGAAAGTAGAGATTATTACAAATAATAAATCTAAATATAAAATTCGTCCAATTTGTCGTTTTTTAAAACTTTCTAAATCAACATATTATTTTAATTTAAAGAAAAAAGAAGATAAAATCAAAAATAATATGTATGATGAAGCTGTTATTAGTGCTTTTAAACAAAATAAAGAAGTTTATGGAACAAGAAGATTAAAAGTCAGTCTAGAAAATAAAGAAATTTATTTATCACGCAAAAAAATTAAAGAAATTATGAATCAGCATAATTTAATATCAAAATACACTAAATTATCATTTAAAAATCATCATAACAAAGTCAATGATAGCCAAATAAGCAATCTTGTGAATAGAAACTTTAATAATAGGCTTAAAAATGAAGTTATTGTTAGTGATTTAACTTATGTTCAAGTTAATGGTAAGTGAAACTATATTTGCTTATTAATCGACCTATTTAACCGCGAAATTATTGGACATAGTGTAGGTACTAAAAAAGATGCATCATTAGTATATCAAGCATTTATGCAATCAAATCGCTGTTTAAAAGATATTCAAATATTTCATAGTGATCGCGGTAATGAATTCAATAATAAAACTATTGATAAACTTTTATTAGCATTCAATATTACCCGTTCTTTAAGCAAAAAAGGTTGTCCTTATGATAATGCTGTTGCTGAAGCAACTTTCAAAACTTTCAAAACTGAATTTATTAATGATAAAAATTTTACATCATTAATCCAATTAAAATTAGAATTATTTGATTATATCAATTGATACAACAACATACGAATCCACAGCACTTTAAACTACCTAACTCCAGTTAAATATCATGAAAAAATGTCTACCAAAAAATAGTCCTAAAAAGGGTTACCATTCCAATTTTTTTGTTTTTTATTATTAAATAATGAAGATATAAAACAATCATCCATATTTATAAATAATTTTTCAGTTGGTAATACTACTTTCTTTTCCTTTATTTCTTCAATATTTATTACTGCATTTTTCATTACATTAGTCATATATGTTTTAGAAAAATTACTATTTTTTATTATATCTTGTACATCAGATTGTCTTTTACCATTACCTGAATTTTTTATTATTGTATGTTCTAAACTTGTAAGTGTTCTTTTTCTTTTTTTAAGTTTTATATAATCATCTAAAGGATAATAATATTCATTAGTTTCTAATATTAAATAACCTCTACGATAAAAATTATTTATTTTACCATATTGAGTATTTGGACTTCTTTTTGCAGTTTTAACATATTTATGTTTATTTTTATCATATATATTTTGATATCAAAAATCATCATATGCTTTAAATATATTTGTTAAATAATTTAATTCATTATTTTTAAATGTAATATCAAGTTCATCATAATTAAGTTCATTTTCTAGAAAATTCATAATATTAATTCCTTTCTAAATTAAATACATGACTTTGAGTATAACAATAATTAACTGGTGAGTGTTGTAATATACTTTAGTTAAAATGTTATAATTAGTATATAAATATTTAAATATAGGTGATAAATATGCCAGAAAAAGAAAAAAAATATGGTGAAAAATTAAGTGTTAATTATAAAACTCAAATTGATAATTATTTAAGAACTAAAAAGGTTATATTAACTCCACAAGGATTAAATAATGCACTTGGAATTGATAGAAAATTTGTTTATGATTGCCAACGTAGAAACAATCCATGACGTAAAAAATTTATTAAAGATTATGATAATGCAAGAGCGATAATTTCAACTCATATGTTAGAAAAATCATTAGTAAAACCAGAAATAATTTATAAACATTGACAAGTTAGTTATCCGAATGAATATGATATTAATGAAGAAGATAATAACACACAAAGTAATATAATTATTAATATTAGTGAACCTAGAAAAATAGAAAATAATGATTAGAAGTCTATATTATATATAGATTTTTTCTTTATTTTAAAGGATAAAAATGATATAATTAAATAAAGTGAATATGTTAAATAACATATATAAAAGTGACCTATTAACCAAGTGAATTATTAAAATTTAATAAAAGGGAGATTAAAAGTATGAGTGATTTTACTTTTGATGAAAAAGAGAATTATAGTTTAGATGATGTTAAAAATTTACTAAAACAACATAGAAATGTAGTATATGCTGAAAGTAAAAAAAATATTGAACCTAAATTAAGTGAATATGAAACAAAAATAAAAGAATATGAAAATAAAGTTAATGAATATCAAGAAAAAGAATTATTTAATGGTTTTAATGATAAACAATTAAAAATAGTTAAATCATTAATTAATACTGAATATAAAGAACTTGATAAACATTCTGCTTTAAATAAAATAAAAGAAGATTATGCAGAAATATTTAATAATAATTTACATAATAAAGAAATAAAAAAACAAGAAATTATTAAAAATGAAGAATCTAAACAAGAGTTTTTTAATCCAAAAACACTTTTTGAATTAGATAATAATATTACATCTAAAAATGAAAAATTATTAAAAAATACAGAAGTTGTTGGTGCAAAAACTAAACAAGAAATGATTAAATTTTTAGAATTTTTATTTAGTAAATAATTAAATATTTCTCAAAAGGAGAGATATTATGGCTATTCCACAAGTTCCAACTGGTTTAATTACTGGTGGTAATAATGGAAATAAAGCAATGTTAACTGCTATGGAAGCTCAAGTAAAAGGTATACTTTATAATGATGAAAGTATGATGTTTTTAAAAGCAAGTGCAGTTGCAGAACAAATAAGTGAAATACCTGGAGCAGTAGAAGCATATTATCGTATTGCTGAACGTTTACGTTGAGGTTCAAAATATGATGTTATGACTGGTACAAATAAACAATGAACAACATTAAGAACAACTAGTGTTATTTTAGATCAAATATTAGTTATTGATTGAAGAACTGAAGATTTTGATATGAATAGATTTATGTCAAGTCCAATTCCATTAAAAGCAAATATGTTATCAATATGAGCAGAAAGTGCATTAAGAAATTATTTATTTATACAAGAATGTATTTTTTTACAAGGTATTAAAGATTATTGTATTGCTAAATCACAAGTAATTCCTATTAATATGTTAGAAATGACAGAAGATACAGCAAAATCAGCATTTTATCAAATTGGTGATAAAATGAATGAATTATTAGGAAATATAACTGAAACTGAAATTGGTACAAATGTAAGTGATTTTATTGGTGCATTAGGATTTACTCCAATGTTACAATTAACAAAAGCATATTTAAGATTAAATTATGGTCAAATTTCAGCAGATACTGTAGCAAGTGGTCAATTATATAAACAATCAGTATTTGGTATGTTTTTATATAAACATATGTTTTTAAATAAAGATATGGTTAAAGATACTAAAACTGGTTTACATTTAGAAAAAACATTTGATTTAAAAAAAGTATTAGGAGTTTTTGTACATAGAAATGCATTTGCACAACCTAATAGTTTTCAAAAAATTGTTAATTTAATTGATAATGATACATTAAATCAAAAAACATTAGGTAAAGCACTTTATGGTATAACAACAGCAATTCGTGGTTGATTATCATTTATTATTATGGAAAAAATGCCAACAGCTGATGAAATTAAAGAAGCACAAAAACGTTGTTGAACTAATTGAATTAAATTAACTCCAGCAGAAAGAGAAAAATCACCAGTAACATTTAAAATTGCTGATTTTGATGATTTTAGAATTAGTTTAAATGATTTAATTTATTTTAAAAATTTAGGAAAAATTAAAATGGCTGGTGATACACCAACTAATGATGAATTAGAAACTGCAATAATAAATGCTGGTAATAATGGTTATGAAAAAGGTAAAGCAACATTTAGTAATATTACATCAAAAAGTGCTACTATGACTGGTAATGATAAAGATTATATTGAAGAAATAGAATTAAAATTTTCTAAAAAATAATTATGGAATATATTTATAAATATTTTGATGAAAAAGCACATATTACTATTTATTCACCAAAGCCAGAAGATTTAACTACAAGTAATGATATTAGAGCAATTTTATTAGATGAATATCCTAAATTAAGAAATGATTATTTTATAGTAAGTGATGTACATGATAGTTATGCAATATGTGTTGGAGATAATATACATTGTGAAGGTAAAGTAATAATTAAAATAGAAAAACAAACTAATGTAGAAGGAGTAAATGAAAATGCCAAATGACACCATTATACAATCAAATAATTATACTTTATTAAAGATAATTCGTTCTTCAATAAGTCCTTTAATGGCAATGATTGGTACAAGTGCTTATTATGGTCAAGTAATAGGTAATCCAGTACTAGGTTCAATTAATAGTTTATTATTTGGTAAAAAATTAGGTTTAGATATTTGAAATTTAAATCAAAGACCAAATACTAAAACTAAATTAATTAATAGTTCTAAAAAAATATTATTAGGATTAGGAACAATTGGATTATCAAATTGTGCTAAATTTACTATTAATTCAATTAATCCAAATCCTAATCCATTTCCAGATGATTTATTATTAATGAAAAATAATAATAATTTAATGGATTGAGATACATATATTAGTTTAAATGCTTATGGTATTTCAAATCTTATTAGTGGATTAACTGAGTTAATACCTAATAAATTTGAAGCAATAAGAAAGATTTGTAATATGGCAACTGGTGGATGTTTGATTAGTAGTGGTGTTGCTATGGGTATAAATAATGATTTTAATAATGCTTATGCAATACCTACCATAATTGCTGGTGCAAGTGAAATTATCCATAATTTACTACCTATGGAAACTACAAATCATATTGAAGAAATGCAAGAAACACTATTTAATAATGAAACTGCAAATCTTATTAATGATAGTGTAAGTGAATATGGTACTAATAGTGAATCAAATTTAAGATGAGATTATAGTCATATGAGTTTATAATGTTACCTTTAATTATTGAATGAATATATTATGCATTAGCAAGTAATGATATTAAATTAGCATTAATAAATGCTTTAAAAAATTATTAGAACCTGTTTAAAATCTTTTAGAGAAATAGGGTAAAATGATTATATATTTTAAGATAAGAGGTATATATGCGTAAAAATTATCCTAGTAATGTTAGCAAAGAGCAATTTGAAAATATAAAATCAATTTTAGAAAATACTAAAAAGAGAACTAAACCAAGAAGCTTAGATTTATATGAAGTATTTTGTGCAGTTTTATATGTATTAAAAAGTGGTTGTCAATGAAGAATGTTACCAAAAGATTTTCCAAAATGACAAATTGTATATTATTATTTTCAAGTTTGAAGTAAAAATAATGGTAAAGAACCTAGTGTATTACAATTAGTTTTAAAAAAAATTAGTCATGGCATTTCGTATCAATAATGGTAGAAAAGAACAAACTAGTTTTTGTATAATTGATTCACAAAGTGTTAAAAATACAGATACTACTGAAAATAAAGGTTATGATGCTGGTAAAAAGATTTCAGGAATAAAGCGTCATATTGCTGTTGATTCTCAAGGTTTACCACATGCAATTTACATAACCACAGCAGAAAAAACAGATCGTAACAGTGCTATAATAATGATTGAAAATGAAAAAGAGAATCTTTCTGCAGTTCAAAAAATAATAGTAGATGCTGGTTATACTGGTGAAAAATTTGCTTCTAAAATTAAAACAATTATAAATGCAAATGTTGAAGTTATAAAACGTAATGAATTACATTCTTTTGTAGTATTACCAAAAAGATGAGTTGTAGAACGAAGTTTTGCATGATTAGAAAAATGCAGAAGATTATGAAAAATTGTGAAAAAAAATTAAATACTAGCTTACAAATGGTTGTTCTTGCCTTTATTTCAATTTTATTGAAAAGATTTTAAACAGGTTCTAAAAGATTTTAAACAGGTTCTTATAAAAATCAATCATTAAAAGCAGTATTTGATAGTGAAAATATTAGTGAAAAAGAAATACATCAACCATATAGTGTTTTTAATCCAAATATACTTAAAAAATTAACAAGTATATTAAAACCAAGTGAATTATCTATATTACAAAATGAAATTAATAAATTTAAAAATCCAATAAATAGTTTTAAAAATTCTATTATGCCAACAGAAATTAGAACAGTTAAAAATTATGTAAATAAATTTGATAATTTATTTAAAGAAAATGAAGAAGAAATACCAGAAAATGCATGAGAAGTATTATCAAGTTCATGATTTAAAAAAGGAAGATTTATTGTTAATAATAAAAATTTAAAAATTGGAACTTTAACAACATTATTTCAAAGTGATAATGATAAAAGACAAATATGATATGGTCCATATACTTATCCAACATTTCCACAAGAAATATGAATATTAATGACACAAGCTAAAGGTAAAAATGGTTCTGGTGCTGGAACAATATTTTGAAAATTTTGAAATAGAAAATGATTACCAAGTCAACTAAGAAAATATGTTAAAAGTGAATTAGCAAAAAAAGGTAAATATTATGGTTCACAAGATACTAGTGTAATTTATCCTAATAATATTAATGTACAAAAAACTATGCATTTTATTAATAGATTAGAAAAAGGTTTTTTTAAATTAAAAGAATATAAAACTTTATCTAAAAATGAAATTGGAAGTACACAATGAAGATATGAAAGAAAACAATTATTAAAAAATTCTTTACATACAAATAAATATATAAAAATTAAAAGAAATTCTAATTTTTATAAAACATGAAAGTAGGTGGTAATTATTATTGAATTAGATAAACCAATTAAACCAATTGGTATATGAAATACTATTAATCCATTAAGTAAAGATAATAAAGAATATAAAAAATTAAATAAGATTTGATTTAATAAAAATAGTACTCATATAGATAAAATAAAAATTTTAATATCAAATATTTTAAAAATAACTAGTCATATTATTGGTATGTTAATAACATTATTTTTTTACAATAACACCTTGATTAATACCTAAAATACCAATAGAAATGGGAATAGGTAATTATACTAATCAATATAATTTTACTTGACCTGACCATTTAATATTAACTTTATTTCCTATGTTTGGTCATATTGGATTAAATTTAGTAACTAAATTAGGTAATTATGGAAAATTAATTAAATATGCATTGATAACAATACCAATTATTATTACAAGTCCTTATTTAATATATCAATATAAAGAAATTAGAAAACATAAAAAAGAATGTCATTTATGTAAACAACATTCAAATAAAATACAATTGGAGGAATAAAAAATGAATTTATCTACAACAGTAATATCAGCAGTATTAAGTGGAGCAGTTGCTAGTGGAGTAATTGTTACTATTGTTTTATTATTTTTATCAAAATTTATTAAAAAATCAAAACAATCAAATTTAGCAAAAGAATTAAAAAATAATAAAGAATTAGAATTTATTAAAGCAAATATTAAACAAAAAAATTCTCAATTACAATTAGAAACTACATCAACTGCTAAATTACTTGATAGTTTTAATGTAGAACAAGAACAAATAGATAATTTGTAATAGCACAAAAATCTAAAAAGAAAGAATTATCTGAAAAAGATAAGAAAAAAGTAACTAAATTTAAAATTTAAAGGGTTTAAATACCCTTTATTTTACATTAAGGAGTAAATTATTATGGCTATTAAAGACCCATTAATGTTTATTACAATTGAAGAATTTAAAAATTGAAAAGGTTTTAATAAATCATTATTTGATGAAGTTACAACACCAGATAGTGAAATTAGATATGCAATAGAAATTGCAAGTAGTAATATTGATTATTTAAGTGGTTTTACTATTTCAAAAAAATGACCAGAAATAAATCCAACAAAATTTACAGATAATATTCAAACTGCAACTACTCATTATGTTAATTTTTTATTAGGTAAAGGTGTTGAATATGCACGTGGTCAAGCAAGTATTGGTCAAGGTGGTATTACTTATTCACAAAATAATCCAGAAGACCCTTATTATATTGTTCCACAAGTATTTAATTATTTAAAAGAAATAAATGAATATCCAATTATGCAAGGTTTTAATCTTAATGTTTCACCTAAACAAAATTGATTTAAAAAATTTATGGGTAATGGTGGTGAACAAAATCCATGAGAAATTTATTTACAATCTAATAATATTAAAAGTAGTGATAATAGAACTAAAATTACTATTAGTCATCCAAAAAATATTATGGGTTCAGTAGTTTATATTGATACAAATGGTATAAAATCATTTGATAATTTAACAACAATTGAATTATTTACTAAATATTTTAGTAATGATACTATGAAATTAGTTGATGGTAAAGAAGGTCAAGAAAAGAAAGTTATTAGTGCTACTGGTGGTAGTGGTGAATCATTATGAGAAGTTGATAAAGATAATCCTAATTTTATTAAACCAAAAGATGATAAAGGTATTGATGTTAATGGTAAAAGAATTATTGATGTTGGAACACCTACTTTTTTAAGTGATGCTACAACTAAAGAATATGTTGATAATTTATTAGATAAAAAACAATCACAATTAACAGAAAATAATGCTGGAGATAATATTACTATTACTGGAACTGGTTCAGATATTAAAATTAATTCTAATGGTGGAAGTTCAGTTGATGAAAATAGAATATTTAATAATAAAGATGATAAAGATAGCACTACAAGATTAGTTAATGAAGTTATTAAAACTAATGTTGGTGGTAAAACTTTAATTTATAGAAATAATCCAGTTATAACTGATGATTTAGATATTCCAAATAAGAAATATATAGATGATAAAATACCTAATTTAGATAATTATTATACAAAAAAAGAAATAGATGAATTAAAAAGTGATATTGATACTATAATAAGTTTTAAACAAGAGCAAACAGATAATAAATTAGAAACTACTAATAAAACTGTTGTTGGTGGTATAAATGAAATAAATAAAAAATTAGAAGATTTTAAAATTATTAAATGAAAAGTAATAGGTAATAGAATTAATGATAAGAAATGACATATACCAACTGCACCTTTTAATCAATATATTTATAGAGTATTTGTTACATGAGAAGTTACAGAAGAAAATCCTTTAAATAAAGGTTATCAACAAGTTATATTTTTTAAATCACCTAAATTAATAGGTACTGGTAATTGAAGAATTGCTTCGGGAAAAATTGGTAATAGTGATAGTACATTAAATATTAATTTTGATAATACAGATTGAAGTTTAACTTTAAATGGTGGTAATGGTGGAGCAATTATTAGTTTAGAAGTATTAGAACCTGTTTAAAATCTTTTTTGATTAATTTTTAATAAGAAGAACATTATGATAGTTATTTTATAATAAAAAATAAATTTTTAGTCGATAAGTCATCAAATGATAAAATCTTTTTAACCAAAAAATGAAAAAGAAAATAAAATGTTAATTAAATACCTACTTATAAATTATTATTCCTTGTTTTAGTTAAATTTTATTGAAATAAAGGCAAGAACAACCATTTGTAAGCTAGTATTTAATTTTTTTTCACAATTTTTTCATAATCTTCTGCATTTTTCTAATCAAGCAAAGCTTCGTTCTACAACTCATCTTTTTGGTAATACTACAAAAGAATGTAATTCATTACGTTTTATAACTTCAACATTTGCATTTATAATTGTTTTAATTTTAGAAGCAAATTTTTCACCAGTATAACCAGCATCTACTAGTATTTTTTGAACTGCAGAAAGATTCTCTTTTTCATTTTCAATCATTATTATAGCACTGTTACGATCTGTTTTTTCTGCTGTGGTTATGTAAATTGCATGTGGTAAACCTTGAGAATCAACAGCAATATGACGCTTTATTCCTGAAATCTTTTTACCAGCATCATAACCTTTGTTTTTAGTAGTATCTGTATTTTTAACACTTTGTGAATCAATTATACAAAAACTAGTTTGTTCTTTTCTACCATTATTGATACGAAATGCCATGACTAATTTTTTTTAAAACTAATTGTAATACACTAGGTTCATTACCATTATTTTTACTTCAAACTTGAAAATAATAATATACAATTTGTCATTTTGGAAAATCTTTTGGTAACATTCTTCATTGACAACCACTTTTTAATACATATAAAACTGCACAAAATACTTCATATAAATCTAAGCTTCTTGGTTTAGTTCTCTTTTTAGTATTTTCTAAAATTGATTTTATATTTTCAAATTGCTCTTTGCTAACATTACTAGGATAATTTTTACGCATATATACCTCTTATCTTAAAATATATAATCATTTTACCCTATTTCTCTAAAAGATTTTAAACAGGTTCTTAGACCCTATTAAAGCACAAAGTTGATATTATGGTGTACCTAGTGTTTTACAAGGTGCTATATTTGCAAGATATCTTGATAAAGTAAATACTGAATTAGATTTTCAAGTTTCTAAAATAACTGGTGGTTTAGATATAGGTATGGCAACAAGTAGTAGTGGTCATCCAACTGCTGCTTCATTATGATTTATTGGTGAAAATCATAATGGAAGAAGAGCGCATAAAGTAAGTGAATTTTATCATAGTAATGCTAATATTAATGGTCAACCAGCAATGCATTTTAAAAATACTTATGAATTAGCAAATAGTATTATTGATTATTATTTAATTGAAGCACAAAAATATTTTGCTATGTTTAAAGGTTTTACTTGTTATGTTGATTATGGTAATGGTGGTCAAGCATTTATTGATATTTTAAATGTAGAAAAAAATAAAAGAAATATGAATTGATTAAATTTTGAACCAGTAGATAAATCAGTAATGTATTTAAAAGATAGAATTGATTTTACTACTACTGGATTAATTAAAAATATATTAAGTTATGATTGAAATAATTGCCCAGAAACTAAAAGACAATATAGTTTAATTCAATGATTATCTAAATCTAAAATAGAAAATTCAAATAATGAACCTAAAATGTTAGATTTATATGATGATACTTGAGATAGTGATTGTTATGCATTAATGAATGATATGAAATGATTAATTGAACAAATAAATAATGAATTATTAATTAATAAAACTAAATTTGAATTTGGTAAACAATATAGTTTTATTAATAATAAGGAGTGATAATATGAATTATAGTCAAACAGAATATTTTAGTATACATGAAGGTACTTGAGAATTAGATATACCTAGAATTATTGCAAATAAAAGTACAATGTTATGATTAGGTAAAGGTTTATTATTTAAAAGTGAAAATAAAGAATTATTAAATTTTTTAAATAAATTAAAAGATAAAGATAAATGAAATGAAAAATTATATCAATTTGGTATTCAAAATTCATTATTAGGTAAATGTTTTTTAATATGAATGTTAACTAAAAATGGTGAATTAAGTTTAACTTTACCAAGTCCAAGTTTTATGTCACGTGTTGCTAAATTTAATGAACAAGAACAATCAGCAGAATTATTTTTTATGAATGAACAAAGTGATAATGGTAGTTTAACATGAGTAACAATAGAAAATTCAAAAGTAAAAGTTGAAATATTTAATGGTAATAGAGAAATTTTATTAGGTAGTACAAAATCAAAAATTAAACCAGAAAGTCAATTAAAAGAAAAATATGAATTAAAAAATCCATTTGGTTATTTACCAATTGTTGAAATTACAAATTTACCACAAATTCATTTTTATGGTAATAGTACACAAATGAATGCATATCCAGATTGTGCACCAGTATGAAATTTAATATGAGATTTACAACATATTATTAAACAAAAAAGAAAAGAAAGAATATTAAATTTAACTAGATTTTATGGAATTATTGATAATGAAAAATTTAAAGCTTTAAATTTAAGTGATGATTTTCAATCAATTATTAAAGATGCATTTTTAAATATTACTACTGCAAATTATGTAAAAGGTGGTAATGGTGGAGTTGATATTGTACAAGGTAATCCAAAATTTGGTGAATATTGACTTGATTATAATGGTACAGCAAAACAAATATTTAATGGTGCTGGTTATGATTATGATGAATTTAATGGTATTAATTATGAAAATAAAACTAAAACATTAATGAATAATAAATTTGATATGCAAACAACAGAAGTTAAAATAACACATTATACAACTTATTTATATAGAATGTTTGATATGTTAGTAACTTTTTCTAAAGATGAAAATGGAAAAGTATATTGAAATTGTAAAGGTGAAAGACTTATAGTTTTGAATTTATACCAATTGCTATGGTTGACCAATTAGTACAAGATGAATTAATTAATAGTAGATTAAATAATGGAACAATGTCAATAGTTGAAGCAATTAGTTTATATGAAAATATTGATACATTAATGGCAAAACAAAAATTAGAACATATTATTAATGAAAATAAATTTTTAAATAAAAATTTAGGAGATAATACAAATGATAATGAACAACGCAGTAAGAATTCAATTAATGAAACAAGCACATCTAGTATTAAAGCAAACTCAACAATTAATAAAGAGATGTAGTTATTGAAAAATATTTCCATTTGTTATTAATAATGGAGCAATTCCTTTAACTGAAACTGGTTATAAACCAATTAATAGTAAAATTAGTGATTTTGGTCAATATGAATTAATATTAACTGGTACTACTCCAGTTGTATGTATTTGAAAAAATAGTACAAAAATATATCAAAAAAATAAAGGTAAAATTAATGAAGAAATACATAAAGTTAATGGTCAAGATGAATTTTATACAAAACAATATAAAATTGGTGATTATTGAAATGCTTATTTAATTGATGATACAAGTGGTGTTGATTTTAGTAATTTACCAAATAATCAAATATTTAAAACAGTACAAACAAAAAGACAATATACTTTAGTAATGTTTGAAGAACATATTACAATTGATGATTATTTACAATTTTTTTGTGTATTTAATGATGAAAATGAAAATATTGGTGGTAATAGTGGTAAAAATCAAGATAGACAATTATTATATATTTCAAATGTAACAAATTATTATAGTCCTTATAATGGTGCATTTAGTATGCAAGTATTAACTTTTAGTAGTTTAAATGATAGAGTAGTTTCTACTGGTCAAAATACACTTGATTTTGTACAATATGCAAGCCCAGGTAGTGGTTATGCTTTCCCTACTATTCAACAAGGAAAAGTAACTTTAAATCGTACTTTAATGCGTGATATAGGAGTAAGATATAGTCATAGACAAAGTTATGGATTAGAATTATTAACAAGTTGTTATTATTATGGAAGACCAATAATTCAAGGTCAAGAACCAATACAACAAAATAATGAAGAAATATTTGAAAGTAAAGTATTTTCTTCAAGAAGATTATTTATTGCTGGTAATAATGAAAAATCTACAACTGAAGTTAAAAATAATGGTGGTTTACTTGCTGGAATAAATGATAAAATAACTACAAGTAGTCATCCAGAAACAACATTTTATAATATTATGGACGCTAAACCTACTGGATTTACTAATTTTAAAAATTTTACAGAATGATTAAAAACTTCATTAAATTTTCAAGATAATTTATTTGTAACAAAAGATTTTAAAGGTATGTTATCTTTTGATAAAGATAAAGCAAGATTAAGTAATGGTACATCAGTAGGAGAAGCAAAATTCTTTTGAGATAGTGAATGAAATATAAATAATTTAACTGGTAATTATAATGTTGATATGAGTAGTATTAACTCATGAAGATAAAGATTGTCAATGAAATCCGACAAGTAATGGAGTTATTGATGGTTCAAATTATGCTTATATTATTGATACAATTGTAACTCAATCATTACATCAAGGTGAAGAAAGACATACATTTTATAGTGATAATCCATTTACTTATCAAGGTGATTATAATGAAATATCAATTGCACAATTTCGTATAATAATATGGGTTATTTAACTGGTAATGCTTTTAATTGAACAACTTTATATAAATTAAACCATGATGAATACTCAGAAAGTGAAGAAACTACATTTAGTTATCCAGCAAAAATATTACCACCAAGTCCTCAAAATATAGCAAAATCAATAATTATTAATCCAGATTTAAAAATCGATATGACAGCGAATGATGTATCTTTAATAAAAAAAGGATATAGCAATATAAAAGAATGAGAAGAAAAAAATATAAGTAAATTTAGTAAATATGAAATTGATTTAAATTCATTATTAGACTCTACATTATTAATTAATACTTTTAATGATTTACAAAGATATTATAAAAGTGTAACTATTTATTATAGTTATAATATTGAAACAATATTCAATTCAAAAAGTTCTGATTTAAATACTATTGATATTAATAATGAAACTTTTAATCCTTCAAAAGAAATAAAAGCTACAAGTATAACTATTAATTTAAAAGATTTAAAAATAAATAAAGGCAATTTTCCAGAGGCTGAATTTTTAAGTAAGTTTGGTACAATTGCTCCTAATGAAGTTACTGATTATTTTGCAAATGCTTATTATAAAAGTTTTAGTAATTAAAATGTTTTTACTTCATATTCTTTCTGTAATTACGAATTTGATTTAAAAATTAAGAAGAGTTATAATTCTTATGAACAAAAAATAAATAATAATTTTCCTATAATATTTAACATAGTTAATAACTCTGAAAAACTAAATTGAATTATTTATTTACAAGGTAATTTAGGTAAAATAGAATATACCAATTCTGCACAAAGAGAACCTGATAAAAGTTGAGCATATAGATATATATCAAATATTAAATCTAATATTAATAAAATAGTTTTAAATGCAAGATAATTTGATACAATTAAAATATAATTAGGTAATATTTAGGAAGTGATTAAATATGTATTTTTTAAATCGTAATGAATTTTGACCATGATGAGATGATTTTGTTAATTCTCCTTATACAATTTCAATTACCTTATCTATAACATTTTTGTTTTTAATGTTTGTACCGTACAAATTATTTATTCGTTTTTGTGATAATAAAAATATTAAAAACTATATATATATATATGCTACTTTAACTTTTTTTCTTATATGTCCTTTACTTTTTTATTTTTTTAATAATAATTTAAATATAAAAAGTGTTTATTATGTTTTCATTATTTTCGGATGTATTGAGTTATTATGTTTTTATTTTATTCCAATAATTTTAAAATTAATTAAGAAATTTCCAAAATTAAAATATATTTTTAAATTTAAAATAAAATCTAACGAAAATAATATTCCCCCACAATCTTAAATAATGTATAATTATATTACTTACTTATGTAAGTATATGAAATAAAAAGTTCTTAATATTATATTGTTGTTAGGTTGGCACCTAATTAAAAAGTTACCAAACGGTAACTTTTTTTATACTTTTATTAAATTAGATTTCTTTGAATTTATTAATAATTCACTATTAAAGTTATCATTAATTTCATTAACATCTATATTTATTGGATTTGTTTTCCTTATATATAATTCTTTTATTGTTTGAACATTTTTATTAATTTTATTTTTGATTTTATTAAGAAAATTATTTTTTTTGTTAATAATTTTATTTTTATCAATTTTTCCAAAAGTAAATATTTTGAATATTGAATAAATAATTTTTTTAAATTTACTAACTTTTATTTCTTTTTCAATTTTTTTATCTAATGTTTTAAGTTTTTCTTTAATAACTTCAATTTTTTCTTTAATAACTTCTGAAGTAAATTGGTTTTTATTAGTAATTATTTTATCTAATTCTTCTTTGATTTTTGCTTCTGCGATTAAAAATTCTATAATCATTTTTTCTCCTTTCAAAATAAAAAAACTCATTTACTTTAAAATAAAATAATGAGTTAAAAACTTATATTAATTTTAAAATCATTATACCATATATAAAAACAAAAAGTCACTATTACTAGTGACCGAAAAATAATTAGATTTAAAACAACTACTTTTATTATGTTCTAATCTTTTCATATATGCTATATCAATATCATGCACAATACAGACAAAACTCTCATAAAGTAGTAAAAATAGTTTAAATTGCATACTCATCTAAACATATTAATTATATCATATTTTCTATACTAAATATAAATAATTTAGTTATTATCTCAATCAAATTCATTAAAACTATCTTGTATTATTCGCATATATTCTTTATCATTATTTTTTCTGGCTTCTAATCATTGTTCCATTAATCATTTTGCTAAATTTACTATCTCATTTAGTCATTCCTTATTTTTAATTTCTTTTATTTTATTTTTAAATTGTTTTTTATGAAAATAACACATATTAAAAAATTGAACAGCACTATCTTCAATATTTAAAGTTTTTAAAGTAACTAATACTTTACTATTACAATCTTTAACAATACATTTAAGTAATACTTTTTCTTGTTTTTGTTTTTGCATTAATCTATTCTTCTTTCATATATATTTGCTTTTATCATTTCTCTTATAATATCTAATAAAGTATCAATTTGATAATCATATAATTCAAATTCATGATTTTTAACTTTAATTTTTTCTTTATTCTTTTTATTCATTATTTATTCTCCTTTTATTAAATCTATTAAATATACAATAAATACAGTAATTCCAAATAAAATTAATACTCCAATTATTACTGTTACTAAACTAAGTATTCATATTTCTACTGCTGTCATTATTTATTCTCCTTATTTAAATAATATCAACCAATTAATAAACTATCTGCTTCATCATGATTTGATATTGTTATATTTCAATTATTTTGTTCAATTAATACTTTTGCTAGTCTTATTGAACTTTCTTTATCTCATTCATCATTAATTAAAATATTTATAAATGATTTTTTTACATATCATTTTTTTCATTCACTTGGACTTATTAACATATCTTTTGTTATTAATTTATTAAATTGTCCTGCAATAAAACCACGTAAATGTTCTTGAGTTTCATAACCAATTCCATTTTTTGAATGAAAAGTACCACGTTCAATAATTAAATTTAAATTATTTTTAGAATTAGTTAATTCATCTTTTAATTCTAAAGTTCCATATACAACATATTGCATATCTCTATTAAAATTCTCAATACCATTTTTTTTAAAACTACAACTACCAATTCAAATTGGTTTTCAATTTCAAAAATCATATTTATCATGTAAATAAACTTTTTTTCATAAAGTAAATCCAGTATTTTTTATACTTGGGTCAATTGAAAGTAAATAATTAGTCATATTTATTTCTCCTTATTTTTAGTTAAATTATTAACTATTATTTCTAAACATTTCATACATCAATTTTTACTTAATCAGATTCTTTTATTACATTTTTTACATTTATTCATTTTTAAATACCAAATTATCTAATTTATTTATATTTTTTTCTAATTGTTGAAAATTTGTATTATTTTCAATTACATTATTAGTATTTGGATTATCAATATATATTTTTTCTGTTTCAGTAATAATTGCTTGGTCACTTTCATATGCAATTTGCATTTCAGTACTCATAATTCCCCATTTTCTTAATAATTGAGTAAGTACAGTTTTTAATGCCATACTATCAAAATCACTAACAATAAATTGGATGTGTTACACTTTATTGGACACTAATTACGTAGACAAGTGAACAAATTAGTTAAAAGAAAGGAAATATAATTATGGCCAATATTAACTCATATAATGATGAATTTAAAAAACAAATAGTATCTTTATATCAAAATGGCAAATCAGTATCTTGCCTTGCTAAAGAATACAACGTTACAAGAGCAGCTACTTATAAATGAATTAAGCAATTTACAAATTCAGGCAGTTTTAAAACTAAAGATAATCTTTCGGATTTAGAAAAACAATTAATTCAAGCAAATAAAGAATTAAAACAATTAAGAATGGAGAATGATATTTTAAAGCAAGTAGCACTAATAATAGGCAGAAAGTAGAGATTATTACAAATAATAAATCTAAATATAAAATTCGTCCAATTTGTCGTTTTTTAAAACTTTCTAAATCAACATATTATTTTAATTTAAAGAAAAAAGAAGATAAAATCAAAAATAATATGTATGATGAAGCTGTTATTAGTGCTTTTAAACAAAATAAAGAAGTTTATGGAACAAGAAGATTAAAAGTCAGTCTAGAAAATAAAGAAATTTATTTATCACGCAAAAAAATTAAAGAAATTATGAATCAGCATAAAATTTAGAGGCTTTTTAATAATCTGTGTATCTTTGTTTTGCAAAGTACTAGTTCAGATTAATTCTGTCTTCAAATTTTATCATAAAATGAGCAATTGCTGTATTTCAATTTTGAATGGGCATTGTTCATTTTTTTTGTTATATTTTCAATTGCTAAGTAAAATATTTTGAAAACTGCCATATCATTTGGAAAAACTTTTTTATTTCTGATGACTTTTCGTAATTGACTATTAACAGATTCAATAGAATTTGTAGTATAAATCACTCTTTTGATTTCTGGAGGATAACTAATAAAAATCATTAATTGGATCAATTTTTATATCAAGATTTAGCAATTTGAGGATAGTGTTTATTTCATTTACTTTCAAATGATTCTAAAGCTTGCATTGCTTGTTCTTCACTACATGCATTATAAATTGGCTTTAAATCTGTAACTAGTGATTTTCGATGTTTGTATGAAACATATTTTAAACTATTTCTGATTTGATGAACTATATACATAATTGATGTTCAGTTTTAGGATAAACTGATTGTATTGCTTCTGACATGCCTGTTAAGTTGTCACTACAAGCAATAAGAATATCATTTAAGCCACGATTTTTCATTTCTGTTAAATTTGCTAATCAAAATTTAGCGCCTTCATTTTCACTAATTCATAAACCTAAAACATCTTTTTTACCTTCTAAATCAACACCTAAAGCTATATAAACTGATTTGTTAATAATGCGTTTATCTTGTCGTACTTTAACTACTATACAATCAAAATAAACAATGGGATAAATGCCTTCTAATGGTCTATTTTGTCATGCTTTGACATCATCAATCACATCATCAGTAATTTGACTAATAACACTTTCACTAATATCAGCACCATGATATAACTCTTGTAACTGCATTCTAATATCTGATAATGTCATACCTTTTGCATATAAGGAAAGAACTTGTTGATCAAAACCATCAAATCTTCTCTGTCTTTTTGGCACTATTACAGGAGTAAAATTACTATTACGATCTCGTGGTACATCAATCTCAATTTTACCTTGTTGAATTATTAATTTTTTTGAACTTATACCATTACGAGCATTGTCACTATTACTATGTTGATTTTTTTCATATCCTAAATAATTTTGCATCTCAGAATTCAACATTTTTTCAACTAAACGTTTTGTTAATTCTTTATATAAACCCCCTTCTTTAAAAACTGTTGTTAAATCTTCAGTATTTTCTAATAATAAATCTACTGCTTTTGATATTGGATCATTATTATTAAAGTTATCTTTTTTAGCCATCTGTAACTCACTCTTTCTAGTCATTTAATTATATTTACTAGAATTAATTAAACATAGTTATTTTTGTAAGTTACACAGATTACTAAACATTACTATAATTTTTAATATCAAAATACACTAAATTATCATTTAAAAATCATCATAACAAAGTCAATGATAGCCAAATAAGCAATCTTGTGAATAGAAACTTTAATAATAGACTTAAAAATGAAGTTATTGTTAGTGATTTAACTTATGTTCAAGTTAATGGTAAGTGAAACTATATTTGCTTATTAATCGACCTATTTAACCGCGAAATTATTGGACATAGTGTGTAGGTACTAAAAAAGATGCATCATTAGTATATCAAGCATTTATGCAATCAAATCGCTGTTTAAAAGATATTCAAATATTTCATAGTGATCGCGGTAATGAATTCAATAATAAAACTATTGATAAACTTTTATTAGCATTCAATATTACCCGTTCTTTAAGCAAAAAAGGTTGTCCTTATGATAATGCTGTTGCTGAAGCAACTTTCAAAACTTTCAAAACTGAATTTATTAATGATAAAAATTTTACATCATTAATCCAATTAAAATTAGAATTATTTGATTATATCAATTGATACAACAACATACGAATCCACAGCACTTTAAACTACCTAACTCCAGTTAAATATCATGAAAAAATGTCTACCAAAAAATAGTCCTAAAAAGGGTTGCCATTCCAAAATTCTTTATTTTTTGCATAAGTTTTTGAATATTTTAAAAAATGTTTTTCAATTTGTTCTTTTGACATATATAAAGTTTTTTCAAAACCATTTACTAATTGAAAATATGCTACATAACCAATAATTGGTTGTTTTAATCTTTCTAAATCCTCTTGTATTCAATTAAATTCAATTCCCTTTAGTCTATCTACTTTTTTAATTTCTGTTAATCTAACATCACTTACATTAATTTCTTTATATTGTTGACTACGTAATGCTAATTGAATATAACCTTTATATCCCATTTGAAATTGAGCATTATTTACTTTTGTATTACTATCTCAATAAGGTACAATATAACAATAACCAAAATTCTTTTCTAAAGGTAAATTCAATAATACTGCTTGATAACAACTATTAATAATAGTATCTGGATATGCTTTATCTAAACCATATTGATTTGAAATTGCTAATACATTACTTTTAAATTTTTGTATTTCTAAATTATTAATAATACCTTTTTGTCTAATAAATTTTTCTACATTACCATTATTAATATTTTTCACTAATAATTCATTTGCCATTTTATTTTAATTCCTTTCATGTTCAAATTGCTTTTTCTCATTCAATTAATAATTCATTTGTTATTTCTATTTTTATTAATTCAATTTCATTTTCTTTAACTCAACATATAAAATGAATATTTGATAATTCATAATTATTATTTTTTAATAATCAATAATACGCTATTATTTGTAATTTTGATTTTTCTAATAATTCTTTAGTAAAAACTTTATAAGTTTTAAAATCTATTATTATATTTAAATTATTTTCTTTATAAATTAAATCTGGTGTTCCAGCAACAATATCATAATTAAACATTTTTTCACTAATATATTCATTAGTATTAATAAATTTAATTGGTAAATAATCTAATAATGTATAACAATAATTTAAATAATTTTGTGAAAATAAATCTTTAATATAATTTTTAATTTGATTATTTATATTTTTAATATTTATATTTTTAAAATATAATTCTGCTACTTTATGAACTACATTACCACGAATTCTTGCATTATGAATATTAAAACAATATTTACATTTATTACATTTACAATATGAATTACCTAAATAATAATCAAGTATTTTACTTACTGATATTAATTCTTTATTTTGAATAAAATATTGATGTGTTTCTTTTTTAAAAATTAAATTATTTTTTTGATTGTTTAATTGCATTTTTAATTAAATCTCTTACAAAATCATTCATAGTTATATTTCTTTCATAACAATATGTTTTTAATTCATAATGGTCATTTTTAGTAAGACGAATTTTTAAATTTTTAATTAATAATTTATCTTCATGTTTTTTAAGTGCTGCTGCTACCATTTATATTTATCTCCTTTAACCTTTAATAATTCTTTTATAATCAATAATTGCTTGTTCTAATTGATTTGCATTTTTATAATTAAAATAATCACAACTAATTTTTAAATCAGCATCATTATCAATTTCAATTTCTAAATCTTCATATTTACTATTAAATTCTTCTTTTAATTCTTCAAATTTTTCTATTAATTTCATTGCATTTTGTAATTCTAATTGATTCATTTTTTACACTCCTTTAAAATTTTCTAATTGTAATTCATTAATATAATATTCATATAAAGAATCTCAATTATTTGATGTTAAATACATATCTTCTTCAATCATTTCATCAATACATTTATTACAATAATAACTATTATCTATTTCACTAATTCATATATATTTTTCATGATGAATATTACAATTCATAATCATCACTCATTAATTTATAAAAACATTTATTACATAATCTATTACCAAAAGAAGATTGTTTTCTACATTTATCACAAGAACCAATCATTCTATATTCTCTACATTCCATAATTATTTACTCTCTTTCTATAATTTTTAATATTTCTTGTATTTCAATATATTTTTGATTTTTAAGTAATTTTTCATTACATAAATTTTTAATTAATTCTATTTTTTCAACATTTAATAACATATTAATTTCCTTTAATACTTTAAATAAAATATTTTTTCATTATGAGTATTTATATCTTTCATTGGTGTAACAATATAATTTATTGCTAAATCATTATCATTATATGGGTTATTTATTTTAAAACTTTTCATATCTTGTTCTCATATAATGTTATATTTAAAACATTCTTGATTTTTATCATTTGTAAAAATATAATAACCATTATATTGTTCATAAAATTCACAAGATATTAATTCATTTTCATTTGTAGTAATATCTGAAATATTTTTTATATATTTTAAAATATCACTACCTTTAATACTTTCAATATCTTTTGTAATTGTTTTTTTACCTAATTTATAATTAAAATCTTCAATTATTTTTAATGTTATTTTTTTATTATTTTGATTAATAATAGTATCTTTAATAGGAAATCATGTTTCATATTCACCAATTTCTAATAACATACCTTTAGTTGTTTCTCTTACTTTATTTTTAATATCTAAATTAACATTAATCATTACGAATCCTTTCTATGTATAAGCCTTATCACCTACAGTGATAAAAGGCTTATATACTACTAACTAAATACTTCTACTACTCTACGTAAGGCTTATGCTACTGTAAGTAGCAAAGCCTTGGAGGGTAGGGGTTCTAGGGGAAGGGAACCAAAAAATTTCAAGTTTTAAAAGAGCAACACAAAAATTACTATTAGTTATATCTGCACTATAGCCTTTAATAATTTTTTATTTAGTTATGTAATAATTAATTACTTTAATAAAGTACAGATTTATCAAAATAATTAATTATAATTGTTTAACAATTAAAAATGAGAGTTTTATCTCTCATTTATGTTTTTATTAAATCGTATCCAAGTTTGCAATGCGCCCGACTTTTAATTACTAAGACAACTAAGGGTCGTAAAATAACAATTATTGGTAAAGAGTATATTAATAATAATATAATTTTATTTAGAAAATAATTATTTTTGATATTACTGTAAAACAATTGTTATTTATAACGAATGTTGGTATTCTTATATAGTGCTTAAATAATATACAATCTATGTTTATACAAATAAAATGATTTAGGAGTGAAGAAATATGAACACTTCTTCTAGGACAAGAAAAACTAAAAATCTTGGATTTTTTTTAAGGATTTTTAGTTTAATAATTATTGTTTCTGCAATAATAATTTCAGTAGTGTTTAGTGCTAAATATGTTGAAAATAATAGTAAATTAAGTATTGAGTTTGCTGGTGGTTATCAAACACAAGTTCAATATGAGGGTAAAGGTAAACAAAAAGATGTTATTAATTTATTAAAAGACAGAGTTGACCCTTTAGGTACTAGTAACGTTTATATTGAAAGCATTACTAGCAATAATAATAAGTATAATTTAGCGTTGAGTAAAGATGCGGGAGTTGATATTTCTACTTTTGTTCACAGTGTATCACGACGTGGTTATTCTTATATTGTTGATAAAGATGGTAATGACTTATTAGCAACCGAAAAGAAAGATGACAAAGCTACTACTTGAACAAAAAGAGATAAAAGATTATTAACTAGTGATGTTTTTTCTGCTATTAAAGCTGTTAATAATTCTGTTACTCATCGCCCAGAACTTGTTTTTGATGTTAAAAATGATTCAGTTTTAAAAGAACTTACTTCTGCCAAAGAAAATACATTTTATATTTATTCAGATATTGGTCAGTTATTAGATTATATTCGAAGTAGTATGGAGGGTATTCGCTCCCTTGCTTTTATAATTGATAATCTTAAAAATGATACTGATGGTAAGATTAAAGCATCATTAACATCATTATTAGATAATAATACACCAGGTCTTGGTAAAGGTACTGATATTTTAGCTAGAGCTAAAGCACAAGACCCTACTTTAGCACGACTATTAAATCCTAATCAAAATGGTCAATTTGGTATTAATTGAATTTATTCTGATAATTTAGGTTCAGTTCATAGTCTTTGTCTTTCTGTTGATACTAATGATGAAAAAAATACATATGATCCTGCTAATCGCTTTGATCCTTTTGCTTCTCCTATTGTTGGTTCACCTATGAATGCATGATTGCCTTATATTAAAGATTTATTACGTTTACCAGATGTTTCAGATATTTTACATGAAGATGTTATTGATTATCGTTATATTCCATATTGAGTTGGTGAAGTTAAAGTAACTAACAATAGTATTTCAATTAATTCAGATACTTTTAATCTTGAAACAGTTGAACAAATGAAAAGTGTTTTAACATCAGGATTGTCAAAAAATAATTTTACTATGTTATCTTATGCTAATGTTAGTCCAACGCTAGGTGCAACATCTTTAAAAATTGCAGTTGTTATTATTATATTAGTTACCTTTGTTCTTATGACTATTGTTCTGTTTTATTATCGTATGTTAGGAGTTATTGTTCTAATTATAATATCATTATTTTTATTATTTACTATTGTTAGTTTTGTTTTCATTAATGGCATAATTGCTCCTGAAAGCGTAATTGCTTTAATTATTGGTTTTGCACTATTATTAGATACGATTATTAATTTGTTGGAACGTTTTAAAAATGAATATATGCAAGGTAAAACTTTGATTAGTGCTTTTAAATCAGCAAATAAGAAAACATTATCTTCTTCATTAGATTGTAGCGCTATTATTTTAATTGTTAATTTAACTATTTTCTGATTTGGAACTCGTGCTATCAAAGGTTTTATTATTATGACTTCTATTGCTACTTTTGGTGTAATTATTTTTGGAATTATCTTATTAAGATTAATGTTATGAACATTATTACGAAATAACTGGTTAGAAAATAAACCTCAACTTTTAGGAACTAATAATATTAGTAGAAAAAGCACTATAGTTTTAAATAATTCAATAGATACAAATAATATTAAAAGTAGTGATAAAAAAATAAAAAAACAATTAATTTCAGAAAAATGTCAGCTTCAAATTAATTTTAAAAATAAAGTTAAAGAATTAATTAAAAAATTTAAAATTGATAAACAACAATTAAAAAAAGAACATAGTAAATCAAGATCAGTTTATAAGTCAAAAGTAAAAGATTTAAAATTAAATCTTTTACAAGAAATTAATAAATTGAAACAAGAATTAATTAATGCATTAAAACCGTTAAAAATTCAAATAGTTAAAGCAAAAGACAAAAAAATATTAGTTATTAATTTTAAAAATGTTTTTTCAAAACTTAAAATAAGTAACTGAAATTATTTTCATAAATTAACAAAATGAATTCTTTCAGGCTCTGCTGTTATTGTTCTTGCTTCAGGTATTACTTATGGTGTAATTGGTTCAAATTTTGGTTCTGGTTTTGATCAACGAACTGATTTTGTTGGAATGGGTACAATTACTCAAGATCCAAGTGATCCTAGTTACAATATTATTAAAGAAGCAGAATTAGCAAAAGATTTTATTAGTAAAGAAATTCAAAATAATAGTCAATTTAGTAAATATTTTAAAAATATTAATTTTTCCTTAATTGCTGGTGGTGAAGGAAAACCATATCAGTTTAAAATTATTGTTCAAACAACAGTAAATTCTCAAAGTATGCAGCAAAGGTTTAAGAATTTTTTAGGGGAGATTACTAGAAATTGAAAACAAGAATCTATTTTACAATGAGGAGAAATTGATCTAGTTGTTGCTAAGTCAGGTGTAGATTTATTAGTTAATATGATTATTTCAATTGCTTTATCTTTTATTGTTATTTTAATTTATATTATTATTAGATTTCAATTAACTTATGTTATTCCTTTAATTTTAGCTATTATTTTTAGTTTACTAATGACACTTGCTATTATTAGTATTTTCCAAATTGTAATTTCTACTTCAATTGTTGGAATATTATTGGGAGTAATGATTTTAACAATAATTAGTATTATGTCAATTTTTGATAATATTCGTGAAATTAAGATTAATAATAATCAAACACAAGTTATTAGCACAGAAGAAATAATTGAAATTTCAAATAAAAGTGTTCAAAAGGCTTTACCAAGAACATTAGTTATTAATGGTGTAGTAATAATAACATCAGTAATTGTTATGTTTATTATTCCTAGTTTCTGAATAGTTAGTTTATCATTATTAATAGGTTGTATAGTAAGTTTAGTATCATCTTACTTTATTGCTCCTTTTATTTGAATTTATTTTGAGAAATGAAGAGTTTATAAATATAAAAAACGTATTAATAAAATTAAAAAACATTTCATTGGTGCAGATGAATATGTTATTAAAGGTATTAATGAATAGGTGGTTGCAATGACAAAAGAATCATTAAAAAAAATTATTATTAATATTCCTGATTTTCCAATTAAAGGTATCCAATTTAAAGATATTAACCCAATATTAAGTAATCCAGAAGCATTTCAAAGTGTTGTTAATATTTTTGTAGATTTTATTAAAAAATGTGGAGCAACAGCAATTTTAGCACCTGAAGCAAGAGGATTTATTTTTGGTGCTGCTATAGCATATAAGTTGGGTATCAAATTAGTTCTTGCACGCAAAAAAGGTAAATTACCAGGTAAAACCTATAAAGTAACTTATGATTTAGAGTACGGTACTGCTATATTAGAAATGCAGCAAAATGTACTTTCAACAAAAGATAAAGTAGTAATAATTGATGATTTGATTGCAACTTCGGGAACAATTAATGCTTGTCTTAATTTAATAAAACAAAGTAATGCTCAATCAGTTGGCATTGCTACTTTAATTTCGCTTTCTGAATTTGCTAATAAACATCATTTTGATAATATTCCGCTGTTAGAAATAATTCAGTTTTAATAAGTAGTAAATAATGAATAATTTAACTTGTAAAGATTTTAACCAATTATTAGCGGAAGCAAAAACATTTATCAAAGATCCTAAGCAAATTACAAAAATTAAAGTAGCTTATGAATATGCATTATTAAAACATAAAGATCAATATCGAAAGAATGGTGATCTTTATGTTTATCATGTTTTATCAACAGCATATAATTTAGTATTATGACATTTAGATGTCTCTTCAATACAAGCAGGATTTTTACATGATATTTTAGAAGATACACCAACAACTTTTGATGAGTTAGTAGCAGAATTTGGTTTGGAAGTTGCTAATTTAGTTTTAGCTGTAACTAAAGTTAGTCATTTTGCAAAAGAAAAAAGAAATGAAATTAAAGCTAATTATTTACGTAAATTATATTTAAGTTTAGCTCATGATATTCGTGTCATTATTATTAAAATGGCAGATCGTTTACATAATATTAGAACTATTAATTTTTTAAATCCCGAAAAACAAATAATTATTGCTAAAGAAACTTTAGAAGTTTATGCTTCTATTGCTCATCGTCTAGGTATTCGTAAATTACAATCAGAACTAGAAGATCGTTCTTTTGCAGTATTACATCCTAAAGAGTATAAAAAAATTGATAATCTTATTAATTTGGATCGTGAAAAACGTGAAAAATTAGTTAATGAAATTATTAAAGAATTAACTAAAACATTATCACAACATAAAAATTTAATTTTTAAAATTTATGGTCGTAGTAAACACTTATATTCTATTTATCGTAAAATGTATTATTTTGGAAAAGATTTTGATGATATACATGATATTTTAGCAATTAGAGTTGTTACTAATTCTATTGATAGTTGTTATGCCATTTTGGGTTATATTCATCAAAGTTTTACTCCTGTTCCGGGTAGATTTAAAGATTATATTGCAACACCAAAAAATAATATGTATCAATCATTACATACATCTGTTGTTTTTGATAATGAAATTTATGAATTACAAATTAGAACTGAAGAAATGGAAGATTTTGCTGAAGCAGGTGCAGCTTCGCATTGAAGATATAAAGAAGGGGAAAATAAAAATCCTAAGAAACGTCAAGCAGAAATTGATGAAAAATTAAATATTTTTCAAGAAATATTAAATTTAAATGACTTAAATCCAAATGTTGATGAAAACATATTAGCAGATAATATTGCCAAAGATAATAATTTAGAAAAAGAAATTCGACAAGATATTTTTAGTGATTTAATTTATGTATTAACTCCAAATGGTAATGTTATAACATTACCATTTGGTTCAACTGTTTTAGATTTTGCTTTTAAAGTTCATACTGAAATTGGTGAAACAACAGTAGGTGCAAGAATAAATGGTATTTATTCTCCTATTAATACTGTTTTAAAATCAGGTGATATTGTTGAAATTAAAACTGCTAAAACTGCACGCCCTTCTCGTGATTGATTAAATATTGTTAAGACCAATTTTGCTCAACATAAAATAAAAAAATATTTAAATAATCAGCAAGAAAAATTTAATCAAGAAAATAAAATTAAAGATACAGAAAACAAAGAGAAAATAAAAAAAACAAAGGAAAAAATAGAAGAATATATTATTGAAAATCACATTCGTTGAAAAATTGCAAAACGTAATGTTATTATGTCAAGAATTAGAACATTAAAATATAAAACGTATGAAGATTTTTGCTTAGATGTTGCTAATGGAACTTATACAATTGAACAGGCGGTTACTACTATTTTATATAGTGATTCAGTAACATTTCAAGAATTAAAAACTAAACAACAAACAACAATGAATTTAAGTAGTAATAATGAAATTATTATTGAAAATGCCCCCAATACTAAAACATCATTGGCTCATTGTTGCTTACCTATCCCTGATGAACCAATTGCGGGTTATATTACTAAAGGGCAAGGTATTAAAGTTCATCGTTTAATTTGTCCTAATGTTAGTTTGCCAGAGCGTAAAGAACGTATTATTGATACTAAGTGAAATTTATTAGCAACCAGTCATCATCTTTATAATTCAAAAATTCAAATTCAATATTTAGATCGACCAGCATTGATGACTGATGTTTTAAATATTTTGGGCTATTTAAAGGCACAAATTCAAAGTATTGATGCTAATAATAAGCTTAAGGAAAATCATGGAAGTTTAAAAATTTTAATTAAAGTTTCTAATATTGAACGTTTACATCAAATTATTTCATCAATTAAAAAAATTCCTGATATTATTGCAATAAACAGAATAATTATGTAATATTTTAGTATAATATTTTCAGCATTTAAAAGTAAATTTAGGGTAAACATTAAGAGACAGTGTGGTTGGTGCAAACATTGGTTAACTAATTTTATGACATTAAATAGCTTGTATTATTAATTAATTAAATATGATAAATTATAATTAAGTGCATTTACTTTGTAAATGAATTAGGATGGTACCGCGTTAAGAAACGTTCCTAAAATAAAGGAACGTTTTTTTAGAAGATTTATTTTTTATTAAAAGGAGTAAAAAAAGTATGCAATTTCAAAAAGCAAGAGGAACACGTGATATGTATAATGAAGAGGTTATTATATATCGTAATATTATTAAATCTTTAACACAGTGTGCAATTAAATATAATTATCAAGAATTTATTACTCCTATTTTTGAAAATGCTCAACTATTTTTACGAGCCGTGGGAGATACAACTGATATTATTCAGAAAGAAATTTATCAATTTAATGATAAAAATGATAGATTATTAGCTCTTCGTCCTGAAGGAACAGCGGGTATTGTTCGTGCTATAATTGAAAATAAATTATATAAATCTAAGCAAACGTTAAAGTATTTTTATTATGGTTCAATGTTTCGATATGAAAGACCTCAAAAAGGGCGTCAACGTCAATTTAATCAATTTGGTATCGAAACTGTTGGTGTTAAACATCCTTTAGTTGATGTTGAAGTAATGATGATGGCCCTAGAAATGATAAAAAGTTTTTCAATACCAAATTTAACTTTAAATATTAATTATTTTGGATCTAATGAAACAAAAAATAAATACCAAATAGCACTTAAAGAACAATTATTAAATCAAAGTAAGCAATTGTGTGAAAATTGTCAAATTAGAGTTAAAGTATCGCCACTAAGAGTTCTTGATTGTAAAATTTGTACTAAATTAAATTTAGAAATACCATATTTAAATGATTTTTTAACTAATGAAGAAAAAACATATTTTACAACCATTATTAATAGTTTAAAAAATAATAAAGTTAATTTTATTATTGATGAGCATTTAGTTCGTGGTTTAGATTATTATAATGGTATTATTTTTGAAATAACTACTATTGATTCACGAATTGGTGAAAGTCAAAATACTTTACTTGGTGGTGGTAGATATGATAATTTATTTAATGAATTGGGCTCACCATTAAAAATACCTGCTATTGGTTTTGCAATTGGTATTGAAAGATTAATGTTATTATTGGTAGAAAATAAAAATATTAATAAACCACCAATTATTGATTTACAAATTATTGCTTTAAGCGAATTAGGATTAATAATAGCTTCCGATTTATTATTACAATTACGTAAAGAAAATTATCATATTGATATGGAATATAATTTATATCAAGATAAAAATAAGTCACAGATTATTGATCGTAGTTTAGCCAAAAATATACTATTTTTAAAAGAAAAAAATCAGGTTAGTTTTTATTCTTTTGTTAAAAAAGAAATGATAAAATTAATTTTTGATACTGAACAGCAATTGTTTAGTAAGGTTAAAAATCTATTATTAGAGGAGAATGAAGAATATGGAAAAACTCTTTAGAACTCATACATGTGGTAATTTAACGCAGGGTGATATTACAAAAGAAATTATTATTAGTGGTTGAGTTAAAGATATTCGTATTAATAAATTTGGTATTTTTATTGATTTACGTGATATGTATGGAACAACACAAGTCATTGTTAAACCAGATAACGGATATTATCAAGAAATAAAAAATGTTAAAGTTGAATCTGTTTTAAAAGTAATTGGAACAGTTGTCTTACGAAAAAATAAAGATGCAAAAACTGCTAATGATATGATTGAAGTAGTAGCAAAAGATATTGAAATATTAAGCAATTCTATTAATTTACCATTTGTTATTAAAAATGATAATACGCTTGCTAGTGAAGAATTACGTTTACAATATCGCTATTTAGATTTAAGAAGACCAGCAATGAATTATAATATTAAATTTAAACACCAAGTTCTTAGTTGCTTACGAACATTTTTGAATCAAAATAATTTTTTAGAAATTGATACTCCTTGCTTAACAAAATCAACACCAGAAGGTGCTCGTGATTTTTTAGTTCTTGCTCGTATTCAAAAAAAACATTTTTATGCTTTACCACAATCACCACAAATTTATAAGCAATTATTAATGATATCAGGTATTGACAAATATTATCAAATTGCTAAATGTTTTCGTGATGAAGATTTTCGTGCTGATAGACAACCCGAATTTCAACAATTAGACTTAGAAATGGCATTTACTACTAGTAAAGAAATTAAATTAATAGTAGAAAATATGATAATAAGTCTTTTTAATACTTTAAAAATTGGTAATATTCCCTCAACATTTTCATCGATTACCTATGATCAAGCAATGGATTTATATGGTAGTGATAAACCTGATTTGCGTTGTACATGTAAGTTAATAAATATTAATATTAACAATAATAGTGATGGATTTATTTATAAGGGTTTTATAGTTAATGATAAAATGAATGAAACAACTATAAAAAAAATAACAGAAATTAGCAATCAGCATGGAGGAAAAACATTAATAATTTATGACTTAATTAAGAAAAAAATTATTCATAATAATTCTAAAGTAAAGTTTGATGATTTAGTTTTAGCAGAAGAAATATTAAAAATAAAATATAATAATAATTTTTTAATTTTCGTATATGAACAACAAGATGTTGCTAATAAAGTTATGGGTGCTATTAGAAGTTTTTATATTAATGATTTGTCAAAACGAATTAATCATAAAGATTTTATGAATAATATTGAAAACTTTGAATTTATTTGAATTATTGATTGACCAATGTTTGAACAGGAAGAAAATAAATGACAAGCTTGTCATCATCCTTTTACAAGTCCAAAAAATCCTGAAAAATTATTAGATATAAAAAATAAAGATTTAGGAACTTTAACTGCAGATGCTTATGATTTGGTTTTAAATGGTTTTGAAATTGCTGGTGGGAGCATTAGAATTCATGATTATAAATTACAAAAAAAGATTTTTGAATTATTAGATTTAAGTAAAACAGAAATTGAAAATAAATTTGGTTTTTTCTTATCAGCTTTTAATTACGGAGTTCCTCCACATGGTGGTATTGCTTTTGGCATTGATCGTTTATTAATGATTTTAATTAAGAATGAATCAATTCGTGATACTATTGCTTTTCCTAAAAATAATCGTGGTATTTGTTTATTAACAAATAGTCCTAGTGAAATTTCATCTGATCAGTTATCAATATTAAATTTGGAATTTAAGAAGTAAAATTTTAATTTTAAAGTGATTAGAAGTTTAATAAAATTAGAAAATATAAATATTAAAAATCTCTAATGAAAAATAATTAAATTGTTTTTCATTAGAGATTAATTATGTAATTTAATTGAAATCAATTTTTCAATAATGTTAAATTAATAATTATTAATTTCAATTATATTTTTTTTGATATTTGTTAATATTCAAGTTCAATAAATGGTTCACTATCTTTGGTTTTTAGATGTCATATAGCTGGTAAATTTTTTTGAACTAAAGTAAAGACATTATTTGGTGGTAAGCATTTATAAAGTGAACCATCATTAGTTTTAGTTTTTCCATCTCCGTTTCATGTAGTAACATATAAAAAATTTGTATTTTTATTAAAAACTAATGATAGTACTCCCCCTTTTATTCCAGACATTGGTTTAAAGTTTGTTTCTTCTGCTAAACATTTGTAAACTTCACCATTACTAGGAGATTGATATGAACCGGTTCAAACTCCTGCATAAATATTATCATCATTGTCAAAAGTTAAAGAAGAAACAGATTTATTTATACCATCCATTTTTTTAAAAGTATTTTGATTTTTTTGATATTTATAAACGTTACTGGAATGGCAACCCTTTTTAGGACTATTTTTTGGTAGACATTTTTTCATGATATTTAACTGGAGTTAGGTAGTTTAAAGTGCTGTGGATTCGTATGTTGTTGTATCAATTGATATAATCAAATAATTCTAATTTTAATTGGATTAATGATGTAAAATTTTTATCATTAATAAATTCAGTTTTGAAAGTTTTGAAAGTTGCTTCAGCAACAGCATTATCATAAGGACAACCTTTTTTGCTTAAAGAACGGGTAATATTGAATGCTAATAAAAGTTTATCAATAGTTTTATTATTGAATTCATTACCGCGATCACTATGAAATATTTGAATATCTTTTAAACAGCGATTTGATTGCATAAATGCTTGATATACTAATGATGCATCTTTTTTAGTATCTACACACTATGTCCAATAATTTCGCGGTTAAATAGGTCGATTAATAAGCAAATATAGTTTCACTTACCATTAACTTGAACATAAGTTAAATCACTAACAATAACTTCATTTTTAAGCCTATTATTAAAGTTTCTATTCACAAGATTGCTTATTTGGCTATCATTGACTTTGTTATGATGATTTTTAAATGATAATTTAGTGTATTTTGATATTAAATTATGCTGATTCATAATTTCTTTAATTTTTTTGCGTGATAAATAAATTTCTTTATTTTCTAGACTGACTTTTAATCTTCTTGTTCCATAAACTTCTTTATTTTGTTTAAAAGCACTAATAACAGCTTCATCATACATATTATTTTTGATTTTATCTTCTTTTTTCTTTAAATTAAAATAATATGTTGATTTAGAAAGTTTTAAAAAACGACAAATTGGACGAATTTTATATTTAGATTTATTATTTGTAATAATCTCTACTTTCTGCCTATTATTAGTGCTGCTTGCTTTAAAATATCATTCTCCATTCTTAATTGTTTTAATTCTTTATTTGTTGAATTAATTGTTTTTCTAAATCTGAAAGATTATCTTTAGTTTTAAAACTGCCTGAATTTGTAAATTGCTTAATTCATTTATAAGTAGCTGCTCTTGTAACGTTGTATTCTTTAGCAAGGCAAGATACTGATTTGCCATTTTGATATAAAGATACTATTTGTTTTTTAAATTCATCATTATATGAGTTAATATTGGCCATAATTATATTTCCTTTCTTTTAACTAATTTGTTCACTTGTCTACGTAATTAGTGTCCAATAAAGTGTAACCCATCCAACATCTGATAGTGAAAAATATTCGGTTATTGCAGATGATCACTTAATGAAAATTAATGATCTTTTTTAAAATAAATTGTTAAGAACAGGTGCACCACCCTCATAAATATAGGGCAGAAAATGCTAATGCAGCACACTTTTTAAAAGATTTAGGTTTCAAAACTGGTGATGAAATTGGCGTTTATTCAGATGAAGAATATGCTGAAATTGTTAGTTTAACTGTTAGTATTAAAAATACTTTTCCAGGAGAAATTAAAGAAAAATACACCGAAGATAGTTTTGAATTAGAAGCAGGTACGTGTCAAATTGATATTATCAAAAATAATGAAATTTTAAAATCTTATATTATTAATACAGCTGACAATAAGGATTTAGATGTTAGTCAAGAATTTCGAAAAATTTTACCTGATTTGAAACTTTATAACAATGTGGGAGTTAAAAAAGGAAGTTTAGCCTCTGATTTTAAATTAGAATTTGCACCATATAAACAAAAGCAATGAGAAGCTTTAATTAGTTTATTAAATACAAAAGTTTATACATTTTTTTATGATGCTGCTAAAAATGGTAATAAAATTACTGGATTTGTTAATGTTCAGAGAGTGTGATTACAAGTAGATTTTGGGAAAGTAAATGCACTAAAAGATTCAAGAATTGGATCATTACCAGTTTTAGATTAAAACTATATTAACACAATTATATTTTACAAAAAGAGCAGTTGACAATGCTCTTTTTGTGTTAATTAATAAATTATTTTATCTAGTCTTATTTTAATATTTAAGTTTGTTGAATTAATTTATTTTTTCTTTTATTCATAAATAAAATAATTTGATATTTTATTTATGAACTAAATTTATAATTATCAAATAAGAGGGGGTGTTAAAATGATAAATAATGTTGTATTAGTAGGTAAATTAATGAATGAACCAGAAATAATACCAACCAGAGAACAAATTCCAACAAAATGGACCAAGTTTATAATGGCTGTTGAAAGACCTTTTAAAAATCGTCAAAATCAATTTCAAATTGATTTTATCACTATTAAAACTTGAATAGCTAATACAGAGGAATTAAAAACACTATTAAAAAAGAATGCAATTATTGGTATTAAAGGTAGAATTCAAACATTTGCTAATAAAGCTAATGATTTTTACTATACAGAAATTATTGCTGATCGTATTATTTATTTAACTTAAAAGTAATTAAAAAATGGTCTTAATTATTGAGTAATTAAGACTATTTTTATTTTTACTACTAATAAGTTTATAGTCACTTTATATTTTTTCAAATTAAAACGATATATAGTAAAATAAATTTGTTATAATTTTACTATAATTTATTAGTATAAAAGGTTAGGAGCAAACAAAATGAAAATTGGAATTGTAAGTGATTCAGCTACTGGTTTTACCGTTGAAGATATGAAAAAATATCCTGAAATAATAATTATTCCTTTAAATATTATTGAAGGAGAAAATGCTTATGATGATAATAACATTGATATTGATAGTGAAACAATTCGTAAAAAGATGATTGATGAACACTGTATTTTAAAAACTAGTCAAACTAGTCGTGGTAAACTTGAACAATATTGAGATAATGCTTTAAGTAAATATGATCAAATTTTATTTTTACCAATTGCTAATAATGCTTCAGGACAATATGCAAGTTCACAAGTTTTACAAAAAGAAGAAAAATATAAAAATAAAGTTCATATTTTAGAAACAGGTGCTGCTTCAATACCTTTAAAATTTATGGTTTTAATTGCTTTTACTCTTGTTAAAAATGGAAAAAAAATTCCTGAAATTTTAGGAATTTTAAATAAATTTCGTAAAACTTATGAATCTTATATTGCTCCTAATGATTTAAAATTTTTGGCTCGTGGTGGTAGATTACCAATGAGTAAAGCAAGAATTGGTAATTTTTTACGTTTTAAACCAATTTTAAGATGTAAAGAAACAATTGATAATATTGGTAGAGTTAGAACCTTAAGTAAAGCTATGGAAGAAATGTTAGATATTATTACTAAAATTAAAGACGTTACTAAAGAAACAATATATATTATTGATGGTTGATGTAGAAAAGATATTATTGATGAAGCAATTAAAAAAGTAAAAAATAGAGGATTTACCAAATATAAAGTTGAACCATTATGTAATATTTTAAAAACACATACTGGTAATAATACTATTGGTTTTTCAGTAGTACCTAATCAATGAGTAAAAGAAGTCTAATAAAAAAGTAGTTTTATAAAAGATTGATTAAGTATTCTGTTTTTTAGAAAATATATAAAAAACTTTAAATCTAAAAAAGAATGTTAGTAAAGGTTAATTTAGTTTACTAACATTCAGATTTTTTCAACTTATAAATAATAAAATATTAAATATTATGATTTAAATTCTTATTAATAATTAAAGTTTTAAACTAAAGAAATAATTGAAATAATTGAAAAAATTTAATAAAATAAATATTTATAAATCAAAGTAATGGTTTTTTAATTTATTGAGTTTTAACTATAAAATTAAAAAATATTTTTATTAAGTATCCTTAACCATTTCATAGTATAACTATTTTATTTTTTTAATTTTAATAGCCTTTTTCATTTAGTGGTATTTTAAATCAAAAACCTTCATAACAAACAACATTTCCAAAATTATTTTTATATTTTTGATAAGAACGACAAATATTATTATAGGCTTGATAATAACGTTTTTTATTAGTTTTATCAATGTGGTAAACTTTTAATATTGCTTCTTCCATAGTGTCATAAACACCTAAACAGTTATCTTCTTTATCATATCTCGCATAAATAAAATTATTTTTTTTCATTTTTAACTCCAATACTTTTTTATATATTCCCATAATTTAAGATTTACTTAGAACATAGATTATATTTATAATATTTAGGATTTTAAAAAAATATGAAATGGTGTAAGAACATTAAATTAGTTTGTAAATTTATAAAAAATAAAATGATAAGTTAAATTTATGACAATATTAAAAATATTGTTAATAACATAAATTGATAACAAATTATTTTTTTATAGAATATAGTTTTAATTGAAAAATTATTATTGGATGGGTTACACATTATTGGACACTAATTACGTAGACAAGTGAACAAATTAGTTAAAAGAAAGGAAATATAATTATGGCCAATATTAACTCATATAATGATGAATTTAAAAAACAAATAGTATCTTTATATCAAAATGGCAAATCAGTATCTTGCCTTGCTAAAGAATACAACGTTACAAGAGCAGCTACTTATAAATGAATTAAGCAATTTACAAATTCAGGCAGTTTTAAAACTAAAGATAATCTTTCGGATTTAGAAAAACAATTAATTCAAGCAAATAAAGAATTAAAACAATTAAGAATGGAGAATGATATTTTAAAGCAAGCAGCACTAATAATAGGCAGAAAGTAGAGATTATTACAAATAATAAATCTAAATATAAAATTCGTCCAATTTGTCGTTTTTTAAAACTTTCTAAATCAACATATTATTTTAATTTAAAGAAAAAAGAAGATAAAATCAAAAATAATATGTATGATGAAGCTGTTATTAGTGCTTTTAAACAAAATAAAGAAGTTTATGGAACAAGAAGATTAAAAGTCAGTCTAGAAAATAAAGAAATTTATTTATCACGCAAAAAAATTAAAGAAATTATGAATCAGCATAATTTAATATCAAAATACACTAAATTATCATTTAAAAATCATCATAACAAAGTCAATGATAGCCAAATAAGCAATCTTGTGAATAGAAACTTTAATAATAGGCTTAAAAATGAAGTTATTGTTAGTGATTTAACTTATGTTCAAGTTAATGGTAAGTGAAACTATATTTGCTTATTAATCGACCTATTTAACCGCGAAATTATTGGACATAGTGTAGGTACTAAAAAAGATGCATCATTAGTATATCAAGCATTTATGCAATCAAATCGCTGTTTAAAAGATATTCAAATATTTCATAGTGATCGCGGTAATGAATTCAATAATAAAACTATTGATAAACTTTTATTAGCATTCAATATTACCCGTTCTTTAAGCAAAAAAGGTTGTCCTTATGATAATGCTGTTGCTGAAGCAACTTTCAAAACTTTCAAAACTGAATTTATTAATGATAAAAATTTTACATCATTAATCCAATTAAAATTAGAATTATTTGATTATATCAATTGATACAACAACATACGAATCCACAGCACTTTAAACTACCTAACTCCAGTTAAATATCATGAAAAAATGTCTACCAAAAAATAGTCCTAAAAAGGGTTGCCATTCCAAAATACAATTATCTAGTTATTATAAATTAAAACTTAAATTTAAAAAATAAATAAAAATAAAATAAAACTTATTAGAACCTGTTTAGAATCTTTTCGAAAATAATGTAAAATGATTATATATTTTAAAATAAGAGGTATATATGCATAAAAATTATCCAAGTCATGTCACCAAAGAACAATTTGAAAACATAAAATCAATTTTAGAAAATAGTAAAAAGAAAACAAAACCAAGAAGTTTAGATTTATATGAAATATTTTGTGCAATTTTATATGTATTAAAAAGTGGTTGTCAATGAAGAATGTTACCAAAAAATTTTCCAAAATGACAAACTGTATATTATTATTTTCAAATTTGAAGTAAAAATAATGGTAAAGAACCTAGTGTATTGCAATTAATTTTAAAAAAAATTAGTTAAAAAAGTTCGTATCAACAATAATCGCAAAGAACAAACTAGTTTTTGTATAATTGATTCGCAAAGTGTTAAAAATACAGATACTACTGAAAATAAAGGTTATGATGCTGGTAAAAAGATTTCAGGCATAAAACGTCATATTGTTGTTGATTCTCAAGGTTTACCACATGCAATTTACATAACCACGGCAGAAAAAACAGATCGTAATAGCGCTATAATAATGATTGAAAATGAAAAAGAAAATCTTTCTGCAGTTCAAAAAATAATAGTAGATGCTGGTTATACTGGTGAAAAATTTGCTTCTGAAATCAAAACAATCATAAATGCAAATGTTGAAGTGATAAAACGCAATGAATTACATACTTTTGTAGTATTACCAAAAAGATGAATTGTAGAACGAAGCTTTGCTTGATTAGAAAAATACAGAAGATTATGAAAAAATTGTGAAAGAAAACTAAATACTAGTTTACAAATGGTTGTTCTTTCATTTATTTCAGTTTTATTAAAAAGATTCTAAACAGGTTCTTAAAGAAAACTTTAATAAGAATTTTTGAGTTATAAAAGTAAGTATTATTGTTGACTAATATTTTTGAAGTGTTAATATTAACTTACAATTGCATATTGAAGTCTAAATTATTCTCGTCTAAACTTATAATTTAAAGACAAATTTGAATATTATTGACAACATCGGTATGCTCCCTTAAAATTTAATGGAGGATGAAAATGCAAACTTTTATTGGAATTATAGGTTATTTAGCCGGAATATTGTCTATTATAACATTTATTCCACAAGCAATAAAAACAATAAAAACTAAGGAAACTAAACATATAATCTTATCAACTTATATTATTTATAATATTGCTAATCTTTTTTTCTTGATATTTGGAATACTTTCAGTAACATTACCAGTAATGTGACCAGAAGGTGCTGATACTCTTGAAATTGCAATTTGAGGTTCTACCTTAATAATACCGTATACAGTAACAATGACTGCAACTAATTGTATTATTTATGTTAAAGTAAAAAATATGAAAACGTTGGGCGAAAATGCTAAAACTTTGGAGGAATAAAAATAATGGCAAATACTGAATGATGAATTATTACTATAATAGGGATTATTGGAGCACTTATTGCTGTTATAGCATTTTGTCCACAGTCTTTAAAAACAATAAAAACTAAAAAAACAGATGGTATTTCTTTACTTACATTTATTCTTTATACAACAGCTAACAGTTTATGAGTATTATGGGGCATTATTCATTTATCATATCATGGTGGATCTGAATCAACAATTTTAATGAAAGATTTAGTTATAATTTGTGCTAATACACCTTGTGCAATATGATCAGGAATTATTCTTGGTATTAAAATTAATAATATGTATAAATATGGTGAAGATTGTAAAAAATGAAAAGGTAAAGTAAATATAAAGAGTAACTTTTAATAGTTTATTTTTTTAAAAAAATAATAATTTATTACTAAAAATGCATTGTAATGATGCATTTTTTAATAGTTATAGTAGTAAAATACTTATCAAAATTAAAAATATAATTTAAGTTATAATATATGTATAATTAAAAATTCTGTGGGGTTAAATAATGATAATTCAAAATGATGTTTATAAAATTCTAGTACAAGTAATCCTAGAAAAAGGTCATTGTAATGTTTTATTAGCACAAATGATGCGAGATAAAAATCTAACATTATCAGAAAAAGAAGCAATTGAAAAGATAGTACTAGGAACCTTAAAAAATCAAATTTATTTAGATTATATATTAAATCAAATATGAAATGTTTTGAAATCAGTAATTACTATTCCTTTTCACATAACTATTTTATTATGAATAGTTTTATATGAAATCTATTTTTTAGAAATTACTAATAAAGAAATTTTCATTGAAAATACTTTAAAAAAAGTAAGCACCATTGATAATAAACTAACATTTATTATTTCTAAAGTATTAGATTTATGTTTTACTAAATTTAGATCAGAATTTAATTTACAAAAAGAAAGTAAACAAAATATTAAATTAATTAAATATAGTTATCCTAGTTGATTATACTCTTTAATAAAATCACAATTTAGTATTAATATTGCAAATCAATTGATAAAAGATAACTTAAGAATGCCATTAATTAGTTTTAGAGTTAATACATTAAAAACTACTGTTAATAAAGTGTTAAACAATGAAAATTATAAATCTTTTAACTTTTGTTTAAGCGAGATAGTATCTGATGGTATTATTAGTTCAAAGTCAATTTTTAACACAAAATTATATGAAAATGGTGAAATTATTAAACAAGATCAAGCAAGTATGTTAGTTAGTCATATTTTAGATCCACAACCATATGATGAAGTATTAGATATGTGTGCAGGAATTGCTAGTAAAACAGCCCATATGGCAGCTTTAATGTCTAATCACGGTAAGATAGTTGCTTGTGATATAAATGAAGAACGATTAAAAATTGGTGCTACTTATTTAAAAAAATTAGGTGTAACAAATACTAAACTTAAATATGGTGATTCTACAATATTAGATTTTAATAATAAATTTGACAAAATTTTAATTGATGCTCCTAGTACTGCTTGAGGTTTAATTAAAAGAAAACCAGAAGTTAAACTTATCAATTGAAGTAAAGAAGAAATTAATCAGTTAATTACTGTTCAAGCAAAATTATTAAATAAGGCTTATCAACTTTTAAAACCTGAAGCGATAGTTGTGTATGTTACTTGTACTTTCAATATTAAAGAAAATCAAAATCAAATTGAGAATTTTGTTAAAAATCACCCAGATATGACAATCATTGCAGAAAAACAATTTTTTGGTTTTAATAACAATACTGATGGATTTTATATTTGTAAATTAAAAAAAGGAATATAGGGGGACAGTTTATGAAAATAAATGCTAGTTATAAAACAGATGTTGGTAATTATCGTACAAATAATCAAGATGCCGTTTTATATTTAACAAATAACACTGGACAAGTTATTGGTGTTGTTTGTGATGGATTGGGTGGTCATAAATGTGGTGAAGTGGCGAGTAATATGGCTGTTAGTATGTTAAAAAAATTTTTTGAAACAACAGATTTTACTAAATTAAAACATGATAAACAAATTCATGCATGATTACAAGAAAAGATAGAAATTATTCAAATTGAAATGAATAATTTTAGTTTAAGTAATAAACAAGCGCTTGATATGGGAACAACTATGGTAATAATTTTAATTACTAATAACAAAGCTTATTTAGTAAATATTGGTGATTCACGTATTTATCAATATTGTGAACAAGGATTAAAACAGTTAACAGTTGATCATAATATTTTAAATTTATATTTACAAAAAAATACAACTAAAGAATCAAGTGTTGATTTAAATCACACTTATTGAAAGGCATTGACTAGTGCTCTTGGTCCACGTAAGCCATTAAAAACTGATATTTTTCATTTACCATTAATAATTCCATCATATTTTCTTTTAACTAGTGATGGTGTTCATGATTTTTTAGAAGAATATGAAATAGTTAATATTTTAGAAAAAAATGGAAATATTAATAATAAAGTTAAATTATTAATTAAGCAAGCATTACTTAATGTTTCAACTGATAATGTTACTGCATTATTAATGGAAATAAAATTTTAGTCTTTTGATATTTTTGTGTAAAATATAAATTATAAATAAGTTAGTAATTTTTAAAAAATAAATTTAAAAGTAATGGTGAAACTAATGGAAATAAATAAATTATTGAATAATCGTTATCATATTTTAAAAATTATTGGCTCGGGTGGTATGGCTAAAGTTTATGAAGCACAAGATAAATATTTAAATCGGCAAGTTGCTTTAAAAGTAATTAATCCAATTTCACCACTAGATGACTTAATAAAAGAACGATTTTTGCAAGAAATTAGAGCAGTATCTAGAGTTAGACATCCCAATGTTATTTTGGTATATGATGTTTTTATTGATAAGAAAGATTGATGCTTAGTTTTTGAATTATTAGAAGGTAAAACATTAAAAGAATATTTAAGTAATTATTCAGTTTTATCAGTTAATGAAGTTATAGTTATTATGAAAGAAATTTTAAAAGGGGTTAATGCGTGTCATTCAGTCAATATTATTCATCGTGATTTAAAACCTGAAAATATTATTTTAACTAGTAGTGGAGCAATTAAAGTTTTAGACTTTGGTATTGCTGTTATTGATGATTATGAAGTTAAAAAACACGCTAATCAAGTTGTAGGAACAATGAAATATATTGCTCCAGAAGTAGTAAAATTTCAAAAACCAACAATTCAAAGTGATATTTATGCTTTGGGTATTATATTATATGAATTATTAGTTGGTAAACCACCTTTTTTTCATAAAAATCCACAAATATTAGCCGCTAAACATATTAAAGAACCAATGCCATTAATTCATGAAATTAATAAGAATATTCCACAAAGTTTAGAAAATATTATTTTGAAGGCAACTGCTAAGAATATTAATGATCGCTATCGGACAATTAGTGAATTGAGTAATGATTTAGATTGTTGTTTAAAAACGGAAAATAAAAATAATATGTTATTTAAGAAAAATTACTTAAATTCACAAAAATTAAAAAAACCATTTTATTTAAAAAAAGAATTTTTATTATCTTTAATTTTAATTATATTATTACTTATTGGTGTTATTATAAGCATATTAATTTTATATTAATTGGAGGATACTATGAATTTTAAACAAGGAATAGTTATTGGAGTTGCAAATAACTTTGTTGAAGTAAGAATTGATAATCAAATTTTTTCTTGTTTAATCAAAGGAAATTTAAAATTTCAAACAGCAAAAATTTTAGTTGGTGATTATGTTAAAGTTAATTTTAAAGATGATAAAAATCCTTTGGTTGAATCAATTTTACCTCGATTTAATGAACTATATCGACCAAGCATTGCTAATGTTGATCAAGTATTAATTGTTAGTTCTCTTGTTAATCCTTTTCTTAGTAGTTTTCTATTAAATAAATTATTAACTATTTTTAATTATTATCATTTAAAAATAATTTTAATATTTACAAAAATTGATTTGGTAACTAAAGATAATGAAGTTTGAACAAAAGTTAAAGCATATCAGAATTTAAATTTACCAACAATTTTTATTTCAAATGTTAAAAAAAATGGTATTGAAGATTTAAAAAAAGTTTTTACAAACAAGTTATCAATATTAACAGGTACTTCAGGAGTGGGAAAGAGTTCAACTTTAAATAGTTTGGATAATAATTTAAAATTATGAACACAGGATATTTCTACAAGTTTAAATCGTGGTAAACATACCACAACTAAAACTCGCCTTTATTTTTTACATGATGGTATTATTGCAGATACACCTGGTTTTTCGGTCTTTCAGTTACAAGGTCTAAGTAGTATTGATATTGCTACTAATTTTCCTAGTTTTACTAATATTTGACAAAATTGTAAGTTTCGTACTTGCTTACATCAGCAAGAACCAGAATGTGCAATTAAAAAAGCAGTTGCAAATAAAATAATTTCTAGTTTTTTTTATGAAGATTATTGTAAAATTTTAATAGAATTCAATAAAATTAATAATTTAAAATAAAGGATGGTAATATATGAAAAAAGAAGTAACAATTGCCGCTAGCATTTTAACTGCTAACTTTCTATCTTTAAAAGATGATTTATTAAATTTACAAAATGCAGGAATTAATTGAATTCATTTTGATGTTATGGATCATCATTTTGTTGAAAATTTAAGTTTTGGTGCAAAAATATTAAGTGATGTATGTAAATTTAGTTCTAATATCAATATTGATTGTCATATGATGGTAAAGATAACAACATCAAAAGTATGTGATTATTTAAAACCATTTATAATTTTACCGCAAGTTAAAAATATTACTTTGCATTATGAAGCATTAACAGAAGAACAATTAAAAGAGTTTCTGCAGTGAAAAAACCCTGGTTTTAAAAAAGGAATTGCCATTAATCCTGATACACCAATTTCAAAAATTTATGATTATTTGAAAGATCTTGATACAATTTTAATTATGAGTGTGCAACCAGGTGCGGGTGGACAACGTTTTTTAGATTTAACTATTAATAAAATTAAAATGTTAGTAAAACATATCGATAATAATTTTCCAAATATTACAATTGCTGTTGATGGTGGCATTAATAATTTAACAGCAAATGATTGTATTGCTGCTGGTGCTAATTACCTAGTAGCGGGTAGTTATTTATTAAATAGTGATAATTCAGTAAAAAAACAAGTTGCGATGTTAACAAATTATGAAAAATAGTGATATTAAACAATTAGTAATTGTTTGTCGTGATTATAATTTAAATTGAGAACAATTTATTAATCCAATTTTTATTGGTGTTGAAACTGGTGTTTTATCATTATTAAAATATAACAAACCAATTAAGTTTATTTGTGGTGATAATGATACCATTAATAAACAACAGTTAAAGATTTTAAATGATCAAAGTAAAATACATAATTTTGAAATTATTACTTTTAATAAAGAAAAAGATTTTATTGATAGTGAACTTTCGATAGTTACTGCAATTTCCAAAAAAATTGATTTTCAACAAATAGTGATAGTAAGTGATGGAATACGTTGGGATATGTTACTTGCTAGTATTAATATATTAAAAAAATATGAATGTTTTAACCCAATTTTATTAGGTGAAAATAATTATTGTTTTTTACTAAAAGCAAAATCAGAATATATTTTTTACAATTGACAATTAACATATAAATATATTTCTTTTTTTAGTTTAGACAATGAAGAAGTAATTTATAATTTTAGTGGTTGTAAGTTTTATCCAAATCAAGATATTACTGTTACTAATAATAGTACGCAAACTATTAGTAATGAATTTAACAAAGAAGAAAGACCAAAACTAATTATTAAAAAAGGAAAATGTTTAGTTTTTTTACATAAATAATTTTTAAAATTTAGAAAAACTAATTATTATTTTATGACAAAAGTATATTAATAAAATCTTAAAAAAAGATAGTATAATAAAAATCATAAACTTAATATAAGTTTTCTAACCCTTATTTTTATTAAAAATAAATGGGTTTTTTTATTTTTTAAAAGAGGAAAAATTAAAAAATGGTAAAAGAAAAAATGTCATCTGCAACAGAGTTAATAAAAAAACTTGAAAGTATAAAGTTAAGATATCAAAAACAACATAATACTCAAATTCCTTATTTTAAAAGAATTATTGAAAAATTAAAAGGTATATCTTTGGTTGCAGATATTCCTAATGTTATTAAAAATCTTAATTATCTTGAAGATAATTGCGGAAAAAGTACTAAAAAATATTCTGATAAAGCAATAATGCCAATTTTATCTTTGTTTACTGTAACTATTAGTTTTTTAGAAGCACAAGTAAATAAGGGGGCATTAGCAATAGATTTTAAAAATATATATAAATATGATTTAAGTAATGTTTTAACTACTTCAGAAGATAAGTTATTTGTATTAGGTTTACAAACTGATTTAGAAGTTAAAATAAAGTATAGAGATAGTTCTAAAAGTTTAGATGATTTAACATTATATGATAGTTCAGACATTAATGAAATTTTTAAAGAAATGCAAGAAAAAATACATGATTTAAAAATACTAAAAGAAGCTAAAAATAAAATATGTGGACAAATTAATAATTTTAATTTGAATTTCAAAAATGAAAAACAATTAGCAAGAAGATGGTGACATTGACCACTTAAATTTTTGACTTGTGGAATGTGAGAAAGTAATAAAATTAAAGCAATTAATAATAAATATAGTAAGGATAGTTTTGATAAATTAATTCGCGAACATAATGGATTAAATACTAAAATTAATGAGTTAGAAAGTGATATTAAAATTTTAAAAACTAAAGTTAATAAATCAGAAAAGAAAACTAAAATATTAGGAAGTAGTAGTTTAAATTATGGTAAAAAATGAAAATCAATAAATGATTTAGATGAGCATAATATTGTAGAAAAGAGTTTTTCATATCAAAATTTGTTATAAGACGTTATTATTTGGTGATAATTTATTTTTTTAATTTAAAATAAAAATTAATCTCTTTAAAATTTTATTTTTAAAGAGATTAATAATATTTTTTGTTAAAAGGATATAATTTAAGCAATAAGAAATAATAATTATAAAATTATTTTAAATTTTAATAGTTTTAGATATTTTACTTGGAAGTAATGTTGTGGTTGTAATTCCCATCAGTAGTAATAAAGGTCATTCAAACTCTAATAATGTATCTAAGTCTAATTTATTTGTTAATAAAAAACCTAAATATAAAACTACTGCCAATAAAAATGCAAATATTATTGTTAATAATTTAATTATAAAATAAAATTTAAGTTTTTTTAATTCGTATTTATAATTTTCAGTTTTGTTCGGTAATGTTTAGTAATCTGTGTAACTTACAAAAATAACTATGTTTAATTAATTCTAGTAAATATAATTAAATGACTAGAAAGAGTGAGTTACAGATGGCTAAAAAAGATAACTTTAATAATAATGATCCAATATCAAAAGCAGTAGATTTATTATTAGAAAATACTGAAGATTTAACAACAGTTTTTAAAGAAGGGGGTTTATATAAAGAATTAACAAAACGTTTAGTTGAAAAAATGTTGAATTCTGAGATGCAAAATTATTTAGGATATGAAAAAAATCAACATAGTAATAGTGACAATGCTCGTAATGGTATAAGTTCAAAAAAATTAATAACTCAACAAGGTAAAATTGAGATTGATGTACCACGAGATCGTAATAGTAATTTTACTCCTGTAATAGTGCCAAAAAGACAGAGAAGATTTGATGGTTTTGATCAACAAGTTCTTTCCTTATATGCAAAAGGTATGACATTATCAGATATTAGAATGCAGTTACAAGAGTTATATCATGGTGCTGATATTAGTGAAAGTGTTATTAGTCACAAATTACTGATGATGTGATTGATGATGTCAAAGCATGACAAAATAGACCATTAGAAGGCATTTATCCCATTGTTTATTTTGATTGTATAGTAGTTAAAGTACGACAAGATAAACGCATTATTAACAAATCAGTTTATATAGCTTTAGGTGTTGATTTAGAAGGTAAAAAAGATGTTTTAGGTTTATGAATTAGTGAAAATGAAGGCGCTAAATTTTGATTAGCAAATTTCACAGAAATGAAAAATCGTGGCTTAAATGATATTCTTATTGCTTGTAGTGACAACTTAACAGGCATGTCAGAAGCAATACAATCAGTTTATCCTAAAACTGAACATCAATTATGTATAGTTCATCAAATCAGAAATAGTTTAAAATATGTTTCATACAAACATCGAAAATCACTAGTTACAGATTTAAAGCCAATTTATAATGCATGTAGTGAAGAACAAGCAATGCAAGCTTTAGAATCATTTGAAAGTAAATGAAATAAACACTATCCTCAAATTGCTAAATCTTGATATAAAAATTGAGATAATTTAATGATTTTTATTAGTTATCCTCCAGAAATCAAAAGAGTGATTTATACTACAAATTCTATTGAATCTGTTAATAGTCAATTACGAAAAGTCATCAGAAATAAAAAAGTTTTTCCAAATGATATGGCAGTTTTCAAAATATTTTACTTAGCAATTGAAAATATAACAAAAAAATGAACAATGCCCATTCAAAATTGAAATACAGCAATTGCTCATTTTATGATAAAATTTGAAGACAGAATTAATCTGAACTAGTACTTTGCAAAACAAAGATACACAGATTATTAAAAAGCCTCGTTTGTTCATCAGTTTCTTTTGAATTCAAATTATTTTCAGTTTGAATATCACTTGTTTCGATAGTTTTTTTACTTTTTGATCATTTTTATCATTTGTTTTTTGAATCTGTTTTTGTTTCATTTTATCCTCTTTTTTTAATTTATATAGTCATACACACTTATAGTATATCAAAAATAATAATTAAATAAGATAAAAAAGTATAAATGTTTGTTTTTGCTTAATAAACACTAAAAATTTACTTTTTATTAAGTAATTACAGAAATTATTTATAATGTAATTGATTTATTTAATTCATCATCATATTCTTTTAAGAGTTGTTTTGAATCGTTTATAATTTGTTTTACTTCTGGTGAATATTGCTCCATTTGTGCTTGTGATACTTCGAACCTTCCTATTCTTATTAGTTCAAGTTCAATGTCTCTAGTATTTTTTTCTTCTTTTGATTCAGAAGAACAAGATCATAATGATGATGGTTCATCTACAAATAGTTCTTTTTTTAATTTTTGGATTTCTTTTCAAATATTTTTTATTTTTTCTTCAATTTCTTTAATGTTCATTTTTTCTTTTTTACGTTCTTCATTTAAAATTAGTATGTATTCTGTAATTCCAAGTGGGTCATTATTAATTTCAAAAAATTTAATTAAAGATATTAATACCTTAATGCCAGTATTTTTGCTATTTTTTATTATTTGTGCAATATTTGGATACTCTGTTTTAAATTGTGTTCAGTTTTTTGATTCTTGTTTATTATCATTATCTTGTAATGGTTTTTCTTCCAACGTTTCGAATTCTTGAGATTGTTGAGGATTTTCCTCATTAACTTTTGTATCATTATCTAAGAACCTGTTTAAAATCTTTTAGAGAAATAGGGTAAAATGATTATATATTTTAAGATAAGAGGTATATATGCGTAAAAATTATCCTAGTAATGTTAGCAAAGAGCAATTTGAAAATATAAAATCAATTTTAGAAAATACTAAAAAGAGAACTAAACCAAGAAGCTTAGATTTATATGAAGTATTTTGTGCAGTTTTATATGTATTAAAAAGTGGTTGTCAATGAAGAATGTTACCAAAAGATTTTCCAAAATGACAAATTGTATATTATTATTTTCAAGTTTGAAGTAAAAATAATGGTAATGAACCTAGTGTATTACAATTAGTTTTAAAAAAAATTAGTCATGGCATTTCGTATCAATAATGGTAGAAAAGAACAAACTAGTTTTTGTATAATTGATTCACAAAGTGTTAAAAATACAGATACTACTGAAAATAAAGGTTATGATGCTGGTAAAAAGATTTCAGGAATAAAGCGTCATATTGCTGTTGATTCTCAAGGTTTACCACATGCAATTTACATAACCACAGCAGAAAAAACAGATCGTAACAGTGCTATAATAATGATTGAAAATGAAAAAGAGAATCTTTCTGCAGTTCAAAAAATACTAGTAGATGCTGGTTATACTGGTGAAAAATTTGCTTCTAAAATTAAAACAATTATAAATGCAAATGTTGAAGTTATAAAACGTAATGAATTACATTCTTTTGTAGTATTACCAAAAAGATGAGTTGTAGAACGAAGCTTTGCTTGATTAGAAAAATGCAGAAGATTATGAAAAAATTGTGAAAAAAAATTAAATACTAGCTTACAAATGGTTGTTCTTGCCTTTATTTCAATTTTATTGAAAAGATTTTAAACAGGTTCTAAGATTATAGTTTCAAATATTTTTAATAAATATTCATCTGGTATTTTTTTGTTAATATTTTTTAATGCTTCTTTTTTTCTTTTTTCTCATTCCTTTTGAAATAGTTTTTCTTTTTCTATATAAGTTAAAGGCATATCTTTTAATCTTTTTCCTTTCTTTAATTTTAATTTAATAAAAAACCTAATATAGATAAATTTCTATATTAGGAATCAACTTTTATTAAATTATAAATAAATATTAGCATAAAAAATAATTATATTTATAAAGTTAATATTTAACACGAATAAATATAAGTAGTAAATTTATTAATGTATAAGTTGTATTAAAATTAAGATTAGCGTAGTCAATTTTCTTATTTTATGTAGAAGTAGTTATTTTATCAAACTAGGAATCCTTTACATTATTTATTGTAAAAATTAAAAATTATTAAGTTACAAAATGATAAAATTAATATATAAAAAGTAAAGGAGGAAGTAAATGGAAAAAATTGGTGCTGCAGTTTATTTACATTTAGCAAATTTAGAAGAAATTAAAAATTATACCGAATTATTAGCCAAGAATAATATTAAAACTATTTTTACAACTTTAATTAGTTTTAAAAAAACAGATTATGAAAATTTAAAAAAATTAGTAGTATTAACACAAATTGCTAAAAAGTATAATATGCATGTTTTTGCAGATATTAATATTGAATTTATTAATGAATTTAATCTGAATCTTAATAAACGACTTGATTTCATAAAGTTTTTTAAAATGTATGGTTTATCGGGTATTCGTTGCAACGAAGGAATTGATATTAAGCATCAAGCAAAATTAAGTCAAAATCGTTTAAATTTTAAAATATTTATTAATGGTTCATATGTTATTAATGATATCAACTACTTAATATTATTTTATAAAGCTAATGTTAATAACCTTATTAGTTGTTATAATTTTTATCCACAAAGATATACCGGTGCTGATATTGACTTTTTTTGTTTAAATCAATCTGAAAGCGTTGTTAATAAAATTCCATTTGCCAGCTTTGTTACATTATTAGGAAAAGATAAAATTGGACCTTGAAAATATAATGATAATTTACCAACATTAGAACTGCATCGTGATTGACCATTGGTAACACAAATTCGTCATTATATTGCTTTATGCATTGATATGATAATTATTGCTAACCAGTTTTTAACAGAATATGATTTGAAAATGATAAATGAAATTGATTATAAAAATTTATCGTTAAAAATTGAGTTAAATTCTAATATTACTGATAGTGAACAACAGATTCTTTTTGATAAAAATATTCATAAAGTTAGATCTGATTTAGCACGTGATATATAATTCGTAGTGTTATTTCTCGAGTTATATATCAAGAATTAGATATCCCTGCTAACAATACTAATCAATGATTAGAAAAAGGTGATGTTGTTATTCTTAATAATAAAGCACAAAATTATCGTGGTGAATTACATATTATTACAAATAAAATTAAAAATGATGGTATTCGTAACGTTGTTGGCAAACTTTCTAAAGAAGATTTAAATTTTATTCCATTTTTAGTATCAAATCGTTCATTTAGATTTATTTTATAAATAAATTTTTTGTTTTATTTATTAAAAACATAAACATTTAAAATATGATAAAATCATTAAGTATTATTAAATAATAGTTAGTAAGTGTGAAATTTTAAAAGATAATCTTACTTTTAATTTTTTTTTAAAATAAAAAGTTTAATATTGTATAAAAATATTGATAATTTTTTATTTTACTAATATAATTGTTAAAGTAAAATAAAAAATAGGAGCTGACATGAATGCATTCAGTGAAAAAATCACCATCATCAGACAACAAAGAAAACGAAGAATGAACAAGTAGTGAACAAGAGTTTCAACGTCTTTTAAAAGGATTTAGTAAAAAGGCCCAAGAAACTAAAAGAGCAGAAAAAAGACATAAACATTTTCTTTCTGCGCGTGATGAAAAACGCGAAAAACAAAGCGCTGCTGCTAAAAAGAAAAAACATCGTAAGTAATAAAAAGGAAAAAATGGTAATCACTGTTAATTATTATTGGCGGTGATTTTTTATATGAAATATCCTTTTGTTCAACAAGAAACAGAAAATGATTGTGGTTTGGCATGTCTTGCTATGATATATAGGTTTTATTTTAAGAAGAAGTTATTAATTAATGACATAAAAAAAGATATATTTTTAACAAAATTGGGAATTAATCTTTTAGAATTAAAACAATTGGCTAGTAATTATAATTTATTATTAAAAGCTTATAATATTAATTTTGATAAATTAAAATCACTAATAATTGTTAAATCATTAATTATTCAAATATATAATGCTAATGTCGGATTTCATTTTATAGTTATTTACAAAAAGAAAAAAAATAAATGACTGGTGGCAAATCCAGAAGATATTGAACTTAGTTGAAAAAATATTGAAGATTTTAAAATTTTTACGAATGTTGTTATTTCAACTAATATAATAAATAAATTTTTATTAGTAATAAAAAAAAGATGAATAAAATTAAAAATTTTTCACCATTTTTGATTCCAAATTATTTATATTATTCATTAATTATTATAATTAATAATTTATTTTTAGTTACTACCTTTTTTATAGCACAAGTATTTTATAAGCATTTTATTAATCAAATTATTTTAAATAATAGTTTACAGTTAGCAATGATTTTATTATTAAGTTTCTTTTTTATTAATTTAATGAAAATTTTAATTGAATATATTTTAAATAAAATATGTCAAAAATTTTATTTTTATTTCAATAACTTTTTAGTAGATTTATTTCATAATAAATGATTTAAAAATAAACCAATAGAAATACAAAAATATAATGGTAGTGATTTTTTACAAATATATCAAGATATTAATAACATATCAACTATGTTTTGTCATAATAGTTTAGAGATAATTATTAATTTTATTACTAGTGTTATTGTTAGCATAGTTTTGATTAAGATTCATTTTATGATTTGATTAGTAAATTTATTAAATGGTTTTATAACAGTATTAATTAATTTTATAATAATGTTATGAAAAAAACCATTAGTAAAAAAAGAACTAGTTACCAAATTAGATTTGCAGCAACAAATAATTTTAAGTCAAAAAAGTTTTGAAGATGCCTATTTTCGTAATTTGCAACTGCATATTAAAAGTATATTAGTTTAAAAAGTATAATACACATATTAATAATTATTGACAATTAAATAATTTAGTTATTAATAATAGTTCGTTAACAAGTTTTATTAAAAATATTATTAGTTTTATTACTATATATTTATCATTAATATTAATTTTTGATGGTAAAATTAATCTATCTCAATTAATATTTATTACTAGTATTAGTATTTATATTAATTCTTTTTTTCAAAATATTGGTAATAGTCTTATTTTCTTTCCGGTTTTTATTAAATCATTTCAAAGATTTAATAATTTTATTAATTGTAGATTACAATATAAGAATAACAAAAAATTTTTTTCAATATCAATTAATAAAATAGTATTAAAAGATTGTTATTTTAATTTAAGAAATAAAGTAGTTTTTAGTAATTTAAATTTAATATTAAAACAAAGTAATATTATTATTGGTCCTTCTGGCATTGGTAAAACAACCTTACTATCATTATTAATTCAGAAATATGGAGGCTTTTTAATAATCTGTGTATCTTTGTTTTGCAAAGTACTAGTTCAGATTAATTCTGTCTTCAAATTTTATCATAAAATGAGCAATTGCTGTATTTCAATTTTGAATGGGCATTGTTCATTTTTTTGTTATATTTTCAATTGCTAAGTAAAATATTTTGAAAACTGCCATATCATTTGGAAAAACTTTTTTATTTCTGATGACTTTTCGTAATTGACTATTAACAGATTCAATAGAATTTGTAGTATAAATCACTCTTTTGATTTCTGGAGGATAACTAATAAAAATCATTAATTGGATCAATTTTTATATCAAGATTTAGCAATTTGAGGATAGTGTTTATTTCATTTACTTTCAAATGATTCTAAAGCTTGCATTGCTTGTTCTTCACTACATGCATTATAAATTGGCTTTAAATCTGTAACTAGTGATTTTCGATGTTTGTATGAAACATATTTTAAACTATTTCTGATTTGATGAACTATACATAATTGATGTTCAGTTTTAGGATAAACTGATTGTATTGCTTCTGACATGCCTGTTAAGTTGTCACTACAAGCAATAAGAATATCATTTAAGCCACGATTTTTCATTTCTGTGAAATTTGCTAATCAAAATTTAGCGCCTTCATTTTCACTAATTCATAAACCTAAAACATCTTTTTTACCTTCTAAATCAACACCTAAAGCTATATAAACTGATTTGTTAATAATGCGTTTATCTTGTCGTACTTTAACTACTATACAATCAAAATAAACAATGGGATAAATGCCTTCTAATGGTCTATTTTGTCATGCTTTGACATCATCAATCACATCATCAGTAATTTGAGACTAATAACACTTTCACTAATATCAGCACCATGATATAACTCTTGTAACTGCATTCTAATATCTGATAATGTCATACCTTTTGCATATAAGGAAAGAACTTGTTGATCAAAACCATCAAATCTTCTCTGTCTTTTTGGCACTATTACAGGAGTAAAATTACTATTACGATCTCGTGGTACATCAATCTCAATTTTACCTTGTTGAGTTATTAATTTTTTTGAACTTATACCATTACGAGCATTGTCACTATTACTATGTTGATTTTTTTCATATCCTAAATAATTTTGCATCTCAGAATTCAACATTTTTTCAACTAAACGTTTTGTTAATTCTTTATATAAACCCCCTTCTTTAAAAACTGTTGTTAAATCTTCAGTATTTTCTAATAATAAATCTACTGCTTTTGATATTGGATCATTATTATTAAAGTTATCTTTTTTAGCCATCTGTAACTCACTCTTTCTAGTCATTTAATTATATTTACTAGAATTAATTAAACATAGTTATTTTTGTAAGTTACACAGATTACTAAACATTACCTCATATTTACTAAATTTACTTATATTTTTTTCTTCTCATTCTTTTATATTGCTATATCCTTTTTTTATTAAAGATACATCATTCGCTGTCATATCGATTTTTAAATCTGGATTAATAATTATTGATTTTGCTATATTTTGAGGACTTGGTGGTAATATTTTTGCTGGATAACTAAATGTAGTTTCTTCACTTTCTGAGTATTCATCATGATTTAATTTATATAAAGTTGTTCAATTAAAAGCATTACCAGTTAAATAACCCATATTATTATAACGAAATTGTGCAATTGATATTTCATTATAATCACCTTGATAAGTAAATGGATTATCACTATAAAATGTATGTCTTTCTTCACCTTGATGTAATGATTGAGTTACAATTGTATCAATAATATAAGCATAATTTGAACCATCAATAACTCCATTACTTGTCGGATTTCATTGACAATCTTTATCTTCATGAGTTAATGGTGAAGAAATATCTAAAAATTCAGTATCTTCTGCCATTATATATACTTTATCATCTATTATATGATTAAAAATTTCTTTTGTTTTCTTTTGTGATAAGTCAACTGTACTTATTTGTTCTTTTACTTCTAACTTTTTACCAGTTTTAGCATCTCATGGATAAACACTTATTCTATCACTTAATTTCATTGTCATAGCAGTTGTTGAAACATTTGCACCTAATAATTTACCAATAGTAAAATCATTATCATTTGTAAATGCATTTAAAGGAATTAAACCACCATTACCAATAATACTTTCTAAATTACTTGTAAAAAATGCACTCATAAAACCATTAAAATATAACATTTTTTTATATTGTTGAGCATTTTGAGTAATAACTCAACTACTTCATATACCTAATGTTAAAGCATTTAATAATTTACCAATTAAAGGAATATCACTTAATGCAAATGGTAATCATTGTTGACTATCATAAGGCATTTGTATTAATGGACTAAATACTACACTATTAAAATTTAATATAGCAGACATATATTTTTGACTTATTTTACTATAATCTACAGTTGGACTTCCTATAATTAATCCACTTTCTGGGTCTTTATATTTAAAATTACTACTCATATCAACATTATAATTACCAGTTAAATTATTTATATTTCATTCACTATCTCAAAAGAATTTTGCTTCTCCTACTGATGTACCATTACTTAATCTTGCTTTATCTTTATCAAAAGATAACATACCTTTAAAATCTTTTGTTACAAATAAATTATCTTGAAAATTTAATGAAGTTTTTAATCATTCTGTAAAATTTTTAAAATTAGTAAATCCAGTAGGTTTAGCGTCCATAATATTATAAAATGTTGTTTCTGGATGACTACTTGTAGTTATTTTATCATTTATTCCAGCAAGTAAACCACCATTATTTTTAACTTCAGTTGTAGATTTTTCATTATTACCAGCAATAAATAATCTTCTTGAAGAAAATACTTTACTTTCAAATATTTCTTCATTATTTTGTTGTATTGGTTCTTGACCTTGAATTATTGGTCTTCCATAATAATAACAACTTGTTAATAATTCTAATCCATAACTTTGTCTATGACTATATCTTACTCCTATATCACGCATTAAAGTACGATTTAAAGTTACTTTTCCTTGTTGAATAGTAGGGGAAAGCATAACCACTACCTGGGCTTGCATATTGTACAAAATCAAGTGTATTTTGACCAGTAGAAACTACTCTATCATTTAAACTACTAAAAGTTAATACTTGCATACTAAATGCACCATTATAAGGACTATAATAATTTGTTACATTTGAAATATATAATAATTGTCTATCTTGATTTTTACCACTATTACCACCAATATTTTCATTTTCATCATTAAATACACAAAAAAATTGTAAATAATCATCAATTGTAATATGTTCTTCAAACATTACTAAAGTATATTGTCTTTTTGTTTGTACTGTTTTAAATATTTGATTATTTGGTAAATTACTAAAATCAACACCACTTGTATCATCAATTAAATAAGCATTTCAATAATCACCAATTTTATATTGTTTTGTATAAAATTCATCTTGACCATTAACTTTATGTATTTCTTCATTAATTTTACCTTTATTTTTTTGATATATTTTTGTACTATTTTTTCAAATACATACAACTGGAGTAGTACCAGTTAATATTAATTCATATTGACCAAAATCACTAATTTTACTATTAATTGGTTTATAACCAGTTTCAGTTAAAGGAATTGCTCCATTATTAATAACAAATGGAAATATTTTTCAATAACTACATCTCTTTATTAATTGTTGAGTTTGCTTTAATGCTAGATGTGCTTGTTTCATTAATTGAATTCTTACTGCGTTGTTCATTATCATTTGTATTATCTCCTAAATTTTTATTTAAAAATTTATTTTCATTAATAATATGTTCTAATTTTTGTTTTGCCATTAATGTATCAATATTTTCATATAAACTAATTGCTTCAACTATTGACATTGTTCCATTATTTAATCTACTATTAATTAATTCATCTTGTACTAATTGGTCAACCATAGCAATTGGTATAAATTCAAAACTATAAGGTCTTTCACCTTTACCATTTCATTTCTTTAATTTTTTTGCGTGATAAATAAATTTCTTTATTTTCTAGACTGACTTTTAATCTTCTTGTTCCATAAACTTCTTTATTTTGTTTAAAAGCACTAATAACAGCTTCATCATACATATTATTTTTGATTTTATCTTCTTTTTTCTTTAAATTAAAATAATATGTTGATTTAGAAAGTTTTAAAAAACGACAAATTGGACGAATTTTATATTTAGATTTATTATTTGTAATAATCTCTACTTTCTGCCTATTATTAGTGCTGCTTGCTTTAAAATATCATTCTCCATTCTTAATTGTTTTAATTCTTTATTTGCTTGAATTAATTGTTTTTCTAAATCCGAAAGATTATCTTTAGTTTTAAAACTGCCTGAATTTGTAAATTGCTTAATTCATTTATAAGTAGCTGCTCTTGTAACGTTGTATTCTTTAGCAAGGCAAGATACTGATTTGCCATTTTGATATAAAGATACTATTTGTTTTTTAAATTCATCATTATATGAGTTAATATTGGCCATAATTATATTTCCTTTCTTTTAACTAATTTGTTCACTTGTCTACGTAATTAGTGTCCAATAAAGTGTAACCCATCCAATTATATTACTTTTTATACTATTATCTTCTTCATTAATATCAAATTCATTTGGATAACTAACTTGTCAATGTTTATAAATTATTTCTGGTTTTACTAATGATTTTTCTAACATATGAGTTGAAATCACTGCTCTTGCATTATCATAATCTTTAATAAATTTTTTACGTCATGGATTACTTCTACGTCGGCAATCATAAACAAATTTTCTATCAATTCCAAGTGCATTATTTAATCCTTGTGGAGTTAATATAACCTTTTTAGTTCTTAAATAATTATCAATTTGAGTTTTATAATTAACACTTAATTTTTCACCATATTTTTTTTCTTTTTCTGGCATATTTATCACCTATATTTAAATATTTATATACTAATTATAACATTTTAACTAAATCATTTTCCAACACTCACCAGTTAATTATTGTTATACTCAAAGTCATGTATTTAGAAAGGAATAATATTATGATTTTACTTCCTGAACAATTTCCTCATAATCAGTTTAAAATTAGTCATGAAAAACAAATGTTATTAGATTATAAAAATGATTTAATTAAATATGATAAATATTGGTATGAAAATTACTATGATAAAAATAAATATAAATATGTTAAAACTGCTAAAAGAACTTTTACATCAATGTATGGAATAGTAAAAGATTTTTATAGAAAAGTATATCAACATAAAATTACTGGTGAATATTTATATCCATTAGATACATATATTAATATTGATAAAAATAAAAAATTTACTAATCAAGTAACAAAATCAATAATTTATGAAGCTGATTTTAATAATATTACATATCCTATAATTAAACATAATTTAAAAATAGATATATCTTTATCAACAATTTGTAGAAGAGTAAAAAAAAACTAATATATTTGTTCAAGAATTACCAAAAGAAAAAATAAAAATATTACCAACTGATTTTATTTATATTCAATCAGATGAATCATATAATAATTTAATTGATAATAAAAAGAAAAGAAAATTTAGACATAGAACAGTAAGTATAAGTACTGGTTTTGATTTAAATAAATCTACTGATAATAGACATGTTTTAGAAAATAAATATATTTTTGTTATATCAACTAGAAAAGGTCAAAGAATTAATAAAAAAGAATTTGGTAAATCTATAATAACTAATGTAGATAATATTTTTATTGGTTATACTAATGAAAATTTAAAATTAACGGGTGATGGTGCAACTTATCTTAAATCTACTGCTAATTATTTAAAAATTGATTATGCTGTAGATAAATGACATCCATTACAAAAATTAAAACAAGTATTTATTGTAGGAAAAGGTAAAAGAACAAAAGAAAATAATAAAAAATTAAATTATGCTTATTATAAATTATTTTTAAATGGTAATTATTATAAATTATTAGATTATTTAAAAGAAAATAATGCTGATGAAAAAATATATGAATATTTTAAAAATAATAAAAAAGGTATTGAAAATCAAAATGCTATTTGAAATATTGGTTGTAGTGCTGAAAGTGATGTTTATCATTTAATCAAATCAATATCTAATAATAATGCAAAAATTTATTCAAAAGAAGCATTTTTTAATTTATTAAAATTAAAACAAGCAAGAATTAATAAATTAAAAGTATTTGTTTAAATTTATAAAATTTAATAAATCTAAACCTAAATAGTTAGGAATTTTCATTTTATAAAAGTTAATAAAATCTATATTAAGACTTGACATTAACCCTAAATAGGGTTATAATATTTATAACTAGACTTGAAATACGCCCGATTACTCCAATTTTGAAAATGTTTCATGGTTATTAACCAAACAATTTTTAATTAATTTGTTATTAGAAACATGAGTATTAATTGAAAGCATAGTCCCTGAACTAGCAAAAAATGTTATAGTAAACATTGTTAATAATTTTTTAAAATGCATAAGTTTTTTTCCTCTTTTACTTTTTTATTATTTTTTTTAAATATTTATGTTTTTTATTTTATAAATTAATATCTACAAAAGATATATCTTTTGTAGATATTAATTTAAGTTTATAATTGAAAAAAATAATATACAACATTCTTTTAAATACTCTATTTTATTAGAAAGTATTAATAAAAAGGACACCTAAAAATATAATGTTTAGTTCTCATCAGTAGTAGTTTTATTTTTTAATGATGAAGAATCATTAACAACTAATTTATTTTTTTTATTTCCAACTTCATTTTTTGCATCTTTATGATCATGTCATCAATTAAGTAACAACGATAATGGTACTAAAATAATAATAAATATTAATAAACAACCAATACTTCATAAAATAGTCATTGGATTAGGATTAATAAGAATTTCTCTTAATCCTTTTATTGCATAACTAAATGGTAAAAAATTATACATTACTTGAAAAAACTTGGGTTCTAATTCAACAGGAAAAGTACCACTTGATGAAGAAAGTTGTAGTATTAAAAGAATAACAATTAAAAATCTACCCAAATCATGATTACGAAACATGTGAGCAATTGATTGAACAACCAAATCAAAAATAATTGCTATTAATCACATGTATAAAAACATTTGTCAAAATCGTTGTCATAAATCAATATTATTAAATAATAGTAATAATGAAGTTACTAAAATTGTTGACTGAATTAAACCAAAAATAATCATTCATGCTGATTTAGCTAAATAGTTTGATCAAAATTTAGTTTTTGGAATATCTTTATTTCTAATAAAAGTAAAAGTTAATAATAAAGTACCTACTCACATTCCAATACACATGAAATATGGACCCAAACCAAATCCATAAGGAGATTTATCTTGACCTTCAATATTAAAATTAAAATTAATAAAGTTAATAGGTGCCAATAAAGTATGATTCATTCAATAATCATGTTCTAAAACTTTAATATGTTTAATCTCTTCGTTTCTTGTTACACTATCAATATTATCATTAAATTGTTCAGCATGAGGACCTAAACCAGGAACAGCAATTGAAAGAATACCATAAATTTCTTTTAAAATTGGTTGTAAATGGTGATAACCTGAATCAGAAGCATCTTTATCTCAATAATCAAATACTTGATCACTAATAACAACAGGTAAAAACTTACTAAAATATTATCTTTTAATGCATTTAAAGCAAAATCATTAATTTCACCTAAAATCGGACTAACTTTATATGAAGCTTGTAAACTAATTTTTGGTCTAATAGTAATTTGATTAATAAGATTCCAAATTCTTTCTGGAGTTTTAATATTATCAATAACTACTTTAAAAGCTTGTTTAAAAAAATCATTAAAATCCTTAGTAAAACAACTATTAATAATAACTTCAGTTAAAAAAGTTTTGTCATTTTGATGTTGATAATAACTTTTTCAATCATCATAATAATAAACAGTAAATGTTTTTTTCTCATTGTTAATTTGTAAATCATTAATTTTAAATTCATAAGCACCACTACTATTAGGATTTTCATTATCCAAATTTAAATTATGTCGATTAATAACACTATTAATTCCTACTGCAGAACTATCGTTATTAACTAAAGCAATTGGTAAACGATTAATATTTCCCAATGGATTAAAAAAAAGCTCATAAAGCAATAAAAGCATATAAAAATGGAATAAAACATAGTGCAATACTTTTAATAATTGTTCTTTTATTTTTATAAATGTGTTTAGTCCCCACTGCTTTAAAAACCATTTTAAATTCTTGAATAGCAATTTTAAATTTATTTAAAATTTTTAACACTTTGTTACTCCTTAATAGATTATCTTTAATAAATTTAGTTATAATAATATTATAAATACATTTGATAAAAAGGGAGAAAAAAATATTATGTTGCAATTAACAATTAAAGGTAAACCCGTTCATATTAAAAATGAAATAATCAAAGTTGGAGATACTTTATCATTTTCTGCAGTTAATAAAACAATGGATAATATGAATTTAGAACAATTCACTAATAAATTTAAAATTATTTCTAGTGTACCAAGCATTGATACTAAAACTTGTGCTTTACAAACTATACACTTTAATAAAGAGGCTACTAAATTAAAAGATTTAGTTATCATTACTATTTCCAAAGATTTACCATTTGCTCAAAGTCGCTTTTGTGAAAAACTAAAAATGAATAATAATTTTCATATTTGAAGTGATTATCGTAATAATGAAAATAATTTTAGTAATACTACTAATTTATTAATTGATGAAATCCAATTATTAGCACGTACTATTATCATTGTTGATAAAAATAACAAAGTTATATATTTACAAATTGTTAAAGAAGTAACATTTGAACCAAACTATGATGAAGTTCTAAAATTTATTAAAACTTTAACATAAAAAAAATTAGGTAATATTTTTAAAATAAGTATTACCTAACTTTTTTTTATTTATCAGTAGACTTTTAAAAAACTATTTATTTTGAAAATCAACTACGACTTTTTGAAGTCTTATTTTGTTTTTCAGATTTTTCGAGGCTTTTTAATAATCTGTGTATCTTTGTTTTGCAAAGTACTAGTTCAGATTAATTCTGTCTTCAAATTTTATCATAAAATGAGCAATTGCTGTATTTCAATTTTGAATGGGCATTGTTCATTTTTTTGTTATATTTTCAATTGCTAAGTAAAATATTTTGAAAACTGCCATATCATTTGGAAAAACTTTTTTATTTCTGATGACTTTTCGTAATTGACTATTAACAGATTCAATAGAATTTGTAGTATAAATCACTCTTTTGATTTCTGGAGGATAACTAATAAAAATCATTAATTGGATCAATTTTTATATCAAGATTTAGCAATTTGAGGATAGTGTTTATTTCATTTACTTTCAAATGATTCTAAAGCTTGCATTGCTTGTTCTTCACTACATGCATTATAAATTGGCTTTAAATCTGTAACTAGTGATTTTCGATGTTTGTATGAAACATATTTTAAACTATTTCTGATTTGATGAACTATACATAATTGATGTTCAGTTTTAGGATAAACTGATTGTATTGCTTCTGACATGCCTGTTAAGTTGTCACTACAAGCAATAAGAATATCATTTAAGCCACGATTTTTCATTTCTGTGAAATTTGCTAATCAAAATTTAGCGCCTTCATTTTCACTAATTCATAAACCTAAAACATCTTTTTTACCTTCTAAATCAACACCTAAAGCTATATAAACTGATTTGTTAATAATGCGTTTATCTTGTCGTACTTTAACTACTATACAATCAAAATAAACAATGGGATAAATGCCTTCTAATGGTCTATTTTGTCATGCTTTGACATCATCAATAACATCATCAGTAATTTGACTAATAACACTTTCACTAATATCAGCACCATGATATAACTCTTGTAACTGCATTCTAATATCTGATAATGTCATACCTTTTGCATATAAGGAAAGAACTTGTTGATCAAAACCATCAAATCTTCTCTGTCTTTTTGGCACTATTACAGGAGTAAAATTACTATTACGATCTCGTGGTACATCAATCTCAATTTTACCTTGTTGAGTTATTAATTTTTTTGAACTTATACCATTACGAGCATTGTCACTATTACTATGTTGATTTTTTTCATATCCTAAATAATTTTGCATCTCAGAATTCAACATTTTTTCAACTAAACGTTTTGTTAATTCTTTATATAAACCCCCTTCTTTAAAAACTGTTGTTAAATCTTCAGTATTTTCTAATAATAAATCTACTGCTTTTGATATTGGATCATTATTATTAAAGTTATCTTTTTTAGCCATCTGTAACTCACTCTTTCTAGTCATTTAATTATATTTACTAGAATTAATTAAACATAGTTATTTTTGTAAGTTACACAGATTACTAAACATTACCAAGTTATTGAACTTGGTGTTTATGTTTAAATTTTATATTCATTTTTTATAATTATTTTGTTCTATAAAAAATAAGAACAATTTAATTATAACACTTTTATTTTATATTTAACACTTATTTAAGTTAAATATTTTCATTAAAATTATACAAATAAAATTGCTAAATAAACTGCACAATTGTGCAGTTTTAAAGTATTTAAGATTTACATTTTTTGTGATTTACTACTGGAACTTTGACCTTTACTTGTTGAAGCTTTATTATTTATTTTTTTAATTTCTTTGAATCCCAAAGAATTACCAACTTTTTGTTTTTCTGTTCATACTTCTTTCAACTGTTCTTGTTCTTTTTTTATAGTGTCTTCTTTTTCAAATCCAAGAGCATTGGCAACTCTTTCTCTTCTTTCTTTTTCCTTACTTTCTCCTCATGCTTTGTTTGTTTCTTCAGCTCTTTTTTTTCATGAATCTTTTTCCGCTTGACTTCATTTGTCATATGGTTCTCATGGCATAATTTATTTTTCCTCTCTTTATTATTTTTGAATATTTTTTTCTATCCTTAAAATACTCACAAAAAATTATATATTTTTAAAACTAAAAATGTGTAAAAAATAATAAAAAAATCACTATTTTGAAAAAATAGTGATTAAAACTTTATTAATTATGTTAATAAGCATTTTACTTTATTTCAGTTATGATTTGAAGTTGTTGCTAGTAGTTGTTCTTGTTGGTTTACTGTATTTCGTATAGATGAATCAAAATTTTGATTATTTTCTGATTTAATATCTAGATTTTCAGAAATATTGTTTAAATTATGATTTATTATGTTGTTACTTAGTTCGTTGGTATTTTTTTCTTTTCTGTTATCTAGTTCTTGTTTTAAAATCTTATATTGTGTTTCTAATTTTATTTCTTTTTTATCACTAGTAAGATTTTTAATTATTGCTTCACGCTCATTTTTTTCTTTAACTTTTTGGTTTGTACTTTTAAAATATTTATTTCTAAATCATGATTTAACTTTTTGTGTTGCATTTTCAAATATCGATGAAACTTCTTTGAAAATGAGACCTGCAACAGCAACAGAAACGGCAATTATAACTTTTATTTCAAGTAGTAATGCTGTTGCTGTTGCAGGTATAAGCGCAGGAATAACAAAAGTACAAATAGGAACTACAACTACAAGAAATAAAGTAATTCCAATAATAATACCTCATGTTTTTCATTCTTTTTTACTTGGTTTTAGTTTAAAATCTTGTTGTTGTTTTAAAAAATCTTTTGCTGTTATTTTTTTTAAATTTTGATTTTGTTCATCAATTAAAAAAATATTACTTTTATATTCATTTATATTTTTGTAGTATTTGGTTTGTTTTATTATTTTTAAACTATCATCATTAATATTATGAAAAGTTAATATTTCTTCAGTTATAGATTTATTTGCATTAACAAAAGTTGTAATAAAATATAGTTCATTATTAATAGGTAAAATTTCTTCGTGAATTTTTTCAATCCCTGTATCTTTTCTTTGCTTTTCATCATAAATTGTTATGGCATTATATTTAAATTTAGCCAAATTTACATTGCCTTGCTTTAGTTTTAATTCTTCATTTTCTTTTTTAAGTTGTTGAATTTCCTTTTTTAGTTCTTGAATTTTTCTTTGAACTTGTATTAGTTCTTCTGCATTTGGTTTTGGTAAATTTAAGTAATTAGTTAATTTTGTTCATATATCATTATTTGTTTCTTGCTCTTTTTCGTTATTTGTTAAACTAGTTGCAATTGGTTCTAAATTTTCTTGATTTATTTCTGATAGGTCATTATTAACTAGCTGATTATTAGCATCATCTTTTTCAATTATTTTATATGCTGAACCACCATGTCTACTTTTTTCTATAACTTCAATGTTTGTTTGTTTTTTAATTTCTTCTATGGATTTATTTTTTGATAGAAAATTATATGTTTGTGATTTAGTCTTATCTATTGTTGCCATTTTAATATCTCCTGTTTAAAACATTAAAACCCAGTTACTTTTAAAATAAAGTAATGGGTTAAAACTTATATATTGGATAATAACTATATGTTATCAAATTTTGTGTATTTTACAATTAGTTAAAGTTTTAACCAAAAATTATTAAATATTTCAATGTGATGTTGTTCTAGTTTTCAGTTATATGCTTTGATTTGTTCATCAACGAATTTTCTCATGTTTTCATTTGGAACTAATCAAAGTATGTGAATGTTTTGTAGTAAATAACTGCGTAAGTTATTTAATTTCAATTTGAATTTGTCTTTTGATTTGCGTGTTCTTTCAAGTTCAATAATCATATCTTTGTTTTCATAATGAACTAGTAAGTCGGGATATCCTTGTTTACTTTTAGTATTTCCTCAAACATCTTTTATCAAATGACCCTCTGCTTTTAGTTCTTTTTCAGTTTGATATGAAATGATATCAGTTTCTTGACAAAGTCATTTTATAAGTAAATTTTGATGAGTTAGTTCGTTGTAATTAATTTTAATTATTTTATTTCCTTGTCCTAGTTTTTGATTTCCTAAACTTGAAAGCATATAATAATTCTTTCTTGTTAACTTATCAATTCGAATTAATTTTTTAGAAACTAAATATTTTAATAAACTATTAATTGCTTCCGCTTCTTTATTCAGAAGTAGCGAAAGTTCTTCTTTGTTTAAATATCCTCAACGATTTATAATATTAAGGATTTTTATTTGTTCCATATTATGTCACCTCCTAGTGGCTAATGTGATAACTTTTTGTAAAAGTTTTCTTTTTGGGAGCGTTTTTCAAACGCGGACTTTTTCTTTTTAAAAAGAAAAAGTCTTTTTTTCTCTCTCCCACCCGTAACATCTGACCACTCTCTTTCATAAGGTTACGTTGGGAGAGAGTGGTCAGATGTTTTAAAGGTTGATAAATCCTTTAAAGGGTGGGAGAAAATCAATAATTTCATAAGCCAACTAGTTGGCTTAGTTTTGGCCTACTTTTGGCTTATTTTTAGTTAATATAAATAAGTTAAAAATTAAAAATATTTTTGAATTTATTTTTCTCTTTCATAATTTTTAATATCAATTTTCTTGATAAATTGATTTGCATTTGTTAGTAATATTTTGCAATATGCTTGACCAGTTTTCTGTCTCTCTGTCTCTGTCTCTCTGTCTCTGTCTCTCTGTCTCTGTCTCTCTGTCTCTGTCTCTCTGTCTCTGTCTCTCTGTCTCTGTCTCTCTGTCTCTGTCTCTCTGTCTCTGTCTCTCTGTCTCTGTCTCTCTGTCTCTGTCTCTCTGTCTCTGTCTCTCTGTCTCTGTCTCTCTGTCTCTGTCTCTCTGTCTCTGTCTCTCTGTCTCTGTCTCTCTGTCCTCTGTCTCTCTGTCTCTGTCTCTCTGTCTCTCTCTCTGTCTCTGTCTCTCTGTCCCTGTCTCTCTGCCTCTGTCTCTCTGTCTTTGTCTCTGTCTCTCTGTCTATGTCTCTCTGTCTCTGTCTCTCTGTCTCTGTCTCTCTGTCTCTGTCTCTCTGTCTCTGTCTCTCTGTCTCTGTCTCTCTGTCTCTGTCTCTCTGTCTCTGTCTCTCTGTCTCTGTCCTCTCTGTCTCTGTCTCTCTGTCTCTGTCTCTCTGTCTCTGTCT
>NZ_CAXWWA010000002.1:0-1066981 GCF_964273375.1 Spiroplasma endosymbiont of Cleonymus obscurus | reverse complement strand
CCACAATGAAAAGTATTATCGTTCTCGGTACTTTTATCAATTATGATTTTTGTATTTATTTCAGTTAAAGCAACACAAGTTTTTCGTGATGAAATTGATGATGGTACTTTATTGATTTTAGTATCAAAGCCAGTTAGTAGAACTAGAATTTGAACTGAAAAGTTATTATCTTTACAAGTGGTAATTATTTTATATTTATTTTTATCTATTTTTATTGCTAGTTTTGTTATTACTATTCCTGGCATTGGTAGCTCAACTATTTATAATGCGGTATTTCCTTATTTATGAATTTTAGAGGCTTTTATGTAATCTGTGTATCTTTGTTTTACAAAGTACTAGTTCAGATTAATTCTATCTTCAAATTTTATCATAAAATGAGCAATTGCTGTATTTCAATTTTGAATGGGCATTGTTCATTTTTTTGTTATATTTTCAATTGCTAAATAAAATATTTTAAAAACTGCCATATCATTAGGAAAAACTTTTTTATTTCTGATAATTTTTCGTAATTGACTATTTACAGATTCAATAGCATTTGTTGTATAAATCACTCTTTTAATTTCTGCAGGATAACTAATAAAAACCATTAAATTATCTCAATTTTTATATCAAGATTTAGCAATTTGAGGATAGTGTTTATTTCACTTATTTTCAAAGGATTCTAAAGCCTGCATTGCTTGTTCTTCACTACATGCAGTATAAATTGGTTTTAAATCTGCAACTAGAGATTTTCTATGCTTATATGAGACATATTTCAAACTATTTCTAATTTGATGAACTATGCATAATTGATGTTCTGTTTTAAGATAAACTGATTGTATTGCTTCTGACATGCCTGTTAAATTATCACTGCAGGCAATAAGAATATCATTTAAGCCACGATTTTTCATTTCTGTTAAATTTGCTAATCAAAATTTAGCACCTTCATTTTCACTAATTCATAAACCTAAAACATCTTTTTTACCTTCTAAATCAACTCCTAAAGCTATATAAACTGATTTGTTAATAATGCGTTTATCTTGTCGTACTTTAACTACTATACAATCAAAATAAACAATGGGATAAATGCCTTCTAATGGTCTATTTTGTCATGCTTTGACATCATCAATCACATCATCAGTAATTTGACTAATAATACTTTCACTAATATCAGCACCCTGATATAACTCTTGTAACTGCATTCTAATATCTGATAATGTCATACCTTTTGCATATAAGGAAAGAACTTGTTGATCAAAACCATCAAATCTTCTCTGTCTTTTTGGCACTATTACAGGAGTAAAATTACTATTACGATCTCGTGGTACATCAATCTCAATTTTACCTTGTTGAGTTATTAATTTTTTTGAACTTATACCATTACGAGCATTGTCACTATTACTATGTTGATTTTTTTCATATCCTAAATAATTTTGCATCTCAGAATTCAACATTTTTTCAACTAAACGTTTTGTTAATTCTTTATATAAACCCCCTTCTTTAAAAACTGTTGTTAAATCTTCAGTATTTTCTAATAATAAATCTACTGCTTTTGATATTGGATCATTATTATTAAAGTTATCTTTTTTAGCCATCTGTAACTCACTCTTTCTAGTCATTTAATTATATTTACTAGAATTAATTAAACATAGTTATTTTTGTAAGTTACACAGATTACTAAACATTACCGAATTTTATTTGGTGTTGCTATTATTTTTGATTTAATTATTTCTTCAATTGCTATTTTATTTTCATTAATTTTAAATGCTAAGGCTTTAGTTGCAATTATGATTGGAATGGCTGCTTTATTCAATATTTTTGGGACATTAATTAATGGTTTAGTAACATTTGATCCTACATATTATGTTGTTTCACAGTCATTAGCAGTTTATAATAATGTAAAAGCTAAATTAGATAAAACTGATATTGATTGAATTAATGACGTATATAGAAAAGACCCAACAACTACTATTGAATCTATTCAAAAGGCTATGTTTAGTATTTACGATACATATATTAAAGAAGTTAAGTATCCTAATAATTATGATTATCAAAAAGAACAAACAATAGTATTAGCAATTAAGAATGGTAGTACTAGTACTCCACCAACTACTGATGCTCCTAAGGACTTAGTTACTCATATTTACAATATTAGTAATGCTTTTCGTCAATGAAAAGAACAAAGTTTTGAAGAATTAATGACAGGTAAAAAAGTTGGACTAGATAACCTTGGTCCCAAAAGATCAAATGGTGTTGGTAGCAATAATGTTGATTATTCAGTAAATCTTATGATTACGGGTTTAAATACATCTCTTTCTCAATCACAATATGATGCTCTTAATACTAAGACATCACAAGTTAAAGCAATGCGTTATTTAAATATTTTTTATCAATTAAAATATATTTGAGATGGAATATCGACTGAACAAAGTTCAATCTTTGCTTATCCAAGTGAGTATGCTATGACAGCAGATCCTTATTTAGTTAGTTTTAATAAAGTTAACACAAATTATCAAGTTGATACCAATAAAGCAACTAATAGTAAAATTCTTAATTTTCCAGTTTTATTGACTGTGTATGTTTTGCTTGGTATTGGTTTATTGAGTGCTTCATGATTAGTATTTAATCGTAGAGATTTTACTTAGCAGTTTAGTATTTTTTATATATTAAATTTCAAACCTCATTATTTAAATGATGTAAAATTATTATTATAATATAGAGCAAATTAATGATAAGGGTGAAATTATGAAAATTAGTGGATTTAAAATTAATAATAGAGCAAATCCACATAAAATTAGTAATTTTTTTGCTACTAAAAAATGGTATTTATTAGCATTAATGATTATTATTCCGGCAGTATTGCAACAAATATTATCAGCATCAATGAATTTACTAGATAATATTATGGTTGGAGAATTAAAGGATAGTTTTATTAGTGATTTAAAGCCAATGAATGAACATATTAGGGATATTTTTACTTCATTAGGACTTTGAGATAATTGAAGTTGATGAAAAGATAATGGTTTAGAACATTTTTATCATTTGCAATATTCAGCAGGACAAATTGCTGTTTCGGGAGTTACTGCTTCTAATCAAATTTTTGTTATTATTTATGCCGTTATGGGAGGTTTTATCAACGGTGTTAGTATTTTTGGTGCTCAATTTTATGGAGCTGGAAGATATGGTTCTTTAAGACAAACAGTAAGAATGAGAATTATTTTTGGATTTTTAATTGGAGTGATAGTTATTATTTTATCTTATACAGTGGGTGAATATTTAATTTCTTATACTACTAGTCCTAGTAGTGCATTGGATAAATTTAATCAATTATGTGCTGCTAAAGGATTAACTCTTAATGATATTAATGAGTTAAAGGACATTTTAAATTATAATCATGCTTTTGATGAAAATTCACTTATTAATTTTATGAATGTTCATAATATTGATAAAAACGTTCCCCAATTTGTACAAATTATTTTACGTTATTATGAATTTCATTCAGCATCTTTAGCAACAGCACAAGGTATTGATTATAATCAATGAATTGTTTTTTCTTATCCATTGTTAGGAATAAACTTTGCTTTTGTTTCAGTATTTCGTGAAACAAAACGTGGTTATATTCCATTAATATTAACTTTTGTTTCAGTATTTATTAACTTTTTATTAAATTTATTATTAATTAATGGTATTGGTGCAGTTGCAGGAATTGGAGCACGAGGTTCAGCAGTTGCTACTTTAACAGCGAGAATTGCTCAGTTGGCATTAATTAGTAGTTTTATTATATGAAAGAAATATGAATTTCAACCAAAAGTTTTGAAAATGTTTAAGATTAGGGGTGATTTATTTAAAAAAATTATAATTAAAACATGGCCATTAATGTTAAATGATTTATTATTTGCAGTTGCTACGACAATGATTATTAGATTAATTTCGCAATGAAGCTTTGAAGCATTAAGTGGTTCGGCAATTGCTTCCACGATTAATACCATGTTCTATACTTTATATATTGGATTTGGTATTGCTTCTTCGGTGTTAATTGCCAATCGTTTAGGTGCCGATGATTTGATTGGTGCTAAATATAATGCTAAACATTTAATTAGGTTAGGCTTTTTTGTATCATTATTTTTTGCTGGCTTATTAGTTTTATCTTCATTTTTTTTACCACAATTATTATTTAATGCAACAACAGAAGCCTTACAAATTTCTAGTTGAATGATGCGTGTTGATGCTATAGTTTTTAGTGCTTATACTATTTTGTATACTTGTATTTATGCATTTCGTGCTGGTGGCTTAGCAATTACTGTTTTACTTGTTGATAGTTGTTTTACTTGATGTTTTTCAATATTAATTTTATTTATTGAGGTACATTATAGTCCTTTAGATATTGTTTATATTTATGCTATTATGCGTTCTTGTGATGTTATTAAAATGATTATTTCTTTATTTATTTATCATCGTGGTAAATGAGTAAGAAATTTAGCAAGTAGTATGAATAAAGTATATCCAGAATCTCCACCAGTAATTGATATACCAAAAGCAAAAGATAAAGTTGATATTGCTAATTTCTAAATATGTTTAATTTTTAAAATTTTATTATTCTTGAATTAGTTGGCTTTATTCTTTGCTTATAATTTTTTGTTGGAATATCATTTTCATATTTACGTAGTGTTTGTTCTCAAGGGATGTCTTTTTCTTTTTGTTTATTAATAGGGTTAGATATTTGTGATTTTGGTTGTATTTTTAGAGGTACTGAAATATCTGAATTTAAAGAATCTGTTGATGTAGATTTTGAATTAAAGCCTTCATCACTACTGTTAGATAATAATTGATTTTCCAAATCACAAATTTTTTCACTAAGTTGAAATATTTCTGATTCAAATTGTTCAACCATTTGCTCATTGACTTCGACAATTGTTTCTTTTTCTTGCTGTTCTTTTTGATTTATTAAATCAATTAATAAATTATTATTATTATTTAACAAATTATTTTTATCTTCTAATAATTTGTTTTCATGTTCAGTTATTTGATTAATATTAGTTATTAAATTTGCGTATTTTGTTTGTTTTTCAATATAATTTGAATTTAAAATATTAATTTTTTATTGATTATTTAATTTTGTTTTTTTAAATAATTCACAATTTATTTCTTCTGTTTCAATTAAATTATTAATACTTTTATTTTTATTTATTTTTCCAAATGAAAAAAGTGTAACCCATCCAAAAGATTAATAAAAAAATTTTTAATTTTGTTAATTTTTTGTTCCTTTAATTTATAGATTTGAATATTAAATTGAAATACTTTATCTTCTATTTCTTTATTTTGTTTAATTCAAAATTGAATAGTTTTTTGATAATTATTAATTTCTTTTTCAATTTTCTCACTTTTTTCAATAAGTTTTATTTTTTCTCCTTTTAAATTTAGTAATTGTTTTTTAATTTTTTCTACAGTTTCATAATTTATTAAATATGCTTTGTTAGTAAATATTTGTTCTTTTTTAATTGTTTTCATTTTGTCCCCCTTTTAAAATAAAAACCTATTTGTTAAAAAATAAAACAATAGGTCAAAAACTATATCTTTAGTTTACAAGTATTATATCTAATATTTTTTTGTAAACGAGAAATTACTTTATTTGTAAGAACCTGTTTAAAATCTTTTCAATAAAATTGAAATAAAGGCAAGAACAACCATTTGTAAGCTAGTATTTAATTTTTTTTCACAATTTTTTCATAATCTTCTGCATTTTTCTAATCATGCAAAACTTCGTTCTACAACTCATCTTTTTGGTAATACTACAAAAGAATGTAATTCATTACGTTTTATAACTTCAACATTTGCATTTATAATTGTTTTAATTTTAGAAGCAAATTTTTCACCAGTATAACCAGCATCTACTAGTATTTTTTGAACTGCAGAAAGATTCTCTTTTTCATTTTCAATCATTATTATAGCACTGTTACGATCTGTTTTTTCTGCTGTGGTTATGTAAATTGCATGTGGTAAACCTTGAGAATCAACAGCAATATGACGCTTTATTCCTGAAATCTTTTTACCAGCATCATAACCTTTGTTTTTAGTAGTATCTGTATTTTTAACACTTTGTGAATCAATTATACAAAAACTAGTTTGTTCTTTTCTACCATTATTTTTACTTCAAACTTGAAAATAAAAAGAAAACAATTTGTCATTTTGGAAAATCTTTTGGTAACATTCTTCATTGACAACCACTTTTTAATACATATAAAACTGCACAAAATACTTCATATAAATCTAAGCTTCTTGGTTTAGTTCTCTTTTTAGTATTTTCTAAAAGATTTTAAACAGGTTCTAATATTTATTATAAGAAATTATTTTAGTAATAAAATGAAATATTAAATTTTATTAAAATCAATATTTGTGATAGTATTATTAATAATTTAATATATGTTCATTACTAATATAAGTATTTTTTATTTATATTAGTTTTTTATTAAATTATATTAATTAGAAGGATATTTTTCATAGATTAGAAAGAGAGAAATAAAAATGGATATTAGTAAATCTTCATTTGCTTCTTCAATGCAAGATGAAAATAATTATGTAGTGGAAGTTGTTAAACCTTCACTATCAAGAAAAAAAGTTTTCGAAAGAAATTTAAAAAAAATTTTGTAAAAAATTTACCTATAATAACTGCCGGTACTGCTACAGTAGTAACATTAGCGGTTGGTGGAATTGATGGCTTTCAATGTTCTGATTTAGGAATAGCAGCTAGTGCAGGTACATCTGCTGCTATGATGGGTGCAGTTATTAAAGCTACGATTAAACAAAATAAACAAGAGAAAGTAGAATTAGAAGATGACAATAATGAAAAATCAAGTATTCTTCAGAGAAAATTAGAAGAATTACAATTAGAAACAGTAGGAGCAAAAATTCTTAAAAAACAATTAGAAAGAACTAAAGTTGAACTTGAATTAGTTAAAGCAAGAGAAAAATTAGCAAAACTTAATAACATAACTAGTTTAAATATTACTTCATCACCGATCCCTCAAGAATTAAATTTAGCAAAAGTAGTAAATGTAGAAACAAGTAATAATTGTTCATTATCAATTCATAAAAAAATAAGTACATATATATAAAAATGTAAATAAACAATTGAAAAGGATAAAAGATATGAAAACAGAATTGCAAAATTTAAATGTGGAATGGCAACCCTTTTTAGGACTATTTTTTGGTAGACATTTTTTCATGATATTTAACTGGAGTTAGGTAGTTTAAAGTGCTGTGGATTCGTATGTTGTTGTATCAATTGATATAATCAAATAATTCTAATTTTAATTGGATTAATGATGTAAAATTTTTATCATTAATAAATTCAGTTTTGAAAGTTTTGAAAGTTGCTTCAGCAACAGCATTATCATAAGGACAACCTTTTTTGCTTAAAGAATGGGTAATATTGAATGCTAATAAAAGTTTATCAATAGTTTTATTATTGAATTCATTACCGCGATCACTATGAAATATTTGAATATCTTTTAAACAGCGATTTGATTGCATAAATGCTTGATATACTAATGATGCATCTTTTTTAGTACACCTCTACACTATGTCCAATAATTTCGCGGTTAAATAGGTCGATTAATAAGCAAATATAGTTTCACTTACCATTAACTTGAACATAAGTTAAATCACTAACAATAACTTCATTTTTAAGCCTATTATTAAAGTTTCTATTCACAAGATTGCTTATTTGGCTATCATTGACTTTGTTATGATGATTTTTAAATGATAATTTAGTGTATTTTGATATTAAATTATGCTGATTCATAATTTCTTTAATTTTTTTGCGTGATAAATAAATTTCTTTATTTTCTAGACTGACTTTTAATCTTCTTGTTCCATAAACTTCTTTATTTTGTTTAAAAGCACTAATAACAGCTTCATCATACATATTATTTTTGATTTTATCTTCTTTTTTCTTTAAATTAAAATAATATGTTGATTTAGAAAGTTTTAAAAAACGACAAATTGGACGAATTTTATATTTAGATTTATTATTTGTAATAATCTCTACTTTCTGCCTATTATTAGTGCTGCTTGCTTTAAAATATCATTCTCCATTCTTAATTGTTTTAATTCTTTATTTGCTTGAATTAATTGTTTTTCTAAATCCGAAAGATTATCTTTAGTTTTAAAACTGCCTGAATTTGTAAATTGCTTAATTCATTTATAAGTAGCTGCTCTTGTAACGTTGTATTCTTTAGCAAGGCAAGATACTGATTTGCCATTTTGATATAAAGATACTATTTGTTTTTTAAATTCATCATTATATGAGTTAATATTGGTCATAATTATATTTCCTTTCTTTTAACTAATTTGTTCACTTGTCTACGTAATTAGTGTCCAATAAAGTGTAACCCATCCAAAGTATTTTTATAAAGGTTATATTTTCATTTATATTTCATAATTGTCGTTAAACATGTTAATCATCATTTATGATAGAATTTAATATATGAGATTTTAGAGTTGTGAGGTTTTAGTATGGAAGTGTCAGCAGAGAATTATAGAAACATTAATTCTCATAATCGTTGAGGAATTATTGTTAGTTCGGGATTAATGGCAATAACTTTGATTATAAGTTGAGTATTATGACTTATACTTTATCGTACTAATGTTAATGAGATTTTAGCAATTTTAACTGAAGTAATTAATAGTAAAGGCATTACATTTACTCTTACTTTTCAGATTTTAACAATTTTTACTTTAATTTTTTCGGTTATTACTCTAGTGTTTATTACAATTCCATTTATTTTTTTAAATAAATATGGAATAATAACTTTAGTATGAGCATTAATAGTAGTAGTAATTTCGCTTGTTTTACTTATTGGTTCAGGATTATTAATAAGTTATGGTTATAAAAAAATTTATAGTTATGTTATGGACAAAAAAATTATTAATGTTTTATTTTTTATTTTACCTTGAGGCTTTGCATTAATTTGTAGTTTCTTTTTAGTACTTTTTTCTTTATGATTAATAATGGCTAATTTAAGAAATAAATCAAAAAAAGCATTATCATTGACAAATAATAATGCTTTATCAGCAACAGAAATACCCGCAAGTGTTGAACAAAATTCTCTTTTTGGTGAACAAACTATTGGACCATCATTTACAGATCGATTTTTTAATGAACATGATAAATCAACACAAGGTATAAATATAGTTATTAATAATAATACTGGTGGAGGTGCACTTCCACAATCAAAATTACTTGATAATCAAGTAACTAGTAATCCAAATCCTGTTCAAACTAATAACAGTAGTAATAACAGTAGTAATGTTGTTAATAGTGAAGTAACTTGAACACCACAACAAATTGAAGAAGTATGAAATAAAGGAGAAATTATTGATGATTATAATCCACAGTTATATCGAAAAGACTATGCGGGTGCGCTAATGTTTAAAAATAACTTTATTAGTAATGTTAAACTTAATGATGATCCTAAAAGTTATAATTGAACTATTATACATCAACGACCTTTATTTCATGGAGGCACTTCTGATATTAGTAATTTACAACCAATGAATAATACTAATGCTATTACTAAAGGTAATAATTATCCACGTTGAAAAACAGCTATTACTTTTAATGGAAAACAAAATTTTTTAAAACAAAAATCATGAAAAGATAAAAAATAGAGTATTAATCATTAATTTAACTGAAGATGATATTAAGCATATTATAAATATAATTGGTATTTTGCTTAGTTGTTAATAATTTAAATTTAATTACACTATTATCTTTTAAAATTTATTTGTTTATGGGAAAATGTATATAATAATTAAAAGATAGGAGCAATTAATCATGCAAGTTATTGTCCATGGAAAAAATATTAATATTACTTATGAAATTAAAAATGCTGTTGATAAAAATTTTAATTATTTACAAGAAAAGTATTCTAAATATATTAAAAAAGATATGATTGCTAAAGTTGGTATTGAAAGAAATAGTAATCATACATATAATATTTCCGTTCATATTCAGTTATTAAATAATAATTTTTTACAGTGTTTAGTAGAAAATCACGATCTTTATGTTGGCATTAATAAAACATTAGTTCCGTTGGAAAAACAATTAAGTCGTTTAAAAACGGTTGCTGATAAAACTGGTGCTGAAAGCGTTGGTCAATTTATAACTAAAGAAATTCTTGATGATAATAGTGAAGTTATTATTGACGTAACAGAAAATAAAAATTAAAGAAAACGCGTTTAGAGGCTTTTTAATAATCTGTGTATCTTTGTTTTGCAAAGTACTAGTTCAGATTAATTCTGTCTTCAAATTTTATCATAAAATGAGCAATTGCTGTATTTCAATTTTGAATGGGCATTGTTCATTTTTTTGTTATATTTTCAATTGCTAAATAAAATATTTTAAAAACTGCCATATCATTAGGAAAAACTTTTTTATTTCTGATAATTTTTCGTAATTGACTATTTACAGATTCAATAGAATTTGTAGTATAAATCACTCTTTTGATTTCTGGAGGATAACTAATGGATGAGTTACACTAATATCTGATAATGTCATACCTTTTGCATATAAGGAAAGAACTTGTTGATCAAAACCATCAAATCTTCTCTGTCTTTTTGGCACTATTACAGGAGTAAAATTACTATTACGATCTCGTGGTACATCAATCTCAATTTTACCTTGTTGAGTTATTAATTTTTTTTGAACTTATACCATTACGAGCATTGTCACTATTACTATGTTGATTTTTTTCATATCCTAAATAATTTTGCATCTCAGAATTCAACATTTTTTCAACTAAACGTTTTGTTAATTCTTTATATAAACCCCCTTCTTTAAAAACTGTTGTTAAATCTTCAGTATTTTCTAATAATAAATCTACTGCTTTTGATATTGGATCATTATTATTAAAGTTATCTTTTTTAGCCATCTGTAACTCACTCTTTCTAGTCATTTAATTAATTATATTTACTAGAATTAATTAAACATAGTTATTTTTGTAAGTTACACAGATTACTAAACATTACCTTTTCTTTTTCTGGTGTTATTTTTAAATTTCGCTTATAAATATTTGTATCCATTTTGTTTATTATTAAAATGGCATATTCAAGACTTTTTTTTATTTCTTTAATTAATTGTATATTTAAATTATCTTGATAGTTTTTTGTTGAAATATGTTTCTTTTTTTGTTATCTCTAATTCTAAAATGTTTGATATAGTTATAGTAATAAAAAATATAATAGAGATTTTTAAAAGTATTAATAATTTTTTTTGTATATTTTTCAATAAAAAAATCACTAATATCACTATTAGTTGCGTTATCTTTTATACAAATTTTATAAAAAATTATAGTTAAAGTAGTTGTATTATTAAATACTTCACTTACTTCTTTTTCAATTTCTTTTGTTAATTTTTTATTTATTGTTATTAGTGGAATTTTAATTTTATGATGTGTATCATAAAATTCTTTTATTAATGTTTCTAAATCCATATTTTTTGTTTTATTAAATTCATTAGCAATTTTTTCATTAGTCAAAAATGTAATAAATTTTTGATCTAGAAACCCATTGACTGTTGTATAAAAATATATAATTTTTTCTATTAAAGTTTTGAATATATATTCACAAAAAACTTTAGCATATTCAGTGGGATCTGGTAAATAATTAGTAGATATTTTTAACATATTATTGTTCCTTTAAAAATCATTAAATTTTATGTATATAAAATTTCAATACTTATTATAGTTAACACTTTTGAATGTTAACAATTAAAATATTATTTTATATTATATAAAATTACAATTGTTAATAAGTGGTTGAACATTAAATTTAGTTATTAAGAAGTTAATATATTTTCGTTATCATTAAATTAATTTTTATTTTAAAAAGTGATAATCTTTTTATATAAAATAGGAGGTAATTTATTGAAATATGTAATTGTTATTATGAAAATTGTAATTGAAATTTCTACAAAAAATAAGATTACGATTAAAAACACAAAAATTCCTAAAATTTATATAGTAAATTTTTGAAGTATAGTTTAATTATTAATTATACTTTTGGTTAGTTAGTATTTTATATATTTTAAATTTTATTATTTTCTATTATATAATGTTTAAGTATAAAAATAAGACAGTTAAGAATAAGTAATTATTTAATTATTATTGTATTACTTTACTAAAAGTAATATTAATATTAATTTTTAAAATTATAGATAGTATTTTATATTTAATAATTAGGTAGTTTAGTTTTTCTTAATTATGTTTTTATATAGAAAAAACCATTATCAATATATAATATCTTTATCTTTAAGATTATTATTGTCTTGATATATTATATTAGGTATAATATAAAAGACTATAAAAATTATAAGAGATTTTATTTTATATAAATTTAATTTATTATTAATATAATAGGGGTGATTATGTGGAGAAAGATAAAGATATTATGAACATTATTAAAAAAGCATTATCAGAAAGTATTTTATCTGTACCAGGTGTTGCCAATATTTATGAAAAAGATAATAATTATGGAATTAAAGTTAACAAGTCTGATTTAGGTTGAATTATTGATATTAATATAGTTTGTTTTTTTAATAATAATATTTGAAATATTATGAATCAAACTCAGAAAAATTTAAAATATATTGTTGAAAAGATTATTAAACATCAAGACTATATAGTACTTAACATTTTTGTTCATGATTTAATTGAAGAATAAAAGAAAATATAAGGTGAAATTAAATGAAAAAAATTGATATTAAAACCTTAAAAGTTATGCTTATTAGCGGTGCTAATAATCTTTATAATCATCATTTTGAAGTTGATAAATTAAATGTTTTCCCAGTACCTGATGGTGATACTGGAACAAATATGAATTTAACAATGATGAATGGTATAAAAGAATTAAATGGCAAAGAATATGATAGTTTAAAAACATTTGCTACTACTTTTTCTCGTGGTTTAATGATGGGTGCGCGTGGTAATTCTGGAGTTATTTTATCTCAAATTTTTCGTGGTTTTTTTCAAACTATAAAAACAAAAGATTTAAAAAATGATTTCATTAGTAATGAGGATTTATTAAAATCTTGAAAAAGTGCGCAAGATTATGCATATCGTGCAGTTATGAAACCAGTAGAAGGTACTATTCTTACTATTATTAAAGATGGTGCTAATTATATTAATGAATTAGAAATAACAGGCAAAGATTCGCTTTATATTTTTGAAAAATTACTAGAAGGAATGAATGAATCATTAAAAAGAACACCTGATTTATTGCCAATTTTAAAAAAAGTAGGAGTTGTTGATTCGGGTGGTGCTGGTTTAGTTTATATTGTTGAAGGTATGGTGTATGGTTTAAAGCACGGTAAAGCTATTTCACCAAAGAAAAAATTAGAACAACAAGATACAGCAAAATTAGAAATGGTTTTAAATCAAGAAAACTTTGGTTATTGTTCAGAAGTTATTGTAAAACTAAATAAAGTTAGTAAGTTAGATTTTAATTTAAGCAAAACACGAACTGATTTAGAAACAATGGATGGTCAATCAATAGTTTTAGTAGATGATGAAGATTTAATCAAAGTTCATGTTCATACTTTAAAACCAGGTCAAATTTTAAATTATTTTCAGAAATTTGGTGAAATTTTAAAAGTAAAAATTGAAAATATGACCGAACAGGCAAAAGCACATACACAAACTATTAAACCAATTTGTAAATTAAATAATAAATTTGCTTTAATTGCTGCTGTTCCTGGTAGAGGAATTGAAACCTTTTTTAGAGATGAATTAAAGGTTAACAATATTATTATGTATTCAAAAAGAATTAATCCATCAACAGATGACTTTTTAAAGGCAATTGAAATTGTCGATGCAAAAAATGTCTTTATTTTGCCAAATGATAGTAATTTATTTTTAGCAGCAGAACAAGCAAGAAAATTAGAAAAAAAATCAAAAGTTTTTGTATTACCTGCTAAAAATATTGCTCAAGGTATGCGTGCCGCTTTAAATTTCAATCCTGAATTAAGTGCAAAAGAAAATAATAAAAATATGTGAAGTGAAATTAAATATGCTGCTTTTGGTTATGTAACAGTTGCTGATCGTGATGTTGAAATAGATGGTATTAAAATTGGAAAAAAACACTTTTTTTCTGCTGTTAGTTTTCGTAATAAAGATGGTAAAGAAAAAATTATTGCTTCAAATGAAAATTTATTTAATGTAATTAAAGTATTGTTTACTAAATTAATTTGAGATGGTGCAGAAATAATTACTATTTTTAAAGGTAAAGGTTATTCAAAAGATCAAATTAATTTTATGAAAAAAATTTTAGATGAAGATTATGATATTGAATATGAAATTGTTGATGGTGATCAAGAAGTTTATAACTTTCTTTTCGTGGTGGAATAATACTATGTTATAATATTGTAGACTCTATTCAAATAGTTAGAAAGGAGAAGATTATGACTAATTTATTATTATCCTCAGTTAATCCAAATGATCCAAAGACTTGATCAACTAGTTTAATTGTTTTAGCAAGCTTATTAGCTATTGTTGGTGTAATTTTGTTTGTTGTTACTATGATTTGATTTTTCACTTGAATTAAGTATTCTTGATTCCATCGTGAAAATAGTGCTAATTTAACTGGTGGCGAGTTATCTCAAAAATATTTAAAAACATACGGTATTAATGCAAAAAGAATAAAATTTAAGGGATTTGGTAATATTAATAGTATTACTGTTGAACCTAGGTTTTTTTATTTAAGGCCATATTTATTTAATAATGGTAATTTTTCTTTAAGACTATTACCATGAACTTATCACCGTCGTTCTATTTATACTTTAGCAATGGCAATGGAAAGTACTTGGGCAGTAAGTAGTTCAAATAGTAGTCGTTTTAATACTTTTTGATGAGATTTTTCTCGTAAAATAACATTATTTTTTGTTTTAATTCCTTTTGCACTTGCTATTCTATTTGCTCTTTCACCTGCTAATTCTTGAATTACTTTACCAGCAGCGAGCGCAAATATACTTTCAATTGTTTTATCAATTTTAGGTAGTATTTTATTAATTCTTTTTTCTTCAATGCAAATGATTTTTTATGCTAAATCAAGAAAAGAAATTTGTCAAAATCTTGTTGGTATTTTAAATGAAAAAGAAATACGTGCTATTAGTTGAATTTTCCAAATTAAGTTTATTTATTACTTGATTCGTATGATTTATGAAATATTACAACTTATTTTACGTATTGTGATGTACACACAGCAAAATGAGAAATAATAAAAATTTGTACCTATAATTTAGGTACAAATTTTAAATTTAAAATTATATTAAGTTTTATTGATAAAACATTATTTTCAAAACTTTTATAAAATATTCTATTTTAGTAAGTTTTAAAGTTTTGTTTTTTAATTTTACATTTAATTACTAAACTAATATTTTTCATTTTCATTTATTATTGTATATTTAAAATTTTATTTTGATAGTTTTAAATTTTAAATATACAATAAAATACACTTATTAATTTAATATATACATATTCATTAGTAATTTTTTGTATATTTATTGCAAAAATATAAAAAAAGGTTTTAAATGTTAACTATGAGAGAGAAAAAAGAATATTTTAAGTTAAGGAGAATACTGAATGCAAAGTAAGTCTGCTATTAATATATATTCAGAAATTAATAAATTAAAAATAGTTTTATTACTTGCTAAAATTTTTATCAGAAATGGTATTGGAGTATTTTATATTAAAAAGTTTGTTGTAATGAGTATTATCCAAGATAAAAAAATATGTTCTTACTTAATCAATCAAATTTTAAAAGAATGGAATTCTAAAAAAGAATATATTATTTCACTAGAAAAATATTTAAAACAACTTTCAGTTCAATAATTTATTAACAAAATAATTACTTGCTGTTAATAAATTTGAGTTAAAAATTAAATATAATAATACATATCCATGTTTATGAAATTACTAATTCTGAATTGTCATGTGGCCAGAGTGTTGCCCATATTGTATATTAATGTTAAATTAAATAAAGATATTAGGAACTGAAAGGAAGAAAACATATCATGGCTATTAATTTAAAAGGCAGAAATTTTATTTGTTTATTAGATTTTACTTCAGAAGAAATTTATTACTTATTAGAATTAGCTGCTACTTTAAAAATTGCAAAACAAAAAGGAATAGAAAAACAGCCATTAAAAGGCTATAGTGTTGCTTTATTATATCGAAAAGATTCATTAAGAACAAGAAGCGCGTTTGAAGTTGCTGCTTGTGATTTAGGAATGCATTCAACATATTTTGATCCAACTAGTAGTAAATTAGGAGTTAAAGAATCAATTATTGATACCGCTAAATTTCTTGGTAGAATTTATAATGGTATTCAATTTCGTGGATATAAACAAACTGATGTTGAAGAATTAGCTGAAAATGCCGGTGTTCCGATATGAAATGGCTTAACTGACTTATATCATCCAACACAAATACTAGCTGATATTATGACAATTCAAGAGTGTAAAAAAAATAAAGATGTTAAAGGTATTAAATTTGTTTATTTTGGAGATGCTCGTTTTAATATGGCTAATAGTTATATGATTATTAGTGCAAAATTAGGAATGAATTTAGTAATCTGTACTAATAAAAATTTATGACCATATCCTCAACTATTAAAACAATGTCAAGAAATTGCTCAAGAAACGGGTGGTTCTATTATTTTAACAGAAGATTATAAAACAGCAAGTAAAGATGCTGATGTAGTTGCTACTGATGTTTGAACATCTGTATGTGAAGATAAAATTTTATTAAAACAACGAATTAAAGAATTAATGCCATATCAAGTTAATGATGAAAAAATGAAAATTGCAAAATCAGATGTTATATTTTTACATTCTTTACCAAGTTTTCATGATGGTAATACACAAATTACTCAAGATATTGTTAAACAATATGGTGGAACAGGTGAATTAGAAGTTACTGATGAAGTATTTCGATCTTCTGCATCAAAGGTATTTCAACAATCAGAAAATTGTTTACATACTATTAAAGCTGTAATGTTAGCAACTTTGAAAGGATAATATATGAGAGTATATTAATAATGAAAAGAAGCTTTAATTATTTTATTATTTAATAAACTTATTTCCATTAATTAGTTTTTATTATTCTTATTTTAGAATATTAAATATATTAATTAATTGTTTAATAAAATATTAATGTTAGTTTTTATGTTAAGATATTAATAATTAATTTTATTAACTCAAATTAGAAAAATAGGAGTAAATTATGATAAGACAAGAAAGAATATCAGAAGATAGTAGACAACAATTAATATATAATTATCAAGGATTAAATATATGAGAAAAAGTGGGTATTATTGGTAGTGGGTTTTTGCTTAGTACAATACCAGGAATTGGTATAACATATTTATGTAATGAAAAAATTGTTAAAGCACTTGGTAGTAATGAAAATAAATTTTCATTACCAATTCGAATGCTAATTGGTGCTGCTACTAGTTCATTATTAGTATTATTTATTATGGGGCCATTTGTACACAAAAAATTATTTCCTGAATGATATGAAAAGAGAGCAGAAGCAAGGTATATAAATAAAACTATTAGTGAAATTGAAAATTTAAGAAATGATTTTGTAAATATAAATAATAACTGAAATGAAAATAGTACAGTTAGCTTAATGGAAATATTAACAAAATTGAACAATAAAAAAGAAGAATTACAAAATAAAGAAAAACCATTAATGTTTCATTGAGAATTGGAAAGAATGGTAGATAATTTAATTATTGATGTTAATAATCAATTAATTAGATTTGATCCTATTTCAATTAGAGCAATTAATGATATGTTGGATAATTGAGATAATAATTCAGAATTAAATGATAGTAGTCAATCTTTAATTTGTTATTAAAAATGTTATTCTTTTAAATTAAAAAAAGTGGAATGGCAACCCTTTTTAGGACTATTTTTTGGTAGACATTTTTTCATGATATTTAACTGGAGTTAGGTAGTTTAAAGTGCTGTGGATTCGTATGTTGTTGTATCAATTGATATAATCAAATAATTCTAATTTTAATTGGATTAATGATGTAAAATTTTTATCATTAATAAATTCAGTTTTGAAAGTTTTGAAAGTTGCTTCAGCAACAGCATTATCATAAGGACAACCTTTTTTGCTTAAAGAACGGGTAATATTGAATGCTAATAAAAGTTTATCAATAGTTTTATTATTGAATTCATTACCGCGATCACTATGAAATATTTGAATATCTTTTAAACAGCGATTTGATTGCATAAATGCTTGATATACTAATGATGCATCTTTTTTAGTACCTACACTATGTCCAATAATTTCGCGGTTAAATAGGTCGATTAATAAGCAAATATAGTTTCACTTACCATTAACTTGAACATAAGTTAAATCACTAACAATAACTTCATTTTTAAGCCTATTATTAAAGTTTCTATTCACAAGATTGCTTATTTGGCTATCATTGACTTTGTTATGATGATTTTTAAATGATAATTTAGTGTATTTTGATATTAAATTATGTTTATTCATAATTTCTTTAATTTTTTTGCGTGATAAATAAATTTCTTTATTTTCTAGACTGACTTTTAATCTTCTTGTTCCATAAACTTCTTTATTTTGTTTAAAAGCACTAATAACAGCTTCATCATACATATTATTTTTGATTTTATCTTCTTTTTTCTTTAAATTAAAATAATATGTTGATTTAGAAAGTTTTAAAAAACGACAAATTGGACGAATTTTATATTTAGATTTATTATTTGTAATAATCTCTACTTTCTGCCTATTATTAGTGCTGCTTGCTTTAAAATATCATTCTCCATTCTTAATTGTTTTAATTCTTTATTTGCTTGAATTAATTGTTTTTCTAAATCCGAAAGATTATCTTTAGTTTTAAAACTGCCTGAATTTGTAAATTGCTTAATTCATTTATAAGTAGCTGCTCTTGTAACGTTGTATTCTTTAGCAAGGCAAGATACTGATTTGCCATTTTGATATAAAGATACTATTTGTTTTTTAAATTCATCATTATATGAGTTAATATTGGCCATAATTATATTTCCTTTCTTTTAACTAATTTGTTCACTTGTCTACGTAATTAGTGTCCAATAAAGTGTAACCCATCCATCATTATTTATACCCATAGCTACACCACTTGAAATTAGACATCCACTAGTTGCCATATTACATATTTTTCTTATTACTTCAAATCTATTAGGTATTAATTCACTTAACCCACCAATTAGATTTGATATACCATAAGTACTTAAACTAATATATGTATCTCAATCCATTTGTTGTTTATTATCATTAGTTAATAATAATGGTCATGGTGGTGTTTCTGTGGTAGTAGTTGTTAATCAAGGTGGTGGTTCAGGATTAGGATTGATTTTTGTAAATTTTGCATAATTAATTAAACCAATAGTTCCTAAACCTAATAATATTTTTTTACTTGAATTTAATATTTTCTTTTTAGTACTTGGCATTTGATTTAAGTTTCATATATCAATTCCTAACTTTTTACTAAAAAATAAAGCATTAATACTTCCTAATACTGGATTACCAATAATTTGACCATAATAAGCACTTGTACCAATCATTGCTGATAATGGACTTATTCCAATTCTTATTATTTTTAATAAAGTATAGTTATTTGATTGTACATTCGTGTCATTTGGCATTTTCATTTACTCCTTCATTTTTTGGTTTAATAAACACTTCAACTCAACCTGTATAGTGAACGTTATCACCAACTAAAATAGCAGTATTTGCATGTGGTTGAGAAACAACTAAATATTCAGCAATAACATTAGGATATTTTCATAAAATAATTGCTTTTATATCATTACTATCTGTTAAATCTTTGGGATTTGGTGAAAATATTTCTATTTTATCTTGACCAAATAAATCTTTTAATTTAATCATTATCAAATTCACCTTTTTCTATTTTTTCAATTAATAAATTTAAAATATTTTTGTCCAAATCAGAGTTTGTATAATTAATTTTTTTAGTTCATTTAATTATATCTTTCATATATTTAAGTAATTTTTCTTTATTCATTATTTATTCTCCTTTCTATTATTTCTTTCTTGCTTTATTAATAAATTTATTCAAATAATTTTATTATCACCATCACCTAATTTTTTTAAAAGATATTCATATCTTTTCTTAAAATCTTCACTATCAATATCTCTATCTTGGTAAATTATTTTTTTCAATTTTTTTATTTTATACAAGGTTTTTGGAGAATATATTTCTCCATGCATGCAAAGAAAACATTTCATTATTTATTCTCCTTATTTTCAATTTGATTAGCAATTTCACTTAATATTTTTAATACTTTATATTCATTTTTTAATTCTTTAATAATAAATATTAAAAATATTATTAGTGTTATACTTGTTATTAATATTGGTGCTATTAATAAAATTTCTCATCATATCATTTTTTACTCTTTTCATTTTTTAAATCATTTAACATTAATTGAACAAAATACACGATTTTTAGGAATGTTTAAAGTATTAAAAATTTGACCAGTTACAATAATTTCATCGTTTTTGTTTAATAAAATACAGCGTCTATAAAGTTTTGGGTTATTAAAAATTAAAGTAACATAGTTTAAACCATTTCATTGACCACGAACACTATAATATAATTCTTTATTACCTTTTTCGTAATATTTTGCTTCAATAGTGTTACTTAGTTTTACTGTTAATTTGACATAATTTGCTTTCTCTTTCATTTTTATAATTCCTTAAATAATATTGAATATGCTTATAAGCATCTTGTTCATGTTTTGTTAATTTTATATTTCCTTTATAATTTTCTATTTTAGTTTTATTTTTAGGATGATTTTCTAAATAATCTCAGTTCATAATATCTTCTACTAATACCATTAATGCACCAATAATTTTAGGTGTTGCTAATGGATTAGTTAATAATTGTTTTGAACTTAAAAAGAAATTTTCTACAATAACTAATATTTTTTTATCAATAAATTTTTCTTTAATTAATTGAAATTTTTCTTTATACATATTTTTAGTTCATAAAACAGTTAATGTATTAAATGTTTCATTAAAAACAATATTATTAGTTTCATTTGAATATATAACAATTCCATTATTACCAATACCAGCGGGGTCAATCCCAATAATTAAGTCATATTGCATTATTAATCAAATTCACCATTTTTAATTTTTTGATTTAATTGAGATAGGATTTAATCTTCCATTAAAACAACTTTTTCAAAGTTTAGTTACTTTTTCATCGTCTCTCATTTCTTTATTTCATTCTCATTCATCTTTAAGATATTCAAGTATTTTTTCTTTATTCATATTTATACCTCCTACTTAACCTAATATTTAAAATACAGTCATAACAAATTGCTTTACCATTTTTATCTCTTAAAAAATATTTTTTTGTTTTTATATCATTAGTATTAAAGAATAAATAATCTAATTTATTTTGTTTACATGTTCAACAAAAATACTTTTTCATTATGAGTTGAAATTTCTTTATAGGAAGTAATTATATAATTAGTTGGTAAATCATCATGTTTATATGGATTATTTATTTTAAAACCTTTTCTATTCTCTTCTCACGTAATGTTATATTTAAAACAAGGATTAGTAATTTTAGTTTTGTTATCTGTTATTTCACCAATAAATCAACTATTATGCTGTTCATAAAATGTTAGTTGTTCAAGTTTTACATCATTAAGATAATATTCTTTTGGAGCAGTTGCTTTATTAACAGTTATTTTTTGGTCTTTAATATATGGTTCTAATAATTTTATTAATTCATTACCACTTAATTCTCTTTTAATATTTTCTAAATTAAAAACTCAATATGTATATTTATCATCAGCAATAAAAGTATTATTTTTAACCATTCATTTTGGACATTGTAATTTATATTCACCATAATCAATAAGAATAGATTGTGGTTTATCTTTTACAATTTGTTCTTTTTTAAATTCTATTTGCATAATAATCCTTTCCTAATATGTTCTGTTGCTTCTAGCATAAAGAACATATATTTTGATTTTTAGATTATTAATAATCCCACTATTCGTTTTATTCATTCCAGCAATTCTGGGCTCAAAAATTTTTTAAAAAAAATAAAAAATAAAACCAACACTTGCTCACTTGGTAGTGGCAAGGTTGGTTAAATAAATAATAATAGTTGGTCCCCACTCCGGGTCTATATATACTAGTTTCCAATCCGCTCCCACCCCAAGGATTACCATTTCTGGTTAGTATATTTTATTAGGTATCACTCCACTTTTTATTTATTCATGCAAGTCCACATGCTAGCTACTATTTTTAACAACTGTGTTGTAGTTCACTTTTTTAGTTCCCTAACACGTGTTGATAATAGTGCTAAAGACGGTTATTAAAATTTTAAAATTTTACAATTACAAAAAAAGACAAGAATTTTATTCTCATCTTTTATCATTTATTTTTAATTTAAGGGTTTAAAAAAGAAAGGAGCTATTTTTAAAACTTTTTAGTTACCGACAACATCGGTACGCTCCCAATAAGATTATGTTGTGAGAGATAGTAAGAAGTTAAGTCTATATCTTGTGCATATATTGTAATTTCGATAAACTTAATTTTAAAATTTTCAATTTTTTCTATAAGTAAATTTATTCTTTCAATAAAAACTAAATTTTCTTTTATTTTATTTATTTTTTTCTTAGTTTTTCTTTGTTTAATTTCCATAAATAATTTTTTTAACATTATCTTTTTTTCCCTTTCAATTTATTTTATTAAAAATATGCTTCGTATCATAACTACTAATAGATAATAGAAACTTTGTTTCTTATTGCAGTTAAGTTTTGGTTCATAGTCAACAAATGAGTTTTTAGTTGATATCTATCAATAATATAAATAACTTATTTTTATAATGAAGAGTTGTTATTTATACTTGTTAAAGATTGATTTGAAAAATCTCCTAATTCCATTGAATTAATTTTATCAATATTTAAATTTGATTCGATTTTTTTATCTAAATTTAATTTTCCATAAATAGCTAAACTTAAAACATCATTGCACATGCCTAAAATAGTTTTATTTACAAATTTGGCAGTAATTGTTTTTTCAGCAATAGAACCATCTCCACCACCTTTGTAGGGCTTATTTAAATCTAAATTCATATTTGTTAAATCAATTCCATACAAATGTCATTCTTTGGTACTTATTTTGTTTGAATAATGTTTACCCAAATAATAAATTTTTGCTTTTGTATTATTAACATCAATATTAGCTTCTTCTTTCATTTCATTTACTACTGTGGTGTTAAGATATTTTTTTTCTACTCCCCCAATAATAGTGCTATATTCACTAATTTGTTTATTTTTAAATAACGGATTATTTTCTTTAACTAGTAAATAATAATATTCATTATCTTTTAAAACATAGGGTAATATTGCAACACCTTTATTATTAGTTCAAGGCTCTTCAACACCACAGTAAAAGTCTTCTTTAATTAATTTTACGAAAGTAGTTCCTTCATTTGTACATGTACCATTAAAAAATGTTGAATTTTTTAAGTTACTATTAATATTTCTTTTTTTTATGTTTTTTATGACGATGTTTATGATTAAAAATTTCGGCTTGTTTTAAATTAATTGGTAGTTCTTGTAAATTGGTTAATGATTCTTGTAAGGTTGTTGGGTTAGTTAATGATTTTATTGGCATAGATTGTACTTTTTGTTTTTCATTATGAAATAATGGAATAATTAATATTCATAATTTAAATAAAAAACTTGGATTAAAATATTTCATTTTAACACCCCTTTCAAAATAATAATTATTAATAAAAATATATCTAAAATTATGTATTTATTTTAACATTTTTTTATTTTTCTTAGAACCTGTTTAAAATCTTTTCAATAAAATTGAAATAAAGGCAAGAACAACCATTTGTAAGCTAGTATTTAATTTTTTTTCACAATTTTTTCATAATCTTCTGCATTTTTCTAATCATGCAAAACTTCGTTCTACAACTCATCTTTTTGGTAATATTACAAAAGAATGTAATTCATTACGTTTTATAACTTCAACATTTGCATTTATAATTGTTTTAATTTTAGAAGCAAATTTTTCACCAGTATAACCAGCATCTACTAGTATTTTTTGAACTGCAGAAAGATTCTCTTTTTCATTTTCAATCATTATTATAGCACTGTTACGATCTGTTTTTTCTGCTGTGGTTATGTAAATTGCATGTGGTAAACCTTGAGAATCAACAGCAATATGACGCTTTATTCCTGAAATCTTTTTACCAGCATCATAACCTTTGTTTTTAGTAGTATCTGTATTTTTAACACTTTGTGAATCAATTATACAAAAACTAGTTTGTTCTTTTCTACCATTATTGATACGAAATGCCATGACTAATTTTTTTTAAAACTAATTGTAATACACTAGGTTCTTTACCATTATTTTTACTTCAAACTTGAAAATAATAATATACAATTTGTCATTTTGGAAAATCTTTTGGTAACATTCTTCATTGACAACCACTTTTTAATACATATAAAACTGCACAAAATACTTCATATAAATCTAAGCTTCTTGGTTTAGTTCTCTTTTTAGTATTTTCTAAAATTGATTTTATATTTTCAAATTGCTCTTTGCTAACATTACTAGGATAATTTTTACGCATATATACCTCTTATCTTAAAATATATAATCATTTTACCCTATTTCTCTAAAAGATTTTAAACAGGTTCTTAGGATATTTGCTTTTATAATGCTTTGATAATAATAAACATGGTATATAATTTAAAGCAAATTACTATACTTTTGTAAATGAAATTTAAATGTATATTATAGTTTTATCGCTATAATTACTAGGTTTATTTTTGGTTTGTATTTTAGATAATAGAAATTTATTTAATAATCATTTATTAATAAAAATTAAGTTTAAATTTAATTAAAAATAATAAAAAAAGTATCAATTTTTACCACAAGTGTAAATTTGATACTTAATTAAAATAATTTTATTTTATTTAAAACATTAAATCAGAAAATGGAAAACAAGATTTAAATAGGGTAATATATTTAATAGTTTTTTGTTCATTATAATTTAATTCTGTATTTAATGTCATTAATTGCTTACGAAATTTTTCATAAAACATTGTTCAAAATAATCAACTCATAGTAATAATAAGTAAGCTAAGGAAACTAAAAATTGCTAAGATTTCCTTGTTAATATTATTATTTTGAATTGGAATGTAATATAATAAAGCACAAATAATAGTAATAATAACACCATTTATAAAAAATAAATTAATAATTGGTAGAGCTAAATTACTTCATTTTTGAGAATTATTTTTTCACTTAATAACAAGTACACTACTTAAAGTTTGATATTTATTTCAAGTAGTAGTTTCATTAAAATCACGACTTTTTAATTTTAAAATATTTTTTTTAAAATTATAGTTAAGATATTTAAAAGTAAATTTACTTTTAACTATTTGACAATTAATATTTTCATTGGATAATGCTTGTTGATAGCTAGGTTTTAATTTAGTATCATTTTTTTTAGTTTTTAAAATAATAATTAATCAAAAAATAAATTGGAATAATTGAAATATTAAAACCATCGTAATTAAAAATAAACTAATAAGAATAAAAACACTTGTTGTTTGATCTTGAGTAATCATATATTTTCACTATTTATTTTCTATAGCATTAATACCAGGTAAATCCTTACCTTCTAGATATTCTAATGAAGCACCTCCACCAGTTGAAATATGGCTAAATTTATTTTCATATCCAAATTTAACTGCTGCTGCTGCACTATCACCACCACCAATTAGTGTAAATGCACCTTTTAATTGTGAAATAGTTTTACAAATATTTTTTGTTCCATTAACAAAGTTACTCATTTCAAAAACTCCTAATGGTCCATTTCAAAAAACAGTTTTAGCATTAATTAAAGTATTTTCAAATAATTTAATTGTTTTTGGACCAATATCCATTCCTTCATATCCATCATCAATGTTTTCATTATTAGTAATTTTACCTTTGATATCTTTAAATTCCGGAGCAATTACAAAGTCAATAGGTAGTATTAATTTTCCTTTTCCTAATTCAATAATTTCTTTAGCAATATCAATTTTATCTTTTTCTAATAATGAATCACCAATTTTATAATTCAATGCTTTCATAAAAGTATAAGCCATACCGCCACCAACAAGAACTTTATCAGCTTTTGTTAATAATTGTTTGATAACATCAATTTTATCTGATACTTTAGCACCACCAAGTACTGCTATAAAAGGATGTTCTAGATTAACGGTGATTTTATTAAGCATTGTTAATTCTTTTTCAATTAATAAACCAACACAACTATTTTTGATATTAGTAGCAATACCAACGTTAGATGCATGAGCACGGTGTGCAGTACCAAAAGCATCATTAACAAATACATCACCTAAATGTGCTCAATATTTACCTAATTCGGGATTATTAGTAGATTCTTTATTACCATTTAAATCTTCAAAACGAGTATTTTCTATTAAAAGTAATTCTTTGTTTTTAAGATTATTAATAGCTGTTTCAAGATTTGTACCACGAGTTTCATTAATGAATATTACATTTTCTTTTAAGATTTCACTTAGTCTTTTTGCAACGGGCGCTAAAGTATTATTCTCTTTATCAGCTTCAGATTTAATTCTTCCAAGATGTGATAACATGATTATTTTTGCATCTTGATTTTGTAAATACTTAATAGTTTCGATGCTTGCTTTTATTCTTGTATCATCGGTAATTTTACCATTTTCTAATGGTACATTGAAGTCAAAACGAACAATAACTTTTTTATTTTTAAAATCAAGATCCTTTAATGTTTTTTTATTCATATAATTTTCATCTCCTTTTTTCATATTATAATTTTAATATATTTTTAAAGCTATTAATAAAAATGCATCTTGTAATTGGTAAGATGCATTTTTGTAGTTTAATATTTTAATTAAACTATTTAAAAATTATTTTAGCTTTGCTAAGTGTATTACTGTTCTTACTAATTGCGATACATATGACATTTCATTATCATATCAAGCAAAAACTTTAACAATTTGTTTGCCTTCAACTTCAATAACTTTTGTTAATGTTGCATCAAAAATTGAACCAAAACTTGAACCAATAATATCAGTTGAAACAATTGGATCTTCATTATAAGCAAATGATTCGCTACTATGTTTTTTCATTGCTGCATTAACTTGTTCAACAGTAACATTTTTCTTTAATTCAATTGTTAAATCAACAATTGAACCAGTAATAATTGGAACACGCATTGCTGAACCATCTAGTTTTCCTTTAACAGAAGGGATAACTAAACCAATAGCTGCAGCAGCACCTGTAGCTGCAGGAACAATATTAGACATAGCACTACGTCCTCTTCTAAAATCTGAATGTTCTAAGTCTAGTAAACGTTGGTCATTAGTTGCAGCATGAACTGTTGTCATTCATCCCTTAATAATTCCAAATTCTGATTCTAGAGCATGAACAACAGGAGCAAGACAATTAGTAGTACATGAAGCACCAGAAATAATATTATCAGTACTTTTTAGAATATCATGGTTAACATTATAAACAATAGTTTTTAAGTCTCCTTTAGCGGGTGCTGAAATCACAACTTTTTTAGCTCCAGCATCAATATGTGCTTGTGCTAATTCTTTTGTTGTAAAACGTCCAGTTGCTTCAATTACGATATCAACATCATTGGCTTTTCATGGTAATGCTTTTGGGTCTTTTTCTTGACAAACTTTAATTATTTTACCATCAACATTAATAGTATTTTTTGATTTGTCTGCTTTGATTTTTCCATGTTTTCAAGTTCTATGTGCTGAATCATATTGTAATAGATATGCTAGAGCTTCTACATTTCCTAAATCATTGATAGCAACAATATCAATTTCTTTTTTGTCAAATAATTGACGAAAGGCAAGGCGGCCAATGCGCCCAAATCCATTAATTGCAATTTTAATTGCCATTATTAAGTCACTCCTTTTATGTGTTTGTTTTTTATATTGATTAATGACTAGGTATATTATAAACAAATATTGTTAATATTTGTCATAAAATATGGATTTATTTATAAAACATTTATTTTATTAGTAAATTATTTCCTTTATTTTAATTATAGTTTTCATTATTTTATTTTTTTATGAAATTTATATTGGTATATATTCTATTTCATTATTAATATTGTCAATATTAATATTATTTTCAATGGTAGTTTGTGATTCTTCAATAGTTAATTCAATTGGTATAGTTAAAGTTTGAATACGTTCTAATAAACGTTTAACTTTAATTTCTTCTGATTTACTATTTTTTAAATAATAATGTTGATATAGTTCACTAATACTATAGTTAGAATTAATAAATGTAGTTTTTAATGGTAAAATTCGTGCATTAAGAATACTAAATAATAATTCATCACGCTCTCAAGCGCTAACAGTTTCACCGCCTAAATCATCAATAAATAATAAGTCACATGATTTTAATTGTTCAATTTGCTGATTAGTATCAGTATCATTTTTAAAACTTTTTTTAATGTCCATAACAAATTCAGGTCATACAATAAAACAAACAGTTTGATTTTTTTGAATTAATTTATTTGCAAATAAGATAAAAATAAAAGTTTTGCCACTACCTGTGTCACCATATAAGTATAAACCTTGATAACTTTTGTGTTTTAAAGATTGATGTAAATACTGGATGATTTCTTTTCTTGCATTAGTTGAGGCATTAAAATTTTTACTTCATGAAAGTGATAAAAGTTTATCATCATAGTATTTAATTAAAAAATTATTATGTACTTGTTGTTGGACAGATCTATTAATAGAATGAAGACAATCCGTTAGTACTAAACTTATTTTTTGATTAGGTAACATTACTAGTTTATAACGATATCCTTTAACATTTTGTAGACATTTGCTAAGATTCTCTCGTTTTTTACATAAATTGTAGCTATCAATATAAGTTTTTAATAAATCAACATATGGTTCTAGTTTGCTGTTAGTTAAGTTGTTTTTTTTAATAAAGTCATGAAGTTCAGCATTGTTAATGTTTTCTTTTAAGATAGTTGTCGCTTTAAGTTTCATGATAATCATTTCCTTACTTAATAATAGTGTCTTTTAATAATTAAATTAATGGGCATCAAATTCCTTTAAAATATTCTTTATTTCTTCTTGAGTTAATTTTATATCTTTTTTAATATTATCAACCTTATATTTTTTAATTAATTTTTTATTGAAATTATTTGTTGTTGATTGTTCTGTAGTAGATCATAATGATTCTTGTTGAAATTGTTGCTGTGGATTTTTTTTGCTACGAGCATAAGCAAGTTTTAAATGAGATAAAGCATCATCAATACTATTAATTTGATTTTCTTGAAAGGTTTCAGCAATTTTAATAATATAGTTTGGTTCTAAACGTTTATTATTTTTAAATCAAACATATTCAATTAAGCAGTTAATTACAGCATTATTTAATTGAAAGTTATTAGTTAATATTTCTAATGTTGTTTTTAATTTATCAGTTGGTATTTTACCAGTTAAATTTTTTAAATATTCTTCAGGTAATTTTTGTTGCATTAAATTTAATGTGGTATTAATAACATCAGAATTATCTTTAGATATAATTGTATTACCATTAGAATTTAAATTAACTTTCATAGTATTAATTTGATTTTTATTTTGAAATGAATAAATTGGTCTAGAAATTGATGTTTGCTCTTGTTTAGCATAAATATTATTAAGTGCTGTTTTTAATTTTAAAGATTGAGGGATAGTATTTTCCTGTTGAGTAATATTAACATAATTTTCTGTAATTTCAATATCATTTTTCAAAAAATAAAATTTTTGTCTTTCGTAATTTAAAGTTCCTAATTGTTTAAGTAGTTCTGAGTTTAAATGGGTATTAGCAAAAAAATCATCAGCAGATAAGGGAGAACACAATTGATAAATGTAAGTAGATTTTAAAGAATAGTAGTAAGTATTAATAAGGTTAACAGATTCAAGTTGTTGGAAAGCAACAAGTAATTGAGTGGAAGTTATTTTTAATAAAGATTTAATTCGTCCATGATTGAAATCAAGATTAATACGTTTTGTTAATAACTTTTCTTGAACTAAAGTTAAATATAAATTTATTGCTTCAATACCAATTATTGGTTGATATAACATAAATAAAATTTGGTAATCTTCGTTACTAATATATTCTGATTGGTTCAACTTAAAAATATCAATATCATTTATTGTTCTGTTCATATTCATTCCCTAACTTTCTTTTTACTATCCATTTCTTTCATGGTATGATAATTATATGCACATAAAGAATATAAATAAAGTGAAATGATTAAAACACATACTTATCCACATTTATTCCACTTTTTTTATTAAAAATATTCTTTATTAATATATACTTTTGAGTTTTCCACAGTTAATATTTAATTTGACAGTGATTACAAAAGTAAGTTCCACGAAGGTTTATTTTTATTTTTTTAATAATAGTATGGCATTTAAAACAAGGCATTTTTGCTCTAGTATGAACTTGTAATTCTTGTTGATAGTAACCTGTTACACCAAGGCTTGAAGTATAACTACTAATTGTTGATCCACCAAGTTTTATTGATTTATCAAGCACAAATCTTGCTTTATTAATGATTTCTTGTAATTGTTTAAGTGTTAAATTTTTAGTAATACTTTGCGGATGAATACTAGCATAAAATAATACTTCATCTGCATAAATATTTCCTAAACCACTCATAACATTTTGTTCTAATAATGTTGCTTTAATACTTTGACTTTTATTTTTTCATTTATTTTTTAAATATTCAGCAGTAACATTTTTATTAAAAGGTTCTGGACCAATATTAATATAAGGTTTTATGTTTTGATATTCATTTTTAGTTTGCAAATGAAAGGTTCCAAACTGTCTTGTGTCATGATATCTTAATTCGTATTTATTGTCTAATTCTAATATTAATAAGACATGTTTTCAATTTATTGATTGATTATTTTGTTGAAAATAATATTTTCCTTCCATTCGTAAATGACTTAATAATACATAATCATCTAATATAAATATTAATAATTTACCAACTCTTTGAACATCATTAATTGTTTGTCCAATAATTTGTTTTGTGAATTGTTCAATACTTGGTGTTTTGATAATTTTATTTAAAAGAATTCTAACACCAATAATTTTATGATTAGTTAAAAGTGGTTGTAAAGTTTTGCGAACAGTTTCAACTTCGGGTAATTCTGGCATTTTTATTTTCCTTCCAATAAAATATAATAAACTAATTTGTTTTAAATATTAATAAATTTTTAAAAATTTATTTTAATTCAAATCAGTTATCACCAATACTAGTATTAATTAATAAGGGAACTTTTAATTTAGTAACATTAGACATAATTTTAGTAATTTTAGTAATAACATCATTAACTTTATTATCTTCAACTTCAAAAATTAATTCATCATGAATTTGTGCAATTAATATTGCATCAATATTTTGTTTTTTTATTTCTTCATAAATTTTATTCATTGCTAATTTTAAAATATCAGCAGCACTACCTTGAATTGGCATGTTCATTGCTATTCGTTTACCAAAATTTTGAATCACCTTATTTTTATTTGTAATTTCCATTACTTCTCTTCTACGATTAAAAATTGTTTGAACATATCCATTTTTTTCACAAAAATCAATTATATTATTAATATAACTTTTAATTTTTGGAAAAACTGAAAAATATTTATTAATAAATATTTTAGCATCTTCAACTTTAATTCCTATTTGTTGTGATAAACCAAAACTAGAAATGCCATAAACAATGCCAAAATTAATAGCTTTTGCATTTTGTCTTTGTTCGTTAGTAACTTCTGCTAAAGGTATATTTAATATTTTACTTGCAGTTTCGCGATGAATATCATGCTTTTGTTGAAAAGCTTTAATTAAATTTTCATCTTCACTAATATGAGCTAATATTCTTAATTCAATTTGCGAATAATCACAGGATAGTATTTTAGTATGTGGTTTGCTTGGAATAAAGATTTTGCGAACTTCTCTTTGTTCTTTATCGCGAATACTAATATTTTGCATATTAGGATCTAATGAAGATAACCTGCCAGTACTGGTTTGTACTTGATTATAAATGCTATGAATTTTACCATCATCAAAAATATATTTTTGTAAACCAAGTAAGTAAGTGGAATATAATTTTTGTAATTTACGATATTCTAAAAGAATATCGATGATTGGATGTTGATTTTTTAAACTAATTAAAACTTCAAAAGCAGTACTACCTTTTTTATAATTAGGTAATTTTAATTCTTTAAATAAGTATTCACTAATTTGTTTTGGTGAATTTGGATTTAAATTACTATTACTTTCTTTTTTAATTTGTAATTCTAAATCTTGGATTTTTAGTAAAGTTTTATCAGTTAGTAGTTTTAATTTTTTTTGATCAATGTTAACACCATTACACTCCATATTTACTAATACAAAAGCAGCAGGTAGTTCAATCTCTTGATATAAATTTCAGTTATTAGTATCTTTTAATTTTTTTATAAGAATGAGATGAGAATCTGTTAAAAAATTTAATTTTTTTTCTAAAAAAATAGCTATTTCTTTTTCATCATTGGGAATATTTTTTTTAATACCTTTGCCATAGAAATCATCAGCGCTTAAATTATCTTTAACATTGACATTGAGCATAACAGCAATGTTTTCTGGTAATATTTTTTCATTAGCATAAAGAAGGTAAGCAGCTAACATATGGTCAAAAATAATATTATTTATTATCAATTTTAAACGTAGTCCTGCGATAATAACCTTTTTTAAATCTCAAGTTATTTTTTGTAGTTTTTTATTTTGTAAGAAATGTTGAAAATTAGGACAATTAATTGCATTAATTTTATTAATATAAAATGTTCCTTTTTCATTTTTAATACCAAAACCAATAATATTATCACGATTATAATTATCACCAAAAATTTCTAATCATAAGTAATTTGAATCACAATTTCATTCTTGATTTCACTTATTTATAATTTGAACGTGAGATGTACTATTTTTATTAGTTTTAGGATTAGTGTCTTGTGTTAATAAAGAGTTCATATTATATTGTTTGTAAAAGTCTTGTAACTTTTCATTATTTAAATTTTCAACATTATAATTAAACGTTTCTAAATTACCAGTAATTGGTGTATTTAAATTAAGTTGTGCTAGTTGTTTACAAATAATACCATTATTAAAGTTAAGTTTAATTAGTTTACTAACATTTGGTTTTAATTGTTCTACATTTTCAATAATGTTTTCTAATGTGTCATATTCTTTTAATAAACTAATAGCAGTTTTTTGACCAATTCCTTTAATGCCAGGTAAATTATCAGAACTATCACCCATTAATCCCTTTAAATCGGTAACTTGATAAGGTAATAATTCATATTCTGATTGAAATGTAGAAATAGTAATAACCTTTAAATCACTCATCCCTTTTTGTGGATTAAGAATTTTAATATTGTTATCTAATAGTTGTAATAAATCTTTATCACTACTCATAATATCAATTTGATAATTACTAGCAACTTTATTTTTAACAATGCTGCCAATAATATCATCAGCTTCATAATTATTTATTTGTCCCCAAGGAATTTGTGCTAAGTCTAAAAATATTTTAACTAAATTAAATTGTTCAATTAACTCAACCGGAGTTTCACTTCTTTTTCCTTTATATGTTGCTAAAGTTTCATGACGAAATGTTTTACGACCAGCATCAAATGCAACAAAAACACTAGCATAGTTGTTAGATTTTAAGTACTTAGTCAACATTCTAATAAAAGCATAGACGGCATTAGTTGGAATACCCTGTAGCGAATGTAGATTAACTCCTTGGTATGCAGTAGCATAATATGCTTTAAATAATAAATTGTTACCATCAATAATTAATGCTTTTTTCATTTATTCACCTAATTTCATAAAACTATTATAACAATAAGTAAGTATAACTTCATATAAAATTAAAAAATTAGCATATAAAAAAAACAAGATTTTTTTCTTGCTATCGAACAATAATTAAGTTACAGATTTAATTGTGTAGAAAACATTATAAATATAAGGTTTTAGGGTTAATTTTAAGAGAATTATTATATTTATAGTGATTAGAGTTCTGTAACTTAATTATTTAAATATTAAGGATATTTATAAATAGATCCTTAACTTTTATTATAACATTCAATTTTTAATTTTTAAATTCATTTTTTCTTTTTTATATATAAAAAACAAGAGCTTTTCAGCTCTTGTCTACACAAGAATTATTGCTAAGGTAATATGTCATTTATAAAAAAAAGGGGGGGGTTATTTATAAATAAAACTTAAGGTTATTGGAGTTATAGAGTTTAAATTAGGGGTTTTAGATTAATTTTAAATTTTTTATATTTAAAAATATTATAATTGAATAATGTTTTGACATATTACCTTAATTTTAAAGGACCTAGGCTATCTAAATCCTTATAAGAATAATAACAAATAATATTTAAATTGCAAGGAAATTTGTTATTATTTTTAGAAATAATTTATATTTTCAGTTTTTTTTAAAAAATATATTCATACTGGATGGGTTACACTTTATTGGACACTAATTACGTAGACAAGTGAACAAATTAGTTAAAAGAAAGGAAATATAATTATGGCCAATATTAACTCATATAATGATGAATTTAAAAAACAAATAGTATCTTTATATCAAAATGGCAAATCAGTATCTTGCCTTGCTAAAGAATACAACGTTACAAGAGCAGCTACTTATAAATGAATTAAGCAATTTACAAATTCAGGCAGTTTTAAAACTAAAGATAATCTTTCGGATTTAGAAAAACAATTAATTCAAGCAAATAAAGAATTAAAACAATTAAGAATGGAGAATGATATTTTAAAGCAAGCAGCACTAATAATAGGCAGAAAGTAGAGATTATTACAAATAATAAATCTAAATATAAAATTCGTCCAATTTGTCGTTTTTTAAAACTTTCTAAATCAACATATTATTTTAATTTAAAGAAAAAAGAAGATAAAATCAAAAATAATATGTATGATGAAGCTGTTATTAGTGCTTTTAAACAAAATAAAGAAGTTTATGGAACAAGAAGATTAAAAGTCAGTCTAGAAAATAAAGAAATTTATTTATCACGCAAAAAAAATTAAAGAAATTATGAATCAGCATAATTTAATATCAAAATACACTAAATTATCATTTAAAAATCATCATAACAAAGTCAATGATAGCCAAATAAGCAATCTTGTGAATAGAAACTTTAATAATAGGCTTAAAAATGAAGTTATTGTTAGTGATTTAACTTATGTTCAAGTTAATGGTAAGTGAAACTATATTTGCTTATTAATCGACCTATTTAACCGCGAAATTATTGGACATAGTGTGTAGGTACTAAAAAAGATGCATCATTAGTATATCAAGCATTTATGCAATCAAATCGCTGTTTAAAAGATATTCAAATATTTCATAGTGATCGCGGTAATGAATTCAATAATAAAACTATTGATAAACTTTTATTAGCATTCAATATTACCCGTTTTTTAAGCAAAAAAGGTTGTCCTTATGATAATGCTGTTGCTGAAGCAACTTTCAAAACTTTCAAAACTGAATTTATTAATGATAAAAATTTTACATCATTAATCCAATTAAAATTAGAATTATTTGATTATATCAATTGATACAACAACATACGAATCCACAGCACTTTAAACTACCTAACTCCAGTTAAATATCATGAAAAAATGTCTACCAAAAAATAGTCCTAAAAAGGGTTGCCATTCCATTTTTATTTTTTTGATAAATATTTTTGGAAAAATTGCAATATTTTTACCCTACTTATCTTAGTTTTATAAAAAATATTAGTGCATTAATGGAGTGTTTATTGTTAGTAAAAATTTTTACATATTATGAAATTTTTAAGCACTAATAAAAGTAATAAAACAAAAATATGTGGTTAAACTTATAGTCTTATAGTTTTAATTTTAGTTATAAAAATTTTGTAAAAAATTATTTAAAAAAAATAAAAAAGATATATAATGATGTCGAATATTTAATATTTAAAATTGAGAAAAAATATTCAAATTGAAGTAAGGAGAAAATTAAAAAATGCCAAACCCATGAAAAACAGAAACTAATGGCCCAACAGATTTAAGCAAAGTTGCTAAATGGGAAATTAATGATGTGAATGAAACTAGAGAAAGATGAAAAAGAGAAAAAGAAGAAGAAGAAAAAAAACAACAAAAACAAAACAAAGCGGGATCTAGTTTGAAAAAATAAATTTGTTTTAAAAATTATATAAAATATAACAAGATATTTGGTCTGTATATGAGTTTTTATTGAAACCTATTACTTTATTATTTTAAAGTAAATGGGTTTTTTATTTTTTAATCAAATAAGGAGAAAAAAATGAAACCGATATTATCAAAAGCCCTAAGTAATATTGTAAAACAAGGTGCATGAATTACTAGAGATGAACCTTTACATCAAAATAAAGAGAAAATACAGAGAGAATTAATAACATATAAACTAAAATCAGAAAATGATTTTGTATATAAAACAGAAATTAATAAGGATATTATAATTTATGAATATTTTTTTGAGAAAATAAAAGATAAAGATATTGGTTCTTGCATTGTGACTAGAATTTATTTTAGTAATGATGAGATATGAGAAAAGATAGTATATATTAATAATAAAGAAACTGATGTTGAACAAAAAATAATAGAACAATATAGAGTTTATTTTTGTAAAAAAGAACTTTTAGAAGAAAGTCAATTCATAAAAAATGAAAATGATAAGCAAGTAGTTATTAGAAAAAAATCTATTTTAGATTTTAAAAATAAAGAAAATATTAATGGTGTCAATAATAATGATGAAAAGATTAAAGAAAGTAAAAATACTTTAGGTAAACGATTAGGTAGGTGAGTTGGAAAATTTTATTTTTGCCTTTGAAACTTTTATTTTTGGTGTTGTTTCAGGAATTATTTCTGTTCTTGCACTTAAAATTTCTTTTGCAATGGCGCTTTGTTGATGAACTCCTGCGGCTTTAGGAATAGCAACACTTACTGCTTTGCCTATAGGTTGATGTGTAGTTTTAGCAATTGTAGCAGTATTAGGTGTTCAGATACTAAAAGAATATGGAATTAAACCTTTATTAAAAAAAATGTGAAACTTGGTGGAATTAAAAAAAGCAAAAAAACTAGAAATGGAGGACTTAAAAGAAATAGATTTTCATAATATCAATTCTAGAGTTTTAAAAAACTATTTAAGTTCTCAAAAAAACATACCTTTTGATGAAATTAGACCAAGTTTTGAACAAAATATTAATATAATTAAAAATAGAAAATTGTCTCATCAAACTCAAGAAAAATTTGATGCAAAGAGTATTAATAATATTCCAATTTCAGCTAATACTTGAAATAAAGTAAAATGTTTATTTCAACATAATTAATAAGTTAACAATTTTGTTGATAATAATAAAATTTTAATCTATAAAATTAATACTATTTTCTCTTTTCTCTTATTTTATGGCTAATATTCATGTTATTATTACTAAGTAATTAAAAAAATATTAATGAGGTATAAGATGAGTATTGTCACAATTGAGAATTTAACACATGCTAATGGTGGAAAAGTTTTATATAAAAACGCCACTTTACAAATTAATAAAGGTGAACATGTGGCATTAATTGGTATGAATGGTGTTGGTAAAACAACATTATTAAATATTATTAATGGAACAGTATCTGCAGATCATATTAATTTAAATATTCATCCTAAAATTAAAATTGGGTATTTGGATCAACATCAAGAGGTTAATTTAGAATTAACAGTTTTACAATATTTGCGTGAAAGTTATCAAAAACTTTTTGAACGTGAACAACAAATGGAAAACTTATATGCAGAAATGGCTAATAATTATAGTGAAGAGTTATTAACGAAAGCAATGAAAATTCAAGATGAATTGACACACCAAGGATTTGATACTATTAGTAAAAAAATTGGTCGTTTAGTTGATGGATTGGGTATTAATTTACAGCTTTTAGAACAAACTTTAGGTAGTTTAAGTGGTGGTCAAAGAGCAAAAGTGTTATTAGCAAAATTATTATTAAATGAAGATGATTTTTTATTACTTGATGAACCAACTAATTTTTTGGATATTGAACAAATTAATTGATTAGCTAAGTTTTTACAAAATTACCCTAGTGCATTTTTATTGGTGTCACATGATCGTAATTTTATTAATACAACATGTAATATTATTTTCGATATTGATAATTATATGATTACTCGTTATGTTGGTAATTTTGAAAGTTTTTTAGAACAAAAAAGTTTACATCATCGTCAATATGAATCAGCATATTCAAATCAAAAGAAATTAATTGAAAAATTAGAAACTTATATTAGTAAAAATGCAGCACGTGCTTCAACTGCTAAAAGTGCTGAATCAAGAAGAAAACAATTATCTAAAATTAATGTTTTAGAAAAACAGCAAATCCAGTCTCCTCCAAAGTTTTATTTTAAGTATTATAAAACAACGAGTTCAATTGCTGTGCAAGCTAAAAACCTTGAAATAGGTTATCATAAACCATTAATTAAGCCACTTACTTTTGTTATTAAGACTGGTAGTAAGTGAGTTGTTAAAGGGTATAATGGAATTGGTAAAACTACTTTCTTGCAAACATTAGCTGGTAATATTCCAGCACTTGCTGGAAATATTAATTTAGATGATCGAATGCAAGTAGCATATTTTCATCAGACTGAAGTAATGACTAGTACTACTCCATTTAATTATTTAAAAGAGTTAGATATTAAATTAAATGATGTTGAGATTAGAAGAATTTTAGCAAGTTTTGGCTTGCGTAGTAATTTAGTAATGAAACCAATGAACTTACTTTCTGGTGGTGAACAAACTAAGGTTAGATTAGCAGCATTGGCATTAAAACCTTACAACTTATTAATTTTAGATGAACCAACTAATCATATTGATGTTTTAGCTAAAGAGTCTTTATTAAAAGCATTGCAAGAATTTGAAGGCACTGTATTATTGACAACTCATGATACTAATTTTAATAATAGTTGAGTTGATGGTGTTTTAGATTTTGAAAAATTAACAAATTAGTGAAATTAAAATAGTTATTTTTAATATTTAATTTATACATTTAAACAAATAAAAAAACTTATAACTAAGATTTAGTTATAAGTTTTTTTATTTGTTTAAATTATCCTTTACGATTACGGTCGTCACGGTCTCGTCTGCTAAATCCACCACTGTTTCCTCAACTAGAATCACCACGGTCAGAACGTGGTCTAAAGTTTCCACGATCAGAAGAATTTCTATCCCCTTGTGTTCTTGCTCCACGTTCAGCAAAACGTTTTTCACGTTCTTCTGTGATTTTTACAAGTGTTGTTAAACTTGCATTAATAGTAATTACTGTTTCTTTTAAAACTTTAATTTCTTCTAATAATGCTTCGATTGTTTGATTGTTTTCCATTAACAATGCCTCTTCTTTCTGGCGCCTAATTGATAAATCTGATAATAATATCTGATATAATGAGATTAATAAGCACTTAATTAAGTATAGCATTAAAATTAAAATTGTATAGTATATAGTCATATATTTTATAGTTAAAAATAATTATTATTATGATAACTATTATTTTTTATTAAATATCTAGTAAATAATATTATTAAAATTAGTTTTTTATTTTACTAAAGTAATACTTTTAAATTTAAAAGTACGTATACCTTGAAAATCAATTAAATTTTCAATATCAATAGCAGTGATAATAAAATGATATGTAGTGTTTTTAATTTTATATGTAAAATCATATTTTAAATTAATTGTTTCAATATTATTGATGGTAGTTTTAGTCATAGTAATATTAGAAGTATTACCTATTTTTTTATTAATGCCGGTTGTGTTATCAGCATCAAAATAAACTTCATAGTTATCTTTAATTCATTGATTATTATTAGCAGTAATAATATTTTTAATTCCTAATTTATGACTTTCATCAGTAGTACCAAGTAATAAATTTAAAATATTATTTAGTTGACTGTGTGGTTCAAGCATAGTTTTTTGTAAAATATCCAGTATTGAACCTTGAGTAAAAGTTGGATATTCTGGATCATCTTTATTAATGTGCCCACCTAATGATTTATATAATTCTTCGACATCGGTTGCTGTTACATCACTTTTATTAATTATGTTTTTTAGAGTAACAATAGTATCATTTTTAAAAATTATTAAGAGACCAGTAGTATTATTAAATAAAAAATTCTCTAAATCTTGTAAATCAATATTAATACCTTCATTACCTGGATATTGTTCTGAAATTTTGGTAATTAGATCAGTAATGCTATCAATAGTATTTTTAACACTATCTGTATTAATTGCTTTAATAATGGTATCAATTAAGTCATCAGGTTTATATATTTCATCACCAATCAGTCCTCCTAAAGATAAATTTACCGGTAAAGAATTTGGTGGTTTTGGTATTGTTAAATTAAGTTTAAGATCATAAAGAAATGTATCAAAACCACGAGTTTCTGCTGTAGTTTTACCAAATACGGTTAGAAGTATTTGTTTTAATTTTTCTGGTTGGCTAATTAAAGATTTTATAGTATTAATAATATCAAGTAAATTATAGCTACCAGCACTTGGCTTTGATGGATAACCATTACCAATTGTTAAGTTTTTAACACCTTCAGTAATATCTGGCATATCTAATATTCATTTTTTAATAACAGGAATAATTGCTTCAATAATTGTTAAGATATAAAGTGGGTTAGTTAAAAGATAGGGAAGGTATCCTTCTATATCAGCAAAAAAACCTTTATCATCAAAATGAACTTTTATGTTACCTCTATCCAGTAAACTTCCATCAAGTGTTATATGTTCTGAAAGAACGCCACCTAAATATCGTGGACTTTTACCATCTTTACCAAAAATTTTATTGTCTTCACTCATTTTTCAAAACAAGTAATTAATTAAAGTGCCACCATGATATAAATCATAATCTTGTTTTGACTTTCAAACACTTACTTTGTGATCAGGAAGTTTACCTAAAGTTGGACTTATTTTTCATCTTTCTCCATTATTTCAAGCGCTATAAGGTTGACCACTATCATCTTTTCAATTATTCATAAATTTAATTAATGTTTCTTCATCAGTGGGTGTAGAAGTTTGTTGATCAGATCAACTGCCATTGACTAAATTACCAAATATTCTAGTTAGCGGATTTAAAAAATTAGGACCATAGTTATTAATTAAATTAGCAACTAATTGTAATCCAGCTGGTAAAGTGCTTAAGTCACCTTGTAATGATTTTAAAAAACTAGAAATGGGGTCCATACCAGCACCTACAACTATATTTTCTAATTGTGGGTTAGCCATAATTGATATAGTTCTAATATAATCAAGTGATGAAAAAACATCATTAACTTGTTTTTTACTATTGATGGTTTTAGTTAATTCACCTGTTCCAGAAGCTTTAAAAAAATTATCACGATCAAAATTATTTACATCAATTTTTCCATTTTCCCCTCAACGTGTTTGTAAATCACCTCAATTATCTAAACTAGTATTTTTAGTTAAATTATTAATACTATTATTTTTAATTTTTCCCATAATATCATCATTAGTACTACTAGTATCAGCACCTAACTCTTTTGACATAACCATACTTTTAATTAAAGCAGAAGTTTGGTCAGCAAAACTTTTAGCGATACTATTAGTTACACGGTTAACATAAAAATTAAAGGTACAAGCTGATAGAGGTAAAATAGTGGCACTTGCTATTAAGATAATTCCTAACTTGGTAAATACTTTTTTCATAGCAGTTCTCCTTAAATAAAGTGTTATTTTTGTCAATTTTATTTTACTAAAATTTAATACATTTAACTCTGAAAATAATTAAATTCATTTCTTACAAATTGTATCATTAGTTATTTTAATTTTAAAATTTATTTAAATAAACAATTTAAATATGGTAATATATCAAACAGAGAAAAATTAAACATTATAAAAACTATCTATTATTTATTTTAAAATTATCCTATATATTAATTTTGTATAAGTGTGATATTATTAATCCATATGTGAACTTAATAATTAAAATTAAATGTAAAATTTTAATTTCAGGAATTAGGGAGAACTGTAATGGCAAGGTTAAATAAACGCGAAAAAGCGAATAATAAAAAAATGGTGTCTACTAATAAAAAAACAAAAAAAAGTTTATTTAAGAATGCGTTACTATTAAAGCAGACTTTAGTTGCTACATGAAAAAGTAAATTACAATTAGTTATTTTATTATTACTTACTGCTTTTGCAACTTCGTTGGTTACTGGAACTTGAATTTCGTACGTTAGAATGATTGAAGGAAGCAATCAATTAGGATTAAATGATCTTAAGTTTGATGCTGTTTTACCTTATTCACCAGTGTCGCAAGGTATTAAACAAATTGCTAATCAAGCTTTTAGTTTAAAGTTAGGTCGATTTTATGTTCAAGATGGAACTAATAGTAAAAGTATTAAAGTTCTTTATTTTGATGATACAAAAATAGGGACAGATCAAGAAATCCTACCAATCACTAAAGATAACTTAACTATTGATTATACTCGTGATAATATAGGTAATATTACTGGGTTTAATGATATAAGATGAACAAACCCAGATAATCCTTTAATTTTTAATTTGAATAATAATAATGTTAAAGCAAGCATCTATGGTCAATTATTATTAAAGTCAAAAAATGCTGCTAATGAGAATTTAAAAAACCATTTTAAAACAGCAGCAGATGATTTATATCGTGATGTTTTTTTAAAAAAAACAGCACCCAATATTCTTCAATCTATTAATACTTTTATTAAGGAATGGATTACAAAACATTCAACAGATCCGATATTAAAGGAGACTGATAATGATAAAGTTACCACTTGAATTTTAGAAAATAAAATAAATTTTAGATCTTCTTCTAATGATGCTACTATTCCTTATAGTGTTAATTTACAAGATCAAACAGAAAGAAATGAACTTTTTATTAAAGTAGTTAAGGAAACTGAACCTGATCCAAGATTAGATAATGATTATGGTATGAATGGTCAATGAATGAGAATTTATCGTAATTTTTCTGCAACAGAATCAGATAGTAACATTTATACTAATTTTACTAATACTTCTATTGGTTATCATTCACCTTTTAACTATAATATGATTAGTGATGGCACTGAAAGAGACGCTTTTTCTTCATATTTAATTCGTGCGGTTGCAGCATTACAAATGCGTGATTTATATGTTCGTAATCAATTTACTGCCAGTGCTGGAGTAATTAATAATACTCAAATTAATACTAAAATTATTGATATTGGTTTACCTAATGCTTTAAATCATACTAATCTAAAAGTATTTGAAGGTGTTGCACCAACAAGTAAAAATGAAATAGTTATTACGCCACAATATGCAAGAAAAAATAAAAGTAATAAAGCGTATAAACCAGGCGATCATATTAATATTAATGGTACTGACTTTATTGTTAGTGGTATTGGTGGTGATGCTTATGATATTTATCCAACGATTAGTGACTTAGATCCAATTCCCAATACAAGAACTGAATTTATTGCTTATGTTATACCTTCAGCATGAAATGATGGAAATTGATATAAGACAGCAGATAAAACTGATAATACTTTAATGTATTTTACAAAATGAAATAATGTTCCTAAAAATAGTATTCATGAATTTGATGTTGATTTATTTAATGATTTTTTTCAAAAAACAATATTTAGTGATAATGGTGTTAGTGATTTAAATCAATATGATTATAATAAGTATTTAGTTGAGAAATATGGTAATACAGTTCCAATACCACAATCGTCTTCTACATACCTTATTAATCCAAATCCTGTAGTTACAAGTAGTAATAGTCAGTTTTCGCTTTATAATAGTAAAGAAAAGATATTTAATTCAGCAATAATTGGATTTTTATTTGCAGCAATAGCAGGAGTATTATTTTTACTAACGGTTGTTATTTTTATTACTACTTTAATTGTTAAAAAAGCAATCCAACATGGACAAGTTTCAATGGGTATTTTAAAATCAATAGGTTATAAAACATGACAAATTACGATTTCTTATTTGGCATATCCATTATTAACACTATTAATTGCAATTCCAATTGGCTGAATTGTTGGTCTTGTAATTCAGGTATATTTAACTGAGATTTTTAATACTTTATTTGTTTTACCATATAATGTTTTTAACTTTGATGTTGTTCCATTATTTATTTCAATTGTTTTAATTATTGGTTTTATTTCAATTGTTACTTTATTAACTGCCTTTCGTCTTTTAAAACGTGATCCTTTATTTTTAATTAAAAAAGATAGTGATTTAGCTTTAGGTGTTCCTAAAAGTAGAACTAGCAAGTTTTTACAAAATAATTTTCGTCTTCGCTTTTTATTATCGTTATCAAAAACTAGTTGAAAAAAAATTTTAGTTACTTCAGGAGTTATTACTTTAGCTTCACTTTCAATTGTAGCAACAACACTAGTTCCTGCCACTATTAATAGTTTAAAAGTTAATTATTTCAAAACTCAAAAATATAAAAATTATTATGAGTATCAAACACCAATGCCGAATATGCCAATGAGTAAATATGGATTATATTCATGAGATTTTTTTAATCGACCAAGCGGTGAGAAATATTATCCAACTTATGGTGCTATGCCTTGACCTGAAGATAAAATTGTTTATGATGAGAAAAAGGCACGTGTTGGATGATATAATCCATTATTGTTTAAAAAAGAAAAATTAACTAATAATTTTGCTGATATTTTTACTTTTGATTCATCTTTTCCTGAATCTGAAAGAGCAGAGTTTATAAAAAAAATGTCCTCTTATTATCAAGAACAATCAACAGGGACATTAGATCTTAATGATTTAGTTTGATCATATAGTTGATTAGGTGGCAAAGATTTTAGTAATCAGTTAATAACTGATTTAAGTAAAGAAGATAATACACCATCAAAAATATTTTCATATAATATTGTTAATTTTGCAAGTGGCCAATTACCTAATATTTTGCAAGTTCCCAATCCTGGAGTGCCACCTGGTCCAGAGGCAATTAAAGAAATTTTAAAGCAAGTATTACCAGGCTTTGTTCGTCAGAGTATTGATAGTTTGCCAAGAACTAATATTAAAGAAGATCCTTATGATTATTTTAGTATTGGTCATAATACTATTGCTTTTAATCCAAAAACTACTAATAATGGTGATATTAATGGACCAGATGAAGAATTAGTAACACAGTTTAAAGTTGGTGTTGATGAAAGTACAAAAATTGCTAAAAAAGAACTAATGGATGTTATTGGTATTAATCCCAATACTGCGATGTTGGTATTAAAAAATGATGAAGTTAAAGCTTTAAAATATAATGCTAATGCTAATGCTATTCCAATGGTTATCAATCGTGCTTTTCAATCTAAATTTGGATTAGATGTTGGTTCACAATTTAGTGGTGTACCACAAGTTAATACTCTATGTTATAAAAATATTGATGGTAAAAGTATTCCTTTACCAAAAGAAAATTGATATTACGGTGAAACACCACCAACAGATTCTTATACTACAAATGGTGGCATTTGATCAAAAAGTGGAACAAAATGAAATTATCGTGGTGATCAAAAAATAAAATTATCTGATAATAGTAAAGAATATAGTGATATCCACGGCACTAGGTATAATGGTATGTATGATGAAAAAGGACAACCAATTATAAATAATGAACCTAGTACTTGAAATAATGTTAATGATATTTGATTAAAATTGCCTTCTGATATTGATCATCATGCTATAAAGGGTAAAATTCCAACAGCTGATAATGCTAAAACTATTGATTTTGATTTATCACGTATTTCCGATTCAACAGGTGAATGAATTAGACCTTTTTCATATGATTTGGTAAAGCCATATAATGGATTTGATCCTAAAGATCCATTAAGTATTTTATTAAACCGTCCAGCAGAATGATTTATGGGAATGGTTAATAATAATATTTTAACTAAAGAAAATAATATTAATGCTGATAGTTTACAAGCAGATATTAAAAATAATATGCCAACATGATGAAAAAATATTACGGGTAATGATAATCCACTTCATACATATCAAGTTGTGGGAATTCAAGATTCTTATGATACTCCTAAAGCCTATGTTGATCAAAAATGAGCTAATGAAATTATGGGTTATAGTTATATTGATGATAATCCTTATTATTCAGGAACGGATGTATTTCAATGATTTAATGGTAAGTTAAGTGCTAATGCTAATGTTTTTGATTTAATTGGAAGAATGAGTTTTAAATCAAATTTAGATGATTATACTATTTATGCAACCACTAGTTTAAGTGGTAATCAAAATATACCAATGGTCAAAAAAAATTATTTATTATCAAAACAACAAGCAATGCTTACTAAAATGTCAGATATTGCTTTCAGTGCTAGTGCTTTATTTATTGTGACAACGATTATTTGTTCAATATTAATTGTTATTATGATTACTGATTTATTTACCGATCAATTTCGTCGTTTTATGGCTCATATGAAAGCAGAAGGATATACTAATTGAGAAATTAATTCTTTTACTTTAGGTATTTTTACACCTTGAGCATTACTTGGTTATATTGTAGGATTTGCCCTAGGTTTCCTTGCAATTTATGGTTTAATTTCTATTCTTACTAGTTTTGTTGGTGTGGCTTTACCATTTACAATAACATGATGAATATTACCAGTAAGTTTTACCATAATTGGTGGTATATATATATCAACATTTATTATCAATAATCATGAATTAAATAAAATGAATTTAATTGAATTATTAAAATCTGATGAATAAAATAAAGTTCACTAAAGAATGTTTGGTAAATTTAAATATTTAAATTTACCAAATTAATAGTCAAATATGTATACTTTATTTGAAAACTAAATATAGTTTTTAACTCATTACTTTATTTTAAAGTAAATGGGTTTTTTATTTTGAAAGGAGAAAAAAAGAATTTTGAAAGATGAATCATTAATTTCTAATTATTATGATATATTAAATGTATTACCAACAGCATCAGTAGCAGAAATTAAAAAAAAATTCAAACAGACTGCTCTAAAAACTCACCCAGATAAAAATAATAATCCTCAATCAAAACTTAAAATGCAAGAATTGAATGAAGCAAAAAGAATATTAACGGATGAAAACTTAAGAAAAGTTTTTGATCAAAAACTTTTTATTTACTTTTTACAAAATGGTAATAATAAGGAAGTTATTTATTTTCTTACTAATAAAATAAATAATTTAAATATAAATGAAAAAGATAATTCTGGTAATACTCCTTTACATTATGCATGTTTTCATAATTTTTTAGAAGCTGCAGATCTATTAATTAAATATGGCGTTAATATAAATGCCAAAAATAATAGAGATAATACTCCTTTACATTATGCTATAATGGGTAATGCTGATTTAAAATTTATTAATTTATTAATTGATAAAGGTGCTAATTTTATTGAGAAAGATAAAATGGGTAATGATAGTTTATCTTTTGCCAAAGATTTTTCAAAAGATAAGAAAGTTTCTAAATTTTTTTTAAAAAAAATGAAAAAATTAAGAATAAAACAAAATCAACAAATCTTATTAAATATAACTAAAAGAATTACTAATATTGAAAGAGAAATTACCAATATTGAAAGAGATATTGCACATTTTGAACAGAAAAAAATAAATTCACTATTAAATTATATTATTATTATTTTTACTTTTGGTTGTGTTAATAAGAACAAAGATATAAATAAGGATATTTTAATTAAGACTGATCAACTTAAAAATTTATTATTAGAAAAAGAAATTGTTAATAATGAGAAACATGTATTTAAAGAAAAAATAAACCGATTAAATTTTAATAAAACTAAAAAAATAAATGCAATGGATTTACAAAATCAACCTTCAACAAGTGGATATAACCCATCAAATTCATCATGTATTTAATAAAACAAGTTAAAAGATTGCAAAAGCAATCTTTTATTTTTAGCTAAAATCAAGAAAAAATGATTGATATTTTTTGGATTTATTATTAAATTAAAATATAATAAATTACTTATTAAATAAAACTTTTAAATCGTACTATTAATATTTTAATAAAATTAAAGTATTAATGTCATAAATAACTAGTTATTTATTGGTATAATAAACAATGTAGGTGAAAATATGGCATTTTTTAAAAATTTAAAGACAAAATTATTTGGTCAAAAGACAACTAAATATGATCAGGGCCTTAAAAAGTCAAGAACATTATTTGCATCTAAAATTAAAGCATTAGCAGCGCGTTATCATCAACTTGATGAACAATATTTTGAAGAATTAACTGAAGTATTAATTTTAGCAGATGTTGGATACAAAATGGCAGAAACTATTACTGATGAAATTCGTCATGAAGCTAAAATCCAAAAATTAACAAAACCAAAAGATATTAATGATATTATTATTGATAAAATGTTTGTTATTTATACTGATGGTCAGTTGGTTTCTACAAGATTAAATTTTAGTAGTAATAATATTTCGTTATTTTTAGTTGTTGGTGTTAATGGTAATGGTAAGACAACATCAGCAGCTAAATTAGCAGCTAAATTAAAAACACAAGGTAAAAAACCAATTCTAGTTGCTGCTGATACTTTTCGTGCTGGTGCAGTTGAACAATTGCAAATTTGAGCAGAAAGAATTGGTATTCCTTGTTATTTAGGAACACCAAAGCAAGATCCAGCTAGTGTTGTTTATGCTGGAATTGAAGCAGCTAAATCTGAAGGTTGTGATGTTATTATTGTTGATACAGCAGGGAGATTAGAAAATAAAGTTAATTTGATGCAGGAGTTAAAAAAGATTAATAAAATTATTACTCAGAAATTAGGACATGAAGCTAATGAAACATTGTTTGTAATTGATGGTACAACTGGACAAAATGGTATTAATCAAGCGCAAGAATTTATGAAAATTGTTTCTTTGACTGGCATTATTTTAACAAAAATGGATGGCACTGCTAAAGGTGGCATTATTCTTGCTATTAAGGAAGAATTAGATATTCCTGTTAAATTAATGGGTTTTGGTGAAGGTATTAATGACTTGGAAGAGTTTGATTTAGATAAGTATATTTTTAGTTTAACAAGTAATTTGTTTGTGGAGTATGAAAATGAATAGTTTAGAAAAACAAGTTTTATATTATAGTTTATTTGCTTTTTATAATACATTATTAACAGCAAAACAAAAACAATATTTTACAAATTACTTTATTGAGAATTTATCTTTACAAGAAATCGCTGATTTACAAAAAGTATCACGAACGGCTGTTCATGATAGTCTACAAAAAGTTATTATTTTATTAAATAAATATGAAAGTAAGTTGCATCTTTATGAAAAATATAAACAACGACAAGTAATATATGAAAAATATACAGAAAAGTATAATTTTATTAAAGTTTTACAAGAAATTGATAAAATAGAATAAAGCAAGTGGAAATTAATGAAGATTTTAATAATTGGTGATATTTACAGTATTGTTGGTAGACAAATGGTTAAATATTGAATTCCTAAAATAAAAAAGGAATATGAAAATCAATTTAAGATTGATTTAGTAGTTGCGAATGGTGAAAATACTACTCATGGTAAATCATTATGTAAAAAACACTATGATGAATTAAAAAATGCTGGTATTGATATTATTACTACCGGTAATCATATTTTTGGTCATCCTGATGTTGCTAAGTATATTAATACAACTCCCGATTTATTGCGTCCTTTAAATTATAATCCTTATCATCCAGGTAATGGTACAATTTTAGTTAAAGTTGGTAATAAAAAAGTACGTGTAACAAACTTAATTGGTCGTACTTTCATGGATAAATCTGATAATCCTTATTTTGCTCTTGAACAACTTATTACGATTGATAAACAAAATAGTGAAGAAAAAAGTGACATTCATATTATTGATTTTCATGCTGAAGCAACAGCGGAAAAGTTATCTTTTGCTTGAAATTTTGATGGTCAAGTTACTTGTGTGGTAGGAACTCATACTCATGTTCAAACAGCAGATAATCGTTTATTACCAAAAGGTACTGCTTTTATTAGTGATGTTGGAATGACAGGTCCGTTTTATTCTATTATTGGTGCTAAAGCTGAAGAAGTTATTATTCGTGATAAAAAAAGTATGCCGGCAAAATTTAGTCCAGCTGATGGTGAAGGTCAATTTTCAGCTGTTTTATTAACTATTAATGATGAGACAAATAAAGCACAAAAAATTGAACGTATTTTTATTCATCCACAAGCACCTAATTTTAAAATTTACGAATAATTACAAATATAGGAAGGGACTAACTTTAACATGATATGAAACAATGCTAATTTTTTTACTGATAAAAATGGTTTATATTCGATTTTAATTGGGATTAGTATATTAATTATTTTAATAATTTTAAGAATTTTATTAATGGCAAAAATTAAAGATAATGTTCATGTACAACAAGCTGCTGAAATACGAGAAAAGGTAATTATTTTACGTGATGGTTATGAAGTAAAATTATTTAAACAAATGGTTGATAAAAGTACAGTCATTATTATTGGTGCTCATGGCTTGCAAGGTCAAAAAGATGATTTTAAATTATTAAGTTCTTTTTGTAAAAAATCACAACTATCTTTAATTACTTATGATCGAAGAGGTAATGGTAAAAATGGACAAGATTGAAAATTTAAATCATTAGGTACTGATATTAATGATTTAAAAGATATAATAAGTGCAGTAAAATCTAAATATCCTAATCAAAAAATTATTATTTTTGGTGAATCATTAGGCGCAGCTATTGCTAGTCATGCTGTTAAAAATAATTCACAAGTATCAGCATTAATTACTAGTAATTTAGTAACTAAAAAAAATCTTTATCAATTTTCATTAAGTTTTATTATTTGTTTTTGTTTTGCTTTTATTTTTAATTCTAATATTCAAATGCCAATCTATGTTGAAAATCAAGATATTTCTAGTAATAATGCTCATATTACTAATATAAATCAAAGATATAGTAATCGTCAAAATTGATCATTACGTTTTTTACTACAATTTAAAAAAATTAATAAAAAAAGTATAATGGAAATTAGTAATTCAAAACTTCCAACGTTAATCTTGCAAAGTGCTGATGATGTATTTAGTGATTTTCATCAACTTAAAATTAATAAAAAATATTGGAAGAAACATCATAGTTATGTTTTTATTTTTGATGGTAAACATGCTTTAATTAATGAACCTAATATTAAAGATATATTTGATAATGAAATTATGCCATGAATTACAAAAAAAATTTTACTTGAGAAAGGTTAAAAAATATGAAATTAATACCTAATATTACCCATCCTCTTTTTACTAGTGAGTCTGTTGCTCCTGGTCATCCTGATAAGATTTGCGATCAAATTGCTGATGCAATTTTAGATGCTTTTTTAAAACAAGATCCACATGCCAAAGTAGCATGTGAGGTTTTTATTACTACAAATTTTGTTTTAATTGGTGGTGAAGTTCATAGTCATGCTCAAGTTGATTATCAAGCAATTGCGCGAAAAGTTATTACTGAAATTGGTTATATAAATGATGAAATTGGATTTAATGGTTTTACTTGTGAAATTAAAGTGTTAATTCATGAACAATCACCTGATATTTTACAAGGTGTTGAATTAAAAAATCATCAAATTGGTGCTGGTGATCAAGGAATAATGTTTGGTTATGCATGTCAGCAAACATCAGAATATATGCCATTAGCAATTGTTTTAGCACATGAATTAATTAAACGAGCTACAAAATTACGAAAGGAAAAAAAATTTAAGTATGCACTTCTTGATATGAAAGCGCAAGTTACTATTGATCAAGAAGACCCTAAAAATTTAAAAATACATACTATTTTAATGAGCATTCAACATCAAGCAAATTATGATGAAAAACAATTTAAAACATTTATTCATAAAGAAATTATGCAATATATTGTTAATAAATATCATTTAAATTTTGATTTTAAATATTTAATTAATCCAACTGGTAAATTTGTAATTGGTGGACCTGCTGGTGATACTGGTTTAACAGGAAGAAAATTAATGGTTGATACTTATGGTGGAGCTGCTTGTCATGGCGGGGGAGCTTTTTCAGGAAAAGATCCCACTAAAGTTGATAGAACGGGTGCTTATTATGCTAGGTATATTGCTAAAAATATTGTTGCTGCTAACTTAGCAAAGATTTGTGAAGTACAATTAGCTTATGCAATTGGAACTCCTGAACCAATTGCAATATTTGTTAATACTCATCAAACTATTATTTCCGGTTTAACAGAGGCAAAATTAACAGAAATAATTTATCAAGTCTTTGATTGTTCTGCTAGTGCTATGATTGATAAATTAGAGTTATTTAAACAAAATTATCAACAATTATCAACTTATGGTCATTTTGGTAGAAATGATTTACAATTACCTTGAGAGAAATTAGATAAAGTTAGTTTATTGAAAACTTATTTATCAAAAAAATAAGATGGGGAGAGATATTTTATGTTTTTAGAAGTAATAGCTACATCTTTAAAAGATATAGAAAAAATTAATAATTCTTTAGCTAATCAAGTTGAACTTTGTACTGCTATGGAATTTGGTGGTTATACTCCAAATTATGAATTGATTGCTGAAGCATGTAAAATTTCATTGAAACCAGTAATGGTTATGGTTAGAAATAATAATAATGGTTTTAATATTACTGATAATGATTTTAAAATCTTTAAAAGAGATATTGAATTTATTAAAACAACTCATGCATCAGGTATTGTTTGTGGTATTTTAACTAAAGATAATAATATTGATGTTGAAAGAATGAGTGAAATTATTAAATTAGCAAAGCCTTTAAAAATAACTTTTCATCGTGCTTTTGATGAAATTTTTAATAAAAAACAAGCTTTAGAACAGTTAGTAAAATTAGGTGTTACTACAGTTTTAACTTCTGGTGGTCAAGATAATATTGTAAATAATATTAATAAATTTAAAGAATTAAAGAAATTAAATTTACCAATAAAAATTCTTGCTGGTGGTGGAGTTAATTTAGAAAATGTTAATGTTTTATTAAAAAATGGTATTAATGATATTCACGTTGGAAAATGTGTGCACGAAGATAATAATTTTAATAATCCTATTAATTATCAATTAATTAATAATATTAAAAATATGGCATAAATAATAAAAAGTTTTATAATAGATAAGATTAAACATTTAACAAGGTTACTGTTCTTTTGTTTTAAAAGAACAGTAACCTTTATTGATGGTTTATTATTATAATTAGTTGCATTGATTTCATTTTTATTAGATTCTAAAGAACATTGTTTTGTTAAAATTTTTTCTACTTTTGTATGTTTTTGTTTTTGTGCTCTTATTAAAGCAGTTTCACCACGTAAATTTATTTGATTAATATCAGCACCATTGGCTATTAATAAATCAACTACATTTAAATGGCCATTTTTAGCGGCCTTTGTTAAAGCAGTATTGCCAAATTTTGTTTTATGTGGATGGGTTACACTTTATTGGACACTAATTACGTAGACAAGTGAACAAATTAGTTAAAAGAAAGGAAATATAATTATGGCCAATATTAACTCATATAATGATGAATTTAAAAAACAAATAGTATCTTTATATCAAAATGGCAAATCAGTATCTTGCCTTGCTAAAGAATACAACGTTACAAGAGCAGCTACTTATAAATGAATTAAGCAATTTACAAATTCAGGCAGTTTTAAAACTAAAGATAATCTTTCGGATTTAGAAAAACAATTAATTCAAGCAAATAAAGAATTAAAACAATTAAGAATGGAGAATGATATTTTAAAGCAAGCAGCACTAATAATAGGCAGAAAGTAGAGATTATTACAAATAATAAATCTAAATATAAAATTCGTCCAATTTGTCGTTTTTTAAAACTTTCTAAATCAACATATTATTTTAATTTAAAGAAAAAAGAAGATAAAATCAAAAATAATATGTATGATGAAGCTGTTATTAGTGCTTTTAAACAAAATAAAGAAGTTTATGGAACAAGAAGATTAAAAGTCAGTCTAGAAAATAAAGAAATTTATTTATCACGCAAAAAAAATTAAAGAAATTATGAATCAGCATAATTTAATATCAAAATACACTAAATTATCATTTAAAAATCATCATAACAAAGTCAATGATAGCCAAATAAGCAATCTTGTGAATAGAAACTTTAATAATAGGCTTAAAAATGAAGTTATTGTTAGTGATTTAACTTATGTTCAAGTTAATGGTAAGTGAAACTATATTTGCTTATTAATCGACCTATTTAACCGCGAAATTATTGGACATAGTGTAGGTGTACTAAAAAAGATGCATCATTAGTATATCAAGCATTTATGCAATCAAATCGCTGTTTAAAAGATATTCAAATATTTCATAGTGATCGCGGTAATGAATTCAATAATAAAACTATTGATAAACTTTTATTAGCATTCAATATTACCCGTTCTTTAAGCAAAAAAGGTTGTCCTTATGATAATGCTGTTGCTGAAGCAACTTTCAAAACTTTCAAAACTGAATTTATTAATGATAAAAATTTTACATCATTAATCCAATTAAAATTAGAATTATTTGATTATATCAATTGATACAACAACATACGAATCCACAGCACTTTAAACTACCTAACTCCAGTTAAATATCATGAAAAAATGTCTACCAAAAAATAGTCCTAAAAAGGGTGGATGGGTTACACTTTATTGGACACTAATTACGTAGACAAGTGAACAAATTAGTTAAAAGAAAGGAAATATAATTATGGCCAATATTAACTCATATAATGATGAATTTAAAAAACAAATAGTATCTTTATATCAAAATGGCAAATCAGTATCTTGCCTTGCTAAAGAATACAACGTTACAAGAGCAGCTACTTATAAATGAATTAAGCAATTTACAAATTCAGGCAGTTTTAAAACTAAAGATAATCTTTCGGATTTAGAAAAACAATTAATTCAAGCAAATAAAGAATTAAAACAATTAAGAATGGAGAATGATATTTTAAAGCAAGCAGCACTAATAATAGGCAGAAAGTAGAGATTATTACAAATAATAAATCTAAATATAAAATTCGTCCAATTTGTCGTTTTTTAAAACTTTCTAAATCAACATATTATTTTAATTTAAAGAAAAAAGAAGATAAAATCAAAAATAATATGTATGATGAAGCTGTTATTAGTGCTTTTAAACAAAATAAAGAAGTTTATGGAACAAGAAGATTAAAAGTCAGTCTAGAAAATAAAGAAATTTATTTATCACGCAAAAAAATTAAAGAAATTATGAATCAGCATAATTTAATATCAAAATACACTAAATTATCATTTAAAAATCATCATAACAAAGTCAATGATAGCCAAATAAGCAATCTTGTGAATAGAAACTTTAATAATAGGCTTAAAAATGAAGTTATTGTTAGTGATTTAACTTATGTTCAAGTTAATGGTAAGTGAAACTATATTTGCTTATTAATCGACCTATTTAACCGCGAAATTATTGGACATAGTGTGTAGGTACTAAAAAAGATGCATCATTAGTATATCAAGCATTTATGCAATCAAATCGCTATTTAAAAGATATTCAAATATTTCATAGTGATCGCGGTAATGAATTCAATAATAAAACTATTGATAAACTTTTATTAGCATTCAATATTACCCGTTCTTTAAGCAAAAAAGGTTGTCCTTATGATAATGCTGTTGCTGAAGCAACTTTCAAAACTTTCAAAACTGAATTTATTAATGATAAAAATTTTACATCATTAATCCAATTAAAATTAGAATTATTTGATTATATCAATTGATACAACAACATACGAATCCACAGCACTTTAAACTACCTAACTCCAGTTAAATATCATGAAAAAATGTCTACCAAAAAATAGTCCTAAAAAGGGTTGCCATTCCAGTTTTGTGTTCATTGAAAACCAGTATTAAATTTTGAATAATTTAAATAATGACCAGTATTGCTTGGTTTAACATTTCCCAAATCATTAATATTACCAATATTATTAATAACATTTTGCGAGTTAGTATTATCAAAATTAATACCATCTCCATAATCTGAATTTGTTCAGTCAAAATTTGGTAAACCATTTAAATAATCACTACCATCTAAACTACCAATATTACAAGCAACTACTAAACTAGCAGGAGCAGAAATTAAACTAAAAACACTAAAAAGTAATAATATTTTTTTCATCAATTTTTATCCTTTCATTCCTCAATTAAAAAATCTTTTTGATAAATAAGAAAACAACATAGTAAATATCAAGATTCCAATTAATGTTTGCCAAATACTAGTAAAAACAACAAATGATATTTCATTATAATTTTGAATAATTTGACTTATTCCTAGTGAATCTAAAAATTGATATGAAGTAATCAACATATTAAACCAAATAAAATATTTAGTTGGACACAAATAACCAATAACAATAAATATTAAATTATTGTTAGTTACTGTTGGTTGAATTAAAACATCCGAAAAAATAATGAAAAATATGGTAAAAATAGCAAGCATTACAAATGATAAATTAAACTTAGAAAAAAATGTTGTAATAAATATGTTAGCAACTGTTAAAAAAAATGTTAATAATATCATAACAAATATATAGAAAATTCAAATAAATCATCTAATATTAGAAAGTAAATTTAGATGAAAATTAAATATTGAAATTAAAGAATAAATATTATAACAAATAATATTAATACTTACTGATAATGATACCATTATTAAATTTGATAAAAAAATTGTTAAAATAATATAATATTCATTAATACCAATTATTTTTATTCTTTTTAAAAAGTTTTTCTTTCGCCATTCAATCATAAATATTCCTAAATAAAAAGATGAAATAAAAACTGATATTGATAAAAAATTTAACAAAATGGGGGGTAAAATTTGATAATAACTATAATTATTTCATAATCACGATGATAATGCAGAAATTAAAAAACCTAATAAAAATACAAAAATATAAGTTCTAGGATTTCCAAAAATTACTTTTGAAATTAAAGAAAAAAGTCTTGAAAATTTAGAAACAGTACTTTGTTTGAATAATTCTTTAGTTACCATTAACTTCATTTTGATAATACTCCACCATCATTTTACGTAAACTACCATATTTTTTTATAATTGCATCAATACTTTGGTCTTGATAAATTTCACCATTTTTTAAAATTACTACCCGATCACAAAGTAATTCAACTTCTTCTGGTGTGTGTGAAACAATTAATAAATTAATTTTTTTAATTTCTTTTCATGACTTAATAAAATTAACAAGTTTAATTTGCATTTTTAAATCTAAACCAGTAACTAACTCATCTAAAATTAAAATTTCAGGATCATTTAAAATTGATAAAAAACAATTAAATCTTTGTCTTTGACCACCCGAAAGTAAAGAAATTTCTTTTTTCAAAATATCATTTAACTCAAAAACATCAATTAATCCTTTGCCTTCTTCACTTTTAATATATTTTTTATTTTTATAAAATTTAATTAAATCAATAATTCGTGTACCAACTGGTCAATAACCTTCTTGAAATTGAACACCAATTTTCCGACTAACCTTTTTACCAACATCATCAAGAAATAATACTTTACCTGATGTTGATTTTAAAACTTGTGAAATAATTTCAACCAAAGTAGTTTTGCCAGAACCATTAGCACCTAAAATAGCAAGCGATTGTGAAGCAGGTATCTCTAAATTAATATTTTTTAAAACCTGATTTTTACCATAATTTTTACTTATATTTTCTAGAATAATCATTTTTATTTTCCTTGTAAATTATTATTTAAAATTTCTTCATATAATTGATTAAACATTTTTTTCATATCAGAATCCAAAATTAATAGTGGCTTTACTGTATTGTCACTGGGTGGTTTATTTCACATATATTCACCTTTGTTATTTCGTTCCACATATTTATCAAAAGTATAAAAATCAATATCAATTGATTTTTCAATTGTTCTACCTAAATCTTGAATTCAAATTTTTACTCATTGAAAATAAAAACCAGCTTCAAAATACTTCATAACTCATAAGTTTAAATATTCATTTGCATTAATATAATTACTACTTGGATCATTAATTTTATTAATAGTAAACTCAATAAAATATGTTCGCAATGTTAAGGCCATGTATATTTGCATTGATTGTGAATGAATAATTTTATTATTAATATAATCATTAATATCTGCTGTTGGTATACCAATTTCATCATAGCCAGGTTTACCTACTTTATCAATAGCATCTTGATATAAAAATTGTCAAACATTTAATTGATTTCTATCTTTTTTTGGTCAACCACGTGTTGGATAAAGAATATCATTTATACTATTTGTTTGATCAAAACTATTATTTACTAAAAATGTAATAACATTGCTAATTGGTGTTATAAAAATAAACATTATAAATAAAATCCATAAATATTTCTTCATATTTCCTCTTTAATATTAGTTATAAAAGTAAGGATATCATAAATAAGAATTTTATTCATTATTTTATGATACTTTTTATGATTTCTTCAGCAAGAAAATTTTCACCAAAAATTTCGTTAATATTAGCATTTTCAATGATATTAGTAATAGTTGCTACATTATATTTTTGTTTTTCTAGTTTTTTTTCTAAACTAGTAGTACCTGCTGAGCCTAGGAAATCACCATATATTTTAATATTTTCAATAATTCCTGCCTTAACATTCATTCAAACGTGAATAGTTCCTTTACTAGGAAAAAGTGTTTTATGTTTTAAATCAAAATCTGGAGATTTACCATAAACTCAATCTCAAGTTCGATATTTAGTATTTGCTAATGATTCAATATCAGCAATCATTTTTTCAGAAAATTCCATAATCTTTGTATTTTTTGTACTTTTTAATTGTTCAATAATTAAATTTTGAAATTCTTCAATTGTTATTGGTGGATTTAATAATGGTAAAATATTTGTTACTCGTGCTTGTACTGATTTAATACCTTTTGATTTTAATTTATCCAAATCAGGTTTTAATACTTTTGGTAACATTTGCATATCAACATTAAAAAGAATAGTACCATGATGTAAAATTCGATTTTTATATGTATATTGGGCATTACCCGATATTTTTTTATCATCAACTAAAATATCATTTTTACCACTAAATTGAGCATTTAAACCTAGATTTTGTAAAACATTAACTATTGGTTTTGTAAAAAGAGCATAATTACGAGCATTATCTTTATTTTTATCAAGAATAAAAGTAAAATTTAAATTTCCTAAATCTTGATAAACAGCTCCACCACCAGATAATCTTCGTACAACATTAACTTTTTTTGTTCTTACATATTCATTATTAATTTCTTCAATTGTATTTTGGTTTCTACCAACAACAATAGTATTATTATTTTGTCATAATAATAAGATTTCATCAGTTATATAAGGATTAGTAATCAAATATTCTTCGGCTGCTAAATTAAAATATGGGTCTTTGCTATTATTAATATAATAAATCATTATTAATTTAATCTCCTTTATCTTCGGTTTTAAAATTTGTTCATTTATTAACAAATTTTAAAGTAGTTTTGCAATATGTATCATAATCGGTAGTGACGGCTCTTATATGTTTAGCAGATGGCATAATTAATAATTCACTTATTGTTTCTTCTTCATAATTTATTTTCTCTTCATACATTTTTTGTGCCATTGTTGCTGGTACAGTTTCATCATCATTACCATGAATAAATAATACAGGAATTGAAGAACAATATTTTAATTTATTAATAGGATCAATACTATTAATATTAAATTTATCTTTTAACCTAAAGAAAAATTTAACACCATAATAAAATCAAAATCAATGAAGGTTAAAGTATTGTTTACCCATAATTTTAATAATATGACTAAAACTATCAAATCCACAATCAGAAATTGCACATTTAACACCAAATTTACCAGTATCAAATCGAGATATTGTTTCCAAAACAGTACTGGCACCCATACTATTACCAATTAAAGTAATATTAGGAGGTTGTTTAAAATCTGTTTCTGCTAAATAATTATTAAGACTTAAAATAACAGCATATAAATCATCTGCTTCTTTATTACCAAAAGTAATTGCATCATGGATATTATTACTACCATGACCTCTTGTATCATAAGTAACAATACTATATCCTTGTTCATAAAAATGTTTAACTAAATATAAAATGCTATAGCGATTTTGTTGTCAACCATGAGTTGCAATTATTCATTTATGATTTTTATTAGATTGATGATTATTAATGAAAAAAGCTGATAACAAGCGATTATCATAAGTAGTTATCGTCATATCTTGTGCTTCCATCATATCCCAATTACTATCATCAATCATTAGTTGTAGAGCATTTTGTAATTCCATATCTCGATTATAAAAACTCAAAGTATTGAGATCAATTTTAGCAAAATTTGGATTAGTACTTCGTCCAATTCGTTGAAAATTTTCCATAACATTTCGCATCATCAAACCAATAAAAAAATTAGTAATTAAAAAAGGAATAATCCATAATGGAAAAGTAAATATCAAAATAATTTTTAATCATCAAGCAATTTTATATTTACTTTCTTTAACTGGTAAAGTCATTCTTGCTCTAAGTTTTAAATATTTTTCATTACTAACCATTATATTTTATTCCTCTCAAAATTAATTTGATAAGGCAATCTATTTTTTTCTTACCTTTTAAATATGGATCTGGATATGTAACATCTTCTTTTGTTAAAATTCCTGTTGCTAAAAGTGCTGCCGCAGTAACAAAGTTATAAGGCTTATTAAAGTGTGGTAAGAAATACATATCAATTAATGGAATTTCATCAATAGTAACCTTTTTCAATATTGCTAATGAAAACATTGCAATTGTTTCTGTATGATCATGAGTTGAACCAATTTCAGCTCCAACAATACGACGAGAACTCTTTTCTCATATAATTTTAATTTTTACTTCATGATTTTCACTCATAAAAGGTGGAAACACTGTATCTTGATAAAAATATGCTTCTACATTATTAGATCCTAAAATTGCTTTTGCAGAAACTTCTGATAAACCAGTAGCACATAGTTTTCAACCAAAAACAGCAATTGCATTTGTTCCTTGAACACCAGGAAAGGCGATTCTTGTTTTAGGATCTGTTTTTGCAACATTTAATCCAGCAATTAAACCACTACGTACAGCATTAGTTGCTAAGGCAATATTAACATTTTTATTTCAAGCATTTGAACGAATATTAATACAATCACCAATTGCATAAACATTAGGATCTGAAGTTTGAAAATATTCATTAACTTCAATTGCACCACGGGGATCTAAGCTAAGTTGAACTTTACCATTCTCATCTTTCAAGATAGCAGTATTTGGTAAGAAACCAACAGCCATAATTACTAAATCAGCTTTATATGTTCCTTTATTAGTTTTTACTTCACTCACTTTATCATCTTTAATAATAAATTCTTGTAAAGTTTCTCCTAATTGTAATTTTACTCCTACTTTTTTCATATCTGCTTCAACATCATTTGTAAATTCTTCATCATAATAACGAGGCATAATACGATTTTCAAAATCAATTAAAGTAACTTCTTTTTTATCTTTATAAAAAGCTTCTACTAATTCAATACCAATATAACCTGCACCAATTACTACTACTTTTTTTACTTCTGGTTTACTCAAATCAGAAATAATTTCTTGAGCATGTTGGTATAGTTTTGATAAATGAATGCCATTTGTTAATTTAACACCATTTAAAGTATCTTTAACAACTACGCCATCTTTATGAGCAATTAAACCGGGAATTTCTTTACCACCTGGATTTAAGATTGGTCATGAACCAATCCCTAATACTAACTTATCATAACTTTCAGTAAATACTTCATTAGTATCTAAATTTTTAATAGTAACAATTTTAGCTTTACTATCATATTTAATCATTTCATGTTTTTCTTTAATTTTAACACCTAATGCTCTTAACTTTTCAATTGTGGCATAAAATAATCCTTTTGGATCAGTAAATTCTTTACCAACTCAAAGCGCAATTCCACATCCTAAAAATGAAATATTATCATTACGATCATATGCTACTACTTCACTATTTGGATTAGACCTCATAATTGCCTTTAGTGCTGTTGTTCCGGCATGATTAACACCTATAACAACTATCTTTTGTTTTCTTTCCATGCTAAAATCCTCTCTTACTTATTACTTTTTTTCAATTTCTTTTATTGTGTAATCACAAATACAAATATATATTATTTTATCACTTTTTATTTAATAGTTACAACTCTTTCTTTCGGTAGACAATATACCATTCATTTTAAAAACCTAAAATTGCAATTGGTCAATTTCCATCATGATAATTATCTTTATTACTTTCTTCTTTTCAATCACGACAAGTAACCCTACTACGACTTGATGATGACTTCTTAGTTAATTTATTAATTTCATTTATCATATTTTTATCAAAATTTTTATATTGATTTTCCTCACTAATTTTATGATTATTTTTTTCTTTAATGTATTTAAATTCCATACTTTTTTCTCCTTGAATCTTTAAAGTATTTATTTTTAATTAAAATTTGATAATTATTAAGTATTTTCACTTAATTTAAACATTATATATCAAAATAAAAAACCTTAATATATTTTTTTATTTTTTAAATATTTTTTAATAAATTATATGTATCTTGACAAATCATTAATTCTTCATTTGTTCTAATTTTAAAAATAGGAACTTCTGATTGTTTATCACTAATTTCTAAGTAATCATTATACTTATCATTATTTTTATTAGTTACTAATTTTAAAGTAAACACTTTAATTTCCTCAATAACTAATTGACGAATAATTGCAGAATTTTCACCAATACCTGCAGTAAATACTAATGCATCAATATTACTATCTAAATCATTACCATATTGAACAATATAATTAGCAATTCTTTGCACAAACATTTTTATTGCTAATTGTGATTGTAAATGATACTTATGGTTTTTATCATTACTACTTGCAAGAACATCACGTAAATCAGAAGAATGTCCACTAATTCCTAATAAACCCGAACTTTTATTTAAATCATTAGTAACAGTTTCAATAGTTGCTTCTGCTTTAACATTACACATATAACCATGAATAGAAGGGTCAATGATACCACTTCTAGAACCCATAATTAAACCATCTAACGGTGTTAATCCCATGCTAGTATTAAAACTTTTACCATTTTTAATAGCACAAATACTAGCACCATTACCTAAATGACAAATAATAGCATTAATCTTATCTTTTGGTTTATTTAAAATATTAGTTAATTTATCTAAAATATAACGATAACTAGTACCATGAAATCCATATCTTCTTACCTCATATGTTTTATATCAATCATATGGAACTGAGTAAAGATATTTTTCTTCAGGAATAGTACTATGAAATGAAGTATCAAATACTGCCACATGTTTAGCATGTGGAACTAATTTTTGGAAAGATGATAATCCTTTTAAAGCTGGTGGATTATGTAATGGTGCTAAAGGAATACATGCTTTGATACCAGCAATGACTTTCTCATCAATAACAATTGAGTTATTAAATTTTTGACCACCGTGAACCATACGATGACCAATTCGTTTAATATCATCAAAATTATTAATGACCTTATACTCAATTAATGCATCAATTACTGTTTGCGCTCCTATAACATGATCAGCAATATCTTTTGTTACTTCATGTTTAATAAAGTTATCACCATTAGCAATTTCAATAATAAAATTACTATTTTTAATAGCTATCCTTTCAACTAAACCTTTACAAAGAATAGTAAAATGAGGTTGTTTATCATTATTAATAGCATTAAAAAGTTGAAATTTAATAGAACTACTTCCGGCATTAATAACTAAAATTTTATTTTGTTCTGACATATTTGTTTTATCTCCTTATTAATTCTTAATTAATGTTTGAATAGCAGTGATCAATGCTGTGTAATAAATGTCATCAATAGTAGCACCACGAGAAAGATCATTAACTGGCTGATTTAAACCCAAAACAATAGGACCAATAGCTTTATAATCACCTAATCTTTGGGCAATTTTATAACCAATATTAGCAGCATCTAAAGTTGGGAAAATAAATGCATTACAATGATTTTTAATTGTTAATTCTGGGAATTTTTTATTTCGCACTTCTTGATCTCAAGCAGCATCAAATTGAATTGGTCCTGCTACTTGCACGTTTTTTAATTTTAATTGTTGAACAAAGTTAGTAGCATTACGTACTTTATCAACACTTTCACCACTACCACTAGTATTAGTAGAATAAGATAACATTGCTAATTTAATTGGATTAAATTCTAAAAGTTCACCAAAGTGAATTGTAGATTTTGCAATATCTGCTAATTGTTCAGCTGTTGGATTTAAATTAATTGAACCATCACTAAATAAAAATATTTCTTCATTTTTATTCATAATAAATGTACTTGAAACAGTTTTAGTACCTGCTTTTGGTCCAATAATTTGCAAAGCTGGACGTAAAATATCAGCAGTAGTAAAAGTAATACCACCAACAAAACCATTAACCTCTTTATTATTTAATAACATCATTCCATAGTAATTACGACTTAATACCAATTTATTAGCTGCTTCTAAAGTTAAACCCTTTGCTTTTCTTAATTCATATAATTGATTAGTAAAATTTGTTACTTGATTTTCTTCAATAGATAATGTTTTAATATTAGAATTTTTAATATTACTAGGAATTTCTTTATCATTATTAAATAATAAAACCGGTGTAATAAAATTTTTAACAGGTGAATTATCATTAATAATTTTTAAAGCTATTGCCTGTACTTTTTCATTATCTCCTTCTGGAAATAAAATTCTGATTGGTGTTTTGCTTTTTTGTAAAATAGATAAAATAAAATCTAATAGTTTCATATTATCTTCTCTCCTTTAATTTGTTAATTTTGATTGCTAATAATAGTTGCAATTGCTTTATTTTGTACTGCTTTAATGATATTGTTTTCAACCTTAATATCAAATACCATAATTTTCAAGTTAGCTTCCATGCACATTGTTGAAGCAGTTAAATCCATTACTTTTAATTGTTTATTAGTAATATCTTGATATGATAAATGTGAATAACGAATAGCATTTTTGTTAATGTTTGGATCTTTATCATAAACACCATCAACGCCATTTTTTGCCATTAATAATATATCCGCATTAATTTCAGTAGCACGAAGTGCTGCTGCAGTATCCGTTGTAAAGTATGGTGAACCAGTACCACCAGCAAAAATACAAACATAGCCTTTTTCAAAACTACTAATAGCTTTTTTGTAATAAAAAGGTTCAGCAACTTGATTAATCTCTAATGATGTTTGCACAATAACTTTTACGTTAAGCGCTTTTAACTTTGATTCAATTACCAAAGCATTCATAATAGTCGCTAACATTCCCATATAATCAGCATTAATTCTTTTTAAACCAATCTTTTCTCCTTGTTTAGCACCACGTCAAATATTACCACCGCCAACTACTAAACCAACTTCTACTTTTGCCTTAACTAGGGTTTGAATTTGTTGACAAACATTATCAATACTTTCATTATTATATAATTCATTACTACCATCACCTAAAGCTTCACCACTAATTTTTAATAATATTCGTTTATATTTAAATTGTTCCATTTTTGATCATCCTCCTTAAATTTAATATTATAAAAAGCCACAGATTGCTTTGTGGCTTCTTATTTATTTACTGTTATCACTAGATAATGAATCATTATTTGCGCTTTCAGCGACGGTTTCTAATTCAACGTTAGCAATAACTTTTTGTGCTAAATGATCTTTAACAAAAAGTTGTGCTTGTGGAGTAATAATTGTTAAACGTTTTTTAATTTTTTTAATACCCTGTTCATAAACAATTTTTAAAACATTTTTCTTTTGTTCCAATGCAACAATTTTACTAGTATTAACGCTTTGTCCAAAGAAATAAATATTATGTTCATCAACTGCGATACCAAAATCAAAACTAAAAATATATGCTAATCCTAACATGATAACTAAAAATATATACTCTACTATTAATAAAGTTAAAAAAGCAGGATCAGATTTAATATATTCTGGTTCAAATGTTCAAACTTGCATTCCAATTGGAACAATCGAGATAACTAAACCAATTACACCAACTATTAATGTTGCTACTAATAATTTTAAATTCAAAAATTTAATAGTTGTTTTTGGTTTATTAAAACTATATCATCCTCAACAAAGAATAACTAATAATAATATAAACATTACTAATGCAATATAATATATAATTTGAAAATTCACTTTATTTACCTCCTAAATGTTTATTTGGCAGAACTATCAATTTTTTCACCTAATTGATAACGTATCATAGCTATAATTGTAGCATGATTTTTAGTTAAATACTCTTTAACCTTAATTGTATTATCTTTAATATAAAGTTGATCAACAATAGTTAATTCAGATAATACTTTTTCAAAACGACCTCTTATAATATTTTCAAGAATATTATCAGGACGTTTTTTTGCTTTCAATTTTTCTTCTTCTTTTGTTTTTTCACTAATAATTGATAATTCTTTATCACGAACTGTTGCAGGTATGTGATCAATATCAATGTATTTAGCATCTGCTGATACTAATTGCATAGCAACATTATTTGGAATATCACTTTCCTTATCAACACCTTTGATAATAACTAAACCACTATATTTACCACCACCATGGACATATGAACCAAAAACTTCATCACTATTTTTACTTAAATATTGAAAACGATTTAAAACAATATTTTCACCTAATTTAGCGATAGCAAATCTTATCTCATCATTTAAACTTTCACTACTTCCATCAGCTTTTAACATTAAAGCTTCTTCAATAGTTTTAGGTTGATGTTTTAAAATTGTTTCTAAAATCTTAGTAAATAAATCATTAAAATCTTCTAAATCAGCAACTTGTTCAGTTTGACAATTTAATTCACCAATAATTGCATTATTACCACTAATAACAACTTTAGTAACCCCTTCAGTAGCTTTATTAATACTTTTTTTCTCTGCTTTTGCTAAACCTTTAATTTTTAATAGGGAAAGTGCTGCTTCAAAAATATTATTTTTTTCCATCAAAGCTTCTTTACAATCAGTAATTGGTAAATCGGTTGTATCTCTTAATCTTTTCAATAATTTAACATCTACTTTAACTTCTGACATATAAACTATTCTCCTTTATTCTTTATTTTTTTCAATTACATTTTCAGTTTTATTTTCATCAAGACTAATAGTTTCTTCTACTACTATTTCTTTTTTATCAATAACTGGTTTTACACTTTGTCCTTCATTAATAGCTTCAGCAATTTTCTTTGTAATTAAAGTAATTGATTTTGTAGCATCATCATTACCAGGAATAATATAATCAATATTATCTGGATTTGAATTACTATCACAAATCGCAATAATTTTGATACCAAGTTTAACTGCTTCTTCGACAGCAATTTTATTAGTAATAGTATCAGTAACAAAAATAGCTTCTGGTAATTTATACATATTTCTAATACCACCAAGATTACGTTCTAAACGTGCTTTTTCTTTAATTACTAGCATTTGCTCTTTTTTTGTTAAAAGTTTAATTTCTCCACTTTTTTTTTTATTTTCAATATCAATTAACTTTTTAATACTTGATTTAATAGTTTTAAAATTAGTTAAATTACCACCTAATCAACGTTCTGTTACATAAGGTGAATTACAACTAATTGCAAGTTCTTGCACAGCTTCTTTGGCTTGTTTTTTTGTACCTACAAATAAAACTTTTCCACCATTTTCACTAGTTTCTTTAACAAAGTGACAAGCTTCATCTAATTTACACATTGATTTTTGTAAATCAATAATATGAATACCATTTCTTTGACCAAAAATATATTTACGCATCTTTGGATCTCATCTTTTAGTTTGGTGACCAAACTGAACTCCCGCTTCAAGGAGTTGTTCACGTGTTACAACTGACATATTGTCTCCTTCTAATTTGTTTTTCTTCCATTTATTTCTAACATTGGCCACTTTTTAATTAAAAAGCACTAGGCAATGAATTCACAAATGTGTTGCTTATTTTCATTAAATTAAGCCTGTATATTGTAGCATATTTTTTATATTTTAAACAAATTATTTTTAAACATAAAAATAGAATTGTATTTTAATAAACTATATTATAAAAATATTTTTTAGTTTTCTTAAAAAAATAATACCAATAAAAACACACAATATATTATAAAAATAAAAAGTAAATTACACATATAAAATATTCATTTATGATATAAAATACTAAAAACTTAATATTAAGTTTTTTTAAACTAATTACTTTAATTTTAAAAGTAAATAGTTTTTTTATATTTAAAAGGGAAGATGAAAGAAAAATGTTTAAATCTAAAACTCAAGAAAGACAACAACTTAAATATCATTTGCAAAATCAACAAAATAGATTAAAAGAAACTGTACTAAAAGAACAAACAATATGTGGAGTTACAGAATCATTTGTGAAACTTACTGAACAACAATTAAAAAAGCACAACTATGCTAATAGAAATGAGATAACTAATTTAGAAATAGATCAAAGATTAAGAAATAGATTTGCCATAGAAACAAAGACTAAAGGAACAACAAATGCTGGCATTTGTTCTAGTGATGTTTTATATGATAAAGAAATAAAAGCAAGTAAAAGTAAAATAGCACAAAACATAAGAACTGTTTATTATGCTCCACCTTCTACACATTCAATGTGAAGCCCTAAAAAACAAGTTAGACAATGAAATGAAGAAATGAAAAATAAAAGTAATCAAGATGCTGGAAGTTCTCATTGAGATAGAAAACAAAATAGTAATCCTTTTAGTTCTCCATTTAAATAAAATTAAATATAACTATATAAAAAGAAGAGTGAAATTTCACTCTTCTTTGTTATATTTATTAATTTTAATAATTAAGATATAAATAAAGTCTCTTCAGTAGCAAATTGAATATCACCAATTGATATTTTTACTTTTATGGTATTTCCTTTAACAAAATTTCCTGTACCTTCTGCAGCTTCACTAACTTTAATTTTTAAAGCACCTTGTTTAATAAGGTCAGCAATACTTTTTACTGTTTTACCTTCAAGTTCAGTAGTTTTAAAATATTGTGTTAAATCTGTACCAACTGGAAATTTTGATTTTGGTTCCCCAGCTACAAATCCAGGAATAGATTCAAAATTAGCATTTGATATTGTAGTTGGTAAAATTGATGTAACTAATCCTTGATCTGATTGACCCAAAATATCTAATGAGAAATTATCACCTAATGATTTATCATTTTTTTGAAAATTAAAAATTAGTGTTCCATCAGTAACTACATAATCAGCATTACCTGCCTTCTTAGAAATTGCAGGTGAATATGATTGAACATTGATACTAATTTCATTTGTTTTTTTAACCTCAAATATTCTGTTTTCACCTTCACCGGTTTTTGCTTCAATTTTTAAAACATTAACTAAAAAATTCGCAGCATCATTTGACTTAGCTTTTTGCTCACCAGTATTACCTTTTAATAAAGCTGTCGCAGTAATTGCTAATTGTTCAGATTTTCATGATGCTAATTTACTAGTTGCATTAATATCAATACTCAATTTAACTAGTGAATTAGCATTTGTATTTATTAAGAACTTACTTAATGAGTTAGATTATACCAAAATATAATTTTTCTTAAATAAAAAATGAAATAAATAATAAAAGAATTAAATCTAATTAATATAAATTTTAATTTTAAATAAAATACCCTTTCTTTAAACAAATCATAAATGTTTATTCAAAACAATTTATTTGTCTAAAGAAAGGGGTAAATAACTAATTTAAATATATTTTCAAAAATAAATTTAATTTTATAAATCAATTTTAATATCTTGACGATCGCTATCTGATGCAAGAAAGTAATCTTTTGAAACTAAATTTAATGTTGATGCTACAACATTACTTGGAAAGGTTTTAATTTTACTATTGAACACCTTAACATTAGCATTATAAAATCTTCTAGCAGCAGCAATATTATCTTCACAATCTTTGGCACCTGATTGTAATTGTAAAACAGTAGTATTTGCTTTTAAATCAGGATAATTTTCTAATAAAGCATTAAATTTTCCAAAAGCTGCATTAAGTCCACTATCTGCTTTTGAAAGATCACTCATTGTTTCCATTTTTCCACTTCGTAAAGATACAACATCTGTTAATGTACTTTTTTCAAATTTCATATAACCTTTAGTAGCATCTACTAATTTTGTTAATAAATCAAAACGACGCTTTAATTGCACATCAATATCAGAAGAAGTTTCTTCAATTGATTGTTGTAATCTTAGAAAATTATTACGAGAAACAATAAATAAAATTATTGGAAATATTAAAACAAAAGATAAATAAACCATAATTTTTCCAAATAGTGACGGTTGGGCAGTAAATGATTCATTGCTTGGTTTAATTGTTGACATAATTTTCTCCTTTCTTATCAATATCTAATAACAAACTTTGTTTAATAACTAGTCCATTCTTGGTAAGTTAAATATTATTTACACACTAAACCATAATAATTTTACTATATTTTTAAATTTAAGTAATGTATTTTTTTAGGTTTTTATTTAAACTTATAATATTTTTTATTTAAATTTATACTAAAATAATTACCTTTGCCAATAATAATATGATCAACTAAGGTAATATTAAAAACCTGAAAATTTTTTTAATTTCTTCGGTGATATATAAATCAGATAGTGAGGGTTCACTATTACCACTAGGATGATTATGAATACAAATTACTTTACTTGATTTATGAATAAGTGCCAGATGCAACATATCTTTAACATCAATTTTCATAGTATCATTAGTACCCTTATATAATAAATTTTGATGAATTAATTTATTTTGATTATTTAATAATAATAAATAAAAATGTTCTTGCGTTAAATTTTGATAATATGCATTAACTAAATTAAAAACATCTTCAGGAATAATAATTTTAAAATATTTTTTTTGACTTTCAATAGTTCTTATTCTTTTTACTATTTCTAAACAACTTAAAATTTCTAAAGCCTTACTAACACCAATACCTTTAATACTCATCAAAGATTTAATAGTTACTTTATTTAAATTTTCAAGACCATTAAAATTAGTAATTATTTCTTGCGCTAAAAATAATACATTTTTTTCTTTAGTTCCTGTTCGCAAAATAATTGCTAATAATTCATTATCACTAAGAGCGTCAAAGCCATATTTAATGGCTTTTTCTCTTGGTTTTTTTGTATTATTAAGTTCTTTAAAATTCATAAAAAGGCGGTATTAAATGTGTTAATTTTTCTTGAAATTTATTAAATTCATCTTTAATTTTTGTTAAATCTTTACTTTCATCTTTAGAACTATCTCATTTACTTTCAATACCACCTGGTAACTTAATACTTCCTGAAACACTATTTCATAAATTTTTAATAACAGGAATTGCTATCCCTGCTAACATGGCACCCATTAAAAATTGAGCAAAACCACCACTAACTGCCTGACACTCTTGATCAGTCATTGGTTCTAAATCTTCTAAAATCATATTTATCAACCCCCTAAAACTTATTTTTATTTAAAAAATAGTTTTTTCCTTTTTAAATTTTATAAGTTTAAAAAAAAGTAATAGGATTTTCTAGATTATATTTAAAAACTTTAACTTTTGTTGATAATTTTTCAATAAGTAATTGAAAAAGAAAATCAACAAATTTTTGCTCCATATAATGACCAACCAAAATAACATTAATTTTTCTATCTTTAGCTTCCATAATATAGTTTCATTTCATTTCTCCAGTAATTAATAAATCAATATTGTTAGATAAATTACTAATAATATCACCACCAGCACCAGCAGATAAAGCAACAGTCACTATATTGTTATCACTCAATTTATTATTAACCAATTGTATATTTGCAACATTAAAATATTTTTTTAAGTTATTAATCAATTCTTTTAATGGCATTTGTCTATCAAATTTACCAACTATTGCCAACTTTTCTTCATTAATAAAATGAATATTTTTAATTTTTAATTCTTTAGCCATCAACATATTCATACCTACTAATGATATATCAAAATTAGTATGTAATGAATATACATTAATATCTGCTATTAGTATTTTACTATATAATTCTTTTTTTCAATTTGAAATATTAGATTGATTAATATCTTTGGCAAAAATTAATGGATGATGAGAAATTATTAAATCAATATTATTATTAATGGCCTCAGTTAAAACTTCATTAGTAACATCCAAACAAACTAAAATTTTATTAATATTGGTCTTTGTTTTTGATTTAATTTGTATTCCTGAAAAATCTCATTCACAAACATCTTTTAAAGGAAAATATGTTTCTAAAACATTAATTATATTATTGATAGTTAACATTTTAACTATTATCCTTTATAAAATTCTTTAATATGTTTAGATTTAGACGGATGTTTTAATTTTCTAATTGCCTTTGCTTCTATTTGTCTAATTCTTTCTCTTGTAACAATAAATTCTTTACCAACTTCTTCTAGAGTTTTTGGAGAATCGTACTTAGTAATATGACGATGAACAACCTTATCACTTAACAATTCTGTTTTATCTAAACTAGTATCATAGTGTAACTGTAAATTATTAACTACTGTTTTTAATTCAGTAATTTCTTTTTCATCTTCACAAAGTTCTAATAATCTTCTTAATTTTGTTGGTAAAATTCCAAAACGCATTCTAATAACTTTTTCTTCTCGTTTTGTTAATACTTCAGCAAAAACACGATCCAATTGTTCTCTTAATCAATGTCTTTCAGCATATTCATCGGGAGATAGCATATTTTTATCTTTAATAAAATCACCAAAATGTGTATCATCTTCTTCACCAATTGGTTTTTCTAAAGATACTGGTTCAATAGCAAGTTTTTTAATTTCACGAACACGATCGGCTGTCATGTTTTGTCCCATTTTATTGGCAATTTCCTCATGAGTAGGATCACGACCTAATTCTTGTGTTAAGTTTCTTTCAATTCTTGTTAATTTATTAATTCTTTCAACCATATGAACAGGTACACGAACCATTTTACCTTGATCAGCTAAACTTCGTGTAATTGATTGTCTAATTCATCAAGTAGCATAAGTTGAAAATTTAAAACCACGGCGATAATCAAATTTATCAACTGCTTTAATAAGACCAATATTACCTTCTTCAATTAAATCAGCAAAATCTAAACCACGATTTAAATGTTTTCTAGCAACAGAAACTACTAATTTTAAATTTGATTTAATTAATTGCTCACGACCATATGTTCTTTCCTCAACATCTTTTGATTCTAACATTTTAGCATATTTAATTTCCTCACCTTGACTCAATATTTGACTCGTTCCCAAAATATTAAAATAAGACTTAATTCCATCTTTTCTTCTTGTATCATTAGAGATCCCCATTGTATTTTTAAAATTCAAATCACTAACTAAAATATCAATATCTAAATCATCAGGTAATTGTTCATCATCAATATCGGTAAAATTAGCATCATCTTCAACTTCATCCATCAAAATATCAGTAAAGACTACTCCTTCTTTTTCTAACCGATCAAAAATTTCCTCAATCGTATCATCATCTAATTTTAAATGTGCAAACTCTTTAATGACATCTTCTTGTTTTAATTCTTTTGTTTGACTCTTTTCTAATTTTTTAATTAAATTATTTTCTACTTCCTCTAAAGTTAAAAGTTTTTTCAATTTTGTTTTTTGTTGTATAACAGCCATATTTTCACCTTATCCTTAATTTATCATCATACTTATTTTTTCTTTATTTTATTTTTTAATACTGATATTTCTTTTAATAACAATATTTGTTTTTCAATATTTTTTTCAGATTTCAATTTATCATTGATCATTTTTATTTCATAATCAATTAGTTGATTATTAATAATTTTTAAGTAATCATTAATAATTTGAGGTTTTAAATCAAACTTTTTATTTTTATACTTATCAAGAAGTTTTTCTAAAATATTTAAAAGTGAATTACCTTTAAGTTCTTCTAAAATTAAATCAAAATTAATTGCTTCTATTTGATTATTTTGATATTTTTGACTAATTAAAAAGTATAAATTCATAAAATCTTGATTTGGAAAAATAAATTTTTCTTTTTCTAAAATTAAATAAACATTTTTTGATAACATTACTAAAAAAATAAGTTGTTCTTGTGCTTCAAAAAAAATATTTTTTACTTCTATTTTAGATTTATTTTTGATACTAAAAGTTGTAGTTACTAAATTATTATCAATATTTAAAATTTGTATTAAGTCTTCAGTGGATAAATTAGTTATTTTTGCTAACATATTTAAGTAAAACTTTTTAGTAATAACATCATTGATTTTTGTTCAAATTGGAACTAATGATTTTAAAAATTCATTAAGTTCATAACTATCTTTTTTAATGTTATATTTAGTTAATGATAAATTAATTGCAAATTCAAAAGGATGAATGGTTTTTTTTATTATTTCATAAAATTTTTGAGGAAATTTATTTATTAATTCATCAGGATCAAATTTAGTATCATTATTGATAATTTGTACTTTAAAATTATTTGATAATAAAACACTAGCTATTTTTAAAGATGCTATTTTTCCTGGTAAATCACCATCTAAAAAAATAATAATATTAATAGTAATTTTTTTTAAAAGTAAAATATGTTCTTTTGTTAAATTTGTTCCCATTAAAGCAACAACATTTTTAATATTTTGATTATTTAGAGCAATAACATCCATAAAACCTTCAGTCAAATAAATAACTTCATTTTTTTTAATATAATTTTTAACATTATTAAAGTTATATAAAATTTTACTTTTCTTAAAAAAATCTGTTTCTGGACTATTAATATATTTATAACTTTTATCTTCTCTATTATAATTTCTTGCAGAAAAACCAACACAATCTCCATCTTCATCTTTAATAGCAAACATAATTCGATTTGAAAAGGTAGGAAGAAGTTGATCCTTATTATTAATTTTCATAAGTCCTAATTTTACAAATTCAATATTATCTTTATAACCTTGTGCATTAAGATAATCTATTAATTCATTATTAATAGGTGCATAACCAATATTAAAATATTTAATATTTTCAGTAGTAATATTACGATTTTGTAAATATTTCATTGCTTCTTGACCAATATCAGTTAGTAACTGATAACTAAAAAAATTCATTGTAATATTATTTAAAATTTTTAGTGGATTTTTTTTAGTTTCAACATTAAATTCAGATAAATTAATATCAAACTCTTTTAAATTTAAATTAGCATTATCTGCTGCTTCTTTAAGAGCATTAATAAAATTAATATTTTTATATTTTTGTAAAAAAATAAAAACGTTTCCTTGTTCACCACAAGAAAAACATTTATAAATTTGTTTTTCTTGTGAAATTGATAATGAAGGAGTAGAGTCTTCGTGAAAAGGACAGATAGCTCAAAAATTATTGCCTTTACGGATCAAATTTAAATATTTACCCATAACTTCAACAATATTAATTTTTGCTTTAACTTCATTAATTTTTTTATTAAACTCGATATCCATATTTTTTCACACAATTCTAACAAATAATGTCTAATTTGTCATATAAATTTTCTTTAAGTTGATCAACTTTAACTATAACTTGATTTGTAGTATCACGATCTCTAATTGTAACAGTACCTTTAGTTTTTGTGTCATAATCAATTGTTACACAATACATAGTACCAATACCATCTTGATAACGATAAGATTTACCAACACTTGATGATGCTTCATAAATTACTCTTAATTGTGTTTTATTTAACATTTCAAAAATTTCATATGCCTCTTTACCCAATTTTGTTTTATTTAAAGACATAACAGCTACTTGATAAGGGCAAATACTCTTATTTAATTTTAACACTAACCGTTCTTTATCGTCTTTTAAAACTTCTTTTGTAAATGCTTCACAAACTAAAGCTAATAAAAGCCTTTCAACACCAATTGAAGGTTCAATAACTGAAGGAATAACCATTCTTTTTACTGTAACATTAGGATCTTGAATTTCAAAATTTACACCAGAATTCTCACTATGTTTTGTTAAATCATAATTCCCACGATTAGCTATACCACATAATTCACTCATACCAAAAGGAAAATTATATTCAATATCAGTAGTTGCTAATGCATAATGTGCTAGTTGATTTTGTTCATGATTTTTAAATTTTATATTTTTTGAATTCAATAAACCTACTAGAGAGAGAAATTCTTTACATTGATCAACTCAATAATTAAATCAAGTGTTATCATTTTTATCCTTTGGAATAAAGAAAAATTCTAATTCCATTTGTTCAAATTCTCTAGTACGAAAAATAAAATTACCAGGAGTTATCTCATTTCTAAAACTTTTACCAATTTGACCAATACCAAATGGTACTTTTTTATTACAACTATTTCTTACATTATTAAAATTTATAAATATTCCTTGTGCAGTTTCAGGTCTTAAATAAATTTTATTTTTATCTTCTTTTAAAACACCTTGATATGTTTCAAACATTAATTGAAATTGTCTAACTTTAGTTCAATCTTCATTATTGCATTTAATACATTTAATATGATTTTGATTAATATATGTTTCTAATTTTTCATTACTTCAATTATCACAATTAATACTAGGAAAATAATGATTAATTAAATTATCAACTCGAAATCGAGACTTACATTTTTTACAATCAATTAATGGATCACTAAAATTACTCAAATGCCCTGAAGCTTCTCAAACTTTAGATTTCATAATAATTGAACTATCTAACCCAACATTGTATGGATTTTTTTCGACAAAAAAAACTCATCAACTTTTCTTAATATTATTTTTAAGTGCTACACCAAGCGGACCATAATCTCAACTATTAGCAAGACCTGAATAAATTTCTGATCCTTGAAAAATAAAACCATTTTCTTTTAAATGAGTAATTATTTCCTTCATTGACTTATCATTGATAATTTTATTAATCATTGCCCCTCCATTAATCATAAAAATTTTCTTAAATATCTTAAATAATACATAAAATCTCTAAAAAGAATAATCTTGTTAATAATATGTTCATAGATAGGTTTTGTCAACCTATTATAAGTGTTATATATTATCAAAAACAATATAACAACTAATTATTAAAATATTTATGTAATTATTAATTTATTATTATATTTTTGACAGTGGTTTTCTAAAATATTAAGAATTTTATTAAGTTCTTCTTTTTCAACTTTTCATTTATTAATATCTTGATAATTTAATAAATAAAGTTGATATATTTTTTTAAACAAAACAATGTCAAAATTAATTATAGCTAATTCTAAAGAACAATTTTTACAAAAAATACCACCCAAATCATAATTAATTAAATACAAATTAGTTATTTGATTACAATTAATACAATTAGTAAAGTTAAACTGAATTCCTTGAAATATTAAACTATGAAATAAGAAAAAAACATAAACTTTCTTAAAGTTACTATTTATCATTAACTGTTCATATAAATTAAATAAAAAAGAAAAGATATTTTTATTAATACTAATTTTTTCTAAATAATTAATAATTATCTTGTTAAAACTTTTAATCAATTGATAACTTTTTTCATTTATAAAACTATTAAAACTTTTTATTTTTTTATATGTTATACATAAGTTTGAACAATCATAATTTTGATTAAAAATAAAAATTCAACAATCTAAAAGACTATATTTATTTAAATTGATTTTTATTTCTGGTAAAGAAACTATTTTAACACCATAATTTGATGTTAAAATGGTAACATTATTTATTGATTTAATGTAGTTAATGTTTAAAATCAAACCAGTATCAATATTAAACATATTTTAACTATAACCTAACTCTTTTAATTTTCTAGGATTATTTCTTCAATCAGGTATTACTTTTACAAAAGTTTTTAATATAATATGAGAATCAAAAATACTTTCTAAATCTGTTCTAGCTCTTATTCCAATTTCTTTAATCATACTACCTCCTTTACCAATAATAATTCCTTTTTGTGAGTCGCGTTCAACAACAATAACAGCATTAATATCAGTAATATTAGTATTTGGATTATAATTAATACTTTCAATTAATACTGCTACACTATAAGGAATTTCTTCTTCTGTTAAATTTAAAATTTTTTCACGAATAATTTCCTTAATTAAAGTATTATCTGAAACATCATCGTTATTTTCAATTAAATAATTCTTTTCACCAATTGGTAAATACTCATATAGTTTTTTCAATAATATATCTAAGTTCATTTCTTTTATAGCAGAAATTGGAATTATTTCTTTAAATGGTAATAAATCTTTTCACTCATTAATTTTATCCATTAATTTTTCTTTTGTTACTAAATCAACCTTAGTTAATAAAAGTAGAATAGTTGTATTTACCCTTTCTGATAATAATTTAATAATATGTTTATCGCTATTTCCAATGTATTCATTACATGGCGCTAATAAACAAATAATGTTAGTTTCTTTAGTGGCACGGTTAGCATCGCGATTCATCATTCGTCCAAGTTGGTTATTATGTTTATGAATGCCGGGAGTATCAAAAAATATGATTTGCATATCATCACTATTATAAATACCTTGAATTTGATTTCTGGTTGTTTGTGGTTTATTAGACACAATTGCCTTTTTTTCTTGAAGAATGGTATTTAATAAAGTTGATTTTCCAACATTACTTCTACCAATAAAACTAACAAAACCTGATTTAAAATTATTAGTCATAAATTAATTCCCTTTCAATGAACTTGGTTTAAACGCTAAAGGTAATAAGTCTTTTACTAATATTTTACAAATTGTTTTAGTATCATTATTTTCATTTTTATTACTAATATAAACAGGGCATGTTTCTGGCATAATTTCAATCATAAATTGACGACACATACCACAAGGAGAACCAACCGTTTCACTATCAGTAATTAAAAATAGACTAATAATATCTTCTTTATAACCTTGAGCAATAACTTGTGACAAAGCTGCTCTTTCAGCACAAATACCTACTGAGTATGCAGCATTTTCAACATTTACTCCTAACACTTCTTTACTATTTTTCAAAATTACTATTGCAGCAACTCTAAATAAAGAATAAGGCGCATAAGCATTTTTTTGTATTACTTTTGCTTTTTTCAATAATACTAATAAATCTATATCTTGTTCCATTATACCACTCCTTATTTTCTAGTAATACCAAGAATATTTAAAATTTCATCTTGTAAATCAAACATAACCTTTTCTTCTACGCTATTTTGATGATCATATCCTAATGTATGAAGTAATCCATGAATAAAAAGAAATGATAATTCTCTAATTAAACTATGACCATATTCTTGTGCTTGCGCTACTGCCTTTGAATAACAAATATAAACATCGCCTAAATCTCTAATATCAATATTAATATTTGGAAAATCATCATCATTATTTCCAAATGATAAAACATCAGGAACATAATCTTTATGACGATACATTTTATTTAATTCAATACTAGTCTGTTCGTCATTAAAAATAACAGCAATACACCATGTAATTTTCTGTTTTAACTTAATAGCTACTGCATTTAAAATATTTTCTGATAAAATATTAAAATTTTTAATGTCATAGTTATGATCATTGTAAATATTTACAATATTAATTTTTGTTGGCATTTATCTACCTAACTTCTTTTTGATTAAATTATATCAATATTTACATTTATGTTGTAATATTATTTCAAATAAATGTTAACAAACTTTCTTTACCAATAATTATTAATACCATTTGATTTAAATATGTATTAGAATTAATGTTTTCTTCAATTAAAAGTTGATTATTATCATTTCATTTTGGAAAAAAAATTGTTAAATAACATTTATTAATAGAGAAAAAAATAGTAATTTGATTAAAACTATTAAACTTTAAACATTCTTCTCTTTTAAAATCTAATAAATAAGCAAAGTGTCCCTTATTTTCATATCTTGTCTCACTTATAAAAATAGTTTGACCATTAACAGCATAAACAAACATGAGGAATATTGATAATTTTTAAACCTAATAAGAGTCCTAAAAAAAGAAAAATTGAACTACTTCCTAATAAATAAGTACTTTTTCTAAAAAAAATCATTATTCATTACCATCTATACTTTTATAATTATTTAAATCAATTACATTTTTAAATAATTTTACTAGTGTTAAATCATGACCTGCATAAATAATAATTATTTTTTTATAATGATTTAATAATAAAGTTATTAACTTTATTATTAAATCATTATTGATGTTACTCAAAATTTCATCTAATAAAATTACTTTTCAATCATAAAAAAATAAACTTAAGAAAATAATTATTTGTTTTTGACCTTGACTAAGATTAGCCCCATATTCTTGACAATAATAAAATGTTGTTAAACCTAAACTGCCCAAGAGATCATTAAATCCTAATTTTTGAAAATTTATTAATTTTTCTTTTGTAATATTAAATGATAAAATATTTTCTAAAACTGTACCGTTATGAATAATAGAATTTGAATGTAAATAAATACATTTTTTTTGTCAAAATTCATATGAAATATTATCTAATCCAATTTCATTATTAATTAAAATTTTACCTTTAAAAGGCACATATTTCAGTGGTGATCAAAAATTTGTGGAACTTCTTACTACTGGTAGTAAAATTACTGATTTAACATTTGATAATTTAGGTAATGTTTATGCTACTGAGATGTCAGGGCAAGTTTGAAAAAAAGATAATAATAAGAATTCTTTTTTTAGATTTCAATTACATCCATTATCAAATTGTTTAACATCTATTGTCATTAATAATGATAACTGTATATATGTTGGTGATAATACTGGTAATCTTTGAAAAAGTTATGGATCATCAACCTTTGATAAACTTCAATTTAAAGTTAATATTAGTATTAAAAAATTAATATTCAATTGTGCAACTAAAAAAATATATATTGGAAGTAGTAATGGTGTTTATTTTTCAGATTAAGTAAATTAGATATTTTTATTATTACTATTATTTTTGCAAAAAAATAAAAGAAATAAGTTATAGATGAAGAAAAATTATTAATTAAAAAAGAATACTAATATTAATGTTAGTATTCTTTTTTAATTAATATATAGTTTTCTAGTATTTTATTTATTTATTAATAATATATTCATCATTTCTATATTATTTTAGAAAAAGTAATAAATAAAGTTTAATATAATTTTTGCTAAAAGTTTTTAAAAAAGAATAACTTTAATATGTGTAGAAATATATGATATATTCATATAGTTTAAAGATAATTTTATGATGTATTGTTAGTTGTTTAATAGTAAAAATAAAAGTACTTTAATTATTAATCAAAGTGAAAAATTTTCTTAGACCACACTTTATATATAATTTGATAAAATAGACTTAGAAAATATTAGAGTTAGGAGTAGAAAATGAAGAAAATTATTTTAAATCCAAATATTTGTGCTGATGAGATTGAACTTACTATTAAAAAACAAGGATGAGAAATTATTGATAAAAAATATGATTTTTATCAACCATACGTTAGTATTTTTGATAATTTAAATTATGAAGCAAAAGTAGATTTATATATTGCTTTTAAAACTGCAGGTAACTTTGTTCATAAGGTATATTGCTATTTTTTAGAATTTGATACAAATAATATTTTTAAAATATCAGAAATTAAATCACCAGAGCATCCTAAGGGACAAATGACAACACGAGTTGCTGATTTTAAGTATTATAAAACTACTGGTAATCTAGGTTTTACTCCTTATAAAAGCCCAATATCTGGTCAACCATATAACTTAAGTCATAATTATCACAGTTTTTTTAATTCATTAATTGAATCAGAAGCAAGAAATGAATTAAACTATGTTTGTATTTTATTAAAATATGATAATCATGCTCGAAGCAAGAAAAGACTTCGATATTTTGTTAATTCGTATAAAAAGTTTATTAAATCATTTCTTTTTAAATTTGAAAAATTTGAAATTAGAAAAACACGTGCTTTATTAAGAGCAGAAATATTAAAAGGACAAAAAAAGAAAAAAGTTAGCAAGCCCGCAAAACGAAACGTTATTAAACCTAATAATACTGAAACTGTTATTATTGAAGGTAATTTAAAAACTATTTTTGATCATAAAAATATGACTGTTAAAGTTATTAAAGAAACAGATAATATAGAAAAATCTACTTTAGTATCTAAAAATAAACTTAAAAATAGTAATCAAAAAAATAAAAAATAAATGTTGATAAACCTTCACTTAAAATTGTTAAAGAAGTGTTATAATTATTTATAAAAGAGAGGAAATATTTATTATGCTACTAAGTTTTATTTTATATACAACTTCATTTGAATCCGAGCACTTAGATTCTTTTTTAGCAAAGATTTTTGTAAATAAAAAAACTAATTTTGAAGTTGTTGTTGTTGATGATGGCATTAACAATGAAAATTTGGAGATATTTAGTAAATATTTTAAATTATATCCACAAAATTTAAAAATGATTACTAATTATCAAGTATCAGGTATTGCCATTAGTCGTAATCTTGGCCTTAAATATATTTCCGGACAATATGTAGTTATTTTAAATCCAACTGAAATTCTTAGCGTTAATTTTGTTGAAACAGTTAATAAAATTTTAGATAATAATAAGGATTTAGATTGTATTGAATATTGTGTTCGTTATGAATTTGATATAAATAATGTTTTTCATTCAACAATTAGAACTGAAGTTAATAAAATATATAATTTAAATACAACACAAGGAAAAATAGTCTTTGCTTTAACAACACCAGTTTTAACAACAAAAATCATGAAAGTTAGTATTATTAATGAATATAATTTACAATTTCGTAAAGAAATCCAATTTGATAGTTTATTTTTATACTCATTTTTAGCACATTGTAAAACATATTATGCAATTAATGAAACATTATTAACGTCTAAAAATAACACATTGGAAAATGATAATATTTTTGAACTAATGCATCAATGAATACATATTTTAAACTATTATAATAATTATAAAATTAAAAAAGTTTTATATGAAGAGTTGGAATATGCTTTTGTTAGATACTATCTATATACTCTTTTAAGATTTATTAGTATTTCTAAAAAACCTGCATTAATTGAAAAAACATATAATCGTGTCAAAGAAATTATTGAATTTAAATTTAAAAATTTTAAAAAAAATTCTTATTTTAATACTATTAATCCAAATGATAAATTTACCACTTATGCTCCTGATCTAAGTACTTATTTTAAGAAATATTTTAAAGATAATAATATTAGAGATGATTCAAAATATTGAGAGTAAAAAAATGAATATTAAAAAATTAGATACAACCGAAACATATATAATAGCTAAAACATGAAAACGTATTATTGCACGTATTTTTGACGTGATTTTTGTTAGTTTAATCCCATTAATAATTGGATTAGCAATCCATTATTTTGATAATAAAGGTAATCAAGAATCATGACAATTAATAATTATTTTTATTATTAATATAATTGTTGTCATTATATATTTTGTTATTATCCCATGAAAATGTAAGGGTCAAACTTTGGGAAAATTAATTTTTCAAATAAGATTAGTAAATGAAAAAAATCAAGATTTAAAGTTAAAACATTTTTTTTATCGTGAACTATTTTTAGTTTTTATTCCTCTATTATTAACCACTTCAATAATTCTTTTTATGAAATTGACTTTTAATGAAAACATTGCTACTATTAATAGTAATAGTACTTTAAATTCTTGATTAAATATTCTTATTCGTTCTGTAGTTAGTTTTGATTTTGCTTGGTATTGTGGGATTATGATCGTCACTAAAATTGATAAATATCATCAGCTATTCTTTGATCGTTATCATAAAACTTTTGTCATTAACAAGAAACCACTTGCAACTAATAAAAGGAAGATATCAACTAACGTTAATGATCCACATATTCATTTAGTTTATTCTCAACCAGGAAATATTAATGATGACGAATTAGAAAATATAAATAGTCTTTAATAGTATATACTCTTACTAACTTAAGGATAAATAACATGGATAAAACAAAACTTTTAGAAAATCTAAATGAACAACAACTACAAGCAATTATTAATGTTGATGGCCCATGTCGTATTATTGCGGGGGCTGGAGTTGGAAAGACGCGGGTTATAACATATAAGATTGCTTACTTAATTAATGTAATTAAAATTGCTAGTGAAAAAATATTGGCATTAACTTTTACTAATAAAGCAGCACGTGAAATGAAAGAACGAATAATGCAACTTTTAAATGATACTAACATTAATGTTAATATTGTTACTTATCATGCATTATGTGCCAAAATATTAAGAAGAGATATTCATCATTTAAATATTAATAATAATTTTAATATTATTGATCAAGAAGATCAACGAAAAATATTAAAAGATATTTTTCAAAAAGAATTTTCACATAAAGCTGAATTGCAGGAGTTAAGATTATTAAGTTCTAATATTTCTAACTGAAAAAATAATTATCTTTCTCAAGATCAATTATTAGCTGATTATCAAAATCAAGATGAGTGAATTTTACGTATCAAAGTTTTTGAATCGTATAAAAAATATCAATTTATTAATTCATGTTTAGATTTTGATGATTTATTATTATTAGTTGAACGTCTATTTAAAGAATTTCCACATATTTTAACAAAATGAGAAAAGAAATTTGATTTTATTTTAGTTGATGAATTTCAAGACACTAATGATATTCAATATAATATTTTATTATCACTTGCTAAAAATCATAAAAATATTACTGTAGTTGGTGATCCTGATCAAACTATTTATAGTTGAAGAGGAGCAAATATTAATTTAAAATTGAATTTTACTAAACAATTTCCTAATACACAAACATTTATTTTAAATCAAAATTATCGTTCAACAACTAAGATTTTAAATACAGCTAATAGTTTAATTAAAAATAATGTTCAACGTATTGAAAAAGAACTGTTTACTAAAAATGATCTTGGTAATGATATTGTTATGTATCATGCTAGTAGTAGTGATCAAGAAGCACATTGAGTTGCAACAACTGTTAAAAAAATTCATTTAAAATATCATTTAGATTTGAATAAAATTGCTATTCTTTATCGTAATAATTATTTATCAAAAGATTTAGAACAAGCTTTGATTAATAATAATATAAATTATAAAATTTTTGGTGGTTATAAATTTTTTGAACGTAAAGAGATTAAAGACATTTTGGCATATTTAAAAATTATTGTTTGAAATGATAATATATCAATGATTAGAATTTTAAATGCAACACCTAAAATTGGACCAAAAACTATTGATAACTTATTATTACTTGCTAATGAACAATTACTAACTTTAAATGAATACTTATTTAAATTTCAGTATGGATTACCAAAAAATTATCGTCAACATTTACAACCTTTAATTAATTTAATTAATGAGATGCAAACTAATATCAAAGATGTTACCTCTTTACATAACATGGTTGAAAATTTATTAAATAAAACTAATTATTTAAAAAAACTAGAAGATAATCTTGAAAAAGAAAGAATTGAAAATGTTCAACAATTATTAGAACAATTGCTTGAATATGATAGTAGTAATAATGAATTACAAGGCGAAGAATTATTAACGTCATTTTTACAAGAAGTAAGTTTATATACTGATTTAGATGAAAATAGTACTAATAAAGCCGTTAACTTAATGACAATTCACAGTGCTAAAGGTCTAGAATTTGATGTTGTTTTTATAGTTGGCATTAATGAAGGTATTTTACCTGGAATAGGTAAATTTAGTATAGAAAACTTAGATAAAATTGAAGAAGAACGACGACTTTTTTATGTTTCAATTACTAGGGCAAAAAAATGATTATTTTTATCTAGTGCCAGTGGATATTCATATATCTTGGATCGTATGAAACAACCATCTCGTTTCTTAAAAGATTTAGATCTTAAATATTTAAAAATCATTAATAACGAACACCAAGAAATGGCAGCAACTTATCAAAATCGTAATCATTCTAAATTTAATTACTATAAAGCTGATAATAAAGATAAGGTTGAAATAACTAATAATTGAAATGTTGGAGATATAATTATTCATGAAATTTTTGGAAAAGGTATTATTACTAAATTAATTGGTGATAAAATTCAAGTTGCTTTTCATAAAAATCATGGTGGTATTAGAATTATTAGTTCTAATCATATTGCTATTAAAAAATTTGTATAAATTTTTTTTATTAAAAATGTCTATTTTTTGGACATTTTTAAGTATTGTTAAAAAATTTCTTATAAAAAAATATTTTTTTATAAGAAATTTTTTATTACATATTAATTTTTTCAAGTATAAAATTAGAATTAAGATTTATTTTAATTTAATTTTCCTAATAACATTTTAAAATTGGTGCTAAATTGCCAATTATTTTTTATTTTGAAATAACTTTAGAAAAATTAATATTTTAATAAATCTTATTATTTTAATGAAAGGAAAAAAGTAATTATGATAAAAATAAATTTAGAAGCGTGAAAAGGTTTAATTCGTAATTAAATTAAAGTTAACCCCAATCGTGATGGTCAATCAGTTACTAATAAAGTTAAACAACATGCTAACTATTTATTCCAACCTTATTATGATGGAGGATTATGAATAGGAACAACTCCTAGACTTAATTAATGGTAAAGAAATTATATTACATGATGGTAAAAAAGTTTTTAATAAAATAAAAGATTTAAAATCTATTACTTTGTCTTTTGTTCAGCAAGCAATTGCAATTAAAGATAAGTTATAGAATTAACTATTGCTGGACAGTCTTTGGGCGCTGGATATGATTATTGAGTAGAAAATAAATTAAAACCAGAAGTGCTTAAACCTTTAGTAAAGAATGATGGCTTTAATAATATTGTTGTTGCATATGGTGGAGCTGCTGCTTCAGCGGTTGGATATAATCCATGAGATGTTGCATATGGTGTGGGCTATCTAATAAAGATATTAATAAAGCAGTAGCAATGTTACAACCAGCTTTGATTGAGTATCAAGAACGAATTACTAAATTTGCAGGTTTTGAAACTAAAGATATGCCGTTAAATTTAGACTTAGATATTGAAGGTATAAACTTTGATAGTGATCATATTAATGGAATGAAGGTTTTATTTACTACATTAACAAAAATGAAAAGAAATAATCAAAATTGAAACTTTAGTGTTACATTACCAGTAATGCCAACGGGGCTAGTTGGTAGAGATATTGAGAATGTTATTAAAATAGCTTTAGAAATATATCAAAAAGCAGATTTAAAAGTTGAAGATTTATTTACAATTAACATTATGGCTATGGATTATGGTGAAATTGTTGGACAAGAAGTAATTGATAAAGGTTTAACTTTTTTTGATATTGCTAAACAAGCAATTAAAAGTACTGCTAACCAATATTTTGAATTAATAAAACAATATTTTCCAAAGTCTAATTTATTACTTACTGATGTTTATCAAAAACTAGGTATTACACCAATGATTGGTATTAATGATGTAAATAATAACTATTTTACTTTAGAAGATGCTAAAGATTTATATAATTGAGCACAAACAAATAAATTAGCAAACATTAGAATATGATCACTAAATCGTGATAGTAATGGTAAGATAGATGAAGTTTGAGGAACAAATAATCACGGATTAAAATATTTAAATGAAGGTGATTTTTCAAATGTTTTTACTGGTAATTGAACTTATTGAGTAAAAAGTCCAGTTCGTAAAGTTTAATGTTTTTTTGATAATTATTATAAAAAATATCAAAATTTAAATAAAAAGAAATTAAGTTTTTTTACTCATTATTTAGGGAAAATTAAAACTAAAATAATTAGTAATTATTTATATAACAAATTATATTATTATAATTTGTTATATTTTATTGTTCAATTTGCTAATCACTTTAAAACTACTTTTGTTCTAATATCATAAAATTTTGATAATTAAAAAATAAAAATATTTTTATGATAAAAAATATTTTTTTTAAGTTATAATTAAAAATAATTTATTTTTTGAAAGGAATTACTAATTGAATGTTTAATTTAAAAAAATTAAAATTTTGAGCAAAATCATCTCGTGCTAATAATGAAAAAATTAGTCTTAATGAATTAATATGAATTGGTTTTAACTATACTTGTGGTATTGCATTTCCAATGGCATTAATTGGCATTTATTATTGAAATAATGGTGGCGTTGGTTTACATATGCTATGAGTTATTTTATTATGTGCTTTAATTGCTGCGGGAACTGCACTTGCTTTTACTAAATGTAGTCGTGTTTATCATGACGACACTAATGGTGGTGCTTATGTTTATGTTCGTGGAGTTTTTGGTCGTTTTTGAGGATGAATAATTGGTTTTATTCAATATATTACTTTACCTTCAACTATTATTTCTATGTTTCGAGTGAATTTAGATCAATTATCAATTTTTAATTGAGTTCCTGAACGATGATCGAGTTTAATGATTGATAGTATTGGTATTTTTATTTATGCTGCTGTTGCTAGTTGCATGTATTTTGGAATGAAGGGATTTCGTTGATTTGTTAATATTTCTGGTATTATTAAATGAGGTTCTGCTTTGTTTTTAATTGTTTGTGCTATTATTTTGGTAGTAACTAATAAAGGTTTAGCATTTTCACAAGCGGCTGAAGGAACAAAAAACATTAATTTAACTTTACCAAAAATTAATAATGCATTTAGTGGCTTCTTCTATTTCTTTATTGGTTTTGAAACTTTTATTGTTGTTGGAAAAAATGTTAAAAATCCAACCAAAAACTTTGGTAAAGGTATTTTAATAGTTTTATTATTATCAACTATTTTTTATTTAGCTGTATCAGTATCAGTATTTGGTGCCATTACTATTGACGGTACAAATGGCCAAAATGGTTGATCTGGAGCTACTAATGAATATAATCCAAATAATGTTATATCAGGAATTGCTGGTATTACTGGTATTACTGGTATTACTGGTATGATTGTACTAGTTATTTCTACTTTATCATTGAAATTAAATGGTGCTATGCAAAATTCTTTATATTCTGGTGGTATGATTCAACCATTAGCCAAAGAAGGATATATTACCGAAAAATTAGCCAAATTAAATAAAGAAAATATTGCAATGCGTGCTAGTACAGCTAATTTAATTATTACTATTATTGCTTGTATTATTATGTTAATAATCCCAGATTTAATTGGTGCACCTTTTGATTTTAATACAGTACTAGGATTTTCTACTAACATTACTATTGCTGTATATATTTTTGTGTTAGCTGCCACGTGTGTTATGGGTTATCGTAAACAAATTAAAATTAAAATTTGAGAATGAATTGTTTTTGTTGCTTGTGGTTTATTTTTACTTAGTCAGTTTGTTGTTTTTAACTATGGTATGATTAATGACATGATTAATAAAAGAGGGGAAGTATTAATAGTTGTTATTATTGAATTCTTAATGTTTTGAATGTTTATTGTAATTGCTGTTATTTGATATTTTATTTATTATCAACCAAAATTAAAAATGCGTTTAGCATCAAATTTAGATTATCAAAATCAATTAGATCAAGAATTCATACCAATGACTGAAGAAGAAGCAATAAAATATTTACTTAATGAACCCGAAACAGAATTAGAACGAATTAAAATTCATGAAAATGAAGCCAGATCAGTTACAGCTTAATTTCTTTAAATTATATTTTAACTTTTAAGAGTAATCATTTATTAATGATTACTCTTTTTCATATGCTCTTATCATTAATATCAATATTTTTAATTATATTTTAAAGAAATTAAAATCTATCATAAAATAATTATTACTGTAATCTATTTTATTTTTTGTTAAAAAATGATTTAATTACTATTATATTTGGAGGAAAAAAAATGATAAATACACAAGTATTGATTTTAGATTTTGGAAGTCAATATACACAATTATTAGCAAGAAGAGTAAGAGAAGCAAATGTTTATACTGAAGTTTTATCTTTTAATATTAGTTATCAAAAAATAAAAACATATCCCAACTTAAAAGCAATTATTTTATCTGGTGGACCATCAAGTGTTTATTTACAAAATGCTTATAAAATTGATCAAGCGATTTTTAATTTACCAGTTGCCATTTTAGGAGTTTGTTATGGCATGCAATTATTAACAAATCATTTTAAAGGGAAAGTAGAATTGGCAGATGAACAAGAATTTGGAAAATCAATTTTATATCTTGATCAACCAAATAATAAATTATTTAAAAAAGTTGCTAATCAATCAAAAGTATGAATGAGTCATGCTGATCATGTAACAAAAATTCCAAAAGATTTTATACAAATAGCTCATTCTGATTCTTCAATTTCAGCAATTGCACATTTGACTAAACCAATTTATGGTATCCAATTTCATGTTGAAGTTACCCATTCAGAATTTGGTAAGCGAATAATCGAAAATTTTTTATTTACAATAGCAAATTGTACAAAAGATTGAAGTTTAGATGATTTTATTAGTAATCAAATTTCAGAAATTAAAAATAAAGTCCAAGATAAACAAGTTATTTTAGGTTTAAGTGGTGGAGTTGATTCTTCAGTTGCCGCTGCCATTATTTCTAAGGCAATTGGTAAACAGTTAACTTGCATTTTTGTTGATACAGGTTTATTGAGAAAAAATGAAGCAATTGATGTCATGGAAATTTATAAACAAAATTTTAAACTTAATCTTGAAATGATTGATGCAAGTAAACATTTTTTTACTGCTTTAAAAGGTGTTAAAAATGCTGAAGAAAAAAGAAAAATTATTGGTAAACAATTTATTGATGTATTTACAACAGCAGCAAGAAAATTTAAAACGGCTGATTTTTTAGCACAAGGAACAATTTATCCGGATATTATTGAATCTTCAAGTAAACATGCAAGTTCAAAAATAATTAAAACTCATCATAATGTTGGTGGTTTACCTGATGATTTACAATTTAAATTGTTAGAACCATTAAAAACCTTATTTAAAGATGAAGTAAGAGAAATTGGTTTAAAACTTGGATTACCTGAAACATTAATTAATCGTCATCCTTTCCCTGGTCCTGGCTTAGGAGTTAGAGTTATAGAAGAAGTAACAAAAGAAAAATGTTTAATTTTACAAGAAGTTGATCATATTTTTATTACCAAATTGAAAGAAAAAAATATATATAATCAAGTATCACAAGCATTTGCCACTTTGCTACCAGTTAAAACTGTGGGCGTAATGGGTGATAATCGCACTTATGATTATGTTGTTAGTTTAAGAAGTGTTAATACAATTGACTTTATGACAGCAACAAGTTCACATTTACCATGAGAATTTCTAGATGAAGTTGCAAATGAGATTATTAATAAAGTAGATGGTGTTAATAGAGTAGTTTATGATATTACATCAAAGCCACCAGGTACTATAGAATGGGAGTAAACTATGAATAAAGATTTAAATCAAAAAATAATATGTGAAGGAATTACTTTTGATGATGTATTATTAGTTCCAGGATATTCAGAAGTTTTACCAAATCAAGTTTCTTTAAAAACTAAATTAACAAATAAAATTGAATTAAATATTCCAATTTTATCTGCTGCTATGGATACAGTTACTGAATCTGATCTAGCAATTGCCATGGCAAGAGTTGGTGGTATTGGCATTATTCATAAAAATTTATCAATTGCTGAACAAGCTTTAGAAGTACAAAAAGTGAAAAGAAATGAGTCAGGTTTTATTACTGATCCAATTACTATTGGTGTTCAAACTTTAATTAGTGAAGCAAAATCAATTATGAGTACTTATCGAATTTCTGGATTGCCTGTTGTAAATGAAGAAAATCAACTAATTGGAATTGTTACTAATCGTGATTTAAAATATCTTGATAATGATAATGCATTAGTTAAAAATATTATGACTACCAAAAATTTAATTGTTTGTGATAAAACAACAACAATCGAACAAGCAAAACAAGTTATGTTAAAAAATAAAATTGAAAAACTACCAATTGTTGGTTCAAATAATAAATTGATTGGTTTAATTACAACAAAAGATATTGATAAAGCTATTGATTATCCAAATACTTGTAAAGATGATCAAGGACGATTAAGAGTTGGTGCTGCTGTTGGTGTTGGTGAAGACACTTTAGCAAGAGTTGAGGCATTAGTTAAAGCAAAAGTTGATGTATTAGTTGTTGATTCAGCACATGGTCATAGTTTAGGGATTTTAAAAACAGTTAAAATAATTCGTAAAACTTATCCAAAATTAGATATTATTGCTGGAAATATTTGTACTGCAGCTGGAGCACAAGCACTTTATGAAGCTGGCGCAAATTGTATTAAAGTTGGTGTTGGTCCTGGTAGCATTTGTACTACTAGAATAATAGCAGGAGTTGGTGTGCCACAAATTACTGCTATTAATGATGTTTATAATTGAGCAAAAAATAAAAACGTAACTGTCATTGCTGATGGTGGTATTAAATATTCTGGTGATATTGTAAAAGCAATTGCTGCTGGTAGCAATTGTGTAATGTTAGGTAGCATTTTAGCTGGAACAGAAGAATCACCAGGTGAGGAAATTATTGTCAATGGTAAAAAATATAAAAATTATGTTGGTATGGGTTCATTAGTTGCCATGAAACGTGGTAGTAGTGATCGTTATTTTCAAAAAGGAATTAAAAAATTAGTGCCAGAAGGAATTGAAGCACGCGTTCCTTTTAAAGGAAAAGTACAAGATGTTGTTTTTCAATTAGTTGGTGGTATTAGAAGTGGTATGGGTTATGTTGGTGCTAAAAATATTTTATCTTTAATCCAAGATTCTAAATTTGTAAAAATTTCAAGTGCTGGTTTAAAAGAATCACATCCTCATGATGTTGAACTAACAAAAGAAGCACCAAATTATAATAAATAAAAAATTTGTATATTTAAAAAAACTAAGTTTTATTAAAACTTAGTTTTTAATTTTAATTAATATTTAATTTTTTTATTAATAACAATTTCATCGTTTTGTTGTACGTTATGACGCTTAATTGTAATTTCTTTGTTAGTTTTATTTATAGAAATTTCAGAATAACCACCAAAAAGTGCAGTACCACTTAAAACATCATAAATTGTCTTTTTACCAACATTAACTGCAATTATTTTTTCATCATATTTGGTTGATACAAAGTGTTGATGTCCAGTTAACATTAAAATAACATTATATTTTGCTAAAATTTCATTTTCAAATTCAATTCTTTGTTCTTTACTTCATCATTCTTGATCAATTGAAAAATCATCATATCCATAATGAAAAGCTAAAACAATTGGCATATTACTCAAACCAACATTTATTTCTAAATCTTTTTGTAATTCAGTTAATGCTGGCCCAGGATCACTTCTTCCAAAATTTCAACCTGAAGTATCTTTATTAATTGGCGCTAAACTGCATTGAACAAAATGTATACCTAATCAATTTCAAGAATATACAGAAACTTCATTTTTGAAGTATAATAGAGTAAGTGAGCTGCTGTCATAGCATTTTGTTTAACAATATTTTGGTTAAGTCAAGTTTGGTTAACTTTACAAGTAGTATCAGAATCATGGTTACCAAAACCTGCTAAAAGATGATTAGAGATTGATGCTAACATTAATTTATAAGAAAATAAATTCCCTGTATATTTAACATAACCTGTTAAATCACCAGAAATAATAACACCTCTATTATTATTTTCTGGTAAATGTTTAGCAAGGACACTAATTGTTTTGTCACTAACTGATTGAGGATATCCAGCATGAATATCTGCTGTAGCTAAAAAATTAATTTCATCACTACTTTTTATTGTGCTTGTTAAATTTGAATTAATATTATAAGAAAAATTACTATTGGTCATTGATAAAGTATTGCTTATTGCAAGTAGTAATAATATTTTTTTCATATCTTTTTCCGCTCCATATTAATTATAAACTTACACTTATTGCTGGATTTAATACTAATGGTGGTTCTACTTCATTATTATTTATTGAATTTATTTGTGTTTGTGATAGTAAAGGTGTTGTTTCATCAATTTCTCTACTATTTGTTTGTCTTCAATTTTTATAAAGTACTTTTACATATTCAACAGTTTTTACACTAACAGTTGAAGTTATTGCCATTGTTACTGCTGAAATTAAACCTCATATTAAAACACCTTTAACTGTAGAACGATATGGATTAAAATCATTGTTTATATAATTATCAATAAAATCATATTCCATAATATCTAATCATTCAGCAATCATTGTTGGGATTGAATATCATCCAGCAATATTTCCTATAACTTCACCGAAAATGGTTGAACTTAGTATAATTTTATTTTGTATTTTCATTTTTCTTTTTATCTCCTTTTTAAAATATAAAAAACCATTTACTTTTAAACTAAAGTAATGGTTAAAATTTAAAACTTATATTCAGTTTACAATTAAGTACTATATCAGAAAAAATAAAAGATATAAGAAATTAGATATATGTGTAATAAATTAATAAAATTGGTAAATTTGGTTTATATTCTTTTACTGTATGTTGTATATTTTGTAAATTATCTATTTTTTCATCATTTGCCTTATTTTTTATATGATTAAAATTATCATTAAGAATGATAGGTATTTTTTCTAATTTTTGGTTAAGTATTATTTCTAATTCATTAATTTCTTTTTCCAAAATTTGGCATTCTTCTTTTAATTTTAGTGCTCTTTTTTCTTGCTCCATTACTTTTTTTCATTTCATTGTATGTCTTTGTCCACTAATTTTCATTTCTTGTCCTCATTTTTTACTTAATTTTGGATTATCTTCAATTAAATATTTATTACGTATTATTTTATATTTAGAATATAATTTTTCTTGTTCTTTTTTAGTATTTGATATTTTTATTTTTTGCTGTTTATAAAGATTATTTAATTCATTAAATTTGTCGATAAGAATTCATATTGATTCATGATATTTTTTAATTTCTAAATTTAGTTGATTAATTTCTATTTTCTGTTTTTCAGTCATTTTAACTACCCTTTATAAATTAATTATTTAAAAAATAATTAATTTATATTTCCTTTCATTTTTCTAAATAAAAAACTATTATTTTTATTTAAAAATAATAGGTTAAAAACTCATATTAAAAACTCATATCAAGTTTAACTAAATACTATCATATTTGATTAATAAATATAGAAAATTGATTAGAAGATTTATAATTATATTTCAACTCCTTTTAAATCATTGATGTTTACTCCTATTTTTGATATAAATAATTGTATTTAAAAATAATACAAATTTTTTATTGAAAATAGAAGAATATTATTCTTAAATATTTGGTAGTTTTAAGAACTTTATTCACTAAAATAAAGTTCTTTTGATTTTAGTATACAATTAAATTATACGTTTGAAGAAAGGTTGGTTGATAATGCAATTTTTTAAAAAGAAGCATATAGAACAAAAAACAACAACCATGTTTAAACAATTTTCGCAACTATCGAAAGAAGAAGTTATCCAACAATTAGATGGTAGTATGTACAGATTAAAAAAGGAAGAAGTAGAAGACAGACTTAAAAAATATGGTAAAAATGTTTTTTCTCATAAACGATTTGTTTGATACAAAAAATTAATGCACAATATTTTTAATCCTTTTTATTATTGTTTTAATGATAATAGTTATCTATAATTTTATTAGTTATAGTATTATTGATACTAATACTGATAAAAATGTTGATTTGTACAGTGCTATTATTGTTTTAGTAATGATTATTTTGAGTGTTTTTATATCTTACTTTCAAGATTATCGTTCCTATAAATCTTCAGAAAAATTACGACAATTAATTGAAACAACAGCCAGTGTTTTTCGATTTAGTAATAAAAATAAAAAAATTGATTTTAATGCTTTAAATAGTGTTGCCAATTTTACAAAAGAAGTATTAATTGAAAATTTAGTACCAGGTGATATTATTTTCTTATCTTCTGGTGATATGATTCCTGCTGATGTTCGAATTTTAGTTTCAACCGATCTATTTATTAATCAATCAGCACTAACTGGTGAAACATTTCCTGTTGAAAAACATGCTATTAATACTAAAGATGATAATAAAAAAAGTAGTATCCTAGAATTAGAAAACATATGTTTTATGGGTACTAGTATTGTTTCGGGCGGTGCTATTGCTATTGTTATTGCATCAGGTGTTAATACTTATTTTGGATCAATTGCTAGTGCAGTAACTAGTAAACGTCCTGTTACTAGTTTTAGTAAAGGTATTAAAAAAGTTACCTACATTCTTATTGGTTTTATGTGTGTAATGGTACCATTAATATTTATTGTTAATGTAATTACTAAAAATAATATTTTAACAGCGTTAATATTTTCAATATCAGTTGCTGTTGGTATTACCCCCGAAATGCTGCCAATGATTGTTAGTGCTAACTTAGCAAAAGGTGCAATTAGATTATCACATAAAAAAGTAATTGTTAAAAATTTAACTAGTATTCAAAGTTTTGGTACAATGGATGTTTTATGCACTGATAAAACCGGTACTTTAACTGAGGATAGAATTGAGTTAGTTAAACACTTAGATCCAGAAGGTGTTGAATCAAACAAAGTTTTAGAAATGGCATATTTAAATAGTTCTTTACAAACTGGATTAAAAAATAATATTGATAAAACAATTGTCCAACACATTAAAGATCATCATAATAAAATAGTTGAAATGCCCTATCGTAAAATTGATGAAATACCTTTTGATTTTATAAGAAGATGAATGTCAATAGTAGTTTCAAAAGATAAAATTAATAATACTTTAATTTGCAAAGGAGCAGTAGAAGAAATATTAAAAATTTGTACTAAAGTTTAAATTGGAGGGAAAGTAATTACCTTAACTGATAAAATTAAAGAAAATGTTTTAAAATTAAGTACGGAATTAAATAATGATGGTTTACGAGTAATTGCAATTGGCTATCAAGATTTTGCTAGTGACAAAACAGTTTTTAAAATAGAAGATGAATCTAATTTAGTTTTATTAGGATATATAGGTTTTTTAGATGTACCTAAACCTAGTGCTATTAAAGCAATAACAACTCTTAATCAACACGGAATTGATGTTAAAATTTTGACTGGTGATAATGAAATTGTTACTAAAGCAATTTGTAAAAAGGTGGGATTAGAGCCAGGAATTCCTTTATTAGGTAGTGACATTGAAGATATGGATGATCAACATTTACAAGCATTAGTAAATAAAACTACTATTTTTGCGAAAATGGATCCATTACAAAAATCAAGAATTATTGATATTTTAAAGTTAAATGGTCACACTGTTGGCTTTTTAGGTGATGGTATTAAATGATGCTGTTGCTTTGCATCACGCTGATGTTGGAATATCTGTTAATAGTGCTACTGATATTGCCAAAGAAGCATCTGATATTATTTTATTAGAAAAAGATTTAGATGTTTTAGAACAAGGAGTGATTAGTGGCAGAAATACTTTTGGTAATATTTTAAAATATATTAAAATTACTATTTCTTCTAATTTTGGTAATTCATTAAGTATTTTAATTGCTTCAATTTGATTACCTTTTTTACCAATGATGGCAATTCAAATTTTACTACAAAATTTATTATATGATATTTCTCAATTAGCAATTCCTTGAGATAGGGTTGATGAAGACTTTATTAAAAAACCACAAAAATGAAATGCAAAAAGTATTTTACCTTTTGCATTCTGGAATGGACCGCTAAGTTCAATATTTGATATAACCACCTTTTTATTTTTAGGATATGGTTTACATATCTTTGCCAATTTTGCTAATGTAGATCCTAATAGTGATGCTGGCATATATCAACAATCATTATTTCATACTGGAAGATTTATTTTAGGAGTTACTTCACAAACATTAATTGTACAATTATTACGAACTTCTAAGGTACCTTTTATTCAAAGTATGCCATCTCATCAGTTATTTTTAACAACAATTATAATTACTATTATTGGCATTAGTATTCCATATACACAATTAGGAGCTACTATTGGTTTAACACCAATTCCTTTAATTTTTTATGCTTATTTAGCTGGTGTTGTCATTGTTTATTTCATTGCTAGTCAATTATTAAAAATGATATATATAAAGGTTAATAAACGCTGATTATAAACTAAATTTTAATTTTAAGAAAAATGTATTGGATTTTTTTAAAATTATGATACAAATAAATGTAAAACTAAAGAAAGTTTTTGTATTCCTGTTACTTTATTAAAAGTAACAGGAATTTCATATTATAGATAGGAACAGATAAAAGTATGCTAACATTAAATTACCTTATTAATCAATTTCAAAAGAAAAGAATTCAATTTTCTATTATTGAAGATTTTATGAATAATCCAAACATTAGTGATGAGGAAGTTATTAGTTTAGATAATAACAATAGAAATGCCCTTCATAATAGTTTTTTATTAGATTTAGATGAAGGAGCAGAAATAGAAGATGAATATAACTATGATCCACATGAGGAAGGTTGAGAAACTTCAAGTGAATTAATAGAATTTACAACTAATAAAATAAAACTTATTAATTGATTAATAAATTTTAAAAAAAATGATAAAAATTTTTTAAATCAACAAGATATTGAAGGAAATTCACCCTTACATTTAGCAATTATGAAACAATATATTGTAGACTGAAAACTTGGAGGAGAATTTAAAAATATAGCAAAACAACTAATTAATAATTCACAAGTTAATCCCAATTTAGTAAATTTGCAAAATGAAACCCCATTTTGCAAATTATTAATACAAGAGATTAATAAAGCTGATGCATATCCGACAAATGAAGAAATTCGTGAATTAGTTAATGATTTTCAAAATAATTCTCATTTTAATATTAATAGTATTAATAATAAAAATCAAAATCTTTTACATATTATTGCTAAAGAGGGTAATAAAACTGATTTTAGAATTAATTTTGCCATCACTAAAAAAACTAATTTTTATCAAATAGATGATAATGGTAATATACCTTACGAAATAGCAATCCTAAACAACAATTTTGATATGTTAGAAATAATAGAAAATTGCAAATATTTTGATATTAATACACCTATTGATGAGTTTAATAACACTATATTACATAGAGCAATTAAAAGTAATAATAAAAAAATTATAAGAACACTACTATTAAAAAATGAAAATGGTGATTTAGAAATTAATTTTGATATTAAAAATAAAAATAATGAAAAACCTTTTAAATTTGAAGATATGATAATTGATTGATTACATCAATTACCAAGAAATCAAAATCAAATTGAAATGATGATTATTGATTTCTTAATAACAAATGAATGTAATTATAATAATTACATAACTAGAGAAGGATTAACTTGATGAACTTTAGCTATTAAATATAACTTAAAAGAAGTTACTAATTATTTGGTTAATATTGTATTAACTGATATTAACAAAATAGATAGTAATCCTTTTAAAAATAAAAATTATCTTTTTGATAATGAGATAAAAGAAGAAGTAGATAGTATGTTAGATGATTTATCATATGTTGATTCAAAAATTATAACATCTATTAAAAAACTTCCAAATTGGACGAATTTTAATGAATTACAAAAAGATGTTTTAGAACAACGAGTAACTGCTATCCATAATTTCAAAAAATATCAAACTGATCAAAATTTATCTGATAATGAAAAAGCAATTTTTAAGATATACCTAGATGCAATATTAGATGAAGATGATACAAATTGATCAGAAGAAAAGAAAACAGATTTTAATAAAGTAAAAGAATGATTAACAAAAGAAGAAGTTAACAAAGAAAAGCGTAAATTAGAAAATACAGAAAAAAATGATAGCAAAAAAAGAAGAAAGTTATCAATTGCATAACTACTGCTAAAACTTTTCTTAAAAATTAATATTTTAATAAAAATAACTGCAAAATAATAGTAAATAGTTTCCGTATTATTTATAAAAATAGATAAAAATTAGAGGCTTTTTAATAATCTGTGTATCTTTGTTTTGCAAAGTACTAGTTCAGATTAATTCTGTCTTCAAATTTTATCATAAAATGAGCAATTGCTGTATTTCAATTTTGAATGGGCATTGTTCATTTTTTTGTTATATTTTCAATTGCTAAGTAAAATATTTTGAAAACTGCCATATCATTTGGAAAAACTTTTTTATTTCTGATGACTTTTCGTAATTGACTATTAACAGATTCAATAGAATTTGTAGTATAAATCACTCTTTTGATTTCTGGAGGATAACTAATAAAAATCATTAAATTATCTCAATTTTTATATCAAGATTTAGCAATTTGAGGATAGTGTTTATTTCATTTACTTTCAAATGATTCTAAAAAGCTTGCATTGCTTGTTCTTCACTACATGCATTATAAATTGGCTTTAAATCTGTAACTAGTGATTTTCGATGTTTGTATGAAACATATTTTAAACTATTTCTGATTTGATGAACTATACATAATTGATGTTCAGTTTTAGGATAAACTGATTGTATTGCTTCTGACATGCCTGTTAAGTTGTCACTACAAGCAATAAGAATATCATTTAAGCCACGATTTTTCATTTCTGTGAAATTTGCTAATCAAAATTTAGCGCCTTCATTTTCACTAATTCATAAACCTAAAACATCTTTTTTACCTTCTAAATCAACACCTAAAGCTATATAAACTGATTTGTTAATAATGCGTTTATCTTGTCGTACTTTAACTACTATACAATCAAAATAAACAATGGGATAAATGCCTTCTAATGGTCTATTTTGTCATGCTTTGACATCATCAATCACATCATCAGTAATTTGTGACTAATAATACTTTCACTAATATCAGCACCCTGATATAACTCTTGTAACTGCATTCTAATATCTGATAATGTCATACCTTTTGCATATAAGGAAAGAACTTGTTGATCAAAACCATCAAATCTTCTCTGTCTTTTTGGCACTATTACAGGAGTAAAATTACTATTACGATCTCGTGGTACATCAATCTCAATTTTACCTTGTTGAGTTATTAATTTTTTTGAACTTATACCATTACGAGCATTGTCACTATTACTATGTTGATTTTTTTCATATCCTAAATAATTTTGCATCTCAGAATTCAACATTTTTTCAACTAAACGTTTTGTTAATTCTTTATATAAACCTCCTTCTTTAAAAACTGTTGTTAAATCTTCAGTATTTTCTAATAATAAATCTACTGCTTTTGATATTGGATCATTATTATTAAAGTTATCTTTTTTAGCCATCTGTAACTCACTCTTTCTAATCATTTAATTATATTTACTAGAATTAATTAAACATAGTTATTTTTGTAAGTTACACAGATTACTAAACATTACCAAAAATTATTGTAAAGTTAATTAAATTTGTTAATATTGTTACGTTGTATAAATAAAAATATTTTTATTTTTCAAAATATATATTAATTTTCTTTATTATATTAGATTTAAGGGAGTAAAAAGAAATGAAAAAAATACAAATAATAACAATATTATTATTTATTTTAACTATTTTACTTATAATTTCTGGTTTAATTCTCATAGATTTTTGTGATTATCATTCTCATATGCGTAATCAAACAACGTTAAAGTTTGAAAATATAGAAAGAAATGGATTTCAAATATTAGCTACAACCAGCATATATCATATTTTAGAATATTCACCAAAATACGTATGTTATATAAGTCAAAATATTGGAAATTATTATAATTGAGTAGAATTACAAATTGGAGTTATTTTCTGTATAATTTTAGTACCAACTTTATTTTATGTAATTACTTTATTAATTTTTACTAATATTTGTTTAAAAATAAAAAATAAAAGAAATAACAATTTTTGAGATGCAATCGAAAATTGTGAAATAATTAACAATTACTATATTCATTAAAATTTAATAATTTATATTTATTATTTTTTACTATTATTATTTTTCTACATTTCAATAATGTTAAATGTTATTATATTTATATAGTTTAAAATGATATATAGGTGATATAAATGAAATTAAAAATAAAAAATATTGGTCCTTTTAATGATACTTCTTTAAATATAAATTGGCGATATTACTATTATTGCTGGTGTTAATGACACTGGTAAAAGTTACTTAAGTAGGTTAGTTTTTGCAATGGTAAAAATTGCTACTAGTGATATTAAGTCAGAAATAATTAAGAATTTTTTTAACTTTGCTGAAGATACTTTTACACAAATTGAAAATACTGGTAGTAATTTTCTTGAAACAAATTTTAATAGTAGTGAAAAAGAAAGTGCTTTATTTAAAGAAATTGAATCTATTTATAATAATATTAATTTAAATAATAAAACATTTATGCAAAAATGAATAACAAATTTTAATTATAAAATTGAAAAATTTAATAATTTTTGAATTAATTTATTAACAGACTATCATCAATTGCTAAAAATAAATGATGATTTAATTACCAAAACATTACAAAGAATTGAATTAGATACTAATAAAGATAGTTACAAAATTAAAATTATTAAATATACAATTAATATTATTAATAATGATATTTTACAAACCTTAGAATTATTTAATAATAAAGATACTGATATCATTTCATATTTAATGGCTAATATTCTTCGTGAAAACTTTCATGGTGAAAACTTAAGAAATAAAAAATATAATAATAAAGATAGTTATTTAAAACTTAGTTTAGACAATAACAAAAGTTTAACAATTAATATTAATGAAAATAATAAATTTTCTTTAGAACATGAGTTTAATTACTTAAATATTGAAAACCCAATAATTGATGCTACTTATATTAGTGATACTGACCAAATTTTAAATTTAATGATTGAAGAAAGTCTTAGTAAAAAACAATCATCATATATGTTAGAGAGTGAAAAATTAAAATTATCATTAAATAACATTTTCAAATTTAAAAAGTGTCACTACTTAGATGATTTTAAAAATAAAATTAATATTCAAAAAAATATTGAACAGTATAGTAATTTGAAATTAGTATTAATTAAACAAAAAATTAATCAAGAACTTGAAAACTATTTTGGTAATGAAAATAAAATTAACTTTGAAAATGGTAGTTTAACTAAGAATGGTATTACTATTTAACTTGCTAACTCCTCACGTGGATTAAAAATTATTGAATCATTTAAAGAAATGGTTAAAAGTGACTTTTTTAAAGAAGGTAACTTAGTAATTATTGATGAACCTGAAGCCTATATTCATCCAGAATGACAATATTTATTTACTAAACTATTATTAAATATTGCTAAAATAATTAATTTTAAATTAATTATTTCAACACATAGTCCATATATTCTTGAAACAATAACTTCACTAGCAAGTCGTGACTTTAAAAACTTAAATTTTAAATATAATTTTATTAACAAAGATAAAAATTTTGATTCTTGTATAATTGAAGAGAATAGTTTAGATCACATTAATGAAGCTTTAAGTTATCCATATAGGGAGTTAGACGAATATGAATTTAAATGAGACATTAAAAAATAATTTAATATTTATTTATAAAAAAAATAAAAAAACATTTCGTTTGTTATCTTATAGTACTGCTTCTAAAACATATTCTTCAGAATCTGAAGAATATGCAATTGATGGTGATAATCTTAAACTTTTATGTTGTAGTCATTCACGTGGTATTAAATCAATTGATGCTATCACTTATAATAAAAGAAATGAATAAAAATTCAAAAACATTTTCATGAAGACATTATTAATGATTTATCAAAAAAATTTACTGATACCTTTATTTGTTTTCAACATAATATTGATAAAAAACATGAAATTTCTTTTGACAAAATTAAATGTTTTTTTGTATTTAATATTAGAAGAGAAACTGATCGTAATATTAGAAATATCAAAAGAATTAAAAAGAAATTAAATAATAAAGTTGATGAATTAAATAAAGAACATCGCATTTCTTTAAATTTTAAAATCATTTATTCATCAACTTTTGATCATAGTATTGATTATTTTAAAATGGATGACTACTTTAGTGAAGTTAAGTAAAATTTATATTTTAAAATGAAAAATGCACCATATTGATTTTATAATCTAATTACGGTGCATTTTATTTTTTATTTTACTAAAATTTTTTTAGTAAACTTTTTTGATTTACTTGTTGTAAGTTTTGTATTATTTACTACTGGTTTTAATTTATCAAAATTAACATTTTTAATATCATTATTTAGTTCTTGATTTTTACAAATTTTATATATTTTTCTTATTCTTTCATTTTTTAACATTGACTTTCTTGCTTTATAAATCTTAAATGCTATAACTGATCCAATTATTCCACCAATTGCATAGGGCATAATTTTAATTAAATTTTCAATTCCTAAAAAAAATGAAGTAATACCGTTATAAAATGATTCAATATTATTACCAAAATCTTTAAAGGCAGTTTCAAAATTATGAACAAATGTTTGAAAACCTTCACTAATTTCATTACTCAGAGATTGAAACTCCTTACCTAGATCATTAAAAAAAATTCTACATCATTACTAACAATTTGAAAACCTTCACTAATCTCATTACCCAGAGATTGAAACTCCTTACCTAGATCATTAAAGACATTACTTGCATCATTGCTAAAAGATTGAAAATTAGTATTTAAATCTTTTGTAAATACTTCAAATTCTGAACTTATATTATCACCAAAATTATTAAATAAAGTTTCAGTATCATTTCCAAAAGACTGAAACTGTGAACCTAAATCATTAAACAAGTCTTCGATAGGATCAAAATGCATAAGTAATCCTTCTTTAAACTATATCTGATTTTATTATTTGTTTCATTAATGTATATGATATTACATAGAAATAAGAGGTTTTTGGTTTTCTTGTTTATCAGCAACAGGTTTTGAAGATGGACTTATAGACATTAAATTAGCAGCATTTATTACATCTTGAGAAATAGGATTACCCTTATTTAAAGTAGCAAAAGTCATAGGAACAGTAGATAATGTGTTTGCTAATTCTTTTGTAAGAATATCATCGACTGAATTATTTTGAATACTCAATTCTTTTAATTGTTGTTCTTGCTTTTGAAATTTTGCATCTAATTTCATGTTTCGTAATAAAAGTTCTCTCTTTTTTATTGCTTCTTCTTTTAATGTTATTTTTTTTCAAAATCAGTATACAAACTATTTTCTTTGTTTTTTTCAAATTCTTGTTCTGATTCTTCTTCGGATTCTGAATCTGATGAATTATTTATATTTTCTAATAGCATGTATTGTAATTTTTCTTGTCGTTTTGCTTTTTTTCAGCAATATTAGCTTTGTAATTTTGTTTTACAACAGATCCAATTATTGCTCCACCAACACCTGAAGAAATTGCAACAGGTATATCAAAAATAGTATTATAATTATTATCAGTAAGTCCTGCACCAAATCCACCCGCTAAAAACCCCAACGTACCACCTATTGTTGGCGCATGATTAATAGCAATTTTCCCCGCTTTTTTTGATGTACTTTTTGTTTTTAATATCATTTCTTCTTGAATTGCTTTTTGTTTTTTATAATTTTTAAAATTTTTATATTCTTTTTCTGTCATTTGTATATTTTGTATATTTTTAGGCATATCTTTTAATCTTCCTTTCAAATATTTTAATTTAATAAAAATCCTAATATAGAGAAATATCTATATTAGGATTGGACATCTATTAAATTATAATTAGAATTGTAATTTATTTTTTTAATGTGTCAATTAAAATGCTTTTTTTAGTTTAAATAGTTAAATTATCAATAATACTCTTAATTTCTTCTGCTTCTTTAAATTCATTTTTTCGTTTGAAGGCTATACATAAATTAGATAATAAAATTTCTTGATTATTAGTTTTTTCAATTTCATTTTTTAAAACAAAATAAAGGTACCCACACTGTCAAAAAGTTGGCTTTCTAAGAACTAAATAATTAATATTATTAATCATAATAATATTTTTAGTTTGTTTTTTTAAACTAAAAGTTGTTAATCCTTTATGATAAATAGTTATTTTTTTATCATCAATAGTTATTGAACTTCGACTATATTGATTTTCAAATCATCAATTTTTTTTATTATTCATATATTAATATTATTTTCTTTTTTTATTTTTAGTTATAATTCCAATTTTATTTAATAACGTTAAAATTGAAGATCTATATAATCCTTGCTTTTGCAATAAAAGTGAAGTATAAATAATAGATTGTACTACCGTACCAATAATAATATCTACTGCATATCATAAAATACCAATATAACTACCATCAATATTAGTAACACCACCAAATAAAGCAATAATAAAAGAACCTCAAGCCCCAACATGACCAAGTACACCAAAACCAAATGCTAAAGCACCCGCAACAGCACTACCAATAACATTAGCAACTATTGTTCTTCATGTATCTCTCACTGCAAATGGAATAGCAGATTCAGAAATTCCCATAAACCCTAATAATCAGGCATTTCACCCTAATGATTGTTCTTGTTTTGTAAATAATTTACGACTAAATACTGTTGATGTTAATGCACAACCCAATGGTGCAATCGGAATCGCTGCTGCTACTGGTCCCATTAATCGACCACCATCTTGTACCATTAATGATGTTGCAACAAGAACAGCTGTTTTATTAATTGGACCACCCATATCAAATCCAACCATTGCTCCTAATAATAATCCAACTAAAAACCCTATATTTGGATGTAACCCCATTCAACTTAAACCATAATCCAATGCACCCATTACATATCCAAACGGTGCTGCTAAAAAGAAAGCGGTTGGAATTGCAATAATTGCTGTACAAAAAACAGGAATAATAATAATTGGCATAATTGGTAATAATCATTTTGGTACTTTTCATGAATTTACAAATCTAACTAAATAACCAGCCATTAGTCCTCCATAAAGAGCACCAAATAATGTTCATGAAACATTAGCGTTACCCTGAAAAGGTTGACTTGCATCAATTTTAGAACTAGCAGTAAGATTAAGATTAAATACTCCTCATCCAAATCACATTCCCGTACCAGGCAGGTGATACTAATAAAAATGTAATAATCATTAATACATGCATTAGCGTTGTACCACCAATTAATCCAGAATTAACTCCTGGTGAATTTGTTTTTAATCAAACAAGTTGTTCTTCTCATGAATTTTTAAATTCAAATCCATTACCAAAAGTACTTTTTGCGATACCACCAACAATAGCAAAAATTAAACCAGCAAAAACAACAAATGGTATCATATATGATACTCCACTTAATAAATGTTTTAAAATTGCTGGTTTACCTTTCGAAGCATTTAAAATGAAATCACCACTATTACCATTAGGTTCAGCGTATATTTTTGCTTTTGTTAAACTTTCTTTAATAGTTTGTTTAGCATCTTTAACTACTGGTTTTGTACCACAAGTATATGTTTTTTTTACCAATAAAACGTTCTAAGTCAATTGCAACATCTGTTGCTAAAATAACGACATCCGCTTCTTTAATTTCTTGTTCTGTTAGTACATATTCTGGTCCTTTTTGACCTTGACATTCAATATGTACTTGATAGCCTAGTTCTTTTCCTGCGGTTTCTAATAATTCTTTACACATGTAAGTATGAACTACTCCAGTTGTACAAGAAGAAACTCCAATAATTTTTTTTGTTTCCTTATTTTTCATTGTTTTTATTTCTTTTTTAGTACTATTTTTAACTGTTTCATCATTAATAAGCGATATTATTTCTTGTAAATTTTTTGCATTTTTTAATTTTTTATGAAAATCTTCATTTACAAGTTTAATTGCAAGTGTACTTAAAATATCTAAATGTAAATTTTCTGCTTGTGTTTCAGGAATTATTAAAGCAATAATAAAAGTTGTTAATTGTCCATCTATTGCTTTTCAGTCAACACCATTATTATTACATAATATTAGAATTGCAGGTTTTTTAATTGATTTAATTCTAGCGTGTGGAATTGCAATTCCACCTTCAAAACCTGTTGATGATTCTTGTTCACGAGCAAGAAATGCTTTTAGTAATTCATCACGATTAGTAATATAACCTAATGAAAATGCCAAATCAGTAATTTTAGTTAGTGCTTCTATTTGATTTTTAATATTAGATTCAAAAATAATATGTGAGTTGTTTAATAAATCATTAGTTATTTTCAATTTTACCTTCCTTTCCAATGATTATTTTATCTCCTTTTTTTAATAAAAACCAGAGATTTTTTCAGATAATTAAAATATATTTTTAACTATTTATTCAATTAAATTTAATATTTATAAAATTAGATATATTACATACTTCAAAGTTTTTGCTGTTTTTTAAACAAAATATAATAAATAAAAATTATCAACATTAATCCCATATTTCCTTATAAATTAATATAAATAACTTATTTATAAAATAATGTAAAATTAATTTAGATAAAATTTAAGTATTTAAAGAAAGGGAAAATTAGAGAAATGTTTAAAACAAGAAAAGAAAATTTAAATCAGAAAAATAACAAACTTAAATCAATAACTGATTATCAATGATTAGCTTTAGATATCGGAACAGAAAACTTTAAAGCTAGACATATTAATATAGGTCTTAGATATGATGCTCCAACCTATTTAGCTGAAGACTATGAAAAAAATAGAATTCTTTACGGTGAAGAGGCTAAGGCTTTAACTGACAAAACAAATGAAAACGTTATTATTAAACGTCCAGTTCGTGATGGTAATATTGCTGATCCAGATGCTTTACAACGTATTCTTACTAAAATTTTTCAAGATTTCAGACTTGAAATTAAAAATTTAAAAGAAATTAATAACAATTCTATAAAAAAACATGAAAAATTAGATAAAAATCGTAATTTGATTGTGTTGATGGCAACACCAAGTGAAATTAATTCAGTACAAAAAGAAGCTTTAGAAAATATTGTATATCGTTTAGGAGCACTCCGTGGATTTGTACAAGAAGAAGTAAAAATGGCAGCCTTAGGTTCAGGGCAAGATATTTTTGGAAGTGCAATTATGTGTATTGATATTGGTGGTGGCAGTACTGATGTTGCTATTATTAGTAATAATTCAATATTATATTCATATACAACACATTGTGCTGGTGGCTATTTAATACAAAAAGTTCAAGAATATATTATAAAAAAACATGCCTTAAAAGTTGGAATAAAAGAAGCTGAAGATGTTATTAAAAATATTGGCTCACTTATGAAATATCAAGATGAAAAACCATACACAATTTCGGGTTTTTCATTACCTAGATTAAATTCTCAACCAGGAGAAACAATGTCAATTTCTAAAACTATTGAAATTACACCAGAAGAAATTCGTGAAAATGTTATGCAAGTTCAATTCAAAGAACATATTATTCCAGCCATTCGCAGAGTACTAAGAACTGCTGGTGACAAGGCTGCTGGAAGTATTAGTGATTTAAAGAAAAAAGGTAAGGGAATCACAATTTGTGGTGGTGGAGCTTATATTAAAAAAGTTGATAAATTTATTCAAGAAGAATTAGCTAAAGAATATTATATTGAAGTTAAAACTGAAAAAGGTACAAAACCAATGCGTCAAAAATATGAAGGAGATCTTTTTGAAGTGCGGACTGCTCTAAATCCTTTAGATAATGTTATTGATGGTTGTGTAAAATATCGTGATACAATTTACAAACAATTAATAATTGAACAAAATCCTAATCGTGAAATTCTAATAAAGGACGAAGATTTAGGATAAAAAACTATAAAAATCTTAAATTAATTTAAATTAGGTAATGTTTAGTAATCTGTGTAACTTACAAAAATAACTATGTTTAATTAATTCTAGTAAATATAATTAAATGACTAGAAAGAGTGAGTTACAGATGGCTAAAAAAGATAACTTTAATAATAATGATCCAATATCAAAAGCAGTAGATTTATTATTAGAAAATACTGAAGATTTAACAACAGTTTTTAAAGAAGGGGGTTTATATAAAGAATTAACAAAACGTTTAGTTGAAAAAATGTTGAATTCTGAGATGCAAAATTATTTAGGATATGAAAAAAATCAACATAGTAATAGTGACAATGCTCGTAATGGTATAAGTTCAAAAAAATTAATAACTCAACAAGGTAAAATTGAGATTGATGTACCACGAGATCGTAATAGTAATTTTACTCCTGTAATAGTGCCAAAAAGACAGAGAAGATTTGATGGTTTTGATCAACAAGTTCTTTCCTTATATGCAAAAGGTATGACATTATCAGATATTAGAATGCAGTTACAAGAGTTATATCATGGTGCTGATATTAGTGAAAGTGTTATTAGTCAAATTACTGATGATGTGATTGATGATGTCAAAGCATGACAAAATAGACCATTAGAAGGCATTTATCCCATTGTTTATTTTGATTGTATAGTAGTTAAAGTACGACAAGATAAACGCATTATTAACAAATCAGTTTATATAGCTTTAGGTGTTGATTTAGAAGGTAAAAAAGATGTTTTAGGTTTATGAATTAGTGAAAATGAAGGCGCTAAATTTTGATTAGCAAATTTCACAGAAATGAAAAATCGTGGCTTAAATGATATTCTTATTGCTTGTAGTGACAACTTAACAGGCATGTCAGAAGCAATACAATCAGTTTATCCTAAAACTGAACATCAATTATGTATAGTTCATCAAATCAGAAATAGTTTAAAATATGTTTCATACAAACATCGAAAATCACTAGTTACAGATTTAAAGCCAATTTATAATGCATGTAGTGAAGAACAAGCAATGCAAGCTTTAGAATCATTTGAAAGTAAATGAAATAAACACTATCCTCAAATTGCTAAATCTTGATATAAAAATTGAGATAATTTAATGATTTTTATTAGTTATCCTCCAGAAATCAAAAGAGTGATTTATACTACAAATTCTATTGAATCTGTTAATAGTCAATTACGAAAAGTCATCAGAAATAAAAAAGTTTTTCCAAATGATATGGCAGTTTTCAAAATATTTTACTTAGCAATTGAAAATATAACAAAAAAATGAACAATGCCCATTCAAAATTGAAATACAGCAATTGCTCATTTTATGATAAAATTTGAAGACAGAATTAATCTGAACTAGTACTTTGCAAAACAAAGATACACAGATTATTAAAAAGCCTCTTAAATTATTAAAAATTTTTTTTAAACTTTGGTAATTTTTTTGAGTTATGAAGTCCTGAATCAAAAGAAAAACTTTCGTATTTCATAACATTTGAAGTATCTCAAGTTGATATATTTTGATTAAATGCATTTGCAGCGGAAAACATTCAACTCATATTTTTTACTTTTGAAGTATCCCAAGTTGAAATATTACCGTTAAACTTTAAAGTACTGCAAAACATTCAACTCATATCTATTACGTTTGATGTATTTCACTTTGATAAATCTTGATTAAATACTCATGCATTACTAAACATATTGTTCATATTTGTTACATTAGATACATTTCATTTTGATAAATCTTGATTAAATGATGTTGTATGAGTAAACATATAACTCAAAGAAGTTATTTCTGGTGGTAATTGTTCTGGAACTTCTTTAATTGTTCTTGGCATATTAACAACTTGAATTTCTCCCTGATCATTTTTATAAAATCCAATTTGAGTAATTTTGGTAGTTTTTATATCTGATAGATTATGCTTATTAGTTATTACTTTTTTGCCATTTTCATCAATGTAAATAGTGTCTTGTTGAGTTTTATTATTTAAAACATCATTTTTTTGTGAACTTGTGTTTAAGAACCTGTTTAGAATCTTTTTAATAAAACTGAAATAAATGAAAGAACAACCATTTGTAAACTAGTATTTAGTTTTCTTTCACAATTTTTTCATAATCTTCTGTATTTTTCTAATCAAGCAAAGCTTCGTTCTACAATTCATCTTTTTGGTAATACTACAAAAGTATGTAATTCATTGCGTTTTATCACTTCAACATTTGCATTTATGATTGTTTTGATTTCAGAAGCAAATTTTTCACCAGTATAACCAGCATCTACTATTATTTTTTGAACTGCAGAAAGATTTTCTTTTTCATTTTCAATCATTATTATAGCGCTATTACGATCTGTTTTTTCTGCCGTGGTTATGTAAATTGCATGTGGTAAACCTTGAGAATCAACAACAATATGACGTTTTATGCCTGAAATCTTTTTACCAGCATCATAACCTTTATTTTCAGTAGTATCTGTATTTTTAACACTTTGCGAATCAATTATACAAAAACTAGTTTGTTCTTTGCGATTATTGTTGATACGAACTTTTTTAACTAATTTTTTTTAAAATTAATTGCAATACACTAGGTTCTTTACCATTATTTTTACTTCAAATTTGAAAATAATAATATACAGTTTGTCATTTTGGAAAATTTTTTGGTAACATTCTTCATTGACAACCACTTTTTAATACATATAAAATTGCACAAAATATTTCATATAAATCTAAACTTCTTGGTTTTGTTTTCTTTTTACTATTTTCTAAAATTGATTTTATGTTTTCAAATTGTTCTTTGGTGACATGACTTGGATAATTTTTATGCATATATACCTCTTATTTTAAAATATATAATCATTTTACATTATTTTCGAAAAGATTCTAAACAGGTTCTAAGACAGTTATAGTTAAACTTCCTATAGTTGATGCAAATGTTAAAACACTTAATGCTGTTAATATTTTTTCATTTTTCCATCCTTCTATTTTATTTTGACTTTATTTAAGAAGTCAATTTTACTTTACTACTTTTTGAAGACAAATTCACAAAAATTATATTTTTTAAAGTTAAAACTTTTTTGCTGCTTCTTTAATATACTGTTCAAATTTATCCATCGTTTTTTCTGGCCCTAATGCTGACAAACCTCCACCTTTTGCTAATATTTTAGAACCAATAAGTAAATTAGCATCATTTTGATGAAGTTCTTGAACCTTAGTACCACAAATAAGAATTGGTTCTACTACTTTAGCACCTACAAATTCTCATGTCCCTTTTAAATAAGTTGCATGATTACCTCATAAATATCAGCCATATGGTGCTCCTTGTGTCGCCAAAATTTGAACTTTTAAATGTGGTAATAATCCTCTAGCTTCACCTTGTTTGGTATATTTATAATCAAAAGTTTTACCAGCAACTAAGATGTGATCTAAATAATTTTTTGTCATGCTAGTAACATTAAAATTTGTCATTGGTGTTGTATATATAACTTTATTAACATTTTTTAGTTGATTAATATAATAATCAGAATCTTTTTCATTAAAATATGAAGTAAAGTTTTTTTGCGTAATAGTAATACTTGCCATTGGTATTTGATTTAAATCTAATTCAATTATTGAATCTTCTGGATGAAATTCACGATAATATTTAACAAAACGAGATACTAAACTTTCAGAATAAGATAGTTCTTTTTTAATCATAGAAGAACGAATTACTAATATTTTATTTGCCATTATTTTTGCCTCCGAAATATCTAAAATAACTTTATAATTTGATTTTATCAGTTTTTATTTATTATTTTTTAAAAAATAATAAATAAAAATATAGTTTTATAAAAAAATGAAATATTTATTATAATTTTATCAATTTCTATAAAGTGTTATCATTAAAGTGTGTAAAACTTTTAAAAAAGTTTATAGAAAAATTTTAAATTAAATAGATATTAATTCTAAAAAATAGATATAAGTAGTTATTATAGAAATTTTAGTATTTGTACACAAATTATAATTATTAAGAAATTTGAGATTAGACTATCAAAAATATAGAAAGAGGCAAAAATATGAATGAAAGAAGACAAAAATTACTTGAATTGATGAATAGAAATTTAAAAATTAGTACTTTAATTAATTACAAATTTAAAATTTCTGAAATAACTAATGCAATTGCAAGTATCAATAATGATTTATATAAACAACAAAAATATTTTGGTCAAAGGGCGCATCACTTTAACCCTTAGATTCATAATTGGATAACAAAGAACGATATAACTATTGTTCTTTTTTTGTTAAAAGATTAAAACTTAATAAAACTGTCGTAGAAGTCTAATAGTGAGTACGAAATGTAAATACTTCTATATCAGGATAAAAGAGTTATTTAAGAATGTTAATAGAATTGTTGATGTATGAAATTGAGATTAATTTTGCATAGAAATACACAACCACAAACCCCGTTTTATTTTCTTTTTTTTAAATAATTGCACCAAAGGGGGTTATATACATACATACCTCATTAACAATATCATAACACAATATAAAAAATAAAGGAGAAAAATAAATATGACATACGTTTATTTAGTAAAATACAAAGTTAATTATACATTTGAAACAAAATATAAAGTTTTTTATACATTTAAGGAAGCAAATAATTTTCATAAAAATTATAAACATCATTTATTAGAAGATGCATATATTATACATTATGAAATATTAGCATTTGAATTAGATATGCAATATCCAAATCAAGAAAAACTTAAAGAAAAACTTAATTAATGAAAGGTAAAAATATTTATGGAATATAGAGAATATAGAATGAATGGTTCTTGTGATAAATGTAGAAAACAATCTTCTTTTGGTAATAGATTATGTAATAAATGTTTTTGAATATTAATAGGTAGAAATAAATATGAGTAAATTAATTTTTAAAAAAGAAACTCATCAATATTTTTTAGAAGATAAAGAATTAATATCAGTTTCTAGAATTATTGATAATTATTTAGGTTTTGGTTATAGTCATATAGCACCAGAAGTATTAAAAAATGCTTCAAATCGTGATAAAGATGAAGATAAATTAAAAAGAATTAAATTACAATTAACGGCTTATTATTGTATGTTACTTGATAATGGCATAATTCCATCTTATAAAACTTATGTTTATTTAACTAATAAAAATACTCAACAAGAAATAAAAATAGAAATAACAAATGAATTAATAAATGAATGATTAGAAGCAAAAATAAATTATTTTAAAGGAGAAAATAAAAATGATTAAAAATACACCGTTAGAATATATTAATAACAGAATTAATAAACATTTAGAAAATATTAATGAACATAAACAAAGAATATCAAGATTGCAAGATGATATTAATCATTTTAATAATTTTATTAAATCAAATGAAATAAGATTAACTGAATTAAAAATAATAAGAGAAATTTTAGAAAAAAATGAAGAAAATAATGAATAAATGTAAATATTGTAATAAAAGAATTTGGTTAAGTAAATTTTGATGTCTAAAATGTTTAGAAAAAATTGAAGTACATTTAGATAATAGATTTAAAGGAGTTAAAAAATGATTTTAATTACTACAATTAATGATATTTGACCTATAACTTGAGTACTCATTGGATTAATTATAATTGCTCCAATTATTTTAATAATAGAATTATTAATTCTACTTTTTATTCATATAAAAGATTTAATAATTGAAAAAAATAAAAAACGAAAGGAACTATTAAATAATGGATAAAAAAAGTTCTGGTATGGATAAATCAATTTTAATTTTATTAAAACATATAGGCAAAATTAATAAAAAATTAGATGAAATTTTAGAAATATTAAATAAAAAAGGAGAATCAACTAATGAGTAATAATAAAAATGAATTAAAAATTCCTAATTTTATTAAAAGTAATAATAATATATTTAAAAAATATCAAGTTAAAACTGAATTTTATGATTTTTTAAAATTTAAAACTAATAATTTAGAAAATTCAAAAATTGAAGAAACTATTAAAAAAATGATTAAAGAACAACCAGTATTTAAAGAAACAATTAATACAGGTGACAATAAACAAATAATTATTAATAATAAACCAAATGATAAAGAAAATTTTTTAATTAATTATAAAAAGAAAAATTATTTATAAACGAAAGGAAGAAATAAAATGTCAGTACCATTTAATCAAAATTTAGACAATACAGAGAGATTAGTAGAAGCACCAGAATTTATAGAGTTTTTTAAAATTTCAAATAGTCCATGGGCAAACTTTTTCCCTACTGAAATTGTTGACTCAGTAAATATTGAGTTTATTGTTAAAAAACCAAAAAAACCAGAAGTTAAAATTATTGCTTGAGATGATAAAAGTAAAAGATATGAATTACCATATGTTGATACAGATAAAATTAGTAAAAAAATAACTAAAAAATATCTTGCAGGAGAAATTATTGCAGATGTAGATTTAAAAGCAAATAATGCACAAAATTTATTAGATAGTATGCAATATGAAGTTGCAAATGATTTAGCAGATAAATTGGCAATTGATGATACACAAGCAATTGCAAAATTTGCTACTAAAATCGATATTGAAGATACAACACCAGTAGGCTATTTAAAATCAATGTTATCTGCTTGAAATACTTTGTTTCAATTTAGAAATATTGCAAATAGTAAATTTTTTATTACTAATGGTCTTTATGATAGTTTAGTTTATTTAGCAGATAATAAAGGTTTAATTACCGATAATCAGTTGGCACAACAATTACGTTTAAATGGAAATAATTTATATGTAAAAGGCGTATTATGTGAAATCGTTCTTGATGACTATATGATTTTTACTAATGATAAAAATGAACAACAATTAATGACCTTTATTTTAGCAACACCAAGAGCAATGAAAAGATACATGATAGAAAATACAGTTATTTATGTAGATTTTATTAAAGATGATAAAGCAGGAAGAGCATATAAAGTTGCTGGTGAAGTTGTTGGAGAAGCAATCCCATATATTTCTAATAATGAAACAACATCACATTGAATGTTATGTGGAGTTATTAAAACAGAAAAAACTGATTTAAAAACTAAAATTACAGTTTTAACAACAAATATTACTGCAAATGTTAATAACAATAACAATGAATTAAATACAGAAATAAAAAGTACTAATGAACTTAAATCATTAAATCCAAATTTAACAAATCCAACTATTAAATATTTTAGTGATGCACAAGGAAAAAACTAATGTAAGTAATCAAAAACAAAAAGCAGGTGACTTATATATAACTATTACTGCAAATGTTAATGACTTAAATTATAAAGGTTCAACAAATCCAATTAAAATAACTCTTAAATAAAGGAAATTAATATCATGCCAATTGGTACAACTAGTACAGCAATACTTTTAAACATAAATAAACCAAAACATACTAGAACAAGTAACCAACAAGAAAATAAAAGTTTTTGATGAGAAATTTTAGAAATGATTGGTGTACAAGTTATAGCAGTAGCACTTGCTCCTTTTACTGGTGGATTAAGTGAAAGTGTAGCCCTTGGATTAGGTGCAAGTGATTTTATTGCAAGTACTATTAAGAGGCTTTTATGTAATCTGTGTATCTTTGTTTTACAAAGTACTAGTTTAGATTAATTCTATCTTCAAATTTTATCATAAAATGAGCAATTGCTGTATTTCAATTTTGAATGGGCATTGTTCATTTTTTTGTTATATTTTCAATTGCTAAATAAAATATTTTAAAAACTGCCATATCATTAGGAAAAACTTTTTTATTTCTGATAATTTTTCGTAATTGACTATTTACAGATTCAATAGCATTTGTTGTATAAATCACTCTTTTAATTTCTGCAGGATAACTAATAAAAACCATTAAATTATCTCAATTTTTATATCAAGATTTAGCAATTTGAGGATAGTGTTTATTTCACTTATTTTCAAAGGATTCTAAAGCCTGCATTGCTTGTTCTTCACTACATGCAGTATAAATTGGTTTTAAATCTGCAACTAGAGATTTTCTATGCTTATATGAGACATATTTCAAACTATTTCTAATTTGATGAACTATGCATAATTGATGTTCTGTTTTAAGATAAACTGATTGTATTGCTTCTGACATGCCTGTTAAATTATCACTGCAGGCAATAAGAATATCATTTAAGCCACGATTTTTCATTTCTGTTAAATTTGCTAATCAAAATTTAGCACCTTCATTTTCACTAATTCATAAACCTAAAACATCTTTTTTACCTTCTAAATCAACTCCTAAAGCTATATAAACTGATTTGTTAATAATGCGTTTATCTTGTCGTACTTTAACTACTATACAATCAAAATAAACAATAGGATAAATGCCTTCTAATGGTCTATTTTGTCATGCTTTGACATCATCAATCACATCATCAGTAATTTGACTAATAATACTTTCACTAATATCAGCACCCTGATATAACTCTTGTAACTGCATTCTAATATCTGATAATGTCATACCTTTTGCATATAAGGAAAGAACTTGTTGATCAAAACCATCAAATCTTCTCTGTCTTTTTGGCACTATTACAGGAGTAAAATTACTATTACGATCTCGTGGTACATCAATCTCAATTTTACCTTGTTGAGTTATTAATTTTTTTGAACTTATACCATTACGAGCATTGTCACTATTACTATGTTGATTTTTTTCATATCCTAAATAATTTTGCATCTCAGAATTCAACATTTTTTCAACTAAACGTTTTGTTAATTCTTTATATAAACCCCCTTCTTTAAAAACTGTTGTTAAATCTTCAGTATTTTCTAATAATAAATCTACTGCTTTTGATATTGGATCATTATTATTAAAGTTATCTTTTTTAGCCATCTGTAACTCACTCTTTCTAGTCATTTAATTATATTTACTAGAATTAATTAAACATAGTTATTTTTGTAAGTTACACAGATTACTAAACATTACCACTATTTTGGTATTTATGCTACAACTGATTTTACTATTAATCAAGTTTATGATTATTTAAAAGGAAATGTAACAAAATTAAATACTTTCTTAAATTTATTACCTGCATTTGCTGGACTTAATAAAATTAGTCGTGGTTATCGTACTACTAAATTTATTAAACTAGCACAAGAAACTAAAACATTAGAACAAGTTGGTATTAAAGAAGCCAAAAATTTACAAGAAGTTATTAGTCAAGTAAGTGGAAAAGAAATTTTAACAGATAAAATTATTGGTAATAAACGTTATTTAATGAATTATAGTTTTAGTCCTAATCGTGAAACAGTATTACGAGATTTAGGTTATGTTGCTGAAAGACAATATAAAAATAATTTTCAAAAATTAGAAGCACAAGAATTAAAAGATTATTTATTATTACAAAATACATTAATAAAATTAAGTCCACAATTAACTCCTAAATTTAAAATTAAAGATATTGAAAAAGCAAATAACTTTTTAAAAAAATTTAATACTGATTTAAAAAAAGTACTATCTATGAACCAACATGATTGATTAAATTTAGTTCATACAATACATTCAGAAAATAGATATGGAAAAACTTTAATTTTAGATTTACAAAAAATTCGTGCTAATGCTATTAAATTTAATTTTAAAAATAATGTTATTCATCAACTTGTTTTAAAAGCAAATCAAAGTTTTAAATATTTTGATATTAGATTTTATTTAAAAAAAGGTTTAAATAAATTTTGAAAAGATACACCATATTTTGAAAAAATACGACAAAGTATATATAAATTACAAGAAAAATTTGAAAAGTTAGAAAAACATGCATTTGAAAAAATTAATAAATTAAAAGAAAAAACAACTGATTTATTTACTAGTGTAGAAAAAAGAGCAATTAAACACGTACAATTAATTCCATTAAATTCACCAGTATTTATGGGTTGTAAAATTCAACCTTTATCATTAGATAAATGTGCAATTACTATTTATCATCGTAATCCTAAATATAAACCAATTACAGTTGTTGATAGTATTCTTAAAGCAAAAACTTTTGTTACTCAAATACATCCATTTCATTGATATCGTTGATATAGTGGTTGATACATTGGTTATGGAGTAAATCATAATAAATGATTAAAAGCAATAGCATTTGCTCCGCCAGTTGTTCAACAAGTAATTAAAGATAGTTTTAAAGTATATAGAGAAATATTTAGAATAATAAGAACTTATCATAAAGTAGTAAATGTTATTAATAATCCTATTGAAAATATTAACAAATCATTTAAAAATGTTGGTTTAAAATTTTCAGTAAATACTTTATTTGGTACTGGATTATTACATCATTTAGAAAAGTTTGCATATAGTCAAGTTGTAGCAAAAAGTAAGAAAAAATTAAAAAAAGGCAAAAATAAAATACAAAAAGAAATTGAACATATAACACATAAAAAAACAAAAAAACATACTCATCATTATAAACAAGCATTTTTTAAGGAATGATAAATTATGATTAATAAACTTTGAACTGATGTCAGTCTTGAAAATTATAATAACTGATATCCATTAACTGGAAAAATTACAGAAACCCCACAGCAATATATACAGACATGACCTAATGTTAATGATTGATTTAAAACTTTTGCTATTCGTGCTCAAAATGATATTAATGCTTATCTTGATTTTATTTTATCTAAATTTCCTTTTGATAGTTTTAAAGATGAATTAATTAAAGAAACATTAAGAGATATGGTTTATGTAATGTGGAATGGCAACCCTTTTTAGGACTATTTTTTGGTAGACATTTTTTCATGATATTTAACTGGAGTTAGGTAGTTTAAAGTGCTGTGGATTCGTATGTTGTTGTATCAATTGATATAATCAAATAATTCTAATTTTAATTGGATTAATGATGTAAAATTTTTATCATTAATAAATTCAGTTTTGAAAGTTTTGAAAGTTGCTTCAGCAACAGCATTATCATAAGGACAACCTTTTTTGCTTAAAGAACGGGTAATATTGAATGCTAATAAAAGTTTATCAATAGTTTTATTATTGAATTCATTACCGCGATCACTATGAAATATTTGAATATCTTTTAAACAGCGATTTGATTGCATAAATGCTTGATATACTAATGATGCATCTTTTTTAGTACCTACACTATGTCCAATAATTTCGCGGTTAAATAGGTCGATTAATAAGCAAATATAGTTTCACTTACCATTAACTTGAACATAAGTTAAATCACTAAGAACCTGTTTAGAATCTTTTTAATAAAACTGAAATAAATGAAAGAACAACCATTTGTAAACTAGTATTTAGTTTTCTTTCACAATTTTTTCATAATCTTCTGTATTTTTCTAATCAAGCAAAGCTTCGTTCTACAATTCATCTTTTTGGTAATACTACAAAAGTATGTAATTCATTGCGTTTTATCACTTCAACATTTGCATTTATGATTGTTTTGATTTCAGAAGCAAATTTTTCACCAGTATAACCAGCATCTACTATTATTTTTTGAACTGCAGAAAGATTTTCTTTTTCATTTTCAATCATTATTATAGCGCTATTACGATCTGTTTTTTCTGCCGTGGTTATGTAAATTGCATGTGGTAAACCTTGAGAATCAACAACAATATGACGTTTTATGCCTGAAATCTTTTTACCAGCATCATAACCTTTATTTTCAGTAGTATCTGTATTTTTAACACTTTGTGAATCAATTATACAAAAACTAGTTTGTTCTTTGCGATTATTGTTGATACGAACTTTTTTAACTAATTTTTTTTAAAATTAATTGCAATACACTAGGTTCTTTACCATTATTTTTACTTCAAATTTGAAAATAATAATATACAGTTTGTCATTTTGGAAAATTTTTTGGTAACATTCTTCATTGACAACCACTTTTTAATACATATAAAATTGCACAAAATATTTCATATAAATCTAAACTTCTTGGTTTTGTTTTCTTTTTACTATTTTCTAAAATTGATTTTATGTTTTCAAATTGTTCTTTGGTGACATGACTTGGATAATTTTTATGCATATATACCTCTTATTTTAAAATATATAATCATTTTACATTATTTTCGAAAAGATTCTAAACAGGTTCTAACAATAACTTCATTTTTAAGCCTATTATTAAAGTTTCTATTCACAAGATTGCTTATTTGGCTATCATTGACTTTGTTATGATGATTTTTAAATGATAATTTAGTGTATTTTGATATTAAATTATGCTGATTCATAATTTCTTTAATTTTTTTGCGTGATAAATAAATTTCTTTATTTTCTAGACTGACTTTTAATCTTCTTGTTCCATAAACTTCTTTATTTTGTTTAAAAGCACTAATAACAGCTTCATCATACATATTATTTTTGATTTTATCTTCTTTTTTCTTTAAATTAAAATAATATGTTGATTTAGAAAGTTTTAAAAAACGACAAATTGGACGAATTTTATATTTAGATTTATTATTTGTAATAATCTCTACTTTCTGCCTATTATTAGTGCTGCTTGCTTTAAAATATCATTCTCCATTCTTAATTGTTTTAATTCTTTATTTGCTTGAATTAATTGTTTTTCTAAATCCGAAAGATTATCTTTAGTTTTAAAACTGCCTGAATTTGTAAATTGCTTAATTCATTTATAAGTAGCTGCTCTTGTAACGTTGTATTCTTTAGCAAGGCAAGATACTGATTTGCCATTTTGATATAAAGATACTATTTGTTTTTTAAATTCATCATTATATGAGTTAATATTGGCCATAATTATATTTCCTTTCTTTTAACTAATTTGTTCACTTGTCTACGTAATTAGTGTCCAATAAAGTGTAACCCATCCAATATTTATTCGTCATTATCAATAAACAAAGGTTTGAATGATGATAATAAAATTTTATTGCCTTATTATTTTGAATTAAAATCAAGTCCAATAAAACCTAGTAAAAATGATATTTGACAATATAAAGATATAAAAGTAATATTAAAATCTCCATATTTTGATTTTACAGATATTAATAATATTAAATTAAAAAACAATGATATTAGTCAAAATGAATTATTTAAACTAGATGATAACCAATTTAATTGATTATCTATAACAAATGAATTAGAAAGTAATAATATACCATCATTAATCCCAGCAGATTGAACATTAGCAAATGGTGAATATGGAAAATACTTTACAAGAGCAATTATTGGAAAAATGAAAATTGAAAATGCATTAAATTTATATGGTTCAAATAAATCTCAGTTATTTTCTAAATTAGAATTTTATAAAGAAATTTCACAAATTGATAATAATAATGAATTTGAGTTAAAAATTGAAAATCCGATTAATAACTTAAATCGGATTGAAATCAGTGGCATATTTGGTGCTGGTAATTATGATTTAATTTTAATTACAGATAAACAAGAAATAGAATTAAATAATATTAATTTATTTGATAAATATAACGAAAATATTTCTTATATAAATTTAGAAATATAATTATTCAAAATAATTATCTGTATAAGTACCATCTCATTTTACATCTTCATCATGATGCTTAAATTTAGAAAAATATAAATCAGTTTTATCGGGATTATATCATTTATTTCATCAAATAGTAGTATCTCCAAAAACTCATTCATGATATGGTGTTAAAAATTTATTGTTATTTTCATGGGTAAGCACCCCCCATGATTAATCCTATTGTTCCAGTTGTAGCACCAGTTAGTGCTAATGCTAATGTTATTTTACTTAAATTTGTTTTTATTCATGTTTTCATATTAAATTACTCCTTTTTTCCTTGATTTTACTTTTAAATTGTACTATTTTTAATTATTTTTACAAGTATGCTTTTAAATGCAAAATAACGCCTAAATTAAAGGCGTTTATTTTGTAATACCTATACTATTAATTGTATTGAAATTATTTATTATATTTTAAATATGAAAGTGGTTTTTTAAATAATTTTTATTTTATTTAAAATTACACTTATATATTTAAATAATAATTAAGTAAATTAATTTTTTAAATATATTTACAATAAATTTAGATTTTTTTAAAATAGTTAGGAGAAGTAAATGTGAATTTTAATTATAAATGAAATTTTAGAGAACAAAGTGCAAAAATTGATAAATTAGTTTTAGAACATATAACAAAAAAATGAGAAAAATGAGATTGAAGAATAAAAAATACAAGAGATAAAAAGAAATATAAAATTGTTGATTATCAATATCGAACAAGAAAAATAATGTATGGATTAGTAACTTATAAAAGAAGAATTTATGAATATTTTGATGAAAAATTACAAAAATGAACTCGAGTATGTTTAGTTGATGAATGACTAGAATTACCTAAATATAAAAGAATTGGTGAAGATGTTGAACAAACTATTATTGAATATTTTGCTGATGGAAAAAGATATCATGATATTTGTGCTATTTGTAAAAAAGCAGGTATTAGTGTTAGTACTGTTCATAGAGTTTTTAAAAATTTAGAAGTAATTGAAGCAAATCCAGTAAAAGTAAAATTAGAAAAAAATCAACCTATTTTTGTAGCAATTGATGATGGACATCGAAAGTTTTGAGATTTTAAACGTAAAGGTATAAAACACTCTATGAGATTAATAACAACATATACAGATAATATTAATCATAAAGTACAAAATAAAAGAGTAAAAGCAATTATTAGACCAACAAGAACAGCAATTGGAGTTAAAAAAATTGCTGAATTTGTTAAAGAACATTGTCAAAAATTTTATGAAAATGTTGAACAAGCAAAAATAATTATTTGTGGAGATAGTGCTGGATGAATTAAAGATGTAGCAGATTATCTTGGTGCTGAGTTTGTTTTAGATAAATTCCATTTAATTAGAACATTATATCTTGGTATAATGGCGGGAAATAAAGGAAAATATTGAAGTGAATATAATAATTGTAAAGATTTCATTAATAATGGTCAATATGAACAATTAATTGATTATTTATATAAAGAATTAGATAATCATAAAAAGTTAAAAAAACAATATTTTAAAAATAATAAAAAAGGTATTGTTAATCAAGGTGCAAAATGAAATATTGGTTGTTTTACTGAAACAAATATTTGACATGTTTTAAAAGAAATGATTGTTAATAGAACATATAGTATTTTTATTTATATAAAAATGGTTATTTTTAAATGTAATCAAATAAATTTAAAAACATAATTTTACTTATTTTAAAATAAAAAATTAAAAAAACTTATTAAATTAAAAGTTAATAAGAATTTTTGTTATATATTTATGTTAATTAAATTATTAAAATGTTTTTATAATTTATAAAATTGAGTATTTTAATTGTAATATTTTTAAATTAGTAGTAAGATAAATTTACAATTTCATAAAAATCCAAATTATTTCTTGTCTAAATTTATAATAAGACTACAACGATTTAATTTATTCCGGATTTTTGACAATCTCCCAATATTTAGAAAATATTAGAAAATACAGAAATAAAATTCAAAGAAAATTTAATAAAAACAAAAAGATAAAAAAGAAATTAAATAAAATTTTAAACAAATATTTAGCACAAATAAAAAAATTTAGTTTTTTTATTAATAAATATAAAAAAGAACCTCAACAATTATTTGAAATATTAAGTGAATTAAATTTATTTGTAGGTGAATTAATAAATCAAGAAAACATAACAGATGAAGAATTACAATATTTATTTACAATATCTCATCAATTTTCAGAACAATTAAAAAATGAAAAACCATTAGATTTATCACTATCAAATAAAAAACAAAGACTGCAACAAGAACCATTAGATTTATCATTACCAAATAAAAATCAAATATGAGAATTAACAACAAAAATTAACACATCTTTAATTAATAAAAAACATTATACTAATACATTAGAAACACACACTAAAGACAGTTTATTTATCGAAATAAAAATATCAAAACCTAGTAGTAGTTTTATATATACAAATAATTTTAATGATATACAAACATATTTATTAACCGAACAAATACAACAAAATAATTTTTTAAATAATAATGAAAAAAGTAAATATAGAAATAAAACTCATGAAAATGAAAAAAAATCACAAATCATAAGATTTAAATAATTATTATATGTCAAAAAAATCATTTTAAATAAATTATTTTTTTAATTATTTTACTAAATTTAAAAATATTGCGTATAATTTATATAATGTCAAAATTTAAGAATAACGGAGAATGAAAAATGTCTGAACAAGAAAAAGTTTCTGCTGAACAAAAAATTATTAATATTGCAGTGATAGCACACGTCGATGTTGGAAAGTCAACATTAGTTGATGCTTTATTAAAGCAATCAAATATTTTTCATCAAAACCAAGTTATTGTTGAACAAATAATGGATAGTAATGATCAAGAACGTCAACGAGGAATTACTATTTATTCTAAAAATTGTTCAATCATGCATGGTAATACAAAAATTAATATTATTGATACACCTGGTCATGCTGACTTTTCCTCTGAAGTTGAAAGAATTATGAAAACAGTAGACTGTGTTATTTTACTAGTTGATAGTGTTGAGGGACCAATGCCACAAACTCGTTTTGTATTGCAAAAAGCACTAGAACATAACTTAAATCCAATTTTAATGATTAACAAAATTGATAAAAAAGACCAAAGAATTGAAGAAGTAAAAGATGAAGTATTAGAACTTTTTATGGAATTAAATGCTAATGATGAACAGTTAGACTTTCCAACACTTTATGGAATTACTAAACAAGGTATTGCCCAATATGAATTAAATCAACCAAGTGAAAATTTAGAACCATTATTTGAAACAATTATTAAACATGCTAAAATTTCTAAATTAGTAAAATATAATGAGCCTTTACAAATGCAAATTAGTTCATTAGATTATGATAGTTTTATTGGCAGAATTGGAATTGGTAGATTATTTCAAGGTACTATTTCTGAAGGACAAGAAATAATTGTTGTTGATGATTATGATTTAAAAAGAAAAGCTAAAGTAAAATATTTATTTGTTTATCAAGGATTAAAACGAGTAGCTGTTAAAAACGCTGTTGCTGGTGATATTGTTTGCATAGCGGGTATTGAAAATATAACAATTGGTAATACTATTTGTGATAAAGATAATGTTGTGCCAATGGAACCAATTACAATACAGGCTCCAACAATGTCAATGAATTTCCTTGTTAATAATTCACCATTTTCTGGAACTGAAGGTAAACTAGTAACTAGTAATAAAATTAAAGAACGTTTAACAAGAGAATTAGAAACTAATGTTGGTTTAAAAATAGAACAATTATCTGGAAGTAATGCTGATGGTTTTAAAGTTTTTGGTCGTGGTGAATTACATTTATCTGTTTTAATTGAAAATATGCGTCGCGAAGGCTTTGAATTAGGTATTTCTAAACCGGAAGTAGTATTTAAAAAAGATGAAAAAGGACACACCACTGAACCAGTCGAAGAAATTATTTTAAATCATCCTACTGAATATAGTAGTACTGTTATTAATAATTTAAATCTAAGAAAAGGTATTATGACTAATATGGATTCTGATAATGTTCGTGATAAAATTATTTTTCATATTCCAACAAGAGGATTAATTGGATTTGGTCGTCAATACGTTAATATTACTCGCGGAACTGGTGTTATGGTTCGTAGTTTCCTTACATATGAACCATTAAAAGGCGAAATTAATAATAATAGAAATGGCGTTCTAGTAAGTATGATTACAGGGACAACATTACCTTATGCTTTAAATTCTTTAGAAGAACGTGGTACTTTATTTGTTAAACCACAAACTAAAGTTTATGAAGGAATGATTATTGGTTTAAGTAATCGTGATAAAGATTTAGATGTTAATCCTTGCAAAGCAAAACAATTAACAAATACTAGAAGTTCAGGTAATGATGAAGCTGTTAGATTAACACCACCAACTATTTTTAGTTTAGAAGAATCTTTAGAATTTATTGCTAGCGATGAATTAGTTGAAGTAACACCACAAAATATTCGTATGCGTAAAAAATTCTTGACTGAAAATGAACGTAAACAAAATAGAAATCGTAAGTAATACTTACGATTTTTTTAAAGATTAAAAGGATTATAATTTACACAGTTAACTGTAGATACTCGTATTTTAAGTAGTTTAGTGGTTACTCCATTAGTAGCTCCTGTTGTAGCAACTTTTTATGCACCGTCAATATGTGCTTTAATTTCTGGAGTTATTGTTGGTGGAGTTGTTACAGGATGAGAAAAGTATAAAGAAAAAATAAAAAAATTCTTTTTGCCTAATTGAAAATCAAAAAGTGAAATAAATCTAGAAAATAAACTACAAGAACAAAGATTATTATTAAAAAGAGAACAACAAGAAGAATTATTTTTAAGCTTACCTCCAGAAGCAAAACAACAAAGAATTTTGAATAGTTTTCAACAAATTTGAAATAATAATAAAAATAAAAATTTTATGGATATGCAAAATGAATTAAGTCAAAGATTTGAAGAAAATAAAAGAGAATTAAAACAGCAAAATTTGGAAAATATTTATAAAAGAAAAGATGAATTACAAGAACAAGTAGAAGCAGCAAAAAAAGATTTAAGTGCAGAGCAAAATGGAGCAATACAAAATAAATTAGAAATGATTACTTTTGTGGCAAGTGTAATTGAAAAAGAAAATCAAAAACCTCAATCTGATGAACACGATTTAAGAATTTTTGAGAAAGAAGTTGTTGCTTTTACCAATGAAATAGAAGAAATTTTGAAAAATAATAAAAAAAGTGATAATCTTGTGAAAGAAGATGTTAGAACCTGTTTAGAATCTTTTTAATAAAACTGAAATAAATGAAAGAACAACCATTTGTAAACTAGTATTTAGTTTTCTTTCACAATTTTTTCATAATCTTCTGTATTTTTCTAATCAAGCAAAGCTTCGTTCTACAATTCATCTTTTTGGTAATACTACAAAAGTATGTAATTCATTGCGTTTTATCACTTCAACATTTGCATTTATGATTGTTTTGATTTCAGAAGCAAATTTTTCACCAGTATAACCAGCATCTACTATTATTTTTTGAACTGCAGAAAGATTTTCTTTTTCATTTTCAATCATTATTATAGCGCTATTACGATCTGTTTTTTCTGCCGTGGTTATGTAAATTGCATGTGGTAAACCTTGAGAATCAACAACAATATGACGTTTTATGCCTGAAATCTTTTTACCAGCATCATAACCTTTATTTTCAGTAGTATCTGTATTTTTAACACTTTGCGAATCAATTATACAAAAACTAGTTTGTTCTTTGCGATTATTGTTGATACGAACTTTTTTAACTAATTTTTTTTAAAATTAATTGCAATACACTAGGTTCTTTACCATTATTTTTACTTCAAATTTGAAAATAATAATATACAGTTTGTCATTTTGGAAAATTTTTTGGTAACATTCTTCATTGACAACCACTTTTTAATACATATAAAATTGCACAAAATATTTCATATAAATCTAAACTTCTTGGTTTTGTTTTCTTTTTACTATTTTCTAAAATTGATTTTATGTTTTCAAATTGTTCTTTGGTGACATGACTTGGATAATTTTTATGCATATATACCTCTTATTTTAAAATATATAATCATTTTACATTATTTTCGAAAAGATTCTAAACAGGTTCTTAGAGAAAAGTCACCAAGTAGAAAGATGAGACAAATATCTTTATAATCTAAAAAGGAGATAAAGTTATGAATAAAGAAGAAAAAGAAAAAGTAGAAAAAGAACTTAATAAATCAGCTAAACGAAGAGTTGCAAATATGGAAAAAAGATTAACACGCGAAGATATAGAAAAAGCTAATAAAGAAAAAGTAGAAAAAGAAAAATCGGTAATGTTTAGTAATCTGTGTAACTTACAAAAATAACTATGTTTAATTAATTCTAGTAAATATAATTAAATGACTAGAAAGAGTGAGTTACAGATGGCTAAAAAAGATAACTTTAATAATAATGATCCAATATCAAAAGCAGTAGATTTATTATTAGAAAATACTGAAGATTTAACAACAGTTTTTAAAGAAGGGGGTTTATATAAAGAATTAACAAAACGTTTAGTTGAAAAAATGTTGAATTCTGAGATGCAAAATTATTTAGGATATGAAAAAAATCAACATAGTAATAGTGACAATGCTCGTAATGGTATAAGTTCAAAAAAATTAATAACTCAACAAGGTAAAATTGAGATTGATGTACCACGAGATCGTAATAGTAATTTTACTCCTGTAATAGTGCCAAAAAGACAGAGAAGATTTGATGGTTTTGATCAACAAGTTCTTTCCTTATATGCAAAAGGTATGACATTATCAGATATTAGAATGCAGTTACAAGAGTTATATCATGGTGCTGATATTAGTGAAAGTGTTATTAGTCAAATTACTGATGATGTGATTGATGATGTCAAAGCATGACAAAATAGACCATTAGAAGGCATTTATCCCATTGTTTATTTTGATTGTATAGTAGTTAAAGTACGACAAGATAAACGCATTATTAACAAATCAGTTTATATAGCTTTAGGTGTTGATTTAGAAGGTAAAAAAGATGTTTTAGGTTTATGAATTAGTGAAAATGAAGGCGCTAAATTTTGATTAGCAAATTTCACAGAAATGAAAAATCGTGGCTTAAATGATATTCTTATTGCTTGTAGTGACAACTTAACAGGCATGTCAGAAGCAATACAATCAGTTTATCCTAAAACTGAACATCAATTATGTATAGTTCATCAAATCAGAAATAGTTTAAAATATGTTTCATACAAACATCGAAAATCACTAGTTACAGATTTAAAGCCAATTTATAATGCATGTAGTTAAGAACAAGCAATGCAAGCTTTAGAATCATTTGAAAGTAAATGAAATAAACACTATCCTCAAATTGCTAAATCTTGATATAAAAATTGAGATAATTTAATGATTTTTATTAGTTATCCTCCAGAAATCAAAAGAGTGATTTATACTACAAATTCTATTGAATCTGTTAATAGTCAATTACGAAAAGTCATCAGAAATAAAAAAGTTTTTCCAAATGATATGGCAGTTTTCAAAATATTTTACTTAGCAATTGAAAATATAACAAAAAAATGAACAATGCCCATTCAAAATTGAAATACAGCAATTGCTCATTTTATGATAAAATTTGAAGACAGAATTAATCTGAACTAGTACTTTGCAAAACAAAGATACACAGATTATTAAAAAGCCTCTTAATAAATTCAGTTTTGAAAGTTTTGAAAGTTGCTTCAGCAACAGCATTATCATAAGGACAACCTTTTTTGCTTAAAGAACGGGTAATATTGAATGCTAATAAAAGTTTATCAATAGTTTTATTATTGAATTCATTACCGCGATCACTATGAAATATTTGAATATCTTTTAAACAGCGATTTGATTGCATAAATGCTTGATATACTAATGATGCATCTTTTTTAGTACCTACACTATGTCCAATAATTTCGCGGTTAAATAGGTCGATTAATAAGCAAATATAGTTTCACTTACCATTAACTTGAACATAAGTTAAATCACTAACAATAACTTCATTTTTAAGCCTATTATTAAAGTTTCTATTCACAAGATTGCTTATTTGGCTATCATTGACTTTGTTATGATGATTTTTAAATGATAATTTAGTGTATTTTGATATTAAATTATGCTGATTCATAATTTCTTTAATTTTTTTGCGTGATAAATAAATTTCTTTATTTTCTAGACTGACTTTTAATCTTCTTGTTCCATAAACTTCTTTATTTTGTTTAAAAGCACTAATAACAGCTTCATCATACATATTATTTTTGATTTTATCTTCTTTTTTCTTTAAATTAAAATAATATGTTGATTTAGAAAGTTTTAAAAAACGACAAATTGGACGAATTTTATATTTAGATTTATTATTTGTAATAATCTCTACTTTCTGCCTATTATTAGTGCTGCTTGCTTTAAAATATCATTCTCCATTCTTAATTGTTTTAATTCTTTATTTGCTTGAATTAATTGTTTTTCTAAATCCGAAAGATTATCTTTAGTTTTAAAACTGCCTGAATTTGTAAATTGCTTAATTCATTTATAAGTAGCTGCTCTTGTAACGTTGTATTCTTTAGCAAGGCAAGATACTGATTTGCCATTTTGATATAAAGATACTATTTGTTTTTTAAATTCATCATTATATGAGTTAATATTGGCCATAATTATATTTCCTTTCTTTTAACTAATTTGTTCACTTGTCTACGTAATTAGTGTCCAATAAAGTGTAACCCATCCAGAGACCAAATTATACAATCAGTAAATAGTGATAAGATTTTATATTTACAAGCAAAATTATTTGAAGTAGAAGATTTAATTGAAAAAATAGAAAATGGTGAATTTGATAATGAATAAATGTAAACATGAAACATATAAATTAGAAGATGTAATTGATGAAATATTATATTTTGAATGTTTAAAATGTAAAGCAATATGTAGTATATATGCAAGAGATTTAGATTTAGAAAATGAAGGTAATGTAAGTCCATGAAGAGAAGAAACAAAATGTGAAAGTTGTGGTAGATTAAATTATGACTAATTATTTACTTTCAATTGACCCAAGTATAAAAAATACTGGATTTACTTTATGAAAAAAAGTTTATTTACATGATAAATATGATTTTTGAAATTGAAAACCAATTTGAATTGGTAGTTGTAGTTTTAAAAAAAATGGTATTGAGAATTTTAATAGAGATATGCATTATGTTGTATATGGAACTTTAGAATTAAAAGATGAATTAACTAATTCTAAAAATAATTTAAATTTAATTATTGAACGTGGTACTTTTCATTCAAAAAATGGAATTGGTTATGAAACTCAAGAACATTTACGTGGTTTTATTGCAGGACAATTTAATAAATTAATAACAAAAGATATGTTAATAAGTCCAAGTGAATGAAAAAAATGATATGTAAAAAAATCATTTATAAATATTTTAATTAATGATGAATGAGATAAAGAAAGTTCAATAAGACTAGCAAAAGTATTAATTGAACAAAATAATTGAAATATAACAATATCAAATCATGATGAAGCAGATAGTTTATTAATTGGTTGATATTATTTAAATAAGGAGAATAAATAATGACAGCAGTAGAAATATGAATACTTAGTTTAGTAACAGTAATAATTGGAGTATTAATTTTATTTGGAATTACTGTATTTATTGTATATTTAATAGATTTAATAAAAGGAGAATAAATAATGGAAATTACTACTGAAGATATTATTGATGAATATAAAAACGAATATAAACAAATATTAATTATTTGATTAAATAAACAAATTAGTATTTGTTTATGTGATTCTTTAAAAGAAGTAGGTAAAGTTACTGCTTATTATAAAGTACTTGAATTTATAGAAAATGGAGACTTTGATAATGATTAATGATTATGAATGACTATGATATTGTGATAGTTATGGTTGTAAAAATAACAATAGTAATCAAGAAATATATGTTTGCACAATTAAAAAAGATACAAAATTAGGATTATGTAAAACTCATTTAAATAATTATAAAAATATAACAATTGATTATGTTATTGACATAAAGGAAAATAAGTAATGAATTTATGAGACTTTTTAAAATATAGTGATAAATATAATGTTTTTAAAATATTTACTGAAGATAAAGAAATATATTTTTCATGAAATGGTGGAAGTAGTGAATTAGATGATGACCGTACTTTATTAGGTTATGAATTAGCAGACTGAAAAGTATTATCATATAAACAATATCCAAATGAAATTATGGTATTTATTAAATTAGATAATCAATTAATGCAAAATTATAATCATTTTCCAGATTATTTCCAGATACAAAAGAAGAAAGATTAAATTATAATAAGGAGTAAATAATGGTTTGATGAGAAATATTAACAATAGTATCAGTATCAGTAATATTATTTTTAATGATAATTTCAGTACTAACAGATATTATAACTAAAATTATTAATTATTGATAATATAACTAAATTATCTATATTTAATATAGAAAATATGATATAATTAATAAAAGAAGATAGCTATAGGATTATAATTAATCTGTACACTGGTGATATATGATGAATTTCATGTCTTCTTTTTTTATTTAGATAAATATAAAAAAAGTTACCTTAATTGGTAACTTTTTAATTAGGTGCCAACCTAACAACAATATAATATTAAGAACTTTTTATTTCATATACTTACATAAGTAAGTAATATAATTATACATTATTTAAGATTGTGGGGGAATATTATTTTCGTTAGATTTTATTTTAAATTTAAAAATATATTTTAATTTTGGAAATTTCTTAATTAATTTTAAAATTTTTGGAATAAAATAAAAACATAATAACTCAATACATCCGAAAATAATGAAAACATAATAAACACTTTTTATATTTAAGTTATTATTAAAAAAATAAAAAAGTAAAGGACATATAAGAAAAAAAGTTAAAGTAGCATATATATATATATATAGTTTTTAATATTTTTATTATCACAAAAACGAATAAATAATTTGTACGGTACAAACATTAAAAACAAAAATGTTATAGATAAGGTAATTGAAATTGTATAAGGAGAATTAACAAAATCATCTCATCATGGTCAAAATTCATTACGATTTAAAAAATACATATTTAATCACTTCCTAAATATTACCTAATTATATTTTAATTGTATCAAATTATCTTGCATTTAAAACTATTTTATTAATATTAGATTTAATATTTGATATATATCTATATGCTCAACTTTTATCAGGTTCTCTTTGTGCAGAATTGGTATATTCTATTTTACCTAAATTACCTTGTAAATAAATAATTCAATTTAGTTTTTCAGAGTTATTAACTATGCTAAATATTATAGGAAAATTATTATTTATTTTTTGTTCATAAGAATTATAACTCTTCTTAATTTTTAAATCAAATTCGTAATTACAGAAAGAATATGAAGTAAAAACATTATAATTACTAAAACTTTTATAATAAGCATTTGCAAAATAATCAGTAACTTCATTAGGAGCAATTGTACCAAACTTACTTAAAAATTCAACCTCTGGAAAATTGCCTTTATTTATTTTTAAATCTTTTAAATTAATAGTTATACTTGTAGCTTTTATTTCTTTTGAAGGATTAAAAGTTTCATTATTAATATCAATAGTATTTAAATCAGAACTTTTTGAATTGAATATTGTTTCAATATTATAACTATAATAAATAGTTACACTTTTATAATATCTTTGTAAATCATTAAAAGTATTAATTAATAATGTAGAGTCTAATAATGAATTTAAATCAATTTCATATTTACTAAATTTACTTATATTTTTTTCTTCTCATTCTTTTATATTGCTATATCCTTTTTTTATTAAAGATACATCATTCGCTGTCATATCGATTTTTAAATCTGGATTAATAATTATTGATTTTGCTATATTTTGAGGACTTGGTGGTAATATTTTTGCTGGATAACTAAATGTAGTTTCTTCACTTTCTGAGTATTCATCATGATTTAATTTATATAAAGTTGTTCAATTAAAAGCATTACCAGTTAAATAACCCATATTATTATAACGAAATTGTGCAATTGATATTTCATTATAATCACCTTGATAAGTAAATGGATTATCACTATAAAATGTATGTCTTTCTTCACCTTGATGTAATGATTGAGTTACAATTGTATCAATAATATAAGCATAATTTGAACCATCAATAACTCCATTACTTGTCGGATTTCATTGACAATCTTTATCTTCATGAGTTAATGGTGAAGAAATATCTAAAAATTCAGTATCTTCTGCCATTATATATACTTTATCATCTATTATATGATTAAAAATTTCTTTTGTTTTCTTTTGTGATAAGTCAACTGTACTTATTTGTTCTTTTACTTCTAACTTTTTACCAGTTTTAGCATCTCATGGATAAACACTTATTCTATCACTTAATTTCATTGTCATAGCAGTTGTTGAAACATTTGCACCTTAATAATTTACCAATAGTAAAATCATTATCATTTGTAAATGCATTTAAAGGAATTAAACCACCATTACCAATAATACTTTCTAAATTACTTGTAAAAAATGCACTCATAAAACCATTAAAATATAACATTTTTTTTATATTGTTGAGCATTTTGAGTAATAACTCAACTACTTCATATACCTAATGTTAAAGCATTTAATAATTTACCAATTAAAGGAATATCACTTAATGCAAATGGTAATCATTGTTGACTATCATAAGGCATTTGTATTAATGGACTAAATACTACACTATTAAAATTTAATATAGCAGACATATATTTTTGACTTATTTTACTATAATCTACAGTTGGACTTCCTATAATTAATCCACTTTCTGGGTCTTTATATTTAAAATTACTACTCATATCAACATTATAATTACCAGTTAAATTATTTATATTTCATTCACTATCTCAAAAGAATTTTGCTTCTCCTACTGATGTACCATTACTTAATCTTGCTTTATCTTTATCAAAAGATAACATACCTTTAAAATCTTTTGTTACAAATAAATTATCTTGAAAATTTAATGAAGTTTTTAATCATTCTGTAAAATTTTTAAAATTAGTAAATCCAGTAGGTTTAGCGTCCATAATATTATAAAATGTTGTTTCTGGATGACTACTTGTAGTTATTTTATCATTTATTCCAGCAAGTAAACCACCATTATTTTTAACTTCAGTTGTAGATTTTTCATTATTACCAGCAATAAATAATCTTCTTGAAGAAAATACTTTACTTTCAAATATTTCTTCATTATTTTGTTGTATTGGTTCTTTACCTTGAATTATTGGTCTTCCATAATAATAACAACTTGTTAATAATTCTAATCCATAACTTTGTCTATGACTATATCTTACTCCTATATCACGCATTAAAGTACGATTTAAAGTTACTTTTCCTTGTTGAATAGTAGGGAAAGCATAACCACTACCTGGGCTTGCATATTGTACAAAATCAAGTGTATTTTGACCAGTAGAAACTACTCTATCATTTAAACTACTAAAAGTTAATACTTGCATACTAAATGCACCATTATAAGGACTATAATAATTTGTTACATTTGAAATATATAATAATTGTCTATCTTGATTTTTACCACTATTACCACCAATATTTTCATTTTCATCATTAAATACACAAAAAAATTGTAAATAATCATCAATTGTAATATGTTCTTCAAACATTACTAAAGTATATTGTCTTTTTGTTTGTACTGTTTTAAATATTTGATTATTTGGTAAATTACTAAAATCAACACCACTTGTATCATCAATTAAATAAGCATTTCAATAATCACCAATTTTATATTGTTTTGTATAAAATTCATCTTGACCATTAACTTTATGTATTTCTTCATTAATTTTACCTTTATTTTTTTGATATATTTTTGTACTATTTTTTCAAATACATACAACTGGAGTAGTACCAGTTAATATTAATTCATATTGACCAAAATCACTAATTTTACTATTAATTGGTTTATAACCAGTTTCAGTTAAAGGAATTGCTCCATTATTAATAACAAATGGAAATATTTTTCAATAACTACATCTCTTTATTAATTGTTGAGTTTGCTTTAATGCTAGATGTGCTTGTTTCATTAATTGAATTCTTACTGCGTTGTTCATTATCATTTGTATTATCTCCTAAATTTTTATTTAAAAATTTATTTTCATTAATAATATGTTCTAATTTTTGTTTTGCCATTAATGTATCAATATTTTCATATAAACTAATTGCTTCAACTATTGACATTGTTCCATTATTTAATCTACTATTAATTAATTCATCTTGTACTAATTGGTCAACCATAGCAATTGGTATAAATTCAAAACTATAAGGTCTTTCACCTTTACCATTTCAATATACTTTTCCATTTTCATCTTTAGAAAAAGTTACTAACATATCAAACATTCTATATAAATAAGTTGTATAATGTGTTATTTTAACTTCTGTTGTTTGCATATCAAATTTATTATTCATTAATGTTTTAGTTTTATTTTTATAATTAATACCATTAAATTCATCATAATCATAACCAGCACCATTAAATATTTGTTTTGCTGTACCATTATAATCAAGTCAATATTCACCAAATTTTGGATTACCTTGTACAATATCAACTCCACCATTACCACCTTTTACATAATTTGCAGTAGTAATATTTAAAAATGCGTCTTTAATAATTGATTGAAAATCATCACTTAAATTTAAAGCTTTAAATTTTTCGAGGCTTTTTAATAATCTGTGTATCTTTGTTTTGCAAAGTACTAGTTCAGATTAATTCTGTCTTCAAATTTTATCATAAAATGAGCAATTGCTGTATTTCAATTTTGAATGAGCATTGTTCATTTTTTTGTTATATTTTCAATTGCTAAGTAAAATATTTTGAAAACTGCCATATCATTTGGAAAAACTTTTTTATTTCTGATGACTTTTCGTAATTGACTATTAATAGATTCAATAGAATTTGTAGTATAAATCACTCTTTTGATTTCTGGAGGATAACTAATAAAAATCATTAAATTATCTCAATTTTTATATCAAGATTTAGCAATTTGAGGATAGTGTTTATTTCATTTACTTTCAAATGATTCTAAAGCTTGCATTGCTTGTTCTTCACTACATGCATTATAAATTGGCTTTAAATCTGTAACTAGTGATTTTCGATGTTTGTATGAAACATATTTTAAACTATTTCTGATTTGATGAACTATACATAATTGATGTTCAGTTTTAGGATAAACTGATTGTATTGCTTCTGACATGCCTGTTAAGTTGTCACTACAAGCAATAAGAATATCATTTAAGCCACGATTTTTCATTTCTGTGAAATTTGCTAATCAAAATTTAGCGCCTTCATTTTCACTAATTCATAAACCTAAAACATCTTTTTTACCTTCTAAATCAACACCTAAAGCTATATAAACTGATTTGTTAATAATGCGTTTATCTTGTCGTACTATACAATCAAAATAAACAATGGGATAAATGCCTTCTAATGGTCTATTTTGTCATGCTTTGACATCATCAATCACATCATCAGTAATTTGGTGACTAATAACACTTTCACTAATATCAGCACCATGATATAACTCTTGTAACTGCATTCTAATATCTGATAATGTCATACCTTTTGCATATAAGGAAAGAACTTGTTGATCAAAACCATCAAATCTTCTCTGTCTTTTTGGCACTATTACAGGAGTAAAATTACTATTACGATCTCGTGGTACATCAATCTCAATTTTACCTTGTTGAGTTATTAATTTTTTTGAACTTATACCATTACGAGCATTGTCACTATTACTATGTTGATTTTTTTCATATCCTAAATAATTTTGTATCTCAGAATTCAACATTTTTTCAACTAAACGTTTTGTTAATTCTTTATATAAACCCCCTTCTTTAAAAACTGTTGTTAAATCTTCAGTATTTTCTAATAATAAATCTACTGCTTTTGATATTGGATCATTATTATTAAAGTTATCTTTTTTAGCCATCTGTAACTCACTCTTTCTAGTCATTTAATTATATTTACTAGAATTAATTAAACATAGTTATTTTTGTAAGTTACACAGATTACTAAACATTACCTTATTTCTTATTTAAGTTACACAGATTACTAAACATTACCCATCACCCTATTACGAACGTCATTTTTTGGTAAAGGAATTTTTATAATTTTATATTTTTTGCCATGAGCATTTATTGATTTTGATAATACATCTCAACAATTTTTAACAGCAAGATAACGATCATCAATAGTATTTTCTGTTCAACTTAATAAAATAGTATTACTATCAACTATACACATGATATTATCTAATCTTCCTTTGGTTTCATCATATGGTAATCCATAAGGTATTCAAATAATATTTACAACATTTAGATAGTCTTTTAAATATATTTCTATTTGTTCTTGTGATAAATTAGGATTACGTTCTTGGCATAAAATACCTTCATAACTAGCAAAACAAGTACCTTCACCATCTAACATAATCATGCTAGATTCTAAAATGATTGGTAGAAAATAGTAATCAATTTTTTGTAGTTCAAATATTTTGTATGCTACCATATCATCATAATTTCAAGGTGAATAAATACCTGCTATTTCTCCACCTCAAGCATTAAAATTAAATTTTAAGCCTCTAATATTCTTTGTTTCTTTATTTTGAAGAAAGATTGGACCATAATCACGAATAAAGCAATCATTAGTATACATTTCGATAATTGTAATATTTTTATTTAATAAATTTCTAGCATTATTAAATTGATTTTTACTAACAATCATATTTACATGTTCATGTTCACTAATAATATTAGCAAGTTTACTTATTTTTTCTTGTGCTGGTTTAGCGCCTAATCTTCAATTATCAGTTCTTTCTGGTCATACCATTCAACATTGTTGATGTTCTAAAAATTCAGGAATAACATAAAAATCATCACTATTTGGTGTTGAATAAATTTTTTGTGCCATTAATAGTAGCTTTCCTTTCTTACTTAGTAGCTACTGAATAATTCCCTTATTTTATTGATGATTCCTTTTTTATTATACTAATAATTTTATTTTTTTAAATAGTGTTTTATAGTAATTATTTAATAATTACTATAAAAAAATTTTAAATTTAAAAAATTAAAATGAGATTTATAATCTCATTTTAATTATTTTTATTCATTTGAAGAATTATTATTTTTGATATTTTTTAATATTTCTTCAATGTTTTTAACTCTAGTGTTGGTATTATCATATTTAAAGCGTAATTCTGGAACTTTATATTTATTACTTGTTTTGGCAAGTGCGCTTCGACAAAAACCTTTCGCTTTTTCTAAAGCATTACTAATAGTTTTAATATCTAAATTATCTAAGTAAACTGTTCAATAAATGGTAGCATAACTGTTATCTTTTGTTATTTTTACATTAGTAATAGTGATATCTTTGAAAAGAATATTTTTTGATTCTTTTTTTAATATATTAGTAATTTCTTTTTTTAAGAAACTTTCTTGTTGTTCAAATTTAATGATAGACATCCTATTTTGTCTCCACTTCTTCTACTAAATATGATTCAATAATATCATTTTCTTTTAAGTCATTAAAATTTTTAATAGTAATACCGCATTGAGTTTCTTTTTTAGCAATTTTTAAATCATTTTTTTCATGTTTTAAACCACTGATTTCACCGTTATAAATAACAACATCATCACGAATGATATGAACTTTGCTATTACGTTGAATGAAACCATTAATGACAACACAACCAGCAATTGTTCCTACTTTTGAAAAATGAAAAGTTTTAATAACTCGTGCTTGACCAAGAATTTTATCTTCATAAGTTGGTTCTAATAAACCTTTAGCAGCCAATTCTAATTCTTCAGTTATTTTATAAATGATATTATGTAATCTAATTTCAACACCGGCATTGTTAGCAGCTTCACGAATAACATGATTGGGACGAACATTGAAACCATAAATAATACTTCCTGAAGTTTGAGCAAGTTTAATATCTGATTCACTAATACCACCAATAGTTGCTCTAATAAACTTAACAGTAATATCATTAACATTAATTTTATTTACTGCTTGAACGATTGCTTGCACTGAACCTTGAGTATCTGCTCGTAAAATAACATTAATTTGTTTTAATTCACCTGTAGCAACATCTTGTGTTAATTTACCTAAACTAATTTGTCGATTATTTCTAATTTTATTTGTTTCTTCTGTTTGTCGTACTAGTGCTACTTTTCTTGCTAATTTATCATCATTAAAAACAATAAAAGATTCACCAGGAGTAGGGGCTGTTTCAAATCCTAAAACTTGAACAGGCATTGAAGGTCCAGCTTTAGTAATTATTTTACCAGTATCATTAATAAGGCGTTTAATTTTTCCTTTAACACTACCAGCAACTACAATATCAGTAACTTTTAGTGTTCCACCTTGTATTAATAAAGTACAAATTGAACCAACATTTTTATCATGATGAGATTCGATAACAGTTCCATTAGCAAATCGATTTGGATTAGCATTTAGTTCTTTTAATTCAGCAATTACTAATATGGCTTCTAATAATTCATCAATTCCTTGATTTTTTAAAGCACTACCATAAACAAAAATAGTATCGCCACCTCATTCTTCACTAGTTAAATCACAATTAGCTAGTTCATTCATAATGCGATCAGTATTAACATTTCGTTTATCCATTTTATTAACAAAAACAATAATTGAAACACCAGCTACTTTTGCATGGTCAATTGCTTCACGAGTTTGTGGCATCACACCATCATCACCAGCAACTACTAGAACAACAATATCAGTAATTTTAGAACCACGTGAACGCATTTCAGTAAATGCTTCATGACCTGGGGTATCAATAAAAGTAATTAATTTATTATTAGTTTTAATTTGATAAGCACCAATATGTTGAGTAATACCACCGTGTTCTTGATTAGTAACTTTAGAATTACGGATAGTATCTAATAGTGTTGTTTTTCCATGATCAACATGGCCCATAATTGTAACAACAGGTGGTCGAGTTACTAAATTTTTTTTATCATCTTCTAGATTAATATTTTCTAATAAGTTTTCATATGTTACCACTTTAGCTTTTTCAAAATCAATATTTCATTCCAAACAAAGTTCAAGCATTAATTCTTGAGTTAATATTTGATTTTGATTAAATAGTTTGCCTTGTTTCATGAAGTATTTAATAATGTCAGTTACTGGATGATGCAATGCTTTAGCAAATTCTGAAATAGTTAAAGGTTCGTTATATAAAAATACTCCTTTTTCATTAATTTGAGATGTTTTTTGTTTTAGTTGTTGATTAATATTTTGTGTTTGTTGAGATATTCGTTTTTTTGCCATTTGCATCCCGCCTTTCGCTTGGGAAAATTAATCTCAATTTTTTTTAATTTCATTAATTAATTGTTCATAAAATTCATTTGGAATTTTTGTTTTTAATGCTCGTTCTAATGCCTTATTTTTAATAAGCAAAGGTATTAATTCAAGTTTAGGTTGGATGTAGGCACCTCGACCATTTTGTTTGCCAGTTTTATCAATGAATAATTGTCCTTCTTTATTAATAACAATTCTAATTAATTCACGTTTAGGTAAAATAGTATTTGTAACTATACATTTACGCATTGGTATTTTTTTACGTTGAATTAAAGGTATTTTATTCATAACGACCTACTTTATTGTTTATTGATTTTTATTTTTTCATTGTGTTTTTTTAATAATTCAGATATAAACTTTTCATATTCACTTTCTTTAATATTACCATTTCAAGTAAATTTAATATTATTTTCATTTGCTTGTTCTAATGAAGTAATATTAATATTTCAGTGAGTTACACCGGCAACTAATTTAGCAGCCATACCATTTTTACCAATAGCTAATGATAATTGTTCAGTAGGAACAATAATATTTGCTTGTTTTTCTTCTTCATTAATATCAATTGAAATAACTTTAGCTGGTGTTAAAGCGTTAATTATATATTCTTTTATATTAGGATTTCAGGCAATAATGTCAATTTTTTCGCCACTTAATTCTTGCGTAATTAATTTTGTTCTTTCGCCTTTTGGACCAATACATGCACCAATACCATCAATGCTTGGATCATGACTAACAATTGCAACCTTAGCTCTAATTCCAGGAATACGAGCAATATCTTTAACTTCGATTACACCTTGTGCTATTTCAGGAACTTCTAATTCTAGTAAACAACGTAAAAAATTAACGTGAGTTCTTGATGCTAAAATTTGACCATAGTTTTTATTTTTAATAATATCTTCAACATAAAATTTGATGTAAGTATTATTAGCGATTGGTTTATTTTTTGGTAAGATCTCACTAGGGATTTGATTTTGTTTTGGTAAGAAAGCATAGGCTCTACCAATTTTAATTAACATATAAGTTTCTTCAACGCTTTCAATAGTACCAATTAATATGTGATCTTTTTTATCAATAAATTCATCATAAATTGATGTTTTTTCTGCTTCACGAATTGATTGTTTCACTACTTGAATAGCTTTAAAAATTGATAAACGAGAGAATTGATCACTAGGAATTATTTGCGTATATGTATCACCAATTGTTAAGCCGGGATTCTTTGTTTTAATAGTTGAAAGTGCAATTTCTAATTCAGGATCTTCAACTTTTGGAACAACAATTAAATCCTTTAAAATTTTAATAGTACCTTTATTTTGATCAATTTCAATTCTGATATTTGTACTATCATCACGATGACTTTGATATTCATATGCTTTTTTTAGTCCTTCTTTTAAAGCTTCAATGATATCTTCTTTTGCTATTTGTTTTTCTTCAGCAATTTCATTTATGGCATTTAAAATGATTTGACTAATTTCTTTGTCCACTTTTTCTCCTCCTTGTTTTTTATAAACATTGTTGTTTATTATTTAATAGTATTTGAAATAGATTTATTTCAAAATGAAAATATACTTAAATAAAAAAATAAAATATATTACACTAGAAATAATAAAGACAGCTGGTAGCTGTCTTGCTATAATTCTAATTCATTGTTCATTATACAATATTATTAATTTGAAAACAATAGAAATTTATTATATTAAATGATAGAGTTTTATTATCGTAGATTATATTGTATAAATATCTTTCATTATATTAATGGTAATTTTCAAGTTTTAAACTGATTAAATATAATTATTTATATAGTAGTAATTGTTTTTGTTCTATTATCATTGAAAGATATAACATTCATTTTAAAGTTTCTATTTTTTAAAATCAATGGGAACTAAATTGCTTTTCAATACTAATTTGTTCTTATATTGATATTAATCTCCTATATATTCTGCTTATCAAAGATTAGACATTTTTTTAAAATATTTTCAAACATTAGTAAAAATGTTAAGATTTATTTATTAAATTTTATTAAATAATAAAAATTTGGAGTAAATATTATGAGTAAAAATAAGAAAAAGAATGAAAATATTGGTATTATAATTTTTATTTGTTTAATAATTATTATCACTATTATATTTTTGATTAAGTCATTATTTAAAGGTTTAGAAAAATGAATTGTTAATAATGTTTGAATAACTATAATTATTATATTTTCTATAATTATTGTTTCAATTTTAACTACTATTATATTGACAAATAAATATTTAAAATATAAAAAAAATTATTTTAATTTAGAAAAAAGTAAAGAAATAGAATATTCTTATCAAATGATAGAATTAGAAAATCGAATTAAAAATTATGAAAAAATTTTGAACATCCTTATCAATATAATGATAATTTAAATAATACGTTAGGTATTAAAGGTGAATTAATTGTTAAAGAAAAAATAATAAGTATGTTTAATGAAGAAGATTTACAATTATTTAACAATTTATATTTACCATCTATTGAAGGAAAAATTAATCAAATTGATCATTTATTAATTTTAAATAGTTGTATTTTTATAATTGAGACTAAAAATTGATCTTTAAAAACTTATGGAGATTATTTTTAAAAAAACTGAATCCAATATCATGGTGAAAGACAAGAATTTATTCCATCACCTCTTTATCAAAATAGAAGTCATGTTAGAACTATTCTGTATCTTTTAAAAAAAGAAAACATTAATTTAAAACAATTTAAATTTTTTAGCCTTGTAGTATTTGTTCAAAATAATTTACAAATTACTGAAAATAGTAACTTAAAAATAAATGAGAAAGCATTAAATTTATTTGAATTATCTGAATATATTAAAAATAAAATTGAAGAAAATTCAGGAAAATGTACTTCTACTTCTAATAGTCAAAGAAATATAATGAATCAAATTATTTTAAATAATAATAATCCAGAAAACATTCAAATTCATAAAGAACAATTAGACTATTAAAAACACAGTTATAAGCGAACAAAATTTAATAAATTAATTTTTCTAATAATTTTCTGTCCTTGAAATTTTAATTAAAAAAATGTATTTTTATTTTCTGTTCTTAATTTTTAAATATAAAAAAACCTGAAAAATTTTCAGGTCTTTTTACATTATATTACTCAATAATCTTGGAAGTACTGTAGAGTATATATAAAAAATAATAAGAATGTTCAGTTAATAAACAATTTAATCCTAACATTTTTGAAATTATTTTCTTAAAAAAATAAAAATAACACTTAATAATGAAAAATATTATAAAAAGAGCACCAAATAAAAAAGAATGTATAATAAATAGCAGAAAATAATTTATATTTTTTAGAAAATTATCTAAAAGGGGAGAAAACATTATATGAAAAATATAAAAACATTATTACGATTAATGGCTGCTACTGCTTTAACTACAACTGCAGCAAGTTCAATTGTTGCCTGTGACTTTGAAACAAAAGCACCAATATTAAATGGTAAATATGCAAAATTATTAGGATGATATAGTGATGAAAATACAAGTTTAATTAATCAAGAATTAAAGAAGGATGATACTACTGGTAAAGAGAAGTATTCAATTGAGGCTGATGACACAAAAATTATAATGACTAATTTTAAAAACAGTTTATTAAACGCAAACGAAATTAGAAATCCAAATCAAGCAAAAGATGCTGATGCTGCAGCATTTTTGAAAGAATTAGGAATTACAAGTGGTAGTGAAAATGAAGAATATTCACCTGATGATGTTAAAAAAATTACTACCTTATCTGCAAAAGTTACAAGTACTGAAGCAGGTAAAACTGAAGAAAATAATACAGGAACTGATTTTAAAGTTCTTGTTGGTACTTGTAAAATTGATATTATAAGTAAAGATGATGATAGTGTATTAAAATCTTATACTATCAATACTGCTAAAAATGATGGGTTATACATTTCAAAAATAGTTATTACTGAACTTATTAGTGATAAAAATGGTTTAAAATTAACTGCTGCGCAAGGATTTAAACAAGGTGAATCTGTTACTGATTTTAAATTAGTAATAAAATCAGAAAGTAAACAAAAACAATTTGATTCTCTAGTTCAACTATTAAATACAAATGTTAGTACCCAGTTTCATGCTAGAGTTGCTGATGGTCTATTAGTAACAGGAAATTTTAGAAATTTAAAAGTTTATTTAGCAATATATTTTGGTGATGTTCATCTTTTACCTAGAATAGACTGTGGTATACCATCAACTGTTTAAATCATTAAATATTTTAAAAAATATAATGACAGTTGTTGTTAATTATCATATTTTTTTGTTACTATTAATATAAATGAAAATTATTAATAATTAGACATTTGAAATCGATAGTAATTAAAGTGATAACATTGATAAGTTAAAAAACTAAACTTTAAATGAGGACACAATTGTATATTTCAATTTTATTAAGTGATATTATTAATTATAAAAATTAAAGAAGGAGAAAAAAAATGTTAAAAGCAGGAAGTATATTAATATTTATTGTTTTTATTTTAGAATCAATATTTATAATTCCTTTATTATGAACAATACCCGGTTTTATTTTATACAAAAAAGTAAGTAAAGGTGAAGCGACTACTGATCAAAAAATTGCTTTAGCAATATTAGGAATTATCTTTGGTGCTGCATTAGGTATTATTGGTGGTATTTTTATATTAGTTGATTTAAACAATGATGAAAATAAAATCCAAAGATATTAATAAAAAAACATCATTAATTAATGGATGGGTTACACTTTATTGGACACTAATTACGTAGACAAGTGAACAAATTAGTTAAAAGAAAGGAAATATAATTATGGCCAATATTAACTCATATAATGATGAATTTAAAAAACAAATAGTATCTTTATATCAAAATGGCAAATCAGTATCTTGCCTTGCTAAAGAATACAACGTTACAAGAGCAGCTACTTATAAATGAATTAAGCAATTTACAAATTCAGGCAGTTTTAAAACTAAAGATAATCTTTTGGATTTAGAAAAACAATTAATTCAAGCAAATAAAGAATTAAAACAATTAAGAATGGAGAATGATATTTTAAAGCAAGCAGCACTAATAATAGGCAGAAAGTAGAGATTATTACAAATAATAAATCTAAATATAAAATTCGTCCAATTTGTCGTTTTTTAAAACTTTCTAAATCAACATATTATTTTAATTTAAAGAAAAAAGAAGATAAAATCAAAAATAATATGTATGATGAAGCTGTTATTAGTGCTTTTAAACAAAATAAAGAAGTTTATGGAACAAGAAGATTAAAAGTCAGTCTAGAAAATAAAGAAATTTATTTATCACGCAAAAAAATTAAAGAAATTATGAATCAGCATAATTTAATATCAAAATACACTAAATTATCATTTAAAAATCATCATAACAAAGTCAATGATAGCCAAATAAGCAATCTTGTGAATAGAAACTTTAATAATAGGCTTAAAAATGAAGTTATTGTTAGTGATTTAACTTATGTTCAAGTTAATGGTAAGTGAAACTATATTTGCTTATTAATCGACCTATTTAACCGCGAAATTATTGGACATAGTGTTGTAGGTACTAAAAAAGATGCATCATTAGTATATCAAGCATTTATGCAATCAAATCGCTGTTTAAAAGATATTCAAATATTTCATAGTGATCGCGGTAATGAATTCAATAATAAAACTATTGATAAACTTTTATTAGCATTCAATATTACCCGTTCTTTAAGCAAAAAAGGTTGTCCTTATGATAATGCTGTTGCTGAAGCAACTTTCAAAACTGAATTTATTAATGATAAAAATTTTACATCATTAATCCAATTAAAATTAGAATTATTTGATTATATCAATTGATACAACAACATACGAATCCACAGCACTTTAAACTACCTAACTCCAGTTAAATATCATGAAAAAATGTCTACCAAAAAATAGTCCTAAAAAGGGTTACCATTCCATTAATGATGTTTTTTATTTTTTTAAATAGTTTTCCATTGGTTTTAATAAAAATTATTATATAATTTTTATAGTTTGATTTAAAAACAACTTAAAATTATTAACTAGGAGGAAAACAAATATGGAAGTTATTATTTTAGAAGCCACAAATCTGATGAATGAAATAATTTTACGTTATAAAAATGAAATTAACAAAATTCGCACCAGAAGAGCTAATCCTAATATCTTAGAAGGAATTAATGTTAGATGTTATGGTGGTGTTGATAGTTTAAGTAATATTGCCCAAGTTAAACTAGCAGAAGCACATCAATTATTAATTAAACCATATGATCGTAGTTTAATTAAAGACATTACAGAAGCTGTTACAAAAGCTGATTTGAAATTACAAATTAAAAGCGAAGCAGAGAATATACGTTTAATTTTCCCACAATTAACAGAAGACGTTCGTAAAACTTTAGTTAAAGATTTGAGTAAAAAAACTGAAGAATATAAAGTTAAAATCCGTAATTGTCGACGTGATGCTGTTCAAAATCTGAAAAAAATAAAATTACCAGAAGATCAAGAAAAGCATGCAGAAACTACAATTCAAGATTTAACTGATAGTAAAATTAAAGAACTTGTATTAATAGAAAACAATAAAAAAGCCGATTTAATGAAAATTTAGCAATAAAGCAATAAATAGTTAGGGGTTAAATATTGTGAAAAAAAAGATAATAAATAAAGAAAATATAAAATCTAAAGTTTCTTTTTTTGCAAAACTTAGTAATTTTTTTAGAACCTATCGAAATCGTATTCTTACAAGCTTTATGTTAATTGCTTGTGGTGTATTATGAATGTTTATTGGGGCAGTTTATTTAGAACCAATTTTTGGTAATAAACCACAGTGATCAGCGTATACATTTATGATAATTAATACTTTAATTTTTATTGGTTGTTTATGAGAAATTATTAATTTAAAAAAAGAATCAAATTGATCAATTGTACTTAAAATTTCTATAATTTTAACAGGAATCATACTTTTATGAGTTCCGCTTGGTAAAGAAACTTTTGGTCCATATATTTATAATCATTATTGATTTGAAACTTGAATGACTTTATTACTTTTCATTTGTATGTTTATTTTAATTGCTTGACGAAGTAAAAATTTTCAATTAAGTGATGTTATTTTTATTTTTACTTGAATTATTTATTTAGTGTTTGTTGTTAAAGCTGTTAATTTTTTAATGTTATCAGAAATTAAACTTTCAAAACTAGGATGACCAACATTATTGTTTTTATTCATTATTGTTATGTCTAATGATGTTGGTGCTTTTATTGGTGGTATAATTTATGGTAAAATAAAAATGGCACCAAGTGTATCACCAAATAAAACTTGAGAAGGTGCTATTACTGGTTTAATAACAGCAATTATTTTAAGTATGATAACAGTAACTGTTTTTTTAGAAACAAGTAATTATAATCCCTTACCTTTTTTAGAAGTTAATAGTAAAGCACCAATCTATATTGCTTATTTTGCTACTAGTTTTATTCTTTCAATTGCTAGTCAAATGGGTGATTTATTATTTTCTTATTTGAAACGTAATTATCATGTTAAGGATTTTTCAAATATTCTACCTGGACATGGAGGATTATTAGATCGTTTAGATTCATTTTCAACAGTAGTTATTTTTGGTTTTCTAATTACTCTAGCAGCTATTGCTTAATATATAAAATTTAAGGATGAAGTTATGTATATATTTTTTGCCATTTTAATTGGTTTATTTACAATATTATTTTTAATTACCTTGCATGAATTTGCTCATTTTGTAATTGCTAAATTATCAGGAGCATATGTATATGAATTTGCTATTGGTATGGGACCAAAACTTTTGCAGTGAGGTAAAAAAGAAACACGTTATACTTTAAGACTATTACCATTGGGTGGTTATGTTTCTATTGCTTCAGAAATTGCTGATGCTCCTAAAGGACGAGAAGATGAAGTAATTGATAGTAAACGAATGATGGAAAACTTGCAACGTGGTAAAAAAGCAGCTTTCATTAGTGCAGGTGCACTAATGAATTTATTATTAGCTTTTATTTTATTAATGATTGGATATGGAATTTATCCACATAAATATGATCCTAACTTGCCACCAACCTATGCAACAACAGGACCATTATATGAAGCTGTTCAAAAATATAATAAAGATAATCCAAGTTTACCAATTTTAGATACTGATGCTATTACTGGTATTTATAATACTGGTGATATTGAATCTAAACAATCAATTAAATCATATTATGATTTACAAACATGATTAAGTAAATATAATAAAAAGACTACTAATGGTACAGTTATTGCTGACTACAAAATTACTTTTGATAGTAAAGATGATAAAACTGTTACTTTTAAACCTGTAGAACAAAAAGGAGTATTATTCATTGGTGTTAGTCAAGGTAGTTATTATTTAAATGCAGGGCAAGTTATTAGTAATGGTATCATTGATACTTTTAAAGATAGTTACAGTCTTTTACAAGCATTAGGACAATTAGTTACTTTTCATTGACAAAATTTATCAGGACCTGTTGGTATTGTTAAATCAACTAATAGTTTTTTAAATCCTGATTTATCATCAACACAAGCAGCAAGTACATATTTTCGTTGAGCAGCATTATTATCATCTAATTTATTTTTATTAAATATGTTACCAATTCCGCCATTGGATGGTTATAAATTTGTTGAAAATGCAGTTGAAGCGGTAACAAGAAAAAAATTAAATGAAAAATATAAAATTATTGTCAGTATTGCTGGAGCTATATTATTTTTAGTTATCTTTATTGCTATTACTATTAAAGATATATTTTTTTAATCTTTACTTTATAATAAAATCCTATTATAAATAGGATAATAAATTTGAATGAAAAAGTTTTGAGCAATTTTCTTAATTATTTATATTTTAAAAAAATAAAATAGTTACTATTTTAAGTGAACAATATTGTTCACTTTTTATTTTGAAATAAAATCTATAAGTATAAAAACTAAAATTTATATCGATTATTTGCTCCTAAGAGAATTATTTTTTCTTCAACAAATTTCTGAATAGCTATCATTGCATTTTCTATTAAGGTATTAATATTAGATAAATTAGAGTTAGTTTGCAAACTTTTTTTTAGACTTTCAACATAAATCTTTCTTAAATCACTGCTAATATTAACTTTAGTAATACCAGCTTTAATTGCTAGAGTTAATTGTTCATTATTAATAGTAACATTATCATGTAATACTAAAAAAATTTCAGGCATTTTAATAGCAATTTCTTTAATTAGAGAAATTTTTAAATCTTGTCTATTATCTTGATGATGACTATTGATAGCAGTAAATACAAGACCATTAATATTAGTTTTATTTCTAAATAATATTGCTTGTTCAATTAAATTAATATCATTAGTAATATCTCCTTTTGTATTATTGTAAAAAATCTCTGATTCAACAATAATACCCAAAGGAGCAGCAAAATGAACAATATCTTTAGTTTTTTCAATATTTTCTTTAATTGGATAGTTACTGTAATTTAACATAACTGAACTAAAATCAGATGTAATTTTAGTTTTAATAAAGTGTGGATCAAGACAGTGGTCTAGTTGTAAAAAAATTGGTACTTTTGCACGATTAATAACATTGTTAGTAATAGCAAGTACATATTTTAAATCAATACAATTAATAGTGTTAGGTGTTATCATTAAACATATTGGTGCTTTTTGTTTTTCGGCTGCATTAGTAATTGCAATTAACATTTCTAAATTATCAAAGTTAAAACTTGGGATTGCGTATTTGTTAATTTGTGCATGTTTTAACATTGTTTTCAAGTTAATTTTCAATTACAATCACCTAACTTTTCTTTTTTATTTAATTATATCAATAATATTTATCATGTAAGGAATATAAGATATATTTTAAATTTTTACTTTTTTCTTTTCTTTTTAATTTTGCTTTTCTTTTTTTTATTAAGTTGACGTAATATTTTTTGATAAAAATCATATAAACGATGTTCAGAAGTTTGATAACGTTTGAACATTAAGTTATTAATTCAAATATAAAAATATTGTAAACTGAAAACTAAACCAAAAACAAAAACAACGGCACTAGCAGCGATTAATCATCCATATTCACCATTTGAATAATCAAAGAAAAAATATGGATATCATGTATCTCTTGGTGGATGACCAGTTTCTATAAAATCTAAATAACGTAAATGACCTCTAATTAGAATAACAATACAATAAATTGCTGGATAAATAACAATTAATCATAAATATATTTTATGTTGTTGTTTCATATTAATATATTTATGACCTGATGTAACAATAAAGCTAGTAATCATAATTATTGGCATTAATAAGTGTAAAATTAATGTTGCAATTCAATTATAAGCACTGTATTGTTTTGGATCTTGCTCAGCAGTGAAAATACCTATTCAAAATACTAACATCGTAATAGTAATATAAACAGTTACTGCTAATCGAGTTTGAAAACTTGGTTTAGTACCACGAAAATAAGAATCAAATAAATAAACACAAAAATAAATAACAACCATATAATTACTCTCAGTAGTAAAAAAAGCATAGTAGTTACTTACTCGTTCACCATATCCTAAATCTTCAAATTTTTCCATTGGATAATATATTGCACTAATTAAATCAATAATTAAAAATAAAATTATCATTATTAATGCAGATAAACGTATATAAAAGTTGGCTTTGTTACTTAATTTATACATAATAATCCCACATCTTTTCTTTTTTCTTTGTATTATAATTCTAACATTAATTGTGTATTTTCTTCTAAATGTTCTAATACTCCTAACTCATTTAATAGTTGATAATTAGTTTTAGTAATATTAGTTCGTAGTTGTAAATCATTTTTTGAAGTAATTGCTTGTTCACTCCTTGCTTTAACAATTGAATTAGCCACAATTTCACCCAATCCATCTAAAGTAATAAAAGGTGGTAAAATTTGTTTTTCACCATTTATTACTTTAACTTGAAAAAGTTTAGCATCAGAATGTTCTAAACTAATATTGCTAAATTTAATATTTCTAGCATTCATTTCTAATGCTACTTCTAATAATGGGATTAAATCTTTTTCTTTAGTAGTAACTGTATTTTTTTGACCATCATTTTTTCTTAATCTGTTATTAATATCTTTTAATTTATTAGTAATAGCACCAATGCCTTGTAACATAGTTTTAATATCAAAAATTTCACATCTTGTTGTAAAATAAGTAGCATAATATTCATGCGGATAATAAACTTTAAATCAAGCTACTCTTCATGCCATTAATACATAAGCAGTAGCGTGTGCTTTAGGAAACATATATTTAATTTTTTTGCAAGATTTAATGTATCAATTAGGAACTTTCTTTTCTTGCATTAACTTTTCATATTCTTGTTTAATGCCTTTTCCTTTACGGACATCTTCCATAATGTTAAAGGCAATTTTTGCTGGTAACCCTTGATATACTAAATAAGTCATAATATCATCACGACAACCAATTACATCTTTTAGTTTTAAACCTTGTTGTGAAATTAATTCATCAGCATTATTTAATCAAACATCAGTACCATGTGATAAACCAGATATTTGTACTAATTCAGAAAATGAAGTAGGTAATGTATCACTTAACATTTTACGAACAAAACCAGTACCAAATTCAGGGATACCAATTGCTCCTGTTTTTTCGCCAAGTAAATCATCACTAGTAATATTTAAGGCACTTAAATTAGAAAATAATGATAAAACTTTTTCATCTTGATTAGGAATAGTTTTTGGATCAATACCAGTTAAATTTTCTAACATTTTTAATGCTGTTGGATCAACGTGACCTAGAATATCTAATTTTAATAAATTATCATGAATAGCATTAAAATCAAAGTGGGTAGTTTTTCATGTAGAACTAGTATCATCAGCTGGAAAATTAATTGGTGTAAAATCGTTAATATTATATTCTTTTGGTACAACAATAATACCACCAGGATGTTGACCAGTTGTTCTTTTAATACCAACACATCCTTGACTTAGTAACTCTAGTTTTGCTGCACGCATATCTGATTGACCAATTTTTTCTGCATAAGCTTTAACATAACCATAAGCTGTTTTATTGGCAATTGTTGAAATTGTTCCAGCACGAAAAACATTTTCTTCACCAAACATTTCTTTAGTAAAATCATGAGCTTTATTTTGATATTCACCAGAAAAGTTTAAATCAATATCAGGTGTTTTATCACCATCAAATCCTAAGAATGTTTCAAAAGGAATATCATGACCATCAGTAATTAAATCAATATTGCATTGTGAACATATTTTTTTTGGTAAATCATAACCACACTTATAAGAACCATTACTAATAAATTCACTAGTTTTACATTGTGGACATAAATAGTGTGGTTGTAGTGGGTTAACCTCAGTAATGTTAGCAAAAGTAGCTACTAAAGATGAACCAACTGAGCCACGACTACCAACAAGATAACCATCTTGTAAAGATTTTTCTACTAATTTGTGTGCAATTCAATAAACAACAGCAAAACCATGAGTAATAATTGCATCTAATTCGCGAGTTAAACGTTTTTCTACATATGTTGGTAATGGATTACCGTAACGATTTCATGCTTGTTCATAACAAAGATTACGTAATTTAGTATCAACATTAACAATACTTGGTGTAAATAATCCATCTTTAATTGGTTTAACCATTTCAAATTGTTTTGCTAATTGCAAAGGATTATTAATAATAATATCATTAATTAAATTAGGGTCATCTAAAAAGTTAAATTCTGTTAACATTTGATTAGTAGTTCTTAAATGTTGATCGGGATATGATGTAACTTTACCTTTACGATCAAATAATGGGTGTAACAAACCACCAATTGCTTTACTATTAATAATAACATCACGATACATTTTTTCATGGGGATGTAAATAGTGGGCATCGCTAGTAGCAATTACTAATTTATTTAATTTAAGAGCATTATTAATAATTTTTTTAATAGTATCATGTAATTGTTCTTTAGTAATATTTCCTAACTGTATTAAGTGTTTATAAACAGCAGGTGGTTGGATTTCAATAAAATCAAATCATTTCATTATTTTAATTAGTTCTTCTTCACTTTTATTTAATGCTGTTTCAAAAACAGCACCATTTATACAACTACTACCAATTAATAATTCTTTTCTATTTTCATTAATTGCTTCTGATATGATTTTTGGTGTTTTATAAAAATACTTTGTATGAGATAGTGAAACTAATTGATATAAATCTTTTAATCCTAATTGATTTTTTGCAAAAATAGTAATATGTTCACCACGAAGTTTAAAATTAATTTGTTCATTAATTAAGTTATTAATTTCTTGTAAATTAATACAATTAAATTCTGTTTTTAATTGTTGTAACATTTTTAAAAATACTTGTGCTAATACATTAGCATCATAATCAGCACGGTGGGCAATTTCATCATCATATTTAATGCCATAAGTACGACAAATAGTACCTAATCGATAATATTTTAGTTGTGGTAGAATTGCTCTAGATAATTGCAAAGTATCAATGACAGGATTATTTAAAGGCATGAAACCCAATTGTTTCATTGCTGCTTGTAAAAAACCAAAGTCAAAGTTAGCATTATGAGCAACTATTGTTTTATTGCCAATTATTTCAATAATTGTTGGCAATATTTGTTGTAATGTTTGTTTATCTTTTAACATAACATTGGTAATACTAGTAAGTTCAGTAATATGTTCAGGTACGGAATTATTTGGTTTAATTAAAATTGTATCTTGTTTTAAAATCATATTGTCTTTAACAATTGTATAACCAAATTCAATAATTTCGTGGTAATTGGTTGATAAACCAGTTGTTTCTAAGTCAAGAACAATGTATTCTAAATCTAATAATGATGTATTAATATTATTTTTAGTAATACTAATATTATTGGGGATTAAATCCATTTCAACACCATACATTACTTTTAAGTTTGGATGTTTTTTAGCGGCATTAGCAATATCTGGGTATGCTTGTACATTTAAGTGATCAGTAAAACCAATTGCTTGGTGTCCTCATTTAGCTACTTGATTAATATAATCACTTGCTGAAGTAATACCATCCATAGCACTCATTTTAGTATGAGTATGAAATTCAATTCTTTTAGTTTTAGCATCATCATTATTGTTAGTATTTTTATTATTTAAATCAATAATTAAATCATCAATTCATAGTACTTGTTCTTTACTATAATTATCATAACGACTATTAGCATTAATTTTTATTCAATCATCAACTTTAATATTATCAAATTTCTCATCTGGTTGATCGCTATTAATAAATGCTTTGCAAGTAATTGCATCACTATAATCAGTAATTCAAAATGAATAAAATCATTTTTGAGTTTTAGTTAAAAATTTATTAATTTTAAAAACTTTACCACTAATAATAATATTGGGTTCATCGCCAATGATATCTTTAATGCTATGAGTTGGGTCTGTTATTTCTAAATTAACTTTTGCTTTTTTGCGATAAGTAGTTGTATTAAAATTTTTACTTATATTATTGTTAGGAATTTTAGTTTTTAAATTGTTAGTAATTTTGATAATTTCTGCTTTAGATTCATTTTCATAACTAATAAATGGTTGCTCTGCTTTATTTATTTTAGTTTTTAATTGAATTTTTTTAAAACCATATTGTTGAAAGTAGTTAATAAATTGTAAAAATTCATTAGTTATTAATTTTTCTTCAATACTATTATGAATGGTAATGGTAATAATATTATTTTTATAATTAATTGCTGAGTCGGGTAAAGAATAATAAATGCCAGCTAATAGTTGCAATTTATGAGTTTTAATATAATGAAAATATGTTAATACAGTTGATTCATCAGCAGTAAGGGAAACATTAAAATCGACACTAATATTCGAAACAGGTAATTTTTCAAAATGTTGTTCAAAACTTTTTAAAGTAGTAGTTGTTAGAAAATTAGGTAAGTTGATGGTAATTATTACTTGTTGATTATGATGAAAATATTGTACTTTTTTAATAGTAGCATGATTAAATTCATTATTAACATCATTAAAATCCATTTCATGGAAAAGTTTTTGTAAATCTTGATTCATATATTTTTCCCTCTCTTAATACTAAATAATTGACAATAATAACTATATTTTAATTAAAATATATTAAATCATTATTCTAATGTTTAATCAAATTTCATATTTTAATTATAACTTAATTAAAATTCTTATTCTTATATAAAAAAAAGTATGAAATTTTAGTTATAAAAAATAAAAACAAAATAATTTAATTGCAATAAAAAGTAATGCCTAAATATTAGGCATTACTTTTTATCATGAAGGTATTATTGAATTATTTGTTTTAGGTAATGGTTCAGTTTCAAAAATAGCATTTATATTATTCACATTAAAATTTGAATTTAATTGTTGATTTCTTGTTTGTATAGATGGTTTATTAAAAGCTTTTTTTGTTCTTTTGTAAAAACTTGTATTTGTTCTTTGGTAAATGCTGCCTTTTGATTAGAAGTAAATCATTCTAATTGTTTTGGAGTTAATGATTCAATTTGAAATTTAAATTCATAAAAATCATATTCTATTGTTAATTGATTATTAATTGTTTTTAATGCTTTTCTCATTCCTTTTTCTAGTAGCGAAAACTTATTATAACTGAAATTTTTTATTTGTTCTGTTGTAAATGCTTGAATTTGTTTTTTTGTAAGTGCTTTCATTTGTTTTTTTGAAAAAGCATAAAGCAGTAAATTATTTTTTTGTAAATAAGGGAATTAAGTTGGTGTTAATTGTTGAAACTTGATATGGACTTAATAGTTGCAATAATTGTCTTCAAATTGGTAACCCATTATTATCATTTGCTTTAATGATACTTAAAATAAATTTATCAATTTCTTGTTTATTGACAGTGTTTGTAAATGATTGTATTTGTGTTTTAGTAAGCCCTTTAAGTTCTGCTTTGCTAAATAATATTTGATTTTTTGTAGGCATATCTTTTAATCTTTGTCCTTTTCATTTAAATTTAATTTAATAAAAATCCTAATATAGAAATTATTTCTATATTAGGTATGAACATTTATTCAAGTATATAGGGACTACGTCCCTCGCCACTATGTGGCTCACCCAATTTATAGTTCCAGCAGGTTCGCTGGAACTATATTTTTGTTTATATTTTTAGTAAGATTGAATTTTCATTTTTTAAAAGTTCATTTTCAATTAAATTATTTATTTCTTTAATATCTAAATTTTTAATATTTTTATTATAATATATTGCATATTCTTTTAATTTATTAATTTCTCCAAAAACAAATTCTTTAACTTCATCACATTTTGAAAACAATAATGTTTGTTTACAAGCAACATCTGCTAATAAATTTAAATTATTATTCAAATCTTGATTTTCCTTATAATTATTTTCTATTTTCATAATTATATCTTCCTTTCAAAATAAAAAAACCCATTTACTTTTAAAAAAGATAATGAGTTAAAAACTTATATTTATTATAATTTTTATTTATTTATTATACTATTTTTTTATTTATTTTTTTCTTTTTTCTTCAAAATATTATCTAATTTATCCAAACCAGCAGACTTAATATCATTATAATTCATATCAATACTACTTGCTTCTTTAAGATATTTCTTAGGCGACAATTCACTTTTAAGTTCATGCACATAATGTAAAGCACGTGAATTATACCTTTTTAACCAGTGTCTAGGAAAAAATAAAGTCATAGCCATTGCTTCACCACTATAACTTGGAGGCATAATACCTCTTTTAATCATTTTCTTTGTTCTACGACGTGAAAATACTACTTTATTATAATCCTCAATATTAGTATATAAATTAAGATTAAATATAACAATAAAACCCAAAAAACGCATACGTTTAACTTGAACAACATACTCAACTTTTTCTCTTGCTTGTACTGGTATTCTATTAGGGTGTTGTTCAATCAAATACATTGTACCATTAAACATGTGACCTATTAACTTACAAAATTGTCCTAAACTTTCTTGTTGATTTTTAAACTGTACTCCTAAATCATTAGAATTTATTTTTAATGCTAATTCATCTAAAATTATTAAATCTTGTTCCTCAAAAGCATAATTACTTGCTAACTGATTAAAAGTAAAAACATCGTTATAATTAACCAAATAAGAATAACCAGTCTTTAACTTAATAGGGAAAGGACTCTAACTACTCGTTTCTTATGAGTTTGTGCTAAACAACAAGCAAGGGCAGATTTGCCAGTCCTTGGAGGTGCTGAAATAATATAACTACCAACTCGTTTTAAAATTTTAACATTACGAATAGTTATAAGAATTGGATAAATAATTATAATCAAACCTATAACTAATAACACATAACCATATCAAGGCATAATAAACTCCTAACCTATAATTAAACTAATTGCTCTAACAAATAATCATAAAGGTATAATATTTTCTATTCCACTAACAATATCAACATTTAAAGCAGTACTAATCGTATCTGAAAAAATATGTCGTAATAAACTATCTGTTGTAAAAAGAAATTGTCTTAATGGTTCAACTGGTAAAACTTTACCAACAACACCATAAAGTACTCATCTAAAAGCATTACGTAAATGTGCAAAAACATCATATCAACTTGGTCTTTCATATTCGGGATTAAAAGGACTATTTGGTGGCACTGGCGTTATATTTTCACTTGAAAAAATATTGATTTGACCAAAATTCAACTGTGGTGAAAAAGTTGGTCTAGTTGATTCACCATGAACATCAAAAAATACTGTTAAATGTCTTAAATTTGGAACACGAATAGGCATAGTAACAAAATTATATAAATCTTGCTGATAAATATCATTATCAACTTTACCTTTAAAAACATATTTTGTATCACCAACATAATCTAAAAAACTAAAAGTAAAATTAGCAGTAAAAGTTTTAAAATATTCATATTCAAAATAAAACATAAAACCTTGAATATAAAAACTTAAAGGTTTATCAATTTCAAAATTTAATTGTGTTTGAAAATTTATAATACTTTTACCAATATTAACAAAATTTAAATTATTAGTATTATTCTTTGCAACATAATTATGATTAAACATAATACGTGAAAATTCATCTAATTGTTTTCTATTAAAAGTATAAACACCAGTTCCCATATCTATCATTTGTGACGGAACACCAACTGTATCACTATAATAATAACACGTATATAAACCTTCATTATTACCTATAAATTCACCACTTACTAATTTTAAATCTGGTTGGTCAACATCAAAATAAGCAGAATTTCATGGAATTGTTGCTCAATCATCAAAACTATGGTATTTAACATGCTTAACCATTTCTTTTGTAATATCATAATTAACAACATTAGGGTCATTTGAAGCAATTAAACTAGTTGGTGCTTGAACAGAAGTATTTACAACAAAAAATAATTTAGCAAATTTAAATCACATAATTATTTACCAAACAAACATCTTAAAACTCATCATAAACCATAAAATATAATAAATCCAATAAAAAACTGAGTTCCATAAACTACTAAATTTCATAAAATAGTAGTAAAATCATCAACTGGATTACCTATAAACATAGTTCAATAATCAACTATACATTGATGTATTTTATTGTAAATATCTCAAACACTCATACTTAATACCTACCCAAACAATGACCTAAAAATAAATTTAATACTACGATAAATAAAATTAAAAAAAACACCTAATACCAACCAAAAAGTCAAATTAAACAAAATATAAACTTCATCAGTAATATTAGTTTGATTTAAAAATATACCAATATCATTACTAGAAAATATAAAAATTAAATGCAATATACTATTCACAAAATCACTCATAATTAAGTACCTACAAACTTCCCTTTTTTATTTTCAACACCCTTAGCCTTATTTCTTAAACGTTTTCTTTCATGTTGTTTAGCAATTTGCTTTCCAACAAATTTTGAACTGCCTTTAATATTTCTATAACTTTGCTTTACAGTCCCCGATGTAGAAACTGGCTGAATATCAATATTTAAAAAAACTGACATAGCAAACTTTATTAAAAGAATAAAAACAACAAAAGTTCCCAAATTAAAACCTAAATCTGCTATTGGCAAATTTCAAAATTTCATAAAAATTTGTCCAAATAGTTCTAAAACTTTTGAAATAAAAGCAACACCCATAATAAACTACTCCTATATTATTTTTAATAATTTTAAAATTAATGAAAAAGTAAAAAGCACTAAAATAATTGCTAACAATGGTGCTGGCATTGAAACTATTTGTTGTGAACTATCACCAAAAATAAAACTTTTAATAACCAAAGACAAATTATGTAAACCAGAAAAATCAGTAATATAACTTTGCAAAATATTTTGCACAATATTATTTAAAGAAGGTAAAAGTTTACCTAATAAAGGAAAAACAAAAATTATTGCAAAAAATAGGTAATGTTTAGTAATCTGTGTAACTTACAAAAATAACTATGTTTAATTAATTCTAGTAAATATAATTAAATGACTAGAAAGAGTGAGTTACAGATGGCTAAAAAAGATAACTTTAATAATAATGATCCAATATCAAAAGCAGTAGATTTATTATTAGAAAATACTGAAGATTTAACAACAGTTTTTAAAGAAGGGGGTTTATATAAAGAATTAACAAAACGTTTAGTTGAAAAAATGTTGAATTCTGAGATGCAAAATTATTTAGGATATGAAAAAAATCAACATAGTAATAGTGACAATGCTCGTAATGGTATAAGTTCAAAAAAATTAATAACTCAACAAGGTAAAATTGAGATTGATGTACCACGAGATCGTAATAGTAATTTTACTCCTGTAATAGTGCCAAAAAGACAGAGAAGATTTGATGGTTTTGATCAACAAGTTCTTTCCTTATATGCAAAAGGTATGACATTATCAGATATTAGAATGCAGTTACAAGAGTTATATCAGGGTGCTGATATTAGTGAAAGTATTATTAGTCACAAATTACTGATGATGTGATTGATGATGTCAAAGCATGACAAAATAGACCATTAGAAGGCATTTATCCTATTGTTTATTTTGATTGTATAGTAGTTAAAGTACGACAAGATAAACGCATTATTAACAAATCAGTTTATATAGCTTTAGGAGTTGATTTAGAAGGTAAAAAAGATGTTTTAGGTTTATGAATTAGTGAAAATGAAGGTGCTAAATTTTGATTAGCAAATTTAACAGAAATGAAAAATCGTGGCTTAAATGATATTCTTATTGCCTGCAGTGATAATTTAACAGGCATGTCAGAAGCAATACAATCAGTTTATCTTAAAACAGAACATCAATTATGCATAGTTCATCAAATTAGAAATAGTTTGAAATATGTCTCATATAAGCATAGAAAATCTCTAGTTGCAGATTTAAAACCAATTTATACTGCATGTAGTGAAGAACAAGCAATGCAGGCTTTAGAATCCTTTGAAAATAAGTGAAATAAACACTATCCTCAAATTGCTAAATCTTGATATAAAAATTGAGATAATTTAATGGTTTTTATTAGTTATCCTGCAGAAATTAAAAGAGTGATTTATACAACAAATGCTATTGAATCTGTAAATAGTCAATTACGAAAAATTATCAGAAATAAAAAAGTTTTTCCTAATGATATGGCAGTTTTTAAAATATTTTATTTAGCAATTGAAAATATAACAAAAAAATGAACAATGCCCATTCAAAATTGAAATACAGCAATTGCTCATTTTATGATAAAATTTGAAGATAGAATTAATCTAAACTAGTACTTTGTAAAACAAAGATACACAGATTACATAAAAGCCTCAAAAAATAATTTAATCATAACTATTACCTCCCAAAAACAAATTTAATTTTTTCTATCTAAATCCACGAATAATATGTCCAATAAATTCTTTAATAAATACTAAGACCATCATAAATATTGGAATTAATACCGGTCAATTTGTCATTATAGAATCACCCGCAAATACTCAGTTAAAAACATAACTAAAAGATTCTAATAATTTTTGGCCAATACCTCCAATCATTTCTATTAAAGCACTTAATCCTTTTGGCATACTAATCACCTCCCTCCTCTAATTCTTTTCTTGCTCTTTCTTTACGCTTTTGTTCTTTACAATATCAACAATCTGGGTCAACTACATTGTGTTTTCTATGTTTAAATTTTCAAACTAACTTTTTAATAGTACCTTTAAAAGCCCAAGAAGTACCAAGCACAGCAATTATCACAACTATTCATTTAACCATTATTTTTTACCTCCTAAAAAACTATCAAAACTCATATTTTCATATAATCTCTGTTCAAAATTTCTTTTTGCCTTTTTCTTATGCAACTTTTGTCTTGGCATATTTTTTCATTTATCTTTTTTCATAAATTAATTCGCTCCTTATAAAATAAACGTTTTTATTGTTTTATTTTGTTCATTAATCTTTGGAATTTCATTATTAATTTCCAATAATTTATTTTGAAATTCTAATGTTTGTTTTAAATCTTTTATTTGATTATTTAAATTTTCAAATTTTCTTTCTATTTTTTGTTTTTCATATCTTTTTCTTTCAACTTTTAAATCATTATTTTTAATAAATTTATTTTCTTTCTTTTTAAATACTCAATCCATTATTTTATTTTTCATTTTATTTCATGGAATAGCAATATAACCCATACCTATACTAACAACAAATACTAACGGTTTAATTGCAACTATTCCTAAAACTACAATACTAGGAATTAATCCTAAAAATAAACCAAATGTAATACATCCAGTTAATACCAAAAATTTTAAAATTCATAGCATATATTTTCTCATTTTAAACACCACCTAGTGTATAAGCTTAAGAATAATCCCAATTTAAACTTGCTCTATCTAAATTAATCTCCGACATATTATCATCATTTAAATCAACATCAACCATACTGTCATTTGTACTTTGATAATCATTAACACTACCATTAATTAATCTTGCTCTTTCATCTGTAAATACTTCTTGTAATTCCGTACTATTATATGTACTTCCCAAAGGTAACAATAAAGTATTAATAATCTCACTTGCACCAGCAATTATGGTAGGTACTGCATAAGCATTATTAAAATCATTATTTATACCCATAGCAACACCACTTGAAATTAAACAACCACCAGTTGCCATATTACAAATTTTTCTTATTGCTTCAAATTTATTAGGTATTAACTCAGTTATTCCACTAATAAGATTTGATATACCAAAACTATTTAAAGATATATAAGTATCTCAATCTACAAAAGGATTATCAACTATCGGTTTAACAGTTGTAAATGGTGGATACGTTGGTTTAGGTGGTTCAGTTGGACAAGGTGGTCAAAAACAAGGTTCATCTCTTAATAAAGACACAGACTTATCTACATACTGAACAAACTTAGCATAATTAATTAAACCAATTGTTCCTAAACCTAATAATATTTTTTTACTACTATTAATTAATTTAGTTTTAGTATTTGGTCTTTGATTTAAATTTCATATATCTAAACCTAATTTTTTACTAAATAGCAAAGAATTAATAGAACCTAAAATTGGGTCTTTTAAATATTGACCATAATAAGCACTAACTCCTACCATAGCACTTAATGGACTTAATCCAGTTCTTAAAATTTTAGTTAAAGTATAATTGCTAGTTTGTTCTAACTCATTGGGCATAAATAAAACTCCTTACTTTATATACTAATAAGGAGCTTATTTATGAATTATAATCTAATCCATTGGGGCTTAATGAAAAATATATAATCCATATATAAGCCCCTTATTTAATTTTTACTTTTTTCTTTTATTCTCTTTTCTTATTCGTTGCATTTCATTAGCAACTCTGTAACACATTTCACAACCAAATACTCTTTCATAAGTCCAATCACTACACTTATGTCTCATAATTTAACTTACTTTCTTGTTGTCTCATTGATTTATTTAAAGCAATATCTAATATACAATTCGGACAATAATATTTTTTAGTATATAAGTTTTGTAAAACTCTTTTAGGACAAATAACTTGGTCACAAAGTTTACATATATAAATTGCTAAATGAAATGCTTGTTCACATGAACAATTATCATTTTTAACCATAATTTAAAATTAACTCCTAACATATTAATAATTATTTAAAATTACCCTTTTAAAAATAATTATTTTCAATTAGAAAGTTTTTTAATATTACCGCTTAAATCAAGTTCAAGTGAATAAAAATTACCAACTTTTAAATCAACAGTAGATAAACAATTATTAAAATCACTAGCAAATTCCGGATTATATCATTTATCACGTGTTTGACCAGTTGGCACGCTTGTTTGTTTATTTATTTCTACAAACTTCAAAACATCAAACTTTAATGTTTGACCTTTATTATTTTTATCGGGAATAATACGCCCTTTTTCAATATTAACTAACTGTACTTTAAACATAAAAAAATACTTAACCTCCGTAATTCATTAAATTAAAAATTTAATAAGTTAAGCATAGTAGGGTAAACCTATACTTACAAAATTATTATAACATAAAAAATAAAAATACAATAAAAAAAACGAACACTAGTAAGAATTACGGTAATTACTAGTATTCATTAACCATTATATATATATATATATATATATACAAGTAAAAATATAGAAAAACTAGTTTTTTTTCTAATGTAAAACTTTTTTCTTAAAATCTATTTTTTCAACTTTATTACCAAAAACTTTCTCTGCCCAAATCAAAACATCTTTATCTCTTTGAATTAAATAACCGATTTCACTAGTTCGTAAATAATGCTTATACGATAAAGCACTTAAATATACATATCTTTCGTAATCTTCATATTCTTTAAAATAATCATTTACAACAGTACTTTCAATAATACCACCAATCATAACAGTATCACCACTACTATCTCTTTGAGTTTTAAAATAAAATACATTTGTAGCATTAAAACTTGCTTTAATTATATCTCCAATTGTTAATTTCTTAATTCCACGAACTACAATAGGATTTTTACAATTACGACTAAAAGCATAAGCCTTTACACCTACATCTGCTTGATTTATAGATTTAACATCATCTAATGCTTTTGTAACATATTTTCCTAAATATTTAATAACAAATTCATTTGTACCTTTTTTAACTACTTTTAAATCATTAAAACCGTGAGTTCATCATTCTGCTAACATACTTTTATATATCTTTCTATTAAAAATTATATGAAAATGAATAGCCCCACGTTCTTGATATTCATAAACATAAAAATATTTTAATTCTCCCAAATGTTCAAAACGTTTAGGGTCATTTCATCATTTTTTTAATTTAAGAAAAAATAAACGAATATCTTTTTTTGCTTTTTTAATATCTTGTATATTATCTTTATAAGTTAAAGTAACAAAACTCAACATTTTACTATCATAAAAATTATGTAATGCTTTTTGAATTAAATTAGTTTTAGTACGAACAGTATTATTTCTTAACTTTTGTTTATTACCAACATAACATTTACCTTTCTTATTTCCAATATTATTCAAAAAAGAAATAGGTAAAACTACATTTTTAACATAACAAGCATAAAAAATCTTTTTAACATAAAAATCTTGCTGAATATTCATATATAAAACTCCGTAATTCTAGTTTTAAAAACTAATTTTATATATTTTAATAACAAACAAATTTTAACATAAAAAATTATAAAAGCAAACATAAACAAAAACGATACTTAATTTATAAAGTAATTATAATATAAATTAATTATTTTTGTTATATTATGCATTTTATGAATTATAATTTAATGTTTTTTAAATGAATATGTAATTTGTTTTCTTTTTAGACAGAAGTTACTGTTAAACTTCTGGTTCTCATAACTGGTTCTTTTGATGAATTTGCTAGTTCATTAGATACTTTAATGTAATCAGGAGTAATATTTGCTTTTGATACTCTTTTTGTAGAAACAAAACCACTTAATCTTAAAAATTCGTTAAATCGTGATTCTTTAATGTCATTAGGATTAACATTTTCTTTTGATACTCTTACTGTGGGGATAGTAGGATTTGTTCTTAAAAATTTGTTAATTCTTGATTCTTTTCTTTCAAAATTTGTAGTAGTAGCCATTCCACTAGCTATTAAAGTTGTACCAACAGCAATTCCACCAATAGCAGCTGGTAATAATGAAGCACCACCAGTCATAGGTGCTGCAGCAACACAAGCTGCTGTTATTCCTGCGGTTGTTGTTAATGTTCCTGTAGTTATTGTGACACCAGCAATTACTTTTCTTTTTGTACTTATTTCACTAGACATAATATTTTTCTTCCTTTTCTTTTTCAATATTTAATTTAATAAAAATCCTAATATAGAAATAATTTCTATATTAGGAATGAACAATTATTAAATTACAAAAATTATTATAATATAAAAAAATGAAAATATTTTATTTTTTTAAAAAAAATTATTGTTTAAAAGTACATAATGAAATATCAAAATAATATTAAATATAATAATATTATTTTTTTATTGAAAAGTAACCAATTAATAATTGCATTTTTTAATCAAACAAGTTAAGATTACTTATGGTAAATGTTATGCCCACGTAGCTCAGTGGATAGAGCACCGCCCTTCTAAGGCGGGGGTCAGAAGTTCGAATCTTCTCGTGGGCGCCATTAAATTTTAAAATACTAAGAAGGTTTAACTAAATAATGATAAATCATGACAATTATTATCAAGACATTATTGGTAAAATTAACCACCTCATTAGTGAAAATAAATGAGATCAAGCAATGAAGTTGGTCAAACATGAATTAGAGATGCCTTATATTCCTATTCATCATGAAATTACATTACAAGAGTTACATCATAATATTACTACTCATATTAGATTAAATAGTAAAAATGAAAGTCATGAGTGAAATTTAGAGAGAATAAGTCGTGTATTAATGAATCCATTTGATGAAGATCTTCATCCGGTGGCATTTTATTATTTACAAAGTCATAATGCTAGGTTAATTTTGCCAACAATTAAGATTTATCTTACAAATAAAAATATAAATAATATAAATAAAACACAACTATTATTTATATTAAATAATCAAGGTATTGATGAAGAAATAGAAGTAATAAAAGGTCATGATACATTTAAAATTAATCCAAAAAAAATAACACAATGACAAGAATCACTCGTTTATTTAAAAATTACAAAAATATTTGAAGATGAAGTTCATATTGATAATCCAGGTATTTATGGTATTTGCTTATTTTTATTGGATAGTTATTTTGAGAATTTGTTTCCAACATTACCTAATAAAAATCAAGCAGCAGCATTAGCAGCTGCTTTGTATATTCGTGCTTGTAGTTTCCAGTTTATTAGTGTAAAATTGATAGAAAGTGCTAAAAAATTTAAAACTACTACTACTTTAATAAAAAAATACTTAAGTATTATGATTCAACAACAAATTACATAAGGAGAGATTTGAAAAATGACATTAAATATTATAAAAGATGAAAAAAATGGTCTTGGAAAATGACATGTTACCATTGATGCTAAAACTTGAAAAGATCAATTGGCAAAAGCTGAAAATAAATTGATTGCACAAGTAGAAATTCCTGGATTTCGTAAAGGAAAAGTTCCTACTAAAATGGCTAAAAAACATGTAACTGAAGAACAAACTTTACAAACAGCAACTAAAGCAGTTATTACTATTGCTTATGATTTTGCCTTAAAACAAAAACCTAACTTAATGCCTACTAATCAACCCGAAGTTAATGTGGAAAAATCTACTATTAAAGAGTGTGAAATAATGTTTGTATTTGATTTACCAGCAGAAATTACTATTGGTAAATATCGTGGTATTGATATAGTAAAACCTGTAGCAACTGTTAATCAAGAAGAAATTGATACTCAAATTAAACTATTACAAGATCGTTTTGCTATTTTTAATCCAAAAGAAAAAGGAAAATTAGAAAAAGATGATACTGCAGTTTTTAATTTCACTGGTTTTTTAGACGGTAAAAAATTCCCTGGCGGTGAAGCTAAAAACATGGAATTAGAAATTGGTTCTGGTAAATTTATTCCTGGTTTTGAAGAAGGAATGATCGGTATGGAACCTAAATCTAAAAAAACTATTGAAGTAACTTTCCCAGAAGATTATCATGTTCCAAATTTAAAAGGTCGATTAGTACAATTTGAAATTGAATTAAACGAAATAAAAACAAAAGTTATTAATGAAGATTTAGAAGAATTAGTAAAAGATGTTAACATTCCAGATCTTACTACTACTGAACAATTATTAGAAAATATTAAAAAACAAATTGAAGTACAAAAAACAATGACAATTAAGGAACAATTTATGGAAGAACTTATTGCTAAAATTGTTAAAGATTCAAAAATAATAATTCCAAATTTTGCTGTTAAAAATGAAACTGAACGTTTAGAAAATGAATTTAAAAAACAATTAGCTAATCAAAACTTTACAATTGAAAACTATATGGCAGCAACTGGTTTATCTCATGAAGAAATTATTAATGAAATAAAAAAGGATGCAATTATGCAACTTCAGAATTTTTTAGTTATTGAAGAAATTATTAAACAAGAAAAAATAGAAATTACCGAAGAAGAAGTTCAAAAACAATTAACAACATTTGCCGACCAATTTAAAATAAGTATTGAAGAAGTTAAAGCAAATATTAAAGATTTAAGTTTAATTACTACTACCCTAAAACGTAATAAAGCCTTTGATTTATTATGAGAAAGTAACGGTAAAAACCAAAAGCAAACAACAAGTGCTTAATTTAATTTGATAATTATTATATAACCTAATTACCAATTTAATAATTAGGTTATTTTATCGTTTATTTTTTTCAAAAAGTAAAAATTATCAAAAAAAAAATAAATGTAATAAAATACTACTAGTATAAATTAAATATGAATTAATAAGTGCTGCTGTAATAGTATAGTATAAATCAAAAATTAGATATTTTAGCAATTAACTATTGCAAGTGCTAATGTTTTATATTATAATCCAGTTAATACATTATTTGAGGTGAGACAATGAAGATAAAAAATATTACTAATATTCCAGTACTAGTAACAAGAGGAAGTTTTGTTTTCCCAACAGTTGAAATAGAACTAGAAGTTGGCAGACATAAATCAGTAGCGGCAATTAATGAATCGGTAGCTAAGTTTAATTCAGAAATTATTTTAGTTTCGCAAAAGGATCCGAAAGTAGATAATCCGCAATTAAGTGAAGTCTACAATCATGGTACTTTGTGTAAAGTGCAAATTCAAAAAAGTCATAATGATGGTACACTTACCGTATCTTTTTATGGACAACAAAGAGTTAAAGTTTCTAAGTTTTATGATGATAAATTTTATACAGGAGATGCTGAAACTTTAGTTAGTCCTAATGTTTCAAAATCATTAGAAGAAGAGTTGATTCAAAGAATTGTAAATAATTTACAACAGATTTTAGATGTTCATGGTTCAATTCCACAAGGTGTAATTAGTCAAATCACCGATGGAATGAAAGCTAGTGAAATTATTGATAAAATGGCTCAATTTTTACCATTTTTAACTATCAATAAACGCCAAGAAATTTTACAAGAAACTGATATTAATAAACGTTTAGATTTATTATTGAAAGATGTTGGTGGTCAAAAACAAGTTGGTGCCATTGAAAAGGATTTAACAGCTAAAATTAAAGATCGTATTGATGAACAACAACGTGAATATTATTTACGAGAAAGATTGCGTGCTATTAAAGAAGAATTAGGCGAAATTGATGGTAAGTCTAATGAAATGAAATGTTATTTAGAACGCTTAGAAACAGAAGAGTTTCCTAAAGCAATCAAAACGCGTGTTAAAGAAGAAATTAGTCGTTATGAAGATATGCCACAAGCTTCAAGTGAATCAAATATAATTCGTACATACATTGATTGAATGATGACTTTACCTTGATTTCAAAAAAGTGAAGAAAAATTTGATTTAATTAATGCAAAAAAAATTCTTGATAAATATCACTATGGTTTAGAAAAAGTTAAAGAAAGAATTATTGAATATCTTGCTGTTAAAAAAATGGCTAAGGCAATTCCAGGACAAATTATTTGTTTAGTTGGCCCTCCTGGTGTTGGCAAGACTTCTTTAGCTAAATCAATTGCTGAAGCGATGGGGCGTACTTTCGTTAAAATTTCACTTGGTGGAGTTAAAGATGAATCTGAAATTCGTGGTCATCGTAAAACTTATATTGGTGCGATGCCAGGAAGAATTATCCAAGGTATGAAACGTGCTAAAGTTATTAATCCATTATTTTTATTAGATGAAATTGATAAAATGTCATCTGATTATCGTGGTGATCCAGCTAGTGCTATGTTAGAAGTATTAGATCCTGAACAAAATGCTAATTTTTCAGATCATTATATTGAAGAAAATTATGATTTATCACAAGTTATGTTTCTAGCAACAGCTAATTATATGGAAGGTATCCCTGAACCATTAAAAGATCGAATGGAAATTATTGAACTTTCTTCATATACAGAATTAGAAAAACTTGAAATTGCAAAAAAATATTTAATTCCTCGTGTTATTGAAATTACTGGTTTAAATAATAAAATGTTAAAATTTAAACCAAATTCAATTGAAGAAATAATTAAATATTATACAAGAGAATCAGGTGTTCGACAGTTAGAAAGATTATTAAATAAAATTGCTCGTAAATTTATTGTTAAACTTTTAAATAAAAAAATTAGTACTGAAGAAATTGTTGGTGATAATGTTAAAGATTATTTAGGAAAACAAATTTTCGATTATACTAAAAAAGAAAATGAATCACAAATTGGAGTGGTAACTGGTCTTGCTTATACTCAATATGGTGGTGATATCTTACCAATTGAAGTAAACTACTTTAAAGGAAAAGGTAATTTAGTATTAACTGGTAAATTAGGTGAGGTCATGAAAGAATCTGCTACTATTGCTTTAGATTATATTAAAGCAAATGCTATTACTTTCAATATTCCTGATACTTTCTTTGCAGAACATGATATTCATATTCATGTTCCTGAAGGAGCAGTGCCAAAGGATGGTCCAAGTGCTGGTATTACTTTAACAACTGCAATTATTTCTGCTCTGACAAGTAGACCTGTATCAAAAGATATTGGTATGACAGGTGAAATTACACTTCGTGGTCATGTATTACCAATTGGTGGATTAAAAGAAAAATCAATTTCTGCTCATCGTAGTGGACTAAAAACAATTTTAATTCCAAAAGCTAATATAAAAGACTTAGAAGATATTCCAGAAGAAGTAAAGAAAAAATTAAATATTGTTTCAGTTGAATTTTATTCTGAAGTATATGATTTTATTTTTAATAAACATAAAGCAAAAATTCACTCACCTATTAATAATATTAAACCAACTTCAAGTATTATTGATGAAGGTTAAAATCTAATTAAATTATTAATAACTATAACTTTAAAAAAAGTAAATACTAAAAACAAGTATTTACTTTTTTTATATAAAATTTTTTTATATTTGTGATAAATTTGATTTGCTTTTATTTGTTACAGAAAAATTAATTTCTGAATTTACATTATTAATTATATTTTTTTTGTTAATTCGTAATATTAGTTCATTTATTTTTACTAAATTTTGTTGTTTAATTTCTTTGATTTTTGTTAAAATAGTTATTTTTGTTTTTATTTTTTTATTTCAATTAAATAATCCAATAGTAAGTACTTTTATTATTTAATTTTTTTGATAGGTTATTTATTGAATTTATAAAATTATTTTCTAATTTTTTTAAAGATTCTAAAGTTTTTATTTTTTTATTTAAAAATTGATAATGATTTTGAGTATTTTTTTTATTATTTTCTCAAAAGTCAAAAATATCATTGTAATCTTTACTATAAGTTTCAATTGGAAAATGTAAATAAAGATTAATAATATGATAGTTATCTGCTATAAAGTTAACTTCTCTTTCTAAGTCATTAATATCCATTTTTTAATGTCTCCTCTTTTAAAAAATAAAAAACCCTTTACTTTTAAAATAAAGTAATGGGTTAAAACTTTGATTAAAACTTTGATTAAAACTTTGATCAAGTTTGTTTTTATATTATATATTATTTTAATTTTATAATTCAAAAATTAAATTATAAATAATAAAAGTGTTGTTATTAATAATTATTTAAACTTTTATATAAAAATGTTTAAAATTAGAAAATTGTGCATGGTGGACAACATTTTTTACCATATTGCATATTAATTAATTCTTCTGAATTTATACTATTTATATCATCATTAGTTATTAGAAAAGTACTATCTTTTAAATATTGATCTTCATTATTTAACTGTTGGATATTAAAATTAAATTCTAGATTTCCATTTTCAATTTCATCTAAATCTTCTTCATAATCTACTAATAATTTTTGTTTTAAGTTAATAATTTTTTCATTGATTAAAGCAATTTCTTTTAATACCTTTTCTTTATTATTAAGAACCTGTTTAGAATCTTTTTAATAAAACTGAAATAAATGAAAGAACAACCATTTGTAAACTAGTATTTAGTTTTCTTTCACAATTTTTTCATAATCTTCTGTATTTTTCTAATCAAGCAAAGCTTCGTTCTACAATTCATCTTTTTGGTAATACTACAAAAGTATGTAATTCATTGCGTTTTATCACTTCAACATTTGCATTTATGATTGTTTTGATTTCAGAAGCAAATTTTTCACCAGTATAACCAGCATCTACTATTATTTTTTGAACTGCAGAAAGATTTTCTTTTTCATTTTCAATCATTATTATAGCGCTATTACGATCTGTTTTTTCTGCCGTGGTTATGTAAATTGCATGTGGTAAACCTTGAGAATCAACAACAATATGACGTTTTATGCCTGAAATCTTTTTACCAGCATCATAACCTTTATTTTCAGTAGTATCTGTATTTTTAACACTTTGCGAATCAATTATACAAAAACTAGTTTGTTCTTTGCGATTATTGTTGATACGAACTTTTTTAACTAATTTTTTTTAAAATTAATTGCAATACACTAGGTTCTTTACCATTATTTTTACTTCAAATTTGAAAATAATAATATACAGTTTGTCATTTTGGAAAATTTTTTGGTAACATTCTTCATTGACAACCACTTTTTAATACATATAAAATTGCACAAAATATTTCATATAAATCTAAACTTCTTGGTTTTGTTTTCTTTTTACTATTTTCTAAAATTGATTTTATGTTTTCAAATTGTTCTTTGGTGACATGACTTGGATAATTTTTATGCATATATACCTCTTATTTTAAAATATATAATCATTTTACATTATTTTCGAAAAGATTCTAAACAGGTTCTAAGACTAAAATTTTTGTTAAATGGATTCAAACTTTTTTCTAATTCTTTTTTCTCTTTTTTTAATTTTTTTATTTCTTTTTTTTGTACATTTTTTTTCATAATTTTCTCCTTTTTTAAAAATAAAAACTCATTTACTTTTTATGAAAATAATGAGTAAAAACCTAATGAAGTTTACATTATATTATATTATATTTTAATTTTTATATCTTAAAAAACAAGTAATATTTATGTAGTAATTATGATAAAATTATAAAGTTATAGGAAGGAAGTAATTATGATTAAAGATAAAAAAATAATGTTGAAATCATTAATGTCAGTAAAAACTATGATAGTAATGAAGTCATTAAAAATGTTAGTCTGAATATTGCTATTGGTGCCAAAATTGGTATTGTTGGCCCCAATGGTACTGGAAAAACAACATTATGTGAAATGATTTCCCAACTTCGTAAACCAACAACAGGTACTATTAATATTAAATCTGATTTAAAAATAGGCATGCAATTACAAGAAACTAAATTTCCTCGTGGTTTAACTGGTTGAGATATGGCCCAATATTATATGAGAGCTTATCGTTTAAATAAGTCTGTTGAAGACATTCAAAAGTTATTGTACTATTTGGACGCCGAAGCATTTATTAATAAACCTATTATTACTTTATCGGGTGGTCAACAACAAAAAATAAATATTTTATTAGCATTAATTGTTGAACCAGATTTATTAATTTTAGATGAATTAGCTACGGGATTAGATTTAGAGGTACGTGAGCGAATTTATGAATTACTAGAAAAAGAAGTTTTTATTAAACCTAATCTTTCAGTATTAATTGTTTCACATAATATGCAAGAAATTGAACGTTTTTGTCAACAAATTATCTTCATGTTTGAAGGTTCAATTATTAGTATAAATGATGTTAAAACTGTTGTTAAAGAATATGGAAGTATTGAAAAATATGTTAAAACTAAATTTAAAGAATATAAAATAGGTATGTATGATAGCGAAGCGTTATTAAAAAGATTAGGAGGGGAAAATAATGAAAAATGAGCTAAGTCTTGAAAAAACACCTTAAAAAACAAAAATAACGATTGATCTCTTCTTAATTTATTTTGAAGTTATTTAAAACGTAATCGTTCAATTATTATTTTTTCAGTTTTCGTTTCACCATTGATTTTTATTGGTGCATCAATTGGTGGAAATAATCAAATATTATCATCACCTGCTGGTAAAAACATTGGACGATTTATTTTGATGATTATTTGATTGACACAAACTGCTTCCTTTTCAATTCAAACTTTTTTAGCTATTTTATTAGATTTAAAACAAAGCGTAGTTTATCGACGCATTGGTTTAACAAGAATTAGCAAAACCAACTTTATTATTATAACATCAATATTTAATTTAGCTTTAGTTTTAATTTCTGATATTATTATTTTTATTGGTGTTATTATTATTGGTTATGTTGTTCCTTTATCTGGAATGATTAGTTCCATTTTTAATTGACAATTATTAATTATTATTTTATTTACATTATTTTTTTCTATTACTATTACTAGTATTGCTTTGCTAATGTCAGTTATTATTAAAAGTCGTACTGGACAAGCAATTGTTAGTTTATTTACTAGTTTATTAATTGTTGCACCATTAATTATTTTAACTTACTTTTTAGCTAGTCTTATTGGTGAAGGATTAGTTTCAAGTATTGGTGTTGGTGCTGTTGTTGGTATTTTAGTAGGTATATTTATTGCTTTAAATCTTATTAGTTGTGGCATTTATTATTTAACTTAAAAACTATTTAAATGATTTGATTAATTTTTATAAAAGTATGTAATGAATTATAAAATAACAAAGGAGTGAAAATATACAATGCCTAAAAATATAAGAAATTATGTTATTGATGAACAACCAATTAATTATTTTGATAAAGTTAAAGCATGATTAGATAATCAAAATAAATTTGAAAATTTAGAACTATTGTCAGAAGTTGCATCTCAACAAAACTATTTAAAACAAAGTGATAAGTTAAATACTAAAGTAATAAATCAATTAGAAAATAAATATTTGGCAAATGTTTCAAATTTAAATCAAAAATTGAAAATGTTTTAACATAATAACTTACTTATTTTTATTAATTTATAATCTAATTATTTTTTATAAATAATTAGATTTTTTATATATTAACAATATTTTGAAACAATAGGTTTATTAAAAATACTCCTTTAAATTTATTTTTAAAGGAGTATGAATATTTAAAAAAATAAATTATGAGTATAATCGAAAACCGTTTCCTAAAATTGTTTTAATTTGTCCTCCACTTTCAGATCCTCATGTTTCACCATAATGAGCAATGATAATTTGAAAAAATCATTTTCCATTTTCTTCATAAAAAGTTAACCCTAATTTAATAGTTATTAATAAACTGGCAAGTAGGAAATTTTCTTTATTATTACATATGATAATATTACAAAAATTTGCTGGGTTAATAGGTCCATTTTTTGTTACTTTTGCATTTATTAAATATTTTTGAAAATTTAGATTTTTAACAACTTGATTAATGTTAATAGTTGGATATCCTGTATCACCTCAACTATAAGATGAATCTACATAATCTTCTGTACCATTTTCATTAAAAAAAGTAATATATCGATAATCAATTGGTAAACCATATTCTGTATTTCATTCAAATGTATGGATAAATGAATTATTTCTAGTCTGTTTTCAATAACTTATATCAGTTAGTTTTCCGTTATTAAAATGAAATTCTGTTGTTTTTCATCATATTTTTGTCATTTTTTTAAATTCTGTTTGTTCTACTGGACATTTATAAATGCCATTAATAGTTAAAACATAAATATTTTTATTACTATCAAAAGTAATATTACTAACATCATATGTATCATTATCAATTACTTTCATTTCAATAAAATTTGATTGTAAAAAATCAAATTTATAAACTTTATTTATTACAGAGTTATTATTAGTTATTATATAAATATTTTTATTATTTATTATTATTTTTTTGATTATTCCATCTATTGATGAATTATTTATTTTCTTAAAGTCTTTTTGTTTTACTGAATACTTATAAATATTATTATTATCTGCAATATAGATAGTTCCATTTTCATCTGTTACTAAAATAGCATTAACAGGTAGTCCTCAATGTTCACTTATTATTATAAATTCTGTTTGTTCTGCTGGACATTTATAAATACTATTATTTGCAATTACATAAATGTGTCCGTCTTTACCAGTTGTTAAAAGAGAAATTTGTAGTGTTTCTTTATTTGTATCTATATTTAATTGTTTAAATTCGTTGTCATTTTCTAAACACTTATAAATACTATTCGCAAAAGGAACATGAAGAGTATTATTAGCAGTGATATAAATATTTCCATATTTATCAATACTTATGTGACTCAGAAAATTAATATTAGTTGGTAATGTCATTTTTTTAAATTCTCATTCTCCCGCTAAACATTTATAAATATTATTATTAGCTATTATAAAAACATTTCCGTCTCTCTCATTAATTTTTAAAAATCTAATATTTTCTAATTCTTTAGGTATTATCATTTGTTGAAAATATGTTTGTGTTGCAAGACATTTATAAATATTATTATTAGTTGCGACATAAGTATTTTTATCTTTATCAGTTTTTATAAATTTACCATTAGCAAATTCTTTAGGTACTATCATTTGTTTGAACTCTGTTTGTTCTGCTAAACATTTATAAACAGTATTATTAGCAAGTGCATAAATATTTCTATTTCTATCAGTTGTTAAAGACTTAATTTCATTTATTTTTCAATTATTATTTTCATTTTTAATACTTGTTTTAATTTTATTATTTGTGTTATTGATAAATAAGGTATTTAAACTGTTTGTACTTGCTATTGCTAAAATTGTTGTTGTAATTAGTGTTGATATCTTTTTCATATTTTAAAAACTCCTTTTTATTTTTTCCCAATAACTTCTTATTTTTAAGAAGTGAATATATTTTATTTTTTTTCAAATAAATTTCAAATAAAAATAGAGCAAATTTTAATTTAAACTAAAAATCATAAAAAAAATATATTTTATATTTAAAAAAATATTTTGAATGTTATAATAGTAGTAAATATGGATTAATTTGCATATATTATATAAAGCAGGGGTGGCATTGCCTGAGAAATACCCTATAACCTGATCTAGTTAGTACTAGCGGAGGGAGACTTTATTTTTTATATTTTAAAAAATGATAACTCCTTTTTTGTTATGTAAGATAAATTAAAGGAGTTATCATTTTATTATGTTTAAAGAACAACTATTAACAACTATCAATTATAATAAAGTTAAAAGCAAACTGGAGATAGGAATGTTAATTAAAGCATCAGCCATTTTTAGTTTAATTACTTTTCTAACATTAACATTTATTATTAGTATTTTACCTGCTAGTAGTATTAATCACTTTTTTAAAGTTACTACTATTACTGGTTGACAATTTTATAGCAGTAAAATTTATTTAATATTAATTCTTTGTTTATTATTAATTTCATCAATTTTATTATCTGTTATTACATGAACAGTTAAAATAGAAGATATTCATAAAAATATTGTTATTGTTACATTACTATCAATTTTTAGTATCAATCCCATTGCATTAATTTTTAATTTAATTAAACATTATCAATGACAAAAAGAAGAAACTTTTGCCATTTTAAAAACAAGATGATGAACTAATTTTAAATTTGCATTTGGTATTAAACGATGATTAGTTATTGATTATACAATTATTGGTTTATTTACTGGTGTAACTATTGCTTGTGCTTTTATTGAACAAAATTTATTACCAAAAATGCCATACGGCGGCGGTATTGCTATTAAATATATACCTTTAATGGTTATTAGTTATATTATTGGCTTTGCAGGTGGATGATTAACGGGTATGATTAGTGCTTTAATGTCATTATTATTTATTAGTGGTGGTTATGTTATTAGTGCTTGAAGTTATTTATTAGATTATTTTTTGCCAATGACAACACCCGCTATTATTTCATTATTACGTTTTAATTTAAAATCTGATAAATCAATTTTTACTTATATTAATTATTTTTTACATTGTTTTTTAGTTTGTTTAATTATTTATTTTTGACAAACAATAGCAGGATATTTTATTTGATCACAAATTACTAATGCTGATGGAAGTAAAAATATTTGATCAGGATTTAATCCTCTTTTTTACTCATTAGTTTACAATTTTATTCATATTTTTTTGTTTACTTATCCAATTATGCAATTAACAATACCTTTTATTTATCGTGGTTTAGTTAGTCACTATGTAGAAAGATATCGTTAAAATAGTAATTCCAATTACTATTTCTTTTTTTAAATAGCGTTATAATATTAATTGATAGAAAGGGTGATTATAATGAAAAATGATGAAATAATTCAAAGAAGATATTATTATTATGGATGGTAATATTAAATTAATGAATAAAGCATTAAATGAGAAAAAGGTTGTATTAGCAGCAATTGAATTAGGAAAACATGCTCAACATACAATTGATATTGGTTGATCTGAACATTTTCAAGCATATGCTAAATTAAAAAGTACAACTACTACTGGTACTTGTTTTTGTAAAAAACCAGCAACTCATTTAGTTTATTTTTGACGATAATAAGATAATATAATTTTTAAATAATTTAATTAACTACTAGATGAGAATTAAAAATAAATTCTTTATCTAATTGATTTTGATATTCTGGATTTGTTATTAATCTTTGTTTTAGTTTTGGTTTATAATAAGTAAAATAAATAATAGTAGCAATTATAATAAATACTCAAAACATTAAAAACTTAATTGTAATTGCAATTAATATGATTCCTCTGTTGCTTACTAAATCATGAATCATATTATAATTAAAAATAATGAATTGACTAATTAAAAATAATAAACAGATAATAAACATAATTCATTCGATAACTTTTATTTTTATTTTTTTATAATAACCCATAACACAAGTTGCTGTTATAACAAAAAGATAAACAAAGATTGTTATATTAGTTGTAAATCCCAACATTTGGTTGTAATTAAAACTAATTCCAATTAAATCCGGAATTATTAGCATAATAATACAAACTATAATTGTAATTATAAAATTAATAGTATTACCATACATTGCAATATTTTCTTTATTTAATTTGGCTATTTTTTCACTAATGTATCCTTCTTTCGCTAATGGTTGTAGCATAGCTCCAGAATATAGCGTTACTTGTATTACACCATTCAATTTAATTGATAAAGTACAAATAACTAGTAAAATGATACCTGTTGTACCAGCAATCCCAACAATAACATTATTTGGATTATAATTATTATCACCATTTGCTCATCCGTTATTACCATTAGGTCCCTGTGAACTGATGGCACCAATAATTAAAATTGTAATAATTAAATAAAAAATAGTTGTCAAAAATAAGACAATAATTGTTCCCCTACCTAAATTTTTATTAGGATTTTTAACATTTTTTCCAATAACAGTAAAGGTCTCAAAACCAAGGAAAAAGTAGAAAAAATTGCTAAAAGCATTATTAAAAATATTAATTGTAAAATGAAGATGTTTAGTACCAACAAATGCTTGTTGATAAACTATAGTGCCATTTTTGATTACCAGAATAATGGCACAAATAATCAAAAAACAAGTTGACAGTCATTTAATGATTCCTGAAATATTAACAAATCAACGAAAACCTCTTAATCCAAAATAGATACAACTTGTAACCAAACAATAAACTATAATTCCTAAACTATCAATAAATAAATTAGATCATCTATCAGGTAATCAAGAAAAAAATGATAATTGGTTTAAGTTAATTCTAAACATTGAAATAATACCACCAATAACAGTAGATGGTAAAATGATATATTGCATAAAGCCGATTATTCATCCTCAAAAACGACCAAAAGTTGCCCTAACATAAATATATGCTCCAACCATTATTACCAGCATAAACTTTACTACATTTTAAAAAAGCACATGCACTAATACTAGCCATTATAGCTCCTAAAATCATAATTCAGATTAGATGTAATCCAACTCCACCATTATTTCAATAATATATTGGATGGGTTACACTTTATTGGACACTAATTACGTAGACAAGTGAACAAATTAGTTAAAAGAAAGGAAATATAATTATGGCCAATATTAACTCATATAATGATGAATTTAAAAAAACAAATAGTATCTTTATATCAAAATGGCAAATCAGTATCTTGCCTTGCTAAAGAATACAACGTTACAAGAGCAGCTACTTATAAATGAATTAAGCAATTTACAAATTCAGGCAGTTTTAAAACTAAAGATAATCTTTCGGATTTAGAAAAACAATTAATTCAAGCAAATAAAGAATTAAAACAATTAAGAATGGAGAATGATATTTTAAAGCAAGCAGCACTAATAATAGGCAGAAAGTAGAGATTATTACAAATAATAAATCTAAATATAAAATTCGTCCAATTTGTCGTTTTTTAAAACTTTCTAAATCAACATATTATTTTAATTTAAAGAAAAAAGAAGATAAAATCAAAAATAATATGTATGATGAAGCTGTTATTAGTGCTTTTAAACAAAATAAAGAAGTTTATGGAACAAGAAGATTAAAAGTCAGTCTAGAAAATAAAGAAATTTATTTATCACGCAAAAAAATTAAAGAAATTATGAATCAGCATAATTTAATATCAAAATACACTAAATTATCATTTAAATAAAAATCATCATAACAAAGTCAATGATAGCCAAATAAGCAATCTTGTGAATAGAAACTTTAATAATAGGCTTAAAAATGAAGTTATTGTTAGTGATTTAACTTATGTTCAAGTTAATGGTAAGTGAAACTATATTTGCTTATTAATCGACCTATTTAACCGCGAAATTATTGGACATAGTGTGTAGGTACTAAAAAAGATGCATCATTAGTATATCAAGCATTTATTCAATCAAATCGCTGTTTAAAAGATATTCAAATATTTCATAGTGATCGCGGTAATGAATTCAATAATAAAACTATTGATAAACTTTTATTAGCATTCAATATTACCCGTTCTTTAAGCAAAAAAGGTTGTCCTTATGATAATGCTGTTGCTGAAGCAACTTTCAAAACTTTCAAAACTGAATTTATTAATGATAAAAATTTTACATCATTAATCCAATTAAAATTAGAATTATTTGATTATATCAATTGATACAACAACATACGAATCCACAGCACTTTAAACTACCTAACTCCAGTTAAATATCATGAAAAAATGTCTACCAAAAAATAGTCCTAAAAAGGGTTGCCATTCCAATATTCCTATAAAAGACATAGGAAAAGCTATTGTGCAAGTATAATTAAATCCAAAGTCACACCAGTTCTCCTAAGCCTATTTTTTGCTGCTTTGTTTTTTGTTTTAAAGACTTATTTAAAACTTTTTGTGTGTTCATAGAATCCTCCTTTGAATTTATTTAATATTAACGATAATTATATAGTATATTTTATTTGAAATACAATAAAAACTATTTCATTTTTGTAGAAAATAAATATTAGTAAATAGTTTAATAACATTGATTGATAATTAACAAAATATTTAAAATATAATTTAATCAATAAGTAAACATTGCAACTTGTTAAATGATTATGATATTATGGTTTTATGATTACTTTACCTGAACATATTAAAGGAGAAAAACATGAGTTATAATCACCAACAAATAGAAAAAAAATGACAGCAGTATTGATTAAAAAATGAAACTTTTAAAACAAACATTGATGATAATAAAAAACCAAAATCATATATTCTTGATATGTTCCCTTATCCTTCAGGATCAGGTTTACATGTTGGCCATCCTAAAGGTTATTGTGCTACTGATGTTATTTCACGAGTTAAAATAATGAATGGTTTTAATGTTTTGCATCCAATTGGTTGAGATGCTTTTGGTTTACCAGCTGAACAATATGCCTTAAATACAGGTAATAATCCAGAGACATTTACTAAACAAAACATTAATAATTTTCGTAAACAATTACAAAGTATTGGTCTAAGTTTTGATTATAATAAAGAAGTTAATACTACAGATCCTCAATATTATAAGTGAACACAATGAATTTTCATTAAACTTTATGAACAAGGGTTAGCTGAAATTAAAGATGTTGAAGTTAATTTTTGTGAACAGTTAGGAACTGTTTTAGCTAATGAAGAAATAATTAACATTAATGGTCATATGGTTTCTGAACGTGGTAATTTCCCAGTTATTAAAAAACCAATGCGTCAGTGGGTTTTAAAAATTACTAAGTATGCTGAAAAATTATTAAAAGGATTAGATGATTTAGACTGACCAAATAGTGTTAAGGAATTACAACGTAATTGAATTGGTAAAAGTGTTGGAACACTAGTTGATTTTATAGTTGAAAATAATAAATGTAAGGTTTCTATTTTTACTTCAAGGGTTGATACTATTTTTGGTGTTTCATTTTTAGTACTTGCCCCTGAACATCCATTAATTCATGATTTAACAACTAGTGAATATTCGCAAGCAGTTACTCAATACTGTTTAGCTGCTAAAACTAAAACAGATTTAATGCGTCAAGGAGATGATACTTTAAAATCTGGTGTTTTTACTGGAAGTTATGCTATTCATCCTTTTACTAAAAGTAAATTACCAATTTGAGTTGGTGATTATGTTTTAAATCATTATGGGACAGGAGCCATTATGGGTGTTCCTGCACATGATAGTCGTGATTTTATTTTTGCTAAAAATAAAAAGTTACCAATCAATTTTATTATGAAAACTAATAATAAAAATGAACCATTTTTGGGTACTAGTGAATATATTAACTCTGATTTTATTAATGGTAAGGATTTAGAAACAGCTACTAATTTAATTGTTAAAAAATTACTAACTTTAAAACAAGGAAAAGTACATACTGCATATAAGTTACGAGATTGACTTTTTTCTCGTCAACGTTATTGAGGTGAACCTTTTCCGATAATTTATTGAGAAGATGGTACAATCTCAACAGTAGATAAACAACAATTACCAGTATTATTACCAAAAATGACTAATATTAAGCCATCTAATTCGGGGAATGCACCTTTAACTAATGCACCAAATTCCTGATTACATGTAACTAGAAAAGATGGTGTAAAAGGAAAAAGAGAAATTAATACAATGCCACAATGAGCAGGTAGTTGTTGATATTATTTAGCATATATTTTAAAAAATGATGATGGTACTTATTGTGATTTTAATAGTGCTATTGCGCAAAAACGTTTTAACTATTGATTACCGGTTGATTTATATATTGGTGGTCAAGAACATGCTGTTTTACATTTATTGTATGCTCGTTTCTGACATTTAGTGCTATATGATTTAAAGTTAGTTAATGTTAAAGAGCCATTTTTAAAATTGGTAAATCAGGGTATGATTCTTGGTGAAAATAATGAAAAAATGTCTAAATCACGCGGTAATGTTGTTAATCCAGATGATATTATTAATGAATATGGTGCTGATACTTTGCGAATATATGAAATGTTTATGGGGCCATTAACAGCATCTTTACCGTGATTAAATAGTGGTTTAGTTGGTTGTTATAAGTTTTTAATGCGTATTTATCGTCTTGTTAATAAAGATGAGTATAAAATAAAAATTACTACTAAGAATGATAAATCATTAGATACAATTTATCATCAAACTGTAAAAAAAGTAACTAATGATATTAATGATTTAAATTTTAATACTGCTATTGCACAACTTATGATTTTTATCAATGCTTGTTATAAAGCACCAACTATTTATCAACAATATTTAGTTAATTTTTTAAAATTATTAAATCCATTTGCTCCACATATTGCTGAAGAATTATGATTTCAATTTGGTAATAAAGAAAGTATTAATAAAAGTCAGTTTCCAAGTTATGATGAAAAATTTTTGATTACTAGTGAAGTTACTATTGCTATTCAGATTAATGGTAAAACAAAAATAACTTTAGTAGTAAAAGAAAATTTAAATAATCAAGAACTTTTAAAAGCAGTTAATAATGAAGAAAAAGTAAAACATTGATTGCAAGATAAAACAATTATTAAGACAATTTGTATACCAAATAAGATTATTAATTTTGTTGTTAAGTAAAGGAGGAATAATGAAAGTTGCTATTATTTTTGCAGCAGGAATTGGCAGTAGATTACAACCTGTCTCAAATAATGTTCATAAATCGTTAATTAAATTTAAAGGTTTAACTTTAATTGAACATATAATTAATCATTTAATTGAAATACATGATTTAAAAAAAATTATTGTCATTACTGGTCATTTAAAAGATGAATTTAATTTTCTTACTCATAAATATTCAAAATTAATCTTAATAAATAATCAACATTTCCTTGATTATAATAGTGGTTATGCTTTGACATTAGTATCATCATATTTTAATGGTCAAGATGATATTTTTATTATTTCTGGTGATATGATTAGTACAAAAAATATTTTTTTAAATAATTTTTCAACTAATATGATGGCCGCTATTAAGCGTGATCATGATAATATCAAAGAAGATTGAAGTTATAAATTAAACAAGAATGGTAATATTATTGATATTATTAAAAGTAAAAAAAAGGATAGTTTCTTGGCGGGAGAATGAAGTTATATTACTAAAAAATGAGCAAAAGTTCTTGGTGAAGATTTAATAAATCCACAACAAGAACTTGTATTGCAAACAACAATGGTTGGTAAATATTTAATTAGTAATAGTATTAAACATAATTTTGAATTAAAACCTTATGTTTTATCATTTGATTGTCATTGGGATGTTGATAATATTATTAATTTAGAACGAACTAATAAATATTTTAAATAATTTAAGTAGTTAATTTTTTTCCAGAAGTTGTTGTTGAAACTACTGGAATTTCTTCACGATTACAACTATGTGCAACATTTTGGAATGGATTAGTAGTATTACCATTTAATTTTAGTGCTTCTGCTGTTGTTTCTGCTACTGATTCATTTTCTGGATCTAGTGCATCTACTTCTTTAAAACTAACTTGTCCATTACTATTTGTAGAAACATTATTTTTTTGATTAACATTATCTTTATTTTTAATAATATTAACTGATTGATTTAGTTTAGGCTTTTTAGTTCGATTATTAAATAGTGAAACTAAAAGTTTTTTTAATCATATGTATGGAAAAAAAGAAATATAAGCGACATCTTTTGCAAATTTTACAATTCAATTTCTACTACCACCACCAGAAGAAGTTGCTTTTTCTTTTTTATCTTTTTCACCTTGTAATTTATCAAAAATTTCTTTACTTGGTTGTTGCTGTTGTTGTGCTGACATAATTTTCACATCCTTTTTTATTTAAAAATAATTAGGTTCCACTTATCTAATAAAAAAGAATAAGTCGAACCTAATGGTCTTTAATAATTTAGTTTATTATGATGTTAGTATAACATATTTTCAATTTTTAAGCACAACAATTTAAAAAAATAACATCCTTACTTTTGAGTTAATAAATCATAATTTTATTTAAAAATATTTATTTTATCTTTTAATTTTTATGAAAAATTTTATACTGTATTTTGGATATTTTTAAAAATAAATATTTAAAAGAAAGGGAGAAAAAATATTATGAATGAAAAAGAAAAAGCAGCAAAATTATTACATGATGTAGAACAAGAAAGTAGAAAACTTGATTTATTACTTGCAAAAGCTAAAAAACAAGAAGAGACATTAAAAAAAATTGAAGAAGAAAAACAAATAAACAAACATAAATCAAGAAATCCGAAAATTTAAATTTCATTATTTAATTTTAGATAAAAACTCATGTAATAAAATTGTAATTTTATATAGTTTTAATACAATTTTAAATTTATTATTTTTTTTATTTTAAAAATAAATATATTGAAATTAAAGGTTATTCAGAAAAATTAAATAACATTTATAAATTCAAAAAATATCCATAAATTAAAATAATTAAAAGCTTAGTTACTATGTTAATATACTTACTGACAATAGATATTTTTCATAAATTAAATAAATATTAATTTAAATAAAATATTGTAAATTATATAATATTTGATAAAATGTAAATATTAAACATATAAGTTTTTTACCCATTGCTTTATTTTAAAGTAAATGGGTTTTTAAATAAAAGGAGATACCAAAATGGCTTTACCAATAAAAACAATTCTTGCAGAACAATTCAAAACTGCAGAAAGTGAGTTCACTAATAAATTCAAGAAAAATAATGAAAATTGACATAATGGTGAAACGTTTATGTTTGAAAATCAATCAGGTGAAGATAATGAACTAAAATATCTTCAATTTGAAACTTCTATAGTAGAGGGAGGTAAAGAGTATTTTGTTTATGATGAAATAATAGAAATTAATAATAAACCAGTTTTATTATTAGAAATTCATGATGATGAAAAAAAGAAATTTGACAACAACTAATTTATCTTGAAGCAGATCAAGTAATTAAACAAATTAGACATTTAAGTTATGAACAATTTTCTAATGAAGTAAAAAATGATGAAAGTTTTATTAAATTAGAAGAAAATAAGGATACAACTATTATTAGAATACCATTTTTTGATTTCATTAATAACCTTAATGAGAAACAAAAAGAAGAACAAGTAGATATAAAAAATAAAAAAGTAAGAAAAGTTTTATGACAAGTATTAAAAATAACAATATTTGTAGTTGATTGGGCTGGTATTGGTATTTTAGGTAATGTTTAGTAATCTGTGTAACTTACAAAAATAACTATGTTTAATTAATTCTAGTAAATATAATTAAATGACTAGAAAGAGTGAGTTACAGATGGCTAAAAAAGATAACTTTAATAATAATGATCAAATATCAAAAGCAGTAGATTTATTATTAGAAAATACTGAAGATTTAACAACAGTTTTTAAAGAAGGGGGTTTATATAAAGAATTAACAAAACGTTTAGTTGAAAAATGTTGAATTCTGAGATGCAAAATTATTTAGGATATGAAAAAAATCAACATAGTAATAGTGACAATGCTCGTAATGGTATAAGTTCAAAAAAATTAATAACTCAACAAGGTAAAATTGAGATTGATGTACCACGAGATCGTAATAGTAATTTTACTCCTGTAATAGTGCCAAAAAGACAGAGAAGATTTGATGGTTTTGATCAACAAGTTCTTTCCTTATATGCAAAAGGTATGACATTATCAGATATTAGAATGCAGTTACAAGAGTTATATCATGGTGCTGATATTAGTGAAAGTGTTATTAGTCAAATTAACTGATGATGTGATTGATGATGTCAAAGCATGACAAAATAGACCATTAGAAGGCATTTATCCCATTGTTTATTTTGATTGTATAGTAGTTAAAGTACGACAAGATAAACGCATTATTAACAAATCAGTTTATATAGCTTTAGGTGTTGATTTAGAAGGTAAAAAAGATGTTTTAGGTTTATGAATTAGTGAAAATGAAGGCGTTAAATTTTGATTAGCAAATTTCACAGAAATGAAAAATCGTGGCTTAAATGATATTCTTATTGCTTGTAGTGACAACTTAACAGGCATGTCAGAAGCAATACAATCAGTTTATCCTAAAACTGAACATCAATTATGTATAGTTCATCAAATCAGAAATAGTTTAAAATATGTTTCATACAAACATCGAAAATCACTAGTTACAGATTTAAAGCCAATTTATAATGCATGTAGTGAAGAACAAGCAATGCAAGCTTTAGAATCATTTGAAAGTAAATGAAATAAACACTATCCTCAAATTGCTAAATCTTGATATAAAAATTGAGATAATTTAATGATTTTTATTAGTTATCCTCCAGAAATCAAAAGAGTGATTTATACTACAAATTCTATTGAATCTGTTAATAGTCAATTACGAAAAGTCATCAGAAATAAAAAAGTTTTTCCAAATGATATGGCAGTTTTCAAAATATTTTACTTAGCAATTGAAAATATAACAAAAAAATGAACAATGCCCATTCAAAATTGAAATACAGCAATTGCTCATTTTATGATAAAATTTGAAGACAGAATTAATCTGAACTAGTACTTTGCAAAACAAAGATACACAGATTATTAAAAAGCCTCCTTTTTTTAAAATAGTTTTTTCTTCTATTAATTCTATTATTTCATTTTCTAAATTAATTTTTTTTACAATTCAATATTTAAATTTATCATTTTTTGTTCTATATATTGCTAACAAATTATTAAAATATAAATACATTGTTGGATGTTTTTTAAGTATGCTAATGTTTTCACTTTCATTAATTTTAGATATACTATATTCTCAAGTAATTTTATCAAGAAGAGAATATAGTGTCATAAATAATTTTATATCTTCATTAAAAACTGTAGGTATTTTAGTTTTAATTTTACTTAATAATTTTTTTTGTTGATTTGGATTTTTAGATAAATTATAACCAGCATCATATGTTTCTTTAATAATTCTTTGATAAAGAAAAAAATATTTTTTTAAACCAATTAAGAAGTCAAATGTAGTTTTTTTTAAAAATTTACATTTATTATTAATAATATTAATATAATCTTTTTCTTTATTGAATATTTTTTGACAAAATTCATTTATAGAATTTTGATAAGAAGCGTTTTTAAAATTTATATCATTTTGATTGAATTTTATTATTTGTGTTTCTAATTTTTTTGTTTCATCTAAATATCATTGACTAGTTTCTAAGTAAATTTGATCTTTCAAATTTATAATTATTTTATTTGAATTTTTATCTTGTTTAAATCTTTTATTAATTTTTTTAATATATATTTTTTTTATATTTTTATCACTGTTTATAATTTCAGAATTTTTGTTTATGTTTAAAATTTCTTTATAATTATTTACTATATTTTTTCATAATTGATTTCATGTATTATTTGACATTATATATTTCCTTAAGTAAGAATATTTTTTCTTATTTTATTAACAATTTTTTATTTTATTAAAAATTTTAGGGTTTATTTTTATCAAATATTAAAAAAATAAATCTATATTTTTAATATCTATTTTTAGCATTTCTTAATAAACTAAAAATAAATATAAGGTTGCTAAAACAATACCACGCTTAAAAGATAAAAATAATAAACTAGTTTTAAATGGAATTTTATTATTTGTATTATTTTGTAAGTTAAATAAAATTATTTTGAATTCTTCATTATTTTTTAAACTATGATTAATAATTGGATAGTGTGTAATTTGATTTCTAGCATCTGCTAAGTAATGTTCGTAAAAATTAATTTTATCTATGTTTTTATTGAAATATTTTTTATAGAATCTGTTTTTAAAATAATCAGTTTTAACTTTTTTCAAAAATTGAATATCTTCTGCATCAAATTCAGTTCAATTTTGTTTTTTTGAAATTTTTATTGCTTGTTCTTTATTTTCTTTTATTAAATTAATTTGGATGGGTATTAAATTTAATTTATCTAAAATATTAACTAGTGAATTAAATATATCTTGAATTTGAATATATTCATAATCTAAAAAATCATAAGTTTGATTAAAGTTAATTTTATTTTCTGTCTTAATTAATCTTATTAAAAAAATTGATAATTCTGTTGACAAGAAAGTTTGAAGTATATTTTTATTATTAACTTGCTGCATATTATTTAAAGAAATATTTTTAAATGCTTTTCAAAGATCATAAATTTCAATATTATAAATTGAATATTTTTTTCAAAAAGAAGCTAATAGTTTATTATCAATGAGATGAATATTTTTTATTTTTTTTATTCTCATTCTTTTCTTCAGTATTAGTAACTGAATGAAGTTCTTTAATTCAAGAATCTTGATTTAATAATTGTTTAAAAAAAGAAGACATTTCTTTTAATTGTTGCTTTTGTTCTTTCATTATAATTTATCTTCCTATCTTTATTACCCCATAATTCCAGCTTCATATAAATGTTTAAAGTGACCTTCTTTAACTTTTAATTCATCAAAAGTACCAACTTGAACTAAACCTTTTTCTTTTTCTAAAACTAAAATCTTATCAACAGTTTTAATTGTTGATAAACGATGGGCAATAATAATACTAGTACGACCAATCATTAATTTATTAAATTGTGCTTGTATTTCCTTTTCGACAATATTATCTAAAGCACTAGTAGCTTCATCTAAAATTAATAGTTCTGGATTTTTTAAAAAGATACGAGCAATAGCTACTCTTTGTTTTTGACCACCAGATAAGTTAATCCCACGTTCACCTAAAATTGTATTATAACCATTAGGTAATTGTTCAATGTAATCATGTAAGTTAGCTTTATTTGCAGCAATTTTGATTTCTTCTAAAGTTGCTCCTTGCTTAGTATAACTAATGTTTTCGGAAAATGTGCCAAATAAAATTTGTGGATCTTGTTCAATATAGCCAATATGATGTAAGTATTGTGCTAAGTCAATATCACGTAAATCAGTATTATTATTAATTAAAATTCTTCCTTTAGCAGGGTCATAGTAACGTAGTAATAACTTAGAAATAGTAGTTTTTCCGACACCAGTTGCACCAACAATAGCATAACTTTTACCTTTTTCAAAAGTGAAAGAGAAGTTATTTAAAATTCAGTCTTCTTTTTCATCATAGCGGAAATTAACATTTTCAAAAATAATATCACTAGTAATTTGTTTTACTGGTAAGGCTTTTTCTTTATTAACTATTTTTGGTTTAATATTAAGAATTTCATTAACTCTTAAAATTGAAGTTGATGTTTTAGCTCAATTACCTAAGAATTGAATACTTTGAATAACTGGGAAAATTAAAGTGTTGACTGCTAATAAAAAAGCAATTAGTGTTGGAACACTAATGATGTGTTTACTTACAAACATGAAACCAGCAACTAAACCAACAATGTTAATTCCTGTTAGCAATGTAATTAGTAATGCTCTAGTAAAACTTTCAAAAGTAATAGTTTTTTTTGCTGCTTGGTAATATTTAAGATGTTCATTAGAAAATCTTTTATTTTCACTTTTTTCTGTAGCATTACTTTTAATTAAAGTAATAGTATTTAGTCGATCAGTAATATCAGCATTAACTTCAGTGTAAACTTTTCTTCATTTATAGTTTAAATAACGAATAATTTGAACATTTAATACTGATATTATTAAAATTGATAAAACAATACCTAAAACAATTAATGATAATTGTCAATTTAAAGAAAAAATAACGTAAATTGAACCAAAAAAAGTCACAATTGAACTAAGCATAGTTAAAGGAATAGATTGCATATTTTCACCAATAACACTAGTATCACTAATTAGTTTTGTTAAAGTGTCACCAATTTTGCGATCTTCATAATATGACATATCTAAATCTAGTAAATGTTTTAAAACTTTATTTCGATATTCAATTTCAACTTTAACACCAATGATGCTTCCTGTTAAATTACGAAAGTACATAAATAATCCTGATGCAATTTGTAAACTAATTAAAATATAAGCTAAAGTAGTAATTTTTTCTCATTGAAAACCATCGGGGGTAGCTAAAAAATTATTAGTAATTTTAGGAATAATCACTGAAATTATTGAAGAAGCAATAGTAGTTAGTATTGCAATTAGATAAAGTAGTGGATATTTTTTAAAGTATTTAATAACTGCGCTTAAGAAACCACTTTTTTTTATTTTTAATTCATTATAATCAATCATGCTTTTTTTTTATTTTTGCTGTTGTTTTTTCTTTTGTCGGCGAAGCAGTAATTTTTGTTTTATTTTTTTTGGACATAATATTTGATCTCCTTATTAATAATTTATTTTTATTTGTTATAGTGGTAAACCCAATTCTTTTAATGGAATATAATTAAAAAAATAACGACAATTACTATCTATTATATAATTTAAAGTATCTTTATATTCTGGTTTTTTAAATCAATCACTTAATAAATATCAGTATTCAATTTTGCAATTTAATATTGATAAAAGTTTTTGTCATTGTTTTCTTTTAAAATCACAAGTTTGTAGTTTTTCATCAACACTTCCAGCAACATTTTGTGTTTTAATTTCAATAATGAAAAAAGTATTATTCTTATATACAAAAATACTGTCATCTGCTAGTAATTTTTTTTGATAAAAAGTAATTTCAGTTTAAATTGTGGTGTTTTTCTAAATAAACATAGATTGCATGTTTTTTGAAAATATTAGCAACATGTTCTCCCATATAAAACAATTCAAATGCATCATTTCTTTTTAAATTGTGAATTCCAATCATATTTTTAATTTCATAATTTTCCTGTTTTTTAAAAAATGAATATAACTCTTTTTCTCCTTCAAAAGCGAGACCAGTTTTTGTATTTGCACCACCGATTCCATTTTTAACCATTATTATCATCCAATCTTTTTTTTTGCTAGATTAAAATATTCAATATTATTTTCAATTCCTATGAAATTTCTATTGTGTATTTTACATGCAAGACCAGTTGTGCCACTGCCCATAAACGGATCTAAGACAATATCATTTTCATTAGTACAAGCAATTATAATTCTTTTTAAAAGATCTAATGGTTTTTGTGAAGGATGTTTACCATAAATTTTTTCAAATGGTTTAGGGGTGGTTATTGCTCAAACACTTTGCATTTGCTTATCTTCATTCTTAAAATTATCTTCTTCTCATTTAGAATATTTCATATCTTTGTAATTAAAAACATGTTTAGAATTACTATCTTTTTTTGCTCATATTAATGTTTCATGACTAGCAGTAAAATTTCTACAACCAATATTAGGTGTACAATTAGGTTTGTATCAAACTATGTCATTAAGAATGTGAAAATTTAGTTCTTGTAAAATAAAACCACAAATATAAATAGAATGATAAGTTCCAGTAATTATTAAAGTTCCATTTGGTTTTAAAATTCTTTTGCATTCTTTAATTCATTTTTGATGAAATTTATAATTTTCAAGAAAACCTTTACTTTTATCTCATTCACCTTTATTAACAGATGTTCTTTTGCCAGCGTTAACACTATAACCATTATTTGATAAAAAATAAGGTGGATCGATAAATATAAAATCAACTAATTCATTTTTCATTTTTTTCATTTCAACAAAACTATCTCCAAAAATAAGATTTATTTTTTTAACTTGATTTGAATTTGAATTATCTATTTTAAGTTTAATTGTTTTTCCATTTTTGGTTTCTAATTCTTTACTCACTAAACTCATTATTAGTACTCCTTAGTTACAATTATTTGTTTATATTATTACAATACTATTTAGTTTATTATACTTTCCTTTTCTTTAATATTATATATTAAATAATTAATAAATAAGTATTTTACTGTAGATACTATTTGTTAATTTTTATTACTTCACGTTTCATATATTGTTAAAAACTTATTATTTAATGGTTTTTTTTGTTCTAGTAAATGCTTTTTTAAAATTTCTAGATAGTATTTAAAAGCAACAGTTAAATCTTGGAAGGCAAGTTTTCTTAATTCTTCAACATAATAATGGTTACGTTCAATTGATATTTTATCTGCTAATAATACTATTAATTCTAAAGGTTTCATTTCAGTTGCACCAGTAGTATGTTTAGCAATTGCATGAAGAACTAAATCATCATGGTACTGATAATGATTTTTTAAATACAATGCTGCTACATAACCATGTCAAATTGGAAATGGTTCTTGTAAAATTTCTTTATTATATTTTGTTAAAAATTTAGTCATTTTATTTTTACTTCATTGTTTGCAAAGGTCATGATAAGTTCCTGCAATTAGGGCTTTATTAGCATCTTCGTTATAATGGATTGCTAATTTAACAGCCATTTTACCAACATTAATACAATGTTCAGTTCTATTGTTATCCAAATTTGCTTTTAAACGCTCATAACTATATATTAAATTATTGTTAATATAATTATTAATTTTTATATCAATTTGATTAATAATTTCACCATTTCTAATTTTGGCAGAGCTAATATCACTACTTGGTCGAACTACTAAATTTTGACACTTGTATTTTGACATTAGTTCTAATGTTTTACGATAATGAGGGCGATTAACAACAATAATTTTAACTAAATTAATTAACTGTTCAATTCCTTGTCATTTATTTAAGGTATATAAATTATCAGAACCGATAATAAAAAAGAATTTGTGATTTGGATAGTTTTCAATAAAGTAGTTAATAGTATTAATAGTATAACTAGGTTGTTTACTTGTTAGTTCATAATCATTTAATTTTATTCAAGAATAGTTTTTAATAACTAAATTAATCATATCGACTCTTTGTTGATCGCTGGCACTGACACTGTCTTTTAACGGATTTTGTTTTGTTGGTAAAATTCAAACTTCATCAAGTGAAAGTTTATGATAAGCTGTATTTGCAATGTTTAAATGTTGATTATGAAATGGATCAAAAGTTCCACCAAAAATGCCAATTCTTTTCATTATTTGCTAGTTCCTAATGATTCTAAAATTTCTTTATTATATTTTTTTGTTCTTATCATTTTAATTTCATGTAAATAAGGTGGATGTCCATTAATTCATGGCGTTTCTAAAATTTTTATTTTAGTAAGCAACAATGGATGATAAATAATGTTAATTAAAGTTTGAAAACCAAGGTAACCCATTCCTAAGTTAGCATGACGATCTTTATGAGCATTGATTGGGTTTTTAGAATCATTAACATGAATAACTAATAATTTATCTAATCCAATAAGTTGATCAAATTGTTGTATTACTTGTTCTAAATTATTATTAAGATCATAACCAGCATCAGATAAGTGACAAGTATCTCAACAAACACCAATTAGTTCGGGTCTTTTTACATTATTAATAATATATTGAAGTTGTTCAAAAATAGTTCCTACTTCACTACCTTTTCCTGACATTGTTTCCAAAGCAATTTTTACAGTTTGTTTTTCTAAACATGCTGCATTTAGTCCTTTAACAATTTGATCTAAAGCAGTTTGTGGTAAAGCACCAACAGCGCTACCTGGATGTAAAACCAAAGTTTTAATGCCAATATCTTGACAGCGAATTATTTCTTGTCGTAAGAAATCTACTGCTAATTGATAAGTACTTTTATTAATACTATTAGCCAGATTAATAATATAAGGAGCATGAACAATAAGATTATTAATATTAATATTTTTTTCAATTAGTTTTTCTGTAAATTCTTTAATAAATAATGCTTTGGTTGGTTTACGAATTGTATTTTGTGGAGCACCTGTATAAAACATAAACGTATTTGCATTATAACTTAGAGCTTCTTCAAGAGCACCTAATAAATATTTTGGTGCTTTCATTGAAACATGAGATCCAATAATTAATTTGTCATTTTCCATCTTGCTTCCTCTTCCATTATTAATTTTCATCAAAAATTTTTTTTCTTCTTGCAATTGCTTGTGTTTTTTTAATTTTCTTAATTGATGCTTTAATGTGTTGTTTTCTTGTTTCTTTTTTTATTGCTTCTAAATCTTTATTAAATTTTTTCTTATAACCAGGAGTTACATTTTTATTTTTTTTAAAGCGATTAATAACATATTGCTCTTCTTTATTTCTTTCTATTTTTCGTTTATGAGCAATGATGTTGTCATTAGTAATTTCTGGTAGTAACTTATTATCTTTAATTTTATAGTATTCTATTGGAACGTTTAAATTTTTTAACTTATGAATAGTAGAATTATCACTCTTATCATAAAATACATAAGAAATACCTGAATAGTTAGCTCGTCCTGTTCGCCCTGCTCGATGAAAATAATATTCTAGATTATTTGTCGGTAATTGTAAAGAGATAACATGAGATACCCCTTCAATATCAATACCACGTGCTGCGATATCTGAACAAACAACATATTGATATTCAAAATTTTTAATACGTTTAAAAGTTTGAGAACGTTCTCGTGCTGGTAATCCACCATGTAAGATTGCTACTTTTTTATTTTCTTCAATTAAGACGTTTGCAATTTCTTCAATATTTTCTTTGTTATTAACAAAAATTAAACATAAATAAGGATCAAACATTGTTAATAATGATTGTAGTTGTTTTTTACTATCTTGATGATGACGATTAATAAAAATATGTTGAATTTTTTGAGATTTGTTATCAATACTAATTGTAGTAGCATTAGTAATATATTTTTTTAATCAAGTAACTAGTTGGGGTAATATTGTTGCTGAAAAAGTCATAATTTGAGTATTTTTATTCATTTTAGTAATTAAAAAATCTAAATCTTCCATGAATCCCATATCAAATAACATATCACATTCATCAATAACTAAAGTGTTAGTAGTAGTAATTGCTAACATATTAAGTTCATATAAACGTTTTAATCTAGTTGGAGTGCCAATTACAATTTGTGGTTGATTATTACTTAAATTATTACTTTGACGAATAATATCTTTGCCACCCACTAAACAAGCAATGCTAATATTTTGATCTTTGATTAAAGCTTTTAAAAAATTGAACGTTTGTTGAGCAAGTTCACGAGTAGGTGTAATAATAACTGCTTGTGTTACTTTTAAAGTAACATTACAATTATTTAAAATTGGAATTAAATAAGTATGAGTTTTACCACTACCAGTAGTACTTTTAATAATTAAGTTTTTATTAGTTAATGCTAAAGGAATGATTTCGGTTTGGACTGGTGTTGGATTAATTAGTTTTTCTTTTTTTAAATTTTCAATTAGTCATGGTTGTAAATTAAATTGTTGAAATGACATACGTTCACCTTTTTCTTTAATGCAATATTAATATTTTATCTTATTTTTACTAAGTTCTTTAAAAAATAAGATAAAAAACTTTATTAAAATTAATAATAATTACTATTTTAATGTTTAAGATTATTAATTTTCAAAAAATAAAAAAATACATCAGTAATTTATACAACTAATTGTTTATCTAAATTTCTAATCTAATAAAAGTAAAATGTCAATAGATTATTTTTAATCATGTAAAATTAACTTAGAAAAAATTTAAGGACTTAGAAAAGAGGTTTGTAATTTATGTCAGAAGAAGATGAAGAAGAAAAGAAAAAGAAGAAGAAATCAACAAAAATTATTGCTGGTCTTATCGGCTCTGCAGCTTTAATTGGAGCCACCATTGCTGGTGGTATGACAGCTATTGCTGAAACAGAAGGAGAAAAAGAAGAAGAGGAAGAAAAAAATAAAAAAAATCAAATGGTTCGATCTCTAAACAATCATCAATTAGTGATAATAAACGAATTTTAGCAGTAATTTTAAAAAGCAAAACAAATTTGCAATTAAAAACTGAAGACAAATTGAAAATGACAAGTCCAGAAACTGTAAAGGAGGTTATTAAAGAGAGACTAATTGAAAGTAATCCACAATCAAATTTAATAAAAGAAAAAATTATTTTAGGTAATTTAAAATATAATAATATGAACATTAAACCAACTACTTTAACAGTTGAAATGACTTATGATGACCCTTTAGTTATTGGAAGTGTAATTTTAAATGTAATTTATCCAAAATAAAAGATAAGAAGAACTTGTTTATAAAATGACGCAAATTTATATATTAAGAAAATTTAGGGGGTTATTTATATGCAAAATAATTTAAATATAATGTTTTTAGTTAATTGATCAGATTTTTCAATAAAGGACTGAATAATCATAGGATTATCAATATTATTATTAATAATAACTTTTATTTTTATTTTAGTTATTTTTCTTTTTAAAAGAAAAAGATTTAAGTTTAAAATAAACAATATTATAAGTGATAATTTAGTAAAAATAGGTAAAAATAATTATAAATTTTCAAGTAGAAATGCTTTTATACTCTTTAATGAAATTAAATCAATAATTTTAGATAAGCGTTATAAGTATTTTTATAAATTTAAAAAGAGATATAAAGATGGTAGTTTAAATAATGAACTTTTTGATATAGTTCAAAAATATTATTTAAAAAATGAAAAAGAATTAAAGAAAAAACCAAAACCTTTATTTGAAAATAAAAAAAATGATAAACCCAGTGATGCTGTTAATAAAAAAGATGATAAAAAAGTTAAATTTGTTTTTGATGATCAAGAAATGACAGTAAAAATTGAAGAAGATAAATAAAACTACTCAACTGAGTAGTTTTATTTATTTATAACTATTTTTTATCTTTTAAAAATATGTATAAAAATTTAACACCAAATATTCTAGATATTATGATATAATTCTTTAAACTTAATTTAAGTTTTCAACTCATTATTTTTTTTTTTAAAGTATATGGGTTTTTTATTTTTTTGAAAGGAAGATTAAAAGATATGTATAGTAAAGTTAAAAAAATAAAAAGTATATATAAATTAATTGCTGAAATTAAAGAAGAAATAAAACTTCCAGAAGGATTTGAAGAAAGAAAAATGTACCATGCTTGAGTACAAGAACCACTTTGCAATGTTTTAGATACCACTTGATATCATGAAATTGATATAAAAATTCAAAATATTGAAAAGAGATTAAAAAATAATATTAACAAGTATATAGGGACTACGTCCCTCGCCACTACGTGGCTCACCCAAATTATAGTCGCAGTAGGTTCACTGCGACTATAACTATTTTTATTTATCTTTTTTCTTTAAAATATTATCTAATTTATCCAAACCAGCAGATTTAATATCACTATAAGTCATATCAATACTACTTGCTTCTTTAAGGTATTTCTTAGGTGACAATTCACTTTTAAGTTCATGCACATAATGTAAAGCACGTGAATTATACCTTTTTAACCAGTGTCTAGGAAAAAATAAAGTCATAGCCATTGCTTCACCACTATAACTTGGAGGCATAATACCTCTTTTAATCATTTTCTTTGTTCTACGACGTGAAAACACTACTTTATTATAATCGTCAATATTAGTATATAAATTAAGATTAAATATAACAATAAAACCAAAAAAACGCATACGCTTAACTTGAACAACATATTCTACTTTTTCTCTTGCTTGTACTGGTATTCTATTAGGGTGTTGTTCAATCAAATACATAGTACCATTAAACATATGACCTATTAACTTACAAAATTGTCCTAAACTTTCTTGTTGATTTTTAAACTGTACTCCTAAATCATTAGAATTTATTTTTAATGCTAATTCATCTAAAATTATTAAATCTTGTTCCTCAAAAGCATAATTACTTGCTAACTGATTAAAAGTAAAAACATCATTATAATTAACCAAATAAGAATAACCAGTCTTTAACTTAATAGGGAAAGGACTAACTACTCTTTTCTTATGAGTTTGTGCTAAACAACAAGCAAGAGCAGACTTACCAGTTCTTGGAGGTGCTGAAATAATATAACTACCAACTCGTTTTAAAATTTTAACATTACGAATAGTTATAAGAATTGGATAAATAATTATAATCAAACCTATAACTAATAACACATAACCATATCAAGGCATAATAAACTCCTAACCTATAATTAAACTAATTGCTCTAAGAACCTGTTTAAAATCTTTTAGAGAAATAGGGTAAAATGATTATATATTTTAAGATAAGAGGTATATATGCGTAAAAATTATCCTAGTAATGTTAGCAAAGAGCAATTTGAAAATATAAAATCAATTTTAGAAAATACTAAAAAGAGAACTAAACCAAGAAGCTTAGATTTATATGAAGTATTTTGTGCAGTTTTATATGTATTAAAAAGTGGTTGTCAATGAAGAATGTTACCAAAAGATTTTCCAAAATGACAAATTGTATATTATTATTTTCAAGTTTGAAGTAAAAATAATGGTAAAGAACCTAGTGTATTACAATTAGTTTTAAAAAAAATTAGTCATGGCATTTCGTATAAATAATGGTAGAAAAGAACAAACTAGTTTTTGTATAATTGATTCACAAAGTGTTAAAAATACAGATACTACTAAAAACAAAGGTTATGATGCTGGTAAAAAGATTTCAGGAATAAAGCGTCATATTGCTGTTGATTCTCAAGGTTTACCACATGCAATTTACATAACCACAGCAGAAAAAACAGATCGTAACAGTGCTATAATAATGTTTGAAAATGAAAAAGAGAATCTTTCTGCAGTTCAAAAAATACTAGTAGATGCTGGTTATACTGGTGAAAAATTTGCTTCTAAAATTAAAACAATTATAAATGCAAATGTTGAAGTTATAAAACGTAATGAATTACATTCTTTTGTAGTATTACCAAAAAGATGAGTTGTAGAACGAAGTTTTGCATGATTAGAAAAATGCAGAAGATTATGAAAAATTGTGAAAAAAAATTAAATACTAGCTTACAAATGGTTGTTCTTGCCTTTATTTCAATTTTATTGAAAAGATTTTAAACAGGTTCTAACAAATAATCATAAAGGTATAATATTTTCTATTCCACTAACAATATCAACATTTAAAGCAGTACTAATAGTATCTGAAAAAATATGTCGTAACAAACTATCTGTTGTAAAAAGAAATTGTCTTAATGGTTCAACTGGTAAAACTTTACCAACAACGCCATAAAGTAATCATCTAAAAGCATTACGTAAATGACCAAAAACATCATATCAACTAACACGTTCATACTCAGGGTTAAAAGGACTATTTGGTGGCACTGGAACAATATCTTTGGAAGAAAAAATATTCATTTGACCAAATTTAACATGCAAACCGTCACGATTAGTTAATGAAGATAAATCAAAATTAATCGTTAAATGTTTTAAATTAGGAACACGAACCGGCATAGTAACAAAATTATATTTTCCTAAATTATAAACACTATCTTTATCATTTAATACACCTTTAAAATTATAACGAATATTACCCTCATAATCTAAAAACGAAAATGTATAAATAGATGAAAAATAACTAAAATATTCAGCAGAAATATAAAACATAAAACCTTGTATATAAAAACTCAAAGGTTTTGTAATTTCAAAAGTCAACTTAAAACTTAAATTATTAGAAACATTATAATTCCAAAAAACTAACTCATTAAACTTACCAGTTTGTATATAATTATGATTAAATAAAATAAGAGATAACTGGTCTAAGTCTTGTTCTGTAAATCTATAATCTGTGGACAAATCACTAACTCGCCTATCAAAATTACCTACAACATCAGAATGAAATTGAATTGAATAAGAAGTAACAGTAGTTTTATGAACAATAGCAGAAACTAATTTTAAATCTGGTTGACCAACATCAAAATAAGCAGAATTTCAAGGAATAGTTGCTCAATCATTAAAATCATTATATTTAACGGGTTTAACCATATCGCTAGTTATAGTGTAATTACTTTCACTAGGTGCATTAGAAACAATTAAACTAGTGGGTGCTTGAACAGTGCTATTTACAACAAAAAATAATTTAGCAAACTTAAATCACATAATTATTTACCAAATAAACATTTTAAAATTCACCATGAACCATAAAATATAATAAATCCAATAAAAAACTGAGTTCCATAAACTACTAAATTTCATAAAATAGTAGTAAAATCATCAACTGGACTACCTATAAACATAGTTCAATAATCAACTATACACTGATGTATTTTATTGTAAATTTCTAAAACACTCATCCTTAACACCTACCCAAACAATGACCTAAAAATAAATTTAATACTACGATAAAGAAAATTAAAAAATACACCTAATACTAATCAAAAAGTCAAATTAAACAAAATATAAACTTCATCAGTAATATTTGGTTGATTTAAATATTTGAATATCTTTACTAGAAAATATAAAAATCAAATGCAATATACTATTCACAAAATCACTCATAACTAATTACCTACAAACTTCCCTCTTTTATTTTCAACACCCTTAGCCTTATTTCTTAAACGTTTTCTTTCATGTTGTTTAGCAATTTGCTTTCCAACAAATTTTGAACTACCCTTAACATTTTTATAACTTTGCTTTACAGTACCCGATGTAGAAACTGGCTGAATATCAATATTTAAAAAAACTGACATAGCAAACTTTATTAAAAGAATAAAAACAACAAAAGTTCCTAAATTAAAACCTAAATCTGCCATTGGCAAATTTCAAAATTTCATAAAGATTTGTGCAAATAATTCTAAAATTTTTGAAATAAAAGCAACACCCATAATAAACTACTCCTATATTATTTTTAATAATTTTAAAATTAATGAAAAAGTAAAAAGTACTAAAATAATTGCTAACAATGGTGCTGGCATAGAAACTATTTGTTGTGAACTATCACCAAAAATAAAACTTTTAATAACCAAAGATAAATTATGTAAACCGGAAAAATCAGTAATATAACTTTGCAAAATATTTTGCACAATATTATTTAAAGAAGGTAAAAGTTTACCTAATAAAGGAAAAACAAAAATTATTGCAAAAAATAATTTAATCATAACTATTACCTCCTAAAATAACTTTAATTTTTTCTATCTAAATCCACGAATAATATGTCCTATGAATTCTTTAATAAATACTAAGACCATCATAAATATTGGAATTAAAACTGGTCAATTTGTCATAATTGAGTCACCAGCAAATACTCAATCAAATACATAACTAAGAACCTGTTTAGAATCTTTTCGAAAATATTGTAAAATGATTATATATTTTAAAATAAGAGGTATATATGCATAAAAATTATCCAAGTCATGTCACCAAAGAACAATTTGAAAACATAAAATCAATTTTAGAAAATAGTAAAAAGAAAACAAAACCAAGAAGTTTAGATTTATATGAAATATTTTGTGCAATTTTATATGTATTAAAAAGTGGTTGTCAATGAAGAATGTTACCAAAAAATTTTCCAAAATGACAAACTGTATATTATTATTTTCAAATTTGAAGTAAAAATAATGGTAAAGAACCTAGTGTATTGCAATTAATTTTAAAAAAAATTAGTTAAAAAAGTTCGTATCAACAATAATCGCAAAGAACAAACTAGTTTTTGTATAATTGATTCGCAAAGTGTTAAAAATACAGATACTACTGAAAATAAAGGTTATGATGCTGGTAAAAAGATTTCAGGCATAAAACGTCATATTGTTGTTGATTCTCAAGGTTTACCACATGCAATTTACATAACCACGGCAGAAAAAACAGATCGTAATAGCGCTATAATAATGATTGAAAATGAAAAAGAAAATCTTTCTGCAGTTCAAAAAATAATAGTAGATGCTGGTTATACTGGTGAAAAATTTGCTTCTGAAATCAAAACAATCATAAATGCAAATGTTGAAGTGATAAAACGCAATGAATTACATACTTTTGTAGTATTACCAAAAAGATGAATTGTAGAACGAAGCTTTGCTTGATTAGAAAAATACAGAAGATTATGAAAAAATTGTGAAAGAAAACTAAATACTAGTTTACAAATGGTTGTTCTTTCATTTATTTCAGTTTTATTAAAAAGATTCTAAACAGGTTCTAAAAGATTCTAATAATTTTTGGCCAATACCTCCAATCATATTTAATAGTGCGGTTAAACCTGCGGGCATTCTAATCACCTCCCTCCTCTAATTCTTTTCTTGCTCTTTCTTTACGTTTTTGTTCTTTACAATACCAACAATCTGGGTCAATTACATTATGCTTTTTATGTTTAAATTTTCAAATTATCTTTTTAATAGTACCCTTAAAAGCCCAAGCAGTACCAAGCACAGCTAATATCACAACTATTCATTTAACCATTATTTTTTACCTCCTAAAAAATTATCAAAACTCATATTTTCACTTAATCTTTGTTCAAAATTTCGCTTTGCTTTTTTCTTATGTAACTTTTGTCTTGGCATATTTTTTCATTTATCTTTTTTCATTTTAAACACCACCTAGTGTATAAGCATAAGAATAATCCCAGTTTAAACTTGCTCTATCTAAATTAATCTCTGACATACTATCATCATTTAAATCAACATCAACCATACTGTCATTTGTACTTTGATAATCATTAACACTGCCATTAATTAATCTTGCTCTTTCATCTGTAAATACTTCTTGTAATTCTGTATTATTATGTGTATTTCCTAACGGCAACAATAAAGTATCTATAATCTCACTTGCTCCGGCAATAATTGTAGGAATAGCAAAATAATTATTAAAATTATTGTTTATACCCATAGCAACACCACTACTAATCAAACATCCACCAGTACCCATATTTGCTATCTTTCTTATATTTTGAAATCTATTAGGGATTAACTCAGTTAAACCACTAATGACATTCGCTATACCAAAACTATTTAAAGATATATAAATAAGTATCTCAATCTACAAAAGGAACATCAATTATCGGTTTAACAGTTGTAAATGGTGAATACGTTGGTCTTGGGGGTTCGGTATAGGACATGGTGGTCAAAAACAAGGTTCATCTCTTAATAAAACAACTGACTTATCTACATACTGAACAAACTTAGCATAATTTATTAAACCAATTGTTCCTAGTCCTAAAAATATCTTTTTATAACTATTAATCACTTTATTTCTAGTAGTAGGTCTTTGATTAATATTCCATATATCAAGTCCTAATTTTTTACTAAATAACAAAGAATTAATAGAACCTAAAATTGGGTCTTTTAAATATTGACCATAATAAGCACTAACTCCAACCATAGCACTTAATGGACTTAATCCAGTTCTTAAAATTTTAGTTAAAGTATAATTATTAGTTTGTTCTAAATCATTAGGCATAAATAAAACTCCTTACTTTATTAATAAGGAGCATATTTATACTAATTAGAGTAAGGGGCAAAAATACACTAAAAAGTATATATATGCCCCTTATTTAATTTTTAATTTTCTTTTTGTTGTAATTGTTCTTTTTGTTTAACCAAAGCAATATTTAATATACAATTTGGACAATAATATTTCCCAGTATATAAATTTTGTAAAACTCTTTTAGGACAAATTACTTGGTCACAAAGTTTGCATACATACATTGCTAAATGAAAATGTTGTTGACAAGCACAATTATTAATTTTTGACATAACTTAAATCCTTTAAATAATTATTTACCAATTACCCTATAATAAATAACTATTTAGTTTTTAAATTATGTATGTCAATTATTTTTGCTTCTCATGTTATTTCAACATCATAATAAGAACCAAGAGTTAAATTCATTTTAGAAAGTTTAGAAAATAATTCACTATCATGTAAAACTCATTTATCCTTAGATTTTTCACCAGTTGATATTTTAATACCTTTATCAGTAACATAAAACGGCGAAAAAGTAAGTACATCATAATTTTTGGACTTACCACTTTTTTCATCTTTAATTACTTCATTGTTTCTAATTTTTGTCAATTGACAAAGAAAATACATTTTATTAACCTCCCAGAATTAGGTATAATACCAGATTAATAATGTGGGTAATGACATTATTAATTATAATATAACATAAAAAAACAAAAAAACAATAAAAAAGGCAAAAACATAAAGTTAAATTCTGGGTAAAACCTTATATTTTTGCTATTAACCATTATATATATATATATATATATATACAAGTATTTTATTTACTAATTAAAAATTATTTATAAATTTTTGGTAAAAAATGAGAATTAATTAACTGTTCCATAATAATTTTAACTGTCTCTAATTCTTTATCAGTTGCTATTTTTAATTTATGATTTTCATAATTTCCAAGTTTTCTAACTATATCTAAACTATTATTTCAATTTTTACTTAATGTCCCATCATTTTGAATATAATCAACGTAATAAACAAAATCTTTATTTTTTTCAATACAACCTAATTCAAATGCAAAATGCATTAACATTTTTCTAGCTAATAAAGTAGCAGAAGAATTATGTTTTAAAATTATTGAAAAAAAATATTCTTTCATTAAATTATGTAAATCCTTTTTATTTTCATTTAATAAAATTTCTAAATCTTTCTAAATCTTTCTTGTTTAATTGAACAACATTATATTTAGGATTTCCATTTAAATTATTAAGTGAAATCTTTAAACAATTTTTATAACTACAAACAAAAGTTAATTCATCATTATCAGTTAAATCACCACAAAGACTATGACTATTAATTGCTGAATTTTTATTACAATATCCAATAAAAATAAAATTATCTTTTATAAGTTGCTTATTAAAACAATTAGAACATATAAAACTCCTACTTTTAATATTTGATTGATAATTTCTATTTATATTATAAAGTTCATATTTATAAGAACAAATTTTCATAAATGTACATTTTTCCTTCATCAAATTTTATAAATTTTATTAATGACTAAAAGATTATATCAAAATATTTCACTAATGTAAAATTCTCGGCACACGTTTAATTGCATTTCTAAACCTAATACTATCAATTGAAACATATTCATCATAATCTTTAAAATTATCACCAAAAACAGTAGTATCAAAACTACCACCAAAAAGTATAGTACGACCTAAATTATCAATTTTTTTCCTAAAAAATTGTGTATGTAAAGCATTAGCAGAAGCATCAATTAAACGTTGATATAACATTATTTTTTGACCTTTAACCACTTTTGGATTAGAACAATTACGAGAAAAAGCATAAGCACGCACACCTAAATCATATTGATTTTGAGATTTTATATCATTTTGAACCTTTACTACATATTTACTTAAATACTTAACTATATTTTCATTAGTACCCTTTTGAACAACTCTTACATCATTAAAACCAAATGGTCATCATTGCGGTAACATACTTTTATGTATTTTTCTATTAAATAATATATGAAAATGAATAGCACCACGTTTTTGATATTCATAAACATACATATATTTTAATTCACCTAAATATTTAGCACGCTTAGGGTCATTTCATCAACGCTTTAAACGTTTAAAGAATATAGCAATATCATGTTTTGCTTTATTAACATCTTGCATATTATCAGCATAAGTCAAAGTTACAAAACTTAAAACCTTTGAATTATAAAAATTATGATACGCTTTATGTATTAATTTTGTTTTAGTACGAATAGTAGAATTACGTAACTTCTTATCATTAATACCTAAATTTTTAATACCAACTTCATTACGCTTATTATTTAATATTGCACTCATAGGTAAAATTATATTTTTAACATAAGCACCATAATATACTTTTTTAATATAAAAATTTTCTTGCATATATAAAACTCCCAGAATTTATTACTAATTTTATATACTTTAATAACAAACTAATCATAACATAAAAAACAAAATAATTAATAAATTGGAATGGCAACCCTTTTTAGGACTATTTTTTGGTAGACATTTTTTCATGATATTTAACTGGAGTTAGGTAGTTTAAAGTGCTGTGGATTCGTATGTTGTTGTATCAATTGATATAATCAAATAATTCTAATTTTAATTGGATTAATGATGTAAAATTTTTATCATTAATAAATTCAGTTTTGAAAGTTTTGAAAGTTGCTTCAGCAACAGCATTATCATAAGGACAACCTTTTTTGCTTAAAGAACGGGTAATATTGAATGCTAATAAAAGTTTATCAATAGTTTTATTATTGAATTCATTACCGCGATCACTATGAAATATTTGAATATCTTTTAAACAGCGATTTGATTGCATAAATGCTTGATATACTAATGATGCATCTTTTTTAGTACCTACAACTATGTCCAATAATTTCGCGGTTAAATAGGTCGATTAATAAGCAAATATAGTTTCACTTACCATTAACTTGAACATAAGTTAAATCACTAACAATAACTTCATTTTTAAGCCTATTATTAAAGTTTCTATTCACAAGATTGCTTATTTGGCTATCATTGACTTTGTTATGATGATTTTTAAATGATAATTTAGTGTATTTTGATATTAAATTATGCTGATTCATAATTTCTTTAATTTTTTTGCGTGATAAATAAATTTCTTTATTTTCTAGACTGACTTTTATTCTTCTTGTTCCATAAACTTCTTTATTTTGTTTAAAAGCACTAATAACAGCTTCATCATACATATTATTTTTGATTTTATCTTCTTTTTTCTTTAAATTAAAATAATATGTTGATTTAGAAAGTTTTAAAAAACGACAAATTGGACGAATTTTATATTTAGATTTATTATTTGTAATAATCTCTACTTTCTGCCTATTATTAGTGCTGCTTGCTTTAAAATATCATTCTCCATTCTTAATTGTTTTAATTCTTTATTTGCTTGAATTAATTGTTTTTCTAAATCCGAAAGATTATCTTTAGTTTTAAAACTGCCTGAATTTGTAAATTGCTTAATTCATTTATAAGTAGCTGCTCTTGTAACGTTGTATTCTTTAGCAAGGCAAGATACTGATTTGCCATTTTGATATAAAGATACTATTTGTTTTTTAAATTCATCATTATATGAGTTAATATTGGCCATAATTATATTTCCTTTCTTTTAACTAATTTGTTCACTTGTCTACGTAATTAGTGTCCAATAAAGTGTAACCCATCCAAAATTTTTTGATTTTCTTGCAATATATCTTCTATCTGTATTGTTTCATAATTAGCAAAGTTATTAACTTCATTAATCATTAATTGAATTTGCTTATCAATAAGTTCTTTATTTTTTTCTTTTCAATATATTTTTTTCTGCGTCTTTTTTCTCCTTCTCTTTTTTTTCTAATAAATTCAGGATTTGATTTATTTTTTTCTAAATATTTTTTTGTCTTTCTGCATGTTTTTGTTTTTTAGTTTTAATGTTTTCAAATGAAATTTCTACAAAAATAGCGGGAGAAGGTACAAAAATAGATTCATTTTTTGTTTTTTCGTTATTGTTATTCTCTAAAATTATATCCATATTTTATATTTCCTTTTTAAAATAAATAGTGTATTTATAAACTTATATTAAGTTTATGTTCTTGATTTTATCATCTTTTTTAATTTAGAAAAATAGTTACCATTTTGGTAACTATTTTTATTTTGCTATAAATTTATTATTAATTTTAGTTTTATGTTGGATTGATAAACTTATTTTATTTATTTCATCAATAAAATGAGGCTTTTTAATAATCTGTGTATCTTTGTTTTGCAAAGTACTAGTTCAGATTAATTCTGTCTTCAAATTTTATCATAAAATGAGCAATTGCTGTATTTCAATTTTGAATGGGCATTGTTCATTTTTTTGTTATATTTTCAATTGCTAAGTAAAATATTTTGAAAACTGCCATATCATTTGGAAAAACTTTTTTATTTCTGATGACTTTTCGTAATTGACTATTAACAGATTCAATAGAATTTGTAGTATAAATCACTCTTTTGATTTCTGGAGGATAACTAATAAAAATCATTAAATTATCTCAATTTTTATATCAAGATTTAGCAATTTGAGGATAGTGTTTATTTCATTTACTTTCAAATGATTCTAAAGCTTGCATTGCTTGTTCTTCACTACATGCATTATAAATTGGCTTTAAATCTGTAACTAGTGATTTTCGATGTTTGTATGAAACATATTTTAAACTATTTCTGATTTGATGAACTATACATAATTGATGTTCAGTTTTAGGATAAACTGATTGTATTGCTTCTGACATGCCTGTTAAGTTGTCACTACAAGCAATAAGAATATCATTTAAGCCACGATTTTTCATTTCTGTGAAATTTGCTAATCAAAATTTAGCGCCTTCATTTTCACTAATTCATAAACCTAAAACATCTTTTTTACCTTCTAAATCAACTGGATGGGTTTACACTTTATTGGACACTAATTACGTAGACAAGTGAACAAATTAGTTAAAAGAAAGGAAATATAATTATGGCCAATATTAACTCATATAATGATGAATTTAAAAAACAAATAGTATCTTTATATCAAAATGGCAAATCAGTATCTTGCCTTGCTAAAGAATACAACGTTACAAGAGCAGCTACTTATAAATGAATTAAGCAATTTACAAATTCAGGCAGTTTTAAAACTAAAGATAATCTTTCGGATTTAGAAAAACAATTAATTCAAGCAAATAAAGAATTAAAACAATTAAGAATGGAGAATGATATTTTAAAGCAAGCAGCACTAATAATAGGCAGAAAGTAGAGATTATTACAAATAATAAATCTAAATATAAAATTCGTCCAATTTGTCGTTTTTTAAAACTTTCTAAATCAACATATTATTTTAATTTAAAGAAAAAAGAAGATAAAATCAAAAATAATATGTATGATGAAGCTGTTATTAGTGCTTTTAAACAAAATAAAGAAGTTTATGGAACAAGAAGATTAAAAGTCAGTCTAGAAAATAAAGAAATTATGAATCAGCATAATTTAATATCAAAATACACTAAATTATCATTTAAAAATCATCATAACAAAGTCAATGATAGCCAAATAAGCAATCTTGTGAATAGAAACTTTAATAATAGGCTTAAAAATGAAGTTATTGTTAGTGATTTAACTTATGTTCAAGTTAATGGTAAGTGAAACTATATTTGCTTATTAATCGACCTATTTAACCGCGAAATTATTGGACATAGTTTGTAGGTACTAAAAAAGATGCATCATTAGTATATCAAGCATTTATGCAATCAAATCGCTGTTTAAAAGATATTCAAATATTTCATAGTGATCGCGGTAATGAATTCAATAATAAAACTATTGATAAACTTTTATTAGCATTCAATATTACCCGTTCTTTAAGCAAAAAAGGTTGTCCTTATGATAATGCTGTTGCTGAAGCAACTTTCAAAACTTTCAAAACTGAATTTATTAATGATAAAAATTTTACATCATTAATCCAATTAAAATTAGAATTATTTGATTATATCAATTGATACAACAACATACGAATCCACAGCACTTTAAACTACCTAACTCCAGTTAAATATCATGAAAAAATGTCTACCAAAAAATAGTCCTAAAAAGGGTTGCCATTCCACATTGCTCTAATTTTCCCTTTTTTAATATAATTAGAGTTAATAGAAATTGTTTCCATATCAAAAGTAATAGGTAATGGATGATGTTTATAAAATAGAAATCCTCAAATTGCATGACAAACTAATGAAGGTTTTATTTTAAATATTTGTTTCTTAGTAACAAAATTAGTTAAAATTGCACCATCAATCATTTTTGGTAATCTTTTAATTGCTAATGCTGTTAATGCTGAACCTAATGATTCACCCATTAATAAAATTTTTTTATTAGGATAACGTTCATTCAAAACCGTTATAATATCTTTAATATCATTAATAGTTGTTCCTAAAGTATGATATTTTCATTTTTCATTTTCTCCTCAACCTCGTTGATCAAAACTTAAAAATGAAATACCATGTTTAGTAAAAAACTTAGCAGCTGTTTTAAAGTCTGTTAAAGAGGCACCCATACCATGAATACCAATAATAATATATTTACTATTATCAACAAATTTAAATTCAGTATGTAAAAAATAGTTATCCCTAGTAATGATTCCCTCATTACTTCATTGTGGAAAATGACGATTCAGTTCTCAGTGATAATCAATATGGAAAATTTGATAAATTCTATATAAAATATAAAGTATTATTAACATAGCTAAAACTACAATAAGTACTGCTCATCAATAATGTTGCCAAAAATTATCCATAATAAATGATACCCACCAATAATATATAAATACTTACTAATATTTTATCAAATTAATTTTGTTTTAATAAAAATATTTATTTCTTAGTGACTTCAGCAATTAATTGACCAACCGTTACTTGTTCATCATCTTTTACTACTTGCTTTACAACATAACCTTCCATTGTTTCATTAGTGAAAACAATTGGTGTTGTTACTTTTTTACCTTTATTCTTAACTTCTTGTAAATTAGCAACTACCATTACTTCTGATTTTTTAATTGGTTTACCTTGTTCAACTTTAATATCAAAGCCCTTACCAGCTAATTCAACAGTATCAATACCAATATGAACTAAACATTCAATACCTGTATTTACATCTTTAATACCATAAGCATGTCCTGTATTAAATACTGTTGCTAATTTTCCATCAAATGGTGATACAAATTCAACTCCATCTTTATCTTTATATTCAGGAATAATAGCAAAACCAGTCCCTAACATTTCCTGAGCAAATACTGGATCTTCAACTTTACTAAGGTTAATAACTTTACCAGTAACTGGCGCATAAATTAATAAAGGTAATTGTTTTTTTTTCTTGAAAAACATATGTCGATTCTCCTCAAAATTATGTAAATTAGATGTTTATAATTTTAACATTAAATAATGTAACTTTAAAAATAAATAATATTTTTATTTTTTTGATAAAAATTTTTCTACTAATGATTTAACTTCTTCATTGGTTTCACATTGTAATGCTTTTGATGCTAATATTTCTGTATCCTTTTTATTTAAAGTACTAATAATTTTTCTAGTTTCTAAAACACTAGATGCAGACATTGAAAATTCATCTAGCCCTAGACCAACTAGTAGTGGAACAGCAATTTTATCACCAGCCATTTCACCACACATGGCAACAGGACGATTATATTTATGCCCACCATCAATTGTCATCTTAATCAAACGTAAAATTGATGGATGATATGGTTGATATAAATAAGACACTTTTTCTGACATACGATCAGCGGCTAAACTATATTGAATTAAATCATTAGTTCCAATTGAAAAGAAATCTGCATATTTAGCAAATATTTCGGCATTAACTGCTGCTGCTGGAATTTCAATCATCATTCCAACTTGAATATCATCACTAACTTTAACTTTTTCTTTAATTAATTCTTTTTTGCAAGTTTCATATAATGCTTTAGCTGCTTTAAATTCTTCAACAGTGGCAATCATTGGAAACATAATAGCTAATTTACCAAAAGCTGAAGCACGAATTAAAGCACGTAATTGAGTTTTAAAAATATCTTTACGATCTAAACACAAACGAATGGCACGATAACCAAGGAAAGGATTCATTTCTTTTGGTAAATCTAAATATGATAATTCTTTATCACCACCAATATCTAAAGTTCTAATAACAACTTTATGTTTAGTAGCAGACAATACTTTTTTATATTCTTCAAATTGAATATCTTCACTTGGAAAATCACTACTTTCCATATAAAGAAATTCACTTCTAAAAAGTCCTACTCCTTGTGCATCATATTCAATTGCTTTAATCATATCTTTGGGTGAACCAATATTTGCTTCTAACTTTACTTCATGATTATCACTGGTTTTAGTTAATTTACCTTTAAATACTAATAATTCTTTTTGTTCTTCAATTCATGCGCTTTGTTTAGCAACTCATTTATTTTTTTCACTACTATTTAAATCAATTTCAATTTCACCAGTATTACCATCTAATACACAAAAATGATTATTTTTTACTTTTGTAGTAACATTTTTTAACCCAAGAACTGCTGGAATACCAAGACTACGAGCCATAATTGCTACATGAGAAGTTCTACCACCAATATCACATAAAAATCCTTTAACAAATTTAGGATTCAATTGACTTGTTTCTGAAGGTGTTAGATCATGACTAACAATAATTGTTTCTTCTTTAATTGCACTTAAATCAATAGTTTTAATATTTAAAATTTTACGTAAAATTCGATCACGAACATCAATAACATCAGCAGCACGTTCACGAAAATAATCATCATCCATTGCTTGCAATGTTGCAATTGCTTTATTAGCAGTACTTTCTAAAGCATTAGCAGCATTATATTTTTCTTCTTTAATTAACTTTTCAGTATCTTCAATTAATACTGGATCAGTTGTTACTAAAAAATGAGCTTCAAAAACAGCGGCTTTTTCTTCACCTAAAGTTTTTGTTGTATTTTGGATGAGTTGTTTAATTTCATCACCTGCTATTTTTAAGGCATCATGTAACTTTTTAACTTCTCCTTCTATTTCTTTTTCATTAATTTTTTTAGGATTAGTTTTGATAGTTTCATGTTTTAAGATTAATGCTTTGGCTAGAGCAATGCCATTACTAGCACCAATACCTTTCATTTTTAACATTATATATATTTCACTCCTTATAAAATATGTTTATTAATAGTCTACTAAATTATAATAAAAAAAATGAAATATTGTATAAAATATTTATTATAATTTAAACTTTTTGTAAATAAAAATGATTTTAATATTTTTAAATATTTTCATATATGTTAATTCCTACTTTTAATTTCATTAAAAGTAGGAATCTTTTCACTATATTAATATAATTAGATAGTTACGCATTGGATAAGAGAACGATCATGATTACGATTATTATTAGGAATAAGATATTCTCTATCTGAGTTATTTATATCTTGCACATCATTTTCATCTCATTCATTAATATTATTAATATGACCATTTATTCTTCTAGTAAGAAAATCTCTTCCATCACTAGCAGCATTCCCATTTGCTTGATTTATTATATTTGGTAATTCAGATAATACTTCATCAATAATCTTTTGTTGCTCTTCTTGCTTATATATTAATTTAAAAGCTGGTTTCATTTTATTTGTTAAATTATATAAATCAGAACTAGTTACACCAAGTGCTGATAATACCATTAGTGTATTTTGATATTAAATTATGCTGATTCATAATTTCTTTAATTTTTTTGCGTGATAAATAAATTTCTTTATTTTCTAGACTGACTTTTAATCTTCTTGTTCCATAAACTTCTTTATTTTGTTTAAAAGCACTAATAACAGCTTCATCATACATATTATTTTTGATTTTATCTTCTTTTTTCTTTAAATTAAAATAATATGTTGATTTAGAAAGTTTTAAAAAACGACAAATTGGACGAATTTTATATTTAGATTTATTATTTGTAATAATCTCTACTTTCTACCTATTATTAGTGCTGCTTGCTTTAAAATATCATTCTCCATTCTTAATTGTTTTAATTCTTTATTTGCTTGAATTAATTGTTTTTCTAAATCCGAAAGATTATCTTTAGTTTTAAAACTGCCTGAATTTGTAAATTGCTTAATTCATTTATAAGTAGCTGCTCTTGTAACGTTGTATTCTTTAGCAAGGCAAGATACTGATTTGCCATTTTGATATAAAGATACTATTTCTTTTTTAAATTCATCATTATATGAGTTAATATTGGCCATAATTATTTTTCCTTTCTTTTAACTAATTTGTTCACTTGTCTACGTAATTAGTGTCCAATAAAGTGTAACCCATCCAATTAGTAATAGCACTAATAAAAAGAAAACTAACGATAAAGACTCCTAATTGACTTAATTTATTTTGATTTTTAACTCAATTTTTAAATGATTGTAGCAATGTATGTTCATTATTTTGAGGGCAAAAATAATTTTTTACTGGTTCAAAAATTGTATTTAATGAATTTTTAATAAAACATTCATTAACAAATTTCATTACTGTAGCACGAACAATAGTTGAAATAATATTATTAATTGATACTATATCTTCTTTATAAGATTCTCATGTTAATGTTTCAGCAGTATAAGCAGAAGAAGCAGTAATAACTAAATGATTTATTAATAATGTTGTCAAAAAAAAGTTAGTATTGGATAAACTATTTTTTATAATTTCTTTAATAGAATAGTCTTCATTTTTTAAATCAGTTTTTGATAATTCACTTAATTCATTTAAAAGTTCTTTTAAAAAATCATTACTGATTTCTGCACTAATTAAAGAATTAAATTTTTCAAAAGTAAATTCATCATTAAAATCAATATTTTTTAATTCATCTTTAATATGATTTATTACATCATGTTTTTTGATAATTGTTGATAAATTAGTACACAACTTATCTAAGTTCGAATTAATTTTATTTAATTTTTCATATTCTTTAAGTTCTAAATGTTTTTCTAATTTTTTAATAATAATTTCAAGTGGTAAATATTCATCTAATTCTTTTTTTGTGTTAATTGATTTGAAGGTAATAAATCAATAATACTTTTTAATCCAAATGGATAGTAAGATAAAAAATAAGTTGTAAGTGTATCAACACCAGCCATAGCATAATTTTCAGGAATTTTTAATGATTCTCACATTCCTTTGCCTAATATTTCTAATTGTTCTATAAAAGTTTTACCTATTATAGACTTTTCTGATACTACATCTATTGAAAAATATCTTTGTGCTACTCTAATTGAAATACCTGTTAACAATACAATTGGAGAAGATAAATATTCAATAGTTTTTCAACAACAATTATTTGAACTTATTTCACTTTCTTTTTTAATAAATTTTGGTAAATTTTCATAAATTTCTCCTAAATCATTAAAATATATTCTTACCTTATTTTTATATTTAAAGATTCCATATTTTGATTTCTTATACTGGCACTATTACCATTTATTGGACACATTTGTCTTTGCTTCTTTCCTTTTTAAACTTATATTAATAACACGTTTTCTCTATTATGTATAATTAAAATTTTATTGCATAAAGATTGAGAAAAGTTTCCAAAGATTTTTTAAACATATTTTAAAATTAACACAATATTTTCATTTTCTTTTTAAAGAAATATAGGTTTTATTTTGAAATTTTAATATTTATGTTAAATGTTCTATTTATATGTTTCTATATTAATTCAATTCGCTTATATTTCTTGATTTTATTCCAATATCTCTTTTTAATAGAACTATTTAAATTAAAACTAAAAGTTCATAATATATATTTTTTATATATAAGAAATTATTGTTTTACTTACAAAGAATAATTGAATCAACTAAATTTCATTTTTTCTATCAATATGTAAAAGAAAAATCCCATAAATAATATATTGTAATTTCATTAAATAAAAAATAAGAATATATAACTAGATTTATTTAAAAATAACAATATATTTTTCCTTTTTATAAGACATTACAAAAAAACATAAAAAAACTACTTAGTAAAAATAAAAAATAATACTAGTAGGCTAATAACCAATAATTTTGTGTGTCTTAAATTTATTATAACACCGTAACTTTGAAAATCAATAAAATTTTATTAATTTTATTATTAAAATATCATTTTAAATAAAAAAAATTAGCACCCTTATTATGGTGCTAATCTAATAATATTTTTATAATATTTTATTATCTTGATTTTTTGTTCATAGTAAAGCTAATGAAATAATAGCAGCAGCAATACAACCATAAAAGTAATAAAATACATAATCTCAGTTTTCATTACCAATACCAGCAATTACTACTTTTGAAAAAAGAGCATCACCAAGAAAATAACCAGATAATCCTGTAAATCCTGAAGCAGTAGCAGCTGCTTTCTTATTTGTTAGTTCAATAGCAGTAGCACCAATCATCGCTTGTGGCATATAAATACCAAAACCAGCAATCATTAAAGCAATAATAAGCATAGGCATATTACCACGAGGAGCAACTTGCAATAAAACTAGTCCACAAAGTGCAATTAATAATCCAAATATCATTAATGGTGCTTTACGATTATTAAAAAATCACTTAGCAAAATATGCTGCAGAAATACCACCAAATAAACCAGATAATTCAAAACAGGCAGCAAATCATTTACTGTGTTTTAAATCTAAGCCATGAATATCTTTCATTAAAATTAATGTTCATCCTGCCAGTCCTTGTCGTACAACATATACTCAAATATTAGCAAATGCTAATATTCATAAAAATTTATTTTTTAAAATATATTTTACAAAAATTTCTTTTCAATTAAGTTCTACTCTTTCTTCTTTATGTTCTAGAACACCTTTTCATTTTTCAACAGTAGGTAACCCTTCTGCTTCGGGGCGATCACGCAATCCTCATAAACATAATGGAATCATAGCTAAAGCAAAAATACTAGGAATTCAAAAATATAAACCATAAATTGTTCCACCCGGATCAAGTAATGTTACTAAAGAAATAACAACAACCGGTAATAAAGCAGCACCAATATTTTGTCCTGAGTTTCAAATTCCAATACGTCCCGAACGTTCTTTATCAGTAAATCAATGAGAAAATAGTCTAGCTGTAGCTGGTCAGCCCATGCCTTGGAAAACAGCTAACATCGCAATCAAACTCAACATCATTACAAATGGGCCAACACTAATTTTAGTTCCAGCAAAAGCAACTACACCACCCATAATAATATTTAAAATAGAAGAAACAAATAATCCAAAAATCATGATTACTCTTCCTGAACTACGGTCAGCAACATTTCCAACAATAAATTTAGCACCACCATAAACAACGGCAAAAATTGTTCCCATTAAAGCATACTCCATTTTAGTTATGCTACCATTGCTTTCTAAAGCAGAACCCGCTACTGTATACGCTTGACGAGTAAAGTAGTAAAGAATATATGATAAAATGCTAAAACCAAAAACTTGATTACGTAAAATAATAAATTTTTTATTAACTTGCTTTAAGTCTTCACTAAAAATTTCTTTTTTTGCAGGTGGCTTAAAAACACATGCAAGTCTATTAAAAACAGACATTTTTTTTACTCTCCTTCTAAAAGGATGCATAAATTATAGTAACCCAAATAACCTGCTCTTAAAAACTTAATATAAACATACTTTAACACATAGGTTTTTACAATTTTTGTTTTTGTGGAAAAATAAATAATATTAAAAATTAAAAAATAACTCTCTACCAAACTATTTTTTTGAAATACCATAAATAAATATTAACTCTACACCTTTTAAAATTCATTTACATTTATTAAACAGTTTTATAAAATGTACTAATAATTTATTTTTCCCCTTCTCAAATTGTTTAGTCCTAACCTATATATTTCAGATTATAACAGATATATTCTAAAATTGAAAAGATATTTCTTTAATTTTAAAAAAAATAATTTACAATTTTCTTAGAACCTGTTTAAAATCTTTTAGAGAAATAGGGTAAAATGATTATATATTTTAAGATAAGAGGTATATATGCGTAAAAATTATCCTAGTAATGTTGGTAATGTTTAGTAATCTGTGTAACTTACAAAAATAACTATGTTTAATTAATTCTAGTAAATATAATTAAATGACTAGAAAGAGTGAGTTACAGATGGCTAAAAAAGATAACTTTAATAATAATGATCCAATATCAAAAGCAGTAGATTTATTATTAGAAAATACTGAAGATTTAACAACAGTTTTTAAAGAAGGGGGTTTATATAAAGAATTAACAAAACGTTTAGTTGAAAAAATGTTGAATTCTGAGATGCAAAATTATTTAGGATATGAAAAAAATCAACATAGTAATAGTGACAATGCTCGTAATGGTATAAGTTCAAAAAAAATAATCACTCAACAAGGTAAAATTGAGATTGATGTACCACGAGATCGTAATAGTAATTTTACTCCTGTAATAGTGCCAAAAAGACAGAGAAGATTTGATGGTTTTGATCAACAAGTTCTTTCCTTATATGCAAAAGGTATGACATTATCAGATATTAGAATGCAGTTACAAGAGTTATATCATGGTGCTGATATTAGTGAAAGTGTTATTAGTCAAATTACTGATGATGTGATTGATGATGTCAAAGCATGACAAAATAGACCATTAGAAGGCATTTATCCCATTGTTTATTTTGATTGTATAGTAGTTAAAGTACGACAAGATAAACGCATTATTAACAAATCAGTTTATATAGCTTTAGGTGTTGATTTAGAAGGTAAAAAAGATGTTTTAGGTTTATGAATTAGTGAAAATGAAGGCGCTAAATTTTGATTAGCAAATTTCACAGAAATGAAAAATCGTGGCTTAAATGATATTCTTATTGCTTGTAGTGACAACTTAACAGGCATGTCAGAAGCAATACAATCAGTTTATCCTAAAACTGAACATCAATTATGTATAGTTCATCAAATCAGAAATAGTTTAAAATATGTTTCATACAAACATCGAAAATCACTAGTTACAGATTTAAAGCCAATTTATAATGCATGTAGTGAAGAACAAGCAATGCAAGCTTTAGAATCATTTGAAAGTAAATGAAATAAACACTATCCTCAAATTGCTAAATCTTGATATAAAAATTGAGATAATTTAATGATTTTTATTAGTTATCCTCCAGAAATCAAAAGAGTGATTTATACTACAAATTCTATTGAATCTGTTAATAGTCAATTACGAAAAGTCATCAGAAATAAAAAAGTTTTTCCTAATGATATGGCAGTTTTCAAAATATTTTACTTAGCAATTGAAAATATAACAAAAAAATGAACAATGCCCATTCAAAATTGAAATACAGCAATTGCTCATTTTATGATAAAATTTGAAGACAGAATTAATCTGAACTAGTACTTTGCAAAACAAAGATACACAGATTATTAAAAAGCCTCCAAAATTGAAATACAGCAATTGCTCATTTTATGATAAAATTTGAAGACAGAATTAATCTGAACTAGTACTTTGCAAAACAAAGATACACAGATTATTAAAAAGCCTCATTAAAAATAAAATAATAATAAGTATTATCATATTAAAGTATGACTTAAAAATATTTAAATGAAACTTGCAAAAAAGTAATTATTTTAACACTGATTGAAAAATTATTCAGATATTTTTGTTGAAGATAAATCATAAAATTTACCTTTAATAATATATACTATTGTTTCACAAATGTTAACTAAGTGATCACCTAGTCTTTCAATATATTTCAACTGTTGCATTGTTGATGTATATTGAGAGAGTTGATCATTATTTTTGTTTACTTTTAACATATTGACAATGTTTTTCATTGATTCACGAAAACGATTATCAATATCAATATCATATTCTGCTGCTTGATAAGCTTTGTTAATATCATTTTCATTTATAGATTCACCAATTAAATCCATCATTTTAAATACTTTTTTCATTAATCCTGATAATTGAGATGTTAATTTATTTTCTGGTTTATATTTGACATTAAATTTGGATAAATTTTTAGCATAATTTGAAATACGTTCTAAATCACGAATAATATTCATATAGCCAATAATAGTACGTAAGTCAGTAGCAAAAGGATTTTGTTGAGCAATACTTCAAATTGCAGTAATTGTTAAACTTTCAGCGACTGTTCTAATTTCTTTATCGGTTTCAACAATTCTTTTTGACATGTCAAAATCTTGTGTTTCCATTGCTATTAAAGCGTCTTTATGTTCTTTTTTTACTTCTTTTAATAAAGTTAATAAGTTTTGTTTTAAATTTATGATATCTAAATCAAATCTACGGTTAATTATTTTCATTTTTTCCTCCTTTCTCTATAATTAATTATATATATTTTTAACCAAATCTGCCGGTAATATAATCTTCTGTTCTTTTATCTTTTGGTCGTGAAAATATTTTTTTAGTATTATTATATTCAATGACTTCTCCATTTAAGAAAAAAGCAGTTTTATCAGAAATTCGTGCTGCTTGTTGCATTGAATGAGTAACAACAATAATTGTAAAGTCTGATTTTAAATCATTCATTAAGTCTTCAATTTTAGATGCGGCAATCGGATCTAGAGCTGAAGTTGGTTCATCCATTAATAGTACTTCTGGTTTTAGGGCAATAGCACGAGCAATACATAAACGTTGTTGTTGGCCGCCTGATAATGATAATGCTGAATCAAATAAGTGTTGAGCAACTTCATCTCATAAAGCCGCTTTTTTTAAAGCATCTTCGACAATTTGATTTAGAATCTTTTTGTTTTTAATGCCTTGATTTTTTGGACCATATGCAACATTATCATAAATTGACATTGGAAAGGGATTAGGTTTTTGAAATACCATTCCAACTTTAGTTCGTAATGAAATAATATTTTTTTTATTTTCATAAATATCTTCATTATTGAATAATATTTGTCCATTAATTTTAACACCATCAATTAAATCATTCATTCTATTTAAAGTTCGTAGTAATGTTGATTTGCCACAACCACTTGGTCCAATAAAAGCGGTTACTTGATTACGACTTATTTCTAAATTTATATTAAATAAAGCCTGTTTTTTACCATGATTATAGAAGAAATTTAAATTTTTAATAGTAAAAACATAATTACTTTTTGGAATATTTTCTATATTTGATAAATTATTTGATTTGTTATTTGGTTTTTTCTTAAATTTATCTTTCACTTTTAAAAAGTAAGGTTTAATCACATTTACTTTTCTTTTTTTATTGCTATTCGCTGATTCTTTCTTGCTTTCATTTTTTCTTTTAATAATTCAATTGAGCATTTTGTTTTCACCCCGATTCCTGTTGTTAAACTTTTTTCAAAATGTTTTGCTATAAAATTTAAAATAAATATTAGTATAACTGTTATTAGTGCTGTTTGGTACATCATTCCTAATTTATTAGGGTCATTTGATTCTTTATTAACTAATAAAATATGGGTTGTTAAAGTTTGTCCTGAACTTAAGAAACCTTTATTGGGAAAAGCAACAGTGCTTCCTAATGTTAGATAAACTGGTGCTGATTCACCAATAATTCTACCCATTGATAAAATCATACTAGTAATAATGCCACCAATGGCAGCTGGAATAACTACTTTTCTTATTGTTTCAAATTTACTAGCACCTAGTGCTAATGATGCTTCACGGTATTCAATAGGTACTGATTTTAATGTATCTTCTACTGCTCTAATAATAAGTGGTAAAATAACAATTGTTAATATTAAACTAGCAGCAATTGCTGAGAAACTTATTTGTAAGAAAGTAATAAAAAAAGTAAATCCAAACATACCAAAGATAATTGATGGCGTAGAAGCTAAGGTATTTAGCACAAAACGTAATATTGAAGCAAATCAACCATTTTTGGCATATTCGTGAAGATAAATTGCGCCAATAATACCTAATGGCATAGCAATAGTAATTGTTGTTAATACCAATAAACATGTCATTGTGATAATTGATAAGTAACCTTCATCACCGGTTGTTCAAATTAAAGCTGCAAAATTAAAATTGAAAACCCTACTACCAGCATTACCATTAATGTTGAAGATACCATTAATAATAATATCACCAATAATTCAAATAATTAATCCCATAGTAATAAAACAAGCTAGCCCCATAAAGAATAATCGAAAATAGTCTTTAAAGTGTTTTCAGCCTTGATTTTTAATAGTTTTTTCACTAATAGTTAACATTAGTTGATTATCAGATAGATTTATTTTTTTTAAATTATAATTTCGTGGTTTTTTATGACCTTTTGCTTTTTTATCACTACGTTTATAAATTATTAAAACAATAAAGTTAATGATTGAAACTATAATAAATAAAAATAAACCAATTCCATATAATGCTGATATTTGTTGAGAACTAACTGCTTCTCCAATTTCTAGTCCAATTACTCCCGCTAAAGTAGAAATTGAACTAAATAAAAATGCAAGTGGACCATGTGCAAAATTGGGGGTTAGAGTACTATTACCAGCAATCATGACAACGGCCATTGTTTCACCAATGACTCTTCCAAATCCAAAAATTATTGCACCAATGATTTTGGTTTTTGCCGCTTTAAAAATGACTTTAAAACTAGTGTCAGTCCTGCTAATACCTAGTGCTAATGATGCATATAGATAAGATTTTGGTACTCTAGTAATAGCATTAACAGATAATGAAATAATTGTTGGTAATGCCATAATTGATAAAATAAAACTTGCTGTCATCATATTTTCTTTGGTTGGTGCTCCCATTTTTACAAAAATAGGACCAATGGTCATTAAACCAAAAGCACCAAAAACAACTGAAGGAATACCAGATAATAATTCTACTAAAGTTAATGTTGTTTTTTTTAATTTTGGTGGTAAAAATTCACATATAAATAATGATGTTAGTAAACTTAAAGGAACAGCAAGTATCATTGAAAATAGCGCAACTCAAAAAGTGGCAACGATAAAGGCAATAATACCAAAACTATTAGCACTAGGTAATCATTTACTATTTCCTAACATTTTAAATCAATTTAGAAAACTCATATTACTAAATGTTTGACCGATAATAAAACCAATTAATAATGAAGCGGCAATTAGTGCTAATGAAGATATAGACAATACACAAATTTTAGCAATCAAATCATAAGTATGTTTTTTTTGTTCACTAATAAAAACATTTTTTGGATCATGATTTTTATTAAAATGATTAAAAGTTATTTTATGTCAAAACTTTTTAAAAGATTTGGATTTCATTTATTAATACTCCTTTATGGAAATTTCCTTAATCACTGATTTAAATCATTATTCAATTCGTCAGTTAATGGTACTGCTGATTGTGCGTACTGAGCTTCTGAAAAAGCAGGAACTACGTATTCGTTATGACCTGGATAGTCAGGAATAAACAAGAATTTTAGAAATTTAACTAAAGTATTAATTTGTTTAAAATTTTTATTTATTAAACCTGTAAATGGTCGTGATAACTGATAAGTACCATTTTTAATGGTATCTAAACTTGGAACAATTTTTTCTCAATTAGCAATATGAATAGTAGCGAATTGTTTATTCGAATCTAATTGTTTTTTATCTGAATATGAACTATAGCCAACACCACCACTAGACATATTAAACATTTGTGTACTTGAATTAACGGTTATTGCTTGTGGATAATATGCTTTTGAATCACCCAGAACTTTTTCATTAAAAACATCTCGTGTTCCTGAACCATTTTCTCTAGTATAAGGTAAAATTTTGAGGTCACAAGTTGGTTTGATTCAACCTTGATTTGGTTCTGAAGTATTTTGTGGAAATAAATCTCTTCAGAAAATAGGTGATTTCGATAAATACATTTTTTTTACTTTATCTTGTGTAAAATTTAGAGGTTTATCATTACCTAAGAATTTTTGTGGTAGATTATAAACTAGAATCATGCCATCTTTTGATAAAACAAAAGAAATTAAATTATTATCAGGAGTTGTATATTCTTTTGAAAGTCAGCCAATACCAAACATATTTTTATTAACGGGAATTACTGCTGCATCTGAACCTAAACTGTTATAAGTAAAATCTGCTTCTTTATGATTATCAGGATAGTCTTCCATTAATGTATGCATTAAAGGTGCTACTGAAGTTGAACCGCCCATAATAAAATAGGGTTTATGACTAACTAAAGTTACAATAAAAATACTAATCATTGTGATTAATCAAAATAATGACAAAATTCTTTTTTTTAGCATATAAATCCACCCAACTGAGAGTTTTCTTTATCATACACGTATTATAACAATATAATTGATAAAAACTAGAAAAATTATTTCATTTTTATAAAAAATGTAGGTTCTAGACTATATTATTAATATTTTTTAGTAATTAAAAAATGGTACTACTAGTTAACTTAATACCATTTTATTAAATATTTTTAATTTAATATAAAAAATAAAAGAAAAGTATTTCTTTCTTTTATTAGTATTCTTTATTTATATAATTCAAAAGATAAAATAACTTTATTTTTTATTATCTAAAGCATTATTTTTCTTTAAAGTTTTTAAAGTACGAGCACTAATCATTAAAGTTTTTCCACCAATTTTTACTGGTTGTAAGTTTGGATTTCATTTTCTTCTAGAAGAGTTCATCGCATGCGAACGGTTGTTACCAGCTAGTGGACCAATACCACTTAAAGCACATTTTCTTGCCATAGTTATTTTCTCCTTATTAATGTTTTAACTAATAAATAATACCATATTTATTTATTTATTTTAAAAAAAAATTAAAATTTATTTGTAAAAAATTGAATATTTACTAGGACATTATTTTAATAAGAAAAATTTAAATTATATATTTTTTTTAAAAAAATATGGATGGGTTACACTTTATTGGACACTAATTACGTAGACAAGTGAACAAATTAGTTAAAAGAAAGGAAATATAATTATGGCCAATATTAACTCATATAATGATGAATTTAAAAAACAAATAGTATCTTTATATCAAAATGGCAAATCAGTATCTTGCCTTGCTAAAGAATACAACGTTACAAGAGCAGCTACTTATAAATGAATTAAGCAATTTACAAATTCAGGCAGTTTTAAAACTAAAGATAATCTTTCGGATTTAGAAAAACAATTAATTCAAGCAAATAAAGAATTAAAACAATTAAGAATGGAGAATGATATTTTAAAGCAAGCAGCACTAATAATAGGCAGAAAGTAGAGATTATTACAAATAATAAATCTAAATATAAAATTCGTCCAATTTGTCGTTTTTTAAAACTTTCTAAATCAACATATTATTTTAATTTAAAGAAAAAAGAAGATAAAATCAAAAATAATATGTATGATGAAGCTGTTATTAGTGCTTTTAAACAAAATAAAGAAGTTTATGGAACAAGAAGATTAAAAGTCAGTCTAGAAAATAAAGAAATTTATTTATCACGCAAAAAAATTAAAGAAATTATGAATAAACATAATTTAATATCAAAATACACTAAATTATCATTTAAAAATCATCATAACAAAGTCAATGATAGCCAAATAAGCAATCTTGTGAATAGAAACTTTAATAATAGGCTTAAAAATGAAGTTATTGTTAGTGATTTAACTTATGTTCAAGTTAATGGTAAGTGAAACTATATTTGCTTATTAATCGACCTATTTAACCGCGAAATTATTGGACATAGTGTAGGTACTAAAAAAGATGCATCATTAGTATATCAAGCATTTATGCAATCAAATCGCTGTTTAAAAGATATTCAAATATTTCATAGTGATCGCGGTAATGAATTCAATAATAAAACTATTGATAAACTTTTATTAGCATTCAATATTACCCGTTCTTTAAGCAAAAAAGGTTGTCCTTATGATAATGCTGTTGCTGAAGCAACTTTCAAAACTTTCAAAACTGAATTTATTAATGATAAAAATTTTACATCATTAATCCAATTAAAATTAGAATTATTTGATTATATCAATTGATACAACAACATACGAATCCACAGCACTTTAAACTACCTAACTCCAGTTAAATATCATGAAAAAATGTCTACCAAAAAATAGTCCTAAAAAGGGTTGCCATTCCAATATGTTATAAATAAACTATATTATACAAATTTTTAAGAAATCTTGGAGGAAAAAAATGAATTGTATTATTTATGCTGTGCAAATTGATGATGAAAAAAAGATTGGTTTACATGCACGACCAATAGCCAAAATTGCTGCTGCTATTAGTAAGTATAAAAATATTGAGGTAGAAGTCATTAAATTACCTGATAATGCAGATATTACGAAGCCAGTAAAACTTACTGGTAATGAAACTAAAGTTAAAGCTAAGTCAGTTCTTAATTTTTTAGGTTTACAAGCAAAAAATTTTAGTAAAATTGCTTTTATTATTACAAAAATGGATGAAAAAGAAGAAGATAAAAAACTTGAAGAAGTTAAAACAGAAATTATTTCTTTATTAAAAGAAGAAAAATTAATAAAGTAAATGGTTTTAAAAAAAGTATTCTTTTGAATACTTTTTTTAAAACCATTTATCCTTATGATATAATTATTTACGTTCTTAAAATATTAAATTATATAAATGGAGGCATTTAATGAGCGAAATTAACAAAAATAAAGAAATAATAATTTCAGAACAAGGTTTAGAAAAGTTAAAAACTGAATTATATAAACGAATTAATGTTGAACGTGAATCGATAAAAGAACGATTAAAAGCAGCTAGGGCTGATGGTGATTTATCAGAAAATGCTGATTATACTAGTGCGCGTGAAGAGCAAGGTAAAAATGAAGCACGCATTCAAGAACTTGAAACGATTATTACTAGTGCTGTTATTCTTGAAGAACAAAAACAACGTAAAAATAGTAATATCAAAGCAGTTCGTGTTGGTAGTTGAGTAACAATTGTAAAAATTAAAGATGGTAAAATTGTTTCTGATTCAGAAGAAAAATTTAAAATTGTTGGAAGTATTGAAAGTAATCCATTTGAAGGATTAATTTCTAATGAGTGCCCATTAGCAGTATCAATTATGAATTGTGTTGTTGGTGATATTGTTGATATTAAAGGTATTAAAGAAACATATAGGGTAAAAATTATAGAAGTAAAAAATCAATTATAAATAATTTAATTAAAAATGATCACTAATAAATAGTGATCATTGGGAGATTGTCAAAAATCCGGAATAAATTAAAACATATATAGTCTTATTATGCTTAGACAAGAAATAATTTGGATTTTTATGAAATTGTATTTAAATAATATAATTTTTTTCAATAAATTGCAACTAAAATACTTATAATTAAGTTATCTAGGTGTTAAACTTATTGTAAAAGTTAAGGAGAATTTAAAGATGAAACTTAAAGCAATTAAAAAATTACAGTTAATAACTGTATTACTATTTGTTTTAACTATTTTAATAACTATTATTGCTTTAATATTAATTGGTATTTCAAATTTTAGTTATAATAATTATGAACAGATTAAAATTACAAATGGATTTAATATTTTAAATGGTAATGTTTAGTAATCTGTGTAACTTACAAAAATAACTATGTTTAATTAATTCTAGTAAATATAATTAAATGACTAGAAAGAGTGAGTTACAGATGGCTAAAAAAGATAACTTTAATAATAATGATCCAATATCAAAAGCAGTAGATTTATTATTAGAAAATACTGAAGATTTAACAACAGTTTTTAAAGAAGGGGGTTTATATAAAGAATTAACAAAACGTTTAGTTGAAAAAATGTTGAATTCTGAGATGCAAAATTATTTAGGATATGAAAAAAATCAACATAGTAATAGTGACAATGCTCGTAATGGTATAAGTTCAAAAAAATTAATAACTCAACAAGGTAAAATTGAGATTGATGTACCACGAGATCGTAATAGTAATTTTACTCCTGTAATAGTGCCAAAAAGACAGAGAAGATTTGATGGTTTTGATCAACAAGTTCTTTCCTTATATGCAAAAGGTATGACATTATCAGATATTAGAATGCAGTTACAAGAGTTATATCAGGGTGCTGATATTAGTGAAAGTATTATTAGTCAAATTACTGATGATGTTATTGATGATGTCAAAGCATGACAAAATAGACCATTAGAAGGCATTTATCCTATTGTTTATTTTGATTGTATAGTAGTTAAAGTACGACAAGATAAACGCATTATTAACAAATCAGTTTATATAGCTTTAGGAGTTGATTTAGAAGGTAAAAAAGATGTTTTAGGTTTATGAATTAGTGAAAATGAAGGTGCTAAATTTTGATTAGCAAATTTAACAGAAATGAAAAATCGTGGCTTAAATGATATTCTTATTGCCTGCAGTGATAATTTAACAGGCATGTCAGAAGCAATACAATCAGTTTATCTTAAAACAGAACATCAATTATGCATAGTTCATCAAATTAGAAATAGTTTGAAATATGTCTCATATAAGCATAGAAAATCTCTAGTTGCAGATTTAAAACCAATTTATACTGCATGTAGTGAAGAACAAGCAATGCAGGCTTTAGAATCCTTTGAAAATAAGTGAAATAAACACTATCCTCAAATTGCTAAATCTTGATATAAAAATTGAGATAATTTAATGGTTTTTATTAGTTATCCTGCAGAAATTAAAAGAGTGATTTATACAACAAATGCTATTGAATCTGTAAATAGTCAATTACGAAAAATTATCAGAAATAAAAAAGTTTTTCCTAATGATATGGCAGTTTTTAAAATATTTTATTTAGCAATTGAAAATATAACAAAAAAATGAACAATGCCCATTCAAAATTGAAATACAGCAATTGCTCATTTTATGATAAAATTTGAAGATAGAATTAATCTAAACTAGTACTTTGTAAAACAAAGATACACAGATTACATAAAAGCCTCCATTTTATGATAAAATTTGAAGATAGAATTAATCTGAACTAGTACTTTGCAAAACAAAGATACACAGATTATTAAAAAGCCTCTTTTAAAAATTTATAGTACATATTTTATTTTATGTCATTGTGCAAATCATATATGTTTATTTCATATTTTTCAAAATAATGATAATTATTATAATTGAATTCAATTGCAAATTGGAGTTATTTTATTAATAATAGTGATGCCGATTTTTATATTTATAATTATAGCATTAGCTTTTTTCATTATTGGCTTAAAAAGAAAAATAAAAAATAATAATTTTTGAGATGCTATTGCAAATTGTGAAATAATAAGTAATTATTACATTCATTAAATTATGTTTCTAAATTTATCTTATTACATTTAAAAATAACCATTTTAATGTAAATCAAAATATTATATGTTCTATTACCAAGCATTTCTTTTAAAACATGTCAAATATTAGTTTCTGTAAAACAACCAATATTTCATTTTGCACCTTGATTTTCAATACCTTGTTTATTATTTTTAAAATATTTTTTCTTTATTTTTTTATGATTATCTAATTCTTTATATAAATAATCAATTAATTGTTCATAATTACCATTATTAATTAAATTTTTACAGTGATTATATTCTTTTAAATATTTTCCTTTATTTCCAGCCATTATACCAAGATATAATGTTCTAATTAAATGGAATTTATCTAAAACAAACTCAGCACCAAGATAATCTGCTACATCTTTAATTCATCCAGCACTATCTCCACAAATAATTATTTTTGCTTGTTCAACATTTTCATAAAATTTTTGACAATGTTCTTTAACAAATTCAGGCAGTTTTTTTAACGCCAATTGTTGTTTTTGTTGGTCTTATAATTGCTTTTACTCTTTTATTTTGTACTTTATGATTAATATTATCTGTATATGTTACTATTAATCGCATAGAATGTTTTGTACCTTTACGTTTAAAATTTCAAAATTTTCGGTGACCATCATCAATAGCAACAAAAATAGGTTGATTTTTTTCTAACTTTACTTTTACTGGATTTGCTTCAACTACTTCTAAATTCTTAAAAACTCTATGAACAGTACTAACACTAATACCTGCTTTTTTACAAATTGCACAAATATCATGATATCTTTTTCCGTCAGCAAAATATTCAATAATAGTTTGTTCAACATCTTCACTAATTCTTTTATATTTAGGTAATTCTAGTCATTCATCAACTAAACAAACACGAACTCATTTTTGTAATTTTTCATCAAAATATTCATAGATTCTTCTTTTATAAGTTACTAATCCATACATTATTTTTCTTGTTCGATATTGATAATCAACAATTTTATATTTCTTTTTATCTCTTGTTTTAAATATTCTTCAATCTCGTTTTTCTCATTTCTTTTTTATATGTTCTAAAACTAATTTATCAATTTTAGCATTTTGTTCTCTAAAATTTCATTTATAATTAAAATCCATATTAAAATTCATTTTTTTTCCTAACTTTTTTTAAAATTTTAAATTTATTGTAAATATATTTAAAAAAATAATTTACTTGTTTATTATATACATATATAAGTGGAATTTAAAATTAAATAAAAAATTTTTAAAAAAAGACTTTCATATTTACAATATAATAAACAATTTCAATATAATTAATAGTATAAGGTATCATAAAATAAACGCCTTTAATTTAAGCGTTATTTTGCGTTTAAAAGCATACTTGTAAAAATAATCAAAAATAGTACAATTTAAAAGTAAAATCAAGGAAAAAAGGAGAATTAAAATGCAAGATAGCAAAGTGGATGGGTTACACTTTATTGGACACTAATTACGTAGACAAGTGAACAAATTAGTTAAAAGAAAGGAAATATAATTATGGCCAATATTAACTCATATAATGATGAATTTAAAAAACAAATAGTATCTTTATATCAAAATGGCAAATCAGTATCTTGCCTTGCTAAAGAATACAACGTTACAAGAGCAGCTACTTATAAATGAATTAAGCAATTTACAAATTCAGGCAGTTTTAAAACTAAAGATAATCTTTCGGATTTAGAAAAACAATTAATTCAAGCAAATAAAGAATTAAAACAATTAAGAATGGAGAATGATATTTTAAAGCAAGCAGCACTAATAATAGGCAGAAAGTAGAGATTATTACAAATAATAAATCTAAATATAAAATTCGTCCAATTTGTCGTTTTTTAAAACTTTCTAAATCAACATATTATTTTAATTTAAAGAAAAAAGAAGATAAAATCAAAAATAATATGTATGATGAAGCTGTTATTAGTGCTTTTAAACAAAATAAAGAAGTTTATGGAACAAGAAGATTAAAAGTCAGTCTAGAAAATAAAGAAATTTATTTATCACGCAAAAAAATTAAAGAAATTATGAATCAGCATAATTTAATATCAAAATACACTAAATTATCATTTAAAAATCATCATAACAAAGTCAATGATAGCCAAATAAGCAATCTTGTGAATAGAAACTTTAATAATAGGCTTAAAAATGAAGTTATTGTTAGTGATTTAACTTATGTTCAAGTTAATGGTAAGTGAAACTATATTTGCTTATTAATCGACCTATTTAACCGCGAAATTATTGGACATAGTTGTAGGTACTAAAAAAAAGATGCATCATTAGTATATCAAGCATTTATGCAATCAAATCGCTGTTTAAAAGATATTCAAATATTTCATAGTGATCGCGGTAATGAATTCAATAATAAAACTATTGATAAACTTTTATTAGCATTCAATATTACCCGTTCTTTAAGCAAAAAAGGTTGTCCTTATGATAATGCTGTTGCTGAAGCAACTTTCAAAACTTTCAAAACTGAATTTATTAATGATAAAAATTTTACATCATTAATCCAATTAAAATTAGAATTATTTGATTATATCAATTGATACAACAACATACGAATCCACAGCACTTTAAACTACCTAACTCCAGTTAAATATCATGAAAAAATGTCTACCAAAAAATAGTCCTAAAAAGGGTTGCCATTCCATATCTTTGTTTTGCAAAGTACTAGTTCAGATTAATTCTGTCTTCAAATTTTATCATAAAATGAGCAATTGCTGTATTTCAATTTTGAATGGGCATTGTTCATTTTTTTGTTATATTTTCAATTGCTAAGTAAAATATTTTGAAAACTGCCATATCATTTGGAAAAACTTTTTTATTTCTGATGACTTTTCGAGGCTTTTTAATAATCTGTGTATCTTTGTTTTGCAAAGTACTAGTTCAGATTAATTCTGTCTTCAAATTTTATCATAAAATGAGCAATTGCTGTATTTCAATTTTGAATGGGCATTGTTCATTTTTTTGTTATATTTTCAATTGCTAAGTAAAATATTTTGAAAACTGCCATATCATTTGGAAAAACTTTTTTATTTCTGATGACTTTTCGTAATTGACTATTAACAGATTCAATAGAATTTGTAGTATAAATCACTCTTTTGATTTCTGGAGGATAACTAATAAAAATCATTAAATTATCTCAATTTTTATATCAAGATTTAGCAATTTGAGGATAGTGTTTATTTCATTTACTTTCAAATGATTCTAAAGCTTGCATTGCTTGTTCTTCACTACATGCATTATAAATTGGCTTTAAATCTGTAACTAGTGATTTTCGATGTTTGTATGAAACATATTTTAAACTATTTCTGATTTGATGAACTATACATAATTGATGTTCAGTTTTAGGATAAACTGATTGTATTGCTTCTGACATGCCTGTTAAGTTGTCACTACAAGCAATAAGAATATCATTTAAGCCACGATTTTTCATTTCTGTGAAATTTGCTAATCAAAATTTAGCACCTTCATTTTCACTAATTCATAAACCTAAAACATCTTTTTTACCTTCTAAATCAACACCTAAAGCTATATAAACTGATTTGTTAATAATGCGTTTATCTTGTCGTACTTTAACTACTATACAATCAAAATAAACAATGGGATAAATGCCTTCTAATGATCTATTTTGTCATGCTTTGACATCATCAATCACATCATCAGTAATTTGACTAATAACACTTTCACTAATATCAGCACCATGATATAACTCTTGTAACTGCATTCTAATATCTGATAATGTCATACCTTTTGCATATAAGGAAAGAACTTGTTGATCAAAACCATCAAATCTTCTCTGTCTTTTTGGCACTATTACAGGAGTAAAATTACTATTACGATCTCGTGGTACATCAATCTCAATTTTACCTTGTTGAGTTATTAATTTTTTTGAACTTATACCATTACGAGCATTGTCACTATTACTATGTTGATTTTTTTCATATCCTAAATAATTTTGCATCTCAGAATTCAACATTTTTTCAACTAAACGTTTTGTTAATTCTTTATATAAACCCCCTTCTTTAAAAACTGTTGTTAAATCTTCAGTATTTTCTAATAATAAATCTACTGCTTTTGATATTGGATCATTATTATTAAAGTTATCTTTTTTAGCCATCTGTAACTCACTCTTTCTAGTCATTTAATTATATTTACTAGAATTAATTAAACATAGTTATTTTTGTAAGTTACACAGATTACTAAACATTACCGATAAGGGCAAGAAATAAATTTACAAAATATTAATTTATTTGATAAATATAACGAAAATATTTCTTATATAAATTTAGAGATATAATTATTCAAAATAATTATTTGTATAAGTACCATCTCATTTTACATCTTCATCATGATGTTTAAATTTAGAAAAATATAATTCAGTTTTATTCGGACTATCTCATTTATTTCATCAAATAGTTGTTATTCCTAATACTCTTTCGCCGTTTGGTTCTAAATAGGAATTATCTATTTTATGGGTAAGCACCCCCCATGATTAATCCTATTGTTCCAGTTGTTGCACCAGTTAGTGCTAATGCTAATGTTATTTTACTTAAATTTGTTTTTATTCATGTTTGCATATTAAATTACTCCTTTTTTATAAATGAGGTGCAATTGAATTTATTTCATAAATTTCTGCACCTGAATAATATTCATCACCTAATTTATTTATTGCTTCATATTCTCAAAAAATATTTTTATTTTTATCGTAAAATATACTAGCTTGTAATTTCAAATTTTTATGTAAATTTGATGAATTTGAAATTAACATTTCATTATTTAATTCTTGCAGTTTATATAATATACTATTGTTTAAATCTTCTTCAAGTTTCAAAAATTCTTGTCAATTTTCTCTAGGTAAAAACCATCTTATTAATTCTGGGTTTTCTTCGTCAATTTCATTAAGATGAATTCCAGTTAAAAACTTATCAGATAATATTTCATTTTTAAAATTAAATAGTTGTTTTGCTTTTTCTTTTATTGCTTTTTCTCTAAAAGTTCATTTAGCAAAAATTGCTAAACATAAAGAATCATTAGATTTGCAAATTTTTTCATAACTTATAAATTTTGCAATGATGTCTTTTTCTGCTTCTGTTCCATCACCACTACCTTTGTATGTTTTTGTTAAATCCAAATTCAACATTGTTAAATCTATAGAAAAAAAATATCATAATTTTGTACTTGATTTATTTGCATAATGTTTATCTAAATAATAAATTTTTGATTTATCATTTTTAACATCAATTCCAGTTTCCTCAAGCATCTCATTAATTACTGTTTGATAAGGGTCAAGATTTTCAAGACCTCCAGTGATAGTACCATATTCACTAATTTGTTTATCTTTAAATAATGGATTATTTTCTATAACTAGTAAATAATAGTATTCATTGTTTTTAATAACATAAGGCAATATAGCAACTCCTTGGTTATTACATCAAGGCTCTTCTACACCATGCATAAATTCAACTTTAATAAATTTTAAATATTCTTGATTCATTAAATTACTCCTTTAATTTTTAATTTTACTTATAAATTGTACTATTTTTGATTATTTTTACAAGTATGCTTTTAAATACAAAATAAACGCCTTTAATTTAGGCGTTTATTTTCTGATACCTATACTATTAATTATATTGAAATTGTTTATTATATTTTAAATATGAAAGTGGTTTTTTAAACAGTTTTGATTTAATTTTAAATTACACTTATATATGTATATAATAAACAAGTAAATTAATTTTTTAAATATATTTACAATAAATTTAGATTTTTTTAAAATAGTTAGGAAAAGTAAATGTGAATTTTAATTATAAATGAAATTTTAGAGAACAAAATGCTAAAATTGATAAATTAGTTTTAAAACTGGATGGGTTACACTTTATTGGACACTAATTACGTAGACAAGTGAACAAATTAGTTAAAAGAAAGGAAATATAATTATGGCCAATATTAACTCATATAATGATGAATTTAAAAAACAAATAGTATCTTTATATCAAAATGGCAAATCAGTATCTTGCCTTGCTAAAGAATACAACGTTACAAGAGCAGCTACTTATAAATGAATTAAGCAATTTACAAATTCAGGCAGTTTTAAAACTAAAGATAATCTTTCGGATTTAGAAAAACAATTAATTCAAGCAAATAAAGAATTAAAACAATTAAGAATGGAGAATGATATTTTAAAGCAAGCAGCACTAATAATAGGCAGAAAGTAGAGATTATTACAAATAATAAATCTAAATATAAAATTCGTCCAATTTGTCGTTTTTTAAAACTTTCTAAATCAACATATTATTTTAATTTAAAGAAAAAAGAAGATAAAATCAAAAATAATATGTATGATGAAGCTGTTATTAGTGCTTTTAAACAAAATAAAGAAGTTTATGGAACAAGAAGATTAAAAGTCAGTCTAGAAAATAAAGAAATTTATTTATCACGCAAAAAAATTAAAGAAATTATGAATCAGCATAATTTAATATCAAAATACACTAAATTATCATTTAAAAATCATCATAACAAAGTCAATGATAGCCAAATAAGCAATCTTGTGAATAGAAACTTTAATAATAGGCTTAAAAATGAAGTTATTGTTAGTGATTTAACTTATGTTCAAGTTAATGGTAAGTGAAACTATATTTGCTTATTAATCGACCTATTTAACCGCGAAATTATTGGACATAGTGTAGGTACTATAAAAAAGATGCATCATTAGTATATCAAGCATTTATGCAATCAAATCGCTGTTTAAAAGATATTCAAATATTTCATAGTGATCGCGGTAATGAATTCAATAATAAAACTATTGATAAACTTTTATTAGCATTCAATATTACCCGTTCTTTAAGCAAAAAAGGTTGTCCTTATGATAATGCTGTTGCTGAAGCAACTTTCAAAACTTTCAAAACTGAATTTATTAATGATAAAAATTTTACATCATTAATCCAATTAAAATTAGAATTATTTGATTATATCAATTGATACAACAACATACGAATCCACAGCACTTTAAACTACCTAACTCCAGTTAAATATCATGAAAAAATGTCTACCAAAAAATAGTCCTAAAAAGGGTTGCCATTCCAATACAGAGATATTTGAGATATTATAAAAAAAGCAAATATTAGTCTTAGAACCTGTTTAGAATCTTTTTAATAAAACTGAAATAAATGAAAGAACAACCATTTGTAAACTAGTATTTAGTTTTCTTTCACAATTTTTTCATAATCTTCTGTATTTTTCTAATCAAGCAAAGCTTCGTTCTACAATTCATCTTTTTGGTAATACTACAAAAGTATGTAATTCATTGCGTTTTATCACTTCAACATTTGCATTTATGATTGTTTTGATTTCAGAAGCAAATTTTTCACCAGTATAACCAGCATCTACTATTATTTTTTGAACTGCAGAAAGATTTTCTTTTTCATTTTCAATCATTATTATAGCGCTATTACGATCTGTTTTTTCTGCCGTGGTTATGTAAATTGCATGTGGTAAACCTTGAGAATCAACAACAATATGACGTTTTATGCCTGAAATCTTTTTACCAGCATCATAACCTTTATTTTCAGTAGTATCTGTATTTTTAACACTTTGCGAATCAATTATACAAAAACTAGTTTGTTCTTTGCGATTATTGTTGATACGAACTTTTTTAACTAATTTTTTTTAAAATTAATTGCAATACACTAGGTTCTTTACCATTATTTTTACTTCAAATTTGAAAATAATAATATACAGTTTGTCATTTTGGAAAATTTTTTGGTAACATTCTTCATTGACAACCACTTTTTAATACATATAAAATTGCACAAAATATTTCATATAAATCTAAACTTCTTGGTTTTGTTTTCTTTTTACTATTTTCTAAAATTGATTTTATGTTTTCAAATTGTTCTTTGGTGACATGACTTGGATAATTTTTATGCATATATACCTCTTATTTTAAAATATATAATCATTTTACATTATTTTCGAAAAGATTCTAAACAGGTTCTTAGTTCTATTCATAGAGTTTTTAAAAATTTAGAAGTAATTGAAGCAAATCCAGTAAAAGTAAAGTTAGAAAAAAATCAGCCTATTTTTGTAGCAATTGATGATGGTCACCGAAAATTTTGAAATTTTAAACGTAAAGGTACAAAACATTCTATGCGATTAATAGTAACATATACAGATAATATTAATCATAAAGTACAAAATAAAAGAGTAAAGGCAATTATAAGACCAACAAAAACAAAAATTGGAGTTAAAAAAACTGCTGAATTTGTTAAAGAACATTGTCAAAAATTTTATGAAAATATTGAACAAGCAAAAATTATTATTTGTGGTGATAGTGCAGGATGAATTAAAGAAGTTGCTGATTGTTTAGGTGCACAGTTTGTTTTAGATAAATTTCATTTAATTAGAACATTATATCTTGGAATAATGGCTGGAAATAAAGAAAAATATTTAGAAGAATATAATCATTGTAAATATTTAATTAATAATGGTCAATATGAACAATTAATTAACTATTTATATAATCAATTAGATAATCATAAAAAATTAAAAAAACAATACTTTAAAAATAATAAAGAAGGTATTGAAAATCAAGGTGCAAAGTGAAATATTGGTTGTTTTACAGAAACTAATATTTGACATGTTTTAAAAGAAATGCTTGGTAATAGAACATATAATATTTTAATTTATATTAAAATGGTTATTTTTAAATGTAATAAGATAAATTTAGAAACATAGCTTTAATGTATGTAATAGTTACTTATTATTTCACAATTTTGAATAGCATCTCAAAAATTATTATTTTTTATTTTTACTTTTAAACCAATAATGAAAAAAGTTAATGATAAAATTATAATTATTAAAATTGGTACTAAAATTAGACAAAAAATCACTCCAATTTGTAATTGAATTCAACTACAATAATTTCCATTACAATTAGTTATTGAACATACAGATTTGGGAGAACAACCTAAAATATGGATTATATTACTGGTTGTACTTAATATTCCAAATCCATTTTTTTCTAGGTTTATATATTTTTTCGTTAATAAATTGTAAATATGAGAATGATAATCACAAGAACCTATAAGAGTTAAACCTATAATCATAATTAAAATAGTAAAAATAAATAATAATACAGTTATTAACTGTAATTTTTTAAGTGCTTTAAGTTTCATTTTTAAATTCTCCTTAACTTTACTTCATAAGTTTAACATTTAACAAATTTAATTATAAGTATTTTAGTTGCAATATTTTAAAAAAAATTATATTATTTAAATACAATTTCATAAAAATCGAGGCTTTTATGTAATCTGTGTATCTTTGTTTTACAAAGTACTAGTTTAGATTAATTCTATCTTCAAATTTTATCATAAAATGAGCAATTGCTGTATTTCAATTTTGAATGGGCATTGTTCATTTTTTTGTTATATTTTCAATTGCTAAATAAAATATTTTAAAAACTGCCATATCATTAGGAAAAACTTTTTTATTTCTGATAATTTTTCGTAATTGACTATTTACAGATTCAATAGCATTTGTTGTATAAATCACTCTTTTAATTTCTGCAGGATAACTAATAAAAACCATTAAATTATCTCAATTTTTATATCAAGATTTAGCAATTTGAGGATAGTGTTTATTTCACTTATTTTCAAAGGATTCTAAAGCCTGCATTGCTTGTTCTTCACTACATGCAGTATAAATTGGTTTTAAATCTGCAACTAGAGATTTTCTATGCTTATATGAGACATATTTCAAACTATTTCTAATTTGATGAACTATGCATAATTGATGTTCTGTTTTAAGATAAACTGATTGTATTGCTTCTGACATGCCTGTTAAATTATCACTGAAGGCAATAAGAATATCATTTAAGCCACGATTTTTCATTTCTGTTAAATTTGCTAATCAAAATTTAGCACCTTCATTTTCACTAATTCATAAACCTAAAACATCTTTTTTACCTTCTAAATCAACTCCTAAAGCTATATAAACTGATTTGTTAATAATGCGTTTATCTTGTCGTACTTTAACTACTATACAATCAAAATAAACAATAGGATAAATGCCTTCTAATGGTCTATTTTGTCATGCTTTGACATCATCAATCACATCATCAGTAATTTGACTAATAATACTTTCACTAATATCAGCACCCTGATATAACTCTTGTAACTGCATTCTAATATCTGATAATGTCATACCTTTTGCATATAAGGAAAGAACTTGTTGATCAAAACCATCAAATCTTCTCTGTCTTTTTGGCACTATTACAGGAGTAAAATTACTATTACGATCTCGTGGTACATCAATCTCAATTTTATCTTGTTGAGTTATTAATTTTTTTGAACTTATACCATTACGAGCATTGTCACTATTACTATGTTGATTTTTTTCATATCCTAAATAATTTTGCATCTCAGAATTCAACATTTTTTCAACTAAACGTTTTGTTAATTCTTTATATAAACCCCCTTCTTTAAAAACTGTTGTTAAATCTTCAGTATTTTCTAATAATAAATCTACTGCTTTTGATATTGGATCATTATTATTAAAGTTATCTTTTTTAGCCATCTGTAACTCACTCTTTCTAGTCATTTAATTATATTTACTAGAATTAATTAAACATAGTTATTTTTGTAAGTTACACAGATTACTAAACATTACCTAAAAATCCAAATTATTTCTTGTCTAAAATATAATAAGACTATATAAGATTTAATTTATTCCGGATTTTTGACAACCGCCCAAATTCAAGTTCTTCAATATTTAATTTATATGGAATTTCAGAATTACTATCTTTAACTAAAATATCCTTAAATTTATTTTCTCTTGACATTATCTCCTTAATTTTTTCATATTCATTACTTGTTTAACTAATTTTATTATCACAATCTTCATCAGTAACAAAATATTTTGATTGATTAGCAATAAAGTTATAAATATTTAATACACCTAATTGATGATTTTCACAAATTGTTTTAAAATGTTTTAATATTTCAAAATTATTATTTAATTGCTCTCTTAATTTATTTAACTTATTTAAGTCCTTGCACGAACTAATTTTTTTAATAAAAAAATATTATCATTTTTCAGGATTTCTATTTTTGTTTTCATAAATTCAATATTAGTAATATCTTTTTTAATAAAATCACTAAAATCACTAAATAATAAAGGATGATTAAAAACATTAATTAATAAAATAATTGAAATCAAACTTTTCAAACTGTATAAATTGTCTTGATCAATATATTGCAAAGAACTATGCAAATTTTTTCTAAACAATTGACTATCAAATTTTTCATCTTCTTGGTGATAATATTTGGCAATATTACTAATAGAACTATCAATAGCATTATATTCTGCACAAGTTATATAGATAATATTAAGCGCAGTAATAATGTCTTCTTTAGTTAATGTTGGTACTTGTGATTTTATTTTTTGTAAAATGTTAGTAATTAAATGTTTACCTACTCCCATTATTTTTACTCCTATCTTTTTTAATCAATTAAAAGCTCATATAACCATTTAATGGTTATATGAGCTTTAGTAGCTTTAATATTATATTGTAATAATCACTTTTAATTATAGATTAACTTTAGTTTTAATATTCAAAGTTGCTGAATTTTGTAACTGTGTCTTTATTGCATTGGCTACATGTTCAACATCGGTACCAATAACAATTTGCAAAGCTTCTTTATTCAAAATTTTAGTACCAAATGCTCCTGCGGCCTTAACTTTTGCCAAATTAACACGTGATGTATCTTTAACAATCAAACGTAACCTAGTAGCACAATTATCAATTTCAACAAAATTATCTGCACCAATTGCTTCAATTAATTTTGTTGCCATTAATGTATATTTATCACTTTTAAGATTTTTATTGCTTAACTCTGATTTTGTTGTTACTTTATTTTCTTCAACACCAAAATCTTCTTCTCTTCCTGGCGTTTCAATATTCATTTTAGTAATTAATGTATAAAATACAATAAAATAAACTCCACCAGCAGCCACAATTAATAATAATACTCATAGTGGATTTGAAGTAATATGATAAGCACCTGTAGCATGATTAGCAAATCCTCATGATTGAGCAAAAGAAATGCAATAGTCAATAATTCCAGCACTAAAACCAAAACCAACTTGGATATGCAATGCTGTCGTTATTGCAATAAATATCCCTGTTAATAAGGCATGAATTACTAATAATAATGGAGCAATAAATACAAATGAAAATTCAATTGGTTCAGTGATTCCACTAATAAAAGAAACTAAAGCAACTCCTCCTAAAAATCCTGATACCATTTTTCTATTTTCTTTTTTAGCTGCCATAATCATAGCTAAGGCAGCAGCAGGAATACCACCCATCATAATAGGAAAGAAACCTGATTGAAAAAATCCAGATCCTTCAATACCTCTAGTAAAAGCATTAATGTCTCCATTTACTCATTCCGTTGTTCCAGATGCAGCACCTGTAATTGGAGATATTATCTGACCATTAATTGGTAATTGAAATCAAAAAAAAGTATTTAAGATTTGATGTAATCCAAAAGGTAATAATAAACGATTTAATATTCCATAAACTGCTGTTCCTGGAATAGCAACTGCTGGATTATTTGGATTAGCAACTAATTGACCAAATTTCATTAATACTAATTGAATTCATGGTCAAACAATAGCAAATGCCAAAGCAGTGGGAATAGTTATTGCTAAAGCCACCATTGGTGCAAATCTTCTACCACCAAAGAATGATAATGCTTGAGGAAGTTTAATTTCTTTATATTTATTATATAAAACTGCAGATAAACACCCCGCTACAATTCCACCAAAAACACCAATGTTTAATACATAAATACCACCGATAATAGTTTTACCATCTGTTCCAAATTCTTCTACATAAAATAATGACGAAAATTTTTCACCTTTACTTGATGTAAAAGTTAAAACATTTTTATATAACATTTCTGGTAATGAATGTTCAATTGATGTCATTGCAGATATTGCCAAATAAAATACTGCTCCAACTAATGCAGCTTCACCACGATGATCTTTAGCTAAACCAAATGCTAAACCTAAAGCAAATAATAATGGTAAATTATCAAATACTATTTTTCCTGGTTGTTGAATAATATATGAAATTCAATAACCAACTTCATTAGTAACATGCATAACACCAGCATCAGTTGTAGTAGTAAATGTAAGCCCTAATTCTCCAAATCTGTTTAAAATAGCAGCGAATGGTAATACTGCAATTGGAAATTGTAATGCTTTACCTAAGTCTTGTAAAAATTTTAAAACATTATTTCAAGGACTTTTTTCTTTTGAGGTTTTTAATTCTTGTTCTAGTTTTTTTTGATAAATTGTTATACTATCGTTTTTTTCTTTATGTTTTTTTCAGAAAACTAAACCCATATTTTAACCCCTTCCTAAAACTTTTTCTTAATTTTTCAAAATTAAAACATTGAACTTATTGAAACTGATAATAGCACAATGGCACCAACTGTTGCACAAAACATTAAAAATATATAAAGAGCTTTATTTCAAAAATGAAAAACTTGATATGTAACTTTTTTTGGTTTAAATAAAAATTGCTCGTTAATCAGGCTCCTTTCTTTACGTAATTTTCTTTTAAATAAAAAAAACACAAGAAAAATAATACCAATACAAATCAAACCAATGATAAACATTATTCACATTGCCGATGTTGATAAACTTTTATTGTGCGACTCTAATGTTAAAAAATTTAGCATAATCATTTACACTTTCTAATCATTAGTTTTTTATCTTAATTAAATATTATTATACAATAAATTTTTCTTAAATAAATATAATCACAAAATTTTACACTTTTTTATTGTTTATTATACAATGACTTACGCATTCTAAATCTTAATTTAATTGGTACACCCTGAAAACCAAATCGTTCACGAATTTGATTAATTAAAAAACGTTCATAAGAAAAATGACATCGTTGTGGATCATTTACCATTAAAATAAAAGTAGGCGGATTTTTTTCAACCTGTGTTGTGTAATATATCTTTAATCTACCACCTTTAAAGTAGGGCGGCTCATTAATTAATTGAGCTTTATTAATTATTTCATTAAGAATACTTGTTTTAATTCTTAAATTCATATTAACTAATACTTCATTAATAGTAGCAAATAAAGTATGAATTCTAGTATTTTCTAAAGCAGATAAATATACAACAAAAGAATACTCAAGGTATTTAAATTTTTCTTTTATTTTTTTAGTAAACTCTTGCATTGTTTTTTCATTTTTTTTAACTAAATCTCATTTATTAACAATAATAATAACTGGCTTATCTAAATTTTTTGCCATTCCTGCTATTGTTAAATCTTGTTCTTGAATTTCAACACTACCATCTAATAAAAACAAAACAATATCACTACGTTCAATAGCATTAGTAGTTCTAATTAAACTATATTTTTCTAAATCTTCAGTAATTTTTCCTTTTCTACGAATTCCAGCAGTATCAATAACACAATATTGTTTTTTATTATAAACAAAATTACTATCAATAGCATCAGTTGTTGTTCCTGCTATTGGTGAAACAATAACTCTATTCTCTTGAAGAATAGTATTAACTAAACTTGATTTACCAACATTGGGACGACCAATAATTGCTAAATTAATATGTTCTTTTTTTTCTGTATGAACCTCTTTTGGTAATTTAGTAATTATCATATCTAATAAATCACCAAAACCAACACCATGACTAGCAGATACTAAAATTGGTTCGCCAAAGCCAACTTTTAAATAATCATAAATTTTATCATTATCGTTTTGAACATTATCATATTTATTTGCAATAATAATAACCGGTTTCTTAGTTCTGTATAATAATTTAGCAATATCTTCATCTTCGTGAGTTAGACCTTCTTGATAAGAACAAACAAATAAAACAATATCAGCCTCAGCTAAAGCAATATTAACTTGTTGATTGATTTGTTGAGTAAAATTAGTAATCGTTTTAGTAATACCACCCGTATCAATAATCACAAAATTTTGTGTTAATCATTCACCAATGCCATAAATTCGATCTCTAGTTGCTCCAGGCATATCTTCAATTATTGCTACTTTTTTTTGTAATATACGATTAAAAATTGAAGATTTACCAACATTAGGGCGTCCTACAATTACTACTTTTGGTAACTTATTCATTTTATTCAAATCCTTATATTTAAAATATTATTTTTTATGACTAAAGTAATTATCATATAAAACTTTTAATTTATCAACGGTCGTTTGTAAATTATAATCACTATTATCTAAAATAACTGCATCTTCAACAATTACTAGTTGACCAGTGCTACGAGTTTTATCAACATTATCACGAATTACCATATCGTTATATACTTGTTCTTGTGTAATATTAATACCCTCTTTAATATACTGTTTATATCTTCTTTCACTACGAGCGTGTAAACTAGAAGTTAAAAAAATCTTTAATTGAGCATCAGGTAAAACAACACTACTAATATCTCTGCCAACGACAATAAAGCCTTGACTTCTAACCATTTCTTGAATTCTAGCAACCATAACTTTTCTAACTTCAGATAACGAAGCAATTATTGGTACTTTATTAGTAACATTTTTATCATAAATTTCTTCTGTTGGTGGTTGATCATTAAATAAAAAATGACCATTAACTCATCTTATATCAAAAAGTTGTAATGCTGCAAGTATTAAATCTTCACTTTCAAAAGCAATTTTGTTTTTTAAACAATAATTAGTAAAGCTACGATACATAATTCCTGTATCCATAAATTGATAATCAATTTTTTTAGAAAGTAAATATGCTGCTGCTGATTTACCACTAGCTGCTGGACCATCTATTGCAATATTAATCTTTGGGTACATTGTTTTTCTCCATTCTCTACTTAATAAATAATATTAATGATAATACTAACACGACTATTAAAATTAAACAAATAATGATAATACTAAATACTGTTAAACTTCACTTATAGTTATTCTTAATTTTAACTTTTTGTAATTCATCTTGAAAATTATTATGTTCTTGATTAATTTCTTTTAGTTCTTTATTAAGATAACTATTATTTATTTTATACTTTTTATATTTAAATTCTAAATTTTTAACAAAATTTTTGACATCATGAATTTTACTTTCTAAGTCTTTTTGAAATTCATTTATTTTATTATGCATACTATTAATTAACGTTTGATATTCCAAGTTAGTACTTATTAATGGCACATCAACTATTTCAAAATCAATATTTTCGCTATATTTTTTTAAAATATTATTAATATTTTCTAACATATTTTCCAATATTAATTTATCATTATCATCTAAATGTTGTTCATTATTTTTAATAAAATAATTTTCAAAATTAACTAAATTTAAATCAGAATTTAATTTTTGAAAAATTGGCTCAAAATATGATTTATCAATTTTTATTAGTTGCTGATAATAATTTTCTATTTTTTGTTCTTGTTCTCAAAGCTTACTATTTTCTTTAATTTCTTTAGCAATTTGTTCACGTAAACTTTTATACTTTTCCATTCTTGTCATTAAAGCACCCACAAATTAATATTTAAAAAATTCCAATATTGATTTATTTTTAATAGTAATGATAATTTTCTTGATTATAACATAAATATATAAAATCATTATAATATACAAATTTAACTATTGATAATATTGATAATATTTTAAAAAATAATTGTTTTTACTTAGTTTTCTTTTAAACATTATTAAAAATAAAATATTAGAAAAATTTATATTTTTATGCAGGTATTATTTTTTTATTGTATATTCTTTTTTTCAATTATAGACTTAAATTAAGATTTACAAAAAATATTTTTATCTAATATCACTTTCACATTATTATAAATATCTTGCTATTATCGATATTAAAAATAAAAATATATTACATTAGGTAAATCTTAATTCTAAGAACCTGTTTAGAATCTTTTTAATAAAACTGAAATAAATGAAAGAACAACCATTTGTAAACTAGTATTTAGTTTTCTTTCACAATTTTTTCATAATCTTCTGTATTTTTCTAATCAAGCAAAGCTTCGTTCTACAATTCATCTTTTTGGTAATACTACAAAAGTATGTAATTCATTGCGTTTTATCACTTCAACATTTGCATTTATGATTGTTTTGATTTCAGAAGCAAATTTTTCACCAGTATAACCAGCATCTACTATTATTTTTTGAACTGCAGAAAGATTTTCTTTTTCATTTTCAATCATTATTATAGCGCTATTACGATCTGTTTTTTCTGCCGTGGTTATGTAAATTGCATGTGGTAAACCTTGAGAATCAACAACAATATGACGTTTTATGCCTGAAATCTTTTTACCAGCATCATAACCTTTATTTTCAGTAGTATCTGTATTTTTAACACTTTGCGAATCAATTATACAAAAACTAGTTTGTTCTTTGCGATTATTGTTGATACGAACTTTTTTAACTAATTTTTTTTAAAATTAATTGCAATACACTAGGTTCTTTACCATTATTTTTACTTCAAATTTGAAAATAATAATATACAGTTTGTCATTTTGGAAAATTTTTTGGTAACATTCTTCATTGACAACCACTTTTTAATACATATAAAATTGCACAAAATATTTCATATAAATCTAAACTTCTTGGTTTTGTTTTCTTTTTACTATTTTCTAAAATTGATTTTATGTTTTCAAATTGTTCTTTGGTGACATGACTTGGATAATTTTTATGCATATATACCTCTTATTTTAAAATATATAATCATTTTACAATATTTTCGAAAAGATTCTAAACAGGTTCTAAAAATAAACTAAAAATCAAAATTTATTTTAGTAACAAAGGAGAATAAAATATGCAAAAAACTACATTTACTTTAGGACATTTAAAAATTGAACATACAACTACTACTGGAAATACTGATAGTAATAATATTAATGTACTAGATAACGTTGATCCTATTAGTGTGCAAGCTAACTTAAACAGTATGGTTCCATATATTAATCAAATATTAGAAGCTTTACCAGCTACAGAAAAAGTTGCGTTTTTAAAAGATGAACAATATCCAGATGGAACATTCGTATTAGTAACAAGTGCTGGTATAACACCAATTGTACCACAATATTTACTTACTAGACTTCAAGAAACAGCTCCAAAAGCATATATATTAGCACAAGGTCAACAATGAGGATGATCAATTGCTAATAAAACAGATGTTTCTATTAACGATTTAGAAAATCAATTTGAAAAACATACAAAAGAATGTTTAAATGCATATATAGCTTCAGGAGATGCACTAGACTATAAAATGGATTTTATTTACAAAGTTGTAGCAACCGTACCTAATGCACCACAAGTAACTGCTAGTTCATCAGTTAAATTCCACTTTACTGTTAAAGCAGTTAAAAAAGCGTAATTAAATAATTTTAGTAATTCATAAAATATAATATTTTTTATATTTTCTTAGTACCTAGGTCAATTTAGTATTACTAAATAACCTAGGTTATATTATTAAATAAAAGGAGAAACACTAATGAACAATAAATAACGGGAGATTGTCAAAAATCCGGAATAAATTAAATCGTTGTAGTCTTATATATTTTAGACAAGAAATAATTTGGATTTTTATGAAATTGTAAATTTATCTTACTACTAATTTAAAAATATTACAATTAAAATACTCAATTTTATAAATTATAGAGGCTTTTTAATAATCTGTGTATCTTTGTTTTGCAAAGTACTAGTTCAGATTAATTCTGTCTTCAAATTTTATCATAAAATGAGCAATTGCTGTATTTCAATTTTGAATGGGCATTGTTCATTTTTTTTGTTATATTTTCAATTGCTAAATAAAATATTTTGAAAACTGCCATATCATTTGGAAAAACTTTTTTATTTCTGATGACTTTTCGTAATTGACTATTAACAGATTCAATAGAATTTGTAGTATAAATCACTCTTTTGATTTCTGGAGGATAACTAATAAAAATCATTAAATTATCTCAATTTTTATATCAAGATTTAGCAATTTGAGGATAGTGTTTATTTCATTTACTTTCAAATGATTCTAAAGCTTGCATTGCTTGTTCTTCACTACATGCATTATAAATTGGCTTTAAATCTGTAACTAGTGATTTTCGATGTTTGTATGAAACATATTTTAAACTATTTCTGATTTGATGAACTATACATAATTGATGTTCAGTTTTAGGATAAACTGATTGTATTGCTTCTGACATGCCTGTTAAGTTGTCACTACAAGCAATAAGAATATCATTTAAGCCACGATTTTTCATTTCTGTGAAATTTGCTAATCAAAATTTAGCGCCTTCATTTTCACTAATTCATAAACCTAAAACATCTTTTTTACCTTCTAAATCAACACCTAAAGCTATATAAACTGATTTGTTAATAATGCGTTTATCTTGTCGTACTTTAACTACTATACAATCAAAATAAACAATGGGATAAATGCCTTCTAATGGTCTATTTTGTCATGCTTTGACATCATCAATCACATCATCAGTAATTTGACTAATAACACTTTCACTAATATCAGCACCATGATATAACTCTTGTAACTGCATTCTAATATCTGATAATGTCATACCTTTTGCATATAAGGAAAGAACTTGTTGATCAAAACCATCAAATCTTCTCTGTCTTTTTGGCACTATTACAGGAGTAAAATTACTATTACGATCTCGTGGTACATCAATCTCAATTTTACCTTGTTGAGTTATTAATTTTTTTGAACTTATACCATTACGAGCATTGTCACTATTACTATGTTGATTTTTTTCATATCCTAAATAATTTTGCATCTCAGAATTCAACATTTTTTCAACTAAACGTTTTGTTAATTCTTTATATAAACCCCCTTCTTTAAAAACTGTTGTTAAATCTTCAGTATTTTCTAATAATAAATCTACTGCTTTTGATATTGGATCATTATTATTAAAGTTATCTTTTTTAGCCATCTGTAACTCACTCTTTCTAGTCATTTAATTATATTTACTAGAATTAATTAAACATAGTTATTTTTGTAAGTTACACAGATTACTAAACATTACCTTTTTAATTGTATTAAATTAAGGTATGATTTTTTAATTTAATATTAAAATTTCTAAAAAGGAATGTTTAACTTAATTCTTCTATTTTAATATTACTATTAATATTTTTTTTGTTATCTATATTTTGCTTATTTTTATTATATAATAAAGAAATTCCTATTATTAAACCAATTAAATTTAATGTTAAAAATAATAATATGATGCCTAATGCATTATTACTATTACATAAACTTATACCTCAAATTAAAAACACTATTCAAATTACTAAACATATTCATATAATAAATGTAATTAAACCAATACTCATTACCTTGCACCTTTTTCTTTCTAAAAAATAATTAAACTAAATAAAATATAGTATTTTCTATTAGATTCTTATAATTTAATATTTTTTTCTTTATACAAGTATTTATTAAATCAACCCCCATCTATACCCTTTTCTTATGATCAATTTATTTCATTTGGTTTCATTGGTTTTTCATTATTCTTTACACTAATAATTTTACCATTTTTAACGTTAATAACAGTATTTGCAACATATTGGAAGTTAGGATTATGAGTAACCATAATAATTGATGTTTTATATTCTCGATTAACATCCAATAAAATTTCTAACACCTTACGCCCCATTTCCTCATCAAGTGCTCCTGTTGGCTCATCACAAAATAAAATTGTCGGATTTTTTGCTAGTGCTCTACCAATCGATACTCTTTGTTGTTGTCCACCTGATAATTGACTTGGAAACTTATTCATATGTTCATCCATTTCAATAACTTGAAAAATATCATCAATACTCATATTTTTATTTTTAGCAAGATTTTCACCAACTTCAGCATTTTCACGAGCAGTTAAGTTAGTTAATAAATTGTATTGTTGAAAAATAAAACCAACATTATCTCGTCTAAATTTAGTTAAATGACTATCTTTTAATAAAGATAAATTGTATCCGGCCACAAAAACATCACCAGTATTAGGTTTATCCAATCCCGAAATAATATTTAATAATGTTGTCTTACCACTTCCCGATGGTCCTAAGATAACAACAAAATCACCTAATTTAATTTTTAAATTAACTCCTTTTAATACTTCATATTCTAAGTCTCCAGTTAAGTAAGATTTTTTAACATCAAATAATTCAATAACATTAGTTTGAGTATCAGGAGTATTATTAGTCATTGATATAATTTTACCTGCTAAAATTTCTTTTGAATGAGTTTTTGTTAATTTTTTAATTGCTTTTTGATTATCTTTAAAAGCTTGTAATTTAGCTTTATTAGCTTCTATTTCTTCCTTTGATTCTGGTTTATCATGAGATTTATGAGTTACTGGTGGTATTGTACCTTCGGTTTTAGATACTGACTTCTTTGTAAAACTAGATTCTAACTTATTTTTAGTTACTTGTTCACTTGAATTTTTAGTGTTTTTTTTATCATTTTTCATGTTTTTATTCCTTTCTGCTTTTAATCAATTTCATTTAAAGTTTTAATTGGATTAATCTTCTTCATGGCATATCAATCAATAATAAAGGTTGTTGCATAAATGCCAAAGACAATTAAACCAACCACAAGCGGTAATCATCAAACAAAGAATAATGGTAAAACCCATGTTGTATTAGCAGCTAAATAGTTAAGAATAAACTTAACAATTATTCATCCTACAGGAAAACCAATAACAAACATAACAGCAATCACTGGTAAATACATACCAATAACAATATTAGTTATTTTTGCATCACTATAACCAAGTGTTTTCATTGTTGCTATTGTTTTACGATTTTCATAAATTACTAAATTACTTGTTAATAAAATAATAAAGAACGAAATGATTAATGAAAAGATAATAAATGCAACCAATACTGTATCAACTAAAGCAGTAATTTGATTTAACAACTGATGATGGATATCTTGTGGCGTAATATTAACAGCACTACCTGCACCATAACCTTGATAAGTACCAGAACCATCAGTACCACCATTTAAACCAAAAGCACTGTAATCTCCATACATTTGCGAAGTTGAAAATGAATTAGTTATATCTGGTAATGATTGCGAATTTGAAAATTTAAAATTAAAGATTGGATTTTCATTTTCAAATATTTGATTAAGTTTATAAATAACGGGATCATTTAATTGATTAAGAAAATTTTGATATTCATTAAATGATTTTAATTTACCAAAATCAACATCACAAGTTGTTTTTTTGTCTTCTCATTCTTTTTTAAATAATAAAAATAAAAATTCTTTTGTTTTATTAAATGATAAAACTTTATCAGCATTAGTTTTACTAATATAAGCATTAGGTTGACCATAACCATTATATATACCAACTACTTTATACGTTGGTGTTTTAGAACTTATCTTATCATTATAAGAATTAACAACCTTACCAGCAGTAACTTCTTTTAACATATTTGTAGCATTAATACCCATATTATCATAAGCCCCATCCTTTAACTCATCAACTTGTGTATAACCAGTTTGTTGTTTTAATAATGTTACATTATTAACATTTTTACTATCACCAACAATGTTATCAATATTAATTTTATCCAAATCAAAAGGTTTCAATTTATTATTATCTTTAAATTTCATAGTATTACCATTACTACTCATTTTAAATTCATCATTTATTTTTAAAATTAATTGTTTAGCAATTGTTTGATTAATAACAAGACTAATACTATCATCACTATTTTCTTGTTCTAAAAGTGGATTTAATGAAGAACCTCCAGCATCATATAATTGCATCATTGAAGGTTTGCCTAACTGTTGTTGATTTTGTAAACCATAAACTTTCATTAAATATTTGTTCTGTTTAAATAATTTTTCAGGAGTACCAATAAAGTAAGTTCCTAATTCATCAGTTTCTTTATCAAAAGGCACAACATTAAAAGCAACATTAAAAGGAGCATTGGGATCACTATAATCTTTGGCAATATTTTGACGAATAAAATATGGGCTTTTAGTATAAGCACCTTGCACTACAGTTTGTCCCATTCTATTATAAAATAAAGCACCAAATCAAATTCCAACTTTATTAATTCAACTATCACACTCTTTGTCACTAATTTCAGATGCATTATTATTCAATAATTGTGTTTCATTAGTTAAATGTCACGGATATAATTTATCGCTAGTATCAAAACTTAAATTATCAATATCATTAATAAAAGTAGGACCCTTACTTGAGGCATTTTTGTAAGCAGGAATATTAGTATTTGCTCAATCTTTGAATTTTGTAATATCTAAATCATTAGGATTAGTACTAATCTTACCAGTCTTCGAAATCGTACCACTAATATTCATTGCCACTGTTGTTCGATAGTTTTGATAAAATTTTCTAATAATATTATAAGTATTCTCACTATAAAAACTGTTAATATTAGTATTTTTTAAAACTGTGTCATACATTGGTAATGCATTTGGTCAAGCCATTTGTACCATAATTCCAACAATCACAGAAGCATCTTTAATATCACTAGAATCTAATCCATTTAAAAAGTTTTTAGTAAGCATTTTACCATTTAAATACGTTAAACCAGTATATCCTAAATCACTAATAGCAGCACCGGGATTAGATTCATCTGACATTGGAGCATATGCTTCAGCATTAATATTATTTTCTAATAATTCTTTAACAAAAGTATCATTTAATGGTCCAGAATTATCAAAACGTGGTGGATGTCAATATGTATCACCAGTAGTACTATCAACAGTAGAAGTATAAGTTCAATCATCTTTATTATTTGGATTATAAGTTTTATAAAAACTATATGGAGAATTATAAGTCGGAATGTCATATTCAACTAAGGAGTGATAATTCATACCAGTAAAAGAAAGTAATTTATTATCAGCCATAATTTTTGGACCAATAATAGATGTTGTCATTAAAGTTGTTCCTAAAAACATAGTTAATGATGCTGCTGCCATTTTTCCAATTGATGATGTAAATAGTGATAAACGGAATCTTGTTAAAAATCCACGATTAATACTTTTTGTTTTAATAATTCGACTAAAGCGAGAATTAACAGTAGCTGATTCGTTTTTAATTAAATCTATTGGTTTTTTAATAACTGTTAAAGCATTAATAACTCATGCAATAATTGATAAAAAACCAAATATTAAAATTAAACAATATATAAATCCTAAACCATTAAAAATAAAATGACCAAAATCTAGATTAAAATAGTTGGCAAATGTTTGAACTATAATTACTTGTAAACCACTTGCTGGTAAAAACACTAAAATAGTACCAATAAGTGCTGCTACCATTGGATAAGCTAAAGATGTAATTAAAATTTTAATATTACTATAACCTAATGATTTTAAAATTCCAATTTGTGTTCGTGAATTATCAATATTTTTATAAGTAATTAATATTACTGTAATTCCTGTAATAATTAAAACAATTAACAATAAACCAATTAATAAACTTTTAAATCCAATAATAGTTGCATTCAAAGTAGCAGTACGATTATTAAACGTATACTTATTATTTCCTAACTTATATACTAAAGCAGCATCAGAATCAATAGTATTAATATATTTACTTCTTAAACTTTGTGAAATTAATTTAATATCATTAATTTTACCTATTGTTGATTTTCCAACAAAATAAATTTCGCGATCATTATCAGAAGAAATTGTGATTTTTTCATTAGCTTTATCATATGATCAAATATAATTATTTTTTTCTAACCTTTTACTTAAACCAAATTGCATTGGATCAACGTATAATAAACCTTCACGAGTTTTATTTGGAATTGGTGTAGTTTGATCAATAATTGGGGTTGTGAAATCAGCAGATACACCATATCCAACAATTTTTAATCAATTATAACTACTATAAGCAGCATCATTTAAATCATATCTTGAAACTTTTAAACTACTTCCTAATTGATCTGATTGCACACGAATTGTATCATTAATATGCAAATTATTTTTTTGAGCAAATTCTTTATTAATAACTACCTGTTTTCAACTTGGAGTTTTATCTGGATTATTACTATCTCCTATTTGATAACCATCACTAATGATTAATTTATCAATACGAGCATCTTGATTATAAGTTAATATTTTTAAAATTCTAGGATTACTATTATTATCTAATTGCATAGTTCTGCCTTCAACACGATCTCATATAAATTCATTACCAGCATCATTTGCAATATTGTTAATATCAAAATCATTCTTTTCATCAACAGCAGTTGTTGATGTTGAGATTTTATTAGAAATAGTTTTTGGAGTAGTATTAGATAAATCAATAACAAAATCATGTAAATTAGATTTTGCAACTAATGTTGAATATTCATCAGAAATTCTTGCTAAACTTGTTTGCATTAATGAAAAAATAGTTGATGATAATAATACTAAAACAATTAAACCAACTAATTGAATTTTATTACGAAATGCTTGTTTAAACGCATTTTTAAAAAGCAAAAATGATTGTTTTTTCATATTCGTTCTTCCTTTCTTTTAAATTTTAAAACAAAAAAAGTTATTGAATTAAAGCCATTTTTCAACCATTAATTAAAGTTTTTAAATCTTGAATAGTTTTAGTAATAAGTAGTGTTAATTGGGCACTTAAAAAATAAGTTAAATTCTTCTTAAAAATAGCAATTAAAAGTTTTTTATTATTATCAGTAATAGAAACTTGGTGGTCAAAATTAGTAAACATTTGTTTTTTAAATTGCCATGTTAAAATGATAATTTTAGTTTTAGTATATGCTTTTACTGGAAATTGTTTATTAATAATATTGGGTAATGAAGAATTACTAAATAATGTTACTCAAGTTTTTTTAATTAAATTAAAAATTGTAAATAAATTATCACTAAACATTTTTCATGAAAAGAAACCTAATCAATAGTAAAAGAACACTAAAATTAGTACTGAAATAAAGTTATTTATTGATGGTAATGATATTTTAATCATAGTAAAATTAAATTGTAAAATAATAGCAATTATAATAATTGACAAAATAGTAAAACGCATCACTTTCATAATTTGATTATTATTACGGCTTAAAAAACTAAAACAAATAAATAAATGTAAAATCGAAATCAATGATAGCATTGGTAAACTTTCTAAATCTAAAAAATTAATATTAATTACCATTTCTTGAACTGGTAATAAAAATAAACAAAATTGTGCTAAAAATCATAAACTAAATTGAAGAATAATGATTTTCGTTTTATTAAATATTTTTTTATTATTAATACTATTTTTATGAAAATTAATAGTAATTAAAAAAGTTAATTTCATAATTAAAAGTAAAAAAAGAACTGGTAAACCAAAAAAAATAAATAATTGTTCAAAATTATTAATACTATTAATTTTTAAAATATTACTACTACGTAACATTATATTCACCTTTAAATAAACTTTGCTATTATTATAATTATAAACTATTAAAATTAAATAATGCAATTATTTAGTTTTAGATAGTGTTCAAATATTTAAAAAGAAAAGGAAAAAAGAAAATGTTATGAAACTGCTGTATCAAATTCTTTAGTAATAATTTTGATAATGAATATCAATATTTACAACCTATGGATTCAAACTATATGTACTACCCCACTACTAATTATCAAACTACTACATCTACTACTAAAATAATAGCTGTTGAACAACCAACTAAACATTACCTTTTTATAATAAAGTTAGCTATATAAATATTTTTTTAAAATAATCTATTGTTAGGAAAAAATATTAAAGCAATAAATTCTATTTTTATTATATTAATAATTTAAAATATTCTTACTTATAATATCAACTATCTGCTTAGCAACTTCCACTTTTGAACCAATTAAATTATAATTATTATTTTTAAAATAAAAATTAATTTCTGTTTCATTTTTACCCATAACACTAATATTATTAATACAAATACCATCACAATTTTTAATTTTCATTTTTTCGATACCAAGATTTTTATCATTAAATTCTTGAGCAGCAAAACCAATTAAAACTTGTTTTGTTTTCTGCTTACCTAAAAATGCCAATACATCAATATTAGCAATCAGTGATAAAGATAAATTTTCGTTTTTATTTTTAATTATTTTATTACGAATATATTTACTTACTTTATAATCATTTAAAGCAGCAGCACATATTACAATATCAGCATTATCAAAGTTTTCTTTCATTGCTAAGAACATTTTTTCATTAGTATTTGCTTCAATAATAGTTAGGTTTTTTTGCGATTTAATTTCAAAATCACAATCACCTGCAACTAATACTACTTTAGCGTTAGTTTTAAGAAAAGCATCTACTAATGCTTTACCCATTTTTCCTGAAGAATTATTAGTAATATAACGAATTGGATCAATATAAGTTCTAGTACGACCAATATTAATTAAAATTTTTTTATTAGATAAATCAATACTTTTTTTAAAAAAATCTTTAATTATTGTTAATGCATTATCTGAACTTTTAACCCGTCCATCACCAATCATCTTACAGGCTAACATTCCTGAATCTGGAGGAATAATAGTAATATTTTCAAAATTAGATAATTCTAATAAATTTTTTTGAAAACTTTGATTGTGATACATATTATGATTCATTGCTGGAAATAATATCTTTTCTGCTTTGGAAGCTAAAAATACTGATAATGCTAAACTATCAGCAATTGCTAAATTTGCTTTACTAATAAAACTCATAGTAGCAGGATAAACAACAATTAAATTTGTTTTAATTGCTAAATTAGTGTGAGTAATTAAATCTCCTTTAACATATGATTCTTGTTCAAACATTTCAGAATAATAAGAAAATGTTTTATCTTCTAGAAAATGTAAAGAACTTTTAGTACAAATAATATCAACTAAAAATTCTTTTTTTAATTGTTTTAATAAAATTAAGGCTTTGTTTGCTGCAATACTACCAGTAATTATTAAAGTAATATGTTTCATTATTTTCTCCTATCATATCATTAAACATAAAATAAACAAACAAAACCTATCTTCAAAATATGATAGCATTGAAAATAGGTTTTTATTATTAAAAATTTATTTTTACTTTTTATCAAGTATAACTGAAACTCGTGTTTTATTTTTTTTAAAAATAGTATACTTAACAATTCCTGATTTTAAAGCAAATAAGGTATCATCACCACCACGTCCTACATTTTCACCAGGGTGAATTTTAGTTCCACGTTGACGATAAATAATTGTTCCCTCTTTTAAACTTTGTCCATCACCAATTTTAGCACCTAAACGTTTAGAATGTGAATCACGACCATTACGAGTTGAACCCACTCCTTTTTTTGAAGCAAATAATTGTAAATTTAATTTATAAAACATAATTACACCTCCTTTATGTTAATATATTTTGGATATTGTTCTTTAATAGTTTTTAATTGTCAAAGCATTGTTTTTAAAATGATTTGACTATTATTAGTGAAACTAGCAACTTTAAGTTTAACTAATCCAGCAGTATTATTAATTACTTGAACTTGATTATTATCAAGTTCATGAAGTGCATTTAATGTACCAATAACAATGGCTGAAATCCCTGCACAAACAATATCATTTCCAATTTTTGAAAAATTAGCATGACCAGTAATTATAACTTCTACAATGTTACTATTTTGGTAATTATAAGTAACTTTAACCATAATTTGATATTACCTTAAATTATTTTTTATTATTTTCATCATCATCTTTAACAACTTTAACAGTCATATTTTTATGATCAAAAATAGTTTTTAAATTACCTTCACTAACAACAGTTTTAGTGTTATCTGGTTCTGTAATATTATCCTTAACAACTGATTTAGTTTTAACAACTTTTTCTTTTGTAAGTTCTTTTTTTACTTTACTAACTACTGATTTTGGCTCTTTAATAATAGGAGTTACTACTTCAGAAATTACTTCTTTTTTTACTTCATCTTTAATTACTGGTTTTGATTGTTCTGCCTTCTTATCAACAAGACTTTTACCAGCAAGTAAAATATCAGTAATTAATACCTTTGTATATGGCTGACGGTGTCCATACATTGTTTTTGAATTTTTCTTAGGTTTATATTTAAACACTCGAATCTTTTTTGATTTATCTTGTTTAATAATCTCACCATGAACTTCAGCACCTTTTAGGAAAGGTTTACCGAATTGTTGATCAATCATCAATATTTTGTCAAAAATAATTTTATCTTTAGCTTTGCCAACAAGTTTTTCAACAAAAATTTCTTGACCATAGGAAACATTAATTTGTTTTCCTCCTGTTTGAATAACTACAAACATTTTTCTTATTACCTCCAGTTTAGACTCGCCTTATAGGTGGAATAAATCACTTGTTAACCTAAAGTAGAGCGGTTGAAACTGCATAAACAGTCTTTAATATTATAAAGTATTTTTTATTAAAAGCAATACAAAATTTAGAATTATACACATAATTTAAATATAAAAATTACTAAAAAAAGAAAATAAAAAATATATCTTTAATATTTAATAATTAATGTAACTATAATTAATCTACACTGAATTATGTAATTAATATTTTTTTATAATTATTATTAAAATTATGATATTATTTTTCTAAACTTAATATAAGTTTTTAACTCATTACTTGTTAAAAAGTAAATGAGTTTTTTTGTTTTTAGAAAGGAAGATTAAAAGAAATGGCTAAAGATAAAAATATCGTTAATGAAACAATTGATTATTTACCAATGATTTTTGGTGGATTGGGTGCTGGATTAGGAGCAATTGATGGTCTTTCATGAACAAATCCACTACCTGTTACCGACATTGCGATTGGTGCTGTAGCCGGAGGAATAGCGGGTTATCAAATTAAAAAATCCATAAAACATAAAGATAAAAATAAAACTAAAGTTGGAACATCATTAATTTGTGGTGCTGGTGCTGGTGTATTAAATGCAATATTAAATCCAGAAGCATCATTAATGAATACATTAGAAGCAACTGCTGGTGGTATTGTAATTGCTAAAGGTGGCAAATATATTGTTGATAAAGGTAGTAATTATGTAAAATCTAGACCAGAATATCAAATATTGAAACAAGGATATAAAATCAAGAAAAAAGTAAATAAAATTCAAGATTTTTCTTCAATAAAAAAAGAAGCAAATTCACTAAATTCACAAAAAAAATCTTCAACAAATCAATATAAATTAAAACTAATGTAAACTGATCAATAGTAAATTAAAACATTAAAACATTATTTAGGAATGAAAATATAATTGATATTCAATTTAACTCATTCCTTTTTAAGTGTTGAAATTCAAATATAAAAGAAATATAATAACACTTTGGAGTGATGAAAGATGAAAAGAAAATTAAGTTACAAAAAAATGCTAGCAACAGTTGGTGTATTAACTGTTGTATTACCAATGTCTTTAAGTATTGCATCATGTGCAATAAAAGAAAAACAAAAAAATAATGATCAAAAAATAGTAAATGCAATTAATCAAACTAATTATTCACTTGATAATATTATAATTAATAGTACTATAGATGAATTAAAAACAAACATTAGTTCAGAATTTATTAAAAATTCATTAGATGAAATTAATCAAAAAAATTTTAATAATGATTTATTTTCATTAAATAAAATTATAAATGAAAAAAATGAAGAAATTAATAATAATGATTTTAAAAAAATAGGACTTATTAATGCAAAAATTAATTATAATTATGGAAAAATTAAAAATCAATTTGTTGATTTAAAAATCAGTGTAAAATATTCAGATAAACAAATTGTTGATGCTATTAGTGAAACTACATATACAGTTAATATAACAATGAAAGATAGCTTAGAATCTATCAATAAAAAAATTAATAAATCTGAATTTATTAAAAATGAAATAAAAAATAATGATATTAAAAATGCTTTTAAATTCGAAGATTTTAAATTTAATAAAATTATTAATAATGGAGAAGATTTAAAACAAGAAGATTTAGATAAATGAGGTACAATTAATGCTAAAATCATTTTTAATTATGGAGAAATTAAAAATAAAGAAACTTTATTAATAATTAATATTAATGCTTCTTCTGAAAAAATTGTTGATGCTATTAATGAAACAAAATATACAAAAAAAGTTAATTTTCAAAGTTCAGTAATGGAATTAAATGATTCAATTAATGCTGAATTTATTAAAAATTCATTAATTTCTGAAATTAAAAATTCTTTTAAAAATAATTTATTTTCATTAAACAAAATTACTAATAATAAAGAAATTGATTTAAAAGATGAAGACTTCACAGTTAGTGGTTCTATTGATGCAAAAATTAATTATAATTATGATTCATTTAAAAATTTAACTACTAATCTAAGAACCTGTTTAAAATCTTTTCAATAAAATTGAAATAAAGGCAAGAACAACCATTTGTAAGCTAGTATTTAATTTTTTTTCACAATTTTTTCATAATCTTCTGCATTTTTCTAATCATGAAAAACTTCGTTCTACAACTCATCTTTTTGGTAATACTACAAAAGAATGTAATTCATTACGTTTTATAACTTCAACATTTGCATTTATAATTGTTTTAATTTTAGAAGCAAATTTTCCACCAGTATAACCAGCATCTACTAGTATTTTTTGAACTGCAGAAAGATTCTCTTTTTCATTTTCAATCATTATTATAGCACTGTTACGATCTGTTTTTTCTGCTGTGGTTATGTAAATTGCATGTGGTAAACCTTGAGAATCAACAGCAATATGACGCTTTATTCCTGAAATCTTTTTACCAGCATCATAACCTTTATTTTCAGTAGTATCTGTATTTTTAACACTTTGTGAATCAATTATACAAAAACTAGTTTGTTCTTTTCTACCATTATTGATACGAAATGCCATGACTAATTTTTTTTAAAACTAATTGTAATACACTAGGTTCTTTACCATTATTTTTACTTCAAACTTGAAAATAATAATATACAATTTGTCATTTTGGAAAATCTTTTGGTAACATTCTTCATTGACAACCACTTTTTAATACATATAAAACTGCACAAAATACTTCATATAAATCTAAGCTTCTTGGTTTAGTTCTCTTTTTAGTATTTTCTAAAATTGATTTTATATTTTCAAATTGCTCTTTGCTAACATTACTAGGATAATTTTTACGCATATATACCTCTTATCTTAAAATATATAATCATTTTACCCTATTTCTCTAAAAGATTTTAAACAGGTTCTAACAATTATCATAGGTGAAGGTCAAATTTCTAATAAATATAAATTAAATGATGGAAAAATAAATAAATTTCTTCAAATCTCAGATAGTATAATATTTGCTGCAACAGAGAACGGAAATATTTGAGAGATTGATTTTACTAATAATACAAAAATCAATAAATATCAATTAAATGAAGAACGTATAAATAGTTTAATTAAAGCATCAAATGGTAAAGTATATGTTGGTACAATAACAAATACAATTTGAGAAATTGATTTAGAAACTGAAACTGCAGAAAAGAAATTCATTGGATTTGGTGATAAGTATGATTCTAAAACTTTAATTGAAGGTTCAAAAGATAAGTTATATGTTGGTACTGGTATTGGTAATGTTTATGAATTAGATATTAATACTGGTAATACTAAAAAATATCGTTTTGACGATTGAGGTGATGTAAATGCCCTAGTTAAAATTACAGAAAATAAAATATACGCTGGCACTAGTGAAGGAAAATTATGAGAAATTGATTTAGAAACTAAAACCCATAAATTAAAATATGATTTTAAAAATAAAAGTAATATTATTTTTGATATTAAAGCACTATCTGATACTGAATTAATATTAGCAACAGAAGACAAAATTTATCAGTATGATTTAATCAAAAATGAAATAACAGAAAAAATTAATTTGAAAGATGGTAAAATTTTTTCTTTATCAATAGAAGATTTAAATAACAAAATATATGCTACCACTGATAATAATAATGTTTATGAACATGATTCAAGCTTTAGTCAAGTAAAAAACAAATATGAATTAAATGCTTCAGTATATTCATCATTAATAGTTGATAAAAAACTATTTGCTGGAACAATTACAAATGTATGAGAATTAGATATTGAATAATTTTTATACAGTAAATAAAAAACATATATTTAAAAAGGTGTGTAACATATATTACGCGCCTTTTTTTCGTTTTATTTTTTTAGATTTATATCACTTATTATAACTTAATATATGATTTTTTTTTGTTTTTTTCTTAATACTAATAATAAAATAATACTCGTTAAAAAAATACCAATAACAGCACCAGCGATTGAAATAATAAAACGTATTAAAATTTGTTGAGGAGTTAAAAAGTATCCTGACAAATAAAATAATGATAAAACAAAAGCAAATGGAATACTATATGTAAATTGATCTAATTGATGTAATTTTAACTTATATGTAATAAAGGTTATAATAAAAGTAAATATGATTAAATTTAAACTAGAAAGTACCATTATTCAAAAAGGTAATTTAAAAGTAAAAGTAAAATCAGTACTAGTAGTAAAAAAAAGAATAATTCCTGGAATTAATACTTGTATTATTAAATAGCCAACACTTATCAAAAACTTAGTTCTTGGAAATGTATTTTCACTATTATTTTCAAAATTAACTTCTTGGTTTTTATTTTCCATACTTATCCTCTTCTATAATATAATTCTGGAATGGCAACCCTTTTTAGGACTATTTTTTGGTAGACATTTTTTCATGATATTTAACTGGAGTTAGGTAGTTTAAAGTGCTGTGGATTCGTATGTTGTTGTATCAATTGATATAATCAAATAATTCTAATTTTAATTGGATTAATGATGTAAAATTTTTATCATTAATAAATTCAGTTTTGAAAGTTTTGAAAGTTGCTTCAGCAACAGCATTATCATAAGGACAACCTTTTTTGCTTAAAGAACGGGTAATATTGAATGCTAATAAAAGTTTATCAATAGTTTTATTATTGAATTCATTACCGCGATCACTATGAAATATTTGAATATCTTTTAAACAGCGATTTGATTGCATAAATGCTTGATATACTAATGATGCATCTTTTTTAGTACCTACACACTATGTCCAATAATTTCGCGGTTAAATAGGTCGATTAATAAGCAAATATAGTTTCACTTACCATTAACTTGAACATAAGTTAAATCACTAACAATAACTTCATTTTTAAGCCTATTATTAAAGTTTCTATTCACAAGATTGCTTATTTGGCTATCATTGACTTTGTTATGATGATTTTTAAATGATAATTTAGTGTATTTTGATATTAAATTATGCTGATTCATAATTTCTTTAATTTTTTTGCGTGATAAATAAATTTCTTTATTTTCTAGACTGACTTTTAATCTTCTTGTTCCATAAACTTCTTTATTTTGTTTAAAAGCACTAATAACAGCTTCATCATACATATTATTTTTGATTTTATCTTCTTTTTTCTTTAAATTAAAATAATATGTTGATTTAGAAAGTTTTAAAAAACGACAAATTGGACGAATTTTATATTTAGATTTATTATTTGTAATAATCTCTACTTTCTGCCTATTATTAGTGCTGCTTGCTTTAAAATATCATTCTCCATTCTTAATTGTTTTAATTCTTTATTTGCTTGAATTAATTGTTTTTCTAAATCCGAAAGATTATCTTTAGTTTTAAAACTGCCTGAATTTGTAAATTGCTTAATTCATTTATAAGTAGCTGCTCTTGTAACGTTGTATTCTTTAGCAAGGCAAGATACTGATTTGCCATTTTGATATAAAGATACTATTTGTTTTTTAAATTCATCATTATATGAGTTAATATTGACCATAATTATATTTCCTTTCTTTTAACTAATTTGTTCACTTGTCTACGTAATTAGTGTCCAATAAAGTGTAACCCATCCATAATTAAAGTTGTCGTTTTTAGTTTTATTTCTGGTAAGGCAAAAGGGTTATTTTTATTTTTTTCATCATGTTTAACATTAGCATATAAATGAGTAATTAAATCGTGCTCATAAAACAATAATCAATAACGTAATTGACCTGGATTTAGTACATCAATTGCACAATCTATATTAGTGGTTTCTTGTAAATACTGATTAAAATCAATACCAGATTGACTATTAGCAAAATTAGTAAAACCAGAAAGCTTAGTTGATAAAGGATTAATATTATAAATATTTAAATATTGTCTTGAAGAACTATCAACTTTATCATTTACTATTCTTTGTAATAAATAAATAGTATGTTCTTCAGATTGATATGTTTTTAATGGTTGATTTGAAATAGGTGTTACCTTTTCTTCTTGTGGAACAAGATTATCATCAACACGCTGATATATTCATTTATCTTCACTAACATTAGCAGTAATAACAGCTTCTGATTTAATTTGACTAAAAGCAATCATTTGTAAATTACTATTTTTTTCATCATTAATAAAATATTGATGAATTAATGAAGAATTAACTTCTTTTTCATTAATAACTTGAATGTCTGGCATAGAACTATTAATAGTAAGTGTTTCTTGTCTTAAAACAGTACTACCATCACTATCGTTTCATTTAACATTATATATAGTGGGCTTATTTTTACTATAATCTTGGTTTAAAATAGCATAGTCAAAAGTTTTATTACTATTAGTTTTAACATTTTTTTTCATTTCTCTGTTTTCATTATTAATAGAAATTTCTAATCCTGATTTTTTAAAAGGAGGATGCACATAAAAAACAAATATTTCATTACTAAAACTATCCTTAGTATTTGCAAATGGTCCAATTGGAAATATTTTAGCACGCGTTTCAAAATTAGATTTTTGAAAATTAGTACTTGGTTGTAAATTATATGGAACTTCCATTAAAGTATTAATGTCACTTGCTTCATATATTGTTGCAAAAAGTCCTGCATCAATACTTTCTTTAATTGTTTGATGATATTGTAAAATTAAATTATTACTTTTTTCATTAAAAGTATGACCAAAAGCACCCGCAGTAAGAAAACCTTGTGCATTTTTAAAATAACTACTATTATCATTAATAATACTTTTTAATTGACTATAACCTTGATCATTAATAATATCATTGGTTTCAATATTACTATGTGTTCAATCATTATTAATAATTTGATCATAACTATCAAAATTAACATTTAATGGTGTACTTTTAACATTATTATATAAATATTGTGAATCATTATTTCAAGATTTAATACTATTAACTAAGTTACGATTTGATGACTTAACAGTAATATGAAAGCCGCTAACTTTACTATTACTAGTTTGATGATTTTTATTATTAAAACTAATACTTAATACTGAGGTTACTAATAAACTGCTAGCACTAAGTAATAAAATTAATTTTTGTTTAAATTGTTTCATAATATTTCCTTATAAATTTAATATTTAAAAGTTATTAAATTACTATTATTTATTTTTATCTAGCAATTATGTAATTAGTATATCAATTCTTTTAAAAATATGATATATATTATTTACACGAGAAATATATATTTAAGATCTAAAATACCTACAAGATCTATCACAAATATTAATATTATATTAAGTTTCTTTAATTGAAAATACTTATCCCTAATTCAATTAAATATAAAATTAGCAGTTACTACTTGAAACTGCTAATTTTATTTGTTAGTATATTAATATGATTAGCAATCAAGTAATTATAGTGCTAAAAAGAGGAGTGACATTATGCAATTAAATGAAATCCCTAACTATAGTAATGATCCTAAAATTCTTGATAAATTTGCTCGTAATCTAATTGTACAAGCTAAAACAGGAAAAATGGATCCTATTATTGGACGTGATGAAGATATTCGTAAAGTAGAAGAAATACTCTCACGAAAAACTAAAAACAACCCCGTCTTAATCGGTTTACCTGGTATTGGTAAGACTGCTATTATTGAAGGTTTAGCCCAACGTATTGTTCGTGGTGATGTTCCTAGTAACTTAAAAGATAAAATTATTTATGAACTAGATATGGGAGCACTAATTGCTGGCGCTAAATTCCAAGGTGAGTTTGAAGAACGATTAAAAGCGGTTATTAACCAAATTAAAAATTCTAATGGAAAAATTATTTTATTTATTGATGAACTACATTTAATTGTTGGTGCTGGTAGAACACAAGGTTCAATGGATGCTTCTAATTTACTAAAACCAATGTTAGCACGTGGTGAACTACGTTGTATTGGTGCCACAACACTTGACGAATATCGTCAATACATTGAAAAAGATGCAGCCCTTGAACGAAGATTTCGTAAGATGATTATTAAAGAACCAACAACAGAAGATACAACTGCTATCTTACGTGGTTTAAAAGAACGTTTTGAAGCTTATCATGGTGTAAAAATTCATGATAGTGCATTAAGAGAAGCTGTGTATCTATCTAATAAATATATTAATGATCGTTACTTACCTGATAAAGCAATTGACTTAATTGATGAAGCTTGTGCTAGTATTAAAACTGAAATTGCTTCGGTTCCTAGTGATTTAGATGATATAAGAAGAAAAGTCTTACAATTAAAAATTGAACAAGCAGCCTTAAGCAAAGAAAAAGATGAAAACTCGCAAACAAGACTAATTGAAGTCGATAAACAATTAAAAACTAAAAAAAATACTTTACAACAATTAGAAGATAAATGAATCAAAGAAAAGTCAGCATTAGACCATATTACTAGTTTAAAAAATAAATTAGAAAATGCTAAATCAGAATTAGAATTGTATCAATTATCAGGTAATTTTACAAAAGCTGGTGAACTACAATATAGTATTATTCCCAACTTAGAAAAAGAACTTAAAGATAGTGAAAATATAAAAAAAGATAATCCTTTACTACGTGAAGATGTTACTAGTGAAGATATTGCAAAAGTTGTTGCAAAATGAACTGGTATTCCTGTTACTCGTTTATTAGCAACTGAAAAAGAAAAATTATTAAAATTACCCTTAACTTTAAATACGAGAATTAAAGGTCAAAGTAATGCCCTACAGTTGGTAAGCGATGCTTTAATTAGAGCTCGTGCTGACATTAAAGATCCCAATCGCCCAATTGGTTCATTTATTTTCTTGGGTCCAACCGGTGTTGGAAAAACTGAAGTTGCTAGAACCTTAGCTGATATTTTATTTGATAGCGAAAAAAATATGGTTCGTATTGATATGTCAGAATTTATGGAAAAACACGCAGTTAGCAAATTACTAGGTTCACCTCCTGGCTATGTTGGTTATGAAAACGGTGGACAATTAACCGAAAAAGTAAGAAGAAATCCTTATAGTATCATTCTTTTTGATGAAATCGAAAAAGCCCATCCTGAAGTATTAAATATTTTATTACAAATTCTTGATGAAGGTAGAATTACAGACAGTCATGGTCTCTTAATTGACTTTAAAAACACAATAATTATTATGACTTCAAATCTTGGTTCACAAGAACTATTAAGTGGTAAAGATAACAGCAAAGAGCAAGTAAATATCTTAAAAAAATCATTTCGACCAGAATTTATTAATCGAATTGATGAAATTGTTATCTTCAATCCATTAAGTAAAAAAGTAATAACAGAAATTATTATTAAAGAATTAGATACTTTATTATTGCGATTAAGACAAGAAAAAAATTTACAATTATCTTATGAATCAAAAGTAGTTAATAAAATACTAAAAGATGCTTATGATGAAGAATATGGCGCACGACCGATTAAACGCTATATTCAACACTATATTGAAACTATTATCGCACAAGCTATTATTAAAGAAGAACTAATACCCCACAAACGAATGGTAATTACTATCAATAAAGACAATATGTTTATTCTCAGTAAAAAAATAAAATTCAATTAAGTCTTGATATTATTACACTCTCAGTTATAATTATATAAGTATTGGCATTCAATGTTAATGAATGCTAAAAAAGGTGGTGAACAATGTTAAGTAACAGACAATCACAAATTTTAAAAATCATTGTTGAAAAATATATTAAAACAGGATTACCAATTGGTAGCAAAACTATTTTAGAAAATAATAACAATATTAATTTTTCTAGTGCTACTATTCGTAATGAATGTGTTGAATTAGAAACATTAGGATTATTAGAAAAAGCACATAGCTCTAGTGGTCGTATTCCTTCAACAAAAGGTTATCGCTATTATGTTGATAATTTAATGAATATGGGTGAACATCAAGAACTAGAAATCTTGAAGAAAAAAATAGCAGAAGTATTTAATAACCGTAACTTAGTAATTACCGAAGTATTAAATAAAACTAGTAGTATTTTAAGTGAAATGACTAATTTGATTAGTATTGTTACTGGTCCTAATATTAATGAAGATACTTTAAAAAAAATTGAATTAATACCGATTAGTAATGATAATGCTTTAACAATTTGTATTACTAGTAATGGTCATGTTCAAAACAAAATGTTTAATATTCAAGAAACATCATTAACCGATTTATCAATTGCCATTGATATTTTTAACACCAGATTAATTGGTACTAAAATTAGTGAAATTAGTGAGAAAGTAAATTTATTAAAACCAATCCTTGAACAACAAGTACAAAAATCAGAATATATTATTCAAGGATTTGTTAACACTTTAATTAATTTCTCACGACCACTATCAACAACACACGGTGTTCAATATATGTTAGAAAATCCTGAATTTAATGATATTAATAAGGTTAAAACAATTATTAAATTCATTGAATCACAATCACCATGAATGTATTTTGATGAATTAAATAATAATCAACTACAAATTAAAATTGGTGAAGAACTGGGTAATGAAAATAACGATATGGCAATGATTACTACTACTTTTAAAGTTCATGATGGTGAACAAGGACAAATTGCAATTGTTGGACCTAAACGTTTAGAATATGAAAAACTAACTGAAATTCTAAATTGGATTAATCAAACATTGATTAAAAACTTTAAATAGAAATGAGATGATAAAATGACAAAAGCTAAAAAAGATAACATTGATAAAGTATCAGCAACAGAAACTAAAGCTACAACTATTTCAACTCCTGTTACTGAAACACCAGTAAGTGTCGAAGAAGAAAAAATATCATTAAATAAAGAAATCGAATTAGAAACAAAAATTAAAGAATTAACAACAGAACTTAATAAAATTAATTCACAACAAAAGCAATTAATGCTAGCTACTAGATTAAATACCATTAAAGAATTAGAAATTCAAAATAAAGAACACATTAAATATGCTAACCAAAAAATTATTAAAGATTTAGTTCATACTTTATTAAATTTCCAACGAGCACTAAACTTTAAAACTGATAATGCAGCTGTTCAAAATTTCCTAGTTGGTTTTAAATTTATCTATGAAGAATTAATTAAAGCACTTGGTAAAGAAGGTTTAAAAGAAATTACTGCTAAAGTTGGAGATCAATTTAATTCTCACCAACATGAGGCAGTAGAAATTATTAATGATAATACAAACAATGCTTATCAAAATGTAAAAAATAATACTATTGTTGAAGTTATAGCTAATGGTTATGAATTGCATAATCGTGTCATTAGCACTACTAAAGTTAAAGTTTTTCAAACTAAAGAAGAAAAAACAGAAACAAAGAAAAATTAAGGAGTGAAAATATTATGTCTACAAATAAAACAACAAATAAAGAAATCATTTTAGGAATCGATCTAGGAACAACTAATTCATGTGTTGCCGTAATGGAAGGTGATAAGCCAAAAGTTATTGAAAATGCCGAAGGTGGAAGAACAACACCATCAGTTGTTGCTTACAAAGATGGTCAAATTATGGTTGGTGAAGTTGCTAAACGTCAAGCTATTACTGATCCAGATAATACTGTTAGTTCAATTAAAAGAATTATGGGAACTAAAGAAACAGTTAAAGCCGCTACTAAAACACGTAAACCAGAAGAAGTATCTGCAGAAATTTTACGCACTATTAAAACTTTTGCTGAATCAAAATTAGGTAAAAAAATATCAAAAGCAGTTATTACTGTTCCTGCTTACTTTAACAATGAACAACGTGAAGCTACTAAAAATGCAGGAATTATTGCAGGATTAAAAGTAGAAAGAATTATTAACGAACCAACTGCTGCTGCCATCGCTTATGGTTTAGACAAACAAGATAAAGATCACAAAATTTTAGTATTTGACTTAGGTGGTGGAACATTTGACGTTTCAGTTCTAGAATTAGCAGGTGGAACATTTGAAGTATTATCAACTAGTGGTGATAACAAACTTGGTGGTGACGACTTTGATGCCTTAATTGTTCAACATTTAGTTAGTGAATTCAAAAAAAGTAATGGTGTTGACTTATCAAAAGATAAAATGGCAATGCAACGTTTAAAAGATGCTGCTGAAAAAGCAAAAAAAGACTTATCAGGAGTAGTACAAGCTGATATTTCATTACCATTTATTTCAATGAATGCCTCAGGTCCATTACATTTAAATGAAAAATTAACACGTGCCAAATTTAATGAACTAACAAAATCACTAGTTGAAAGAACTATTGCTCCTGTTCGTGATGCCTTAAAAGAAGCTAAATTAAGCAAAAATGAAATTGATGAAGTTATTTTAGTTGGTGGTTCAACAAGAATCCCAGCTGTGCAAGAAGTTATTAAAAACGAAATTGGTAAAGAACCACATCGTGGTGTTAACCCTGATGAAGTAGTAGCTTTAGGTGCTGCTATTCAAGGAGGAGTATTATCGGGTGATGTTACTGACGTTTTACTATTAGATGTAACTCCTTTATCATTAGGTATTGAAACTTTAGGAGGAGTAATGACGCCATTAATCTCTCGTAATACTACTGTTCCTACTAAAAAGTCACAAGTTTTTTCAACTGCTGAAGATAATCAACCCGCTGTTGATATTAGTGTTTTACAAGGAGAACGTCCACTAGCCAAAGATAATCATTCACTGGGTCGTTTCCAATTAAGTGGTATCGAACCAGCACCAAGAGGTGTTCCACAAATTGAAGTTACTTTTGATATCGATGTTAATGGTATTGTATCTGTTAGTGCTAAAGATCTAAAAACTAATAAAGAACAAAAAATTACTATTAGCAATAGTGGTACTTTAAGTAAAGACGAAATTGAAAAAATGGTACAAGATGCTGAAAAGAATCGTGAAAACGATGAAAAACATAAAGAAGAAATTGAATTATCTAATCAAGCACAAGCCTATATTTATGATATTGATAAAATGACTGCTGAAGTTACTAAATCAGCAAAAGAAGGCGAAGCAGAAAATCCACAAATTGCTGAAATGAAAAAACTACGTGATGACTTACAAAAATCACTAGATGAAAAAAAATATGATGATTTAAAAGAAAAACTAGAACAATTAAAACAAGCATTTGCTGCTGCACAACAATTTATGAACCAACAAAAACAAGAACCAACAGATCATATTAAAAAAGATGATAATAAAAATGATGATGTTATTGATGTTGACGCAACAACTAAATAAAATAATTAGAGGTGGACAAAATGGCAAGTAAAAAACGTGATTATTATGAAATTCTAGGAGTTTCACGTAATTCTACTCCAGATGAAATTAAGAAAGCGTTTCGTACGCTTGCAAAAAAATATCATCCCGATTCACCAAGTGGTGGTGATGAAGCTCGATTTAAAGAAATAAGTGAAGCTTATCAAGTTTTATCTGATACTAATGAAAGAGCAAAATATGATCAATTTGGTCATGATATGCCCGGAGTTGGTAGTTCTTCTGGTTTCGGTGGCTTTGGTGGTTTCGGTGACTTTAGTTCGGCATTTGGTGACTTATTTGGTGGTAATAGAAGACAACAACAACGCTATAATGGTAAAACACCAGGTGATAATATCCTAACAAAAGTTGAAATTAGTTATCGTGATGTATTCTTTGGCAAAAAAATGACCATTAGTATTAACATTGATGTTGCTTGTAAGGATTGTAAAGAAACTGGTGCTAGAACTCCTAATGATATTAGTACATGTGATAAATGTAAAGGTAAAGGAGTTCTTGAATATGTTCAACAATCACCATTAGGTATGTTTAGACATCAAGGTGTTTGCAACCAATGTCAAGGACTTGGTAAAATTATTCGTCAAAAATGTTTAAAATGCAAAGGACATCGCTATTATATTGAAAATCAAAAATTAGAATTTGATATTCCTCGCAGTATTTTTGATGGTCAACAAATTAGAATTAAAGGTAAAGGTAAAATTGGTCATAATGGTGGTACTCAAGGCGATTTATTTGTTGGTATTAATATTAAGCGACACGCTTTCTTAGATCGTCAAGGTAGTGATATGTATATTAAATTACCAGTATCTTACTTAGATATTATTTTGGGAAATATTATTATGATTCCTACCTTTGAAGGAATAATTAAACATAAATTACCATTAGGACTACAATACGGTGACAAAATTACTTTAAAAAATCAGGGATTCTATTACCCTAATAGTAGTAAACGTGGTGACTTACATGTTATTCTTGATATACAAATGCCTAATAAAGTTACTAAAACAGAGCAAGAAAAATTATGAAATATTAATAACGAAACTAAATTTGATCCAAATGAAGATTTTGTTAATAGTGCAATAAAAAGAATTTAATAAATTAATATATAAAAAATAAGAACATATGTTCTTATTTTTTATATATTAATTTTTTCACTTTATTAATTGGAACTTTTTTACCGATATAACACATTACACAACTAGTTTCATTTAAATATTTGTAATAATCTTCATTAGAGTGAAACCTTTGTCATTGTTTTACTTCTCATATTGGTATGTCGGTAATATTAATTACTACAACATTAAAATACAACGGACTTAATAATCATAATAAATGAAATAAATAATTTATATCACTATTAATATTTTTAAATAATAAATCACAAATAAACAATGCTGTCATCATATATCAAAACCCAATTTCTGCTAAATAATTAGGGTGACGACAATCTTTTCATAAACCATAATTAATAAAAAAAAATCATGTTTTTTCTTTAAGGAAAATCTAAACTTTTGTCAATCTGCAATTGTCTCAATAACTAAAAATAAAATAGCAAGCATAATAAAAATAAGTAAGTAATTATTAAATGTACTATTAAAATAAACAATATCAAGACTTAATGCAAAAACCGTAGGAATACTAATCATAAAAACTGAAATTCCTTGTAAAATTGAAAAAATACTAAATTTTCAAAAATTAATAATAATTTTATCAAAACGATATTCAACCTTATGTTTAATAATTTTTAATAATAAAAAACTACCTAATCTTAGAGCTCAAATATTATAAAGAACAAACAACGAAATTTGGACAGGACTAAAATTTTGCTTTCACGCAACGATGATCACACTTAAACAAATAAAACTTAAACAATAAATAATATCAGTTAAAATAGCAGTTTTAAAAATAAAAGATATCATAAAGAAAATAAAATTAATAGTTAATGATATTAAAAATATTCAAAGTATAATATAAAAATCCATAATAAATACCCCTCTAAATTATATTAAATATATTTCAATTATAACAACTAATGAAATAAGTTTAATAACTTAGATTTAAATTTTAATTTTGTACAAAAATATATTTAAAATATATATTTTAAATATATAATTCAATTATAAACTTACATAATATAAGTTTATAATTAACTTTAGTTTTAAAGTAATTGAATTTTTAATTTTAAAAAAATAAAGGGGAATTAAAATTATGCCATCAATAACTGAAATAGTTAATATATATTACACACAAGATTTATTAAAAGAAAGAGAAAAAAATTGGATGGGTTACACTTTATTGGACACTAATTACGTAGACAAGTGAACAAATTAGATGTTAATAAAATAAATGCTAATGATACACAAAATAAACAAAATTCAACAAACAAAGATAATAGTTATTGTAGTATTTCATAATTTGTTATTAATACAAATATACAAAAATAGTTAATTGCATTTATTTTTAAAAACACTAAAATGTAGTTAACTTCTTAAATTTAAGAAGTTATTGGAAAAAATAAAAAGGGGGTTTTCATAATGAAAACATTATTAACAGCAGTAAGTCTTTTAACATTTGCAACAACCACAGGAAATTTAGCAAGTTTCTTAAACTCAACTATACAAAAAAATAATATTACAACTAACTATATTCAAAATAAAACTCAACAAGACACAATTTATATTGACAAAGATGGCAAACAAATAACAACTAGTGAAAAAGACTTATCAAAGATAAATAGTAAAGAAATTATTCAAATTGGATTTTATAAAAATATATTAGGAGAAATTCAAGTTGTTAGAATGCCAAGAACAATTGAAAAAGTACCTGACAAATTACCACCAGAAATCACATCTTTAAAAAATATGTTTACAGGTGCAACCTCATCAATCAAGACCTTTCAACATGAGATACTTCCAATATAACAAATATGAATTTTACATTTAATGGAGCCACTTCATTTAATAGTAATATTACTAATTGAAATGTTTCTAATGTAAAAAGTACTTTTGTTATGTTTGCAAATGCAACTTCATTCAATCAAGACCTTTCAACATGAAATGTATCTAAGAACCTGTTTAAAATCTTTTTTGATTAATTTTTAATAAGAAGAACATTATGATAGTTATTTTATAATAAAAAATAGATTTTTAGTCGATAAGTCATCAAATGATAAAATCTTTTTAACGAAAAAATGAAAAAGAAAATAAAATGTTAATTAAATACCTACTTATAAATTATTATTCCTTGTTTTAGTTAAATTTTATTAAAAAGATTTTAAACAGGTTCTAATATAAACCGTTTTAGTCTTATGTTTTATGGTGCAACCTCATCAATCAAAACATTTCAAATTGAATTACTTCTAATGCAGTATATATGAATTTTATGTTTTATGGTGCTAAAAAATTTAACCAAGACCTTTCAAAATGAAATGTAAATAAAGTAAGAGAACATAGTAACTTTGCAAATTATTCAGGAATTACTAATCCTAATAAATTACCAAAATTTAAAAATAATATTATAACAATATATTAATTAATATATTACTGATTTTTCTTGCCTTGTATATTAATACTTAAAGTGTTAATATTAAGATGGATAGAAAATATTTCCAAGTTTTGGATTAATATTATCATTCCTAAAATTTATAGAAACTATTATTAATCCAAAATATCCTTTTAATTTATTACATATATATAAAGAAGGTGTTTAAAATGAAAAATTTAATTACTGCCCTAAGTGTTTTAACACTTGGTACAACTGTAGGAAATTTAAGTAGTAACTTAAAGACTAATCAAAAAACAGAAGCTGTTAATACTATTTTAAACCAAGATATAAAAAAAGTAAGTAATGTTGATTTATCTAATATTACTGCTGAAAATAACGTTTGAAAATATTTAACAAAAAATAACGTAGCAACATATGCAGGCGGCGAAAACTATTGTCAATATTATTTTGCTTACCATGTTATTGGATTAAATCATGATACATTACATAAAAATTAAATAATGCGATTGGTTTGGGAATAGGAGCAGTCTCTGCTGTCCTAGGTGTTGCCTTACCAGCATTAGCTCCAATAATTGGTGCAGTTGCAGCAATATTAATTGCACAATGATACATATGACAAATTTCTGACTATGATAATGGTAATGGAGTTGTTATTGATATGGTTGGTTTAACACCAACATGAATCGTTAATGTTTCATCACAATAAAAAAATAATAATACTTAAATTTATTAAAAACAGACCTATGAAATAGGTCTGTTTTTAATAAATTTATTTTTAATATAACATAAAGTTTAAACGACATAATTAACATTTTTCACTGATTTATCGCTTTCAATAATTTTTTTAGCATCTGCTAATTTAATGGCTACCATTTTCGTAATTCCTTGATTTTGCATAGTTGTCCCATATAATACATCACAATTTTCCATTGTGCCTGGACGATGAGTAACAATAATAAATTGTGTATATTGTGAAAAACTACGAACATATCTAGCAAAACGCTCTAAATTTGCTGGATCCAATGGTGCTTCAACCTCATCTAATATTGTCAATGGCAACGGCTTGACTTTTAAAATAGCAAATAATACTGCTAATGCAACTAATGATTTTTCACCACCTGATAATAAGTTTAAATTACTAATTCTTTTACCAGGAGGATTAGCAAGCACTTCCACACCTGTATTTAAAATATCATCAGGTGATGTATATCGTAAACTACAAGTTCCTCCACCAAATAAAGTTTGAAATGTTTCGGGCAATACCATATTAATAGCTTTGATTGTTTCATCAAATTGCGTTACCATAACATTATCCATTTCATCAATGGCTGTTAACAACGATTGTGATGCTAATTGTAATTCATCATGTTTAGTTTTTAAACGTAAATAACGTTCATTTTCATTTTCAAATTCTTCAATAGCATTAATATTTACAAATCCTAAATCTTCAATTTCACTACGTAATTGTTGTACCAAATTACGTGCTTGTTGTTCATCTGCTAATGGTTCACTATAATGTTCTCTAGCATATTCATAAGTTAAATTATAAGTTTCAACTAAACGTCTTAAATGTTGTTCTACTTTTGACTCCATTTTTACTTGTTCAAGCTTTTGATTATTTAATTTATCACTAGTCATAAAATGTTCTTGATTTAAACTATATAATTCATTTTCTAAATTTTGCATTTGTTCTAATAATTGATGTTTCTGTTTACGAATTAATTGTAGTTGACTTTTTATTGTTGCTTGATCATATTTAGAATTTTCATATTGAATAAAAATATCATTTAATTGGTTTGTAGTATCAATATCTAATTTTTTACCAGTTAATGTTTGATATTGAGTAGTTAATAATTGTGATTGATTAGTGATTTCACTAATTTCACTAATCAGTTTATTTATTGTTAAAGTAATTGTCAACTTTTGACCTTGATAATTATTTAATTCGCTTTCAATACTTGTTCTTTGGACATTTATATTAACTAATTGTTGTTCTAATGATTTAATTTCTTCTTTTAATTCAGAAACTATTAACTTTTCTTTAAAAACATTAATACTATTTTGATGTTGATAACCTCCAACAATAGCACCACCAGCTTTAATTAATTGACCATCTAAAGTTACACATTGGTATTTAGCAGCAATTAATTGTGAAATAACTCTTGCGCTTTCTAAGTCTTCACAAATAATAGTACGACCTAAAAGAAAATTAATAATCGGCTGAATTCTATTATCAACTGCTGTAACTAAATGATGAGCAAAACTTAAATAACCTGATTTACTATTAACAATAATTTTATCTTCTTTAGTCGCTGTTCGAACTTGAATTGAATTTAAAGGTAAAAAAGTGGCAATTCCCGCTTTATTTTGTTTTAAAAATTCAACAGCCTTGGTTGCATCTTTGTTAGTCGCCGTAACAATGTTTTTTAAAGTATTGCCCAATACTTTAACAATCGCTTCACTATAAAGATCGGGCACCGAAATTAAATCACTCACTACTCCAATGATGCCATATAGTTTATCTTTATTATTTAAAATTGTTTGAACACCCAAATATTTTTGATTTTGTCGTTGTTGATAATTAATTACCGATTCTAATTGTGCTTTTTTTTCACCTAAACCACGATGAATATTATTTTGTCCTAAAATTAAATCTTGATGTTGAACATTTAGTTCTTCAAATAAATTATTAATTTTATCAAAATTTTCTTGTTCTTTTTTTTGTAAAAAAGTTTTTTGTTCAATAATAGTAAGCAAAGTTTCAATTTCATTTTTTAATTTTTCAACTTCTGTTTGATCTTTTATTTCACTTTGTTTTGTTTTCATTAACGATTTTTGTTGTTCTAAAACTTGCAATAAACTATTAACATTAGATAAATTCATTTCTAAACTATTAATGTTTTTATCTAAATCATAACTTTTATTTTTTAAAAATTTTAATTGTTGTTCATTCTTACTAATATTTAAATTAAGTTGTTGTTGTAAAATTTCATTATCATTTATACTGAATGTTGTAAGTTTTAATTGATTATGATATGTCTCCAAATCTTTAACAATAATAGTAATTTCATATTTTTTTAAATTATCACGTAATTCAACATAAGTTTTAGCTTTCTGTGCTTGTTTTGCTAATGGTTCAATTTTTCTACTTATTTCACTAATAATATCATTAACTCGAACTAAATTTTCATTAGTACGCTCTAATTTACGTAATGACTCTTCTTTCCTCTTTTTGTATTTTGAAACACCCGCAGCCTCTTCAAATAAAGTTCTTCTTTCTTCTGGCTTAGAATCAGCAAATCGTGAAACATTACCTTGACTAATAATTGCAAGTGAACCTTTAGTTAAACCTGTACCCATAATAATTTCTTGTACATCTTTTAAACGAACACGAGCTTTATTAATGTAATATTGATTTTCTGAACTATTACGAAAAGTTTTTCTAGTAATTTGTACTTCATTAAAATCAACTTTAAATATTTTATTAGTATTATCAAAAACTAAAGTAACTTGAGCACTATTTAATGGCTGTTTTCCTTTAGCACCATTAAAAATTATATCTTCACTATTTTCACCACGTAATGATTTAACTGATTGTTCACCTAAAACTCAACGAATAGCATCATTAATATTAGACTTCCCAGAACCATTAGGGCCAACAATACCTACAATATTAGTATCAAATTCTATTGTTAAAGGTTCTGCAAATGACTTAAAACCATATGCTTCGATTCTTTTTAAGAATGCCATCTTACCTCACCTATTTTAAAATATTAAAATATATATTTATATTTTACCATGAATCAGCTTAATATTTATTGTTAAGATTTAGCAGAAATATTACTTTATTTGCATTATTATTTGTTCTTTAATTGTTTTATAATAAAATTTATTAATTCACAAATAAAATAATGTAGTACTAATAATAGTACTAATAATTAACATTATAACTAAGATACTATTAATTCATAATGGAATTCCAATAATTGAATAATTAAAGTTGAGAATATTATAAGGATAAATAAAATTTTTAACATCATTTGCTTGTAAAATACCGGCTCTAATATAAATATAAGTTAGATAAATAATTGGATAAATAACTACTAATATAAATTGTTTTTTAATATTGATATTAAATTTATTTTTTCTAAACGTTAAAATTAAAAAAATAATCATCAATATTGGTGATACTAAATGATCTAAAAAGGAACAAAATAAAGATAAATTATTCAATTTTCAAAATCAATTAAGTTCTAAATCTAACTTTGAAACACTATCAATAAATATCCCCGCTCAAAAAATAAGGGCAGTAATAGTTATGTATATTGTGTTAAATTAATTTGACTATAAATATTAGTGAATCTATTTGTCTGCTCTTTTTGATGATAAATTAAAGAAAATAAAAATCAAATATTAACAATAAATATTGTTTGAGAAGACCAAAATGATAACATTACATCAAAGTTTTGCAATACTATAGAATTATAAAAATTATCTGGGAGATTGTCAAATCTTATCAGGTGTAGAATGTATAGGATTTGATTTTAATTCAAAATAATAAGGTAATAATAATTTATAGGTCATCGGTAATGTTTAGTAATCTGTGTAACTTACAAAAATAACTATGTTTAATTAATTCTAGTAAATATAATTAAATGACTAGAAAGAGTGAGTTACAGATGGCTAAAAAAGATAACTTTAATAATAATGATCCAATATCAAAAGCAGTAGATTTATTATTAGAAAATACTGAAGATTTAACAACAGTTTTTAAAGAAGGGGGTTTATATAAAGAATTAACAAAACGTTTAGTTGAAAAAATGTTGAATTCTGAGATGCAAAATTATTTAGGATATGAAAAAAATCAACATAGTAATAGTGACAATGCTCGTAATGGTATAAGTTCAAAAAAATTAATAACTCAACAAGGTAAAATTGAGATTGATGTACCACGAGATCGTAATAGTAATTTTACTCCTGTAATAGTGCCAAAAAGACAGAGAAGATTTGATGGTTTTGATCAACAAGTTCTTTCCTTATATGCAAAAGGTATGACATTATCAGATATTAGAATGCAGTTACAAGAGTTATATCAGGGTGCTGATATTAGTGAAAGTATTATTAGTCAAATTACTGATGATGTGATTGATGATGTCAAAGCATGACAAAATAGACCATTAGAAGGCATTTATCCCATTGTTTATTTTGATTGTATAGTAGTTAAAGTACGACAAGATAAACGCATTATTAACAAATCAGTTTATATAGCTTTAGGTGTTGATTTAGAAGGTAAAAAAGATGTTTTAGGTTTATGAATTAGTGAAAATGAAGGCGCTAAATTTTGATTAGCAAATTTCACAGAAATGAAAAATCGTGGCTTAAATGATATTCTTATTGCCTGCAGTGATAATTTAACAGGCATGTCAGAAGCAATACAATCAGTTTATCTTAAAACAGAACATCAATTATGCATAGTTCATCAAATTAGAAATAGTTTGAAATATGTCTCATATAAGCATAGAAAATCTCTAGTTGCAGATTTAAAACCAATTTATACTGCATGTAGTGAAGAACAAGCAATGCAGGCTTTAGAATCCTTTGAAAATAAGTGAAATAAACACTATCCTCAAATTGCTAAATCTTGATATAAAAATTGAGATAATTTAATGGTTTTTATTAGTTATCCTGCAGAAATTAAAAGAGTGATTTATACAACAAATGCTATTGAATCTGTAAATAGTCAATTACGAAAAATTATCAGAAATAAAAAAGTTTTTCCTAATGATATGGCAGTTTTTAAAATATTTTATTTAGCAATTGAAAATATAACAAAAAAATGAACAATGCCCATTCAAAATTGAAATACAGCAATTGCTCATTTTATGATAAAATTTGAAGATAGAATTAATCTAAACTAGTACTTTGTAAAACAAAGATACACAGATTACATAAAAGCCTCTAGTCATCATTTAAACCGTTATTAATAGACATGGTTGAATAAATATTTTTTGATAGCATTATAACTATTTGTTTTAATATTTTAACTTGTGGTAAATTTGTATAGTTAGGATAATCTAATTCTCATTGTTTAAATAAATTAGTAATAACTTCATTTGGTTTTTGTCCTTCAAACTTAGCACGAATTTTATCTAAATCATTCATTTCTTTTAAAACATTACTTAATGATGCACCATCAAAGTTTCTATTATAAGTATATGTATAAGTTAACATATCTAATAATACTTTTTGTAAACTATCAATTGGTGGTCTATCTTTTATTTCTAGTTCAACATCATGAAATTTATTTGTTGTAGAAATAAATAAATTATAGTCACTTACTAAAAATCATGACTCTAATTTTTTATCTTTTAATTCTAGTTCATCAGATAATGGTCATACTTTTGAATTTTTAGAAACATCATAACCAATTTTAGCATTAGTTACTCTTGCATTATTAATAATTTCTTTTCTTGTTTCTCTACCACCACCAATAGCAATTAAATCTAAAACTGATTTTTCTTGCCCTATAAATTGTTTTGCTAAATTTCAAGGTAATATTTGTTCACTAAATCATTGTTGTAATATTCTAACTTTTGGTTGAGTTTCAATAGGCATTGATAATAGCGGAAATGCTATCTTATCTTTGACAAATAACTTTGGGGGTATACCTCCCCCCCCATATTGTCGACTTCACCAAGTACCTTTATATTGCCAAAAATCATGCTTCTAGGTGCTTTAATTTTTAAACCAATAACTTTGGTGTCTTTATCTAGTGGTTTTTGTAATTTAATAATAATTGGATAACCATCTCTTGTTTTAAAGTCTTTAATTTTAATAATAGTAATACTTTTAGTACTTCTAGTTTTTGGATTTTGATAAGGTTCTGAATAATTATTAATAATATATAAATTATCAATATTATTTTCAGTTAATGGTTCATTTATACTAACTGCATATAACTTAAATTGATTTAATAAATTTATTTCTTGAAATATTAAATTTTTAATATCAGTCATACTATATTCAATTGTATTGTCATTAATATTAGTACTTGCTCTTTGATTTAATTGCATAGTAAAATCAGATGTTTCAACAGCAGTAGTTTTTAATACTTTATCAATATCAATAAAACCTATTTTAATAGTATTTGCTGAAAATCTTAAACTATTATTTTCATTATTTTTAAATAAACGTTCAATTTCATAAATATAAATTTTTCTTTTTTTAAATTCATCGTATGCTCTATTAATATCAGGGTCACTAGTAGCACTCATCATATTAGTAAAATCATAAGGAATATTATCAATTAAATAATCATTTTCTATTTCTGCTTGATTAAGTTTAGTTTGTTTCTGTGGAAACTTCGTTTGTGGTTTGTTGTTGTTTTCCATTGTTTTCTCCTATTAATTGGTTATTTTCTGGATTAAATAATTTTAATTTAACTGTTAAGTTATTAATTTCTTGTTCATCATTAATATTAAATGTTTTACTATTTAATAAATCTTTATCTAAACGTACTAATATTTGAATAAATTTAAGAATATCAATATTAAATTGTCATAATTTTTGTTCAATATAATTAATAGTTGAAATATTTACCGCTGTACTTTCGGGAACCGATTGTTGTGCTGATTTCTTTTGACTTGGTATATGAATACCACAACGTTTAAATATTTCATTAATATTTCAATCATATATATCAGTTAAATTTTTACCTTTAAAATTACTACTTGTCATATTAATATTTTCACTTTTTTCATTATTATCACCAGTAGTTTTTCAAATATAGTTGTTAGTAACTAATGTTCTTACGGCTTCATCCATTGTAGATTTAGCATTACCATAAGTTTGGTCAAAAATAAACTTTGGTGAATTTAAAATAGTATCTAAAACAATTTGTTCATAAATAACATCTAATGCTTTAATTTTATCCATTACTTTATTACAATCTGCTAACTCATTTGCTTTATTTCTCATAATTGCTATTGGAATATAATTAATATTTAATGTTTGTTCTTGTTCTAAATTAGGATTATTACTATATTCTTTAAAAGGTAAAGGAAATTGTTTTTTATTATCACTAATACTATAAATTGCACGATTAATAGTTACTTGTTCATTATTTAATTTATAAACTTCAAATAATCTTACTGTTTGTGCATTTTGTTGATAACTATCATAAAAAATAGTACATTGAATTAATTTACCAGTAATATCATAAATTCTTTGTTGTATATCTACTACTTGAAAATATAAATCATCATTAGCAATATAAATTAAATAACCACTAATTCCTAATTTGCTTAATTTAAAAATAGAATTTCAATTCTTTCTATAAAATTCTTGTTTAATTAAATATTGTTTAATAGTTTCATTATTAATATCCAATGGAGTATTATATAAATTAGCATTATTTTCAGCAACAAAATCAGTAAAATAAGTCTCATGATTAAAATCATTAAAACCAAAATAACTTAAAATAGAAATGTGTGTACTTTTATTTTCTAAAAAAATTAATTTAGATTTTTCTTCATTATTATTAATATTTGTTTTATCTTTTCTTGGTCAAAAAGGTTTCATTTTTTTCTCCTTTCTAAAATATTTGATTAATTTTTAAGACAATTTTTACTATAATAAATATAATATACTGTCCTTTCTTTTTAGAGATAAAAAAACCACTTACTTTCAAAAATAAAGTAAAGGGTTAAAAATTTATATTCTTTTAATATTATCGTAATAATACACTATTTTAAAATAGTGTTATAAATAATACTATTAATTCAATTTTTTATAAAAAGATAACTTTTAAAAACATATTTAAAAAATATTAATAATATTACTTAACTAAAATAAAAATTATTTACTCATATTTTAATTGTTAACAGCACCAAGATGATATATAATGATTTATTAGAACCAAATTTAGATAGTGAAAATAGTAGTTTAGATTGAAAGGAGAGGAAATAAAAAATGTTAGAAAAAGAAACAAAAACAAATTTAACAGAAACAACACATGAAAAAAGAGTTAAAAATAGTGACTTTCTAATTAATGCTACTGACATTGTTAAAGTATACGGTGATAAAACGGTTTTAAATAAAATAAATATTCAAATTAAAGCTGGTGAGCGAATTGGAATCATTGGTGCAAATGGTAGTGGTAAGTCAACACTAACAGAAATTATTGCTGGTATTAGACATGCAACTTCAGGAGTTATTGAAAAAAAAGAAGGCATTGTTATTGGTTTTCAATTTCAAGAATCAAAATATCCACCAGGGATTACTGTTATGGATATGCTTACTTATTATTTAGAAACATTTAATATCGAAATCAATGTTGGTCAATTAAATGAATTATTAAATACCTATCAATTATCAGCTGCTAAAAATAAAAATATTATGTTTCTATCTGGTGGTCAACAACAACGACTTAATATATTATTAAGTGTTATTCATAAACCTGACTTGGTTATTTTAGATGAAGTATCAACTGGTTTAGATATTGAAGTTAAGGAAGAAATATTTGATTTTTTACAAAAAAATATTGTTGAAAAAAATGTAGCAATGATTTTAGTTACTCATAACATGAGTGAAATTGAACATTTCTGTACACGTATCATTTATATGCATGATGGTGACATTATTGAAAAACGGACTGTTAAAGAAGTCGTTAAAGAATATGGTTCAGTTCATAACTATACATCTCAACAATTTCAAAAATATAAAAAACCTACTATTGCTGCAGAAAAAGAAGCATTATCTAAGAAAAAAGGTCAGCAAGATCCAAACAAAATTGTAAATGCCGCAAAAACACGCCCTTCTAAACAAATACCGTTATTGAATTTAATGTTTAAATATTATCTAAAAGGCTTCTTTGTCCCATTTTTTCTAATTGTTTATCCAATTCTAATTTTGGGAATTCAAGGAGAATCAATACGGCATACTGGTGCTGATGTTGCTAGCACCATTACTGCTGTTAAACAAATGATTGCTGGTATTGCGATTGTTAATATTATTTCAGTTGGAATATTTATTATTCCTCAAACAATTATTGAATTTAAATTATCTGTATTACTAAAAAGAATTGGTGCAACTAATATTCATCCTTTATTTTTTGTTACTGCTGTAATTATCATCGGTGTATTTGCTTCAATAATTTCTTTCTTATGAACATTATTATGAGGGGGCATTTACTTTGGTGGTACGTATGGCTGAAGTGTTATTGCTCTTCCTACTCAAATTGGTGCTTCTATTCCATGAATTATTATTATTTTTATTACTACTATTGGTTTAGGAATAATGTTAGCATCACTATTTAAGACTATTACTTCATTTATTGCTGTTGCCAACGTATTATATTTACCTGTTGCTTACTTAAGTGGCTCAATTATGCCTATTGATTGAATTACAAGTAGTAAAGTATTAAATATTATTAGTTATTTCTCACCATTTAAATACTCTACTTTGCCTTACTTTGAATGTTGAAATGGAACATTTAAAATGACATGAGAAATGTATTTATATGGAGGTATTAGTTTAATAATACTAGCAATTTTTATGGGAATTGCTGCTCGCAAATTAAAATGACAAGATTAATAATCTAAATTTAAAAGTGATTGGGAATCCCAATCACTTTTAATATTTTTTAATTATTTAAATAATAATTCCTTACTTAAATCTAAACTTACTACTCATTGATAAGAGTTTATTATAATATCTAATGTAAAATTTAACATTTCAACAACATTTTCTAATAATTTTTCTTCACTATTAGCAATAACTAAATTTAATAAATTAGCAGTAGAACTATTATCAGAACCAATATTCATATAAGGAAGCATTAGAGTGACTTGATTTTTATTAACATAAATACGTGGTATTTTTTCTTGTGTATTTGCTAAATCAACCATTTTGCTCATTACTTTCGGCACTAATAACTTTCTTAACTTAATTGGATCACTATAATCAAGAGCAAATAACTTTTCAAATGCTGCTGATTCAAGTTGATCACCACGATTTGAACCCATAATTCTTGAACCTAATGTTTCAGGAACAATCGTTGTTATTACATCTTGCATATCAATTAAACACGTAAAATAAAGATATCGATTATATGTAGTACTAGTAGTTGTAGTTTTTCCTGTCTTGTAAGTTCTAGTAATCTTTTCTAAAGTTGTTCCACAATTAAAATTTTTATCATTAATACTACCAATAATAACTTTTTCAGTTCAAACACGATGATTAAAATCACTACCAATAACTAAGAATTTTTGTGGTACAATGGTAAAATTATTAGTAACATTAGTAATTTCAACTGCTTTAAAAGTAGAATTAACTGCCATTTTTAAATAATTAATATTATATTCTAAAAATTCTCGTTTTATTTTTTTAGAAAAAGTTTGTCCAACTGTTACTAACAATGTTCCAACATAAATAATACCAATAATAACTATTACTAAATAAAATGTGCTAGACACTTTTTCAGGTAATAAACTACTCAGAAAAATTATCCCTAACATAATAGTAAAAAAACCTAATGCCAAAATAATATAAGCAATAATTTTATATACATTGCTTATAAACATTCGCTTAAAGGAAGTATTTAAAATCTTGTTATAAATTGAATGTATATTTTCTTTAATAATTTTTAATTCATTCTCATTAAACTTTATAATACTATTATTTCTGCTCATTTTTCCTCCCATATATTAATTTATCAAGTATATAGGGACTTCGCGTCCCTCGCCACTACGTGGCTCACCCAAATTATAGTCCCAGTAGGTTCACTGGGACTATAATCATTTTTATTTATCTTTATTTTTAGGTTTATCTTTTTTCTTTAAAATATTATCCAATTTATCCAAACCAGCAGACTTAATATCATTATAATTCATATCAATACTACTTGCTTCTTTAAGGTATTTCTTAGGTGACAATTCACTTTTAAGTTCATACACATAATGTAAAGCACGTGAATTATACCTCTTTAACCAATGTCTAGGAAAAAATAAAGTCATAGCCATTGCTTCACCACTATAACTTGGAGGCATAATACCTTTTTTAATCATTTTCTTTGTTCTACGACGTGAAAATACTACTTTATTATAATCCTCAATATTAGTATATAAATTAATATTAAATACAACAAAAAATAATAAAACACGCATTCTTTTAACTTGAACTATATATTCTACTTTTTCTCTTGCTTGTTTTGGTATTCTATCGGGGTGTTGTTCAATCAAATACATTGTACCATTAAACATGTGACCTATTAACTTACAAAATTGTCCTAAACTTTCTTGTTGATTTTTAAACTGTACTCCTAAATCATTAGAATTTATTTTTAATGCTAATTCATCTAAAATTATTAAATCTTGTTCCTCAAAAGCATAATTACTTGCTAACTGATTAAAAGTAAAAACATCGTTATAATTAACCAAATAAGAATAACCAGTCTTTAACTTAATAGGGAAAGGACTCTCTAACTACTCGTTTCTTATGAGTTTGTGCTAAACAACAAGCAAGGGCAGATTTGCCAGTTCTTGGAGGTGCTGAAATAATATAACTACCAACTCGTTTTAAAATTTTAACATTACGAATAGTTATAAAAATTGGATAAATAATTATAATCAAACCTATAACTAATAACACATAACCATATCAAGGCATAATAAACTCCTAACCTATAATTAAACTAATTGCTCTAACAAATAATCATAAAGGTATAATATTTTCTATTCCACTAACAACATCAACATTTAAAGCAGTACTAATCGTATCTGAAAAAATATGTCATAATAAACTATCTGTTGTAAAAAGAAATTGTCTTAATGGTTCAACTGGTAAAACTTTACCAACAACACCATAAAGTACTCATCTAAAAGCATTACGTAAATGTCCAAAGACATCATATCAACTTGGTCTTTCATATTCGGGATTAAAAGGACTATTTGCTGGCACTGGCGTTATATTTTCACTTGAAAAAATATTAACTTGACCAAGATTTAACTGTGGTGACATATAAGAATATGAATCACCGTGAACGTCAAAAAATACTGTTAAATGTTTTAAATTTGGTACACGAATAGGCAAAGTAACAAAATTATATAAATCTTGTTGATAAATATCATTATCCACTTTACCTTTAAAAACATACTTTGTATTACCAACATAATCTAAAAAACTAAAAGTAAAATTAGCAGTAAAAGTTTTAAAACGTTCATATTCAAAATAAAACATAAATCCTTGAATATAAAAACTCAAAGGTTTATCAATTTCAAAATTTAACTGTGTTTGAAAATTTATAACTCTCCTATCGTTATTAACAAAATTCAAATGATTAGTATTCTTTTCTGAAACATAATTATGATTAAACATAATACGTGAAAATTCATCCAATTGTTTTCTATTAAAAGTATAAACGCCAGACCCCATATTTATCTGTTGTTTTGGAACACCAACTGTATCACTATAATAAGAACATATATAAGTACCCTGATTACCAATATATTCACCACTAACTAATTTTAAATCCGGTTGGTCAATGTCAAAATAAGCAGAATTTCATGGTATTGTTGCTCAATCATCAAAATTATGATACTTAACATGTTTAACCATTTCTTTTGTAATAACATAATTAACAACATTAGGGTCATTTGAAGCAATTAAACTAGTTGGTGCTTGAACAGAAGTATTTACAACAAAAAACAATTTAGCAAATTTAAATCACATAATTATTTACCAAACAAACATCTTAAAACTCATCATAAACCATAAAATATAATAAATCCAATAAAAAACTGCGTTCCATAAACTACTAAATTTCATAAAATAGTAGTAAATTGGTCAACTGGACTTCCTATAAACATAGTTCAATAATCAACTATACATTGATGTATTTTATTGTAAATATCTCAAACACTCATACTTAACACCTACCCAAACAATGACCTAAAAATAAATTTAATACTACGATAAATAAAATTAAAAAATACACCTAATACCAACCAAAAAGTCAAATTAAACAAAATATAAACTTCATCAGTAATATTAGTTTGATTTAAAAATATACCAATATCATTACTAGAAAATATAAAAATTAAATGCAATATACTATTCACAAAATCACTCATAATTAATTACCAACTCCTCAACCACTAGATGTTCCAGTAAATTTATTACCACCAGCACCACCTTTAAACTTACCTTGTTTTTTATTTTTTTCTTTTAATTTATCAATACGTTTACTATGAACCTTAGCAATTTTTTTACCAACAAATTTTGAACTACCTTTAATATTTCTATAACTTTGCTTTACAGTCCCCGATGTAGAAACTGGCTGAATGTCAATATTTAAAAAAACTGACATAGCAAACTTTATTAAAAGAATAAAAACAACAAAAGTTCCCAAATTAAAACCTAAATCTGCCATTGGCAAATTTCAAAATTTCATAAAAATTTGTCCAAATAGTTCTAAAACTTTTGAAATAAAAGCAACACCCATAATAAACTACTCCTATATTATTTTTAATAATTTTAAAATTAATGAAAAAGTAAAAAGTACTAAAATAATTGCTAACAATGGTGCTGGCATTGAAACTATTTGTTGTGAACTATCACCAAAAATAAAACTTTTAATAACCAAAGACAAATTATGTAAACCAGAAAAATCAGTAATATAACTTTGCAAAATATTTTGCACAATATTATTTAAAGAAGGTAAAAGTTTACCTAATAAAGGAAAAACAAAAATTATTGCAAAAAATAATTTAATCATAACTATTACCTCCTAAAAACAACTTTAATTTTTTCTATCTAAATCCACGAATAATATGTCCAATAAATTCTTTAATAAATACTAAGACCATCATAAATATTGGAATTAATACCGGTCAATTTGTCATTATAGAATCACCCGCAAATACTTAGTTAAAAACATAACTAAAAGATTCTAATAATTTTTGGCCAATACCTCCAATCATTTCTATTAAAGCACTTAATCCTTTTGGCATACTAATCACCTCCCTCCTCTAACTCTTTTCTTGCTCTTTCTTTACGCTTTTGTTCTTTACAATATCAACAATCTGGGTCAACTACATTATGTTTTCTATGTTTAAATTTTCAAACTAACTTTTTAATAGTACCTTTAAAAGCCCAAGAAGTACCAAGAACAGCAATTATCACAACTATTCATTTAACCATTATTTTCTACCTCCTAAAAAACTATCAAAACTCATATTTTCACTTAATCTTTGGTCAAAATTTATTTTTACTTTTTTCTTATGCAACTTTTGTCTTGGCATATTTTTTCATTTATCTTTTTTCATAAAATTAATTCACTCCTTATAAAATAAATGTTCTTATAGTTTTATTTTGTTCATTATTTCTTAAATTTTCATTATTAATTTCTAATAATTTACTTTGAAATTCTAATGTTTGTTTTAATTCTTTTACTTGATTATTTAAATTTTGAAATTTTCTTTCTAATTTTTGTTTTTCATATCTTTTTCTTTCAACTTTTAAATCATTCTTTTTAATAAATTTATTTTCTTTTCTCTTAAAAACTCAATTTGTTATTTTATTTTTAATATTATTTCATGGAATACCAATATAACCCACAACAATACCAATTAAGATAGATACTGGTTTAATTGCAACAATTCCTAAAACTATAATGCTAGGAATTAATCCTAAAAATATACTAAATGTAATACATCCAGTTAATGCCATAAATTTTAAAATTCATCACATATATATTTTCACTTTAAACACCACCTAGTGTATAAGCATAAGAATAATCCCAATTTAAACTTGCTCTATCTAAATTAATCTCTGACATACTATCATCATTTAAATCAACATCAACCATACCGTCATCTGTACTTTGATAATCATTAACACTGCCATTAATCAATCTTGCTCTTTCATCTGTAAATACTTCTTGTAATTCAGTATTATTATGTGTACTTCCCAATGGCAATAATAAAGTATTAATAATCTCACTTGCACCAGCAATAATCGTAGGAATAGCAAAATAATTATTAAAATTATTATTAATACCCATAGCAACACCACTACTAATCAAACATCCACCAGTACCCATATTTGCTATTTTACGTATAGTTTCAAATCTATTAGGTATTAACTCAGTTAAACCACTAATAACATTCGCTATACCAAAACTATTTAAAGATATATAAGTATCTCAATCTACAAAAGGAACATCAATTATCGGTTTAACAGTTGTAAATGGTGGATACGTTGGTTTAGGTGGTTCAGTAGGGCAAGGTGGCCAAAAACAAGGCTCATCTCTAAATAAAGACACAGACTTATCTACATACTGAACAAACTTAGCATAATTAATTAAACCAATTGTTCCTAAACCTAAAAATATCTTTTTATAACTATTAATAACTTTATTTTTAGTAGTTGGTCTTTGATTAATATTCCATATATCAATTCCTAACTTTTTACTAAATAACAAAGAATTAATAGAACCTAAAATTGGGTCTTTTAAATATTGACCATAATAAGCACTAACACCTACCATAGCACTTATTGGACTTAATCCAGTTCTTAAAATTTTAGTTAAAGTATAATTACTAGTTTGCTCTAATTCATTAGGCATAAATAAAATTCCTTACTTTATATACTAATAAGGAGCTTATTTAATTTTTACTTTTTTCTTTTATTCTCTTTTCTTATTCGTTCCATTTCATTAGCAACTCTGTAACACATTTCACAACCATATACTCGCTCATAAGTCCAATCACTACACTTATGTCTCATAATTTAACTTACTTTCTTGTTGTCTCATTGATTTATTTAAAGCAATATCTAATATACAATTTGGACAATAATATTTTCTAGTATATAAGTTTTGCAAAACTCTTTTAGGACAAATAACTTGGTCACAAAGTTTACACATATAAATCGCTAAATGAAATGCTTGTTCACATGAACAATTATCATTTTTAGCCATAATTTAATTAACTCCTAACATATTAATAACTATTTAAAATTACCCTTTTAATAAATAACTATTTTCAATTAGAAAGTTTTTTAATATTACCGCTTAAATCAAGTTCAAGTGAATAAAAATTACCAACTTTTAAATCAACAGTAGATAAACAATTATTAAAATCACTAGCAAATTCCAGATTATATCATTTATCACGTGTTTGACCAGTTGGTACACTCGTTTGTTTATTTATTTCTACAAACTTCAAAACATCAAACTTCAATGTTTGACCTTTATTATTTTTATCGGGAATAATACGCCCTTTTTCAATATTAACTAACTGTACTTTAAACATAAAAAAATACTTAACCTCCTGAATTCATTAAATTAAAAATTTAATAAGTTAAGCATAGTAGGGTAAACCTATACTTACAAATTAAGTATAACACAAAAAAATAAAAATCAAATAAAAAAAAGCACTAATAAGAATTCAGGTAATTATTAGTGCCATTAACCATTATATATATATATATATATATATACAAGTAAAATTATAGAAAAAATTAGTTTTTTTTCTAATGTAAAACTCTTTTCTTAAAATCAATTTTCTCAACTTTATTACCAAAAATTTTCTCTGACCAAGTCAAAACATCTTTATCTCTTTGAATTAAATAACCAATTTCACTAGTCCGCAAATATTCTTTATACGATAAAGCACTTAAATATACATATCGTTCATAATCTTCATAGTCTTTAAAATAATCATTAACAACAGTACTTTCAATAATACCACCAATCATAACAGTATCACCATTACTATCTCTTTGAGTTTTAAAATAAAATACATTTGTTGCATTAAAACTTGCTTTAATTATATCTCCAATTGTTATTTTTTTAATTCCACGAACTATAATAGGATTTTTACAATTACGACTAAAAGCATACGCTCTTACACCTACATCTGTCTGATTTATAGATTTAACATCATCCATTGCTTTTGTAACATATTTTCCTAAATATTTAATAACAAATTCATTTGTACCTTTTTTAACGACTTTTAAATCATTAAAACCGTGAGTTCATCATTCTAATAACATACTCTTATGTATCTTTCTATTAAAAATTATATGAAAATGAATAGCACCACGAGATTGATACTCATAAACATAAAAATATTTTAACTCCCCTAAATGTTCAAAACGTTTAGGGTCATTTCATCATTTCTTTAATTTAAGAAAAAATAAACGAATATCTTTCTTTGCTTTTTTAATATCTTGTATATTATCTTTATAAGTTAAAGTAACAAAACTCAACATTTTACTATCATAAAAATTATGTAAGGCTTTTTGAATTAAATTATTTTTAGTACGAACAGTATTATTTCTTAATTTTTGTTTATTACCAATATAAGATTTACCACTAACATTTCCAATATTATTTAAAAAAGAAATAGGTAATACTATATTTTTTACATAACAAGCATAAAAAATCTTTTTAACATAAAAATCTTGTTGAATATCCATATATAAAATTCCTGAATTCTAGGTTTTTAAAAACCAATTTTATATTTTTTAATAACAAACAAATCTTAACATAAAAAAATATAAAAGCAAACACAAAACAATTGTGATACTTAATTTAATTTAATTAAAATAATTATACTTAAAATTATTATTTTTACTATCAACTTAACCATTAATATCTTATAATAACATTTAGAATACTAAAATATAGTAAGAACCTGTTTAGAATCTTTTCGAAAATAATGTAAAATGATTATATATTTTAAAATAAGAGGTATATATGCATAAAAATTATCCAAGTCATGTCACCAAAGAACAATTTGAAAACATAAAATCAATTTTAGAAAATAGTAAAAAGAAAACAAAACCAAGAAGTTTAGATTTATATGAAATATTTTGTGCAATTTTATATGTATTAAAAAGTGGTTGTCAATGAAGAATGTTACCAAAAAATTTTCCAAAATGACAAACTGTATATTATTATTTTCAAATTTGAAGTAAAAATAATGGTAAAGAACCTAGTGTATTGCAATTAATTTTAAAAAAAATTAGTTAAAAAAGTTCGTATCAACAATAATCGCAAAGAACAAACTAGTTTTTGTATAATTGATTCGCAAAGTGTTAAAAATACAGATACTACTGAAAATAAAGGTTATGATGCTGGTAAAAAGATTTCAGGCATAAAACGTCATATTGTTGTTGATTCTCAAGGTTTACCACATGCAATTTACATAACCACGGCAGAAAAAACAGATCGTAATAGCGCTATAATAATGATTGAAAATGAAAAAGAAAATCTTTCTGCAGTTCAAAAAATAATAGTAGATGCTGGTTATACTGGTGAAAAATTTGCTTCTGAAATCAAAACAATCATAAATGCAAATGTTGAAGTGATAAAACGCAATGAATTACATACTTTTGTAGTATTACCAAAAAGATGAATTGTAGAACGAAGCTTTGCTTGATTAGAAAAATACAGAAGATTATGAAAAAATTGTGAAAGAAAACTAAATACTAGTTTACAAATGGTTGTTCTTTCATTTATTTCAGTTTTATTAAAAAGATTCTAAACAGGTTCTAAGAATTTAGGAGAGAAAGATATGTTACTTAATAGTAATAGTAATATTTTATCTTGGATTGGAGCAATTTTAACTAGTATTGTTTTAATTCCTCAAAGTTTTAAAATAATTCGCACCAGAGATACAAAATCATTATCATTATATATGTATATTATTTTTGTACTATCAGCAATAACATGAATTATTTTTGCAATATTGTCTAATCAACCTGCTATTATTACAACTAATACTATTGTATTATTTTTTGCAAGTATTATTTTAATTCTAAAAATTAATAATATTTTTAGAAAAAAAGAAAAACCATAGTTTCAATTAGGTAATAAGAATTAAAGGATTTTCATTAATATATTTAATTCATCATTTAAAACCATGACTACCATTTTCATCAATTACTAAATTAGTAGTAATTTTTCTATTAGTTAATATTTTTTTTAATTCAATAGTATTACTTTCATAATTTGTTACTAATTTGCCTTCAAAAAACTTTGGTTCTTTTTTTCCTACCCATAGTTCAACTATTAAAGGTTGATTATTATTTAAAACTTTAGTTTTTAAATCTTCAATAATTTGTGAATTAAATCAAATTGCTGGCGAAAATAATAATAATTTTGTAAATTGTAATTTTGATAAATATAACATTTGTAAACAAAAATATGCTCCCAAAGAACAACCAATGGCATTTAAATTTTTAATTTTTAAATTAAACTTTTTAATAACAAATGGTATAACCTCATTAATAATAAATTCTAAGTAATTTTTACCATTACCACCAAGAAAATCAATGTTACTTTTTTTTAATTCAGGAAAATATTTTGTCATTAATATTTTTACATCATCATTGGTATAAGTTGCTAAATCATTAAAACGAGTCATATTATTGGTACTACCAATACCAATAAAAATACAATTACTATTATTTTCAAATAAAATATTACTATTACTATTAAGTAACATATCTTTACCATCAAAAACTAAATAAACTTCATAAGCAATATTTTGATCATAAATAGAAGGTAAAGCAATAATAATATCTTTATTAATGTTTAAAAATTTACTTTTAATATTTTCAACTTTTATATCATAATTATTCATATTTTTTCTCCTTAATTTATTGATAATTTCCTAACAAAGAATAATTCATTATTCTAATATAAAAATTAAAATTAGTTTGTTCTAAGCGCATAGCACATTTAACCAATTCATCTAAAATTATCAACTTATTAGTAAATAAAGTTTCATATGAAAAAAAAGCTTTTAAATTTAAATCAGTACTATCTTTTGTCAGCAATGTTTTTCTAGTTTCTAAATCCAACAAGTAAAATAACATTAATAAACTTCCAAACTCATAATTATTTTTTATGTTTGTTTCATTCTTAGTTAAATTAATAAAAATATTACCACTAATATTTACCAATCTTTTAATTATGAGCAAACTTTCTTTTTTCAAATTAGAATTATTTACCAAAAAATCAGGTAATACTACTTTTGAAGTATCATCAAACCAAACTTTTATTTGGTCTTTACATCCAAGTAATAATAAAAGTTCCTTGGCATTTTGATAATCATCTAACTGTTTTTCTTGACGCTTAAAAGTAGGAATTAAAGCAGAAATAGTTAATATAAAATTTGCAACTAATCTTAAATATTCTTTATAAGAAATTTTATTAAAATATAAATAAACACTTACTATTTTCATAAACATTAAATTTTGATTACTATTAAATATTAAGTTATAAGTATTACGATAATCTTTTGCTTTTAAATGACCTAATTTTTTTTTAATTTCGCGCTTAAAAAAATAATTACTTTTTAAAAGCAAAAGATGGTTAAATAATCGATATTCGGGAATCATTTTTTACTTCCAATCTAATTATATATTTTTAAATTTAATCTTAAAATAATTATAACATTGAAATAAATAAGTACATAATGTTACTTATTTATTATATTTAATTGCCAATAATATCATTGATAATTAATTATATTTAATATATAAAAATAAAAAGTTATTTTAAATAATAACTTTTTAAATTCATTTTTAACTAAAATCTTTTTTTCTTATAAAGAATTTATTGATTTCAAAGAAGAACTTAATTTTTCTTCTGCTTTATCTTCATTTGGCAAACTAAAACAAGATTGATTTTTTTCAATATCTGTTTCAAAACCAAGATCACTATATTGACTATTAACTCTTGAAATTAATTGTTTTTTACTAGAAAAAGGATTGTCTTCATCAAATTGCTTTGATATTTCATTTTCTGAAATAAAATTTAATTTATCAAAAATTTCTTCATTTTTTTCATTTGTAATTTTATTAATCAAACTGACTTGTAAATTAATAATATTTTCAAAAATATTTAATTTTAAAACTTTAAGTGGTTTAATATTTTTTTCATTTTCATTTATTTCTTCTCTTAAATTTCTTGTTTTCAATTTTATTTCTTTAATTTGCTTATCAATATTTTTATTTTTATAATATTTAAAAATACCAAAAGTAAATACATTTAAAAAAGTTAATTTTCAATTTTTTTCTGCTTTTTTTTCTCTTAAATTTTTAATATCAAGTTCAAGTAAATCAATTTTATCTAATATTTCTTTATTTTTTTCTTCAAAATCAAATATTTTTTGTTCTAAATCCTTAATTTGAATTACTGAGAAACTAATACTATCAAATAATTCTGTATCACCATCTTCTTCAAAAGGATTTTTCTTAGAACCTGTTTAAAATCTTTTAGAGAAATAGGGTAAAATGATTATATATTTTAAGATAAGAGGTATATATGCGTAAAAATTATCCTAGTAATGTTAGCAAAGAGCAATTTGAAAATATAAAATCAATTTTAGAAAATACTAAAAAGAGAACTAAACCAAGAAGCTTAGATTTATATGAAGTATTTTGTGCAGTTTTATATGTATTAAAAAGTGGTTGTCAATGAAGAATGTTACCAAAAGATTTTCCAAAATGACAAATTGTATATTATTATTTTCAAGTTTGAAGTAAAAATAATGGTAAAGAACCTAGTGTATTACAATTAGTTTTAAAAAAAATTAGTCATGGCATTTCGTATCAATAATGGTAGAAAAGAACAAACTAGTTTTTGTATAATTGATTCACAAAGTGTTAAAAATACAGATACTACTAAAAACAAAGGTTATGATGCTGGTAAAAAGATTTCAGGAATAAAGCGTCATATTGCTGTTGATTCTCAAGGTTTACCACATGCAATTTACATAACCACAGCAGAAAAAACAGATCGTAACAGTGCTATAATAATGATTGAAAATGAAAAAGAGAATCTTTCTGCAGTTCAAAAAATACTAGTAGATGCTGGTTATACTGGTGAAAAATTTGCTTCTAAAATTAAAACAATTATAAATGCAAATGTTGAAGTTATAAAACGTAATGAATTACATTCTTTTGTAGTATTACCAAAAAGATGAGTTGTAGAACGAAGTTTTGCATGATTAGAAAAATGCAGAAGATTATGAAAAAATTGTGAAAAAAAATTAAATACTAGCTTACAAATGGTTGTTCTTGCCTTTATTTCAATTTTATTGAAAAGATTTTAAACAGGTTCTAAAAGATTTTAAACAGGTTCTTAGATGGATATATAGAATGTTCTAATTCTTCAAAGTTTTTATTTTTTAAAATAAAATCTAATTGTTCAAATATTTCTTTATATCTCTTAACTTTATTTTCATATAACTGACCTTGTAAATCAATAATTTCTTTTAAAATATTTAATTTTGAATTTTTAAATGGTTGTGCATTTTTTTCATTTTCATCAATTTCTTCTATTAAATCTTTTATATTTAATTCTGTTTCTTTAATTTGTTTATTAATATTTGAAAATAGTTGTATTTTTTTTTGATTTTTTTAGTTTTTTTAAACGTTTAATTTTATTTTCTAAAGATTCAATTTGCTCAACAATTTATTCACTTTTTTTCTCAATAAAAAATATTTCTTTATCCAAGTCTTCTTTTGCTTTTTTTAATATGTTAATTTTTTCAATTAACATTTTTTTCTCCTTTAAAAATTAAAAAAACCCATTTACTTATAAATAAAGCAATAGGTTAAAAACTATATTTAGTTTATAAACTAAATTATACTTACTTTTTTATTTTTAATTATTATTTTTATTTTTTTCACTAATATGTTTTAAAAAAAGTATTTTAACTAGTTAAAATACTTTTTTTAAAATAGGAGGTACTGTAGAAAAACTTTTCGCGAAATTATTTATTAAATTTTGACTAAAACAACAACTTCCAAATATTTTAGCATCCTCTTCTTCCACTGATTTAGAAAGTACTTCAATATCACTGCCATCATCATCATTAAAACCACTATCTTTACTTAAAAATATATCATCTTCTTGCTCGGATTCAGAAAGTACTTCAATATCACTATCATCATCATTAAAATTTAATTTATTAACAGTAACATCTACTTCCATTTCTTCACTAAAAATAATTTTTTTATTTAAAGATACTTTTAACATATCATCTTTTTTCTCAGATTCAGAAAGTACTTCAATATCACTATCATCAGCACTATTATATCCAGAAGAATTTTGTTCTAATGAAGAATCATTATTAATAGGAACTACTATTTTTTTGCTATTTGATTTTTTAAATTATCTAACTGTTGAAAAAATTCTTTATTAATTTTAATTAATCGATTGTTAACAAAAAATAAGTTTTTTAAAAGAATATTAGTTTTTTTAATAATTTTTAATTTTTTAATTTTTAACAATTTAATAATATTTTTATTATTATTTATCCTTTGTTTCAAACATTCTCTATTAATTTTTATTTCTTTAATTTGCTTATCAATATTTTTATTTTTATAATATTTAAAAATACCAAAAGTAAATACATTTAAAAAAGTTAGTTTTCAATTTTTTTGGTTTTTTTGTTTTTCTAGAACTTTAATATTTTTTTCTAATACTTTAATTTCTCCAATTAATTTTATATTTTTATCTTCTTCATCAAATATTTGTCCAGTTAATTCATTGATTTCTTCATCTAATGTAAAAAATTCCTCCTCTTTGATTAATGAAATATTTAATTTTAATTCTGTATTTTTTTTATCAATATAAGATATTTTTTCATCTAATTCTTTAATTTCTTTATCTAATATTAAAAAAGATTCTTCTTTAGTTAATGGCATATATACTTCTCCTTTTTAAAAACAAAAGAACCCATTTGCTTTAAAAAAACAATGGGTAAAAACTTATATTAAGTTTATTAAGTTTATTAAAGTATATTATACTTTATTTTTTTATTTTTTAACTATTAATTTTAAAAAAATAGTTATATTGAACAAAAATATTGGATTATAAAATAAAAAATTATCTTTAAAATAATATAATATATTTATATTAGAAATATAGTTATTAACTAAATTCAATCATATACTAGTTATAATTACTTATTTATTTTATCTAAAACACCATTAATGTATTTATAAGCATCATTTGGACAATAAGCTTTAGTTATAATAATAGCTTCATTAATAATAATTTTTTTATCTGTTTTAGTATGGACAATTTCATACACTGCTAAAATTAAAATTGCTTGTTCAATTGGTTTTAAATTTTCAAAATCTCATCCTTGTTTTAAATTATTATTGATTAAATCTATTAAATCATATTCATAATCAATTATTTTATTTAATATCTCACATTGTTCAGTAATTAAACTCTTACCTTCTTCTTCAAAAAGAAATTGTTTAAACGATTGTTGTGATTGGCCTTCAAGGAAATATTGATATAATACTTCCATCATGCCAATTCTTTTATGATGCTGGGTTATCTTCTTTTGTTCTTGCATTGTTGATTTCTACTTCCTTAGTTTGAGCAATAAATATTATATGAATATTTAATAAAAATAAATTTAAAGCTGATTCAGTACGTCTTAAAATTAAATTATTAATTTTATTTTTTAAATTTACTAAATCTTCATTTGGATTAACAATTAATTTTATTCGCACAACAATATTATTATTAATAGCAGTAATATCATTTGTTTCTAACATTAGAACTTCAACATCTTCTAATGTTAATTGATAGTTATCATTAATTAATAACATATAAATAAATTTTTTAATAATTAACGAAGATAATTTTAATGTTCCAACTTTACTTTCTTCAATAAGTATTTCCATAATATTCACCTTTCTTAAGCGCGAGTTTTGTATTTCCCTTCATCTGTACTTACTACAATTTTATCACCATTATTAATAAACATTGGTACTTGTAATTGTAAACCAGTTTCTAAAATAGCTGTTTTTGTTGTATTAGAAACACTATTTCCCTTTACTCCTGGTGGAGCATCAACAACCGCTAATACTACCGAAGGAGGTAAATCAATACCTAATATTTCTAAATTTTTATAAACCCTTAATGATACTTCATTACCAGGAACTAAAAATTTTTTTTCTCATGATAAGCGTGATTGATCAATCCTAATTTCATTATAATCTTCATTATCCATAAAAACTGAATACATACCATCATCATAACTATAAATTGCTGGTCGTTTATCAATAATAGCTGGATAAACTGTATCACCACCAGTAAAAGTAATACTAATAATAGCTTGTGTTCTTAAATTTTTTGCTTTTACTTTCACATGCGCTTGTCCACGTCCACTTTTAGAATGTGCTGATTCAATAACTATTAAAATATCAGTTTTATTATGTAAAAAAGTAATTCCTGGTTTAAAATCATTAACGTTAATCATTTTTATTTTTTCTCCTTTCAAATATCAATTTCACGAGATGATTTTGTTAAAATTTGATAACCATCTTTGGTAACTAAAATATCATCTTCAATTCTAACACCACCTAAATTAGGAATATAAATACCTGGTTCAACAGTAATAACCATTCCCGGAACTAAAATAGTAGATTCATTTTTAATAACTCAAGGTGATTCATGAATTTCAATACCAAGTCCATGACCAGTACCATGAGTAAAATATTGTTCATAACCCTTTTCTTTAATATATTCTCTACAAATCTTATCAATTTCACCAATAGCTATACCCGGCTTTACAGCCTTAATTCCTGCCATTTGTGCTGACTTAACTATTTCATGAATTTCAATTAATTTTGGATTAACTTTACCAATCGCAAAAGTTCTAGTCATATCTGAACAAAAACCTTCATATACACAACCAAAGTCACAAGTAATTAACTCATTATTGCCAATTTTTTTATTACTAGCTTTACCATGAGGCATTGCTCCTCTTTCTCCAGAAGCAACAATAGTATCAAATGATGCTTTTGTTGCACCATTTTTAACAAATGAACGTAATATTATATCTTCAACATCTTTTTCACTAACACCAGGTCGGATAAAGTTTAAAACTTCATTAAAAGCCAAATCACCAATAGCACAATCTTTTGCAATTCGTGCAATTTCGATTTCATCTTTAATCATTCTTAGTGAACTAACATAAATTGGAACAAATTCAATATCTTTAATTTCTTGCTTTCAACTTTCTAATTGAGCAATAGTAATATATTCTGCTTCAAAACCAATTTTTTTAATTTTTTGTGATTTTAATAAATCTTTCAATGAAGAAAAAATATTACTAAATTGAATGCATTTAACATTTTTGGCATTTTCTTTTCCCTCAGTAATATATCTTCCATCTAATAATAAATTTGCATCATTTTTGCTAATCAATAAATAACCTAACGTTGAAATAAAATCACTATATCAAAAGCGATTTTCGGGAGAATAAAATAACATAGCATCTATTTTATTTTTGGTTAATATTGTTTCAATAATTTCTTTTTTATTTAAATTTTTCATTTTAAATTCAATCCTTTTAATAAATCATTAATTAATAACTAAGTATATTGTACTGCAAATTAAAGAAAAGAAATAAGTAAAACTTATTTCTTTTCTTTATGTAGTGTATGTTGATTACAACGAGAACAATGTTTTTTTGTTTCTAATTTTTCAGGCTTAGTTTTTTTATTACGATCAGCAATATAATTTTCTTCTTTGCAAACTTCACATCTTAAAGTTAATCCATCACGCATTGTGCGCCTCCTTAATAATAATTGAGTTATATACAATACAATATTATTGCATAATTAAATAGTTAGTTCAATTAAATAAAGGAATTATTTTTAAACTTCCTTATATGAAAAAATGTTACTAATATTAAAAATAAAAAATATCAGTAACTAGGTAATTATTTAAATAATATTATTTAAAACACTTGATATCAATATAAGAACCTGTTTAGAATCTTTTCAATAAAATTGAAATAAAGGTAAGAACAACCATTTGTAAGCTAGTATTTAATTTTTTTTCACAATTTTTTCATAATCTTCTGCATTTTTCTAATCATGCAAAACTTCGTTCTACAACTCATCTTTTTGGTAATACTACAAAAGAATGTAATTCATTACGTTTTATAACTTCAACATTTGCATTTATAATTGTTTTAATTTTAGAAGCAAATTTTTCACCAGTATAACCAGCATCTACTAGTATTTTTTGAACTGCAGAAAGATTCTCTTTTTCATTTTCAATCATTATTATAGCACTGTTACGATCTGTTTTTTCTGCTGTGGTTATGTAAATTGCATGTGGTAAACCTTGAGAATCAACAGCAATATGACGCTTTATTCCTGAAATCTTTTTACCAGCATCATAACCTTTGTTTTTAGTAGTATCTGTATTTTTAACACTTTGTGAATCAATTATACAAAAACTAGTTTGTTCTTTTCTACCATTATTGATACGAAATGCCATGACTAATTTTTTTTAAAACTAATTGTAATACACTAGGTTCTTTACCATTATTTTTACTTCAAACTTGAAAATAATAATATACAATTTGTCATTTTGGAAAATCTTTTGGTAACATTCTTCATTGACAACCACTTTTTAATACATATAAAACTGCACAAAATACTTCATATAAATCTAAGCTTCTTGGTTTAGTTCTCTTTTTAGTATTTTCTAAAATTGATTTTATATTTTCAAATTGCTCTTTGCTAACATTACTAGGATAATTTTTACGCATATATACCTCTTATATTAAAATATATAATCATTTTACCCTATTTCTCTAAAAGATTTTAAACAGGTTCTAAATGATATTTCTAAAACACATCCTGACTTGGTTACAAAAATTGCAAAGGAATGATATGGTAAAAACAATCAGACTGATTGGATTGTAAAGCACGGTTGTAGGACCCTTTTGAAAAAAGGCAATATGGAGGTAATGAAAATCTTTGGTTTTACCAATATTGATTGTGTAAATGTGATTGATTTTGCTTTAGGTACTGAATTTGTTTCTATTGGAGAAAATATGACTTTTTTGGATGGGTTACACTTTATTGGACACTAATTACGTAGACAAGTGAACAAATTAGTTAAAAGAAAGGAAATATAATTATGGCCAATATTAACTCATATAATGATGAATTTAAAAAACAAATAGTATTTTTATATCAAAATGGCAAATCAGTATCTTGCCTTGCTAAAGAATACAACGTTACAAGAGCAGCTACTTATAAATGAATTAAGCAATTTACAAATTCAGGCAGTTTTAAAACTAAAGATAATCTTTCGGATTTAGAAAAACAATTAATTCAAGCAAATAAAGAATTAAAACAATTAAGAATGGAGAATGATATTTTAAAGCAAGCAGCACTAATAATAGGCAGAAAGTAGAGATTATTACAAATAATAAATCTAAATATAAAATTCGTCCAATTTGTCGTTTTTTAAAACTTTCTAAATCAACATATTATTTTAATTTAAAGAAAAAAGAAGATAAAATCAAAAATAATATGTATGATGAAGCTGTTATTAGTGCTTTTAAACAAAATAAAGAAGTTTATGGAACAAGAAGATTAAAAGTCAGTCTAGAAAATAAAGAAATTTATTTATCACGCAAAAAAATTAAAGAAATTATGAATCAGCATAATTTAATATCAAAATACACTAAATTATCATTTAAAAATCATCATAACAAAGTCAATGATAGCCAAATAAGCAATCTTGTGAATAGAAACTTTAATAATAGGCTTAAAAATGAAGTTATTGTTAGTGATTTAACTTATGTTCAAGTTAATGGTAAGTGAAACTATATTTGCTTATTAATCGACCTATTTAACCGCGAAATTATTGGACATAGTGTAGGTGTACTAAAAAAGATGCATCATTAGTATATCAAGCATTTATGCAATCAAATCGCTGTTTAAAAGATATTCAAATATTTCATAGTGATCGCGGTAATGAATTCAATAATAAAACTATTGATAAACTTTTATTAGCATTCAATATTACCCGTTCTTTAAGCAAAAAAGGTTGTCCTTATGATAATGCTGTTGCTGAAGCAACTTTCAAAACTTTCAAAACTGAATTTATTAATGATAAAAATTTTACATCATTAATCCAATTAAAATTAGAATTATTTGATTATATCAATTGATACAACAACATACGAATCCACAGCACTTTAAACTACCTAACTCCAGTTAAATATCATGAAAAAATGTCTACCAAAAAATAGTCCTAAAAAGGGTTGCCATTCCAATACAGAAGATTATGAAAAAATTGTGAAAGAAAACTAAATACTAGTTTACAAATGGTTGTTCTTTCATTTATTTCAGTTTTATTAAAAAGATTCTAAACAGGTTCTAAGTCATCAGTTTTATACTGTGTAAAAATACTAACTGTTTTATTATATCAATTAATTTCGCCATTCATTCCATCAGGAATACTTTTAGTATTAACTTCTAAATTCTCAATTTTGTTTATATTTGCATCAATATTAAGAACATAATTTGTATTATTTAATGTTTTAACGAAAAAATTAGTTGAAGATTTACCCTTATTTTCTTGATTATTTAATAATTTTATTTCACTTATTTCATTAGTTAAATTTATTGTTTTTAATACAACTAATTCATTTTCAGAATTAAGATTTCTCTCAATTATTCTAACTGTCATTTTTTGTTGTCGATCAAATAAAAGTAATAATTGACTATTAATATTCAATAAATCATAATCATCAGAAATTTCAAAATTATATTTTCCTTTAATAACTTGACCTGATGAATCAATAATTTGAATATTTTTACTATCTTCTTTTAAAATATATGTTTTACTATTTAATCTAATAATATCAATTCCATAAAGATCTAATTCAGAATATGTATTACTTACATAATCATAAATTAATACTTGATTATTATCATCTTTAATTACTCAAACTTCCCTATTAGTTTTAAAAAAATATTTTGCTGTTCACGATAATTTATTAATAGTAAAATCGGAATTACTTATTAAAAGACTATAGTCTCCATTATCTGACTTAATAATAACTTCATCATCACGAATATAGTTAATTTCTTTTATTGTATGAAATAAAGAAACAAATTTTAATGGCATTAATTTTTGATCTTTTACTTCTCCAAGAGTAAGTATAGTGTGATTTAAAATTTTTGTTTCAATTAAAAATTTTGTATTACTAATTGCTGTTACCTTGCCATAAAGATTAAATTCTTTAAATATTTCTATTTTTAATGAAGTTAAAACACCATTAGAAGTTAATAAATACAGGTTTTTGGTAGATTTTTCGGTAATGTTTAGTAATCTGTGTAACTTACAAAAATAACTATGTTTAATTAATTCTAGTAAATATAATTAAATGACTAGAAAGAGTGAGTTACAGATGGCTAAAAAAGATAACTTTAATAATAATGATCCAATATCAAAAGCAGTAGATTTATTATTAGAAAATACTGAAGATTTAACAACAGTTTTTAAAGAAGGAGGTTTATATAAAGAATTAACAAAACGTTTAGTTGAAAAAATGTTGAATTCTGAGATGCAAAATTATTTAGGATATGAAAAAAATCAACATAGTAATAGTGACAATGCTCGTAATGGTATAAGTTCAAAAAAATTAATAACTCAACAAGGTAAAATTGAGATTGATGTACCACGAGATCGTAATAGTAATTTTACTCCTGTAATAGTGCCAAAAAGACAGAGAAGATTTGATGGTTTTGATCAACAAGTTCTTTCCTTATATGCAAAAGGTATGACATTATCAGATATTAGAATGCAGTTACAAGAGTTATATCATGGTGCTGATATTAGTGAAAGTGTTATTAGTCACAAATTACTGATGATGTGATTGATGATGTCAAAGCATGACAAAATAGACCATTAGAAGGCATTTATCCCATTGTTTATTTTGATTGTATAGTAGTTAAAGTACGACAAGATAAACGCATTATTAACAAATCAGTTTATATAGCTTTAGGTGTTGATTTAGAAGGTAAAAAAGATGTTTTAGGTTTATGAATTAGTGAAAATGAAGGCGCTAAATTTTGATTAGCAAATTTCACAGAAATGAAAAATCGTGGCTTAAATGATATTCTTATTGCTTGTAGTGACAACTTAACAGGCATGTCAGAAGCAATACAATCAGTTTATCCTAAAACTGAACATCAATTATGTATAGTTCATCAAATCTGAAATAGTTTAAAATATGTTTCATACAAACATCGAAAATCACTAGTTACAGATTTAAAGCCAATTTATAATGCATGTAGTGAAGAACAAGCAATGCAAGCTTTAGAATCATTTGAAAGTAAATGAAATAAACACTATCCTCAAATTGCTAAATCTTGATATAAAAATTGAGATAATTTAATGATTTTTATTAGTTATCCTCCAGAAATCAAAAGAGTGATTTATACTACAAATGCTATTGAATCTGTTAATAGTCAATTACGAAAAGTCATCAGAAATAAAAAAGTTTTTCCAAATGATATGGCAGTTTTCAAAATATTTTACTTAGCAATTGAAAATATAACAAAAAAATGAACAATGCCCATTCAAAATTGAAATACAGCAATTGCTCATTTTATGATAAAATTTGAAGACAGAATTAATCTGAACTAGTACTTTGCAAAACAAAGATACACAGATTATTAAAAAGCCTCGATTTTTCTGTTAAAATTCCGTAATTTCCTCCTTGACCATTAGTGAATTCAGTGAATCTTACATGATCAGGATTAGAAATTTCTTGAAACTTCTTATCTTTATCTAAAAATCATAATTGATTTCCATTAATCACTAAACCAAGATTATTATTAAAAAAATAAAATTTACCTTTTTTATTCAAATTAATTAAAGAAATATCATCTTTATTTTGTTGAAGATTACATTTTAAATCTTGTAACTGATTAGCATTCGTACCTATATTATTAGTATTTAAAATACTACTTAAACTGCTAACAGTTGTTGCAAGTGTTAAAACACTTAATGTTTTTAATAATGCTTTCATGATGAAAACCCCCTTTTTCCCCATTAACTTCTTAAATTTAAGAAGTTAATTACATTTTAATTTTCAAAAAAAAATAAAAAATAAAAAATTAATATTAAAGTATTCTAATCTATTTTCTAAAAAATATTTTTTATCAAAACCATTCTCCTTTTTAAAATCTTTAATTTGACAAATTTTAAAATATGCTTATCAAATAACTTCTATTTACAATTAATTTATTTTCATAAAATTAATAAATCCATTACTTAAAACTAAAGTAAAGGATTAATTTTTATATTAAACTAATAATATATTTATAATGTTATTTTTGGTAATTCTTTTCTAAAGATTAAATAATACATACCAGGTAATAAAATACCACCACCAATAAAATTACCAAATAAGGTTGGAAGTTGTACTTGATAACCAAATTGTAAAAAGTCATTAAATCCACTATGAATTCCATAAATATTAAACAAAGGTCCTAATCCTCAAACATAAGAATTTGCTACAACGTGAGAAAAACCAGATAAGGCAAAAACCATAATTACTAATCCTATTAATAAAAATTTAGCAGTAGATGAACGAGTGGCATGAGAAATATAAACACTTCCTGCTACTAAAAAATTACATAATATACCACTAAAAAAGGCTTTTCATCAAGACATTACTAATTTATGATTAAAAATACTAACAGCATTATCCAAAAAAGCTTGATTATCAAAAAATCCTGCTCATCATGTAAATAATGAAAGAATAAAACAACCTATAAAATTACCAATTAATACTACTAGTAAGTTAATTAACATTCTTGTTAACTTAACTTGTTTTTTTATTAATGGCATAAATATCATGGAATTAGAAGTAAAAAGTTCACCACCCATAAAGACAATCATAGTAATTGCTAAAGTAAAAATAAAACCAAATGTTAAATTTTTAATACCATTATCACTTAATCCTCTACTACCAAAAATAGCCGCAATATAAGCAATACCAACAAAAAGTCCGGCCGCAATACCCATTAAAAAAGTTTTTAATAACGGACTTTGTGCTTTCTTTAATGCATACTTATAAACAGCAATATAAGTTTCAATACTTGTTAATGTTTCTTCATTATTCATATTTTCTACACTTGTATTCACGAATAAACTACTCCTATCTTTTATTTAATAGCAGCAAAAGCTGTTCTAAAGTTTCTTTAATAATTGCACAAGATTTATCAAATGCCGTTTGCTCTTCTTTCGTTAATGGTAACTGAACTACTCTTTTTCAACCTTTTTCGTAAAGTATTGTTGGTACACCAATATAAAAACCTTGCTGTCCATATTCTCCTTGTAAATAAGCACCCGCTACTAAAACGTGATTTTGTCCTTCAAGGATATTTCTTACTAATAATGCCAATGCTGCACCAATACCATAAAAAGTTGCGCGTTTTAATTTAATAATTTTATAAGCTCTTTGTGCTACTTCTTTTCTTAATTCTTCTAAATCTTTTTCTTTAATTCTACCTTCAGTAATTTGTTGATAAATAGTTTTATTACCTACCGAAACCGAACTTCAAGGAATCATTGAAGAATCACCATGTTCACCAATTACATAAGCAGCAACTGACTTTGGATTAACTGCAATTTTTTCTCCAATTAAATATTGTAAACGTAAGGTATCTAAAATTGTACCAGAACCTAATACTTGATGATAATCAAATTGTGTAATTTTTTGATAAACAGTTGTCATTATATCAACAGGATTAGATGCAATAATAGTAACACCTTTAAATCCTGATTTTTTAATTTCTAAAGCAATGCTCTTCATAATTTTGGCATTATCTGCTACCATATTTAATCTTGTTTCACCATCTTTTTGTGGTCTTCCAGCAGTAATAACAATAATATCAGCATCTTTACAATCACTGTAATTTCCAGCCTTAATTGAAATAAAAGGATGATCTAAAGCTGCTTGACAATCAGCAAAATCAATCGCATTACCTTCAACTATACCTTCAAAAGCATCAATTAATACATATTCTTGGGCTAAACCTTGATTAATGGCACTGTAAATAAAACTACTACCAACAGCTCCACATCCAACAAGGACAATTTTTCGTTTTGCCATATTTACCTCCATATTTTTTGCATTTCATGTAACAGTACTTTATCCTCGGCACTATTTTAATAACTTACTTTTTAAAATAAAAGTTACAATGATATGTAATATTTTTATTATGCTTTTTATATAAGAATGTTAAAAAAATAAAAATCTAATTAACAAGGACAAAAATTTATTACATTTTTATCTTATCACTATTTTAATAAAAAAATAAAACTTATTTTTTTATTAAAATAAGTTTTATTTTTTCTTTTAAATTTTTGTTTTTCAATTAATAACAATCCCTTTTGGTCTAGTAAAAGCAAGTAACGAAGGACGAATACCTTGTACGCCAAGACCTGAATCCTTAACACCAACAAAAGAAAAGTGATCGGGACCACGTTGTGACTGATCATTAATATTAACACTTCCAACTTCTAATAATTTACCAATACTCATTGCACTATTAATATTAGTAGTAAAAACAGAAGCTTGTAAACCATATTGTGAATCATTTGTAATATTAATTGCTTCTTTTACTTCATCAAAAATAATAATCGGCAACAATGGTGCAAAAGGTTCTTCTCATGCTAAATTCATTTTTGTTGTTACGTCAGTAATAATAGTTGGTCACATTAAATTTTCTTTAAATTTATTACCAATTAAACAATTGGCTCCTTTATCTAAAGCATCTTTAATTAATTTTTTAGCATTATCAACTGTTGGTTGATCAATAACAGGAGTAATATCACAATCATCTGTGGGCAAACCAACAGTTAATTTTTCAACTTTTTCTTTTAAAATTGGAATTAATTTGCTACTAATTGTTCTTTGTATTAACACTCTCTTAATAGCAGTACATCGTTGTCCTGAATAACTAAATGCACCTTTAATGATTTTGGTTGCTGTATCTTCAAGATCAGCATCATTAAGCACTATTGCTGGATCTTTACCTCCTAATTCTAAAATCAAATCAGCTTTTAAAGATTTCTGTGAAATACGATTACCAACAACAGCACTACCAGTAAAAGAAATAACATTAATTGCTTCATTTTCAACTAAACTATCACCAATTTCACTACCTTTACCACTTATAGCATTAAAAACACCATTAGGAATGTTAGCTTCTTTGGCTAATTTAGCTAAGTGTAATCCCACCAATGATCCTTGTGTTGCAGGTTTAAAAACAACACTATTACCGGTCACAAGTGCTGGAAATATTTTAGAGACTGATAAATTTATCGGATAATTAAAAGGGGAAATAGCAAGAACAATTCCTTTTGGTACGTATTCAAAAATAGCTAATTTGTTCATACTTCCTCAACTATCACCTGTATAAGATTCAGGATGAAGACGTAATGCTTCTTGTAAAGTATATTCAATATATTCAACTGTTCTATCAATTTCACTGCAAGCCGCTTTTGTGCCTTTAGCAATTTCATTGGTCATTAATTCAGCAAGTATTAATTTATCGCGAATAATTAATTGTTTTCAAAAATTTAAAAAAGAAATTCTTTTTAAAATAGGCATTTGTTCTCAATTTTTTTGAGCAAATTTTGCAAATTCATATACTTTTTTAATTTCAACTTTAGTTAAGGCAGGAACTTGGCCTGCTATTTTATTAGTAGTGGGGTTAATAACTGATATTCAATTACCATTTTCATACAACTCACCATTAATTAGAGATTGATATTTAATAATATTATTTGTCATCTATACTTCCTCCTTAAATCACTACTATAATAATTATAGCATTGATATAAGTCCTATCCTATTCACTCTTAACTAAAATTATTATTTAAATTTATATTATGAAAATCAAAAAACTAATTCTTTAAAAAAGTTCATAATTTTCAATAAAAAAGTTTATTTTAAATACCATTGTTGCTTTCTTTTGTATTAAAATTTTCTGATATTGATGATATATCAGCATCAATAACATCAGTTTTTAAATCAATCACTAAATTATTACCACCAGCAATAATATCATCAGCAACTACTTTGCCAGTTCCTTCATTTACCTTGCTAAGATTAATGTCACTTGCTTTAATCACTAATCATTTTTCTTTTTTCGTTAATATATTAATAAAAGATGTTGCTGGTGATAAGAAGGTTTTAATAATACTAATACTTTTACTTTTAGGAACTTTTATTACTTTATTACCTTTTGTTGTTCGTGAAGTTTGTTCAATAGTATTGAATAACATTCGTTTAATTGTTCCAACTGATGTTAACATTGCATAAATATCATTACTATTACCACAAGCCATTCCTACCACTTCATCTTCTTCAGAATTAATTTTCAAAGCTTTAACACCTGTTGCAGTTTTAGTTAATAATGGAACTTTCGTTTCTAAATATTTTAAAGTCATACCCTTGCGAGTACTAATAACAATAAAATCATGACCGGTAGTACTATTAACACTAATAACACTATCGTTCTCTTTTAACTTAACATATTTGGCGGTTTTATTAAATCTAGTAGTTGCTAACTCTAAAAGTGGCATTCTTTTAATTAAACCATATCTAGTAGCGACTACTATATTTACATTTGGCTGTTCAAAACTATTAACTTGCGCAACACTAATAATTTTTTCATTTCCTTCAAGTTTACATAACGTATTAACATGAATACCATTATCTTTTCATTTATTTTCTTCTAATTTAAAAATTGGTATTAAAAAATAATTACCTTTATTTGTAAAAAATAATAAATTATTAAAATTATTGAACATTGCTCCACCAATAATAACATCATTTGGCTTACGTCCAAAATCTTGATAATCAAGATTTTGTAAAAATACTTTACTACTTATTACCTTAATTCAACCATCATAACTAATACTAACAAATACATTTTCTTGTCGCAATGTTGCTTTTTCATCAATTGTAATTTCAGAAATTTCACCTTGAATTTGTGATTTTCTTAATCCAGAAAAATGAGAATTAATTTGTTCTAACTCAGTAATAATAACTTGACGTAGTGAATTTTCATTATTAAGAATTTCTTGTAAAACAATAATTTTACTTTCAATATCTGCTTTTTCTAAAACTAATGATTGAATATCAGTAGCAGTTAAACGATATAAACGCAATTGTACAATTGCTTCTGCTTGAATATCAGTAAAATTAAAAGCTGATATTAAATTTAATTTTGCTTGCATACGGTCAGTTGATGTTCTAATAATTTTAATTACTTTATCAACTTCACTTAATGCAATAACTAAACCATTAACAATCTCTAATCTTCGTTCTAATTGTGCTAAGTCATATTGTGAACGCTTAGTAACAACATCAATTTGATGATTAATATAAAAATCTAACATATTAATTAAATTCATTTGTACTGGTTTTTTGTTAGCGATTGCTACTAAATTAAAGTTATAATAAATTTGTAAATTGGTATTTTTAAATAAATAATTTAAAATTTCTTGCGGTTTACTATCTTCTACTAAATCAATAACTATTCGTAAACCAAAACGATCCGTTTCATCACGTACTTCTTTAATACCATGAATTTTTGCTAATGTTTTAACATCATCAATTTTTTTAATCAAATCTTGTTTAATAACTTCAAATGGAATTTCGGTAATAATTATTTGTGGAATTTCACCTTCATTATTAATATGAGTTTTAGCACGAATTGCAATTCGCCCTTTACCAGAACGATAAGCTTCTTTAATACCTTTAATACCTTGAATAATTCCTCCGGTTGGAAAGTCAGGACCCTTAATAACACGCATTAATTCGCTTAAATTACATTGTGGATTATTAATTCTCATGACAATTGCATTAATTACTTCTTGTAAATTATGAGGTGGAATATTAGTTGCCATTCCAACAGCAATTCCAGAAGCACCATTTACTAATAAATTTGGAAAATAGGCAGGTAAAACTGTTGGTTCTGTTTCTGATTCATCAAAATTTTTAATTAAACTAACAGTATTTTTCTTAATATCCTTCAATAATAATTCTGAAATTAATGATAAACGCGCTTCTGTATATCGCATCGCAGCAGGATTATCACCATCAATTGAACCTTTATTACCATGCATTTGTACTAATGGTCATGCTACCTTTCACTCTTGTGCCATTCTACACATAGCAGCATAAACCGCTGTATCACCATGAGGATGATATTTACCAATTACTTCTCCAACAACACGAGCTGCTTTTTTATATGCTTTATCATTGGTTAAACCCAAATCATTCATAGCATGCAAAATTCGACGTTGAACTGGTTTCAAACCATCACGGATATCGGGCAATGCTCGTTCTAAAATAATATATTTGGCATATCGACCAAAACGTTCTGCAACAATATCATCAATAGGATAAGATAAAATTTGTTCATTATTTTGTTGAATCTCTTCTTTACTATTCATAACTTATAAACTCCTTTTTCTTAATAATCACTAGCTTCAAAAGAAATATTTTCTTCAATTCATTTTCGTCTTTTTTCTGGTTTATCACCCATTAATATTTGAATTTCTGTTTCTGCTGATAGAGCATCCTCAATAGTAATTTTAATTAATTGACGGACATTTGGATCCATAGTTGTTTCTCATAATTGTTCAGCATTCATTTCTCCTAAACCTTTATAACGTTGCAGGTCATATTTACCTTTAATTGTTTCAACTTTATCTTTTAATTCTAACTCATTTCAAACATATACATGTTTCTCTTGCTCTTCTTCTTTAAAAGAAATTTTAAATAAAGGCGGTAATGCAATATAAATATTACCCGAAGTAATTAAATCTCGCATATAACGATAGAAAAAAGTTAGTAATAAAATTTGAATATGGGCACCATCAGTATCGGCATCAGTCATAATAATGACTTTATTATAATTACAATTTTCAATACTAAATTCGTTACCAACACCAGCACCAATCGCATTAATAATCATACTAATTTCCTCATTATTAAAAAGATCAATTACTTTAGTTTTTTCGGCATTAATTACTTTTCCTTTTAACGGTAATATCGCTTGGAACTTACGATCACGACCTGACTTGGCACTGCCACCAGCGGAATCTCCTTCCACTAAAAATAATTCATTAATGTTAGGATTTTTACTTTGTGCAGGCACCAATTTACCTACTAAAAATTTTTGCGTATCTTTACTTTTATTACGCAATGATTCGCGTTCTTTTCTTAAAGCATTACGAATATCACGAGCCTTAATGGCTTTATCAATAATTTTTTTAGCAGCATCACTATTTTCGTGAAGTCAAAATGAAAATCTTTCATTAACAATATTATCAACAACAATTCTTGCTTCGGGCGTTCCTAATTTACCTTTTGTTTGACCTTCATATTGAATTAAATTTTCAGGAATACGCAACGAAACAATAGCAACCAAACCTTCTCGCAAATCATTACCTTCTAAATTTTTATCTTTTGCTTTTAATAATTCTTGTTTTCTTGCATATTCATTAATAGCTTTCGTTAAACCACTTTTAAAACCAACTAAATGACTTCCACCATCAACAGTTTTAACATTATTAGCAAACCCTACTAACGTTTCACTATAATCTTCAGTATATTGTAATACAATTTCAACGTCAATATTATTTTGTTTACCTTTTAAACTAACAATTGGTGATAAATTTTTTTTATCTTTATTTAAATATTGCATGAAAGCAACTAAGCCATTTTCATAATGAAAAGTTTCTTCAGTACCTGTCCTCTTATCAATTAATTGAATACTTAAATCATTAATTAAAAAAGCACTTTCACGTAAATGTTGTTCAAATAAATGAACATTTCAATCACAACCTAGAAAAACACGATGAAAATCAGGTAAAAATTGTACCCTAGTTCCTGTTTTATAAGTGCTACCAATCATTTTTAAACTTTGATCAATCTTACCACCATTTTTAAATTTAATTTCATGAATTTTTTTATCACGATGAATAGTAACAATCATTCAATTACTTAAAGCATTTACTACTGAAGCACCAACACCATGTAAACCACCCGAGGTTTTATAACTATTAGTGTCAAATTTTCCACCAGCATGTAAAACCGTATAAATAACTTCTGGAGTACTTTTTTTTGAAGCATGCATACCAGTTGGAACACCACGACCATTGTCTTCAACAGTAACTGACTTATCAAAATTAATAGTAACAACAATACTAGTACAAAAGCCAGCTAATGCTTCATCAATACCATTATCAACAATTTCTCAAACTAGATGATGAAGACCACGATTATCAGTAGAACCAATATACATTCCTGGTCTTTTTCTAACTGCTTCTAGACCTTCTAAAATTTGAATTGATGATTCATTATAAACACTGCTTTTTGGTTTATTTGCCATGAAAAAAACTCCTTACTACAATTTATTTCATTTTCATTTTATCATATATTTATTTATTTAAAGATAATGTCGATAAAAGAACTAAATAAATTTTATAATTTAAAGTTAAAGGTTTCTATACAAAATTTAATATAATACATTTAAAATAAATATTTAATTAAGTATCGTTTTTGTTTATGTTTGCTTTTATAATTTTTTATGTTAAAATTTGTTTGTTATTAAAATATATAAAATTAGTTTTTAAAACTAGAATTACGGAGTTTTATATATGAATATTCAGCAAGATTTTTATGTTAAAAAGATTTTTTATGCTTGTTATGTTAAAAATGTAGTTTTACCTATTTCTTTTTTGAATAATATTGGAAATAAGAAAGGTAAATGTTATGTTGGTAATAAACAAAAGTTAAGAAATAATACTGTTCGTACTAAAACTAATTTAATTCAAAAAGCATTACATAATTTTTATGATAGTAAAATGTTGAGTTTTGTTACTTTAACTTATAAAGATAATATACAAGATATTAAAAAAGCAAAAAAAGATATTCGTTTATTTTTTCTTAAATTAAAAAAATGATGAAATGACCCTAAACGTTTTGAACATTTGGGAGAATTAAAATATTTTTATGTTTATGAATATCAAGAACGTGGGGCTATTCATTTTCATATAATTTTTAATAGAAAGATATATAAAAGTATGTTAGCAGAATGATGAACTCACGGTTTTAATGATTTAAAAGTAGTTAAAAAAGGTACAAATGAATTTGTTATTAAATATTTAGGAAAATATGTTACAAAAGCATTAGATGATGTTAAATCTATAAATCAAGCAGATGTAGGTGTAAAGGCTTATGCTTTTAGTCGTAATTGTAAAAATCCTATTGTAGTTCGTGGAATTAAGAAATTAACAATTGGAGATATAATTAAAGCAAGTTTTAATGCTACAAATGTATTTTATTTTAAAACTCAAAGAGATAGTAGTGGTGATACTGTTATGATTGGTGGTATTATTGAAAGTACTGTTGTAAATGATTATTTTAAAGAATATGAAGATTACGAAAGATATGTATATTTAAGTGCTTTATCGTATAAGCATTATTTACGAACTAGTGAAATCGGTTATTTAATTCAAAGAGATAAAGATGTTTTGATTTGGGCAGAGAAAGTTTTTGGTAATAAAGTTGAAAAAATAGATTTTAAGAAAAAAGTTTTACATTAGAAAAAAAACTAGTTTTTCTATATTTTTACTTGTATATATATAATGGTTAATGAATACTAGTAATTACCGTAATTCTTACTAGTGTTCGTTTTTTTTATTGTATTTTTATTTTTTATGTTATAATAATTTTGTAAGTATAGGTTTACCCTACTATGCTTAACTTATTAAATTTTTAATTTAATGAATTACGGAGGTTAAGTATTTTTTTATGTTTAAAGTACAGTTAGTTAATATTGAAAAAGGGCGTATTATTCCCGATAAAAATAATAAAGGTCAAACATTAAAGTTTGATGTTTTGAAGTTTGTAGAAATAAATAAACAAACAAGCGTGCCAACTGGTCAAACACGTGATAAATGATATAATCCGGAATTTGCTAGTGATTTTAATAATTGTTTATCTACTGTTGATTTAAAAGTTGGTAATTTTTATTCACTTGAACTTGATTTAAGCGGTAATATTAAAAAACTTTCTAATTGAAAATAATTATTTTTAAAAGGGTAATTTTAAATAATTATTAATATGTTAGGAGTTAATTTTAAATTATGGTTAAAAATGATAATTGTTCATGTGAACAAGCATTTCATTTAGCAATTTATATATGTAAACTTTGTGACCAAGTTATTTGTCCTAAAAGAGTTTTACAAAACTTATATACTAAAAAATATTATTGTCCGAATTGTATATTAGATATTGCTTTAAATAAATCAATGAGACAACAAGAAAGTAAGTTAAATTATGAGACATAAGTGTAGTGATTGGACTTATGAAAGAGTATTTGGTTGTGAAATGTGTTACAGAGTTGCTAATGAAATGCAACGAATAAGAAAAGAGAATAAAAGAAAAAAGTAAAAATTAAATAAGGGGCTTATATATGGATTATATATTTTTCATTAAGCCCCAATGGATTAGATTATAATTCATAAATAAGCTCCTTATTAGTATATAAAGTAAGGAGTTTTATTTATGCCCAATGAGTTAGAACAAACTAGCAATTATACTTTAACTAAAATTTTAAGAACTGGATTAAGTCCATTAAGTGCTATGGTAGGAGTTAGTGCTTATTATGGTCAATATTTAAAAGACCCAATTTTAGGTTCTATTAATTCTTTGCTATTTAGTAAAAAATTAGGTTTAGATATATGAAATTTAAATCAAAGACCAAATACTAAAACTAAATTAATTAATAGTAGTAAAAAAATATTATTAGGTTTAGGAACAATTGGTTTAATTAATTATGCTAAGTTTGTTCAGTATGTAGATAAGTCTGTGTCTTTATTAAGAGATGAACCTTGTTTTTGACCACCTTGTCCAACTGAACCACCTAAACCAACGTATCCACCATTTACAACTGTTAAACCGATAGTTGATAATCCTTTTGTAGATTGAGATACTTATATATCTTTAAATAGTTTTGGTATATCAAATCTTATTAGTGGAATAACTGAGTTAATACCTAATAAATTTGAAGCAATAAGAAAAATTTGTAATATGGCAACTGGTGGTTGTTTAATTTCAAGTGGTGTTGCTATGGGTATAAATAATGATTTTAATAATGCTTATGCAGTACCTACCATAATTGCTGGTGCAAGTGAGATTATTAATACTTTATTGTTACCTTTGGGAAGTACATATAATAGTACGGAATTACAAGAAGTATTTACAGATGAAAGAGCAAGATTAATTAATGGTAGTGTTAATGATTATCAAAGTACAAATGACAGTATGGTTGATGTTGATTTAAATGATGATAATATGTCGGAGATTAATTTAGATAGAGCAAGTTTAAATTGGGATTATTCTTAAGCTTATACACTAGGTGGTGTTTAAAATGAGAAAATATATGCTATGAATTTTAAAATTTTTGGTATTAACTGGATGTATTACATTTGGTTTATTTTTAGGATTAATTCCTAGTATTGTAGTTTTAGGAATAGTTGCAATTAAACCGTTAGTATTTGTTGTTAGTATAGGTATGGGTTATATTGCTATTCCATGAAATAAAATGAAAAATAAAATAATGGATTGAGTATTTAAAAAGAAAGAAAATAAATTTATTAAAAATAATGATTTAAAAGTTGAAAGAAAAAGATATGAAAAACAAAAAATAGAAAGAAAATTTGAAAATTTAAATAATCAAATAAAAGATTTAAAACAAACATTAGAATTTCAAAATAAATTATTGGAAATTAATAATGAAATTCCAAAGATTAATGAACAAAATAAAACAATAAAAACGTTTATTTTATAAGGAGCGAATTAATTTATGAAAAAAGATAAATGAAAAAATATGCCAAGACAAAAGTTGCATAAGAAAAAGGCAAAAAGAAATTTTGAACAGAGATTATATGAAAATATGAGTTTTGATAGTTTTTTAGGAGGTAAAAAATAATGGTTAAATGAATAGTTGTGATAATTGCTGTGCTTGGTACTTCTTGGGCTTTTAAAGGTACTATTAAAAAGTTAGTTTGAAAATTTAAACATAGAAAACACAATGTAGTTGACCCAGATTGTTGATATTGTAAAGAACAAAAGCGTAAAGAAAGAGCAAGAAAAGAATTAGAGGAGGGAGGTGATTAGTATGCCAAAAGGATTAAGTGCTTTAATAGAAATGATTGGAGGTATTGGCCAAAAATTATTAGAATCTTTTAGTTATGTTTTTAACTGAGTATTTGCGGGTGATTCTATAATGACAAATTGACCGGTATTAATTCCAATATTTATGATGGTCTTAGTATTTATTAAAGAATTTATTGGACATATTATTCGTGGATTTAGATAGAAAAAATTAAATTTGTTTTTGGGAGGTAATAGTTATGATTAAATTATTTTTTGCAATAATTTTTGTTTTTCCTTTATTAGGTAAACTTTTACCTTCTTTAAATAATATTGTGCAAAATATTTTGCAAAGTTATATTACTGATTTTTCTGGTTTACATAATTTGTCTTTGGTTATTAAAAGTTTTATTTTTGGTGATAGTTCACAACAAATAGTTTCAATGCCAGCACCATTGTTAGCAATTATTTTAGTGCTTTTTACTTTTTCATTAATTTTAAAATTATTAAAAATAATATAGGAGTAGTTTATTATGGGTGTTGCTTTTATTTCAAAAGTTTTAGAACTATTTGGACAAATTTTTATGAAATTTTGAAATTTGCCAATAACAGATTTAGGTTTTAATTTGGGAACTTTTGTTGTTTTTATTCTTTTAATAAAGTTTGCTATGTCAGTTTTTTTAAATATTGATATTCAGCCAGTTTCTACATCGGGGACTGTAAAGCAAAGTTATAGAAATATTAAAGGCAGTTCAAAATTTGTTGGAAAGCAAATTGCTAAACAACATGAAAGAAAACGTTTAAGAAATAAGGCTAAGGGTGTTGAAAATAAAAAAGGGAAGTTTGTAGGTACTTAATTATGAGTGATTTTGTGAATAGTATATTGCATTTAATTTTTATATTTTCTAGTAATGATATTGGTATATTTTTAAATCAAACTAATATTACTGATGAAGTTTATATTTTGTTTAATTTGACTTTTTGGTTGGTATTAGGTGTTTTTTTTAATTTTATTTATCGTAGTATTAAATTTATTTTTAGGTCATTGTTTGGGTAGGTATTAAGTATGAGTGTTTGAGATATTTACAATAAAATACATCAATGTATAGTTGATTATTGAACTATGTTTATAGGTAATCCAGTTGATGATTTTACTACTATTTTATGAAATTTAGTAGTTTATGGAACTCAGTTTTTTATTGGATTTATTATATTTTATGGTTTATGATGAGTTTTAAGATGTTTGTTTGGTAAATAATTATGTGATTTAAATTTGCTAAATTATTTTTTGTTGTAAATACTTCTGTTCAAGCACCAACTAGTTTAATTGCTTCAAATGACCCTAATGTTGTTAATTATGATATTACAAAAGAAATGGTTAAGCATGTTAAATACCATAGTTTTGATGATTGAGCAACAATTCCATGAAATTCTGCTTATTTTGATGTTGACCAACCAGATTTAAAATTAGTAAGTGGTGAATTTATAGGTAATAATGAAGGTTTATATACGTGTTATTATTATAGTGATACAGTTGGTGTTCCGTCACAAATGATAGATATGGGAACTGGTGTTTATACTTTTAATAGAAAACAATTAGATGAATTTTCACGTATTATGTTTAATCATAATTATGTTGCAAAGAATAATACTAATAATTTAAATTTTGTTAATACTGGTAAAAGTATTATAAATTTTCAAACACAATTAAATTTTGAAATTGATAAACCTTTAAGTTTTTATATTCAAGGTTTTATGTTTTATTTTGAATATGAATATTTTAAAACTTTTACTGCTAATTTTACTTTTAGTTTTTTAGATTATGTTGGTGATACAAAATATGTTTTTAAAGGTAAAGTTGATAATGATATTTATCAGCAAGATTTATATAATTTTGTTACTATGCCTATTCGTGTTCCAAATTTAAGACATTTAACAGTATTTTTTGATGTTCATGGTGAATCAACTAGACCAACTTTTTCACCACAGTTGAATTTTGGTCAAATCAATATTTTTTCAAGTGAAAATATAACGCCAGTGCCACCAAATAGTCCTTTTAATCCCGAATATGAAAGACCAAGTTGATATGATGTTTTTGCACATTTACGTAATGCTTTTAGATGAGTACTTTATGGTGTTGTTGGTAAAGTTTTACCAGTTGAACCATTAAGACAATTTCTTTTTACAACAGATAGTTTATTACGACATATTTTTTCAGATACGATTAGTACTGCTTTAAATGTTGATATTGTTAGTGGAATAGAAAATATTATACCTTTATGATTATTTGTTAGAGCAATTAGTTTAATTATAGGTTAGGAGTTTATTATGCCTTGATATGGTTATGTGTTATTAGTTATAGGTTTGATTATAATTATTTATCCAATTCTTATAACTATTCGTAATGTTAAAATTTTAAAACGAGTTGGTAGTTATATTATTTCAGCACCTCCAAGGACTGGCAAATCTGCCCTTGCTTGTTGTTTAGCACAAACTCATAAGAAACGAGTAGTTAGAGTCCTTTCCCTATTAAGTTAAAGACTGGTTATTCTTATTTGGTTAATTATAACGATGTTTTTACTTTTAATCAGTTAGCAAGTAATTATGCTTTTGAGGAACAAGATTTAATAATTTTAGATGAATTAGCATTAAAAATAAATTCTAATGATTTAGGAGTACAGTTTAAAAATCAACAAGAAAGTTTAGGACAATTTTGTAAGTTAATAGGTCACATGTTTAATGGTACAATGTATTTGATTGAACAACACCCTAATAGAATACCAGTACAAGCAAGAGAAAAAGTTGAGTATGTTGTTCAAGTTAAACGTATGCGTTTTTTGGGTTTTATTGTTATATTTAATCTTAATTTATATACTAATATTGAGGATTATAATAAAGTAGTATTTTCACGTCGTAGAACAAAGAAAATGATTAAAAGAGGTATTATGCCTCCAAGTTATAGTGGTGAAGCAATGGCTATGACTTTATTTTTTCCTAGACACTGGTTAAAAAGGTATAATTCACGTGCTTTACATTATGTGCATGAACTTAAAAGTGAATTGTCGCCTAAGAAATATCTTAAAGAAGCAAGTAGTATTGATATGAATTATAATGATATTAAGTCTGCTGGTTTGGATAAATTAGATAATATTTTGAAGAAAAAAGAAAAAAATAAATAAAAAAATAGTATAATAAATAAATAAAAATTATAATAAATATAAGTTTTTAACTCATTATCTTTTTTAAAAGTAAATGGGTTTTTTTATTTTGAAAGGAAGATATAATTATGAAAATAGAAAATAATTATAAGGAAAATCAAGATTTGAATAATAATTTAAATTTATTAGCAGATGTTGCTTGTAAACAAACATTATTGTTTTCAAAATGTGATGAAGTTAAAGAATTTGTTTTTGGAGAAATTAATAAATTAAAAGAATATGCAATATATTATAATAAAAATATTAAAAATTTAGATATTAAAGAAATAAATAATTTAATTGAAAATGAACTTTTAAAAAATGAAAATTCAATCTTACTAAAAATATAAACAAAAATATAGTTCCAGCGAACCTGCTGGAACTATAAATTGGGTGAGCCACATAGTGGCGAGGGACGTAGTCCCTATATACTTGATCTAATAATTTTTAATTATTAATAAAACAGTTATAAAATAAATATAAAAAAACTATTAACTTTTAATTAATTTAAAAGTTAATATTTGAATCATAAAAAAAATAAATATAATAATCTTATAAAGATTATAGAATTTTATCGCTTATTTATTTTAATATTTACAAAGTAAATGGGTTTTTTATTGTTAAAGGAGTAAAAAAATGAATGACGATTTAAATGAAAAATTAATAAATAGTGCTTGAAATGGTGATTTAGATACAATTAATATTTTACTGACAAATAATGGTGCTGATGTTAATTATTTAACTATAAATAATTTTAGTGCTTTAACACTAGCGGCCTGAAATGGACACTTAAATATCGTTAAAACTTTACTAGAAAATGGTGCTAATATCAATCATGCTAATATATTTGGTAATACTGCTTTATTATTAGCTGCTGAAAATAATCATATTGAAATAGTTAATACACTAATAGAAAATAACGCTAATATTAATCATGAAAATAATGGTAATGAAACTGCTTTATTATTAGCTGCTAAAAATGGACACTTAAATATCGTTAATAGTTTAATAATGCAACATAATATTAATATTAATCATCCTAATAATTTTAATAATACTGCTTTAACACTAGCTGCTAAAAATGGACACTTAAATATCGTTAATGTATTAATAACACATAATGCCAATGTTAATCATATAAATGAAGATAATGATGAAACCGCTTTAATCTTAGCCGCCAGAAATGGACACCATGAAATCATTAATCTCTTAATCGATAATTTTGCTAATATTAATCATGAAAATCGTTATGGTGATACAGCTTTAATATGAGCCGTTAGAAACGGACACTTAAATATTGTTAATAGCTTAATAATGCAACATAATATTAATATTAATCATGAAAATATAGAAGGTTACACTGCTTTCAAGTGAGCCGCCAGAAACGGACACCATGAAATCATTAATCTCTTAATCGATAATTTTGCTAATATTAATCATGAAAATCGTTATGGTGATACAGCTTTAATATGAGCCGTTAGAAACGGACACTTAAATATTGTTAATAGCTTAATAATGCAACATAATATTAATATTAATCATGAAAATATAGAAGGTTACACTGCTTTCAAGTGAGCCGCCAGAAACGGATATTTAGATATAGCTAATGTTATAATAGCGCATAATGCTAATGCTGATCATACAAATCAAATAAATAATAATGCTTTATAGTATGAAGCGCGCGAAATGGTTATCTAAATATAGTTAATAGTTTAATAGTACATAATACCAATATTAATTATGTAAATGAAAAAGGTGATACAGCTTTAATATGAAGTACTTGAAAAGGTTATTTGGAAATAGTTAACACTTTACTAACAAAAAATGTTAATGTTAATTATTCAGATCAATCTGGTTATAGTCCTTTAATGATAGCTGCTGAAAATGGTTTTTTAGAAATTACTAATGCTTTAATAGAAAATAACGCTAATCTTAATTATGCAAATCAAAATGGTAATACAGCTTTAATGATGGCCAATAAAAATAACCATATAAAAATAGCAAGAATAATCGAGCAAATAAATCAACTAAATCAACTAAAAGCAGAAAATTTAATAAATGCTAAAGAAATGATACTAAACATTAATAAGGCTTTAAATGAACAACTAAAAAAACCTAATGAAATAAAAGATAATCAAAATGATAATGAAATTTGAAAAAATAATCAAGAAGAAATTATTGAAATCATTGATAACTATGAACATAATTTAAATCAAAAACTTAAAAATATTAATTCAGAACTTAATAATCATTCTCTAAAAAAAGATTTTATTAATATTATCAAGTTTGGAAAAGAAAATTATTCATTATTACATATAGCAGTATTAAATGATTGACAAAAATTAGTAACTTATTTAATAAATGAATGACCAGTTGATATTGATTATAAAGATAATTCAGGAAATTCGGCATGAAATCATGCTTGTATGTTATTACAATCAAAAAATACTTTGACTATTAAAAAAGAACATCAATTAACTTATAAAAATAAAGTATTTATAAAACAATTAATTCCTTCATCTCCAAATTGAAATCCAATTGAAAAAAAAGAAATTAATAAAAATGCCAGTGAAAATAGAAAAAAATTATTGACTATTATATGCCAAAAGATAAAAATAGTATTGAAAGTTGAGAACATATTAGTAGTATCATCGATTTACAAATGCAAAATTCTTTCACAAAGGTAATGTTTAGTAATCTGTGTAACTTACAAAAATAACTATGTTTAATTAATTCTAGTAAATATAATTAAATGACTAGAAAGAGTGAGTTACAGATGGCTAAAAAAGATAACTTTAATAATAATGATCCAATATCAAAAGCAGTAGATTTATTATTAGAAAATACTGAAGATTTAACAACAGTTTTTAAAGAAGGGGGTTTATATAAAGAATTAACAAAACGTTTAGTTGAAAAAATGTTGAATTCTGAGATGCAAAATTATTTAGGATATGAAAAAAATCAACATAGTAATAGTGACAATGCTCGTAATGGTATAAGTTCAAAAAAATTAATAACTCAACAAGGTAAAATTGAGATTGATGTACCACGAGATCGTAATAGTAATTTTACTCCTGTAATAGTGCCAAAAAGACAGAGAAGATTTGATGGTTTTGATCAACAAGTTCTTTCCTTATATGCAAAAGGTATGACATTATCAGATATTAGAATGCAGTTACAAGAGTTATATCATGGTGCTGATATTAGTGAAAGTGTTATTAGTCAAATTACTGATGATGTGATTGATGATGTCAAAGCATGACAAAATAGACCATTAGAAGGCATTTATCCCATTGTTTATTTTGATTGTATAGTAGTTAAAGTACGACAAGATAAACGCATTATTAACAAATCAGTTTATATAGCTTTAGGTGTTGATTTAGAAGGTAAAAAAGATGTTTTAGGTTTATGAATTAGTGAAAATGAAGGCGCTAAATTTTGATTAGCAAATTTCACAGAAATGAAAAATCGTGGCTTAAATGATATTCTTATTGCTTGTAGTGACAACTTAACAGGCATGTCAGAAGCAATACAATCAGTTTATCCTAAAACTGAACATCAATTATGTATAGTTCATCAAATCAGAAATAGTTTAAAATATGTTTCATACAAACATCGAAAATCACTAGTTACAGATTTAAAGCCAATTTATAATGCATGTAGTGAAGAACAAGCAATGCAAGCTTTAGAATCATTTGAAAGTAAATGAAATAAACACTATCCTCAAATTGCTAAATCTTGATATAAAAATTGAGATAATTTAATGATTTTTATTAGTTATCCTCCAGAAATCAAAAGAGTGATTTATACTACAAATGCTATTGAATCTGTAAATAGTCAATTACGAAAAGTTATCAGAAATAAAAAAGTTTTTCCAAATGATATGGCAGTTTTCAAAATATTTTACTTAGCAATTGAAAATATAACAAAAAAATGAACAATGCCCATTCAAAATTGAAATACAGCAATTGCTCATTTTATGATAAAATTTGAAGACAGAATTAATCTGAACTAGTACTTTGCAAAACAAAGATACACAGATTATTAAAAAGCCTCTTCACAAACGAAAGCAATACCTTAAAATTTTCAATATCTTAAAACATTAAGATATTTTTTATCTAATTTTTGATATTTTTACATTAGTAACTTAGATAAATATCTTATTTACGTTATTATTTATTTCTTAATAATATATTATTTTCAAAACTATGTAATTCTTTTCATAGTTTTTCTAAAATTACTTTTGATTTAACTAATGATGAAAGTTCTGTTTTTGTAGCATTTTGCAATAATTGTCAAGTTGGAAATTGCTGTAATATTTTATTTTGTAATTGTAAACCAATTCCTGGTACTGATGATAAAACACTACTTATCATTGATTGACTTCGTTTTGTTTTATGATATTTAATTGCATAATTATGAACTTGATCTTGTAATTTACTCAAAAATAAAAAACAAGCATCAGTTTTAGGAATATTAATAATTTGCATTTTATCATTTATAATTTTATCAGTTTGATGTTTTTTATTTTTAACTAATCCAATAATAGGAATTGTTAAGTTTAATAATGTTAGTTGTTCTAATGTAGCACTAATTTGTGGTTTTCCACCATCAACAATAATTAAATCAGGAAGTGGCAATTTATTAATAACTAAGTGATGATATCTACGATAAATCATTTCACAAAAACGATGATAATCATCAATAATTTTTGGATCTAATAAAAATTTGCGATAATCATTAAAACTAGGATTACCATTCTTATAAACAATCATACCGCCAACACTAGCACTTTGTTGAAGATTAGAAACATCAAAAACCTCTAAATGATTTAAATTAGGAATTTTTAATCATTGTGATAATACTTTCATCATATTTAACGGTGCATTAAATTGATTAGTTTGTAAATAATTATTTCATGCGTAAATGGCATTGGTTTTTGCCAATGTTAAAATATGTTCTTTTGTTCCTTTAATTGGATTAATAAATTTTATTTGTGGAAATAATAATTTTAATTGTTTTAAATCAATATTTGATGGTAAATATATTTCATTTGGCAATGTATTTTTACTATATAGTTGTTGACAATAATTACGAATTAAATCTTGAATTTCTAAGTAATTATTTTGAACTATTTGTTCATCTTTAGCTTGCAATTTACCATTACGATAAAATAAAGTAATTAAAACAACCATTTCATCTTCAATTAAAAAATTAATAAAATCGCGATTTCCATAATCTTGAAACTCAACAACTTGTTGTGATAAAAATAAATCTATTTTTGATAACAAAATTTTAATACGATTAGCATTTTCAAATTGTAAGTTTTCAACACTAATATTCATATTATTAATTAATATTTTTTTAACAGCAGTAACATTCCCTTTGAAAAATTGATCAATTTTACTAATCATATCTTCATAATAAGTAATAGGTACCGATTTAAAACAAGCACCAGAACATTGCTGTAAATGATAATATAAACAAGGTTTACCAAGATTACCAGCACATTTTCGTAATGGAAAAATTCGTTCCAATAACTTTAAAATTTCACGCGCACCAGTACCATCGGGAAATGGTCCATAATAATGTCCCTCTTTTTAGTAGCACTACGTACATAACGATATTGTGGATCACGATTATTAGTAATTTGAATATAAGGATATTTTTTATCATCTGCTAACAAAATATTATATTTAGGATGATGTTTTTTAATCAATGTTTGTTCTAAAATTAAAGCCTCTTTTTCATTAGATGTCGTAATGTATTCAACATCATGAATATCATTAACTAATAACATTGTTTTAAAATTACTGGCTTTATTTAAATATGAAGTTACTCGTTTTTTTAATGAATTAGCTTTACCAACATAAATTAAATTATTATGTATATCTTTAAATAAATAACATCCAGCAATATTAGGTAAAAGTTTAATTTTCATTTGTAGTAAAGATTTTTCTGCCATTAGTTCACCTAAATTTATTAACAAATTAAAAGATACTTTGATTTTAACATTAATATAATGTTTTATCCTAAAGTAAATTCTTAATTTTATTCATTATTAATTACTTATGATTCGTTATTAATAATAGTTTCGTTATCATTAAGAATTTCACGATTTAAAATACTATCTTCTAAACTTTTTTTAACTACCAGAGTACCTTTGCTATTACTCATTACATCTTTTTGTTTTTCAGGGTCAATTTTACCAAAAGGAGTTAAATAACTATTTTCATTAAAATAAACAATAGGCGAAGAAGGTTTATTGATAATGTCACTATTATCATTTTGTTTTATTTCATTTTGTTTTATTTCTGCTTTTTTTACTGGTGATATAGGCGGTTCCTTCTTTGATTCCTTATTAAAACTATTTTCTTTTCTAAAAGATTTTTTAACTTGTTTATCAATTAATAATTTTTCTTTTTTTAACTTAATATGTTTTTGTTTTAAATCAGCATTTATTTTATTTTTATTATTAATAATAATTTGTTTAATAATTTGTTTCATTTTGCTAAAGAAAATAAAAGGTTTATTAAAAATAAATAAACAAGTTAAAGAAAAAATACTAATAAAGTTTGCAATTAAATTAGTAACAAAAAAACCATAATTAAAAATACCTATTAAAACATTACTAATAATGCCACCAGTAGCATATGCTGGAAAAAAGGTTTCAACACTAAAATCTTTAAAAGAAATTGGTGAAGCAAAAAAACCTAGAAAATTATTTATACCATTTGTATTTCATCATGTTTTAACGTATATTTCACTAATATTTAATAGGTTTAAATTATAATAACTAGTTCATAAATTATTCTTTCCTAAAATTATTAAAGTTAAAGTTTGCGTTGTCCAACAACTAATCACTAAAAATAAAAAATAAACAAAAATATACTTCAATTTAAATTGCATGCGATAACCAAAAGCTAAAGGAATAATCATTAAAAAAAGAAAGAAATAAACAGCATATTTCATTCACCCAAATAAAAAAGAAAAAAGAAAATCATCAAGTACTTTACCAATTATTGAAAATCTAGTTAAACTAACTATTAGGAAAAAGAAGATTACTAATAAGAAAAAAAGTAATCCAACTTCATCACCACGAGATTGAGATTTTGATATTTTAATGCCATTTTTAATCATAAGAACATCACCTCTTAACATTCTCCACAAAATAACTTATAAAAATAGTATAACATAATTGATATATGTAATATCTTTCTATAATCGATTTTTGATTTATTATTGCAAAAAACAATATTAATTTTTTAATACTTTTATCATAAAAAATGTATTATTTAAATTTCATATTCATTATTTTCTAGATTTTAAAAATTTAAAATAAATCATTTTTCTTATTTATATTTATTTAACAATTAATTTATATAATATTATATAATCATTGTAAACTTAATATAAGTTTTACCCGTTGCTTTATTTAAAGTAAAATGGGTTTTTATTTTCTAATTTTAAAGGGGACATAAACAATGTGGGGTTTTAATAAAAATAAAAAAGAAGAACAAGAAAGACAAAGAGAAGCTGAAAAACAAGCAGAACAACTACGAAAAATTGAAAGAGACCAAGCTAGATTAAAAGCCGAAAGAGAAGAAAGAAAAAGACAAAAAGAAGAACAAGAAAAAAAAGAAAAGCAAAGAGAAGCCGAAAAACAAGCAGAACAACTACGAAAAATTGAAAGAGACCAAGCTAGATTAAAAGCCGAAAGAGAAGAAAGACAAAAACAAAAAGAAGAAAAAAATAGAAAAGCTGAAGAAGAAAGCCAACGTGTAAAAGAAGCAAATGAATATATGGAAAAACAAAGAATAGAAAGAGAAGAAAAACGAGAAAAAATTTTTCAAGAAAAATTAAAAGAAGATCGAGCTAAAGAATTAAGAGAACGCGCCAGAGCAGCTGAAGAAGATGAAAGACAAAAAAGAGAACGTGCAGAAGCAGAAAATGCAGCAAAAATAAAAGGTAAAGGACATTATAATCCATGAAATTTTTAAATTTTAAATTTTTCTATTAATTTATATAATGTAGTTTACAAAGTTATTAGATTTTTAATTAATAAAATAAAAAATTTCTTCAACCAAAACGGTAATGTTTAGTAATCTGTGTAACTTACAAAAATAACTATGTTTAATTAATTCTAGTAAATATAATTAAATGACTAGAAAGAGTGAGTTACAGATGGCTAAAAAAGATAACTTTAATAATAATGATCCAATATCAAAAGCAGTAGATTTATTATTAGAAAATACTGAAGATTTAACAACAGTTTTTAAAGAAGGGGGTTTATATAAAGAATTAACAAAACGTTTAGTTGAAAAAATGTTGAATTCTGAGATGCAAAATTATTTAGGATATGAAAAAAATCAACATAGTAATAGTGACAATGCTCGTAATGGTATAAGTTCAAAAAAATTAATAACTCAACAAGGTAAAATTGAGATTGATGTACCACGAGATCGTAATAGTAAGGTAATGTTTAGTAATCTGTGTAACTTACAAAAATAACTATGTTTAATTAATTCTAGTAAATATAATTAAATGACTAGAAAGAGTGAGTTACAGATGGCTAAAAAAGATAACTTTAATAATAATGATCCAATATCAAAAGCAGTAGATTTATTATTAGAAAATACTGAAGATTTAACAACAGTTTTTAAAGAAGGGGGTTTATATAAAGAATTAACAAAACGTTTAGTTGAAAAAATGTTGAATTCTGAGATGCAAAATTATTTAGGATATGAAAAAAATCAACATAGTAATAGTGACAATGCTCGTAATGGTATAAGTTCAAAAAAATTAATAACTCAACAAGGTAAAATTGAGATTGATGTACCACGAGATCGTAATAGTAATTTTACTCCTGTAATAGTGCCAAAAAGACAGAGAAGATTTGATGGTTTTGATCAACAAGTTCTTTCCTTATATGCAAAAGGTATGACATTATCAGATATTAGAATGCAGTTACAAGAGTTATATCATGGTGCTGATATTAGTGAAAGTGTTATTAGTCAAATTACTGATGATGTGATTGATGATGTCAAAGCATGACAAAATAGACCATTAGAAGGCATTTATCCCATTGTTTATTTTGATTGTATAGTAGTTAAAGTACGACAAGATAAACGCATTATTAACAAATCAGTTTATATAGCTTTAGGTGTTGATTTAGAAGGTAAAAAAGATGTTTTAGGTTTATGAATTAGTGAAAATGAAGGCGCTAAATTTTGATTAGCAAATTTCACAGAAATGAAAAATCGTGGCTTAAATGATATTCTTATTGCTTGTAGTGACAACTTAACAGGCATGTCAGAAGCAATACAATCAGTTTATCCTAAAACTGAACATCAATTATGTATAGTTCATCAAATCAGAAATAGTTTAAAATATGTTTCATACAAACATCGAAAATCACTAGTTACAGATTTAAAGCCAATTTATAATGCATGTAGTGAAGAACAAGCAATGCAAGCTTTAGAATCATTTGAAAGTAAATGAAATAAACACTATCCTCAAATTGCTAAATCTTGATATAAAAATTGAGATAATTTAATGATTTTTATTAGTTATCCTCCAGAAATCAAAAGAGTGATTTATACTACAAATGCTATTGAATCTGTAAATAGTCAATTACGAAAAGTTATCAGAAATAAAAAAGTTTTTCCAAATGATATGGCAGTTTTCAAAATATTTTACTTAGCAATTGAAAATATAACAAAAAAATGAACAATGCCCATTCAAAATTGAAATACAGCAATTGCTCATTTTATGATAAAATTTGAAGACAGAATTAATCTGAACTAGTACTTTGCAAAACAAAGATACACAGATTATTAAAAAGCCTCAATAGTAATTTTACTCCTGTAATAGTGCCAAAAAGACAGAGAAGATTTGATGGTTTTGATCAACAAGTTCTTTCCTTATATGCAAAAGGTATGACATTATCAGATATTAGAATGCAGTTACAAGAGTTATATCATGGTGCTGATATTAGTGAAAGTGTTATTAGTCACAAATTACTGATGATGTGATTGATGATGTCAAAGCATGACAAAATAGACCATTAGAAGGCATTTATCCCATTGTTTATTTTGATTGTATAGTAGTTAAAGTACGACAAGATAAACGCATTATTAACAAATCAGTTTATATAGCTTTAGGTGTTGATTTAGAAGGTAAAAAAGATGTTTTAGGTTTATGAATTAGTGAAAATGAAGGCGCTAAATTTTGATTAGCAAATTTCACAGAAATGAAAAATCGTGGCTTAAATGATATTCTTATTGCCTGCAGTGATAATTTAACAGGCATGTCAGAAGCAATACAATCAATTTATCCTAAAACTGAACATCAATTATGTATAGTTCATCAAATCAGAAATAGTTTAAAATATGTTTCATACAAACATCGAAAATCACTAGTTACAGATTTAAAGCCAATTTATAATGCATGTAGTGAAGAACAAGCAATGCAAGCTTTAGAATCATTTGAAAGTAAATGAAATAAACACTATCCTCAAATTGCTAAATCTTGATATAAAAATTGAGATAATTTAATAATTTTTATTAGTTATCCTCCAGAAATCAAAAGAGTGATTTATACTACAAATTCTATTGAATCTGTTAGAACCTGTTTAAAATCTTTTTTGATTAATTTTTAATAAGAAGAACATTATGATAGTTATTTTATAATAAAAAATAGATTTTTAGTCGATAAGTCATCAAATGATAAAATCTTTTAGAGAAATAGGGTAAAATGATTATATATTTTAAGATAAGAGGTATATATGCATAAAAATTATCCTAGTAATGTTAGCAAAGAGCAATTTGAAAATATAAAATCAATTTTAGAAAATACTAAAAAGAGAACTAAACCAAGAAGCTTAGATTTATATGAAGTATTTTGTGCAGTTTTATATGTATTAAAAAGTGGTTGTCAATGAAGAATGTTACCAAAAGATTTTCCAAAATGACAAATTGTATATTATTATTTTCAAGTTTGAAGTAAAAATAATGGTAAAGAACCTAGTGTATTACAATTAGTTTTAAAAAAAATTAGTCATGGCATTTCGTATCAATAATGGTAGAAAAGAACAAACTAGTTTTTGTATAATTGATTCACAAAGTGTTAAAAATACAGATACTACTAAAAACAAAGGTTATGATGCTGGTAAAAAGATTTCAGGAATAAAGCGTCATATTGCTGTTGATTCTCAAGGTTTACCACATGCAATTTACATAACCACAGCAGAAAAAACAGATCGTAACAGTGCTATAATAATGATTGAAAATGAAAAAGAGAATCTTTCTGCAGTTCAAAAAATACTAGTAGATGCTGGTTATACTGGTGAAAAATTTGCTTCTAAAATTAAAACAATTATAAATGCAAATGTTGAAGTTATAAAACGTAATGAATTACATTCTTTTGTAGTATTACCAAAAAGATGAGTTGTAGAACGAAGTTTTGCATGATTAGAAAAATGCAGAAGATTATGAAAAATTGTGAAAAAAAATTAAATACTAGCTTACAAATGGTTGTTCTTGCCTTTATTTCAATTTTATTGAAAAGATTTTAAACAGGTTCTTAATAGTCAATTACGAAAAGTCATCAGAAATAAAAAAGTTTTTCCAAATGATATGGCAGTTTTCAAAATATTTTACTTAGCAATTGAAAATATAACAAAAAAATGAACAATGCCCATTCAAAATTGAAATACAGCAATTGCTCATTTTATGATAAAATTTGAAGACAGAATTAATCTGAACTAGTACTTTGCAAAACAAAGATACACAGATTATTAAAAAGCCTCACCAAAACTAATATACCAGTTGAAGAAATTTTTTTATTACTTTCAAATTCTCCAGCAATAATTTTCATGTTTTTTTACTAAATGCACTATAAATTATTTTAAATTGATTTTCAATAGCTTTTAGTAATTTTCTAAACTAGTTCTAATTTACTAAACATTATATAAATTTTAAAATTAGTTTAAATATGAAAAATTATATAAGTTAAGGTTAATGATAATATCATTAACCTTAAATTTCATTAACAACTGTTAAAATCATAGGTAACTTACCAGTTTCTTTTTTAATATAATCTTGTAAGTCATTTTTCATTTTAGTCTTAACTTCACTAAGACTAAAAGCATTATTAGTTTTATATTTTTCAATAACATTAATAATAATGTTTTGCAATTTTTTCAACATTTCTTCATTATTAGTTAAATAAACAACACCACGCATTTGTGCATCAATTAAAGAAACAATTTCTTTAGTTTTACGATTTATTGTCACTCCTGTAATTAAAATACCATCACGTTGTAATTGTTTTCTTTCACTAATAACAATGGAACCAATATCACCAACACCAATACCATCTACATATACATCACCAGTTTTTATTAAGTTATCTGTTGTTTTATTAGTAGCATTTTTATCATTAAAACGAGAAGGACGTGCAACATACTGTTTAACAAAATTATCAATTAATTTACCATTTTCAAAAGTAATAACTTCACCATTATCATGAATTAAAGCATTGTTATGTAATACACCAGCATCAATGGCTGCTGCTTGTGCTGCTACAAAATCTTTATATAAACCTTTAACTGGCAAAAAATATTTTGGTTCAATAATATTAACCATTAACTTAATATCTTCATAAGAAGCATTTAAACTTCAAGCTTGTTTTTCTGATATATTAATAACTTTAACATCAGTACGTGCTAAGTCATCTAATAAGGCTGCATGAGCCAATTCATTTCCTGGAATTGGTGGAGTTGCTAAAATTATTGTATCTTGGGATTCAAGTTTTAAATAATCATCATTACCAATAGCAATTTTATTCATTCTAGTAAATAAACGCTCACCACTACCAGTAACAATAATTACTGTATCTTTAGTACCAATTGTTTGTGCTAAATTAATAATTTGTGATTTATCAATATTGAAAGCGTTTAAATCATTAACTTTTAATAAAATATCATATAAAGTTGCACCATAAACTGCAATTTTACGTTTAGAGTCAGTTTCTTTAATAGCATTAAGAATTTCACTAACACGATATAAATCTTGATCATAACATGCAAGAATAACCCTTCCTGGTGCTTCTTTTAATACTGGCTCAATAATAGTTTGAATTTTATGCTTAGGAGCTGTAAAAGCTTTTCTATTGGCACATGTTGCTTCACTAATTAATAATAAAACATCATTTTTAGAAACACTAGCTAAATGTTGAATATCAGTAGTAAAATCACTACGATGTTCACCATCAAAAATATAATCACCCGTATAAACAATTGTTTCATTTAATTTAATATTTTCACCATTATTTACAGTTAGAACAAAACCTAAACTACCTGGAATTGAAGTAGTTGTTTTAAATGTTTTAACAACAACATTACCAAATGATACTTTTTGTTCGGGTTCAATAGTTTTAATTATAATTTCATTTTGATTAATAAAACGAAAACGTTCTAATTTCTGCTTAATCATAAAATCAGTTAGTTTACTAGTAAAGATTGGAACTTTATACTCGGGTTTTATTTTATTAAAATCTTTTAAAATATAAGGTAGTGCTCCAAAAGTATCATCAGATGGTTTTGAAATAAATATACCTTGAATACGATGTTTATTTTCTTTTAAATATGTATAATCTGGAATAATAATATCAATTCCTAAAATTTCTCTTTCTGGGAGTCTAATGCCGGCATCAAATACAAATATCTTATCATTTACTTCAACAACATATAAGTTTTTACCACGTTCATCTAATCCACCCAGAGCAAATACTTTTATCTTTGCCATGTTTTCACCAGTTTTCTACTTTCTTTATTTTTATTTTATAAAATTTAATATCTTAGAAGAACATAAAAATTAAAACTTTAACTTAAATTCCCAAGATGCTGCTATATTATGTTATTAGTATTTTAACACTAATTTAATAATAAAACTGTAATTAATTTTCATTAAAAATAGTTTCAAATTATTTATCAATAATTTCTAAGCTAAGCTTACTATTATCTTCAACTTTAATTACTCGAACTTTAATTATATCATTGATTTTAACGACATTATTTAAATTATCAATACGTTTATTAAATTTTTTTGAAAATTCTGAAATATGAATTAAACCATCAATCTTATCTTGTAAATTAACAAAAACACCAAAATTAACAATTTTTACAACTTTACTATCAAATTCAGAACCGATTTTAATTTGAACAGGATTAACAATACTTTCAATAATTTGTCAAGCTTTATCAATGGCTGATTGTTCATTATGATAAATCATCAATCGTCCATCATCTTCAATATCAATTTTAACATTATCACAGTCGGTAATAATTTTATTAATAACTTTCCCACCAACACCAATAATATCACGAATTTTATCAATTGGAATTAACTTTTGAATAATTTTTGGAGCATTAGGTGCCAATGTAGTTCTAGGTTTTTTAATTACTTCATTCATGTTTGCTAATACTTGTAATCTCGCAATTCTGGCTTTTTCTAAAGCTTGTGTAATAATATTAAAATCAATACCAGTAATTTTAATATCCATTTGTAAAGCACAAATACCATTAGCTGTTCCTGCCACTTTAAAATCCATATCACCTAAGTGATCTTCTAATCCTTGAATGTCAGTTAAAATTGTAAAATCTTTTTCTTCTTTAATTAAACCCATGGCAATACCAGCAATTGCAGCTCTAATCGGTACACCACCAGCCATTAATGCCATTGATGAAGCACAAATTGCTGCTTGTGAAGTTGAACCATTTGATGCTAATACTTCTGATACTAATCTAATTGTATAAGGAAAATCTTTTTCAAGAGGAATAATTTGTAATAATGCTTTTTCACCAAGGGCGCCATGACCAATCTCACGTCGTGAAGGAACACCCATTCTTCCGGTTTCACCAACAGAAAATGGAGGAAAATTATAATGATGAATAAAACGTTTATACTCTTCTTTACCTAATCCATCAATAATTTGATGTTCCGCAAGTGCACCCAAAGTTAAAACTGATAAAACTTGTGTTTCACCACGAGTAAACATTGCACTACCATGAACAATAGGTAAAACATCAATCATACTTGTTAATTTTCTAATATCATCTGCTTTTCGTCCATCAACTCGTACATTATTTTTTAAAATCATAGTACGCATTGCTTTTTGTAATAATTGATCAATACTTTTGCGTAAATTATGAATAGTTGTTTCTTCACCAACATTTAAAACTTCTTGATTAAATTTATTTTTAAAACTTTGAAATGTTTCTTCAACTAAATTTTTAATCAAGTTGCTTCGACTTTTTTTATCAACAGTAGTACTAATTTTACTAATTTGTGATTGACAATTTGTTTCTACAAATTGTTCAATATTAACAGGAATTAATGCTAACTGTGGTTTAAATTTATTTGGTTTTAATTTTTCAATGATACTTTCTTGAAAAATTATTAATTTAATAATATGTTCATGTGCAAATTTTAATGCTTTAATCATATCTTTTTCTAAAATATCATGACATCCAGCTTCAACCATATTGATGGCATCTTTTGTTCCACCAACAATCAATTCCATTTTTGAATTTAATAATTGCTCTTGTGTTGGATTAAGGACAAGTTCATCATTTATTTTACCAACAACAACAGTAGCACTAGGACCCTGAAATGGCAAACTACTTAATCCTAAAGCAAGTGAAGTACCAAAAGCTGCATTTACTCTAACATCACAAGCATCATCTAACGCAAAAACATTATTTACAACTTGCACTTCATTAACAAAACCTTTTGGAAATAATGGACGGATTGAACGATCAATTAATCTAGCACATAGTGTTGCATATTCACTAGGTCGACCTTCACGCTTTAAAAAACCACCTGGAATCTTACCAACTGAATATAACTTTTCTTGAAAAACTATTTGTAATGGAAAAAAATCTTGATTATTAATAACTTCATTATATGATACAGTTGTTAATACAACTGTATTTCCATAAGTAATTTTTACTGATTTTTCTGCTAAATTAGCCATTGTACCTAATTCAACAATTAATTCATATTTTCCTTCTTTAAAAAGGAATTTTTCTTTTAACATTATTTACTTCCTTAGCTTCCATTTTTTGTCGCAACTATGAGCATTATAGCATAATAAAATGTTAAAATAAGTTATAGAACAATTTTATTTTAGGAGGTCATAACTTATGTTTAAACATAAAATTCAAAATGAAATTTCAATTTCAAATAAAGACTTTGATAAAATTAAAAATAAAGCTTTAATTATTGATGTTCGTGATGTTGCTGAATATCAAATTTTAAAAAAAATAACAAATGATAATGGTGAACTTAATATTGTTAATATTCCTTACTATGATTTGATTAAAAATCCTAGTAAATATATTGAAAACAAAAATCAAGTGATTATAACTATTTGTAATGCAGGAAATCGTTCAACTGCTGCTGCACTAACACTCAGAGAATTGGGCTATACTAACACTTATGTTTTAATTAATGGTATTTATGGATATTACAAAAAATAACTTATTTCTCATTATTTAATTTAATAAGATCATTAATAGCAATACTTAAATTATTACAATAAGTTCCTAAGACTAAACTAACACTATCGTCTTGGTCTAAAATACCACGATTTTTAATTTTTTTAAGATTATTAAAATTAATTTTTGAATGATCAATAATCTCTACCTTAATTTTATTTGCTGTTGCTGTTGTCTCTTTAATATTATCAATTCCCCCTAAATCAACAATAAAATTTTGTAATTTAAATGGGAATTTTTGTGGTTTATTAATAGGTTTTGAACTACTTTCTTGTTGATTGCGTAATTTTTTAGCTGTACTAACATTTCATATTCAAATCCCAATACTAGCCACAGCAAATAACAATGCAATAACTAATAATACTATTTGTCAAATTGGCATGATTACCTTCCTTAATTAATATATTTTTAAATATTTTCTTAATCTTCTTGAATAAAAGCTTTTTTTACTTTAGCAAGTAAAGAATAATGATTAAGTCGATATTCTAAAACTTGTAACGTTAATTCTGATAATTTAATTGTTACCTTATCATTTAGTTTATCATTAAAATCAAAAGTATCAACAATTAATTTTCCAAAATCACTCAATTTACTATCTTTTTGAATATTTTTCAAAGTAATTTCATGATTTTCATCCAAAATTAGTGGTGAATTTAAACTGCGATAACTATTATTAGCTACTGGAGCAATTTCATGAAATTGCATTAAGTTATGATTTGAAATTAAAACAGCACCACCAAGTGATTTCATTAAACCCGTCGAACCAGTTCTTGTTGCAATAACTAAACCAGAACCACGAAAGTTTTCAAATAATTGATTATTAATTAACACTTGACATGAAAGAGTTGTTGTTAAATTAACAAATTTAACTTCATTAATAGCATATAAAATCTTATTATTAATATTTACTTCTAATAATGAAAATTTATTTACTATTAAATTATTATCATTTTTATCAATTCACATTAATACTTTGTCAACTTCTGTGTTTAAAAAGTTTTCATAAAAACCAAGATTACCACATTTAAAACTAACAAACTTAACAGTATTGAGCATATTATTATAATCATGAACAGCTTTTAAAAATGTTCCATCACCGCCAATAATAAAAACAATATCTGGAAAAGAAGTATCTTCAAGTGCTTTAAGGGCCAATAACTTGGCCCTTAATTCCTTAGCTAATGATTGAGAATTCTCATATTTATTAGCAATAATTGTAAATTTATAATTTTTCATCATGTATTCCAATCATATTTCAATTAAAATATTTCACAAGAATCTTCAAATTCGTTTTCAATAGAACCACGTAAAAATAATTCAATCTCGTCTTCATTATAACCAATTTGAATACGTTGTTTATTTTCTTGAACAATAATTGGACGTTTTAAAACAGTTGGTGAAGTTTTAATTAAATCAAAAACTTGTAACATTGTTAACTTTTCAATATTAATAGCATGTGTTTTAATAAACTTTGCTCTTGTTGAAATAATATCACCAACACCATTTGGTACAAATCTTAATAATAATTTAATTTCAGTATCGGTCAATGGATTATGGATAATATTACGTTTAATATATGGAATTTTATGTTTATCAAAAAATTGAATAACTTTTTTTGAAGACAAACAACTTGGCGAAACATATATTTTAATCATGACAATACCCCTCTTTGCTTTTAGACTACATTTGATTTAAATACTCTTTTTTAAAATTAATATTTTTTTATCTTTAAAAGATAAAAGTTAATAAACTCTACATTACTATAATAATATATATTTCCACACTATCTTTGACCAAACTTAGAAAATAAGTACATGAAAGACCTTTTCCGCTATATCCTTCACCCACATATTATATCATATTATTTTTTGAAAAATAGATACTTTTATTCCTTAAATTTTATAAAAAAATTTAACATATATTTTACTATCAAATTTTATTAATAATTTGAATTATAATATAATGAAATTATAAAATTAAATTTTCTTTATTTTAAAGTAAATAATTAAAAATAAATAATTTTTATGCGTAAAAAAACAAGGAGTTAACTAAACATGCCTATTCAAAATAATAACAGTAAATATTTTAAAGAATTCATAATTGGAACTATAATTAGTTCCACCGGAATATTATTAACTGGTCTTAGTTTATCAACTATTTTATTTTTTTATGATAATACAAGAAATGGAAAATCAATAAAAGATAAATTAAATACTATTTTAAATCCAAATAATTTAGTAGTATGCATAATGGGTTCTGTACCTTTAATTCATAGTTTAAACATAACACAAGTTGGTAATAAAAAAATAACAAATGCCACTAAAGGATTAGTAGAAAATATGCTAGTATCATTTTCAAAATCTAAAATAGAACTCCTTTATTAGCAAATAATGATGTAACGAACATCAATAACTTTGAATTACAAAACCCAGTCAATAATATAAATAATAAAGTAACAATTAATACTTTATAAATATTTATCTTTTAAAGACAAATAAAATTTAATTTAAATAGCTTAATAAATTAAACTGATCTTATCATTTTAATTGATTCTGTTGTTATATCAATACCAGAATCGTTAGAATTACTCTTTTCTAAGAGTGGCTTTACTTTAGTAAATGGTTCTACTTCTGAAAGTTGTTTTTTTGTTTCAATTTCTACTTCTATCTTAAAATTATCTAAACTAGAATCTGAAATAGATGATTTATTTTCATTAATTTTTATTTTTAATTCACTTTCTCTTACTATTAGTGTTTCTATATCTTTATTAAGTTTATCTAAACTAATGGCATTTAATGAATTTAATTTATCACTTTTTTCTTTTTGAAGTATTTCTAAATCAGTTAATGGTTGCATATTTTCAATTGAAATATTTTTTAATTTTTCTCTTTGTTGTTTAATTTTTAGTATTGTATTTTCTAATAAAAATTGTTTTTGACTATTAGTCACTTTGAAATCTTCTACTTCTTTAGTACTATTCTTTTTGCTTAATTGTGCTTTTAATACTAGTCAATTTTCCTTTAATATATTTGTCTCTTTTTTATGTTTTAATATCTCATTAAACAAATCTTTTCTTGTTTTATTTTTTTTTCATTTGCCATTCGTAAATCAGTAATTTCTTTATTTATATTACTTCGATTAACAAATTCTTTATCTAATTTTTTTTGAACACTTTTGTAATTACAAAAAATGCCAAAAGTTAATAGTGAAATAACACGACGTCAAATACTATCTCTTCAATCTTGTAAAACTATAATATTTTGAAAAATATTTTCTGAATCTTTTAGTTTTAAACTAATATTTTCTTCATTACTTTTAATTTCTTTTTCTAAACAAGAAATTGAATTAGTTTTTGCATCTATATTGTCATTTAATGTTTTAATATTTAAATTTATTTCATCTATTTTTGTGATTAATTGTTCTTTAGAACTTTCATTATCATTCAAAATAGATTGTATTTGACCTTTATTTGCATCAATGTCTGTTGTTAATTGTTCCTTGTTTTTTTCTAATCTTTCAATTTCTAATTCAATTTCTGATTTTTGTTTTATTAATGCAATTAAATTTTCTAAACTTTGTAATTCCGCTTTCAATTCTTCTTTTTTTAAAATTTCTTTTTTTAAATTTAATATTTTAGTTTTTTCTTCTTGTAATTTTGTCATATTTTCTTTTAATGCTTTTAAACTACCATTAAAAAAAGATGATTCTTGAATTATTTCTTTTAAATTAAATAATTCATTTCTAATTCTTTCTAAGGTTCTTCTGTTATCTACTTTGTCTAGATTTCTGTTTTTTATATCTTTATCAGTTTCTTTACTTTCAACTTCTAAAGTATATATATTTTCATTAACTGCTTTTAATTTATCAGTCATCTGATTAACATATTGTTCAATAAATGTTTTTTTATCTTCACTATCTTTGATATTTCTTAATTGACTTTCAGCTTTCTTCAATATATCTTTCTAGTTGTTTTCTTTCAAATTCAAAACTTGCTTGTTTTTTGGCAATATTTTGTTTCTTGATTTCTAATTCCTCAAGTTTTAACCCAAGAGTTTGAAGATATTCTTTCACATTGTTTCGATCTTTTATTTTCTTTAAATATTTTTGTAAATCATCCTTATATTTTTCTTCTCCAAATAACATAAAAAAACTCCTTTATAAAGTAAAAAAACCCATTACTCTTAAAAAATAAAAGCTATGGGTCAAAAACTATTTTTAATTTATGTTTTTATTATATCAAAATCAAACAAATTTTAATATAATTAATTGAATTATTTAACTTTATCATTGATAATTAATTATATTAAAAAATTAATTTGGAGGAAGCAAAATATATGGCTCGTATTATATCTGGAATAACTAGCACTGGAAAATTAACTCTTGGTAACTACTTGGGAGCAATTAATAATTTTTTAAAATTGCAAGAAGAACATGAACTCTTAATATTTGTTGCAAATTTACATGGATTAACACTACCAATAAAAGCACAAGAATTAAGAGATAATATTAAAGATATTGCCGCTTGATATTTTGCTGCTGGTATTATACCAAATAAATCTCATATTTTTATTCAATCTGATGTTTTAGCCCATAGTCAATTAGGATATATATTATTATGTAATAGTTATGTCGGTGAATTAGAACGAATGACACAATTTAAAGATAAAAGTCAAAAAATGACAAATCAACAAAATAAAACGATTAGTATTCCAACAGGTATTCTTACATATCCAGCATTAATGGCTGCTGATATTTTACTATATGACGCTGATTTTGTGCCAGTTGGTGTTGATCAAACTCAACATTTAGAATTGACAAAAACTTTAGCAACAAGAATGAATAACAATTATAAAACTGATTTATTCAAAATTCCTAAAATAATTATTGATAAACAAGCACAGAAAATTATGAATTTACAAGAGCCTGAAAAAAAAATGTCAAAATCTGATACTAATCTAAAAAATACTATTTTTTTAAGCGATAGCAAACAAGAAGTTACCAATAAAATTAAAAAAGCAGTTACTGATTCAGAAAATATTATTAAATTTGATCCAGAACATAAGCCTGGAGTTAGTAATTTATTAACTATTTATGCTAGCATTACTAAAAAAGATATCAAAACTTGTGAACAATACTTCAGCAATCACAATTATGGTTTTTTAAAAGAAGAAGTAATTAAAGTAATAAATGATTTATTAGAACCAATGCAAAAAAAACACCAAGAACTTATTAATGAAAAATCATCACAATTAGCAAAATATTTAGAAGAAGGTGCAAATTTTGCTAATAATATTGCTACTAAAAAATTAAACTTTGTTCAAGACACAATGGGTATTAATTTTATCGAGAAAGAAAGATAGGAGGAAGAGACAATGTCTTTATACAATAAAAAACAAAAACATTTAATCCTAGTTGATTTAGATGGTACTCTATTAAAAAGTGGTGGTCGAGAAATTCATATTAATACTAAAAAAGCACTAATTGATGCTCAAAAACAAGGTCATATTGTTTGTATTGTCACTGGTCGACCTTATCGTGGATCAATTAAATTTTATCGTGAATTAGGTCTTAATACATTACTATGCAATTTTAATGGTGGCCATATTCATGATCCAAAAATCAAAAAATTCAAACGATTAGTTTTTCCAATTTCTGAAACAATTGTTAAACATATTTTAAATGAAGACTATATTTTTCAACAAATTGAAAACGCGGTTATTGAATATTACAACAAAGCAGTATGTTGAAAAAAAGATGATTTCTTTGAAACTTATTTTCATTTAGATACTATTGAAAATGATACTTTTACAATTAGTAAATTAATTCGTGATTGAAAAGGGAGCGCTAATGCCATTTTAATTGAATTTAAAGAAAATACTAATTTTGATCAAGTATATCGTGACTTGGAAAAATATTCAAACTCAATTAAGGTAAATACTTGAAATCGTTATGATAATAATAAACTAATCTTTGAAATTTCAAGTAAATTTATTGATAAAGGAATGACAGCTCGCATTTTGGCTCAATATTATAATGTTGATATTAGAGATGTTATTGCTTATGGTGATGAAATTAATGATAAAGAAATGTTGATGGAAGTTGGCTATGGTGTAGCAATGAAAAATGGTAATATTGTTATTAAAAGTATTGCCAATGATATTACTACTAAAACTAATGATGAGGGTGGCGTTGGTGATCATTTATCAAAATTATTAAATCTTTATGAAGAAAGTGAAATTTATATTTAATGGAAATGAAAATATATTAACTATTATTTCTATATTTGTAATATGATATAGTTTTTAAACATTAATATAAGTTTTTAACCTATTTACTTTATTTTTAAAGTAAATAGGTTTTTATTTAAAAAAGTTTTTTATAAATTTAATATACTAAAATAAAAAACCTATTGTTTTATTTTTCAAAACAATAGGACATTAATTATATTAAACTTTTACTAAATATAAATATTTTAATACTATTAATACAAAAAACTATAAAACTTCTAAAGGCAAGAAGTCAAAAATTTCTGGGTGATTGGCACAAAACTTTAATTCCGAATCATTTTTTTGTTCTTCAATTTTAATTTTTAATTCATTTAATTGCTTTTTTATTTTAAGTAATTGAGCAGGTGCTGGTGGTTGTTTATCTCATTCATCAAATAATATTTTACCTGTTTTAAAAAGTTTTTCATACTGACATTTTAAACAACTATTTTGCTGTGATTCATGATCATGGATATTTTTGCCAAACATAAAATTACCTACTTTCCTCAATTCTTTTACTTAAATTTATTATACCAAATAATAAAAAAGGAGAATTATTTCTCCTTTTTAACTAGTAAAATGTTATAAAACCGTTGGTAAATAATGTAAGAAAAAACTATTTTCTAATTCTCATCCTCAATCACGCTGATTCTGAGGTGTTAAAATTCATCTAGCAAAACTTTCGGCAAAAAATTCATCATCAAGATTTATATTATATTTACCATTAAATCAGGCACTACGACCATAATTACTATTAACTGTTATTAAACCAAATAATAATTCTTGCTTAATATTAGTTAATTTTGCTTGTTGACCTAAATAATCAATTAAATATCAAGTACGATCATAAATTTGTTTGTTATCATTGTTAACAGTTAGTTTATGAGAAACTGATGTCATATTAGTATTAAAATCACTATAACTGCTATCTGGTCACTTTCAATTAGCATTAAATGAATTTCTTTCATCAGCACTTAAACCAATAAAATTACTTAAAGCATGACCATATTCGTGAGTTGTAACACTAATTATTTGATCTGAAGATCAAAATCCCTCTTGAAATTGTTGATCAATTAAATTAATATTTGCAAATTCAGGACCATAACCCATACGTTGATTATCAGCTTCTGAATTAAAAGCAGTTCATGCTACTGTGCTATCACTTACAGCAACTGGTGCTACTTTTTGAATTAGTTTAATAACAGTGTTTTTATGAAAAACTTTAGCAAAAATATTATAAAAACGTAATTGTTGTTGCTCTGCTAATTGTAATTGTTCATTATTTAAACCAGCTTTTTTATACATTTCAACTCAATTAACATCAATGGTTTTACCACCAATTTTAGTATGAGTTAAATCATATTGTAAACTATCATAATTACTTCAAATTACATCACTTTTATTATTATCATACAAGTTATTAAATTCATCAATACTTTCTTTACTTGCCATTTGATGGATTTTATATTCATATTTTTTTACCATCTTTGCATCTTCTGGTGAAAGTTTTCATTTTAATAAACTAGCATTAGCATCATGCTTATTTAAATAGACATAATGATCACTGTCTGGAGAAAACGTTAACATTAAACCATTAACTGTTACAAGATTTAATGCTGCAATCATAGTTACTAATTTAATACCTTTTTTCATAATTAACCTCCCCTTCATATCATAATTATAATTATGATTTTACATTGTAGCATTTAAATAAAAATCCTGCACTAACTATTCTCATTTATTTTTAATTTTTTTATTAGTAAAAATTTCAACTTCAAAAACAGCAAATTCTTTGCGAACCTTTATAACTTTAAATGAAAAATTTCGAAATTTTAAAAGTGGACTATTTTTCCTTACTTTCTTTACTTTTGTTTTGAACATATATCATTCTTGGACAGTTTGTTTATTATAATTTGGAGGTTTTCTTTTTAAATAACGTTTAAATAATACTTCAAGTTTTGAAGAACCATCAACACGAAACTTATGTGTTCCTATTTCTTGTATCAATCCAATTTCATCAGTTTCATCATAAATTTCACCAACTAATTCTTCAAGAATATCTTCAAGTGTAATAATACCATTAAAATCTTTTTTATCTTTATTATTGCAGACAATAGCCATATGCATTCTTTCGGTTTGTAAAATTTCCAATGCTTCATTTAACTTAGTACGCTTAGAAATAAAAATTGCTGGTAACATTAATTGTAATAAATCTGGATTTTCATTTTCTAACATATTAATAATAAATTCTTTAATATTTAAAATACCAATTACATTTTGATTAACATGATCTAAAACAGGAATTCTACTATATTTTTCTTCTAAATATAGATGTTTAATAACTTTAGGTGGCGTATCATCATAAATATATTTAATTTTACTTTTGGGATGCATAGCTTGAAAAACTGATTTTTCATCAAATTTAATTGCAGATTCAATTAAATCACGTTCTGCTTTTTCAAGAACTCCTTCTCTTTCAATTATTGAAATCAATTCAATAAGTTCTTGTTCAGAACTTGTTGGTTTTTTACTTTTAAATTGAAATAAAGTAACAATAAAAGTTATTGGATAAAAAATAATATTAAGAATATACAAAATATATGCATAATTTAAAGCTATTGTCTCAGGATGTAATTTTGCAACACTTTTAGGTATAATTTCACCAATAATTAAAACAACAATTGCTGAAACTAAAGTTGATATTAAAGGACCAAAAGTAGGAGAAACATGAAAAGAATCAATAAATAATATGGTACTTAAAGTACCAATTCCAACATTAATTACTGTGTTACCAAGTAAAATTGTTGTTAAAGTTACATTATAATTTTTAACTAACTTAAATACAATATTAGCACGACGACTTTTCTTACTACGTAATTTACCAATAGATTTAATTCTTATAACATTTAAAGAAGTTAATGATGTTTCAGCAGATGAATAAAAACCACTTAAAAATAATAAAACTAGCAATATTATTAAATAAATATACCAATTACTGTCCATATAGAAAAAAAACTACTCCTTTTGATTTTTATATTGTTATTAAGATTATAACATAGTATACTTAGTACGTTATATTTAATTATTAATTTATTACTCATATAACTTTATGATATTATATTGAAGGTGATGAAAATAAATGCGTAAAAAATTTGGACTAATAGCAGCCTTAATAATAGGCACAACAACTAGTTTACAAGTTAGTGCTTGTACAGATGATTCAAAATATCAAGAATTTATTAGTGATGTTAATAGTGGGCATGCTTTTTTTGGCATACTTGGTGCTGCTGATAATCCACTTTCTAAGCAAATTATTGACGGTTTACACACAATGCAAATCAAAAATAATAATGTGCCAAGTAAATGAGATAACTGATTAACAGAAAAGAAAACTGAAATAAACAGTGTTACTACTAATGGGACTATTGATATTAAAATTTATGAAAAATCTCCTTATGCCAACCCTAGTAGTGATATTGTTAACCAATTTTGAAATGATAAAAAAATTAGTTGACAACAACAAATTTATCATTGACTACTTGACCATAAAATTTCTGATAATAGTTCAGCACCTGTTGCTGATTCAGGTGTCAAGGAAATTCAAAATCCTGTTGATAAAGAAAGAGCATTTAAAGCTTTACCAATTGTTTTTATTGTTAATAAAGGTAAACTAATAACTGTTGGCCAAGAATGAGGAACTATTGATAGTCCAAATCAGTTTTTTGATCAACTAACAGCTTTAATCACAGGTAATCTATTAAAAACTGCTGCTAAAAAAACTATATAATTATCTTCTTTTACTTTTTTATTTCTTAATATTGATTATTCCATTTTTTATAAATTAATTTAACTAAGATACGTGTTTATTTTTTATTGTATTTTATTTATAAGGTGCTAAAATTTTAGTAGATAAGCAGATTTTGGAATGGCAACCCTTTTTAGGACTATTTTTTGGTAGACATTTTTTCATGATATTTAACTGGAGTTAGGTAGTTTAAAATGCTGTGGATTCGTATGTTGTTGTATCAATTGATATAATCAAATAATTCTAATTTTAATTGGATTAATGATGTAAAATTTTTATCATTAATAAATTCAGTTTTGAAAGTTTTGAAAGTTGCTTCAGCAACAGCATTTTATCATAAGGACAACCTTTTTTGCTTAAAGAACGGGTAATATTGAATGCTAATAAAAGTTTATCAATAGTTTTATTATTGAATTCATTACCGCGATCACTATGAAATATTTGAATATCTTTTAAACAGCGATTTGATTGCATAAATGCTTGATATACTAATGATGCATCTTTTTTAGTACCTACAAACACTATGTCCAATAATTTCGCGGTTAAATAGGTCGATTAATAAGCAAATATAGTTTCACTTACCATTAACTTGAACATAAGTTAAATCACTAACAATAACTTCATTTTTAAGCCTATTATTAAAGTTTCTATTCACAAGATTGCTTATTTGGCTATCATTGACTTTGTTATGATGATTTTTAAATGATAATTTAGTGTATTTTGATATTAAATTATGCTGATTCATAATTTCTTTAATTTTTTTTGCGTGATAAATAAATTTCTTTATTTTCTAGACTGACTTTTAATCTTCTTGTTCCATAAACTTCTTTATTTTGTTTAAAAGCACTAATAACAGCTTCATCATACATATTATTTTTGATTTTATCTTCTTTTTTCTTTAAATTAAAATAATATGTTGATTTAGAAAGTTTTAAAAAACGACAAATTGGACGAATTTTATATTTAGATTTATTATTTGTAATAATCTCTACTTTCTGCCTATTATTAGTGCTGCTTGCTTTAAAATATCATTCTCCATTCTTAATTGTTTTAATTCTTTATTTGCTTGAATTAATTGTTTTTCTAAATCCGAAAGATTATCTTTAGTTTTAAAACTGCCTGAATTTGTAAATTGCTTAATTCATTTATAAGTAGCTGCTCTTGTAACGTTGTATTCTTTAGCAAGGCAAGATACTGATTTGCCATTTTGATATAAAGATACTATTTGTTTTTTAAATTCATCATTATATGAGTTAATATTGGCCATAATTATATTTCCTTTCTTTTAACTAATTTGTTCACTTGTCTACGTAATTAGTGTCCAATAAAGTGTAACCCATCCAGAATTACATTCTTTTGTAGTATTACCAAAAAGATGAGTTGTAGAACGAAGTTTTGCATGATTAGAAAAATGCAGAAGATTATGAAAAAATTGTGAAAAAAAATTAAATACTAGCTTACAAATGGTTGTTCTTGCCTTTATTTCAATTTTATTGAAAAGATTTTAAACAGGTTCTTACACAAAAACAAATTTCTTGATTTACAGAAGAACAAAAAGAAGTATTTTGACCAAAACAAGTAATCACAAAGATTAACACTATGGATTTGCAAACTCAATCAACAACAAGTGAATTTAAACCAAATTTACCAAAAATGTAAAAAAAGCTTGTAACTTAAAAGTTACAAGCTTTTTAAAAATTAATTTTTAAACAAATTATATTGATATAAAATTAAATTTTTGACTACTATTAATAGTAAAATCTCGTTTACCATTTTCATTTATTTCTTGAATATTAAAAAACTATCAAAACTAATACTATGTTTTAATATTAAAGTTTCAGTATTACCAAAAGTATTATATGTTCTAGGAAATCCAATAACAACTACTTCTTGTAATGAATCAACTTCATTTTGCGTTATTTTTTTATATAAACCATTCTTTCATTTTTTAAAAATATCACTAAAAAATAAACAAGTAAACTATTACTAAAATGATATAACTAACATAGTATCTTTACTAATTTTTTTTAATTTATCTATTTTACTTAAACTATTATTTAAAATAGTTTCTAAACAAAATTCAATCTTTAAAAAAGAAAAACTGTAAAAAAGAATTAAACCATCCTTTTTATTTTTCATTTTAACTATCTAATTTTGTTCTTGTAAAAATGTTAATAATTGCTGAATTGCTGAATTACGATGAGAAATTTTATTTTTATCTGCCAATGACAATTCACCTAAAGTAGCATGTACTACTGGAACATAAAATATTTGATCGTAACCAAAACCATCATTACCTTTTATCTCAGTAGTGATTTCACCTTCAAGTTTACCAATAAATGCTTTAGTAATCTTATGATCAAAATCAACATAAGCAATAGCAGAAATAAATACTGCTGCACGATTAGTTTCACCTTCCATTTGTTCTAAAATGTCTAACATTGCATCATGATAGGACATTTCTCCCTTTTATCGTGCTGAGTTAATACCAGGAAAATTATTTAAAGCTAATATTTCTAACCCTGAATCATCAGCAATTACAGGACCATTCACTAATTTTGCAAGTGTTGTTGCTTTTAAAATTGCATTTTCAATAAATGATGTACCTGTTTCATTAATTTCAAGAGGAGAATTAAGATCTAACATTGATTTGACATTATATCCCTTTGTCTGTAAGATACTCTTTAATTCATTAATTTTACCGATATTATTAGATGCAAACCATAAGGTTTTAGCAGTCATTAATAATCAATCCCTTCACGAGCAATTTGACCTTTTTCAAAATAATGTTTAATTGATTTAACTTCACTAATTAAATTAGCACATTGCTCTAAGGCAAAAGATGCATATCTACCAGATAATGCAATTTCAATATGTGATTTTTTATTTTTTAAAATTTCAATTAAGTCTTGTTCTTTAATCAAATTATTTTGAATACACCCTAAAATTTCATCAACAACAATAAGATCAGTATTATCACTTTGACTTAACAGTTTTAATCTAGTAAGACCATAATTAGTTTCTTGTTTTAATTTATTTTTTTCTTCTTCATCCATTTCTCAAAAAAATTTTTGCGAAGATTCATAAAAACTTTCAATTTTAAGTTTAGTATTTTGTTTTAAAAAATTAATTTCACCAGAAGGACGATTTTTTAAAAAACGTAAGTAACTAACATTAAGATTATTACCCAATGCTCTAATTACCATACCATTAAGAATTGAGGTTTTACCTCTTCCTTCACCTTTATAAATATGAATATAACCTTTTTTTAACATACTATCACTTACTTTCAATATTTTTTATTTAATAAATTGTATAATTTTATTACGGACAATACAAGCAAAATAGAGGTGTCATTTTGAAATTTAAAACTATTAAACCACCATATCAATTAGAGATATTAAAAACAAAAGGTTTAACCAATGACTTATTTTTAGTAAATAAACATTTTTTTTTAAAACAATCTAAAGATATTTTGCAACCTTTTTTGAATTTTACAAATCAAATTAATGTTATTAAATTAATTAAATCAAAAAAATTTACATTACCTATTAATGAAGTCAATATTAATAATAATAAACTATTAACCTTAATGCCATATTATCATAATTTAATTAATTTAAGCGAACAAATAATTAATAAACAAATATTAGAACAAATTTCATCATTGGTAAAACAACTACATAATATTAAATTTGATAATAAATCATTAATTAAAACTTGAAAAGGTTTAGAACAACTTAATTTATACTGTAATTTAACTACTAGTAATCCTTGCTTAGAAAAAATAACCAGTGAGGTAATCAAATGAATTGCTACTTATCAACCAACAACAATTGTTTTATCTCATAATGATTTAACATTAAATAATTTTGTTAAAAAAAATAATTGTTGATATTTAATTGATTGAGATTTTGCTTGTTGAAACGACGAATTATTTGATATTGCCTCTTTTGCTTCTGAAAGTTTAACTTCTGAAACCGAAATTAATACTTGATTTAATTGTTTTAATTTAAATAATGAACAAATAATTATTGCTAAAAAATGAATGAATTATCAAAATTTAATTTGATATTATTGAGCTTGTTATTTATACGAACAAACTAATTTAAACATATATAAAGAAATTAGTGAAAGTAAATTAACTAATCTATTAAAATAAGTTATTTAAATAATTCATCATTTTAAGCCTGATTATGTAGTTTTAACTTCTTAACAAATTGAACCATAATTAGGTAATTTATTAGTAGTCTGTTTTTTTTTTGTTCAATTTGTTTTCCTTGTAAATTTATTTCTACTATATTATTAACAGCTGAAATGTTTGATTCTATTTCAATAACTATACATTTATTATTTGAAGCGTGTTCTTGTAACAATGGCATTCTTTCATCATTTACAATTTGACAATTATCATTTGAAGTAATATTTTTTTGTAAATTTTCTTTATAATCACAGTTTGCGCAAATTTCATTATTATCTTTTATTTGATTTATAAATTCTTTTACTCAATATTTCATTATTTATTTACTCCCTTTTTTCTTTTTTATTTTTCATTAGCATATACAATAAAATTAAATTTTATTGGAAATAGTTTTTAATAAATAGTATTTATAATGTTAATAATTATTGTAAATATAAAGAATATCACAATTATTATGGCTTTAATAATTTACTACTAGAATTAGCAAAATATTTAATTGTTTCTATTAAATCTTTATCCACTTGTTTTTTTAAATCATCTAAATTAGTAAACTTTAAATTATCACGAAGAAAATCTAAAAATCTAACTTTAATGATTTTTCCATATAAATCTTGATTAAAGTTTAATAAGTAAGTTTCAACTAACGGCTTATTATTACGTAACATAATTACTGTCATACTTTGATATCATTTATTATCTACTTCAGTAAGCGTAATATAAGTAGCAAGACCCGGTAATGCATAGTTTGTTAATAACGATAAATTAGCAGTTGGAAAATTAATCGTTCTAGCCTCTTTAATACCATGAACTACTTTACCACTAATTGTATATGGCTCTTGTTGTAAACAAAGATTAGCACTACTAATATCTTTATTTTGTAAAAGTTGTTTAATATAAGTTGAAGAAACTTTGTTATTATTAACAATAATATCATTACCAAGATAAACTTGTAATGAAGATTGTTGTAATGTTTTAATATTACCTTGCCCTTGATAACCAAACCTAATATTTGGATTAACAACTACTGCTTTAACATTATTTGCCAATAATCACGAAATAAATTGCTCTGGTGAAAGTGTTGCTATTTCTTTACTAAACTTAATTTCCCAATAATAATCAAAATTGTATTTAGCAATTGTTTTAATTTTATCTTCATTACTTAATAAAACCTCATTATTTTTATTACTAATTACACTTTGTGGTTTTCTATCAAAACTAATAATACATGTTTGATAATTATTTATTGTTGAATTAACTAATAATTGTTTAAATAGGGCTTGATGACCTTGATGAATACCATCAAAAAAACCTCAACAAGCAATAATTGGTTTAGACATCAATTTTTGATTTTGAATATTTAGATTTTTCAATTTTAATATCTTCATTACATTTAAAACCTCGTTGGCTTACGTATAAATTATTTTTTTGATTACGATAAATAGCTAATGGCAAATGTTCAGAATTAACAACTAAAACATATGGCTCATTAGTGCTATCAATAACTAAAGGTTTACCATCAATAACACTTTTACTATTATCAACAACAATCGCTGGCATAATATTTTTAACACCATCATAAATACTAATATGATTTTTACTAACTGTTTCTTCATTAATAACATCTAAATTTAGGGCATTACTTAAATCAAAACCCGATTGATGAATTCTTCTCAAATAAGTTAAAGTTGCTGATGTATGTAAAATTCTAGCAATGTCAGTAACCAAAGCTCGAACATAAGTTCCTTTTGAACATACTACTTCAAAAGTAACTAAATCATTATTAAAACTAATTAATTTTAAAGATTTAATATAAACCTTACGTTTTGGTAATTCAACAGGAATATTCTCACGAGCATATTCATAAAGTTTTTTACCATTAATTTTAACTGCTGCATAAGCAGGAATTATTTGCTCATATTGACGATTATTATAAAATTCAAGTGCTTTAACAATTTCTGATTCTTTTAAATCAAGATGTGGTTTTGATTCAATAATTTTACCAGTAATATCGCCGGTGTCGGTTTTTAAAAATAGTTGCATTTTTGCAATGTAAACTTTATCACTTTTTAAAATAAAATCACTAATTTTGGTTGCTTCATTCACAAGTACTACCATTAGTCCTGTTGCTAAAGGATCTAACGTACCTGTATGACCAATTTTATTTAATTTCAAACGTTTTTTAATAACAACAAGACAATCTTGTGATGTCATAAATGAAGGTTTATCTATTAATAATATATAATTTTTTAACATGCGTTTCACCTACTTTACTTCTTTATCAGAAGTTACTTCTTGATACTTTTCAACATGTTTACAATTTGGATAATTAGTACACCCTAAAAATTTTCGATTTTGTTTTGAAGATTTAACAACCATTCAACCATCTGTACATACTAAACAAGGTTTAATTTTTTCTAATTGTTTTTGAATATATCGACATTTTGGAAATGCTGAACAACCGTTAAATTTACCATATCTTCCTGTTCTTTGCACAAGTGGGGCACCACAAAGTGGACAATCTTGATCTAATAAAACCGGTTTAATTTTAAACTCAGTCATTTTATCAAAAGCATCATCAATCCTTGGTTCAAACTTAACTCAAAAGTCTTTTACCACTTGATGCATATCAAAATTACCATGAGCAATTTGATCTAATTGAGTTTCAACTTGTGAAGTATATGTCTCATTAATAATATCATAAAAAAACTCTTGAAGTTTATCATTAGTTAAAAGACCTTTCTCAGTAGCTTTAAAAGACTTATTTTCAATAATAACATAACCGCGTTCTTTAATAGTGTTCATAATTGGATTATAAGTCGATGGTCGACCAATTCCTAGTTCTTCTAATGTTTTAATTAATTTAGCTTCTGTGTATCTTGGTTTTGGTTTAGTAAAGTGTTGCTGTAAATTTACTGACTCAACTTTAATAATTTGATTTTTTTCAAATTTTGGTAAAACTAAAAGTTCTTCATTTTCAAGACTTTCTACATCAAGCATTAAAAATCCTTTAAACTTGATTTGTTGTCCTGTTAAACGAAATTGATAATCATTATTTTTAAATAAAACAGTAGTACTAATTAATTGTGCTGGTGCCATTAATGAACTAAGGGCACGAAAATAAATTAAATTATAAAGTTTTAATTGATCTTTATTTAAAAAATCAATAGCACGTTTATTATTCATTGTTAAATCAGTTGGTCTGATTGCTTCATGAGCATCTTGCACATTTTTTTTATTAGTCTGTTCTTTCTTCTGTCCAAGATATTGTTCACCATATTCATTAACAATTAATGTTTTGGCATTTTCAATAAATTTATCATTTAAACGTATTGAATCAGTACGAGGATAACTAATAAATCCAGTAAGTGTTCCATTAACATCAATTCCTTCATACAATTGCTGAGCAATAAGCGTTGTTTTAGCAGTACTAAAATTTAATTGTGTTGATGCTGCTTGTAATAAACTACTAGTAGTAAATGGATTTAATGAATTACGCTTACGATTTTGTTCAGTAACAGAAATTACTTGATAACTATCACTTAATGCATTTTTAATAGCAACTGCTTCTTGTTCATTATTAATAACTAACAGTTCTTCTTTATATTTTTCACAATTTAATATTATTTTTTTTTGATAAGTACCATTAATTGTTCAAAATTCTTTACTAATAAAATTAATAATTTCACGTTCTCTTGTTGCTATTAATTTTAATGCTACTGATTGTACTCTCCCTGCACTACGTGAACCGATCTTCTTTTGTAATAGATTACTTAAGCGAAAACCAATGATACGATCAACCATTCTTCTTGCTTCTTGACTACGAACTAATGGTAAATCAATACTATGTGGAGATTTAAATGCTGTTAAAATTGCATCTTTAGTAATTTCATTAAAAGTTATTCGTGATGATATATTACTTGTTGCTAATACTTGATCTAAATGATAAGCAATTGCTTCTCCTTCACGATCATGATCGGTTGCTAGATAAACATGAGTAATACTTTTTAATTTACTTTTTAATTCTTTTACCTTTGGCATTTTTTTGCGATCAATTTTGTAAATTGGTTCAAAAGTTTCTAAATCAATTCCCAAACCATATTGACCTTTAATTGCTAAATTACGAATGTGTCCATCCGAAGATAACACTAAATAATCATTACCTAAATATGATTGTACTGCTTTACTTTTAACTGGAGATTCCATGATTACTAATTTTGATGGCATCTTATATCTTCCTCTATATATAATTTATTAGCTTTATTCAAATACTATTTTGTAATATATATAACTTTAACGCGAAAGTCAATATTTTTTTGGATATATGCTTTTTTATAAAAATTTTAAATAACTTATTAACAATTAATATATAAATTATGCTATATTTATTTAGTAAAAATTTAATATAAGTTTTTATCCTATTTATTTTTGTAAATAAATAGGTTTTTATTTTGATTTGAAAGGAACATAAAAATGAAATTTTTAAACACAAATGAGAGCGAAATTAATTCTGAAATACTTTCTAATTTATTACAATCAATACTTCCAAATAATCCTCTTACAGTGGGACTAGTATGTCTTGCTGGTGGAATTGGTTACTATTCATGAAATTTTTACAAAAATAAAAAACAAGAATTAAATATAAAAGTAATACAAAAAAATGATGAAAAGAAAACTACATTAAACTCAAAGAATCTAACAAATCAATCAAGTAATATAAGTAAATATGAATATAATATGATATTAGATGATGCAACTAAAATTAATCAAATAATTTTAGATAATAACAATAGCAAAAATGTTGAAGAACAATATGATATGCTAAATGATGCTAAATCAGAAATAAATGTTGAAGAACAATATGATATGCTAAATGATGCTAAATCAGAAATAAATGTTGAAGAACAATATGATATGTTAAATGATGCTAAATCAGAAATAAAGAGGCTTTTATGTAATCTGTGTATCTTTGTTTTACAAAGTACTAGTTTAGATTAATTCTATCTTCAAATTTTATCATAAAATGAGCAATTGCTGTATTTCAATTTTGAATGGGCATTGTTCATTTTTTTGTTATATTTTCAATTGCTAAATAAAATATTTTAAAAACTGCCATATCATTAGGAAAAACTTTTTTATTTCTGATAATTTTTCGTAATTGACTATTTACAGATTCAATAGCATTTGTTGTATAAATCACTCTTTTAATTTCTGCAGGATAACTAATAAAAACCATTAAATTATCTCAATTTTTATATCAAGATTTAGCAATTTGAGGATAGTGTTTATTTCACTTATTTTCAAAGGATTCTAAAGCCTGCATTGCTTGTTCTTCACTACATGCAGTATAAATTGGTTTTAAATCTGCAACTAGAGATTTTCTATGCTTATATGAGACATATTTCAAACTATTTCTAATTTGATGAACTATGCATAATTGATGTTCTGTTTTAAGATAAACTGATTGTATTGCTTCTGACATGCCTGTTAAATTATCACTGCAGGCAATAAGAATATCATTTAAGCCACGATTTTTCATTTCTGTTAAATTTGCTAATCAAAATTTAGCACCTTCATTTTCACTAATTCATAAACCTAAAACATCTTTTTTACCTTCTAAATCAACTCCTAAAGCTATATAAACTGATTTGTTAATAATGCGTTTATCTTGTCGTACTTTAACTACTATACAATCAAAATAAACAATAGGATAAATGCCTTCTAATGGTCTATTTTGTCATGCTTTGACATCATCAATAACATCATCAGTAATTTGACTAATAATACTTTCACTAATATCAGCACCCTGATATAACTCTTGTAACTGCATTCTAATATCTGATAATGTCATACCTTTTGCATATAAGGAAAGAACTTGTTGATCAAAACCATCAAATCTTCTCTGTCTTTTTGGCACTATTACAGGAGTAAAATTACTATTACGATCTCGTGGTACATCAATCTCAATTTTACCTTGTTGAGTTATTAATTTTTTTGAACTTATACCATTACGAGCATTGTCACTATTACTATGTTGATTTTTTTCATATCCTAAATAATTTTGCATCTCAGAATTCAACATTTTTTCAACTAAACGTTTTGTTAATTCTTTATATAAACCCCCTTCTTTAAAAACTGTTGTTAAATCTTCAGTATTTTCTAATAATAAATCTACTGCTTTTGATATTGGATCATTATTATTAAAGTTATCTTTTTTAGCCATCTGTAACTCACTCTTTCTAGTCATTTAATTATATTTACTAGAATTAATTAAACATAGTTATTTTTGTAAGTTACACAGATTACTAAACATTACCGAAATAACAAAGAAGATGAATGGGTAATAATTGATAATCAATCTAATGTAAAAAATACTATTCATAAAAATATTTTATAGACTATATTTTATAAAATATTAAAAAGCCTCAAAAAAGTTAAAAGAATGAGTTTAATTAAAATTAATTAAAACTCATTCTTTTTAATTTATTTATAAAGAAGAACCTACATTATTTTTAGTTTCTAACATTGTCTGATCTAACATACCATTATTACAAGTTTCTGAACTAGTAAATATTGATAAAGTTTCTTTATCATCATTATCATGTTCACTATCAGTAGTACCACCACTTTCTGATAATGATCGTGAATAATTACTAAATGATGAACTACCATCAGTAACATCACCACTTTCTGATAATGATCCTGATTGATTACCATTAACAGTATTATTACCACTCACTAGAATACTGCTATTACCATTTTGAGAAAAACTAGGAATTTGCAATAAAGTAGGAATTTCAAAACTACCACCATAATTTCCTAATTTTAATTCAAATTTCTTGACACCAGCAACAACAATACTACCATTATCATTATCAATTTTATATTTTTTATTTTTAATTGTAATTTTATATTTTTCTAATAATTGCTTAAGATCTTTTTCATATAACATTGGGATTCCTATTTTTTTTGCATTTTCTAAATCATTTTCATTAATAACATATTCTCCTACTTCAAACTTAGAAGGTAATTCACGATATCATTTGATTTTAAATTGATTTTTTTCTAAAAGTGCAAGTAATTTTGCTTCTAATGTTATTATTCTAATATTTATTTCTTTAAGTTTTAAACTCATTCCATGCTTATTTTCATAATCATTAAATTGTTTTTTTAATTTTTTTAATCTTTGACTTCAAATATCTATACTAGTATTTAGTTCTTTATTTACTTTCTTTAAAGAACTAGTTTTTTTAATTATTTCATCTTTTTTTGTTTCCATTATTTCTTTACATTTTTGATTTTCTTCTGCAAGTTGTTTTTTTAAATTTTCTTCATCACTTACTTGTATTTCTTCTGCTTTATTATTTTCTAATGAAATTTCAGTTTTTGACAAAGGAAAAACTTCTTTAATTATTTCTAATACTTTATTATTACTAATATTATTGTTGGCATTACCCACCGTCTTTATTAAAAAAAGTATCATTTCCATTTTTTCTTGACTTAATTGATCGCATTCATTTTGTAATTTATTTATAATGGTATTTCAATCTTGAAATAATGAATAATATTTTTCTCTACTGAAATGTCCAAAACTAATATTTTTAAATTGTTTTCTCAATTGTTTTCTTCTCAATTCTGTTTGTTCAACATCACTGATACTATTACTACATAAATTTCTAACTATAAATTCTTCTTTTGTTATATTATTTATTTTACTTGTAAGCTGTTTTCATTGTTCTCTGGCATTAGTAAAACGATTTCATCAATGTGGTTCTATATTTAATACTTCTTGAATTAGTCAAACATTATAAACACCAAAAATATTAAATGATTGGGTACGTAAAGAATCAATTTTTGCTTTTAATTCTATTTCTCTTTTTCTTCAATCTAACGCCTTTTGTTTAATAGTATTAATAGTCATCTCAGTTGCTAAATCATTAAAATTAGTAATTTCCTCAACTAAATTTTGATAAGGAATATGAATATTTTTTTCTTCATTAATAGTACTTTCTTCTTTTTCTTTTTCTAATTCTTTTAATTCTAATTCTATTAGTTTTAAATTTTGCATTTCAGTAATACTTGGACTATTTATTAAAGTTTTTTGTCTTCCTCTATTTTGATTTTTTTTGGCATTTACTTTCTCATCCTATCTATATATTCTCGAATTTTCTAATTGTAAACTTTAAACTAAAAATAAACCAATGCCTTACTTTTATTAAAATTAACTAAAAATAAAAAAAACTATAATGAGCAAACACTCATTAAAGTTTTTAAGTACTATTTTTAGTTAATGTTAATAATTATAACATCAAAAAAATAAATGAAAACATTTTTTTAAAATTTATCATTATTTAGTGACAACTTCCTATTAGTTATCAAGTAAAATTTTCCAAAAGTAAAAGAGAAATACAAATTTATAATTTAAATTTTCAACATTTTTTAAAAAATAATTAATGAAAAAAATAAAAGTTTCATTTTGTTAGGATTATCAATTCCTGAATTAACACTAAAATTTTTATGTTCTGTTACTTTTTCTACATTTCATTTTGAAAGATCTTGATTAAAATCTTTAGCATTATAAAACATATAACTCATATCTTCTACATTAGATACATTTCATTCTGATATATCTTGATTAAATATTGAAAATCAATCAAAAACATTGCTAAACATAAAACCCATAGATTTTACTTTTGAAGTATCTCATTTTCCAATATTTTGATTAAATTGCTTTGCACCTTCAAACATAGCTGACATATTTGTTACATTAGAAGTATTTCAATTTGAAATATTTTGTTTAAAAGATATAGCACTAGAAAACATACTACTCATATCTTTTACATTTGAAGTAATTCAAGATGAAATATCTTGATTAAATTGCTGTGCACCTTGAAACATACATGACATATTTGTTACTTTTGAAGTATCTCACTTTGAAAGATCTTGATTAAATAACATAGCACCATAAAACATACTACTCATATCTTTTACATTTGAAGTATTTCAAGATGAAATATCTTGATTAAATTTTTCAGTAAAACCAAAAGCACTAGAAAACATATTTTTTAAAGATGTTATTTCTTGTGGTAATTGATTAGGTACTTTCTCAACTGTTACTGGCATTCTGACAACTTGAATTTCTTCTTTCTCATTTTTATAAAATCCAATTTGAACAATTTCTTTAGTTTTTATAAGTAATAAATCATGTGCATTAGTTGTTTGTTCTTTTCCATCTTCATCAATGTAAATTGTATCTTGTTGAGTTTTATTTTGAATATAGTTAGTTGTAATATTATTTTTTGTATAGTTGAGTTTAAGAAATTCGTTAAATTTCCTGCGGTTGTTGCAAGTGTTAAAAAACTTAATGTTGTTAATAATTTTTTCATAACTTAATTCTCCTTTGGACTCTATCCTTATAAATTTCTCATATTTCCCATTTTACTTTTTTTATTTGATTTTTTGGATTCAATATTTTATACAAGTTAATAATACATTAAATTTATAAAAAGTTATTAACTAATTAAATATTGTAAATAAATACTTACTTTTTTAAATTTAACTATTTAATAAAAAAATATTTACATAATACAAATTAGTTTTTATTTAAAAATAATCTTTATTACATAAAATATTTTATTTAATGACACACTCTAATTATATATAGATAATATTCAATATTTTTTTACTTTTTCTTTCTTCTTTTTAATACAAATATTGGAATAACAATTGCAAAAAATATTAAAGCAGTAAAACCAATAGTAATAATCATACATATTCTATTTATCTTTTTTTTGTATTGATTTAACTCTTGTGGATTAATAATTTCATAGCCATAATAACTTATAATATTACGTTTACGAAATTTAAAAATAACAATATTAATCATATGAATAAAGAAAATAACACCTAAAATAATTGTTAAAGTTATTGCATCTTTAATAATATCAGGAACATTAACTGTTCATTTTTGAATAATAAAAGTTAATTTCTGACCACTAATCAAAAACATAATGCCAATAATAATACCAAGAACAATATAACTACTAATACTTATTCAATTAATAATTATCAAGTTAGCATGAATTTTACGATAATTTCTAATTATAAAATTAGGAGGTAATAATGACCCTTTTAATGTTCTTTCAATATATAAATCCACTTCTCTTCTTAATGTCACAAATTCAATAATATTAATTAAAATAATAGTAAGAGCAATAATTGCTAATGGAATAGTAATTACAGGATGAGGAATAATTTTTATGTTAATCATACCAAAATATAAACCAATAAAAGTTGAAGCAATAATTAATGTCATAACACCAATAAATAATAAAATTAATTGTTTTAGCTTCTCTGATTTAATTTCTCTGCTAATTGGTTTTGGAATTTTAAAACTATTTTTATAACTAACTATTTCCATAGTATTAAATGTTTGTGGTTGATCATAATACATATCTTTTTCTTTAGTAAAGTTTTCATTGATCGGCACTGTCTTTTTTTCTTGTAAAGGTATTATATAAGAACTAGTAACTTGTATATTTTTACCATCATATTTTTTTTCATTATAATCATTTTCATTAAAATCAGAATTATGAATATTTTCTTTATTTTTATTAATTGGTGGTACAACATTTCTAAAATAAGTGTTATTATTAGTTGATTTTTGATAACCTTCTTTATCTGATAACCTATTTTTTTGTGAAAAAAATTTATCAAATAATTTAAATTTTATTTTAGACATATACATCACCTACATTTAATTAGTTAAAATATTTTTTTGTCTTTTTAGAAATATGTTTACTTGAATAAAATTTTCTTTGTAATTTGGCAATTTCATGTTCAATTTCCAAAATTTTATCTTCAAATTGATAATCTTTTTCTTCTAAACTTAAGTATCCTTTAATAGAAATCCTTTTGCGTAAATACATTATTAATAAAATTGATAATAATAACAGAAAAATCAAAAGTGCTAACCCACCCATTGAATATAAAAAAGTAGTAATTGGAATCTCAAAACCTAAAAACTTAATGGTATTAGTACTACTATCATCACTTACTACTGCTAACACTAATTTCACCTCATACATTAGTATATAAATATTATAACAAAAACACCAAATCTAATTAATATTATCTATTTAATAGTTTATTTTCTGTTATAATAATTATTTTAATAATAAAAAAGAATATTATTAATATTCTTTTTCATATGTTCATCCTTCGCTACGTAAATATTTTGCTGCAACAAATTGTGCAAATATTGCTAGAAACAGGCCAAAGAAAGTAATCAATAATAAAACTGTATAATCAAGAATTGGACGATTAATTAAAAATAAATCTTCTGGTGGGCGCTGTAACTCTAAAATAAATCTAATTAAATTTCATCCAAAAAAGTAAAGTCCCATTTGAACACCTGCATGCATCATTCGATAATGATGTGGATTATTTATTTCATAAAGTTTTTTGCTTTTATTTATATAATCATTAATTTTCTTACCAGAAGGTTTGACTTCTGCTAATGCTTTATTTACTACATTTTTTGGTACTTGATTATAATAGTAAACTTCATTTCACATTTTAGTTCAAGTCAAATGTTTTGGGTCACGATTTACTTTATTTCAATATTTTGGATTAAAAGTTATTTTTCCTCAGTATTTAAAATTATTTTTAAAATCAAATTGAAACTTATCTGGCTCTACTTTTCATGGCTTTTTACCAAATCATTTAACAAGATTTGGAACAACAAGTGTAATCACTAATCATAGTCCTAAATTAGCAATTGATTCATAAAGAAATATTGGTGCACGATAAACAATTTCACCATTAATAGTTTCTGGAGTGCCACTTGGTCCACCATTTAATTTAAAACAATTATCACGAATAAAAGCAGGTAATCATGATAATGAATCATAACTTACAACGTTACCAAGTAATTCATGATTAAAGAAATTACCTCAACGTCCTAATACCTGTCCTAATAAAATATTAGGAATAATTAAATCACCATATATTCATAATGATATTTTATACTTACGACCAACAAAGTAAAAAATAATTGCACCAGCAATAATTCCAAATAAAACACCACCATGAATAGACATCCCTGGTTTTCAAAATGCAAATTTTTCAAAAAAACTAATTGACTTATTAGGATCATCCTTGCCAAGAAAACTAGCACCAAATAATGAAGCAGGAATAATAAATATTATTGATCATGCTAAAGAATCAGTAGGAACACGATAACATTTAAATTTTACTCAAGAAGCAATAATTGAAGCAAAAATACCCGACATAATAGCAAATGCATAAACATGAAACCATCCACCATAAGTATCAGTAATGCCGTGAGGTCCAACAAAATCTAAATTTAACATAACAAACACCTCACTTACAAGACCATCTTTTAATATAGAATACCATAATAGAATACCATAACTAACTAAGAATCACAATATAAATAAAGGCAAACAATACATATTACATATATAATTTTGATAAAGTGTAATTGTAATTCACATTTTTTTAGATTTTTTATTGTATATTATTTTTTGCAAATATAAACTTAAATTAAGATTTACCAAAAAACAAATACAAAAAATAATGTATTTTTGCTAAATCTTAATTTAATTTTAAAAAAAAGGAGGGAATAAAAATGAAATTTAAACAATTGTTATTATTAATTACCACTGTTACAAATTTAGGGATGATATTATCAAATAATAAAATAATTAATAGCAATCAAAATACTACTTTTTTAAATAAAAACAATGTTTCTAAAATTAGCTTTAACAAAATGACAGGCACTACTGGTGAAATTAATAGTTTAACTTTAAGGGGGAACAAACTTATGCCGTTAATAGTGAAGGTATTGTTTATAAAAGTGACAATGGTCAATCTTTTGAAGAAATAAATTTACTTAATTATGATTATAAAATAAAATCACTAATTACAACACCTAATGGCACAATTTATGTTGGAACTTATAATGAAAAAAATAATGAATTAAAAGTTTATATTCTTAAAAATGATCAACTTGCTGAAAAATATACTTTAAGTTTATATCAATTATTAGCAATGACTTTTGACAAAGAAAATAATATTTATATAGGAACAAATCAAGGGGTATATACTAATTCAAGTCCAACAACTGAATTAGAAAAAATAGATGGGGCAACAGGTAGCATTACAGTTTTAAAAACAACTAAAAATGGCTTAATTTATGCTGGTAATACAGAAGGAATGATTTTTAAAAGTATTGGGGGTAATCCTTTTAATTTAGTTGAGCAACTAAAAGATGGTGGTATTACAAGTATTGCTGTTGATAATAAAGAAACAATCTTTGTTACTAACAACAGTAAAAAAGTTTATTATAAACGTGTTACTATTGCTAATTTTTTACCATATAAGCAAACTTTAGAAACAATAAATACAACAGTAATAACTTTTGGAACAGGGGTTTTAGTTGGTGATAAAGATGGTAATATATGAAAAAGTTATCAAGAAAAAAACTTCACTTTATTCTATGAAAATAAACTTAATTCAATTAATGAATTGATTTATAATTCTAATAATTTTACTATTTATGCAACAACTACTGATGGAATATATAAAAATAAATAATCTAATTTAAAATAACTAATTTTAAGTTAGTTCTTTTTTAAAAAAATTGTAATACTTATTGAAAATTTAATAGTAAAATTATAAATCATTTTAATTTTTTATAATTTTGTTTATTCATAAAACATCTCTAATATTTTATTAGAGATGTTTTTAAAGATACTTTATAAATATATTAAACTTATATATTTGCTTGTAAATTTGATTTATATAAAAAACTATTACTATTTTTTAACTTTAATTTTATTTCTTTAAAAAAATCAAATCTTTCTTTTTCTTTATAATCATTAGAAAATATTTCTAAAGTTTCAGCATCAGATTTTTCATAAAAATGATATATATTATTGAATACTTGCTCTTGTGTTTCTTCTTCTTTTATTACTCGATATATAAAATTAAGAACTGAACACATTTTTCGATATTTATTATCTTTTCTTAAAGCATTATTAAATTTTTCTTTTTGTTTAGTATTCATTTTTGATATTTTTGAACTATTTTTAACGTTTGTTATATCAATTTCTTCATCGACTAAATAAACTATTTGATCTAAAAAATTTAATACTAATTCATCTACATCTTTTGATTTATATTTTTTTAAGGTTTCTAAATAAGTATCTGCTAAATTAATTGCTAATAAATTTAAAAAATTATTTAAAACTTTTGTTTTTAAATTTTTATTGATATTTAAATCCATTATCAAAACTCCTTAAAATCACCTTCAATAGAGTGATTATATCAATTTTAACCTCATATTTTTGTAAATACAATATTACTTTATTTTTTTACCTTTAATTCGTTTTCTTTTAAGTTCCAATTCTAATTTAGGATTATTATCATGTTTTAAATAATAATTTTGTCTATTTATAGTTAATTTATTTTCTAAGAACCTGTTTAAAATCTTTTCAATAAAATTGAAATAAAGGCAAGAACAACCATTTGTAAGCTAGTATTTAATTTTTTTTCACAATTTTTTCATAATCTTCTGCATTTTTCTAATCATGCAAAACTTCGTTCTACAACTCATCTTTTTGGTAATACTACAAAAGAATGTAATTCATTACGTTTTATAACTTCAACATTTGCATTTATAATTGTTTTAATTTTAGAAGCAAATTTTTCACCAGTATAACCAGCATCTACTAGTATTTTTTGAACTGCAGAAAGATTCTCTTTTTCATTTTCAATCATTATTATAGCACTGTTACGATCTGTTTTTTCTGCTGTGGTTATGTAAATTGCATGTGGTAAACCTTGAGAATCAACAGCAATATGACGCTTTATTCCTGAAATCTTTTTACCAGCATCATAACCTTTGTTTTTAGTAGTATCTGTATTTTTAACACTTTGTGAATCAATTATACAAAAACTAGTTTGTTCTTTTCTACCATTATTGATACGAAATGCCATGACTAATTTTTTTTAAAACTAATTGTAATACACTAGGTTCTTTACCATTATTTTTACTTCAAACTTGAAAATAATAATATACAATTTGTCATTTTGGAAAATCTTTTGGTAACATTCTTCATTGACAACCACTTTTTAATACATATAAAACTGCACAAAATACTTCATATAAATCTAAGCTTCTTGGTTTAGTTCTCTTTTTAGTATTTTCTAAAATTGATTTTATATTTTCAAATTGCTCTTTGCTAACATTACTAGGATAATTTTTACGCATATATACCTCTTATCTTAAAATATATAATCATTTTACCCTATTTCTCTAAAAGATTTTAAACAGGTTCTAATATTAACCCTAATCTTTTAGTTTTTTCTTCAGCTAATTCTTTTTGTAATTTTCTGTCTTTTTCATTTTCAAGTGATTCATGTTTAAATCTAGAATCTTGTAAATCTTTTTCATGTTGTCTTTGCTTTTCTTTATTAATTAATTTTGCTTCAATCTTAGCTCTATTTTCTATATACTTTTTAATACTTTTAAAAATAGAAATTGGGTTCAAACAATCAATTATTTTTAATAAAATTTTCACATAACCCCCTACTCCCCATTTAAGTAATTATTATTAATATACTTATTATAAATTAAAATTTTATCAATTTCTTAGGAAATTGTTTTTTTATTATATCATTTTATTTAAACTTGCTTTTAATTTATTTTTCTATGAATACTAGATTTATTATAGAAAATTATATCATTTTATTTATAATTTTTATAAATAAAATGATATAATAAAAAATATAAATAAATTATTTATAAAACTTTGAAATGGGGAATATAAAATGATTAATAACATAAAAAATATGATTAAAAATTACTCTAGAGAAATTGAGTGTCACGCAATAATAAAAAATAATTTAGAAAATAATCATTTAAAAAGTCAAGAGAATTTAATTAATATTGAAATGCAAAAAAATTACATAAAAATTAAAATGGAAATAATTGCAGAATTAAAAAAAATACTATATATTTAACATAAAATTGTGAGAAATCTCATTTTTATTTTCAAATAATCCAATTTAGAAAAAAACAAAGCAAATATTTATAACTTTTTTATTAATTTTCTTCATCTATTTTTAAAACAGCACGAAATGCTTCTGGTGGTAATTCAACATTACCAATCGATTTCATTTTTTTCTTTCCTTCTTTTTGTTTTTCTAAAAGTTTTCTTTTTCTTGTAATATCACCACCATAACATTTAGCAATAACATCTTTTCTAACTGCTTGCACAGTTTGACGAGCAATAATTTTATTATTAATAGCAGCCTGAATAGCAACTTCAAAATTTTGTTTTGGAATTAATTTTTTTAATTTTTCACATAAAACACGCCCACGATCATAAGCAAAATCCTTATGAACAATAACAGATAATGCATCAACAATATTACCTGCTAATAAAATATCCATTTTCACTAATTTACTTTCCTGATAACCAATTAATTCATAATCTAATGAAGCATAACCTTTTGATATTGATTTTAATTTATCAAAAAAATCAATGACAATTTCATTCAGTGGCATATTATAAATAAGAGTTCTTCGTAAATTATCAGCATATTTTAAATCTAAATAAGTTCCGCGTTTATCCTGACATAATTGCATCAATGCACCAACATATTGTTCTGGTGTCATTATTGTTACTTGCACAAATGGTTCTTCTACACTTTTAATTGTCTGCACAGTTGGTCATTTTGCTGGATTATCAATTATTAACTTTTCACCATTAGTTAAATTTACTTCATAAATTACAGAAGGAGCTGTTGAAATTAAAACTAAATTATATTCACGCTCTAAACGTTCTTGAATAACATCCATATGTAATAACCCTAAAAAACCACAACGAAAACCAAAACCTAATGCTTGTGATGTTTCAGCAGTAAAAATTAATGAGGCATCCGATAATTGAATTTTATATAATGCATCCTTTAATTCTTGATATTTATTAGTATCAATTGGATATAAACCACAATAAACCATTGGTTTTAAAGTTTTATAACCCGGTAATGGTGCATCAGCAGGATTAATAACACTAGTAATCGTATCACCAACATGAATATCACTAATTATTTTAATTGCACCACTAATTCAACCAACTTCACCAGCTGTTAACATTTCTCTCTTTTCTTCTTTTGGTGTGCGTACTCCTAATTCAGTAATTTCATATTCGGCACCAGTTGACATCATTCTTACTTTATCGCCAACTTTAATTACACCAGTTTTAATTCTAATAAATGCCATCACTCCACGATATTTATCATATAATGAATCAAAAATTAAAGCACGCAATGGTTCATTATCATCAGCATCAATTGGATAAGGAATATATTTAATAACTGCTTCTAAAACATCGCGAATATTAATACCTGTTTTTGCAGAAATTAAAGGCGCATAATCAGCAGGTAAACCCAATACTTTTTCAATTTCTTCCTTAACTTTTTCTGGTTCAGCACTTGGTAAATCTATTTTATTAATAACAGGAATAATTTCTAAATCATTATCTAATGCTAAATATACATTTGCTAAAGTTTGTGCTTCAATACCCTGAGCAGCATCAACTACTAAAATGGCACCTTCACATGCTGCTAAACTACGCGATACTTCATAAGTAAAGTCAACATGACCTGGAGTATCAATTAAGTGAAGCAAATAAGTATGACCATCTAATGATTGATATTTAAGTTGTACACTATTTAGTTTAATTGTAATGCCACGTTCACGTTCTAAATTTAGTGAATCTAACAATTGATTTTTCATTTCCCTTTTTGAAACAGCATTAGTTAATTCTAAAATACGATCAGCCAAAGTTGATTTACCATGATCAATATGGGCAATAATTGAAAAATTTCTAATGTATTTTTTATCGATACTCATAATATTATTTATTCACCTATCTTTTGCTTATAAACTATTTACTATGTTTTAGTATACCAAAGTTTAAATAAAATTAAATTGAAAGTTGCAGATAATGTTATAAATATATTAAACTATCACTTAACAATATATGAAAAGATATATACATAAATAACTAGTTTTTAAAATCATGTAAAATTATAATAACAAAAAATAAAGGAGGGGGGTTGTTAATAATATGAAAAAAATATTAACAACATTAAGTATTTTAGCAATTACAATTACTGTTAGAAATGTAAATAATGTTAATTTAAATAGTAGTTGGCAACAAAATGTACATATAATTAATAAAACTCAACAGGACACAATTTACATTGACAAAGATGGAGAACAAATAACAACTAATGAAACAGATTTATCAAATATAAATAGCAAAGAAATTGTTCAAATTGGATTTTATAAAAACATTATTAATCAAATTCAAGTGGTTAAAATGCCAAAAACAATTCAAAAAGTGCCAGATCAATTACCATCAGAAATAACATCATTAAAACATATGTTTTGAGATGCTATTGTCTTCAATCAAGATATTTCAAAGTGAGACATTTCAAAAGTAACAGATTTAAGTCTTATCTTTCAAAATGCCATTGCATTTAATCAAAGTCTTGCAGATTGAAATACATCAAATGTAATAAATATGAATTCAATGTTTGCTGATGCTTTAACATTTAATCAAAATATTTCAAATTGAAATACTTCTAATGTAACAAATATGAATAAAATGTTTTTTAATGCAAGATCATTCAATCAAAACCTTTCAAAATGAAATGTAAAAAAAATAATAGAACACAGTAATTTTGCTACTGGCTCAAAAATTTATAATCCCAGTAAATTACCAAAATTTAAACAATAAAAAAATTTAATAAGAAAAAGATAAGGTGGTAAATAATTATGAGAAAACTGCTAAGATTTATATTATCTTTAATGGTTGCAACACCAACAAGTATTAGTTTAGTTGCTTGTGGAGGAGCAGTATATCCTGTACATAAAAAAGATTTAAAAGGTTTATCTGATAACTTAGACATTACAACACTTGATAATAATGTAAAAGTTTTTAAAGTTGAATTAATTAATAAATTAAGAAAAAAAACATTTTCAAATTTACAACTAAGCGATGTAAAAATTAGTAAAAATAATAATATACCTCTACAAGATGCTGATATTAAAAATAGAAAATTAATTATAAAAATAATTGCATTAAGTACTTCTATAAACTTTACTGGTGAAAAAACGATAAATATAAATATTACAACCACACAAGAGAAAAAAGACTTAAATTTACTTATAGCAAATCAAAACCTAGGATTTATTAAAATTTTAGCAAAAAATTTAATTCCAACCAAAGAGGAACTTTTAATTGGTATCAAAAGCATAAATTATGATGCTAGTATTTTAACTATTAATGATTTTAATATTAAAGGGTCTATTAATACTACAAGTGCTATAATTGAAGGAACTGGTGACTATAAAGGTGAAATTACTTTAAGTTATAGACAAGAATTTGATTTTAATATATGAAATTTTCTAGATATTCTTGTAATGGGTCATATGAAAAATAAAGGTTATTGATTGGAAAATATGAAACTTAATATTAAAAATAATGAAATTTTATCAAATGATAAAATTTCATTAATAAATTTAACTAAGACCTTTGAAACTTCTGAACAAACAGAACTTAAAAATAATACAAACCTTGAACAACAACTTAGTACACAAGAATACGATAAAGAAGTAACAAATACTTATTCTGTTACTAATACATATGATGTTGGTATAAGTGAAAAAATATCAATACCTTTTGAAGAAACAACCTTTAATTTTAACTTTAGCCATAGTACCACAAATACAAATTCTGAATCAGTAACATTAAAATATCCATCTCAAAAAATAAATGTATTACCTCATAAAAAGGTAAATATAGATTATGATATATTTTTAAATAATACTAAATCTGACTATATTCTAACTTTAAAATTAAATAAGAGTTCAACTTTTTCTGGAAATTTATATTATTGAGAAGATAATGTTAATAAAGGTTGACAAACATATAATTTCTATGAGCTTCTAACAGAATTAAATAAAAATCAATTTGCTAATAATTGTTTAATGTATGCTAATAATAACGAATTATATTATTCTATTCCATTAACCTTATATGGTAAATCTAATGAATTAGATGTTACAGTCAATCCAGAACAACCAATTTAAAGTTTATATAAAATATTTAATTCAAAAATAACATTTTTTAAAATAAAACTGCTCAATTGAGCAGTTTTTTTAAATATTTTTTTATTCACTAAAGATTTTTTTATTCAACTTTAAAATTATTAAAACAACACCAACAAAAGAAAATTATTATGAAAATCATTAATAAGTGCTAAAAATATATAATTTATATCAGAAAATTATTTTTAATTAATTACTAAATTATTAAAAATAACTAAAATTTTTCTAGATTTAAAAGGAGAAAGAAAAAATATGAAAAATATAAAAACTTTATTTAAATTAATGACAGCAGTTATTTTAACAACAGTTAGTACAGGCTCACTCATTGCATGTCAATCAGATGATATTCTAAAAATGAATATGCAAGTACAAAAAGATTTTAATTTTTTAGATTCAAATAATAATTCAACAATCAAATTAGATATCTATCAAAATAATATAACTAAATTAACAAAATGAAACTCTATTCAACTAAACAATATTACTGCCAGCAATTTATTAGAAAATGATAGCGAAACTACTAAAGCTAAATCTGCTGATGCTGCTAACTTTTTAGTTGATATTTTAAAATTAAAAGCAGTTAGTGGTCAAGGAAAATATAGACTTTTTAAACATAGTGATACACAATCCATTAAGATAAAAGTTAAATCTTACTCACCAATAATTAATAAAAAAATAGATCATACAGATTATATAATTACAGGTGGTACAGTAACTATATTTTTTTTAAAAAATAATAAACAATTATCTGACAATTATTTATTAAATATTTTATCCAAACCAAATGATGGTCTTGTATTACCTAAATTACCAACCACATCTAAGAACCTGTTTAAAATCTTTTTTGATTAATTTTTAATAAGAAGAACATTATGATAGTTATTTTATAATAAAAAATAGATTTTTAGTCGATAAGTCATCAAATGATAAAATCTTTTAGAACCTGTTTAAAATCTTTTCAATAAAATTGAAATAAAGGCAAGAACAACCATTTGTAAGCTAGTATTTAATTTTTTTTCACAATTTTTTCATAATCTTCTGCATTTTTCTAATCATGCAAAACTTCGTTCTACAACTCATCTTTTTGGTAATACTACAAAAGAATGTAATTCATTACGTTTTATAACTTCAACATTTACATTTATAATTGTTTTAATTTTAGAAGCAAATTTTTCACCAGTATAACCAACATCTACTAGTATTTTTTGAACTGCAGAAAGATTCTCTTTTTCATTTTCAATCATTATTATAGCACTGTTACGATCTGTTTTTTCTGCTGTGGTTATGTAAATTGCATGTGGTAAACCTTGAGAATCAACAGCAATATGACGCTTTATTCCTGAAATCTTTTTACCAGCATCATAACCTTTGTTTTTAGTAGTATCTGTATTTTTAACACTTTGTGAATCAATTATACAAAAACTAGTTTGTTCTTTTCTACCATTATTGATACGAAATGCCATGACTAATTTTTTTTAAAACTAATTGTAATACACTAGGTTCTTTACCATTATTTTTACTTCAAACTTGAAAATAATAATATACAATTTGTCATTTTGGAAAATCTTTTGGTAACATTCTTCATTGACAACCACTTTTTAATACATATAAAACTGCACAAAATACTTCATATAAATCTAAGCTTCTTGGTTTAGTTCTCTTTTTAGTATTTTCTAAAATTGATTTTATATTTTCAAATTGCTCTTTGCTAACATTACTAGGATAATTTTTACGCATATATACCTCTTATCTTAAAATATATAATCATTTTACCCTATTTCTCTAAAAGATTTTAAACAGGTTCTAAGAAGTTTTATTGAATCAGAAATTGATGGAACAGCACAAAATATAAGAAATTTAAACAAAAATTTAGGGCTAGAATATATAGAAGAAAAGATTCTTGATGAACACCATAAAAAACTAAACTATAAACTTTCAAATAGAGACTCATTAAAACAATTATTTAATGAATGAATAGAAATTAATAGTTTTTTAAATAATTTAAAATCTAAAAAAATTAATATCAGAAAATTAGAATTTGGAGATAAAAATGAACAAATTATTAACTATGCCAATAATTTATATTCAATAAATGAAAGATTTCTTAAAAAAATAAATCAAGTAATAATAAATAAAAAAGAAAAAAAGTGAAAATATACTTTAGATTATTTAAAAATATTAATTGCAACCAATATTAATAATTCTAATTTAAATAATCTAAAAAAATATATTGATATAAATAAAAAACTTATTGATGAAATAATAAATTTTGAAGAAAATAACAAAATACCTTTCAGAAATGACCCAGAGCATAATAAATTTATTACAAACTATTCTTATAAAGAATGTCTGTTTTATCTTTTTATTCAATCATTATTTTCTCTCTTCATCACAAAAATAATTAATTTAATACCAAATATTTTATGATCTTTTGAATAACTATTCTAAAACAGTTATTTTTTTATTTTTTAAATAATCAAATTCTTGATCATTTCAAAAACTATAATTTGATCTAATTTTATTTTTACTAAGAGCATAATAAAGTGGAATAGCAACAAAATAAGCAAAGATAGCTTGAATACTATCAGTAATTAATTCATTAACTGTAATAGCATAATCTTGATAAATTACTAAATAAGACAATGGGTAAATAAGTAGTAAAATAGCAGCAAAAAAGAAAGTATAAACAGTACTTCATCAATATTTATTAATTAATAACTTAATAACAAAAAACATTAAAATTCTAATAAAAATTGTAATAGGAATAACCACAATTTTAACACCACTAATTAAATCAAAAATGCCACCCGCAATTGGTCCTGCAAATAACAGCATTGGCCCTTCAAAAAAAGCACAAAATGGAATAAAAACAGCATCAAATAATTGCAAAGTAGAATTTCCACCAAATAAACTAGTAATTGCTCAACCAAAAAGAAAAGTTGAACAATAACCAATTGTTACTAATAAACCAGTAATAATACCAGTCATTGCTAAATATTTAATTGAGCGAAAACGATACATCTTTTCCTCCTAGATTACCAAAAAATATTAGTTATTTTTTTACTATTTAAAGATAAAACCAATTGCAATTGGATTAATTTTAGAACCATAGTAACAAGCTGCTATAATTTCTTTTTTACCTGCTGGTTGAATAACTTTAATTACTATGTTATTAGTTTTAGTGGCAACAATAATACCTAATTTATTTATTGCAACAATTGTTCCTGGCAGAGCATTTGATAATTCATTAGTTACTGCTACTTGATGAATTTTGTATATATTATCATTCAACGTAGTATAAGCAATTGGTGTATTATACAATCCACGAACATGACATGAAATTAATTGTGCTGAAAGATTTCAATTAATTTTTTCATCACTTCTTTTAATATTTAAACCAAAAGTTACTTTATTTTCATCTTGTTCTTGTTCTTCAATTTCATTATTAATGATTTTTAATAAATATTTTATTAACATATTTTGTGCTAAAGTTATCAACTTATTAACTAAAGAAGTATATGTATCCTCAATACCAATTGAAACTTGTTCTTGAACATAAATTGCTCCTGCATCCATTTTACTTACCATTTTCATTAATGTAATACCAGTAGTTTGTAATCCATTAATAATTGCTCATTGAATAGGGGCACCACCACGCAATGATGGTAATAATGAAGCATGAATATTTAAACATTTATATTTTGGTAAATTTAAAATTGCTTTTGGTAAAAATTGACCATAAGCACAAGTAAGAATAACATCAATATTTAATAATTGTAAATCTTTTAAACTTTCAATAATATTTTCGGGTTGGAAAACAGGAATTTGATATTCTTGTGCCAATTGTTTAATTGCTAAAGGAACAACTTCTTGTTTACGACCAATTTTACGATCTGGCTGACAAACAACACCAACTATTTCAATTTCATTTTTCATTGTTAATAACAATGTTTTTAAAATATTTTCAGAAAAAAAAGAAGAACCCATAAATAAAATTTTAAATTTTTTCATAATTTTCGCCCTCAATTTTTGCTTTGTACATTTCAATAATATTTTTTACATGTCAAAATAATACTACCATACCTAAAGTATCTTGAGCACAATATTTTAACATATTTTCACGAAAATTATGAATTCAATTAGTTAAACTAATGTTATTTTCAACTCTTCTACGAAAAACTTCTGATGCCATATCTCCTTTTTTAATAACTAATCCTTCATAAGAAAAGGAAGGTTCAAATGCTGGTAAAGTTTTTTTAATTGAAAGAGAACCATAAAACTGTTCTTTATAAATTTTAAATTCTTTAAAAAAATCTTGTAAATCAATAGTACCATCATGAATTAATGATAATTTATTTTTATATTGAGGGTAATAATAAGCTAATTTTTTAAGAACAGATTTCTCAAATGATTGATTATAAGCAACATACGTACCCTTACCATGAATATTAATTAAATCATAACATAATTTTTTTGTTAACATTTCTCTTGGATCATCATTGCCATCTGCTAAAAATTCATAATGTTTAATTGATTTATAAGTTTTAAAATCAAAATCTGGTGCTAATAACACATGGACAGAATATTGAAAAGGAATTTGTTGATATGGTTTACTATTTTTAAACTTAGGTATTGCAGATTTCATAGTCTCAAAATCATACATATAAATTGGATATTGGTACTTTTTGTATTCAATTTTTAAATCAACAAATTTATTGCCATCAATTAATTTTTCACCATTTTTAATTACATCATATTGTCTTAAATGTAAATTAGACTTTGTTAAAAATGGTAATAATCTTTCATCATTAATTTCTAAGAAATCTTCTTCATAATATCACAATGCTTTCTTAGTTTTTCTTAAACGATATAATTCAAAAATAGTATTATGAATAGAAAAATATTTAAAAATATGAGGACAAAATTGATTACTATTTTCATGACAATAAGGTAAAGTTAATAATTTAACTATTTCGTCAATATCACTAATTTTAATAATATTCTTAATATTTTCATATTGTAATTTCAAATTATTATTTAAAATTTCATCTTGAATTGATTCAAAAAGACTAAAACTTTTTTTAGTATTTGGACTTTTTTGCCAAGTTGATCCATTAACAATAAATAATTCATTTAAATCTTTTTTTTCTTTCTTAACATAATTATTATTTAAATACATAATATAAGTATTAACTACTTTAATTCCACATTTGGTTAAAATATCATACTGATAAAGTAAATCTCACATATGTTCTTCTTTAACTCAAGTTACTGCTTTTACTTCAATTAAATCCCAACCATCATTATTTCGCTTTAAAATATCACACTTAGTAACACAACCCTGATATTCAAATCTTGGTTCAAATAAAACATCATACTCTTTATTATTAATAATTTCTATAACATTACTACCCAGTTCAGACTCAAAATTAAAACAAGAATATTTTACTTTAAAATATTCTTGAGCATAGTGCCCAGTTTCAATACCATCTGCAATTGTTTCACCAAGATAAAATTCAGAATCATCTTCTTCATTATAATTATTTTCAAATGTATCATCGTCTAAATCAGAAATAGTAATTAAATTAGATTTAAATTTACTACTTGTTTTAGTATGCGTTAGTTCAACAAAATTTATTATCTTTTTCTCTTCAATTAAATGCTTAGCTAAAGCATAATTTTTTGCATTTAAAAATCATGAAAGTTTTCGACAAATACGGAAATGCTTATAATCATCTTTATAAATTTTCATTACATATCACCCAATTGCCTACTTTAAAATAAAGATTTATTTATCTTTTCATCCAGAAAATTTATCATGAATTGCAATTTTAGGTTTTTCTAAATTTTTAGCACGTTTTTTATTTTCTTTATTTTGTAAACGTTCTTCTTCAATTGCAAGTTTAACGGCTTCATTTTCTTTTTTAATTGCTGCTTTTTCTTCTGCTGTCTTTCTTTTTATTTTAATTTTACCACTACGTTTTTTTGACATTTCAATTTTCTTAAGTGTTTCTTCTAAATCTAATTCACAATTTACTTTTCAAATTGTTTCAAATTCTTTCTTTGATAATTGTTTAGTAAACCCTTCTACCTCAAATGCTTTAGTTGCAAATAAATCATTTTTCTTAGAATCATATAATTTTACAATTACATCAAAAACATCACGATAGCGATATTCTTTACTACTACGTGAAACTACTTGTTCAAATTCTACTGTTTTATGTTGCAATTTTAATTCATCACGCATAAAGGATTTAATAATATTTTTTACTTCTTTTTGACGTTGTTTTTTCTCTTCTTTTTTCTTCTTTTTTGCTGAAATGGTTGTAAAAATAAAAATTATTAAAACTACTCCTATAAGCGCTAACATTCATCATTGACTAGATAAATTTCCCATTTTTTATTCCTCTTTTTTGATTTATAAATTTTCCTCGATTACTGCTAATAGTTTAGTTGGACTCATCGGTGAAATTGTTAAAATTAAATTAACATCTTTTTTAATTACAAAATAAAGATGTGTTTTATTTACTCTAATATATTTAAAACTTTTTGTCTCTTCAATATCATAAGACTCATTAATCAATTTTAAACAATATTCACGTAATTGGATATCATTTAAGTCTTGCAATTTTAATCTTGATCTAATCCTACCAATACTATGGTAAGAAAATTGATAAGGGTTACGAAAATAGTAACTCATTTATTTACCACACCTACATTTATCATTAAAGTTTTTAAACAAATAATTTACATTAAAAGTGTAAAAAAATTAAAATATACTATTAACAAAAAGCTAACACATTAATTATACTGAAAAAATAAAAAATATTATACAACATTTATGATTTTTGTTATAATTATTTTTGTTGTAATTAATCTATAAAACATGTTCAAAACAAAAAAGGAGAAAAAATGGCTAACATTGCATCACAAATTAAAAGAATTAAAACAAACCAAAAAAGAAATGAAATTAATAAAAGTTATAAATCTAAAGTTAAAACTGCTTTAAAAAAAGCTGAAATATCAATAAAAAACAAAGCAGAAAATGCTGCAGTACTTGTTAATGAAGTATGTAGTTTAATTGATAAAGCTGTTGTTAAAGACATTTATCACATTAATAAAGCTGCTCGTCAAAAATCTAAAATTATGACTAAATTAGCAAAAGCAAAATAACTATAATTTATTTTAAAAAGAGACACTATTAATAGTGTCTCTTTTTAAAATATAATTGATATTTTTAAACTAAATTTTTGTTTTAATAAAATACCTAATTTAAAAACTATTTAGCTAATAATGTAAAGTTAGAACTTGATGCTCTAATCTCAGCAAAAATTTTATTTTTTTGAAATTCATCTGATGTATCCATAACTATAAAAATACTAAAATTACTAATATCTAATTTATTACGATCAAATGTACTGTGAATTTTATAAATAGAGGCACCATTTTTAGTAATAATATTAATAATTTCGCTAATAGTACTATTATTAATTTTACCGTTAACTGAAAAAGGAACTCGTCGATGTGAACTAATTAAGGCGCTATTAATAATTGTTCCTAATGTAGTAATATCAACATTACCACCACTAATTACACAAACAACATTTTTATCTTTACCAATGATTTTATCTAATTTACCAGAAAGAATAGCAGCAACACTAACAGCGCCACTACCTTCAGCTACAATTTTACATTTTTCTAATAAAAATAACATTGCTTGCGCAATTTCTTCTTCGCTAACAGTAACAACTTTATCAACATTTTTCTTTAAAATATTAAATGTTAATTCTCCTGTTTGTTTAACAGCAATTCCATCAGCAATTGAACTTTTACCTTGAATTTTAAATGGTTTTCCTTGTTTTAAAGCTTGATTATAAGAATCAACATTTTGTGCCTCAATCCCAATAAATTTAATATTTGGATTTTTACTTTTTAAATAAATTGAAATACCACTTAAAAGTCCTCCTCCTCCAATTGGAACTAAACAATAATCAATTTCTTTACCCATTGCATTCATTTGCTCATATATTTCTAAACCAATTGTACCTTGACCAGCAATAACAAAATTATCATCATATGGATGAACTAACGTTAACCCTTCTTCTTTTTCAAGTCTTAATGCTTCAGACATTGCATCATCAAACATATTACCACAAAGTTTAACAGTACATTTAGCACCACCAAATTCTTTAGTAGCAGCAATTTTGGCTAGTGGTGCTGTTAAAGGCATAACTATCTTGGATACTAAATTTAAACTTGAAGCTGCTAAAGCGACTCCTTGTGCATGATTACCAGCACTAGCAGCAATTAAACCCTTTGCTTGCTGTTCCTTTGATAAATTAAAAATTTTATTTAAAGTTCCTCTAATTTTAAAACTACCTGTTTTTTGTAAATTTTCTAACTTTAAAAATATATTATTACCAGAAAATGAAGAAAGTTTATCTGCTTTTATCAAACTTGTCTTACTAATTTTATCTTTAATTTTTGAATACGTTTCTTCAATTACTTCTTCACTTACTAAATTTTCCAAAATGGTTCCTCCTGAGTTTCTATCTAATTTCTCAAATATAATTAATTATACAATATAATAACTTTTATTTATAAAACAACAAAAGTAATCATTAATAGTATATGGTTTTATAATTAAATGGGATTTGAATTCATAAATGTTGATTTAAAGCATATGTTAAATTGCTATACTACATAATCACTATTTTCAAATCTATATTATATATACATGAAAAACAAAAATTAAAAAATATTTTTCCAAAATATTTAGAATTAATACTGTTTATTTTATTGTTACAAATTTCAATAATTGCTTTTTAACACTTAATTATAGTACAATCTAATGCAGGAGGTATTATATATGGAAAATAATGAACAAAATAAGAAAAAAATAGATAAATCTCGGCCACTAGTAGAAATTTTAAATCTAACAAAGGAATATAAAAATAAAATAGCATTAGATAAAGTTAATTTAACTATTAATCCTGGCGATCGAATTGGAATCATTGGTGCAAATGGTAGTGGTAAATCAACTTTAAGTGAAATTATTGGTGGTATTCGTAAACCAACATCTGGTGAAATAATTCGTCAAGAACATCTAGTAAATGGTTTACAATTTCAAGAATCTAGATATCCGGCCGGAATATCTGTTATGGATATGATTAAATATTATTTACATACTTTTAATATTTCAATGAAAGAAGATGAACTATTAGAGTTACTGAAGACATACCAATTACTTGGAATTGAAAATAAGTTTATTCAAACACTTTCGGGTGGACAACAACAACGTTTAAATATTTTACTTGCTGTTATTCATGATCCTGATCTAGTTATTTTAGATGAAGTTTCCACAGGATTAGATATTGAAGTTCGTTCAGAAATTTTTGAATTTTTTAGAAAAAATATTATTGACAAAAATAAGACAATGATCTTAGTTACTACTCATAATATGAGCGAAGTTGAAGAATTTTGTGAAAAGTATATTTACATTCATAATGGAATTATAAAAGAAGCAGGAAATGTTAAAGATATTGTTAAAAAATATGGTTCAGTTCATAACTTTACATGAAAAATGTTTGATAAAAATAAAAAAGCTGATTTAAAAAAACAATATGAAGAAATAAAAAAAGAAAATGCTGAAATCAAAAAAAATAAGAAAAAAAATAAATGAATTCATAAAGCCAAAATGCCCGAAAAAAGTCGACCATTAATAAACTTAATGTTTAAATATTATTATCGAGGATTTTTTGTACCCTTCTTTTTAGTTTTATTTCCAATTCTAATGTTGTTCTTAGAAGGTTTTGCTTTTAAACAAATGGAAGGTGATACTGTAAAAAGTTTACATACTTTAGTTGGTTCAATTTCAATGTTACAACCAATGGCAGTAGGAATTTTCATTATTCCACAAACAATTGTTGAATTTAAAAATAGTGTTTTAATGAAGCGAATTGGAGCAACAAATATTAAACCAATTTTCTTTGTTCTTTCAGTTATGATAATTGGATTTTTCTTTATGATAGCGACACATTCTTATGATCTTTATTATGAGCTGGAATTATGTTTGGTGGTACTTATGGGTGAAATAATATAGTAACAGCAAATTTTATTGGAGAATCTATCCCATTTATTATCTTAATTTTCTTTTCATCAATGGGTTTAGGAATGTTATTGGCCTCAATTTTCAAATCAGTAACTGCTTTAGTTGCAGCATCAAATGTAATTTATTTTCCGGTTGCACTTTTAAGTGGGGTATTTTTCCCAGCTGAGTTAATTAATAGTAGTCCCGTTTTAAAATACGCAACTTACTTTAATCCATTTAAATACGCTATGGATCCATTTATTCAAGCTTGAAGTGGAACAAGTTTTACTTTTACAACAACTTATGGAATATATCTAGGAGTTGCGGCTTGGATTGATTGGTATTTACACAATAGTTGCAAGTTCAAAATTGTTGACAAGCATAAGATATTAAATCTAATAATTAAAAATAATAAAATAAAAAAGGACTTTTAGTCCTTTTTTATTTTATTATTTAAATAAATCACTATTACGTCAAAATTTATGATCTTTTGTATCTTTTTTATTATCATTATCTAAACTATCATCAAAAAGTGATGGATCGATTTCATAGGGTTTACCACTTAAAGCATTATTAATAGCATTTTGATATTCCGAATTGGCTCTCATAATTTTATTACGATCAATTTTTGGATTAAGAATAGCAATAACTAGTATAATAGCAATTGGTAAAATTGCTGATGCTGCTGTAATATATGTTAATATTTGAAAAGCTTTAAAAGTTGCTAATCCTTTTAATCAAGGTAAAGCATTAGAATTAATTTCATCACCTTTATCTAAAAAAGAAGTAAATGTTCTTAATAATGAATCATTTGTTGTCATATAAATTAAATTTGAAATTGTATAAATTATTCAAAAAATTAAAATAACTATTAAAAAATATGATGTTCGATATAAATCACGACCTAATTTTGGTGGTTTTAAAATTGAATATAAAAAGCCTCCATTTAAAACTATTGTTGTGACAATAGTGAAAACTATAGTTTTTGATTGTTGTGCAAAATTATAATAAACAGGTAATGTACTATTATTTTTAATTTGAAAAGTACCTGCTATAAAATAAGTTAGTATATAAGTAGCTATTGCTAGCACTGTTGTTAATAAGAAAAAAGCTGATAATATTTTCTTTAAAAGTGGAATATATTTTGGTTTATTCATATACGGGTAAAATTTAGGATTTGTGGCGGGATGTTGCGGTAATACACCTAACTTCGCTAAATTTGCTAAACTATTATTATCAAGATTATTAATATTTAAATTATTACCTAGATTTCCAATGCCACCAATATTAGGATTTGTATCAACATTATTATCAACATTCTGATTATTTGGAGTAACACTTGGCTTAACCTCAGTAGCATCATCACTAAAATTATTTAATGCAGTAATTTGATCATTTAATTCATTAAAAGTATTATTATCAAACTGTCTTATTCGTTCAAGACTTTCTTTTTCCACAGTCTTACAAATATTAGTAATTGTAACTATTAATAAGTTACGCTCTTCAAGAATTTCAATACGATTTTTAGGAGAACTTTTAGTAATACTCAAACTACGATTTACCAAATTAGAAATTAACTGCAAAAATTCTATTGCATACTTTTTATCTTTTAATTCTTTTAGTTCTTTTTCAAGAAAAAATAAATTAGAAATTTGTAATTCTAAAATTTTTAAAAGTTCTTCATTAGCAAAAATAGATTTTCTAACAATTAAATTATTTAAACTGTTATATATAGTACTTGATATTTCATAGTATAATGCAACATTTAAATCTTCTTCTGAGTACACTTTTTCAGTTTTTTTCTTTGTAACTCTTTTTACTTTTGGTTTAACCAATGTAATGTCACTATTTTCTTCTACTAACTTTTTTTCTGTAACATCAGTATTTTTATTACTTTTCATTATATGTATCACCTCTTGAGTTTAAAACATCTATAATTATATACTAAATATTCAAAAAAAATAAATCAATTGCAATATTTTTATTAAACTTTCCTTTTTTGATATTGTAATCTAATTCATATATTTTTAACAAAATATTATTAATATTTAAATTAATATTTAAATATTGTTCTAATATTTTTACTTGAAACTTAGAAATATTTAATATATTGGAAATATCTTCATTACTTTTTTTTTGTTTAACTAAAATTTTGATATCTCTAATTAATTCTAATTGATATACAAGAATATTAATCAATTTAATTTTATCATAATTAATAACATTATAATAGTTATATTGTCTTCAAAAATTGTTATAATCTTTTTTTAATATATATTCAACAGTTTTAAAAATATTTGTTTCAAAATATTTAGGAACCACCTCAATAATAATATCTGAAGTTATTTTTTTTCCAATTAATCTTAATTTTGATAACTCATTTAAAATAATACTGACATCATTTGGCAAGTATTCTAAAAGAAAATTAGTTGCTTCTTGAGTAATGTTAATTTTAAAACTATTGCAAACTTTATTAATTAATAATAATAATTGTGATTTTGTATAATTTTTAATTTTGATAATATTAAATTGTTGAAATTCTCTACTAATTTTAAAATCAACATTTAAACTTTTAATAATTATCATTGTTTTTTGATTATGATTAAGCAAAGCATTAACAAATTTTTTTTCTTTAATATATTTTTGTCATAAATTACTGCTATCATTAATTACGATTACTTTATTTTCTTCAAATATACTCATAATTTGAATTTCATTAATAATATTAACAATTGTATCCTCTTGTAATTCATATAGATTATAATCATAATTTTCTTTTTTATGATTTTTTTTAATTAATTGTTCAATATTTTTTCTTACTAAATACTCATCTTGACCATGAACAATATAAACCATGTTTCCAACCTCACAAAATTATTAATATATTTTATGTTAATGTTATAATATCATAATGTTTCATATATAATCACACTTTTATTTTTTCCTCAATAATAAACTTTTTTAAGATTATTCAGTGTTTCAATATTTGAAAAATACTTTCGTTTTTGATAATATTCCAAATTTGAACTTTTATCTTATATAGTAATTATTATATCTAATGTTTTAAAACATTATCACTTTTCAACTAAATTATAAAGATCTTCAGCAACCGCTTGATGCACTAATGTTGTTGGATGAACTTCATCAAAGAAGAAATAATTATTTAATGTTTCTTTTGTTGAACCATTAACATATGTTGCTGTAACAGCACCATCTAATGCCATATGAGCATAATCAGATTCAATTGCATTTTGAGTAATATTTTTACCTTCTTGTTGAAATATCAGTGCATATTTACTTAATTCTTCTCTTAAACTAAATCTTCTAAGAACCTGTTTAGAATCTTTTTAATAAAACTGAAATAAATGAAAGAACAACCATTTGTAAACTAGTATTTAGTTTTCTTTCACAATTTTTTCATAATCTTCTGTATTTTTCTAATCAAGCAAAGCTTCGTTCTACAATTCATCTTTTTGGTAATACTACAAAAGTATGTAATTCATTGCGTTTTATCACTTCAACATTTGCATTTATGATTGTTTTGATTTCAGAAGCAAATTTTTCACCAGTATAACCAGCATCTACTATTATTTTTTGAACTGCAGAAAGATTTTCTTTTTCATTTTCAATCATTATTATAGCGCTATTACGATCTGTTTTTTCTGCCGTGGTTATGTAAATTGCATGTGGTAAACCTTGAGAATCAACAACAATATGACGTTTTATGCCTGAAATCTTTTTACCAGCATCATAACCTTTATTTTCAGTAGTATCTGTATTTTTAACACTTTGCGAATCAATTATACAAAAACTAGTTTGTTCTTTGCGATTATTGTTGATACGAACTTTTTTAACTAATTTTTTTTAAAATTAATTGCAATACACTAGGTTCTTTACCATTATTTTTACTTCAAATTTGAAAATAATAATATACAGTTTGTCATTTTGGAAAATTTTTTGGTAACATTCTTCATTGACAACCACTTTTTAATACATATAAAATTGCACAAAATATTTCATATAAATCTAAACTTCTTGGTTTTGTTTTCTTTTTACTATTTTCTAAAATTGATTTTATGTTTTCAAATTGTTCTTTGGTGACATGACTTGGATAATTTTTATGCATATATACCTCTTATTTTAAAATATATAATCATTTTACATTATTTTCGAAAAGATTCTAAACAGGTTCTAATAAAATTAGGATAATTAGTTGTATATAAAAATATCTCGTGATTTCAAAGTGTTTTATAAGCATCAGATAATTGTTTTGCTAAAACTTGCGATTTAGTTCCATAATATTTTGGGACAAGACTAAAATCTGGAACATCAGTAGCAACAATATGTTGGATGCCTTTATTAATTAATTCTTGAATTATATCTCCTTCTTTTATAATTGCATTATAAATAATATCAAGTCCTTTATAATAGTTACCACTATCAATAGCAGCCAACATATCATTATTTCCTGATTCAAGAAAGACTAAATCATCACTTTGTAAATCTTGATGTTGAGATAAAAAAGCAGCCATTTGATGTTGAAGGCTAAAACGATTTGAATAAAATGTTCCTGTTCATGAATCATTTTCAGATGCAACAGCACCCCCAACCGCATAGTTATTACCAAATTGCTCATAAGTTGCTGCATCATTTAAAATCGTATATTTTCATCCTGCTTGTAAGTTTAAATGTAATTTATTAGCTAAAATTTCAGCTGCAACCTTACCATTACTGAAAGAGCGATTTAAATAATATGGATCTCCTAATTCTACTTGAGCGACTCATCAAGGTGCTAATGGTGATTTTTGGACAAAGTCACTCCCAGCTCCAACAAAAAACTCCCAGTATCAGAAAGACTATCACCAAGAATGTATAATTGATGATAATCAATAACTGTTTTTTCTTCCTTAATATTGGATGTAATAGTAGTTATTAACATTTAAGGTAACAACAAAATTTTTAATAAATGATTTATTTTTTTCATATTTTTTCCCTTTTGTTTTAATTATATATTTTTTAGTTTCTTTTCTAAAAAGTAATTTTCTTTTAATTATTCAATACTTTTTACTAAATATTCATATTGAACATGAATAATATAAATACTATTTCTAATCTCACAATATTATTATATCAGTTTATATTAACGTTATAATACCATAATGTTTCATATATATTCTTATAATCACAGTTTTATTTTTTCCCGAATAATAAACTTGAGCATTAATTTTTTTAAGATTATTCAATGTTTCAATATTCGGAAACTGTCTTCGTTTTTGATAATGTCCGGAAATTAATGCTATTTCTGGATTAAGAGTTTTTAAAAAACTAATAGTTGATGAAGTTTTTGAACCATGATGAGGAACTTGTAAAATATTAATTTTACTTAATACATGGGTGTTAACTAATAAATTTTCGGTTTGTTCTTCAATATCACCAGTAAATAAAATTTTATAATTATAAACTTTTAATAACAAAACTAAACTTTTATTATTTTCAGAAACATATTGCAAATTAAAACCATAAACTAAATTATGAATTGGATTAAAACCATCAATAATATATTGCGATAATTGATTGGTATTTTCATAAATTTTATCTATTTTTAATTTCATTTTCAAAAATCCAATATTACTAATATGATCTAAATCATGATGAGTTAAAAATACTGCTTTTAAACTATGAATTCCTTTTGCTGAAAGATAATTATAAATAGTTGGATTATTTGGTTTTAAATCTTCTGTGCCCGCATCAATTAAAATAGCAGATTTATTATAAGGACTAGTTAATAAAAAGCTCATAGCATTACCAACATTAATCATCGTTAATTCATAATAAGGTTTAATAATACTATTCATTCATAATGTTGAAAGTAAAACAAAATTAATAATAATAACTGTTAACATTCTTCAATTAAAATATCGTCAACAGTTATAAATAACTATTAAAATTAAAAAATAAAGTTGTAAAATTCAAATTTCAATTTGAAAAGTCGGAATTCAAATATTACTCATATTTATTAACTTAATAATAATAATAATTAAAAAATTTAAAATTGGAGAAACAAAAAAACTTAAAATTGAATTTAAAAATAAATTTAAAAATAAAATAACATCACAAAAAATAATGATTGGTGTAAAAAATAATAAATATGCAACAGTTAACAAACTAAAACCATGATTTATTTGTCACTGAATAGGAATAGTGAATAAAAATAAAACAATATTAATCAATAATAATCTAATCCAATAACTATATTTTTTAAATTTATTATTAATAAATAAAATCAAAAAAGTAATACCAAAAGAAACTTGAAATCCTAAAAGATAGAATTGTAAAGGTCATAAACAAAGACAACAATAAGCACTAAAACTAAGAATAGAAATTGGATGAATAGTTTTTTTATTAAATTTTAAAATACAACTAAAAATTAAAAAAAATAATGCTTTCATTGCTGCAATAGATCAATTAAGTAAATATAAATAAAAAAATAAAATTGCAAAGCAAATTAAAAGTTTAATTAATTCATTTTTGATAAATCAAAAACTTTTTTTTAAAAAAACAAAGAAAAAATTAATGTGTAAACCACTAACAACAATAATTGGAGTAATACCAAACTTATTAAAAATGGTAAAAATAGATTTATTTTCTTCGGTTTGCTGACCAAATAATAATAATTTAGTTCAAGTTTTAATTTCCTTTGGAAAAGTATTTATATAATTAAAAAAAATACTTCTAAGAGTTTTTCCAAAAACAACTTTTACTTTATTTTCATTAACTACTATTTGTTTATTAACATTATTAGCATTTAAAAATAATTTAAAATCAAACTCATAAAAATTATTAATAGTTTTTAAATCTTTAGTTTGACCTTTAAAAATAAGTGTATCATCTAACTGGGCATTAATAGTATACTGCATATTATTAATATAATAATGTGATAATAAATAATATTTTTTTCATCCTTCTTGTACTATCAAATAATTTGGATGGGTTTCTACTACTTTCAAATTAACATTTTCAATATTTATATGTTCATCTTTTTTAAAGTTAATGTTAACTAAGGAAGTAAAAGTAAATACTAATAATAAAAAGAAATACTTATAAAATGATTGCTTTTTAAAAAAAATAAAATACAAAATAATAATTATTATTAATAATAAAACTAAACCACTAAATATCGTAAAACTTGATAAAAAGAAAACTAAAAATATTAGAAATAAAACTAATAAAGCATGATAAGTAAACATCATTAAAAACTAATAAATTTATGCATCAATTGTATATATTTTCTTTTTGTAGTTATTAATAATTTTTCTAAATTCTCTAACAATTGTTTTGCATTTAAATTTTTTTTATTAAATAATAATAATACTTTTTTGGCATCTTGACTATTTAAACCTAAATTAATTAAAGGCTCTAAAGTAATAGTATAACGGGAATAATATTTAATAGCATTATTTCTTGGTGATAATATTAATTTATAATTTTCACTAATATTTTGATTTAGATTTAATGCTAAAATGTCAAAATAAACATTAGAAATATTTAAAGTATTAATTAAATTAATAATACTTATTTTTGAATTAAGAATTTTAACATAATATTTATTTCGTATACATAAATCTTCTCTAATTGGTAAATGTTCTTTAATTTCAACAGTAATAGTAATAATTTTTGTATCATTTTTTTCCTTACTAACTATTTCATTTTCATTAAAATTAATAATCAACTTTAATACAACTAATCCATTACTTGCAAGAAAAAGAATTGTCAATGTTATAATTAATAATCTCATTTAATTTCACCTCAATAATTATTAAAAATGAGATAAGCAATTTCCTTTTTTTATTTTTTTTAATATAATAAAATAAAAAAGATAATGCAAAGGCTGATAATAATGACAAAAATAAAAACTGATGGTAAGAAATGAGAAAATAATTTTATAAAAATAATTAAAAATAAAACATTTATTAAATGATGCAAATATAATTCTATTATATTAATATTAGGAACTTCATTAATACTAAATATTATTTATATCCCAAAATTCTTAAATGGTACTACTAATCAAAATAGCGTTACTACTAATATTGAAATTACAGCTATCAACGGCAAGGAAACTATTCTTGAAAAAACTAATTATATTACTACTTTTAATACACTTGGTAATTTACTAAGTGCTTGTTCTAATGATTTTACTGTTGAAAAAAGTCAAATTGGAAGATTTTTGGTTGCTGTAAAAGGTAAAAAAGGTACTCAAGAAGATAAAAAATTTTGATACATTGAGCACTGAAATGGTAAAGAATTTATTGATTTTTCAGTAGGTATCGATGATATTAAATTGGAAAATAATGAAATTTTTCAACTTGAATTAAAATAAAAGTTTTTTATAATTCTTTAATCTTGGCATTGATTAAAATTTTTTGATTTTGATACTTTTCTAATTTCTGCTTTTCTATTTCAACTTTTGTTGGTGGTGCCTTTGCTAAAAATTGTTGGTTACTTAAAATATCTTTACTACGTTTTATTTCATTTTCAATATAAACTAATTCCTCTTTTAATTTTGCTAATTGTTCTTCTTTATTAAATAAATTTGAAACATTAATTTCTATTACTGCTGAATTAATAATTTTAATTATTTTATTATTAACAGACAACGGACTATCACTAATAGTAACAATTTGACTATTAGTTAATTGTAATAAATAAGGATTTAAAGTATTTTTTTCTAATTCAAAAAAAGAATTAGTCGTATTGATATGAATAGTTAACGGTAATTTTAAAGATAAATTAAGTTCTTTACGAATTTCTCGAATATTACCAATAATTTCAATTAATATTTCAACAAATTGTGTTACATCTTTTGTTTTTTCCATAACTTTAACTTTAGGAAACTTATTTGTTAAAATGCTATTTTTATACCCCATTTCTTCATAGATTGCTTCTGTGATAAAGGGAATAAAGGGATGAACCATAATAATAATTTGTTGTAAAACATAATATAATGTTTGTAATGAGTTACTTTGTTGCTCTTGATTTTGTAAATTAACTTTATTTAATTCAATATATCAAGAACAATATTTATTTCATATAAAATTTGATAGTGCTTTAACTACTAAAACAAATTCATATTTTTCCATATATTGCTCTACATAAATAATCAATTGATTAAGTTCTTGTAAAATTCATTGATCAATAAATGATAATGAATTATTATAGACAATATTTTCATCCAATTGAAACTTATCATCAATATTCATTAGTACATAACGTGCAGCGTTTCATAACTTATTATTGAAATTTCAAGCTGACTCAACTTTAGTAATACTAAATCTTAAATCTTGACCTGGAGCACAATTGCTAACTAAAAAGTAACGTAAAGCATCCGCACCATACTTTTTAATAACTTCCATTGGATCAATTCCATTATTTAATGATTTTGACATTTTTCTACCTTGTTCATCACGAATTAAACCATGAATTAAAACATTAGTAAATGGTTTTTGATTAGTAAATTTTCAACCCATAAACATCATTCGTGCAACTCAAAAAAATAAAATATCATAAGCAGTAACTAATACTGATATTGGATAATATTTTTGCAAATCAACATTTTTTTGTGGTCAACCCAAGGTTACAAAAGGTCATAAACCGCTAGAAAATCATGTATCTAATACGTCTGATTCTTGAATATAATCGTTAATTGGTGATGGTGGGTTAGTATCAACATAAATTTTCTTAGTTTTTTTATGATATCAAACTGGAAGCGAATGACCTCATCACAATTGACGAGAAATACATCAATCTTGAATATTATTTAATCACTGCAAAAGTTGTTGTTCAAATAATATTGGATGAAAATCAATCTTTGTTTTCTTATTTTTTTGTTTATCAATAATCATTTCAACTAATGGTTTCATTTTTATGAATCATTGTTGTGATAAATATGGTTCAATAATAGCGTTACTTCTTTCTGAATAACCAACTTGATGAAGATGGTCTTCAACCTTTACAACTAAATCTTCTTTTCTTAATTGTTCAACTAATTGTTTACGACATACCATTCGATCTTGATTAATATATGATTGTGCTAATTCATTCATAGTTCCATCAACATTCATACAAATAGGCATTGCTAAATTGTGACGTAATGCAATTTCATAGTCATTAGCATCATGTGCTGGTGTGCATTTCATAGCACCTGTTCCAAAATTCATATCAACATAATCATCAGCAATGACTTTAATTAACATTTTATTAGCCGGATTAACAACCATTTTACCAATAAATTGTAAATAACGTTTATCTTTACTATTTACAACTATACACTGATCAGCAAACATTGTTTCTGGTCTGGTAGTAGCAATAGTAATAAATTCACTACTATTTTCTATAAAATATTTTAAATAATACATTTTTCCTTTTGTTTCATGATAATTTACTTCAATATTAGAAATAGCGGTTTTTAATTCTGGATCTCAATTTACTATCTTTTTTCCTCGATAAACTAAACCTTCTTTATATAACTTTACAAATACTTCATTAACTGCTTGCTTAACATTTTCATCTAAAGTAAATACTTCATGCGAATAATCTAATGCTAAACCAAGTTTTGCTCACTGTTTTCTTATGTTTTGTGCATATTCTGTTTTTCATTTTCATGCTTGTTGTAAAAATTTATCTTTACCTAATTCTTGCAAATTAAGTTTTTGTTCTTCTTTAATACGTTGTGCAACTTTAACTTGCGTGGCAATGCCAGCATGATCCATACCAGGTATAAATAAAGTATTAAATCCTTGTAAACGTTTATAACGAATTAATAAATCTTGGATAGTACTATCTCAAGCATGACCTAAATGTAAAAGTCCGGTTACATTAGGTGGTGGTAAGATAATAGAAAATGTAGGATTAATAGAACTAACATTTGCCTTAAATAATCCAGATTTTACTCATTGTTCATAACGATCCTTTTCAATTTCAATATGATTATATTTTTTGTTTAAATTTCTATTCATTTGTTATACTCCTTTTTAAAATAAAAAAACATTCCACAAATAGGAACGTTTTTTAACGCGGTACCATCCTAATTCATTTACAAAGTAAATGCACTTAATTATTATTTAAATTACTAATAATATAAGTTACCTTCAAATTAAACTTGCTTAGTTTACAGCAACCACTAAGTCTCTAAATTACCATTTAATTTTACTCTTTTATATTTTAAATTAATTATGTATTTTATTTTACATTGTTAATTTTAAAAAACAAGACATTTGAGAAAAGAAAAAATCTAAATATTAAAATTATCTTTTTTAACAACAGGAGTTGATGTTTTCATAGACTGCATGCAGTCTAATTTATTTTTTATATTTTGATCAAAATCACACAATAAAGGAGTATCATCTTTTTTTATTGTCTTTTTTTGATATGCTTGTTTTTCTAATAATTTTATTTTTTTGTTCTGGTGTTAAGTTATTTCACTATTTTTTTGCCTCATTTTTAACAACATCTACTTGTTTGGGGGTTAAAGTATTTCATCATTGTTTTGGATTTTTGATTATTTGTTCTCTTTGTTGATTAAATCAATCAATAACTTTTTGATAATCTTCCTTGAAAATTGATTCTTCATGTATTAAAACTTCATCTAAAATACTAGATAATATTTCACTATCCTCTAATATCTTTTGTTCATCATTTATAGCTTTTGATTTTGACTTATCAAAATCAATAAAAATTTCTTTTATTTTAATATTTTTTCACTTTTCAATTTCATCTCTTTTATTAAAAATTGCATGAGGTATATTAATTTCATAATCATAAAAAAAAGTTTTTTTATTTCATACATAAGTGAATCCTAATTTTTCATAAAATTCACCGACAGTAACATTAGTTGGATCTGATAATAAAATAAGGTTTTCGATATTATTGCTATGACATATCTCAAAAATTTTGTAAATAAGTAAACTACCATATTGTTGCTTACGATATTTTTCTTCAATAAATATACTTTCTAAAATATCTTCTTTTTTTTCTAAATCAATAATAAGTATTGCGTCACCGATTTTATTATTAAATTCATCAATTAATAATAAACTTTTTATACTTGGATTATTTAAATTATTCGTAATAATAACTTCTCTGCCGTTTGTCATATTTTAACTTCTTTCTAATAAACTCAATATAAAACTTGACTTTAAACGCAATAAACCCAATATATAATATTTTTTTAATTAAATTAATTTAATAAAAACAAAAAAACTAATATAGATAAAACTATCTATACTAGTAATTAACAGTTATTAAATTAATTTAATAATATCATAAAAATATCTTTATTTTAAAAAAATAAACAAATTGTATGTAAATTAAAATATATTATATAACTTTTGTATTACATTTAAACTTACTAATAACATAAAAAATTTTTCCTAATATTTATATATTTTTATTTTTAACATAAAATTTAACACTTATTGAATTTATTTTTAAACGAATTAAAATATAATTAATTTCTTAAACTTAAGAAGTTATTGGAAAAAACAAAAAAAGGAGATTTTTTAGTGAAAACACTAATCAAAACATTAAGTATTTTAATACTTACAACAACCACAGGTAATTTAACTAGTTTCTTAAACACTATCAAACAAAATACTAATATTACAACTAATTATATTCAAAATAAAACACAACAAGATACAATTTACAAAGATAAAAATGGAATACAAAAAACAACTAATGATAAAGATTTGTCAGACATAGAAAGTAAAGAAATTGTTCAAATCGGTTTTTTTGAAAATGGAATTAGAGAAATTCAAGCTGTTAAAATGCCAAAAATAGTTGAAAAAGTACCAGATCAATTACCAACAAAAATTACTTCTTTAAGTAATATGTTTGCTAATAATCTAACATTTGATCAAAACATAGCTTCTTGAAATATATCAAATATAGTAGATATGAGTTATATGTTTTATGATGCAAAAAAATTTAATCAAGACATTTCCGGTTGAGATGTTTCAAATGTAACAAATATGATGGGAATGTTTTGAAATGCAAAAAAATTTAATCAGAACCTTTCAGCATGAAATGTAAAAAATGTTATTAATTTTGATCTTTTTGCTACTAATTCAGGAATTGATAGCCGCAGTAAATGACCAAAATTTAAGTATCATTTTTTTTAAAAATAAATCAAAACAAGCCTAATTAGGCTTGTTTATTTTGTAAATATTTTTTATAATTTTAAATAATTTGTTTATAAACAAATCTTTTTTCTTATTTACTTATTTACGTCGATATTTATAAGCCATAATTGCTCCAAATATTAATGCTCCAATTCAAAGTAAACTAACTAAAATCGGTATTCAGTAATTATCAAAAAGTGCTGCATTGATTAAATCATTTGGAGTACCATAAATATTTCATCCTCTATTCATAATAGAAACAGGATAAGAAAAAGGAATAATTTTAGCAATAATAACTAAAACTGGTTGTCCTTTAATGGCTACATACGGAATATATTGACCCGATAAAATGATGTTGGCAAATATAATAATAAAGCAAAAGCAAAAGCAATTTTAAAATCAGAAGCAAGAATACCAACCATTATTCCTACTGCTGAACACATAATTGATGAAAGCAGAATTGCTAGTAATATATAACCTCAATTAATTAGTTCTAAATTAATCTGATTATGATATAAAGCTGCACCAATTCCTAATGTTCAAAAACTACCAATAAAAATTAAAATAACATGAAATATTAAAATACTACTAATAAATTGTCATGGTTTTAATGGTGTTGCACCAATTCTTTTAATAATTATTGATTGTTTAAAATCAGAATATGTCATTGATAAAGTAACAATTCCTAATACTGGTGAAGCTGACATCACTAACCCCGGTAATACTGTTTGTGCAGCATTTGGGTTACCGGGTGTTAATACAGCAACTAAAATTGTTAACATAATAATAGGGAAAATAAAACCAAAGAAAATACTATGGAAAGATTTCTTAAAATAACCAAATAATAATTGAAACATTGCTAGCATTATTTTTTTTCCTTTCTCGTAGTTATTTCTAATGGTGTTTCTGTTTTTTCTAAATAATATTTTAATAATGAACCATATTTTTTAGTAACTTCAACAACAGTAGTATCATCAATAATTTGACCATCCTTTAAAAAAATAATACGTTTACATAAAGCTTGGATTTCATCTAAGTTATGACTAACTAAAATTAAAGTAATGTTATTCAAACTAATTTGTTCTTGTAAAAAATTAATAATATCAATTCTTGTTTTAACATCTAAACCAGTTGAAATCTCATCACCAATATAAATTTTTGGTTGATGAAATAATGATAAAAATAAATTAACTCTTTGTCTTTGACCACCCGATAAACTATTTACTTTACGTTTGTATAATTCTGTTAATTGAAACTTATCTAACATACTATTAAAAATTTCGGGTTTTATTTTATCTAAATAAATCTTATGATAAAAATTTATTAATTCTTTAACTGTTATAAAGTTAGGATAAACTTGATCTTGAAAATTTATTCCAACAACATATGGAATATCTTTTTTATTAAAGTTATATTCAATTTCTCCTGTACTTGCATTTTTAGTATTACTAATAATCTCACATAATGTGGTTTTACCAGCACCATTAGCACCAAAAATAGCAACAGAACTACCACTCTCAATTTCTAAATTAATAGGTCCGAGTACAACATTACCATTATACGACTTCGTAATATTTTTAACCTTAATTACTTTCATAATTGCTTCCTTTCATATTATTTTAAACTTTATAAATAAGTATAGCATTAAAAAAATCTAATTTTATATCATAAGAACCAACATTTTTTTTAATTAAAATTTTTTTTAATATATTTAATTTTAAGTAACATTTTAAATGTTACTTAAAATTTTTATTTGAATACAAAATTCCTTCAGTTCCTGCAGCATATAAAATATTTTCTGAATTAATTGTTAAGGCAAGAATATGTTCATTATCATTATCTATTCCTAACATATTGCAAAAAATAGATGATTTTTTTACTTTTTTATATATTTGATTTGAATCAACACCAGCGAACAAAACACCATCTCTATCAATAATTAATCGTTTAATTTCATGACCTGTATTTAAAATTTTAGAATACATACTTCCACTATTAATTTGATAAATATTACCATTATCAGAACCAGCAAAAATAGTTCCAATAGTATCTACGACTAAACTTTTTATTGACCCAACATCATTTTGTTCTTTAATTAATTGAAAATCATTTACACCATTACTTTTATAAATTTTACCATGATTATTAGCTCCAGCAAAAACAGAATCATGTGTTCCTAACATATGATTAACGTTACTATTTTTATCAATGCTATACACACACCATCATCATTCCCAACATAAACAATGCCGGTTTTTTTATTAACCGCTAAATCTCATATTCAATTTGTTGAATCTGGCAATAAAATTTTTTCAAATTTATGTATTCCATCACTTTTATAAACAGAACCAGAATCAGTTCCAACATAAACATTATCTTCATTATCAATTACTATATTTCTGACAGTTTTACCAGCATCTAATCCTTCTATTAAAGTTTCTACTCCTGTAGTACTAAGTTTATAAACTCTATCTTCTTGGGTTCTAAAAATATTACTTTGTGAATCAACACCCAAAGCATAAATTTTTTCATTTGCTATTTTTTTATTTAATAAAACAGATGAATCAGATAAATTATGAAATGTAATAGAATCTAATTTTATATCATAAGAACTACCACTAGCACAAAACTGAGAAGAATTATGACCTGCATATTGACAATAAATATTATTATCATCGTGCCATATACATAAATATATATGAATTCGATTTTGAGCCATAAAAATTCAAAAATTATTTTCAAACTTAAAATTAAAAGTATCATTATTTAATACTACAGGATCATTAAATGGAGGAGCAATATACTCAGGAATAGATTTATTAATTTTATTAGTCATTAAACTTAGATTATTGTTAATAACTGGACCATTAGAATTAGTTAATTTAATATAAGAACCTGTTTAAAATCTTTTAGAGAAATAGGTAAAATGATTATATAGCTAACTAAAGTAATGTTTACTCATATCTTGAAAAACAAATGTCTACCAAAAAACAGTCCTAAAAAGTATTGCCATTCCAAATTTAGCTATTTCAAAATAAGCATTATCTACTGCATAATGCAAAGGAGTAAAACCATATTTATTTTTGATATTGACATCAATATTTGAATGATTTAATAATAATTTTACTACTTCAATTTTATCATTCTTAACTGCAATATCTAAAAGACTATCACCATTATCATTTTTAATATTTACATCAGCACCTTTTTCAATTAACAATTTTAAAGAATTAATATGACCATTTTTTGCAGAATAAAAAAAGATTGATTTAATATAATCATTTTTAATATTGACATCAATATTTGAATGATTTAATAATAATTTTACTACTTCAATTTTATCATTCTTAACTGCAATATCTAAAAGACTATCACCATTATCATTTTTAATATTTACATCAGCACCTTTTTCAATTAACAATTTCACTATTTCAATGTTGTTATTAAAATTTGCTATAGCAATTTGTAAAGGAGTTCCTCCAATATCTTCAATATTAGGATTTGCACCATTATCAATAAAAAATTTAGCTATTTCAAAATAAGCATTATCTACTGCATAATGCAAAGGAAAACCATTAGGAATAACAGTAGTGTTGTTTGTTTCAAGTTCTACATCTACATAAGATTCATCTTTAAGAAATGTTTCATCAAATAGTAATCTTAAATCTATTTTTTTATTTATATTATTTATTTCTTTTATTTTTTCTTTTAATTTTTTTAAAAAATTTTGAGTTTCATTGTATTTATATCTCTTTACTAAATCAATTCTTCCTCAAATACTAGTAGATAGAGTATCATTACTACCTGCTAATGTATAACTGTTAACAAAATTAGCATGTATTCCTTTTTCAAAATCAGTACCATCTCCACCTTTTCCATAATAAGTTTGATTTATATCTAAATTTAAATTAGTTAAATCTATTGCATATAAATATCATTTTTTATCACTTGATTTATTTGCAAAAGAATATGGACCAAGTCTATCAATTGTTACATTTTCACTAATATCAATTCCAGTTTCTTCAAACATTTCATTTACAACAGTTGTATAAAATTGATTATTTTCTAAACCACCCGTAATAGTACTGTACTGACTAACTTTAGATTTTTTTTGAGCTGGGTTATTTTCATTATGAATTTGTAAAAAATGATATTGATTGTCTTTTAAAACATAGGGTAATATTGCAACTCCTTGGTTATTACATCAAGGTTCTTGAACATAAATAAAATTATTTTCTATTATTACTCTAATAAATTTAGAATCAAACAATACTTTTTTCTTTTTGTCTTTTATTTCAATTGTCATTTTTTATTTTTCCTATCTTAAAATATTTAGTTCTTCTTCTTTTTTTTAACAAATTTTATAAATTAAACAATCTTTTTTTTAAAAAAAAAAATTTCGCAAATAGTCCTAAAAAGGGTTGCCATTCCAACTTCATTAGGTGTCACTTCAATATCATATATATCTAACTAAATTAATATTTTTTTGTTTTTTTGTTAATATTACTATTAATAGTACTAACGCTAGCACTAGACTAGCACCAGTATTAATAATAGTACTAGTAAAAAATATTTTTTATATATTAAAAAAGCCCAACAGCTAAGGTTGGGAATTCGAGAACTATACTCTCTTGCACAGCGTTAACTGTACTAACAAATTAATTATATAATTAATTTATAAATATGTCAAATTTTTATATTAATGATATTATAATATTGCTTGAGGGGTAGAAATATCCTGCTGGGTAACCAAACCTAGTGCAAATTTAGAACCGTTAGGTTCTTTTTTTAATTAACTAATTTTGTTATATAATTTCTGCAATAAGTTCTTCATATGCTTGTTTTTGACGTCAATAATAAGGATTTTCCCAAATTGAACATAATTTATTTTCTACTGCTTTGAAAATTTCTGATTCTTTAAGTTTTGTGTTTAACATTTTAGTTTCTAATTTAAAATCAAAAATTAATTTTTTAATTTCTTCTAAATAAAAATTTTCTCTTAGAACCTGTTTAGAATCTTTTTAATAAAACTGAAATAAATGAAAGAACAACCATTTGTAAACTAGTATTTAGTTTTCTTTCACAATTTTTTCATAATCTTCTGTATTTTTCTAATCAAGCAAAGCTTCGTTCTACAATTCATCTTTTTGGTAATACTACAAAAGTATGTAATTCATTGCGTTTTATCACTTCAACATTTGCATTTATGATTGTTTTGATTTCAGAAGCAAATTTTTCACCAGTATAACCAGCATCTACTATTATTTTTTGAACTGCAGAAAGATTTTCTTTTTCATTTTCAATCATTATTATAGCGCTATTACGATCTGTTTTTTCTGCCGTGGTTATGTAAATTGCATGTGGTAAACCTTGAGAATCAACAACAATATGACGTTTTATGCCTGAAATCTTTTTACCAGCATCATAACCTTTATTTTCAGTAGTATCTGTATTTTTAACACTTTGCGAATCAATTATACAAAAACTAGTTTGTTCTTTGCGATTATTGTTGATACGAACTTTTTTAACTAATTTTTTTTAAAATTAATTGCAATACACTAGGTTCTTTACCATTATTTTTACTTCAAATTTGAAAATAATAATATACAGTTTGTCATTTTGGAAAATTTTTTGGTAACATTCTTCATTGACAACCACTTTTTAATACATATAAAATTGCACAAAATATTTCATATAAATCTAAACTTCTTGGTTTTGTTTTCTTTTTACTATTTTCTAAAATTGATTTTATGTTTTCAAATTGTTCTTTGGTGACATGACTTGGATAATTTTTATGCATATATACCTCTTATTTTAAAATATATAATCATTTTACATTATTTTCGAAAAGATTCTAAACAGGTTCTTACATTATTAATTAAAATTTTTAAATTAGGAATATCTCTTTTTTCTTGATGACAAATAACTTCAAGATTATTTTTTAAATCTAAAAATCCCTTCAAAGACCTTAAAGCATTATTAATAGGTACTATTACTAAATCACTTATAACTAAAAAACTTAAGTTTAATTCATTTATTGTTGGCGGATAATCAATAAGCACATAATCATAACTATCAAATTTTTCTTTATTGTTTCAATATAACATATCAGAAATTTTATATATTTCATCTTTTTCATACATTGTGCCTAAAATATATGAACTTTTTGTTAATTCCTTTTTAGAAGCTATTAAATCAATATTATTATATTTAGAATTAATTATTACTCTTTGAATTGAAATATTTTCTATGGCGTCTTTTGTTGCGATTATATTCATAATTGTTTTTTTAATTTCTTGTTCATCGTTTATAAACTCCATTGTTAAATTTGCTTGTGGGTCTTAATCAATTAATAAGATTTTTTTATTATCTTTAGCTAATTTGTATGCAATATTTTTACAAATTGTGGTTTTTCCTACTCCACCTTTTTTATTACAAAAAGAAATCATTTTCGAGGCTTTTTAATAATCTGTGTATCTTTGTTTTGCAAAGTACTAGTTCAGATTATTAAAAATCCTCAAAAAATGAAAAAGAAAATAAAATGTTAATTAAATACCTACTTATAAATTATTATTCCTTGTTTTAGTTAAATTTTATTAAAAAGATTTTAAACAGGTTCTAAGAATTATTAAATGAAAGGCTAGGTCATAATAGACAAAATTCTTCTCATCTTTTTGCATATTTTGTTCAATTAATTAAAGTGTAGTTTTCTGATTTAAAATCTTCTCAACTATTAGTTCCATCAAATGATTGAGAATTAAATATATTAATATTTTTACTTAAATTCGTATTATTAAATTTATGATAATAAATTTCAATTACATTATTATCTTTATCAAAAATATAATTAATTGAATAATCTCTTGCATCATTAGAAAAGGGCAATTCATTAATTAGTTTATAAACTTTTTCTTTATCAACAATTAAATTAATAATCTCATTAGTTAAACTTTTATTAAAACTATTTTTAATACTAATTTTACTAATAAAATCCTTTCCTAAACTATCAGCTACACCTTTAGTAATTTTATTTTCGTGTACTGCTTTAACAATATAATATAAACCTAATGTTTCATTTAGATTATTACTGTGTTCAACTTTATCAGCACCTACTTGATTTGAAATATCAATATGACTATTTAATCCTCCAAATTGAATATATTGTCAATCATTATTATCACCTTCAAAATAATATTATCATAAATACTTTCATTAGATATATTTTTTTATCTTTAGTTTTTGTCACTTTTTTATAGTTAATCATTTCTTGTTTTGTATTTTCAATATTTAACTTATCCTTTTCTAAAATAAGTGTAGAATCATAATTTAAATTACCATCATTATCAACAAAAAAACTTCTCTAGCATTAATATCATTGCTCAACTTATAATTAGCATGATTTGTATCATAACTGTAAAATTTTTGATCTAAATTTGATTGATTAGTAATTCAATTACTATTTGTTAAATAATTATATTGATTATTAAATAAATGAGTTAAGGGCTCATTTGTTGATTCTTTTTTTGGTAGTAAGGAATTTTTTTTAACAACATTATTATCCATTTTATTACTATCATTATTAATAATGTTACTATTAATAATGTTACTTGTGAAAAGTAATGATGCTAAAGTACTTATTGTAAATATACTTAATATTTTTTTCATAGTTTTGCCCTCCTAAGAAATAGAACAACAAAATAAAATGGTTTAACATTTGATTTAACTTCATCATAAATTGGATCGGTATTTATTTTTTCATAAATAGGTTGTTCTTCTACTTTTTTTGTAATATTTGATGGTTTAATTTCATTAGTTTCTTCGGTCGTTACTTTCATATTATTTTCACTTGTTTTATTTCTTGGTGGTAATTGTGGAGGAACATTATTACCAACTGAACTCAATGAAGTTGTTTCATCTTTTACATTTTCATAAATAAATTTTTCAAAAATAGTTTTTTCTTTTATTTCTTCATAAATATGATCATCTTGATTAAAATATAAAGGATTATCAATTGAACTATTTTGATAATTTAAAAACATTTTAATAGTCTTAAATAAAAAAATATTGTCTTCTTTTAGTTTTTTCATCTCTTCTTCTATATCAAGAATTTCTTTTCTTAATTTTTGTAATTCTTTATTTTTCTTTTTAAAGTACTTTTTAAGATACTTATTATAAAATTTTCTTATAAACTTTAACATTTTCTTTCTCCTTTTTATAAAAAAATAAAAAAATTTTAAAACAATCATGCTTTTTTTATTTTTTTATTATTTCTTAATTTCTTTTTTAATTCCAAAATGATTTTATTAGTTCTGGTGTTATTACTATTTTTATATATTTACTTAAACTTATTTTTAAAATTCTTTCAAAAAATAAAAATTTCTTATAATAAAGGTATGTCAAAATTTTTAATGTCCGTATTTATTTAGTTATTTAAAATTTAATTATTATAAAAGTTTAATTATAACTAAAAATAAAAAAATCATTACTTTTACCATCCTCTAAAATCACACCAGTAACTATAATAATTGTATATTAAATACAATAAAAATAAAACGATAAATATGAATTTATTTGCTAAAATATAATAAAATTTTTTTAACATTTTTTAAACAAAATTTATTAAAATAAAATCTATTATTAAAAAGGGATTTTTATATTATCCATGTGGTTCAAATGTCGGATGAGGTACATTTTCTACTTTAGAATTAATAATATTTTTATTTCAAGGAATTACTTTATAAAATACATAAGCACAAATAAAATCAGCTGATTTACTTAAACACGAAATCATAATTACCATTTTAATACTTAAGTCAGTTCACTGCAATAAAGCAAAAGTAATAAAAATATCAATAAATCAAATTAAAAATAGATCAGCAATACTAATAATTAAAGTATAGCCACCAGCATAAAGAAAACTAAATAATGGTTGCATCATATTAATGAAAAAATAAGTTACTGCTGAAAAAGCCATATATCAAACTGCAAGTTTCATAGCATTATTAGATAAATTTGGAAATAATACTTTTGGAACTCAAAAAGCACTACCCAAAATAATTAAAGCAATAACAGTTGAAATAGCAAAACTCAATTTTAATATCTTGTTAGCATTTTCTTTAGCCAGTACTAGTTCTCCTGAACCTAACTTGCTACCAATAGCATATCCAACTAAAGCATTATATCCCCTAAAAGTAGAATAAAAAATAGCAACAACACTACCAACAATTTGCACAGCGGCAACAACTTCAGTATCACCAAAATGAGAATATAAAGCTGTTAACATTACTACTGAAACACCAAATAATACTTGACTAGCAAATAAAGGAATAAAAGTAATAATATATTTTTTATGTAAATCTTTTGTAAATTTAAAAATATTTCAATTAGGAGCATAAATTGGTTTTTTATAAATTAAATAACCTAACAATATAAAACATTCTACTGCTCTTGAAATAATTAAACTTATTGCTAATCCTTCAATACCTAATTGTGGTCCCCCACTATATGGTAATGATAAAATACAAACTAAAAATGTATTTAAGAGTAATGAGCAAATAGAAGTTATCAATGGTGTTTTAACATTACCACATGTATTCATAGTAATTGACATAATAAAAGCAAAACCTAACAATGGGTAATTTCAAGCAATTAATTTACTATATTCTTCAGCAATACCAATAGCATTTTCATGAGAATTATCTTCAGCACCAAGAATTACTCCCATAATTTGTTTGCTAAATAATTCTAATATTACAACAAAAAATATTGAAAAAATTAAAGTATAAAATAATTTTATATTAGTAGTTTCTTGAATTTTCTTCTTATCTTTAATACCTAAATATTGAGCAGTAAAAATATTACCGGTAGCAACGATAGCAAAAAAGATATATCAAACCATATCATAAATATTACTTGATGATGCAACTCCAGCAATAGCATCATCATTTCCAAATTGACCAACCACAAAATTATTCATTAAGTTTATTAATGTTTCAATTAAAGATTGTGCACAAATTGGAATCATAAATAATAATGCCATTTTATAAAAGTTTAAATTATCTTTGTTTAATGTTTTCATATTATCTCACCCAATTTAAAAATTTAATATAATAAAAAAATATATTAATGTTATTATTTAATATTTTGTTATATTTTTAACGAATAATTGCTTGAAATTTTTTCTTTAATATTTCTTGAATAATACTTATTTGTCCACTTACTTTTGTTTCATCTAATTGTTCTTCTTGACTATTAAATTTCAAATTAAAAGTTAATGAATGTTGATTTTGTGATTTTAATTTTTCATCATTATAAAAATCTACCAAAGATATTTGTTCTAAAAAATCAATATTTGCAAATATTATAGCATTTTTTACATCAGAAAATTGAATATCGCTATTAACAATAATTGATATATCACGACTTAAAGCATTAAATTTTGATCAAAGCTTAAATTTAGAAACTACTTTTTGTTGTTCTTCTATGATTTTAACTAACTTACTACAATTAATTTCTGCTAAGAATATTTTTTCAACATTCATTATTTTTTCAGTTTGTGGATGCAGTGCGCCAATAGTAGCAATATGTTCTTGCTCATAAAAAATATCTGCGCTTAAATACGGATGCATTAAAGAATTATTATTTGTTTTATAAACAATAGAGTTAAATAAATTTGGCATAACTTTTGCTAAAAAACCATCTAAAAAACCTTTAATAAAATAATACGTACTATTAGTAATTCTATTAGTATTAATTTTTGGTCAAAAATTATCCATAATCATAAAAGCTAAATGATGATTATCATCAGTTTCATCACCTGTATAAATAGTTTCATCAGTAAAAATTTTTAATTGTGTTTCTTTACGTGCATAATTATATTGACAAATTCTTAATAAACTATCTGTCAAACTAAAACGCATAACTTCTCTTGTTAATGTCAAAGGTGCTTCTAATTTTACAGGTATTTTATATTTAAAAAAATTAAAATCATTTAATCTCTGCATACTTGTTAAACTATATGTTTTTACTTGATTAAAACCATAACTTGTTAAATGTTGTCTTCACTTCATCATTAAATTTTCCATTGCCGTTGGTGACTTAAATGATACATTAAATTGTGGTTTAATAACTGGTAATTTATCATATCCAAATACTCTGGCAACTTCTTCACTAAAATCATTAGCATTATTTAAATCACTACGATGATTAGGAACTGTTACTTTTAAACTTTCTTGATTTTTTGCATCAATTTCAATTTGACAACCAATAATAGTCAAATAATTAATTATTTCATTAACCCCAAAATTTGTACCTAAAATTTTATTAATAAAATTAAAATTAAAATTGATCACTTTTGTTTTAACTTGATAAGGAACATCATTACTAAAACCAGTAATTTCATATTTAACTTGTAATTGTCCTAAAATAAACAAATAACGTTGTAAAGCAATTAAATAATAATCAGGAACAACTGGTCTTGTTAAACGTTCTAATAATGTATTAATAAGAGCACCATGTCGCTTTGCTTGTTTACTCATTAAGGTAACATCAGGATTAATTGAAAATATAAAAACTTCTTTGGAACTTGGTTTAACTTCATATTCAATATTATGACTAACTCCTAAAACACTAAAAGCCAAATATTTATCATGTAATAAAATATCACCCTCTTTAATTTGCAAATTACCTTCTGGGTATGATTTAGGTGAAATATTTAAAGATGGTTTTTTTAAAACATCGGCACTAAAAGTAATTAAGGGTTGACCCAATTCTAACATTACTAAATGAATAATATCTTCTGATAAAGTTTTGGGTACAATATTTGCAAGTTGTAGTGTTCTTCTAATTCAAATTGGTGTTATTACAGATTTATCATCAAATTCAATCTTTAATGTTGCTAAAGCTTGAATTTTACCATTAAGAACACTAACTTGACTTTTATTATCAAATTTTCCTATACTACTAACTTCCATGTTTTTTAAAGGAATTTTAAAATAACCGCTTAATTCTCTAGCAATACTATAAATCCCCAAACAATCACTACGATTTACTGTTAAATCAATAAAAAAAATTGTATCATCTAAATTTAAATATTGTAATGGATTAATATTACCAACCATTGCATCATCTGGTAAATGAATAATACCACTTAATTCTTCTTTATTCTGAACAATACCACTTAATCCTAATTCTGTTAATGAACAAAGCATTCCTGAAGAAACAACGTCTTGAATTGTTCTTTCAATAATAGTAAGACCATTACCTAAAGTACTTCCTATCCTTGCTACAACAACTTTAATACCAATAACTACATTTGCTGCACCACAAACTATAGTTAACATTTCAGTGCCTACTGTTACTTCACAAATATTTAATTTATTTGATTTAGGATGTTTAGTAATTTTAGTAATTTGACCAACAACTAAGTTTGTATTACTGAACATTAAATTTTTTACTTGATCAACCTCAAAACCCAAACTATTTAAAGCATCAACGATTTCATAATCTTTAATGCTATTAATATTCAATCACTGCGAAATGATTTTACGTGAAACTATCATTTTATTTTATACTCCTTTTAATTTTTAAAATTGTTTTAAGAATCGAAAATCATTATTATAAAATAATCTGATATCGTCAATGCCATATTTAATCATAGTAATTCTTTCAATGCCTACACCAAAGGCAAAACCTGCTGTTGTTTCATCTAAACCAGCAGCAATAAAAACATTTGGATGAATCATACCAGCACCTAAAACTTCAATTCAACCAGTATACTTACATAATGAACAACCTTCTGTATTACATTTTGGGCAACTTACATCTACTTCAACTGAAGGCTCCGTAAATGGGAAATAACTAGGACGTAATCTTGTTTTAGTTTCCATACCAAAAAATTGCTGACAAAAATAATTTAATGTTCATTTTAAATTTGCAAAAGTAATATTAGATCCAACTAAAAACCCATCAACTTGCATAAATTGGTGAGAATGAGTAACATCATCATCATCTTTTCGATAAACATTTCCTAAACTAATAATAGCCGTGGTTTCTTTTGAATTTTTATCTTGCTCGCTAAGAATGCGTGCAGTCATATTTGTAGCGTGTGTTCTTAATAATCAACGATTAAGTTTGTCATTATTATTTTCAAGATAAAAAGTATCTTGCATATCTCTTGCTGGATGATCAAATGGTAAATTTAAGCGATTAAAATTATATTCTTCATTTTCTACTTCATTACCACTAATGATTTGATAACCCAAATTTTTAAAAATTTCAGATATTTCGGTAACAGTTTTTAATAAAGGATTGGTGTGACCAATATTAAAATCAATACCCGGTAGTGTTAAATCAATTTCTGAAGATTTAAGACGCTCATTAATGTTATCTTTCTCAATTTCATTAAATTTTTTTATTATATATTCATTAATTTCTTTTTTTAATTTATTAGCTGCTTGACCAATTTCAATTCTAAAATTATGAGGAAACTTTTCTAAAGATTTTAATATATTATTAATATCCGAATTTTTACCTAAATATTGTGATTTTAAAACTTGCAATTTATGTAAATCAGCAACTTCATCAATATTATTAAATGCTTGCTGTCTAATAATTTCTAATCTTTTTTTTAAATCGTTAACCGCTAACATTCTATTCCTCCATTAATTTATTAATATGTATAATTAAATTTTTATAATTCAAAATAAGTATAATTTATTTTAATATATTACTAGTAAATAAGCAATACGTTACTATTGCTACACTTGTTGCTAAATTTAATGATTCAACATTAAAAGAAGTTGGAATAAAAATATTACTATTAATTTTATCTTTATACTTTTTATTAATACCTTGTCCTTCATTGCCAAATAAAAAAGCATTCTTTTGCTTAAAGGTAATTTCAGATAAATTAGTACTATTATCTTCATGTAGAAATGTACCATAAATCATATAATTTGCATTTTTTACTTTTAATAAAAATTGATCAAAATTTTCATAATACACATTAGTATAAAAAATAGCTCCTTGACTTGCACTAATTACTTTGAGATTATATAAATCAACGCTTTCATTTGATAAATATACTTCAGAAATATTAAAAGCAGTAACACTGCGTAAAATATTTCCTAAATTACCTGGATCTTGAATTGTATCAATTAGAATAATATGAGAAGAATAAAAATAATTTAAAGGTTTAACAATATTACAAACGCCAATTATTGGTTGTGGTGTTTTTTGTTGTGAAATTTTTTTAATAATCATACTATTTACAACAATAACTTCAATATTATTACAAGTTTTTAATAAATTTGCATATTTGTCTAAATACTTCTCATCAACATATACTGCAAGTAATCTTTTTTTTAATAATGCAATACTAATTAAATGTTCTCCTTCAATTAAAAACTTTTTTTTAACATTGCGATGTTTTCTTTCATGTAATAAAACTAATTCTTGAATTATTGGATTTTTAAGTGAGGTTATTTGTTTCATCCATAACTCCTTGTTTTAATATTTTTTGACAATCTTGAAAATCTGGACAATATTGAGCAACAAAATTTCAAAATGTTTTTTTATGATGAGCATGAATTATATGCGTTAACTCATGAATTATAACATAATCAATTACAGCATAATCAAAATGAATTAATTTATAATTTAGTGTAATGATTTTAGTATTTGGTTGACAAACACCTCATTTATTTAACATCGAACGAATTTTTAGTACTGAAAACTCAATATTGATAATTTCTGATCAATATTGTAAGCGACTCATAAAAATATTTTTTGACTCTTCTTTTAAAAATTTTTGAATTTTAATTAATATTTGCTTATCATCTTGAATATTTGTGCATACTACCAAATTATTAAATTCAAAATAAATAATGGTTTTTTTTGAATGATACTTAGTAATTAATTTATATTTTTTACTTAAAAAATAAAGATAACTGTCATTATTATTAATAACAATATTAGGTTTTAATATAGTTTTCTTTTTTAAAATTTTAGGTAAACTTTTTAAAATGAAATCTTCAATTAATTTTTCTTGCATAAAAAATGGAGCACTAATAATAATTTGATCGTTGCGCACTTTTAAATACATATGTTTTTGTTGTTTATATGTAATAATGTACTCTCATTTTGTATTATTATAATTGAAAATTTTAACATTAGTCATTTTAATCTCCTAAATAAAACGATCACTTATTTCCATTAATAATTTTGTGATTGTCGTAAATGATTTATTTCATTTTTATAAATATAACAAGAAATAATGTCTTCACTATTAAAATTACATTTTTTACCAATTGTAAAATAAATATTTAATAATTCAAAAAAATCATTACTTGATTTTGATTTAAAAAGAGTTGTAACAAAAGCAAATAAATCAATGAATGCAAGATTAAGATCTTGATAATTTGTTTTTTCTGAAAAACTAAAATTTTGAAAATCAATATTAAGGCTATTACCGATACTAAGAATAAAATGAAGACTATCAATATATTCTTCAAGCATTACTGATTTTTCACTACTTGGTTTTGAACTTCAATATTTAAAACATCTTTGTTCATTTGCAAATTCACCTAATTCAACTAAAAGTGCTAAAAATCTAGAATTTAATGTTTTAATATCGCTAACACCACGATTAATAATTATTTTTTTATCTAACTCATTTTGAAGTTGGATAATTGTTAAAAATTGTTTTGAATTTAACATAATTAACTCACTTTCTTTTTTTAATTATTAATTAAGATTTCATTATTTTTTTATCTTTTAAATTTAATTTTTTATAAAATTTTGTAATTAATGATTTTTTATCTTTATAAATAGGATAAATTTTTGTTCCTTTTTCTAAATAAAAAGGAGATAAAGTTTTTATAATAAAAATATATGTTAAAACTAGTAATGAAATACCAACAACAGACATAAATGTAAAACGTAAAATTGGTAACCACACTGAAGTGTCTAATACTTTTTTACCAAAACTTGCTGTATAACCAGCATTACCAATAAATAAGTAATTAGTACCAAAAGAAGTATTAAAAATAAAAACACCACTACCAAATAAAGTTAAATATAATATACTTTTTTTGATATATATTTTGTCATATTCAATATGACCATATAAATATAAAAGTAAATAAGAAAAAAGAATAATAATATGAATAAAATAATAATTTCAATAAAGAAAATGCTGTGGACCAAAAACTCATTTTGTTTTATCTGGTAATAAAAATGCCAAAATAACAGGACCAATTAAAGGAAAAGTAATATTAAATAAACTTTTATTAGGAATAATTAATAGTATACCACTAGTAATATTTAATACCGAACATAATTGAAAAGGAAAATAATCATACCATTGATAATTATCACCATTCAATCCATGAACAATATAAAAACTAATATATAAAAGTATTTGAAAAATACCTAAACTACATTTAAAACTATAGCACTTACTTAAATTTGCATAAAACCTTTTAAAAATAAATAAACTAATTATCAAGAATAATAATATAGATAAGCCAATTCAATAATACATACCAAATAAAGGATTAATAACTGCTTGTGGATTACCATCAAAAAATCCAAGAAAAACAAATTGCATAATGGCCCCCTCTTTTTTTAAATTTCTTTCTTATTTTTATACTAAGAAGCGAATTTATTTTTTAATTTTACCATTAAATATATTATAAAACAAAGTTTGTGATAAAAAAATATTCTTTGAAATTTATATTAAATACATTTCTAAAACTTATCATAATTTTATATAAAATTATGCAATTAATTATTTTGCTAAAGCAGATTTTGATGCCAAAACTAATTTTTCAAATTCTTCTGGTTGATTAATTGATAACTCAGACAATATTTTACGATTAAGATTAATATTAGCTTTATTTAAGCCATCAATAAAACGTGAATATGATAAATCATAATTACGAACAGCTGCATTAATTCTTTGAATTCATAACTTGCGAAACTCACGTTTACAATTTTTACGATCACGATAAGCATATGCTAATGAGTTCATTACTTGTTCATTTGCTGTACGATATAAACTATGTTTTGCTCCATAATATCCTTTTGCTGCTTTTAGTATTTTTTTACGACGATGATTAGTTGTATAACCACCTTTAACTCTAGCCATTTATTTTGTCACCTTCCTAAATTAAATCTTTTAAACGCTTATAGTCAGAAGCAGATACTTCACTTCACCCACGTAATTGACGTTTTTGTTTTGTTGTTTTATTTTGAGCTAAGTGAGAAACAAAAGCACCACTACGCATTCATTTACCACTTCCTGTTACTTTAATTCTTTTTTTTAAAGCTTTTTTTGTTTTCATTTTTGGCATATTTTACCTCCTATTGTTAATTTTCTTGATTTTTCTTTTTTGGAAAAAGATAAATAGTTTGTATATTTTTTTCTTTTTTATCAAAGTTTTTATCATAAATACAAATATCTTCTAATTCTTTATAAAATTTTGTAATTACTTCAAATCCTGCTTCAGGATTATGTAATTCACGACCACGATATTTTAATGTAACTTTTACTTTGTTACCATTACTTAGAAATTTACGAGCCTTATTTGCCTTTGTTTTAATGTCATTGTTATCAATAACAACACTTAGTCGAATTTCTTTTTCTTCAACAATTGTTAATTTTTGTGCTTTTTTAACTTCTTTTTCCTTTTTTTGTTGTTCAAAACGATATGTATCAAATTTAAACATTTTACAAACAGGTGGTTTAGCATTTGGTGATATACATAATAGGTCATATCCTAAATCTTCTGCTTTTTTTAAAGCATCATTTTTTTTCATTAAACCATAATTAGTACCATCATTACCAATTAATAAAAATTCATAAAAGGGAATATTACTATTTCATAAATTATCATTATTTTTAAAAGCCATACATACCTCCTTTAATTTGCATAAATAAAAGTGTGCTAAAACGCACACTCACCACTACAAAACTTTATTTTAAAAATAAAAATTTAAAGCATTGAACCTATAACAACTTAGCTATCAGGTGAGCGTAAAAACTACTTTCTTTATGTCAAGTATTATTATATTAGATTTTTAATAAATTACAAGATTTTTTTAATATGTTAATACATAAATTTAAATAAAAATAAAAAAACTTACTATATAATTAGGCAGCAAGTCTTTTATTTTTATTAATTTTAATACTAATTACTTATATATAACCTATCTTTTATTAAAATTTTTAGCTATATATAAGATTCCTTGCGATCCAGCAGCATAAATTGAATCATCTGGACCAACTGCTAAAGCAAAAATATGATCATCAGTATTTTTTATTCCAGATAATTCAGAACATAAATCTGTACCTTCTATTTTTTTATATACTTTATTGGAGTCAATACCAATAAATAAATTATTATCTCTATCAATGACTAAACGTTTAACCTCGTGGTTTGGATTTGTTTCTAAGAACCTGTTTAGAATCTTTTTAATAAAACTGAAATAAATGAAAGAACAACCATTTGTAAACTAGTATTTAGTTTTCTTTCACAATTTTTTCATAATCTTCTGTATTGGAATGGCAACCCTTTTTAGGACTATTTTTTGGTAGACATTTTTTCATGATATTTAACTGGAGTTAGGTAGTTTAAAGTGCTGTGGATTCGTATGTTGTTGTATCAATTGATATAATCAAATAATTCTAATTTTAATTGGATTAATGATGTAAAATTTTTATCATTAATAAATTCAGTTTTGAAAGTTTTGAAAGTTGCTTCAGCAACAGCATTATCATAAGGACAACCTTTTTTGCTTAAAGAACGGGTAATATTGAATGCTAATAAAAGTTTATCAATAGTTTTATTATTGAATTCATTACCGCGATCACTATGAAATATTTGAATATCTTTTAAACAGCGATTTGATTGCATAAATGCTTGATATACTAATGATGCATCTTTTTTAGTACCTACACTATATCCAATAATTTCGCGGTTAAATAGGTCGATTAATAAGCAAATATAGTTTCACTTACCATTAACTTGAACATAAGTTAAATCACTAACAATAACTTCATTTTTAAGCCTATTATTAAAGTTTCTATTCACAAGATTGCTTATTTGGCTATCATTGACTTTGTTATGATGATTTTTAAATGATAATTTAGTGTATTTTGATATTAAATTATGCTGATTCATAATTTCTTTAATTTTTTTGCGTGATAAATAAATTTCTTTATTTTCTAGACTGACTTTTAATCTTCTTGTTCCATAAACTTCTTTATTTTGTTTAAAAGCACTAATAACAGCTTCATCATACATATTATTTTTGATTTTATCTTCTTTTTTCTTTAAATTAAAATAATATGTTGATTTAGAAAGTTTTAAAAAACGACAAATTGGACGAATTTTATATTTAGATTTATTATTTGTAATAATCTCTACTTTCTGCCTATTATTAGTGCTGCTTGCTTTAAAATATCATTCTCCATTCTTAATTGTTTTAATTCTTTATTTGCTTGAATTAATTGTTTTTCTAAATCCGAAAGATTATCTTTAGTTTTAAAACTGCCTGAATTTGTAAATTGCTTAATTCATTTATAAGTAGCTGCTCTTGTAACGTTGTATTCTTTAGCAAGGCAAGATACTGATTTGCCATTTTGATATAAAAATACTATTTGTTTTTTAAATTCATCATTATATGAGTTAATATTGGCCATAATTATATTTCCTTTCTTTTAACTAATTTGTTCACTTGTCTACGTAATTAGTGTCCAATAAAGTGTAACCCATCCAAAAAAGTCATATTTTCTCCAATAGAAACAAATTCAGTACCTAAAGCAAAATCAATCACATTTACACAATCAATATTGGTAAAACCAAAGATTTTCATTACCTCCATATTGCCTTTTTTCAAAAGGGTCCTACAACCGTGCTTTACAATCCAATCAGTCTGATTGTTTTTACCATATCATTCCTTTGCAATTTTTGTAACCAAGTCAGGATGTGTTTTAGAAATATCATTTAGAACCTGTTTAAAATCTTTTAGAGAAATAGGGTAAAATGATTATATATTTTAATATAAGAGGTATATATGCGTAAAAATTATCCTAGTAATGTTAGCAAAGAGCAATTTGAAAATATAAAATCAATTTTAGAAAATACTAAAAAGAGAACTAAACCAAGAAGCTTAGATTTATATGAAGTATTTTGTGCAGTTTTATATGTATTAAAAAGTGGTTGTCAATGAAGAATGTTACCAAAAGATTTTCCAAAATGACAAATTGTATATTATTATTTTCAAGTTTGAAGTAAAAATAATGGTAAAGAACCTAGTGTATTACAATTAGTTTTAAAAAAAATTAGTCATGGCATTTCGTATCAATAATGGTAGAAAAGAACAAACTAGTTTTTGTATAATTGATTCACAAAGTGTTAAAAATACAGATACTACTAAAAACAAAGGTTATGATGCTGGTAAAAAGATTTCAGGAATAAAGCGTCATATTGCTGTTGATTCTCAAGGTTTACCACATGCAATTTACATAACCACAGCAGAAAAAACAGATCGTAACAGTGCTATAATAATGATTGAAAATGAAAAAGAGAATCTTTCTGCAGTTCAAAAAATACTAGTAGATGCTGGTTATACTGGTGAAAAATTTGCTTCTAAAATTAAAACAATTATAAATGCAAATGTTGAAGTTATAAAACGTAATGAATTACATTCTTTTGTAGTATTACCAAAAAGATGAGTTGTAGAACGAAGTTTTGCATGATTAGAAAAATGCAGAAGATTATGAAAAAATTGTGAAAAAAAATTAAATACTAGCTTACAAATGGTTGTTCTTACCTTTATTTCAATTTTATTGAAAAGATTCTAAACAGGTTCTAAATTAATAGCAATTTTCCTCATACGGGCTTTCAAGTCTAACTTATCTCATGTTTCATCTATAATGTCATTGATAAAATCATCAATTTTAAATAAAGGGTATATGGTTCTAATAGTTACAGCCAGATCTTGGAGTGACTGGTAATTATACCTATTTTTTAATAATTTTGGCATACTATTTTCCTTTTAATTTTTATTAATAAAAAATTATTAATAATATTTTATCATTGTTTTTCCTTCTTTTTTATACATAAAAAACCAATGAAAAAATAATTAATATCAATTTCCTTTACATTAATATTTGTTACATTTCTTATGATAAAGCATCAAGATTATTTTTAATTTAATATTATTTTAATATCAATAATAAAGGTAATGTTTAAAATAATATATTTTATAGTTAAAATGTTAAAATTATTATTATTAATATTTTTAGTTTAAAGGAGAATAATATGCAAACAAAACGTTTAATTAAAAGTTTAATTAATAATTTTTTATTTATTATTAATGCTATTTTATGAATTTTTAATATTAGATCCGTTGGTGAAATCGTCACCGGAATTAATGTTGGATCAAATCGTAAAGAAAAACTAATCTATGGACTTTGCAGTTTACTACAATATATAACTTATATATCATTAATTGGATTTATTATTACTATTTATTGATGAATAAAAAATGATTTATCAATAGCAGAGCGTATAAGTGGTTTAAAACAATCATAAATTAAAAATAAAATTTTTTACTTATTTTAATGTAAAAATTAAGATTAACAATAAAAAAAATTTGGCATCGTGCTATTTTCCCATTGCTGGTATTTTCGCCGCTGGAGTGCTTAACTGCTGTGTTCGAGATGGGAACAGGTATGACCACTCCGCCATGGACACCAAATAGTTTAGCAATTGCTCCCTAAAAACTAGAAACAGACATCTTTAAATTTGATTACTTTTGATTTGCAATAGAGAATATATTCTTCAATAAATCCTCGATCTATTAGTATCAGTAAGCTGAACATATCACTATGCTTACACACCTGACCTATCAACCTTGTAGTATTCAAGGGATCTTACTTCTTTCGAATGAGAAATCTCATCTTGGAACTGACTTCGCGCTTAGATGCTTTCAGCGCTTATTCATGCCCTACATAGCTACCCAGCTGTGCCACTGGCGTGACAACTGGTGCACCAGAGGTAGGTCCATTCCGGTCCTCTCGTACTAGGAACAGCTTTCCTCAAATTTCTTGCGCCCACGACAGATAGGGACCAAACTGTCTCACGACGTTCTGAACCCAGCTCGCGTACCGCTTTAATGGGCGAACAGCCCAACCCTTGGAAGCGACTACACCTCCAGGATGCGATGAGCCGACATCGAGGTGCCAAACCTCCCCGTCTATATGAACTATTGGGAGAGATTAGCCTGTTATCCCCGGGGTAACTTTTATCCGTTGAGCGACGGCCTTTCCACACAGCACCGCCGGATCACTAAGCCCAACTTTCGTTCCTGCTCGACTTGTATGTCTCGCAGTCAAGCACCCTTTTACCTTTGCGCTCTACATATGATTTCCATTCATATTGAGGGTACCTTTGGGCGCCTCCGTTACTTTTTAGGAGGCGACCGCCCCAGTCAAACTACCCACCAGACACTGTCCTTAGACCAGATTATGGTCTCAAGTTAGAATTTCAATATAGCAAGGGTGGTATCCCAATGGTGACTCCATGCCTACTAGCGTCTGCATATCAACGTCTCCCACCTATGCTGTACAAACTACACCAAAATTCAATATCAAGTTGTAGTAAAGCTCCACGGGGTCTTTCCGTCTAATCGCGGGTAACCTGCATCTTCACAGGTACTAAGATTTCACCGAGTCTATAGCCGAGACAGCGTCCGGATCGTTACGCCTTTCGTGCGGGTCAGAACTTACCTGACAAGGAATTTCGCTACCTTAGGACCGTTATAGTTACGGCCGCCGTTCACTGGGGCTTCAGTTCAAAGCTTCGCTTACGCTAACAAATCTCTTTAACCTTCCAGCACTGGGCAGGCGTCACCCCCTATACATCGTCTCTTACGACTTAGCAGAGAGCTGTGTTTTTGCTAAACAGTCGCCCGGACCTCTTCACTGCGACTCGTATTGCTATGAGCTCCCCTTCTCGCTAACTTACGGGGTTATTTTGCAGAGTTCCTTAGCTATAGTTATCTCGCTTGCCTTAGGATATTCTCCTTGACCACGTGTGTCCGTTCTCGGTACAGGCACCATGGTGATGTCTTTAGAAACTTTTCTTGGAAGTATGGCATCAAATGCTTCGTTACTAAGCGAACCGTTCACTCCCCATCGTACTTCAAGGTTAACGCTGTGCGGATTTGCCTACACAACCCTCTTTGTACTTAGCCCAGCACTACCAACCACTGGGACATTTTAGCCTTCTCCGTCATTCCATCAGTCACCATGGTGGTACAGGAATATCAACCTGTTATCCATCGACTACGCCTTTCGGCCTCGCCTTAGGTCCTGACTAACCCTGGGTGGACGAACCTAGCCCAGGAAACCTTGGTCAATCGGCATGAAGGATTCTCACCTTCAATCGTTACTCACGCCGGCATTCTCACTTCTAAACGCTCCACTAGTCCTTCCGGTCTAACTTCGTCGCAGATTAGAACGCTCCCCTACCGCCCACAATATATGTAAACATATATATAGACCCATAGCTTCGGTACAATGCTTAGCCCCGGTACATTTTCCGCGCAGAATCATTCGACTAGTGAGCTGTTACGCACTCTTTAAAGGATGGCTGCTTCTAAGCCAACCTCCTAGCTGTCTGAACAATTCCACATCGTTTTCCACTTAGCATTGATTTGGGGACCTTAGCTGATGATCTGGGCTGTTTCCCTCACGTCCATGGACCTTATCACCCATAGACTGACTGCCAGATATGTAACAATGGCATTCGCAGTTTAATTGCATTCAGTACCCCGAGGTGGGGCCATCATACATTCAGAGCTTTACCTCCATTGCACTAATTCTGACGCTAGTCCTAAAACTATATCGGGGAGAACCAGCTATCTCCAGGTTCGATTGGAATTTCACCGCTAGCCACAAGTCATCCACGGTCTTTTCAACGAACGTTGGTTCGGTCCTCCATTAACTGTTACATTAACTTCAACCTGCTCATGGCTAGATCACCTGGTTTCGGGTCTACGACCACATACTAAACGCCCTATTCAGGCTCGCTTTCACTTCGGCTCCGTCTTTTCAACTTAACCTTGCATGTAAATCGTAACTCGCCGGCTCATTCTACAAAAGGCACGCCGTCACCCATTAACGGGCTCCGACTTGTTGTAAGCATATGGTTTCAGAAACTATTTCACTCCCCTCTCGGGGTACTTTTCACCTTTCCCTCACGGTACTGGTTCACTATCGGTAATTGGTTAGTATTTAGCCTTACGCAGTGGTCTGCGCAAATTCCGACAAGGTTCCACGTGCCTCGCCGTACTCAGGATACTGTCAAGAGATTTATACATTTCGCATACTGGGCTTTCACCATCTATGGCGTTGCTTCCCAACAACTTCTGCTATATATAAATTTTGTAACTCTTCATAGGTCGAACCTAATAGACAGTCCTATAACCCCAGTCTGACGACTGGTTTAGGCTGCTCCCTTTTCGCTCGCCGCTACTAAGGGAATCGCATTCGCTTTTTTTTCCTCTAGGTACTAAGATGTTTCAATTCTCTAGGTATCACTCTGCACAACTATGAATTCATTGTACAGTACTATCTGATTAAAGATAGTGGGTTTCCCCATTCGGACATCTCCGGATCAAAGCTTATTTCCAGCTCCCCGAAGCTTATCGCAGGTAATCGCGTCCTTCATCGTCTTCCAATTCCAAGGCATCCACCATACGCTCTTAATAATTTATTTTTAGAATATCCTATTGCAAGATAAAAATTATCTTATTTTTTTTAAAAGATGTCTATTTCTAGTTTTTAAAGAACAATTGCTCAGAGAAAACAATCCCTGAAAACTAAACAGAACAAAAGAAGTAATCCAATAAATCATCCATCTAATTTTTCTTGTTGTCTTGGTTTCTTATTAGAAACCAAACTCCATAGAAAGGAGGTGATCCATCCCCACCTTCCGGTAGGGATACCTTGTTACGACTTAACCCCAATCATCAACCCTGCCTTTGGCAGCTCCCTCCTTACGGTTAGGACACCGACTTCTGGCATTGCCAACTCTCGTGGTTTGACGGGCGGTGTGTACAAGACCCGAGAACGTATTCACCGCGACATTGCTGATTCGCGATTACTAGCGATTCCGACTTCATGAAGTCGAGTTGCAGACTTCAATCCGGACTGAGACTGACTTTTTGAGATTTGCTTGACCTCGCGGTTTAGCGACTCTTTGTATCAGCCATTGTAGCACGTGTGTAGCCCAGGTCATAAGGGGCATGATGATTTGACGTCGTCCCCACCTTCCTCTAGCTTACACTAGCAGTCTCCTTAGAGTCCCCAACTTAATGCTGGCAACTAAGGACAAGGGTTGCGTTCGTTGCTGAACTTAACCAAACATCTCACGACACGAACTGACGACAACCATGCACCACCTGTATCCTTGTTAACCTCTACTATATCTCTATAGCTTCGCAAGGTATGTCAAGACCTGGTAAGGTTCTTCGCGTTGCTTCGAATTAAACCACATGCTCCACCGCTTGTGCGGGTCCCCGTCAATTCCTTTGAGTTTCACTCTTGCGAGCATACTACTCAGGCGGAGTACTTAATGCGTTAGCTACAGCACTGCCTCATGGCAACACTTAGTACTCATCGTTTACGGCGTGGACTACTAGGGTATCTAATCCTATTTGCTCCCCACGCTTTCGTGCCACAACGTCAGTAATAGGCCAGTTAGCCGCCTTCGCCACTGGTGTTCCTTCATATATCTACGCATTCCACCGCTACACATGAAATTCCACTAACCTCTCCTATACTCTAGTAATGTAGTTTCCAAGGCGGTTAGGGGTTGAGCCCCTAAATTTAACCTCAGACTTGCAAAACCGTCTACGCACGCTTTACGCCCAATAAATCCGGATAACGCTTGCCACCTATGTATTACCGCGGCTGCTGGCACATAATTAGCCGTGGCTTTCTGGTAAGGTATGGTCGATACTAAAATCATTTCCTATTCTAGCACTTCTTCCCTTACAACAGACCTTTACAATCCGAAGACCTTCATCAGTCACGCGGCATTGCTCCATCAGGCTTTCGCCCATTGTGAAAAATTCCCTACTGCTGCCTTCCGTAGAAGTTTGGGCCGTGTCTCAGTCCCAATGTGGCCGTTCATCCTCTCAGATCGGCTACGCATCGTTACCTTGGTAAGCCATTACCTTACCAACTAGTTAATGCGCCGCATCCCCATCAATTAGCGAAGCAAATGCTCCTTTCATTATTTATCATTGCAAATAAATAACATATGCGGTATTAGCTGTCGTTTCCAACAGTTATTCCCCACTAAATGGTAGGTTAGATACGTGTTACTCACCCGTTCGCCACTAAAGTATTGCTACTTTCGTTCGACTTGCATGTATTAGGCATGCCGCCAGCGTTAATCCTGAGCCAGGATCAAACTCTCAATAAAATTGTTTTTGTTAAAAGATGATGTCTGACTTATTTAATTTTTAATAAAAAATTGACGGATTAATTCTTGTTCTATTTAGTTTTCAAAGATCGTTTTTTCTAGTTTGTAACCCATTTATTTTCGGGCACAATAAGTATCTTACAGAAAACAAAACCCAATGTCAATGAAAATAATACTAAAAATATAAATATTTTTTTCATATAAAAAAATGGTTTAAATTTTACTAATATACTTAGTAAAATTAAATTGCTTAATTAACTAAAAAAACCATTTAAGAATTAGAACCTTAAATGGTTTTTTAATTTTTATAATTATATTTTATTATCAACTTGTTTTGTTAATAATTTTAAAAATTCTGATAAAGTAACAATTTTACTTTCTTTTTGACCATACTGACGATAACTTAAATTATTATTTTCTATTTCCTTATCACCAATAATAATTTGATAAGGAATTTTTTGAGTTTGTGTTTCAACAATACGTTTGCCAATAGTTCCACTGCTAATAATTTCAGTTCGTAAATTATGTTGTTTACAAGTTTGCAATAATTTATTAGCATATTCTAAGCTTTTTTCTTTTTCATTTATTGGTAAAATTGCAATTTGCCTTGGTGCTAATCATAGTGGAAAAACACCTTTATTTTGTTCTAATAATGTGGCAATAAAACGTTCATATGTACCAATTAATCCTCGATGAACAATAACTGGATTTATTTCATTATTATTTTCATCAATATAAGTTAAATTAAACTTTTTCGGTAATAAGAAATCGAATTGAATAGTAGATATTGTAATTTCATGACCTAATGCTGTTTTAATTTGAACATCAAATTTTGGTCCATAAAAAGCAGCCTCACCAATCATTGGTTTATACTCTAATTGTAATTCATCTAATACTTCACGTAATGCTGTTTCTGCTTGATTTCACATTTTATCATCATTAAAATATTTTTCTTTATCAGCAGGATCTCGTAAAGATAATGATAAATAATCAATTTTAATATTTAAAGTTTTTAAAACCTCAGCAATTAACTGATAACAACGTTTAAACTCTGTTTTCATTTGATCAAATCTAACAAAAATATGAGAATCGGTTAATTCCATACTTCTTACTCGTTCTAAACCAGTTAAAGCCCCACTTGCTTCATAACGATATAATAAAGCATGTTCACTTAAACGCAAAGGCAAATCTTTATAACTACGAAGAGCACTTTTATAAATCATACAGTGATGAGGACAAGTCATTGGTCTTAATACCAATTGTTCTTCTTCTTTTTTAATTGGAGTAAACATATTTTCACGATAATGATCTCAATGACCACTTTTTTTATATAATTCAACAGAACCTAAAACTGGTGTCGCTACTTCTTGATAATCTCACATAAATTCTTGTTTTCTCAAATATTCCTGCAAAACTTTTTTAATAACCATACCATTTGGTAAAAATATAGGTAATCCTTTACCACAATCATCATTAAAAGTAAAAATACTTAATTCTTTACCTAGTTTACGATGATCACGATTTTTTTGTTCTTCAAGTTCATTAAGTTTATCTACTAATTTTACTTTTGAATAATCACAAATTCCAGAAATGCGCTGTAATTGTTTATTTTTATCATTTCCTAATCAATATGCACCAGTAATACTTAATAATTTAAAATCTTTTATTGATGAAGAATTATTAATAGCAACACCCGCCGATGCTACTACTAAAGTTTTATTATCAACTAAATAAGAGCATTTTAATCCATTAACATGATTTAATTTAATATATTCTAAAGCAAAAGGATTGTCTTTATGAGTTTTTAAAGATTCTTCTTTAGTTTGACAAACTCTTTTAATTTCAATATTTTTTATTAAAATTTCACGCATTTTCTCTTCAATTTTAATTAATTCATCATTAGAAAGTCGTTTTTCATAATCAAAATCTAAATAAAAACCATTATCATTAGTATTAGCAATCGTAATTAACGCTTGTGGATACATTAATTTAATAGTATGAGCTAAAATCATAGCACATCCATAATTTAAAATAGTTCATCCTAAAGCATCATCTTTTTTAATAAACTTGATTTCAGCATCTTCTTTAATTTCTCAATATAAATCTTTTAATTGTCCATTCAGAGTAAAAGCAATAATTGAAGAATCTATATTTTCATTTTCCTGTTTTAATAATTGATAACCAGTAATTGGATTTTCAATATTATAAGTCATCGTTTTGCCATTTAATTTAATTACATTAATTTTCATGTTTTACCTAATTCCTTTTCTAATTTACCTCAGTAGTACTAGGTTATTTAACAATAAAAGTTGTAAAAGGATTAGTATTATTATTAATATCTACTACTAATACTTTTGATTTAGTAGGGATTATATAAGTGCTACTAATGCTTTTAACTAATTGCGAAGAATTACTTAATTCTACTGGAATTCCTTCAGTTGCTAAAAAAGTATAAATTCCAAAGTTTATTGCAAATTTATTATAATCAATAACATTATTAACAATAGGAATTATATAAACTGGCAAATGAGCATTAGCAATAGTTCTAATATAATTACTATCTTGACTATTAGTAATTAAATATTGTGGTTTTTCTTCAATAATTTTTTTAATAGTTTTAGCAACTAATTGATTTTTTGTATGCAATAAATCAGTAGCAATTTTAATCTGTTCTTGATGACTTTCAGCATCAACAAGAATTTTACTCATTGTTGCAATTGATAACACAGGATAGTTACCATTAGCAGATTCACCCGATAACATTGTACATGTTGCTCCCCAATCCATAGCAACCCAAACATCAGTAACTTCAGCACGTGTTGGATGAGGGTTATCTATCATTGAATCTAGCATTTGCGTAGCAACAATTATCGGTTTGTTAACAGTACGACATTTTTTAATTCATTCACGTTCTAAAAAAGGAACTTTTTCAAAAGGAATTTCAACTCCTAAATCACCACGAGCAACCATAATAGCATCTGATTCTTTTAAAATTTCATCAAAATTATTAACTGCTAATTGTGATTCAATTTTAGCAATGATTTGAATATGTTTACCATCATTATCATCTAAAACTTTGCGGATTTCTTTAATATCAGCTGCTGAACAAACAAATGATGCAGCAACATAATCTACTTTTTGCTGACAACCAAAAATTAAATCTGCTCTATCTTTTTCAGAAATAAAAGGTAAAGATAATTTAACATTTGGAATATTAATAGCACGACGATCTTTAATAGTATGTGTATTTAAAGCTTGACAAATAACAGTATGGTCTTTAACCGCTGTAACCTTTAATGTTAATTTACCATCATCTACTAGTAAATTATCATTAACTTTAATATCCTTTGCTAAATTACCATAATTTACAGAAAACTTATCCGCAGTACCAATAATCTCTTTATTATCAATTATCGTAATAATTTCATTTTTTTTGATTTCTACACTACTCTTTGTAAAGGTATGTGTTCTAACTTCCGGACCTCTAGTATCTAACATAATAGCAACTGGTACATTTAATTGTTTAGATACTTCTCTAATCATTAAAACCCTTGCTAAATGTTCATCATGAGTACCATGAGAAAAATTTAAACGCCCACAAATTGAGCCATTTTCTATTAGTTGTTTAATAACAGCAGCAGAATTTGAAGCAGGTCCTAAAGTAGTTACACATTTAGTTCTTTTTATAATTGATATCAAATTATTCACCTCTTTTTATTAAGTATTTTTTTTAAAAATAACTCCTGACAAACGTAAAATTTTATTAGCAACGTTATTTTTATTTATTGAAGGTGTGTTTAATGCATCTTGAATTTCAATAGCTACTAATTTATTATCTTGTAATCCAATACAAATACTAGATTTATTACTATTTGCAAATCTTTCAGCAGCAAAAATACCCATCATTGTTGCTAAATAACGATCAAATGCACTTGGTGTTCCCCCACGTTGAATTTGACCCAATATTACTGCTCTTGTTTCACAATCAGTATCCTTTTCAATGATTTTAGCTATTTTATTAACATCATATTGACGTTCAGTTACTACTATTACTAATGAACGACGTTGTTTTTTAGTGTACAACTGTTTAATAATATCAATCAATGACTGTTCTCCAATTCCTAAATCTTTAGTTGCAACTAAATCACAATTTGCAGCAGCACTGTGAAGAGCAAGGTCACCACAATTACGACCCATTACTTCAACAATCATAATTCTTCCGTGAGAATTAGCAGTTTGACGAATTTTATCAAGATTTTCAACAATTGTATTAAGAGCGGTATCAAAACCAATAGTAAACTCACTTGAACTAATATCATTATCAATAGTACCTGGAATACCCACACATTGAATAGCTGCTTCATTACTTAATTTTTGCAAACCATTATATGTGCCATCACCACCAATAGCAATTAAACCTTCAATTTTTTTAGATTTTAAAATTTCAATACATTTTTTACGAGTTTCTTCTTGCTCAAATTCTCTAAAACGAGCAGACCCAATGATTGTTCCCCCCATCTCAGTTCCTAGATCAATTAAATTTGCTCAATTGTTATCAATAACGTGAATGTCATTTGTCATTATTCCTTTATAACCATTTTTTATTAAAACTAATTCAAATGGTCTTTTATCAGCAGTAGCAATTTTACTATTTTCATGATTTATACCACGAAAAGTCTTATATACTGCATTAATAACATTATTCATACCTGGTGAATCACCACCAGAAGTTAAGATTCCAATTCTTCTTTTATTTAATTCTTGCATATTTAGTCATCCTCTCTTCTAATTACATTATTTTAGTGATAATTATTATAATTTGTTTAAAATTAAAAAGGATATCAGTAAATTTAACCATAAAATATGATTTTAATTAATTAATATTATAAAATACATCGTCACCTAAAAATTTAGCTTGATCTGCTAAATCGGCTTCAATTGTTAATAAACGATTATATTTTGCAACACGATCAGTTCTTGACATTGAACCTGTTTTAATTTGTCCAGTATTAAAAGCTACTGCTAAGTCAGCAATCGTTGTATCTTCAGTTTCCCCAGAACGATGAGATACTACTGCTGTTCACCCAGCTTTTTGACACATTTCAATAGCCTCCATAGTTTCAGTTAATGTTCCAATTTGATTTAGTTTAATTAATACTGAATTAGCAACGTTTTTAATAATTCCTTCTTTAATAATTTTTGGATTAGTAACGAATAAATCATCACCAACAACTTGGAATTTACCTTCTGATTTTTCTAATAATAATTTAAATCCTTCTCAATCACCTTCAGCCAAACCATCTTCAATTGAAATAATTGGATATTTTTTAGTTAAATCAACTAAATAATCTACTAGTTGCGCTGAAGTTAATAATTTTTCAGTATTTTTACTTTTACCATCTTTATTGCCAAAAACATATTTACCATTTTTATAAATCTCTGATGATGCACAATCCATAGCAATTTTTATATCTTTATTTGGAGTGTAACCCGCTTTTTTAATAGCTTCAACAATTAAATCTAATGCTTCTTCAGTTGATTTTAAATTAGGAGCAAAACCACCTTCATCACCAACTGCAGTAACTAAACCCTTACCTTTTAAAATACTTTTTAAAGCATGAAAAGTTTCAGCAGCCATTTGGATTGCCTTTGAAAATGTTTTAGCACCAACTGGCATTATTAAAAATTCTTGAAAGTCAATATTATTATCAGCATGAGCACCACCATTAATTACATTTAACATTGGGACTGGCAACTGACAAGCATTAGTACCACCTAAGTATGTATATAAGGGCACATATAATTCATCAGCGGCAGCTTTAGCAACTGCTAATGATACCCCTAAAATAGCATTGGCACCTAATTTTGTTTTATTTTCTGTTCCATCTAACTTAATCATTGTTTGATCAATTAATCTTTGATTAGTAACTTCCAAACCAATAATGGCTTCGGCAATATTTTCATTAATATTTTTAATAGCTTTCATAACACCAAGTCCACCATAAACTTTAGTATCTTTGTCTCGTAGTTCTAAAGCTTCTCTAGTACCTGTTGAAGCACCTGATGGCACTAAAGCAATCCCGTATCCACCATCTTCAGTTCAACATTCAACTTGAATAGTTGGATTTCCTCTTGAGTCTATTACTTGTAGTGCTCTAATATCAATAATGCAAGACATATTTGTTAATTCCTTCTTTCTTTAATATTTCACTAATTATTATACAGAAAAAAATATTGTTTAGAATCAAAAAAGCACAAATATTTTTTATTTGTGCTTCTAAAATAATGATGATTTAATTACATTTGTTGTTGTTGTGAATGTTGAGTTGTACTACTTGGTGATGATGTATCATTAACTTTAGCAGCAGTATCACTATTTCATGGTTTTGGAGTTACTCCATCATCCTCTGGTATTAAACTTTCAGGATTATTAAGAACAGTAATTATTGCTTCCATTAATTCATCAGTTTCAATCGTTTTTTGATTAAAATTATTACTATTAGATAAATCTTTTCTGTTAATAGTTACATTTTGTTTTACTTCATCTCTATAAAAGATATAACTTATACTTTTAAAATTATCATCTTTATCAAAAGTTAAAGAAAAATCAACTTCATTTTTAGTTAAATATGATAATGCACGAATTTGTTCAGGACTAAGTTTCACTTCTGCTTTTAATGGAATTCCAAGTTCATCATTACATAAAACATAACATTTTCCATTAAAAATATTAAAATTAAAAGTTTTAATATTTTTTGAAAATAAGTTTGATTTTAAATCATGTATTGGTCTTACTGTTCTTGTTTCTGATACTCTTACTTTTGCTTTCTGATTTATGATACTAAGTTGTTCTTTATCTTCATCACTTAACTTATTAGAGCAATTTACTTTTTTATTATTTTCATCAAAATAATATGCTCTTAAAAATTTTCCATCACACTTATTAAATAAAATAACAGTATTTGCATTATTATTTTTATCTATTAAATTTTTCAAAATATCATTTTCATCTTTTTCTAATTTTAATTTTTTATCCAATGTTTGCTCATCAGTTGTTATGTTTAAATCTCATAATTCTCTACTATCATCTCATTTTAAATTAATAACATTTTTAATGATAATTGGAGATAATTTTGTAGCTGATGGTTTTGGTGATATTACCTGTTCAGCAGCAGCTCTTGCCACTTTAACTTGTGATCCATTTTCTCCACAGTGAATACCCTTTAATCCATTAGGAAATAAATTATTATTTGCAAAACTTTTTCTTAACTCTAATAAAGAAAGTGTTCCAATACATTGTAGTTGATTTTGATCAGCAATAACTACTCATTTTTCTACTAAATTATTACTTGGGTTTTTTGCAAAGTATACTTTTTGATACTTACCAGCAACTTCTATATCATTTCATATTTTTTTATTATCCCGAGAAAGTTCTTGTTCAAAAATTACATTTTCTGGATCTGATTTAGCATCTGATATTTTTATTTTACCATCTTCTATTACTAAACTATACAAACCTTCTATGCTATTATTTTGTAATGTTTCAATGATATTATTTGTAATCGATAAAGGTTCAGGTAAATCTTCTGGTAACACTTCTGGTGCAATAACTAAAAAACGCATAGCAACTAAATCAATTTCTTCTTGTTCTTCTTTAACAACAGATGCTAATCCAATATTAATTGTTGGTTCTATAGTAAATCCCAATTGTGGAGGAGTACTTAATGCTTTTAAATCATCAAATTGCTGGTCGGTTAAAGATTTAACTTTATGTCCTTGATATTTTACATTATCATATAATCATCCTAGAACAGGTTTTTTTGTTATTTTATAGGTTTCTCAAAAAATTTCTCCATTTTCGTTAATCTTTTTATTTAAATAAAAAATATCATTATCAGTAATACTTTGAGCAGTTGTTGAGATTATAAAAGTATCATTTGGATCAGTAACATTTTTAATAAAAATTTCATTTCCTTGACGATAAATAAAATAGTCTTTTTCAACATTCACTAAGTTTAAATGTTTTTTAAAATCTTCGATCATTGTACTATTTGAAGAATAATCATTAATTTTATACTGTTCCACATCTCAAACTGGGTTTGATTGTTCAAATGGATTTCGCAACTGTGGAGTATCTAATAAACTTTTAATCTTTTGATTAATTAAAACATCATTTTCTTTAAACAGTCCAGAATTTATAAAAATTTCATTAAATTTTAATAAATTTATACTTCCTAATAATCCTAATTCAGGTCTTATTTCACCTTCAGATTCATCAAATAAAATTTTATATACTTTAATTTTAGTATTGTCAGTTTCATCCTCAACGAAAACTAATTGGTCTTTTTTAAATATACTTTGATCATTTTGAATTAATGATTCATCACTAATAAATATAGTATTAACTAATGAACCACTATCAACAACAAATTTTCCATCTTGATTTAAACTAACTATTTTTTTTACTTTTAATGGATTAATATTGAAAGAAGAATTCTTCAAAATATTAAGTGTATTCTTTTTTGAATATAGGTCATCCTCTACTTCAATAGCAATATCTTCAACATCACTTATTTCTGATTGATATATACTTCTCATAATGTTTGTAAATCATTTAAAATTTTCCATTAGTGGCATTTTTATATTTTCTCCTTTAATTATTACATTTATGGTGTTGGTGTAGATAAAACTGACTTAACGTTTTGTTCTACTGGTTTTGATGGTGCTTCAGTACCATTAATTTCCTTTGCAGGAAAAGAATTATTACTTTGTACTTCTTTTTTAGGTGCAACAGAATTATTTTGTGAATGTTGTGAATGTAAAGAAGAGGCTGTACTAATTACTCTTTCAAGAGTATCAATTAATTTTTCATCAATTTTTATATCTTTCCTCTTATGAGTCTGGTTATCAATAATATATGCAAACAAAATCTTTCCATTTTTATCAACTTCAATATTTATACTACCATTACGAGGACATTTTTTGGCTACAAAGTTTTTAAATTCCTTAGCATCATTTACATCTACAGGAACAATTGTTTTGTTTTTATTATCAATAAACAAATAACACGTTCCATTTTCAGCAAATGATAATTTCATAGGCTCTTCAGATCTTTTTATAATATTAACATTAAGATCATCTAACTCTTCTTTATATTCTTCATTATTTAAATTATTGGATTCTGATTGAGTTTTTAATAATAATGCCGGTAATTCTTTTTTACCTAAATATTCAAGAATAATCTTATCATTTTCTTTTTTAGTTCGATATAAATGTACTAGAGAACTATCTAATTTTTCTTTTACTATTACTAGTTGTTGTAATTGATCACTATTAATTGCTAAAGGTGGTTGTTGAATAATACTAACATTTTCATCATTAGTATTTTTTACTAAACGTCCCTTTTCATCTACATATACAAGTTCAATAATATATTCTTTTAAACTACTATCTAATTGTGTTTTTATATCATCAATCTTAGAACCTGTTTAGAATCTTTTTAATAAAACTGAAATAAATGAAAGAACAACCATTTGTAAACTAGTATTTAGTTTTCTTTCACAATTTTTTCATAATCTTCTGTATTTTTCTAATCAAGCAAAGCTTCGTTCTACAATTCATCTTTTTGGTAATACTACAAAAGTATGTAATTCATTGCGTTTTATCACTTCAACATTTGCATTTATGATTGTTTTGATTTCAGAAGCAAATTTTTCACCAGTATAACCAGCATCTACTATTATTTTTTGAACTGCAGAAAGATTTTCTTTTTCATTTTCAATCATTATTATAGCGCTATTACGATCTGTTTTTTCTGCCGTGGTTATGTAAATTGCATGTGGTAAACCTTGAGAATCAACAACAATATGACGTTTTATGCCTGAAATCTTTTTACCAGCATCATAACCTTTATTTTCAGTAGTATCTGTATTTTTAACACTTTGCGAATCAATTATACAAAAACTAGTTTGTTCTTTGCGATTATTGTTGATACGAACTTTTTTAACTAATTTTTTTTAAAATTAATTGCAATACACTAGGTTCTTTACCATTATTTTTACTTCAAATTTGAAAATAATAATATACAGTTTGTCATTTTGGAAAATTTTTTGGTAACATTCTTCATTGACAACCACTTTTTAATACATATAAAATTGCACAAAATATTTCATATAAATCTAAACTTCTTGGTTTTGTTTTCTTTTTACTATTTTCTAAAATTGATTTTATGTTTTCAAATTGTTCTTTGGTGACATGACTTGGATAATTTTTATGCATATATACCTCTTATTTTAAAATATATAATCATTTTACATTATTTTTGAAAAGATTCTAAACAGGTTCTTAACTTCCAAACTATTTAAAGTTATATTGGGTGATGATTCATCTTTTTTAGAACTTAATGATTTTTGTAGAAAGTCATTAAGTTCTCGATATTCTACTGTTTCTGATAATGGCATACTTTACCTCCATAATTTTTAATAAATGTATAGATTTCTAAAATAATATAGGAACTAAATATAATAAACCCCTTATATTTATTTAAAAAAATAAAAGGGGAAACACTATATTTAATTCATATGCCTATATTTTAATACTTTTATATTCTTAAAACAAGCACTTATCAATAAAAAGAAAAATCAATATATTTCTATTTAATAATTAAAGACTCACTGGTCATAACAGTTGGTTTAACTAAACCCAAAACGTCTAATAGCGTTGGAGCAATATTTGCTAAGCAACCACCTGATTTTAATTTTAATCCTGTTTTACAAATAATAAATGGTACTGGTTGCGATGTATGTTTTTTATTAGGATTACCCTCTTTATCAATCATGATTTCAGCATTACCATGATCAGCAGTAATCATTAAAATACCATTCACTTTTTTTATTGCTTGATACAATTTTCCAATACATTCATCAATAACATCAATCGCATCAATGGCAGCATTTAAAACACCAGTATGACCAACCATATCAGGATTAGCAAAATTTAAAACCATAACATCATATATGTTTTTAGAAATTTCACTTTCTAAACGAGTAGTAATTTCGCGAGCACTCATTTCTGGTTTTAAGTCATAAGTTGCTACGTTTGGTGAAGGAATTAAAATTCTTGTTGATAGTGGATATTCAACATCAACACCACCATCAAAAAAATAAGTTACGTGTGCATATTTTTCAGTTTCAGCAATTCGTAATTGATGATATTGATTTTTACTTAATCATTCCCCTAAAGCATCAAGCATTAATATAGGTGGAAAAATAACACCTTGTGGTTTAACACTTTTAGCATATTCCATCATTGAAATAAAAAAAGTATTTTTTAATGTTGGTATTTTCATACTAATATTAAAATCATATTTATTATTTGTTAATGCTGATGCTAATTGAATTGCACGATCAGGACGGAAATTAGCAAAAATAATGCTATCGTTATTCCTAATATTACCATTATTAATTTCAGAATTATAAGCAGGCATAATAAATTCATCATTACGACCAGCGCTATATTCTGCATTAACATAAGCAATAGGATCAATAAATGAAGCACCTTCATGATTAACTATTACATCATATGCTATTTTTAAACGATCTCAACGTTTATCGCGATCCATAGCATAATATCTTCCTGAAATAGTAGCAAGCATACCAATGCCTAATTGTTTCATAGTTTTTAATAACTGTTCAATATAAATTTTAGAAATATCAGCTTTTGTATCACGACCATCTAAAATAGCATGAACATAAACATTCTTAAAATTTTGTTGTTTAGCAATTTCTAATAATGCTAAAATATGATTAATATGAGCATGTACTCCACCATCACTTAGTAAACCAATAATATGAACATTACTATTATTCTTTTTGGCATGATTAATTGCTGACAATATTGTTTCATTTTTAAAAAATGTTTTATCATTTATTGACTTATTAATTAATGTTAATGACTGATAAATTACTCTACCGGCACCAATTTGTAAATGTCCAACTTCAGAGTTGCCCATTTGTCCTTCTGGTAAACCAACTGCAAGGCCAGAAGCTGAAACTTCAGTATGCGGATAAGTTTTTAATAAATAATCCAAATTAGGTTTTGTTGCAGAACTAATAGCATTAGTTGAACTAAATTTTGCAATACCAAAACCATCTAAAATACATAGTAATATTGGTTGTTTTGTTTTCATAAATTTCACCTCATATTTTATTTAATAACTTGTAACTGATGTTTAAAATTATCAGATTTAAAAATAGTAATCATTTTAGTAATAAAATCAGTAATACATTGATAATGAACAGTACTCAAAATAACAATATCTTTTTTAAAGACTATTTTAATAGATTGCTTTTTAGTAATTTTAGTAATTATTGTTTTTAAATCACAAATTGATTTTAAATCTTCACTTAATAAAATAACCATACTAGGATTATCACTAATATTATTAGAAAGAAATAAAATAGTATTACTACTATTAGCTAATAAATTGTGTCCTTTAATTTCCATTAAATTATAATCTAATAAATCATTATTAAAAGAATAATGAGTAATTTTCAAATTATCAATGACTTCTGAATAATAACCATAAGCAAAAGTCTGTGATAAATTTTCTAATATATCTTGAGATACTATCCGCCATTTTGAAAATGACTTCAATAGTTCTTTATGAATTTTTTGTAATTGTCATAAATCTTGATAATTAGTAATATTAGTTATCGGTGCTATTGGTTGAATATTTTCGGGCTGATTAATTGCTCTAATTTTTTTATTAATAGCATTAATAGCAATAATGATTGGTTTTTTAGCATTAATAAAAAAGTTTTCAATTCGTTGTTTATTACCTGCTATTAATGTTATTTTTCGCTGATCTTTATTAGTTTTAATAGCAACAACTGCTATTTTTTGCAAATTAATAATTTCTTGTAATTCAACTTCATTAAATTTTTTTAAATAACTATATTCTTTTTTATTTTGCAATAAAATTAACTGTTCTAATGATAATTTTTGTTCTAATAAAGAATTAATGATAAATTCACTTTGCAATATTTGTTTTCTATTTATCTTTAAATTATTAAGAGCAACAATAAAATTTTGTTCAGTAATAGAAATAGAACTAAAATTAGAAGTTTTATAATTTAATTGTTTCATCAAACTATTTATAAATAATTTAGCACCAATTTTATTATTAACTAATGATTGATGATGACTTTCATTGATAGTTAAATACAATGGAATATCGTTAATAACGATTGGTCCACTATTAACCTTAACTAAATGAATATAAGTATTAGGAATAAGAGTATTATTAACATCAATTACTTCACCAGTAAAATATTCATTAGTAATAATACCTTTGTCACTAACAATACTATCACTACTAGGAGCAAAAATAGTTTTAGTACAAATAATAAAGCCAATTTGTTCTAATTGATTAGTGTCTTCACCATTTTTACTAAACAATGCTAAAATTTCTGACTTATTCCTAAAAGCATTGACAAAAGTGGTTGCCGGAAAGGCACGATGTTTAATTTTTTTTGTTAGTTTTGTTCACATACTTTTAATTTGTATCTTTGATAATTCCATGTTTAGTTAACTCCTTATTTTTATTAGTAATTTAAATAGAGTTAAATTAGTAAATCAAAAAAAGATTGTGGTACTAATGAAGCACCTCCAACTAATGCACCATCAATGTCGGGTTCAGAAAGTATTAATTTAATATTATCGGGTTTTACTGAACCACCATACTGAATACGTACTTGTTCTGCAACATTTTTATTATATAATTCACTAATAAATTCACGAATCATTTTACAAACCGTTTGGGCTTGTTGAGCTGTTGCTGTTTTACCAGTACCAATTGCTCATATTGGCTCATAGGCAATTACTAACTTAGCAATATTTTCTGCTTTAATATTTTTTAATGCTAACTTAATTTGATTTTTAATTACTTCATTAGTTTCTTTATTTTCATATTGGTTTAAAGTTTCACCACAACATAAAATTGGTATAATATTAGCATTAAATAGTGAATGTATTTTTTTATTTATTGTTTCATCTACTTCATTAAAATACATTCTGCGTTCAGAATGACCAATAATAACATGACTAACCATCATATCTTTTAGCATCTTAATTGAAATTTCACCAGTATATGCACCTTCGGTTTCATAATGACAATTTTGAGCTGCAATAATTAAAGCAGAAGTTTTATTCATTTTTAGTAAGGGTAAATTAGTAAAACTAGCTGCTATTCCATAATCATATTTAATATTTTTAGTTTTTATTAATTTATTAAATTCATTTAAAAAAAATTGAGTTTCTTCTATATTTTTATACATTTTTCAATTTCCAATAATAATCTTTTTACGTTCCATTTGTTTCTCCTTTAAGTTAATTTTTTTTTGATATAGTTGGTTTTAATAATGCTGCTGCTTCTTCATCAATAATAATTGTAACATCATCATGATTTTGTAAAAAAGTACATGGATAATTTGGAGAAACTTTACCTTCAACTAACTCTCGAATAGCTTGTGCTTTATTAGTTCCTGTAGCAATTAAAACAATCAATTTAGCTTGTAAAATAGTATGAATGCCCATCGTAACAGCTTTGGTTGGTACATCTTCAACTTTAGAAAAAAATCTTTTATTAGCTTCAATTGTTTCTTTAGTTAAATTAACAACATGTGTTTTACTACTTGCAAGAGTACCTGGTTCATTAAAAGCAATATGACCATTAGTACCTAAACCCAATATTTGTAAATCAATTGGTCCTTTTTCTTTTAATAATTTTTCATATTCTTCCACATTTTGGTCTAAATCACCAATACCTTTAGGAACATACGTATTTTTTAAATTAAGACTTTTAATATGATTAAATAATTGATGATTCATAAAATAACGATAACTTTTTACATGATCTGGAGTTAAACCAACATATTCATCTAAATTAAATGTTACAACTTTTGATCAATCTCTTTTGTTATTTTTTGCATCTGCTATTAATAAATTATATGTTTCAATTGGACTACTTCCTGTTGCTAATCCTAAAATAGCATTTGGTTTAACTTTAATAATATCAATAATAATTTTACTTAATAATTGAGCAACCTCAGTTTTATCTTTTAAAATAATTAATTTCATAATTTAAAAACCCCTTACATTACTTACTTATTCTTGTTGATACGCAATTTTTCCTTCGCATATTGTTAAAAAAATATCATTATTCTTAGTTAATACAATAATATCTGCTAATTTACCAATAACAATATCACCCGTTTTATTTGCAATTCCTACTTGTTTAGCACTATTATAAGAGGCCATTTTGATGCAATCTTGTCAATTATTATTAGTAATTTTTAATAAATTTTTAAAACTAGCAATCATTGTTGCAATGCTGCCTGCCAATTTTCCGGTTGCTTCAACAGTAACCTTATTATTACTTTTAATGACAGGTAATGGTCCCAATAAATACTTACCATCAGGCTGTCCCTTTGCACTCATGGCATCAGTAATCATACAAATTCCATCGGCACCTTTAATTTTATATGTTATTGCTAAAATATCAATATCAACATGAATTCCATCACAAATTAACTCAGTAACTAATTGATCATAATATAATGATGCTGGAACAACACCAGGATCGCGATGATTATAGGGACTCATTGCATTATAAAGATGGGTAATATGCGTTAAACCATATTCAACAGTTTTAATTATTTCTTTAAAAGTAGCATTACTATGACCAACACTAGGAATAATATTATTTTTAATTAATGAAGAAATAAAATTTGAATTTTTATTATTTAAATTAGGATCTATCTCAGGAGCATAAACAATAAATTTTAAATTTTTGTTACTAATTATATTTCAAGATTTTACTAAATTAAGATCAGGAACATGAAGTAATGACGGAGTATGTGCTCCTTTTTGTAATTCTGAGATAAAAGGTCCTTCTAAATATGCACCAATAATTCGTGCCTTGTTACCTTTATTTTCTGTTTTCATATACTTAGCAAATACTGAAAGAATATTATCAATTTCTTTTTTACTGGCAGTAACTGTTGCATAACAAAACTTTGTTACTCCCTCTTTTGGAACTAATTTTGCAAAATTATTAATTGATTCAATGGTACCATCCATTAAACTATAGCCATAACCTCCATGTACATGTAAATCAATAAAACCAGGTATTATTGTTTGATTATGACATTCAATAACCTGAGCATCTTGAAATTCATAATTATACTTTCCTTCATTAATTTGGAAAATTAAATTATCTTTAATTACTAAAAAACCATTATTTATTATTTTCTTAATGCTAATTATTTTCGCATTATTTAAAACTAAAATTTTAGACACTAATACCCTTCTTTCTAGAATTATTAATTGTTTAAAATTGCTAATGACACTATTATACCTAAAATTTTAACTTAAACCTAAATCTAAGAAAAATAATTAAAAAAAAGGCTTAATTGCCTATATTTTAAATAATGGTGGCTCGAAGCGGATTCGAACCACTGACACTTCGCTCTTCAGGCGAATGCTCTACCAACTGAGCTACCGAGCCGTTACCTATACAATAATAGCATATAAAAGTAAAAAATAACAAGGGGTTAAAACTTATTTTTTAATTTATTTAAATATATATTTATTTTTTTACTAATTATCTTCTAATTACATATCTTCTTCAACAAGGTTTTTCAGTTTTTGGCATTAAGTGATTTGAGTCTCTTCTAATTTCTTCTTTTCAATTATTATTTGATAAATCAGTAGACCCATTTTCTTTAGCAATATTTGCTTGTAAAAATATATTATTACCAATAATATTTAATGATTCACTTCTTTGAAATTCATGATCACTACACACATCATTTACTAAACTTTTGACAATCTCACATAATTTTTTACAAGTATCTAATATCAATTTATATTTTTCTTTACCTTTTCATTTTTCAATTAATGATTCACAATTTTCGATAAATTTATCCTGTCATTCTTTAAACTCTTCGGAATTAATTGTCTTAGTTAAATCACCATCACAATAATAAGTTAATATTTCTTTTCAAACATTACGTCATACTTTTCTCATATTATTATGAGGAGTTTTAACTTTCAATTTTTTAATCAAAAAATCAAAATCTTGAATTTTATTTCTTCTTCAACAATTTAATAATGCAGTAATAATTGGAATTACTAATTGTTTATTATTTATTTTTTCTATTATTTCTTGTTTTTTATTTTCAAGATCTTCTAATCTAGTTATACGTTCTTTTTCTAATTCTTGTAAAACATTAAAATACTCTTGATATTCTCTTATTGCTTGTGAATATATTATTAATTTAATTATTACTTCTCATTTGTTTATAAGTTTAATATCCATTTTTATCATTCTTTCCATTAGTTCAAATATATCTCTATAACCCACTATTTAATCCGATAATTTATTTATATTTTATAAAATTCAATATCTATAATTTTAATAATTTATTTTATTAATAACTTATGTTACAACTGTTTGTTTAGGAGAATGAAAATTAATATTCATATCAATATTAATACTTTCACCAAAACTATCACTTCACTCACTAATGCCACTTTTAGAAACAAGACATGTATCAGAATCTAATTGAGATGATAAATCATTATCATCATTAATAACTTTAATTTCGTATTTTTTTTGAAGTTCAATATTTTTTAAAACATCTTTAAATAAAGTTACTGCAAAATTACTAATTAACTCTATTTTTAAACTATTAAATTCAAGATTTTTAATTACTTTTTCACATGTAGCAATAAATTCGACTTTTCACACTTCATATTCAGAAAATTTTAAATTTTTAGATTTGTTTTGTTCTAAATAAAATGCTAATAGTTTAGCAGATAAATCCAATTCTGCTTTTTTAAGTGTTGACTGATCTAGTGATTTAGTATAAAGATCTTTAAATTTTTTTAAAAAAAATTCTTTTTCTGCAATCTTTTCACCCAATTTAATTTCTCAATTTTTGTTACTTTTCTTTAACTGTCTACATTTTCAAATCTTATAAAATCATATGTTTTTTATTTTTTGTAGCTTCATATTGTTTTTTTCTATTTTATCTGTAATAACTTTTATTTTTAAATTAATTTCTTTTAGAACTGATTCTTGATTATCTTTTAGATTGTTATATTGTTCATTAACTAATTTATGATTGGCAAACGCTACTTGAAAACTTAATATTTCTTTACTATTAATTGTTTCATAAATAAATTTTTCCATTAAATTTTTTACTTTTATAACTTCCAATTCATGTTTGTTTTGAAAAGTTTCATCACGAAATACATCTAAAAATAAAGTTTGTACTGTATTAGTTATTATTTTAATATTTTCTAAATCAAATCCTTGTAATTCATTCATTTTTATATTAGCAAATTCAATAAATATCTTTTTTCATTGTTCATATTCATAAAAATATAATCTTTTACCATTTAAAGAATTATCATCAAAATATAAGGATAATATTTTCCAATAAATATTATGTTCAGCAAATCGTAATTTTTTTTCTGCTAAACTTCTTTTTGTTTTTAAAAATTGAATATTTTTTGACAAAAATCATTTTTTTATTTTATTTTTTAAATTTAATTGTCTATTATTGTTTGAATTTATAAAAGCATTATATCTATCTAAACAACTATAATATTGTTTTAAAATTTCATTTAAATCATTAAAAGATTTATTATATTTTTTCATTTGTTCATCTTTTTTTGCTTATTTAATAAATTGTTCTACTTTTTCTTCATTAAATAAGAAATCTAACTCTGACACTTAAATCTCTCCTTAACATATTTAATTTGTTTTTAATTAATATTGTTTGCTAATGAATTATATAAAAATAATAAAAAGCCACACTAATAAATTTAATTTATTAACAGGCTTAATTTTACAAATATATAATTCCTAACAATAATACACCTATTATAATCATTTGTAAAGGGAAAATTATTATTAAAATCATAATTTATTTCTATTTTATACAATATATTTTATTAAAATAAAAAAATAAACTTTACATATTAAATGGTCTATTTTCTAAATTTGTTACTACACTAGAAGTATTATTAATCAAACTTATATTTTCAGGAAAATCTTTTTCACTAATAACTGTGATTGCCACTTCTTCTTGAAATTCTTTATTTGTAACAATATTTTTTTTAAAATTTTGAAGAATTTCAATAAAATTACTTAAACTTTTAAATTTCTCACGTTCTGTAATATAAAATCTCTGGTTTTTACATACTTTAATAAAGTTATCTATTCATTTTTGAAATTCTTCAATTTTTATTTCTTTATTATGATTTGTTTCTTTTAAATATAAAATTAAAATAAGATTTCATATACCACGAAGTGCAAAAATAAATTTAGAATGTTTATATTCTTCAATTAATTTAAGTGTATTAATTATTTCTTCTATTGCTACTAATTCAACTTCCATTTTTAATAAAGAAAAAGTATTGTTTTCATTTTCTTTCTTTTTAATTTTATTTTTATATTGTTCATTTCTTTCAAATAATTCTTTTGATATCTTTGTGACTATATCAATAGTCTCTCTTATTTCATTTCTTTTAAGAAGAAATAATTTATAATCAACTAGTATATCGTATTTTTTAATAATTGATATTTCTCTAATATATTTTGGTATTTTTTTGGTAAAAATAGGTAATTGTTCCATATATGTTTTAAATATTTTAGTATTTATAATTTCAAGTGCATCATTAAAAAGATTAAAAGATATTACATCTTCTATTTCTAATTTAGACTTTTCTTTTTCAATATTTAAATTATATTTTCTTTGAAAAGTTTCATCACGAAATACATCTAAAAATAAAGTTTGTACTGCATCAGTTATTATTTTAATATTTTCTAAATCAATTCCTTCAAGTTCATTCATTCTTATATTAGAAAATTTAATAAATATCTTTGTTCATTGTTCATATTCAGAAAAATCTAACGTTTTGCCTTCTATAGTAGTATCATTAAAATATAATAATAATATTTTTAAATAAATAATATGTTCCATTTCCCGTTTTGGTGCATTATCACGTAGTTCTAATAAAATATTATGTATTTCTTCCAACATATTTGCTTTCTTTTCTAAGTTTTCTATTAAAAACATTTTTTTATTATTTTCCTTTTTTAAAAAAAAGAATTTATTTTTTTTTATTTTTTTATTATCAGGAACCGTTTCTGCTCTTAATTGTTCTCTAATTTTTTCTATATCTTTTAAAAATTCATCTAAATCATAAAAAAAATTCATATATTGACATTCACCATTTAATATGACTTCTTTATAATCATTAAAAAAAATTTTTATTTCATCACTATTTTTTAGTAAAATAAGAAATTTGTTTATTCTTTCTTTTTCTAAATGTTCTAATCTTGGCATTAAAATTTCTCATCATAAAAATGTTAATTTAAAATATAAATTATAATATTAAAAAACCTTATTAATAAATAAATCTATTAAAAGGCTAATTTTGCAAATATTATAATTACTATTGATAATACACTACTATAAAATAATAATTAAATCAAACTATACAAAACACTTATTTTATAATCATTTATTTACATTCTTTAAATTATTTTTAATTAAATATTCAAAACCTTAAAAATACAAAAAAGCATATTAATTGATAGATTAAAAAAATAAATTATAATTTTATTAATTTAATAATTGTTTATTCCTAGTATAGATATTTTCTATATTAGGATTTTTATTAAATTGTTAGAACCTGTTTAGAATCTTTTTAATAAAACTGAAATAAATGAAAGAACAACCATTTGTAAACTAGTATTTAGTTTTCTTTCACAATTTTTTCATAATCTTCTGTATTTTTCTAATCAAGCAAAGCTTCGTTCTACAATTCATCTTTTTGGTAATACTACAAAAGTATGTAATTCATTGCGTTTTATCACTTCAACATTTGCATTTATGATTGTTTTGATTTCAGAAGCAAATTTTTCACCAGTATAACCAGCATCTACTATTATTTTTTGAACTGCAGAAAGATTTTCTTTTTCATTTTCAATCATTATTATAGCGCTATTACGATCTGTTTTTTCTGCCGTGGTTATGTAAATTGCATGTGGTAAACCTTGAGAATCAACAACAATATGACGTTTTATGCCTGAAATCTTTTTACCAGCATCATAACCTTTATTTTCAGTAGTATCTGTATTTTTAACACTTTGCGAATCAATTATACAAAAACTAGTTTGTTCTTTGCGATTATTGTTGATACGAACTTTTTTAACTAATTTTTTTTAAAATTAATTGCAATACACTAGGTTCTTTACCATTATTTTTACTTCAAATTTGAAAATAATAATATACAGTTTGTCATTTTGGAAAATTTTTTGGTAACATTCTTCATTGACAACCACTTTTTAATACATATAAAATTGCACAAAATATTTCATATAAATCTAAACTTCTTGGTTTTGTTTTCTTTTTACTATTTTCTAAAATTGATTTTATGTTTTCAAATTGTTCTTTGGTGACATGACTTGGATAATTTTTATGCATATATACCTCTTATTTTAAAATATATAATCATTTTACATTATTTTCGAAAAGATTCTAAACAGGTTCTTAGAAGAAAAGGAGCATTAAAAGATATGACTAAAAATGAGAAATTAATGATTGCTATTGAAGAAGGTAATTTTAAAAAAACTATGAAATTAGTAAAAAATGGCGCTGATGTCAATTATAGAAACTTTAAATATTCCATTTGTAAAAAAAACTTACCGGTAAAGTGACTTCTTATCCAGATAAAAATACTAGTGGTAATACTCCATTAATGAAAGCCGCCAAAAAAGGGTATTTAAATATAGTTAAATTTTTAGTTGAAAACGATGCAGATGTTAATCAAATAAATTTACGTGGTGAAACTGCTTTAGATCGAGCTATTGAAAATGGTCATTTAGATGTAATTAAATTTTTGAAATCATGTTCACCACAAGCAAGAGAAAGAGAAAAAAATAAACAATTAATGAATGCAGTAAAAGAAAATGATTTAGAAAAAATTAAACTTTTATTACTAAATAATGCTAATGTCAACTATACAAATTCAGATATTTTTACTTATACTTATAGAATAAAAGAAAATTCTTTTCAAAAAAATATAAAAATTGGTAGTGGTAATAGCGCTTTAACAAAAGCCGCCAAAAAAGGATATTTAAATATAATTAAATTTTTAGTTGAAAACGATGCCGATGTTAACCATATAATTAATTATAATAAAGAAAGTGTTTTAACACGAGCTGCTCAAAATAATCACTTAGATGTTATTAAATTTTTAGTAGAAAATAACGCTGATATTAATCATACAAATCAAAATGGTAAAACTGCCTTAATTCTAATTGCTGATAATAATAATATAGAGGGAGTTAAGTTTCTAATAGAAAATGGTGCTAAAATTGAATGTATAGATAATTTTTGAGAATCAATAAATAAAGTGAATCTAGAAGTGAAAGAATATTTGCAATCATGAATTTTAAACTCAAGTAAAAATGAAATAAATTCACCTAACTATAGTAATCAACCAACAACAAATATCAAAAAACAAAGTTTGCTAATGATCTAATTAAAAATCTAAAATAACTTTTATTATTTCTTACCTTTAATATTTCTAACTTCTTTTAATTGTTTTTTTAACATTTTTAATTGTAATTGTAAATCTTCATATGATGGTAAATCATCACTTTTAATTTCTTCTTTTTTGTTTTTACTATAATCATTACTTTTTTTTGATAACTGTGGAGGATTAACTCATAAATTTTTTAAGCCATATCAAAAAATAGTAAGTAAACTTAAACCAATACCTGCTCAAGGAATTGTTCATAAATCTTTAAAAGGAATAGTTTGAAAATTTCTAATATTAAAGTAATTAAAAAGTACTAATACAAAAAGTATCAATACTAAGGTTATTAATAACATGTGTATAGCAAAAACTGATCTTGAAAAAGGTTTTTTAATAAAAATTAATGGTATTAAATAAGTTAAATTAAAAATCAATAATGTTCCAAAAGTATATAAAGAAACTATACTATCACTAGTCATTAATTGTTTATAAAAACTACTAGTAATTGGTTCTTTATTAACGATTAAAGCAATAATAATAATAGCAATATTGTTTTTTAATGGAACACCTCAATTAAATAATGGAAAAATTGATAAACTAATTGTTACTGTTAAAACACTAATAATAACTAATGTTTTGCTTAAAATTAAATTATTTTTTTTCATATTATCCATCTCTCATTATCAGTTTACTTTTTCACTCTAATAATATTTTATCATTATTAAAGCAAAAAAATAACTATCAAAATTAAGATTAAGATTTATTTTTAGTTTTAACTAAATTTAATGCAATTTTTCGCGCAGCAAATGGATCGCGAGGATCATAATGTCAATAATTAGTAAAATATTTTTTAAAATTATTAGACAATGTTGAAGAAGCAATATTAATAGCATGAAAGCGATTAGATTTTGCTTTTAGTTGCAACATTAAATTAATATTATTTTTAGTAATATTAGCAGATAAAAAATCAGAAACTACCAATAAGTCTGCATTATGATATGTTTTAGATTGCATAATTGTTAAAGCGTGACTAATAGCTGGATTAATATTAGTATGTCCTTTAAAACTATGACCTAAAAAATGAATTAGATTGGGAATTGATGAAACTAAATTAGATAAATCATAAGTTTCAAATTTACCAGAAAAATTGATCATATAGCATGGTCTTTTTTCTTGTAAAGCAATTTTACTAATAGCAAGCGCAATTGATTTTGCAATAATTTCTGGACTATGACTCATCGATTTAGATGTATCAATGCATAAGATAAAAAGGCCTTCACTTTCGGGAATTGGTACTTCTACAACTTCTTCAACAAGATGTTCAGTGGCAACTAAATCCATTGATTCAAACTCTGTAATTGCTAACTTTTCTTCAACAAATTTTTTATAAAAAATAGCATTTAACTCTGGAATAGCAAGATTAACTAATTCTAATGGTAATAAATGTTCTAAATCTTTACCCTCGGTAATTCCTACTATTTCTTCAGGCCATTTTCCTAATGGCTTTAATTGATATTCAATTTGTACTTTTTGATGAACCTGCTTTTCTGTTAAACCCGAAATTCCTTTTCAACGACCAAGTAGTCTAGCAATTTCAATAATAGATGGATTCTTATTTAAAATTTCACCATATTGTATAATAGTATTTAAATTAATTTTTTTAAAATCATTTAAATCTCCTTCTCAAAATCGTCCAAAAAAATTTCAAGCAAAACCAACAATATGTCTTACTTCATTAATAATTTTAATATTATTACTTCACATTGTTAAATATTTTTGACGCATTTGCATAGTTTCAAATAATTTATAATTTACAATTCTTTGAACAATTAAACTTTCTCAATGTCTTATAAAATTATCAAAAGTTAATTTACTATTAAGTTTACGATCCTTAAATTTTTCTTGAAAATAATGAAAATAATTAATCATTGGTGAATCAAGAATTTTTGCCCTAGTGTAAATTTCTTGTCAATTATTTTTTAATCTATCAATACCATTAATCATAACTCAGAAATATAATCGTAATTCTCTTTTAATGATGGGACTAATAACAATATTTTTACTTTTTTCTAAAACTTCATTTAAATAAAAATGACTAATTTGTTGATCAAATTCTGGAGCTAATCAAGCAAAATTTTTTTTAAATCAAGTAAAACTACTTAAATTTGTTTCTGATAAAGACATTTTTTTCAATTTAGTTTCTAAAATTTGTGAAACATGGGATTCAATTAATTGTTCCATAATAATCACCTATCTTAATTAATATCAGAATTATTATTATTAGTATCATTAACATTTGAAATAGTTATTGGTGAATCTTCAGTTAGTGATTCTGATGAAAGAGTCGTTTCGGTTTCTGCTTCTGGTATTTGTGAAATTTTATCAAAAAATGCCATTTCTAATAGTGATTTAAATTGTTCATCAAAAAATATAGAATCGGTTTTACTTAAACGATGATATTCTTGTTCAAAATGTACTTTTAATTCATTAATTTGTTGCTTTAAATCTTTCATTTGACTATTAATATTTCCAAATTGTGATTTACTATCAGTATTAGTTAATTCAACTTGAATTATAGAATTATTTGTAATATTTATTAATTCACTAGAATTCTTTAATTGCAACTCAAACTTCTGATTACCTTCCATTTTACTTAAACTTTTACCATAAAATAATTGAATATTATGACTCTTTTTATTACGTCGTAATAATAACTGAAAATCCTTTCTACTAATAAAACAAATTGGAAACTCATCACTATGTCATAATAAACGATAATATATGCCTTTAATTTGTTTAGAAAATGGATTGGAGTAAATAGATGGTTGATTTTGACTATCTTTAATGTTTTCGGCATTATTACTTAATGTTTCCAACTCACTTTCCAGTTCAATCTGATTTTGTTTCAATGTGTAAGTTAAATCTTCACAATATGCTTCATTGAAAAGTTTTGTATACTCTTTTTCTTGATCTTCATTATCTCAAATACAGTAAGGAATAATCAATAAATCAGGCTTATCAGTAGTTGTTCTACCATTATAATAAGCTGAAGCTTTTATTAATTTAGCAATTTTTTTTCATCTTCGATCAGAAATGTAAGCTTTACCATTAGTTGCTTCTGTTAAAATTTTACGAAAACGAGAAATAAAATTTAATGTTTCTTTGCTTAAAGTAACAGTAGTTTCCAATTCTTTTAATCACTTTTCATATTCAGAAGTTTTAATTTGTAATTCAAGTGGAACTTTTACTTCTAAACTAGTAATACTTTCTAACATATCATTAAAATTTTCTTCATTAGTTAAACCATAAACTATCATTCTAATAATAAAACGATCAAATAAAGCTTCTAAACCTTTACCACTTTCTGGTAACTCATTGGAAGCTGAAATTAATAGTTTTAATGGTACTTTGATATCAACACCACCATTACGAAAGATTTTTTCATTAATAATAGTTAGTAATGTATTTTGAATTGAAGGGCCTGCTTTTCAAATTTCATCCAAAAAAGCAATATCAACAGCAGGCAAATATTGATCAATAATTCTTACATAGTTACCTTTTAATAAATCTTTGATTGAGATTGGTCCAAAAATTTCTTCTGGAGTAGAAAAACGATTCATTAAATATTCAAAATTTCGCCCATCATGGAGCGCATATTTAATTCGTCGTGAAATTAATGATTTAGCAATTCCTGGTAATCCTAATAAAAATATTGATTCTCCTGATAATAACGCCAAAATAGCAAGTTTAAAAACAGTTTCTTTTTCATAAACATCAGCGCTAATTACTTTAATTAATTGTTCAATTCGCTTAGAAAGTAAACTATCTGTACTCATTTATATTCTCCTTTACTTATTATTTATTCGACACTTAATTCTCTTCTTACATCATCACTTTTAACAATTAATAAACAAGCAGCAATTAATCATAAAACAGTTATTAGTAAAACAATAATCATAAATATTGAAACTTCTGCAGAAACAGTTTCATTTACTAATCCATTAACCACTAACAAAATTGTACAAAATACTTCTAAAACTATAAAATAAGCAATTGCTAAAATAATATAAACAATTGATCATCCAAACATAGCACTAGCAGTGCGACCAATCGCTACTGGTAAATAAAATATAAAATTAAATCCCAGAGTTATAATTAAAAATATATAAATTATATAAGTTGGGTTCATGTTACTACCTTTATTACTCAAAATTTGATTAACCAAATTGTTAGCTAAAAAATAAGAAAAAATTAAATGAAAACAAGAAACTGTAAGTAACAAAATACGAGCAATATTTTCCATTTTTGAACTTCAATACATTCTTTTAAATTTAATACTATCACTTAATAACGGATTATAAGTAGTAAAACGTTGTTCTTCAATATCTTTAAATGATGGATTATCATTATTTGGTTTGATAATACTATTATCAACATTTGACAATGGAGTATTTTTTAAGTCATCTTTTTTTTCTTCCATATATCTAACACCCCTTATTTTTTATTTATATTATAACTTATTTTAGGTATTAAAACTTAATAATAGTATCTGATATAAATCAAAATTATAAGTGTTCAATTTTACAAAATTATCAAATTTAAATTTATTTTTTTTAAAATATAATATGGCAAAATTAAAAACAAAAAAATAATTATTTAACTTTGACCATCCAAAATTAAATAATTATTAAAAATATTTTTTAAATAAATAAGAAATTATAAATCATTATAAATCATTATATAAAATAAAACATTTTGTTGATTCACTAAAAATAATACTTAATATATTTTTTAAAAACAAAATACCTAATGAACATAATAACTGTTAATTATTTCACATTTTTGGATTGCATCTCAAAAATTATTATTTTTTATTTTTACTTTTAAACCAATAATTAAAAAAGTTAATGCAATAGTAAAAAATCCAAAAATTGGAGTTAAAATTATACAAAAAATAACTCCAATTTGTAATTGAACTCAATCATAATAACCATCATAATTATGAACTACTGATGAACATATATTTTCTGCAGAATGATTTAAAATATAATTTACACTCATATAATTTAATAAACTAAATCCATTTGTTATTTCTATTGTTATTTCTATAATAAGTCTTTTTTCTTTATATAATTTAAGATGTTCAAAAAAACTTTTATTAAAATTAGAAAAACCAATTAACATTAAACCAATTACCATAATTAAAATAGTTAAAATAAATAAAAATAAGGTTACTAATTTTAATTTTTTATATTTTTGCAATATCATTTATAATTTTCCTTTCAAAATAAAAACCCATTTGCTTTTATCTCAACAACAATGGGTTAAAAACTACTATATTATTTATATTTTTTATACACAAGAATAATAACAAATTTATATTAATTTTACAATTAATAACCTATATAATTAAAACTATTTTATATAAGTAGTATGAATATTAAATTATAGTTATCAAAATTTAACCCATTTTCATAAAATCAATACTTATTTTTAAGTATTTAAATTCACTTTACTTTAAAAGTAAAATTAAAACTATGGGGCTTGGGAACATAGTCACTGCTTATCAAATCTTTTCCAATATGAAATCTAATTTTTTTAATATCATTAGTCTTAATAATATCAGTTGCCTTTAATGATAAATTATTACCATCAATATCTAAAAAAGTAAAAGCACTTAACTCATTAATTTGCACCTTTAAAGCTTTAACAAAATATCCTTTAAAAGTAGCAAGTGATTTAATAACAAAATTTCAATTAATATTTGGAACAACCGTCGAATCAGGATAATCTAATAAGAAAAAAGGAGAATTATTTTTTGCAAATTGATACATTTCTTGTCAATATTTATTTTCTAAAAAAGTTTCTAAATCACCAATATTAATATAATCATTAACATTAATATTTTCAATACTATTATTTATTGAATTTGAAAAGCCAAAATAATAACTCAATTCCTTATATTTAAAATGATTACCACTATTATCACTAGTCAATAATACATGTGGAGGACTATATTTTATTAATGATTCATCACTATCTACTGCTTCTTGTACCATACTAAAAGGAACAAAATCAATAGGATTAACTTTAAGATAATCAATAACCTCTTCAATACTTGTTGGTTTTAAATCAATGAAATCATAAACAACATTTGGATTAGAAACATATGTTATATAAAAAGGTTTTAATGGAAAATTTGAAGAATATGAATAAAGATTAACATATTCTTTGGAACTATTCACAGCATTACCAACATAATTTAATTCGGGATTATGAACTAGTTCGAAATATGGTTTAATAGTATCTACATCATTAAAATCAATATCTGCTAAAGGAATTGTTGATATTATTGGATAAAGATGAGTATCACTAGCAAATTCTTCTTTATAATCATTAATAAATTTATTAATTTCATCTTCGATTGTTTTATAAATAACAGTATTATCAATTTTATCCGCATAATAAAAATTAGTTGGTAAATAACCATGTGTTCATTGTTCTTGCAAATAATCACTACCATTTGGAAATTTTCCTGAAACATGTTTACTAAATTTTCCTTCAAATTGATTAAACATCATAAATTTTTCATAAAATTTAGCAGTATTTTTAATTAATGCAATTACTGGTATTTTAAATTCAATAAATGAAGATTGTAACTTTAATTTTAAATCAAATTTAGTAACACCATCAGTTTGAATTAAACTCTTATCTAATTCATCATTACTATTGGGTTTATAAAAAGTGAAATCATAATTAGTAATATTAGTTGGAAAAAAACTATCTCATCAAGATTCTTTTATTAATAAATCAAAAACTTGTTTTTTTGATTCTTCTTCAAAAAATGGCAAACGTAAATTTTTATTACTACTATCAATTGGAACATCATTCATATCAACAATAATTGATTCTTCTGGAATATTTTGTTTAAAATCACCAATATTAAAAGCACTCTGCATAGCAAGAGCAATAAAAAAAGTGCTAATTGCTAAACAAATTATCATAATTAAAGAAATAGTTATTGTCAGAAAAGTTTTTTTTACTTTTACTGGTTCTACTTTACCAGTAACGTATTTAGTAATATTATTTAGTTTTCTTCAATCATCATTATCTTTCTTTTTAGCCATATATTATTCACCTAAATTTCCATTATCTAAAACTTAATTCATACATTTTAATAATACTTTTAATTAAATATTTTTTATTTTCAATAGTATTTAATCATCAATGCAAAATAGCAATTCATCATAATAAGAGTGCTATAACCGCGAAAATCAATACTGTGATTCGATAAGGACTGTCACTATAAGAAAACATAAAAAAACTAATACCAATAATTATTAAATTAACAATAGAACCAAATATTAAAAAAAATAAACAACTTAAACCAATACCTCTAATAGTTTTAGATAAAAAAACGGGTAAAATCATAATTAAAATTATAAAAGCAAATAAAACAGTAACTAACATTGCTACTACTTTTAATATTGCACTTTGAAAAACTGGTGCTGATGGTATACCAGGAAGATTAGCAACCAATTGACCAAAACCAATGCCATTAAAAAAAATCAAGCCAATTCAAAAAATTTGAATAGTTAAAATAAATATTCGCGAAAAACCATCACCAAGACTAGTAAAGTAAACTCTTGTTAAATTTAAATCTAATAATGAAGGTAAAGGAGTTTCCTTTAATTTCTTTAACTCTTTTTGACCAATAAGATTACTTGTAGTTAAAAATTGTTTATCTAATGATTTATCCATATCTTTCACCCATCCTATAAAATAATTATAATGCATTTTATTTAAAAACTATATAGTTAACTTATATCCGAATTTTAAATATATAAAATAATCAAATTATTATTTTAAAATAAATACAAACATAATTAATAATATCTATTTTTAACTACAAGTAATATGAAAAATAAACAATAATTTTCAATAATTATTGTTTATTTTAATAATATAATATTGTTTAAATATTTTTTCGATTATATGGAGTATCCAGAAATATTTGCACTTGCTAATTTTGAGTGAGAATATGATAAATCTATTGAGTTTATTTGTTTTCACTTATCAACTTCATTATTTAGATTTTCTACATTTTCATCACATACAGATTGTAATTCAATATTATCCATAATTAATATTTCTTCTTCATTATTTATATTTATTAATTCTTGTGATTTATTTGCATTATTTCTTTCTAAGAACCTGTTTAAAATCTTTTCAATAAAATTGAAATAAAGGCAAGAACAACCATTTGTAAGCTAGTATTTAATTTTTTTTCACAATTTTTTCATAATCTTCTGCATTTTTCTAATCATGAAAAACTTCGTTCTACAACTCATCTTTTTGGTAATACTACAAAAGAATGTAATTCATTACGTTTTATAACTTCAACATTTGCATTTATAATTGTTTTAATTTTAGAAGCAAATTTTTCACCAGTATAACCAGCATCTACTAGTATTTTTTGAACTGCAGAAAGATTCTCTTTTTCATTTTCAATCATTATTATAGCACTGTTACGATCTGTTTTTTCTGCTGTGGTTATGTAAATTGCATGTGGTAAACCTTGAGAATCAACAGCAATATGACGCTTTATTCCTGAAATCTTTTTACCAGCATCATAACCTTTTGGATGGGTTACACTTTATTTTCAGTAGTATCTGTATTTTTAACACTTTGTGAATCAATTATACAAAAACTAGTTTGTTCTTTTCTACCATTATTGATACGAAATGCCATGACTAATTTTTTTTAAAACTAATTGTAATACACTAGGTTCTTTACCATTATTTTTACTTCAAACTTGAAAATAATAATATACAATTTGTCATTTTGGAAAATCTTTTGGTAACATTCTTCATTGACAACCACTTTTTAATACATATAAAACTGCACAAAATACTTCATATAAATCTAAGCTTCTTGGTTTAGTTCTCTTTTTAGTATTTTCTAAAATTGATTTTATATTTTCAAATTGCTCTTTGCTAACATTACTAGGATAATTTTTACGCATATATACCTCTTATCTTAAAATATATAATCATTTTACCCTATTTCTCTAAAAGATTTTAAACAGGTTCTAAGTTATTATTTGATTTAAAATTAGTTCTAATTTTTTTTAAAATAAAACCTATTAAACCTCCAACTAAACAAAGAGAAAAAATAGGTAAAATTCAAAAAGACATTGAAACTAATTTATTGTTTTCAACTTGCTCTGACTCTAATTTAAATGTTGCCAATTGTTCTTGATTAAATCATGAAATTTGGTCAGGAGTAAATGCTTGAATTTGTGCAGTTGTAAATTTTTCTATTTGTTCAGTTGTAAATTTTTCTATTTGTTCTAGTTCAAATTTTGGTATTTGTTCGTTTGTGAATGATTGAATTTGTTCTGGTGTAAATGATTGAATTTGTTTTTCTGTAAAAGATTGAATTTGTTCTTCTGTAAATGCTTGAATTTGTTTTAATGTTAATGCTTGAATTTGTTCTGTGGTGTAAATTCTGAAATTTCCTTTTCTGTTAATGATTTAATTTTCTGACTAGTATACATTTGTAAATTCGAACGAGTCGAACGTTTTTTTCTATTTAAACTTAATGAAGTTACTTTTATTGGTTTTAATGTAAATGTTTGAAATTGTTCTCTTTGAATTATTTTTTTGATTCTTTTATTCTTAAACTTTAAAACTTGTGCCGGTGTAAAGGCTGCAAGTTGTTTTTTAGTAAATCATGAATTCTGCTCTTTAGTAAATCATGAAACTTGTTGTAAAGTAAATACTTGAATTTGTTCTTTTGTGAAATGTGGTATTTGTTCTTCTGTAAATGCTTGAATTTGTTTTTTATTAAACATTTTAATGTGTTTTTGCGTTAATAATTGTAATTGTTCTGCCGTTAGTAATTGTAGTTGTTCTTTAGAACTCATTTCAATATTATATAAAAAATTTAATGATAATATATTTTTTAAAATTGGTTCATTGATACCATTTTCTAATGTTAATGCATTATTCACTGGTATCAATGTCTCAACATTATTGCTAATTACGATACTTGAAGATGAGTTATTAAAAATTAATAAATTATTTATCATATTTTCGCTCCTTTTTAAAAATTAAAAACTATTATTAAATAATAGTTAAATTTAAATAAAATTATATTTATTATTTAAACTATACGTGTATTTTAATATTCTTAATTTACTTAATCAATCAAAAACTTTCTTCCATAATGAGTAAAATAATTATTCATTATACCAATAAAAAAAAGAGTAAGACCTTTTACTTACTCTCTAAATTAATACTGCTTATGTTTTATTTTCTAAATGGCGGTCTTGACGGGGATCGAACCCGCGATCTCCTCCGTGACAGGGAGGCGTATTAACCACTTTACCACAAGACCGTGGTTGCGGAGACTGGATTTGAACCAATGATCTTCGGATTATGAGCCCGACGGGATACCACTTCCCCACTCCGCGATGTATAAAATTTAATAATAATGGAGGAGGCTGAGGGATTCGAACCCTCGAGCACTTGCGCACTGACAGTTTTCAAGACTGTTCCCTTCAACCGGACTTGGGTAAGCCTCCGAGTATTTAAGTATGGTGGACCCTATCGGATTCGAACCAATGCTCGCCCGGTTATGAGCCGGGAGCTTTAACCAACTAAGCTAAGGGTCCTAGAGACTATGGTAGCGGGGATGGGACTCAAACCCATGGCCTCTCGGGTATGAACCGAACGCTCTAATCAACTGAGCTACCTCGCCAGTTTTAGTTTAAATGTTTAACCAATATATAATGGTGGACCCTATCGGGATCGAACCGACCACCTCCTGCGTGCAAGGCAGGCGCTCTACCAAATGAGCTAAGGGCCCTTATTTAATAATGGTCGGGAAGACAGGATTCGAACCTGCGACCTCTCGGTCCCAAACCGAGCGCTCTACCAAGCTGAGCCACATCCCGATGGTGCGCCTGGCAGGACTTGAACCCACAACCTTTTGATCCGTAGTCAAACGATCTATCCAATTGATCTACAGGCGCATTTAATTACTAAAATTTATAGTAACTCATTAAATCATTAAACCTAATCAATTATAACTTATTAAAAGTAATATTTACAAGTATATTTGCAAATATTATTAATATTTTGGAGGAGCCGATCGGATTCGAACCGACGATCAAAGTTTTGCAGACTTATGCCTTAAACCACTTGGCCACGGCTCCAAATATAATTAAAAAAATTTAAAGACTTTTCAATATTACCAAGACTAGTTACTATTTGCAACTTGTTTTACAATATTATTCATAAAATATTTAAATATTTTTTTATTATTTATTTCACTAATTAAAATTTTATAAAGGTATTTATAATTAATTATTAAATTAAATAATAAAAAAAGCACAATTGTGCATTTAATTTATGGTGGAGATGGCGGGGATCGAACCCGCGTCCAAAAGTTAACTGACTAACTGTATCTACAGTTTAGTATAATTTAGAAAAATCACTATTTAATAATAAATTATACGAAATTATGAATAGCTAGTTAATGGAAATTCGAAAAAATTTATTAACATCATTTTTTCTAGTTTATCCTATGATACGTTACTAATAATGATAAACTTGCTATTAGTAACGGTAGTATTTACTTCTTAAGTAATTAAGCAGGTAAAACTGCTTGATTTCCTAAACCAAATCCAAAGTTGTTTAACTTTGTTGTGAATCAGTTAGGTACTACGGTTTTAGTTTGTTTTCCGGTTATGAAACCTCGTAGTATTATGGTCTACCAAACCACTGCCACAATTAGTTGTTCACTCCTGTCGAAACCAGAACATCCCCGCTAATATTATACATTACTTTCTACTATAAAGCAATTTTTGGTTTTCTTAAAAATTACTAATAATTCTTTCAAACTTTCATCATAAATTATAAAATCTAAAAATTAAAATTTGACAATTTATCAATGCTATTACTAATTCAAGAATTAATGGCAAAATTATCATGAATTATTACTTTTGAAACATTTCATTGTGATAAATTTTGATCAAACGTTATTGCACCGGCAAACATAGAATGCATAGTTATTACATTTGAAACATCTCAACCCGAAATATCTTGATTAAATTTTCTTGCACCAGCAAACATACCATGCATATCTGTCACTTTATTTACATTTCAACTTGAAATATTTTGATCAAAAGCATGTGCATTAAAAAACATACCTCTCATAATTTTTACTTTTTCTACTCTTCAAACTGAAATATTCTGATTAAATGAAGTTGCATATGCAAACATATCACTCATATCTGTAACATTTGAAACATCTCAACCCGAAATATCTTGATCAAATGATGAAGCACTTTGAAACATCTGTTTTGTACTTGTTATTTCTGATGGTAACTGATCTGGCACTTTTTGAATTGTTTTTGGCATTTTAACAGCTTGAATTTCTCCAATTTTATTTTCATAAAATCCAATTTGAACAATTTCAATAGTTTTTATATCTGATAAGTCTATTTTACTAGTTGTTTGCTCTTCTCCATTACTATCAACGTAAATTGTATCTTGTTGTTGTATTATTGTATATTTATAACGATTTGATTGTCTATTTGAATTTGGTGGTTTAGGTAATAAAATCTTTGAATTAGATTGTGATTTTATTTTTTTTCTTTTTCATTTTCTTCCTCGTTTTTTGCTTCTATATCAGAAGTATACAAAATACCAGCAGTGGCTCCACCAACTAAAGTAGTACCACCAACAATTGCAGTAATAATTTTCTTTTTTTTACTTTTTTCAGACATAAAAAAACTTCTCTTAAATTCTTATTTTTTTTATAATGGCATGACCATATTTTATATAATTTTATGTAGTAAAGTATTTAATATACTTAAATTTTATTTCAATTGTGATTTGTTAAAACATGATGCTTTTCTGTCACTCAATAATTTGAAGAAAATAACGTAATAAATATTAAACTAATAACAGTTAATAACGCAATAATATTACCAATATAAAACATTATTTCATTATTTAAAGTAATTAAATTATAATTAATAAAACTATCGAGTAAATCAACACTACAAGTTAAAATAGCTATACATGATGCATAAATTCCTGTGATAGGCATTAATTGTCGATAATTTCAATCTAAAACCAAACTATATATAACAAAACTGCAAATGCCAAAAGCAATATTGGATAAAATTTGTGAAATCAAAACTGCGTAAATATTAATAGTTACTAAACTAATCATAATACTTACTATATAGATTCCAAAACCAAAATATAAAGCAATATTAGCACTGAAAAAATAATATAATCATCATCCCAATAAAAAAACACCAATTACTTGTGGCAAAGTAGTAAATAAAGTTTTATAAACATGCCATCTTTGATCAATATTACTTATTTTATAATTAAAAAATTGAGAATTCATTAAATAATAAATTAAATAAATAGTTAATCCAAAGATAATTAAAATTATTATTTTTCATTGAGAAAAAGTTTTAATTTTTTTTAAAACTATTTCATCATGCATACCCATATTTTTTGGATCTTCTCGCAAAAGAAAAGACATGAAAAAAGTCAAAATGAAAAAACACAAAGCAGCAATAATAAAATAACTGATTTTTGAAATTGTAATAGTTGAAATATTAAGCGTAAGCATATTAATTGGTATAATAATTAAACTTGCCAATAATCCCGGAACAATAAGTATAGTAAAAGTTAAAAAAGCATGTGATTTTACAAAATATTGTTCATTGAACATTAATTCATGAACTCCCAATGATGCAGTACTCATTCCTAACGCAATATTTAACAAAATCAAAGAACAAAAATTTGGTACAATTAAAACTAAACAGCAAGTAACCAAAAGTCAACTATGCATTCATCAAATATACAACTTTCTTTTTTTAAATTTTGCAGTAAAAAAAGTAGCTGGTATAGCAAAAATAATTACAGTAAACGAAATAATCACTGTAATACTAATTGCTTCAGTTACTAAATTAGTTAATGATAAAACTAAAAAATTATTAATAGCTTTTAAACTATTAATACCAAGATAAAGAAAAAAATAATAACTAATAAATAATCATTGCCACTTATTTATCTTTTGCTTAAAAAGAAAAAATAAATAAAAACTTGTAAATAAACAAAAGATTATTAAGAAAGGTAATCATATTATCATAGTTTTTTCCTTTCTTAATTAAATTATTATTTTTTGATTTGTCTTACTGCATCACGATTTTTAATGGTCTCTCTTTTATCATAATTTTTTTTACCACGAGCCAATGCTATTTCTAACTTTGCTCTACTTTTACTATTTAAATATATCATTGTTGGAACAACAGTTAAGTTTTTTTGCTTTTGTTCTTGTTGAATTTTTTTAATTTCACGAGCATTTAAAAGTAATTTTCTTTTTCTTAATGGATCAAGTATATAACTAGTAGTAAATTTATAAGTAGTAATGTTCATATTAATAATATAAGCTTCATTATTACTAAAAGTTACATAACTATCCTGTAAAGATACATTACCTAAACGAATTGATTTAATTTCAGAACCAGTCAAAACAATTCCCACTTCTAATTTTTCTAATAATTCATAATTAAAGTACGCTTTTTTATTTTTTGCAATTATTTTCATTGTTTCCACCATTATTTTCATAAACTTTATAATTAGATTATATAATAATAATTTCATAAATACTGAAATACTTACTTAAATTTGTTTTTTATTAAGAACATGCTATAATCTAATGAAGGTTAGATTAATCAATAGTTTTTCTAGCAATGATTAATGTAAAATTAAACATAAAATTAATATTTGTTGTATAGCGACCCAAGAAATAGATTTTATATTTGTTTTACGGGTTTTTGTTAATTTTATATATTAATAAACAACTGAAAGGAGTCTAAGGACATGGCAGGAGAGTTAAATACTAAACCAACAGCAGTAAAAAATAGTCAATTTTATCAAGGCGATTTGGGTTTTGATAAAAATAATAATGATAAAGTAATTATTTATAAGATTTTAACTGGTAAAAAACTTGAGGTTTGCAAAATTATTATTGATGAACAAAATCATATTTTAAAAATTTCTACGAAAACGGAAATTATTAATGAAGATGAATTTGAAATTTACACATTTGCTTTAGAAGCAGATACTGCTGATTTTATTTTAAAACTTATTGCTAAAAATCAAATTAATGCTGAAATTAATTATGCATTTATAAATAATATTGAAGATTCTTATAATATATCTGAATCAGACTCATTAGAAGAAAAAAAGAAAAAAATTAGGAAACTCTTTTAACTATTTATAAATTTCTTCTCAATTATAAATTGAACCATAACACAAAGCTTTAATTTTAAAATCATTGTTATTATTGATAATTTCTAAAATAGTTTGGGCAATAGAAATCCCTGAGGCAACTATATCATCAATAATAATAATGTTTTTTTTATTAAAAAATTTAATATATTTAGGTAATAAATGAATTTTATTAGTAATTTCCATTTGTCTTTCGCTAACTTTTAATTTATTTTCTCAAAATTTACGGTAGTTATCAACTTGGAAAATATTATTAATAAATAATATCTCATAATTTAATTTTTTTTTAATAATTTTAACTAATTCAATTATTACTAATTCTAAACTACTAACTGAAGTAGGTTTTTTTGGCATCATAATAAAATAATCTAAATTTTCAAACAAATTAAATTTTTGACCAACTTCAAATAAATTAGTTGCTAATCTTATTACAGTATCTTGTTCAATATTTACTTGCTTAATTAAGTTATAATCTTCATTAACTCATAATAAATCCGGATATTGTTTTAAGCCTGGCGATTTAAAATAATTATAATAATAGCATTCAATGTTAAGATTGCTTTGTTGAATTAATCTTTTTTGCCCTTGTATTTTCATTTTTTTACTCCATTTTTCTTTTCACTTTTATTTTTTTTAACTTTACCATTTAGTTTTATCTTTTTTCTATATTTAAAATTATTTGCTTTATACATTTTTGATGATTGATTATTATTATTTTTATCACGGTTTTTATTTTGCTGACCATTTTCTTCTAAAATAAAATCAATAGTTCTAGCAACTTTATTTGCACTTTTAACAAGAACACTGACCTTTTGACCAAGAGCATACTGTTTTCGTTTTCTTTCACCAAACAAAATCATTGCTTTTTCATTAAAAATATAATAATCATCAGTCATGTCTGAAATTCTAATTAAACCCTCAATTGTATTATCTAACTCAACAAATAATCCAAAGCCAGTTACACTAGAAATTATACCTTCAAATTTATGACCAATAAATTGCATCATGTATTCTGCTTTTTTCATTTGATCTACAGCTCGTTCACACTCTAATGCTTTTAATTCCATATTACTAGATTGCTCAGCAGCTCAATTAGTAAAACTTTGATATTTCTCAATTATTTTAGCATTTATTTCTCTTTTAACTATATATTGGCGCAATAAACGATGAACTATTAAATCAGGATAACGTCTAATTGGCGAAGTAAAATGTGTATAATAATCACTAGCAAGTCCAAAATGGCCAATACATTTATTAGTATACTGTGCTTTTTCCATACTTCTTAATAATAAAGTTGATAAAACTTGAAATGTTGGTAATTGTTTTAAAGAATTTAATAATAATTGTAAATCTTTTGAACTAATATTTGTGATTTTTGGATTTAGTTTAATGCCCATTAATTTCAGAATTGTAACCATTTGATGCATTTTTTTAGAACGAGGATGTTCATGAACACGATAAATAAAAGGTAATTTCATATCAAATACAGTTTTAGCAACTACTTCATTAGCTCTAATCATAAAATTTTCAATTAATTTTTCAGCGATATCACGAGTTCTTAAAATAATATCAGTTACTTCTCCATTGTCATTAATAATTGTTTTTGCTTCATTAATTTCAAAATCAATTACTCCAGCATCTTGTTTAAACTTTCATAAAATTTGGTGCAATTCTTTTGCTTTTAGTAACATTTCTCAAATTTGTGGATGTGTTTTAATAAAATTTGGATTTTTACCATTATATCCATCATTTACTTCGTCATAATTCATTCTTCTTGCTGATTTCATAAATGCCTGATAAATTTTATGTTTTACTGTTAAACCATTCTTATCAATTTCCATATCACAAACCATACATAAACGTTCTACTTGTTCATTTAAAGAACAAATACCATTTGATAACTGCGTTGGTAACATAGGAATAACACGATCTGCTAAGTAAACAGATGTACCGCGATTAAATGCCTCTTCATCTAAAGGACTATTTTCTGTTACATAATGACTAACATCAGCAATAGCTACAATTAAACGATAATTACCATTAGCTAGTTTAGTAACACAAATAGCATCATCAAAATCTTTAGCATCTTTACCATCAATTGTAACTAATAACTCTTTAGTCAAATCAATACGACCAATTTTATCTGATTCTAAAACTGTTACTGGCACCTTATCTGTTGCTGCTAATGTTTCAACATCAAATTGTGCTTTAATGCCAATTTCATAAATAACAGCTAAAATATCAACACCAGGATCATTAATATTACCCAATATTTTAGTAATAGTAACATTAAAAATATTTTGTTCAAAATTTTTAATTTTTGCAACAACATTATTATTTTCTAACGCTTTATCAGGATTTAAAATATTAACTTCATACTGTTGTAACTTTGCATTTTGAATTAATAATGTTTTTACTTTCGTATCTGCATTAACAATAACAGTACCAACAAGAAGATTAGTATCACGTTTAATAATTTTTAATACTACAGCCTCATCATTCTGATTATTAATTTTTACTAACTTACATAATACTTCATCATTATTTAACGCATTATTTATGTTTTTTATATTAACGTAATATTCTTCTTCACTATTTAATAATTTAACAAATCCAAATCCTTTTTTAGTAATTTGAATTTTACCAATAAATAAATTATTATTTTTTAGCATATAAAATTGTTGTTCTTTATTTTCCAAAATAATTTCACTATTTTTCAATTCTTCTAAATCAGCAATAAGTTCTTGCTGTTGATGATGATTAGTAATATTAAGTTTCACTGTTAAATCAACCGTTGATAAAGGTGTAATACTATTTTGTAACTCATTAATAATCTCTTGCTTCATTTCAATCAATCCCAACTTTATCCTAATTATATAATTAATTATAATCTATCTTTTAAAATTTATAAAAAGGCACATTTTAGTGTGCCTTTTTATAAAATAATTATCATTAATTTATAACTCCAATAGTATTAATAAGAATTCTTACTATTATTGCCATAGTAAATAACGATATACCTAATACTAAAGTGGCAATAGAAAATAACTTACTTCAACCACGTTCTTTAGTACTAGCAAATAATTCTTGATTACCCCCACTTAAAGCACCAAGTCCATTATGATTTTTTTTACCTTGTAATAAACCTAAAATTACTAATAATATAGCGATAATTAAGGCAATAATTTCAAAAGCAAAAATAATGTTTTGACTCATTTTGTCACTTCCACTTCTTTATAATATTATTAATTTTACACTTAATTTTACTAAAAATAAAAAAATTTTCATAATTATTATTATGACTTATTCCAAAATTAAAATTTTAATTATGTAATAAGCCTAATATGTTATGTTTTATAATTCTTTTATAGGAAAATTTATTAACTTTATTCTGGTTCAATTTCTAAGTAATTTCCAACAGCATTTGTTACAATCTTTCATCCATGTTGATTGGTCATCATATAAAAAATGTTTATTTCTAAAAAATTATTATACATAACTTTAACCAAAGTTTTTAAATTACTATCACTTAAACTATTTGCTAAGGTTCCTATCAATTGTGGAAATTTAGTAATTTCACTTAAAATTTTTTTTCAAAAAGTTGATAGTCATCTTTATTATCTTGATAAATTTCTGCTAATTTTATTCACATATCATTACTAATACCTAATTTAATTTTACTTGATTCTGTATATTGTGGAGTTTTATTGTCTAAAGGTATGTAATATTTTTCTATTTTATTATATTGATTATGGGAATTGATATCAGCATTATGAGCATGCGATCAATTATACACTAAATATGCTATTCCACCAACTATAATTACTCCACCCACAACTCATCCAATAGGCCCTCCTTCAATCATAACAGATGCACCACCTTCAACACAACCTCTTTTCGCCAATAGCAATCGCACCTTCTTCACCAACCTCTAATAAAGGCACTGCTTCTTCTGTTTCAACTACTGTTGTAGCTTGTGGAGAACTTATTCATTTAACAACTTTATATGCAGGTGGAATACTCATAGTTGTGGTAGTAGCTAGACCTTTTAATAAATATTCATTTTTATTAGGTGTTATAAAAACGATTCCATATTTATGCAATTCAACAATTTTTTCAAATTGTGTTCAACTAGCATCAGTAAAATGTTATCCATAAATTTCTGTTAGTTTTTTTCTTACATTATTTTTACTTTCTGTAGATGTGGTGTAATAAATATCTAATAATTTTTGATCAATAATTTGTGTTTTTAAAATATCACACTTTGGTTTCTGATTTGTTCTAGAGCCTGTACTTTGATTACTGTGTTGATTTCTATTTCTAGAACTAGTTCCAATGTTAAAAGATTGTTCAGATGTTGATGGCAAAACAGCGCTTCCACCTGCTGAAGGTGAAGGGGTTGTTGTTGTAGTGGTCTGCAAATTACTTGGTTTATAATTTGATATATCTTCAAGTGTAGTAAAAGTAACACTAAAATCACAATCATAAATAATATTCAAATTTTCTGTAAATATTATACTGTTTGGACGAAACATATGTGATAGCGGAATTATTAATGTAGTTGAAGTTAAAAATGGAGAGAAATCTATACCCGGCACAAAGTCGAAATGAAAAACTAAATCAGGATTTAATTCTCATAACCTTTCCATAATAGTACTCGGATCATTACGTCTAATTTGTCCTAAATTAGTATTTCTAAGTAAAGTCGATAATCTTACGCTTTGTTCATTAATAGTAAAAGTTACATTTAAATCACTATCAAAAACAATATGAGGATTATTCTGTTGAAAATCATAAACATTTTCTGATAAAATTTGAAAATTATTTACGCCTATAGGATGTCTATTTGTAAAACTAGGATAACGTAAATGCAAATCGGGATTTAAAAAATTTAATCTCTCTATTATTGTTAATAGTGCATTATCTAAGAACCTGTTTAAAATCTTTTAGAGAAATAGGTAAAATGATTATATAGCTAACTAAAGTAATGTTTACTCATATCTTGAAAAACAAATGTCTACCAAAAAACAGTCCTAAAAAGTATTGCCATTCCAACTTTAGCTATTTCAAAATAAGCATTACTTAATGCATAATCTAAAGGTTTATTGCCACTATTATCTTCAATATTAGGATTTGCACCTTTTTCAAGTAATAATTGAACCATTTCAAAATCATTATTATCTACTGCAGAATATAAAGCAGTAAAACCTTTATTATCTTGTACATTTACATCAGCACTATTTTCAAGTAATAATTTAATCATTTTGAGATTATTATCAGGATTTGCTACAGCAATTTCTAAAGGTGTAGATCCATTTATATCTTTTAAATTTACATCAGCACCTTTTTCAAGTAATAATTTAGCTATTTCAAAATAAGTATTATCTACTGCATAATGCAAAGGAGTAAAACCATAATCATTTTTAATATTGACATCAATATTTGAATGATTTAATAATAATTTTACTACTTCAATTTTATCATTATTAACTGCAATATCTAAAAGACTATCATCATTATCATTTTTAATATTTACATCAGCACCTTTTTCAATTAACAATTTTAAAGAATTAATATGACCATTTTTTGCAGAATAAAAAAAGATTGATTTAATATAATCATTTTTAATATTGACATCAATATTTGAATGATTTAATAATAATTTTACTACTTCAATTTTATCATTCTTAACTACAATATCTAAAAGACTATCACCATTATCATTTTTAATATTTACATCAGCACCTTTTTCAATTAACAATTTCACTATTTCAATGTTGTTATTAAAATTTGCTATAGCAATTTGTAAAGGAGTTCCTCCAATATCTTCAATATTAGGATTTGCACCATTATCAATTAAAAATTTAGCTATTTCAAAATAAGCATTATATACTGCATAATGCAAAGGAAAACCATTAGGAATAACAGTAGTGTTGTTTGTTTCAAGTTCTACATCTACATAAGATTCATCTTTAAGAGATGTTTCATCAAATAGTAATCTTAAATCTATTTTTTTATTTATATTATTTATTTCTTTTATTTTTTCTTTTAATTTTTTTAAAAAATTTTGAGTTTCATTGTATTTATATCTCTTTACTAAATCAATTCTTCCTCAAATACTAGTAGATAGAGTATCATTACTACCTGCTAATGTATAACTGTTAACAAAATTAGCATGTATTCCTTTTTCAAAATCAGTACCATCTCCACCTTTTCCATAATAAGTTTGATTTATATCTAAATTTAAATTAGTTAAACCTATTGCATATAAATATCATTTTTTATCACTTGATTTATTTGCAAAAGAATATGGACCAAGTCTATCAATTGTTACATTTTCACTAATATCAATTCCAGTTTTTTCTAACATTTCATTTACAACAGTTGTATAAAATTGATTATTTTCTAAACCACCCGTAATAGTACTGTACTGACTAACTTTAGATTTTTTTTGAGCTGGGTTATTTTCATTATGAATTTGTAAAAAATGATATTGATTGTCTTTTAAAACATAGGGTAATATTGCAACTCCTTGGTTATTACATCAAGGTTCTTGAACATAAATAAAATTATTTTCTATTATTACTCTAATAAATTTAGAATCAAACAATACTTTTTTCTTTTTGTCTTTTATTTCAATTGTCATTTTTTATTTTTCCTATCTTAAAATATTTAGTTCTTCTTCTTTTTAACAAATTTTATAAATTAAACAATCTTTTTTTAAAAAAAATAAAAAAATTTCGCAAATAGTCCTAAAAAGTGTTGCCATTCCAAATCGAAGAACAAATTTTGGCGAATTAATTCAAATGGATGCCAGTAATCATCATTGATTTGGCAATGATCAACCAAAAGCATTTTTACATGCTGCAATTGATGATGCTACAGGAAATATTGTTGGACTATGATTTGATCATCAAGAAACATTAGATGGTTATTATAATGTTTTTTATCAAATTTTAACTAAATATGGCATACCAAAAACATTTTATACTGATAACAGAACAGTTTTTGGATATAAGAAAAAAGTTGATGCAGGAAAAATGAATCCAGAAAATGATACTTATACTCAATTTCAAAAATGTTGTAATGATTTGGGTGTTGAAATCATTAGAACTTCAATTCCACAAGCTAAAGGTCGAATCGAACGATTATTTGGAACACTTCAAAGTCGTTTAATTAGTAAACTTAGACTTAATAAAATTAAAAATTTAGAAGAAGCTAATCAATTTCTTAAAACATATATAAGTATTTTTAATAATCAATTTGCCTTTCCTATTGATAATAATAAATCTGCTATGGTTAAAGCTCCTACACAAGAAGAAATAAATATTTATCTTTCAAGATTTTCTAAAAGAAAAACAGATAATGGTTCAACTATAACATACTATGGTAAAAAATATTTTCCTTATAAAAATAACAAAATTCAATATATGCAACCTAGAACTGATGTAATTGTACTTAAATCGTTTATTAATAACTTATATCTTAGTTGCAATAATCAAATATATGAATTAAAAGAAATAAAACTGAAACCAATCATAAAAGAAGAATTGATAAAAACTAAAAAAGTTTATATACCAAATAAAAATCATCCTTGAAGATATAGATATTAATAATTCCTAATTAAAGTTATCTTTTTTAGCCATCTGTAACTCACTCTTTCTAGTCATTTAATTATATTTATTAGAATTAATTAAACATAGTTATTTTTGTAAGTTACACAGATTACTAAACATTACCAATTTTTCATTTAAAGAAACTTCTTTATTTAAAGTATCTTTATCTATTCATCAATATCCAACATCGTTAAATTCTTCTCAATCTTTTTCAAAGGAAGAAATATTGAAATTATTTTTTACTATTTTTGAGGTTCAAACTTTTACAACGTAAATATTATTTTTTGATATTAAATTATTTTTTAAAAGAAATAAGTTTTGATTAATTTTATTAATAAACTCATTAGTTTTTAAATTATATTCAGTGTTAATATTTATATATTTTTTACTTAAAATATAATCTCAAGCAAAATTATTCATTCCTTTTATTCAATCATCATATAATTTTTGTATATTAACTTCTATTTTAAAAATAATAGTATTATTTTCATTATGTATTTGATAATCTGAATAATTTTCTGGTTTTAAAAAATGTAAAGGACTATCAAAATAAACACTATTTGTTGAAATAGTTTCTTTTAAAAACTTAAATTTTAATAATTCTAAATTATTTTTTTCAATATTATTTAATCTTTTTTTAATCCAATTTTTCTTTAACATTTAATTTTCCAATTTAATTATATTTATTATTTAATTGATAGCAAATCATTAAATTTTCTAATAACATGGCAATAGTCATTGGTCCAACACCACCAGGCACAGGAGTAATTGCTGAAGCGGTATTTTTCATTATTTCAAAATTAATATCACCAACAACTTTTTTTTCTTTACCTTGATAATTAATTGCTACATCAATAATAACAACATCACGTTTAACTTGACTACTATTAATAATATTATAGACACCAGTAGCACTACAAATGATATCAGCTTCTTTAGTATAAAGAGTTAAGTCTTTAGTTAATTTATGAACAATGCTAACAGTTGCTCCCATATTAGTTAATGATAAAGCCAATGGTTTACCAACAATATTACTATCGTTAATGATAGTAATATTTTGTTTAGAAATGGGAATTTGATAGTGATTTAGTAATTTTAAAATACCTTTTACTGTACAAGGCAACATTGCTTTTTTATCACCTTGTAATAATCTTCCGGCATTAATATTTGTTAAACCATCAACATCTTTATTAATAGTAATGCTATTAATAATTGCTAATGTATCTAAATGTTTTGGTAGTGGTAATTGTACTAAAATTCCATCAATATTATTATCACTATTTAATTGTTCAATTTTATTAATTATTTCTTTTTGTGTTACTGTTGTTGTTAGTGAAAATACTTGTCCATCAATACCACATTCTTGACATGCTTTAATTTTAGTTCGTACGTACATTTGTGATGCTAAATCTTCACCAATAATTATTACTGCTAGTTTAGGTTTACGATTAGTAATGGTTGTTACTTGTGCTTTAATTTTTGCTTTAATTTGCTGGGCAATTATTTTACCATCTAAAATTTTTATCATATGTGTTCACCGTTTCTTAATTTATCCAATTAATACGTTTTCTTCAACTCTACTTATCGTTGGTTTTGATTTACGATCACTTCAAGCAAGAACAGTAGTTGATACTCCTAATTGTCCCACAAACATGACAAAAATTAAACTAAGTTGACTAAAAATACCTAATTTGGAATTATCAAATAATGAAAGTCCTGTTGTTCCAAAAGCACTTGAAACATCAAAAATTACTTGTGCAAAGGTCATATCAGAATTATCTATTATAAAAACATTTTCAATTGTGATAATCATTACTGATACAAAAACTAAAATAAAACCAAGTGTGCCGACTATAAATGACATACGAACAGTTTGATTAGGAATTTTACGCTTGAATACAAAAACATCATTACGGCCACGGGCAATATTAAAAATTGTTAAAAGAATGATTGCTAAAGTTGTCGTTCTAATTCCTCCGGCAGTACTTGCTGGTGAAGAACCAATTCACATCATTAATGATTGGATCATTTGTGAGGCAAGGTGAAATTTATTTAAGTCAACTGTATAGTATCCAGCATTTCTTGTTGACATTGTATTAAAAAAAACAGCCATAATTGCATCAGATGTCGATAAATTTTTAAAAATGGGCTCTTGCCTTGATGGAGTTATGACATTACGTGAAAAATATTCAATAAACATAACACTACTAACACCCAATATCGCAACTAAAAAATATGTTATTAATGTTAGTTTAGTAAATAAACTAAATCTAAATTTTTTACCATGAGTTTTATTTTTAATTCAATGATATAAATCATAATAAACAGGAAAACCAATACCACCAATTACAAATTCAATAATAAAAATTCACTGCACAAAATAATCACTCTGAAAAGGTTCTAATGAAGTTATACCAACTATATCAAAACCAGCATTATTAACAGCAGAAATCGAGTGGAAAATTCCCGATCATAATGCTAATAGTATGTGATTATAGTAACCTGTATTATTGTTTAGACCATATTCTATTCCTGAGATAGGCACAAAATAAAAATATAAAAATAAAACAATTGCTCCCAAAAATTCAGTAATTGTCATAACAATAATCCCAATTTTTAATACATCAATAGTCGTTCCTAATTTATTAGAGCCACGTTCACCTTGCATTAGTAATCTTTCTCTTAAACTAGTATGTCGATTAAATACAAATAAGGATAATATTGCTAGTTTAACTGTAATTAAACCAATACCACCAAATTTAATTAAAATTAAAATAATAAATTGCCCAAAGAAAGTAAAGTCATTAGCAGTGCTTTTTACTGTTAAACCAGTATCAGAAAACGCACTACTAGCAGTAAAAAGGGCAGGCAAAAAGTTTCATTGTCCTTTTGTTGTGGCAATTGGTGTCATTAAAAGTATTGTTCCAACTAATAAAGTGAAAAAATATAAATTAAACATTTGTCGGGGACGAGTTTTACCAACAAAAATAATTTTAAAAATATTTTTTACACTACGATAATTAACCTTAGATAGCATCAAAAAACTCCTAAAATAACATTTTCTTTTATTATTATACTATACTATAGTCATTTCTATTAAATATTAGTTTTAAATTTAAAATACCAATATTTTAAGAATTAGTTTATAATTTAGTATAATATAACATATTTAAGTAAATATTATTTAAGGAAGAAGGATATAGATGTCTTCATCAGAAAATGATTTTTGTATCATTGGTTTAGGTAAATTCGGAATTTCAGTTGTTAAAACTTTAGAAGAATTAGGTAAAGTTACATTAGCTATTGATAAAAGAGAAGACCGTTGTCAATTAGTTTCATCAATAGCTTCTGAAACTTTAATTTTAGATTCAACTAATCGTGATGCATTAGATGATGCCGGAATTCACAAAGTGCAAAATATTATTATTGCTATTGGTTCTGATTTAGCAGCTTCAATTGTTACTGCTGTTCATGTTTTAGCAATTCATCGTGAACACAATACATTATCATCACTTAATCTTATTGCTAAAGCTGTTGATAGTACTCACCAACTAATTTTAGAAGCAATTGGTATTACTAATATTATTTTATCTGAAACAGAAGCTGGTAAGAAAGCTGCATATCGTGCTATTTGAAAATTAGGAGTAGATTTAACTACAGTTGATGAAAAGTACTCAATAGCTAATGTAATTGTTAAAAATACTAAGTTTACAAATAAAAAACTAGAAACTTTAAAAATTCCTAGCAATTATAAAATTAACTTAGTTGCAATTAAACGTCATGGTAAAGTTATTATTCCTAGTAGAAATGAAATATTAATGTTAAATGATGAACTATTATTTATTAGTTCTAATGAAAATATTAATTCTGTTTGTAATGATTTTTCAATTGGTGATACTAATAAAATATTTGAGCCTACTATTATTAAAGTGGTAAAGAAAAAGCGTTCATTTTGAAATTGATTCAGAAGAAATAAGAAAAAGAAAAAAAATAAAAAATTAAAGAAAAAGGAAGTTAAGAAAGAAAAAAACACTAATAAAAAAAATTAATTATAAGAAAATTGTTTTTTATTTTTAGAAATATTAATGTATTATCATTGTAATAAAATTTATATATTTTAATTTAAATATAAGTTTTTAACCGATTGCTTTATTTTTTAAAGTAAATAGGTTTTTTATTTTTTGAAAGGAAAATATTATGTATACAATGGAAAAAAATAAGAAAGTACTAATTAAAAAAATAGAACAAATTTTTGAAATAATTCAAATTAATCAAAAAAATTTCAGCAAAGAAAGAATACGGAAACATAACCAAAAACCTGAGGTTGGAACTAAAAAATTAAAATATGCTCAAAGGCCTGAAGTGAAAGCAAGAAAACGAGAATCTTATCAAAGATGGTCTCAAAAAAATAAAGAAAAAATACGAGAATATAATCACAGATGATGTCAAAAAAAATAAAGAAAAAATACGAGAATATTATCAAAGACCCGAAGTGAAAGCAAGAAAACGAGAATATAATCAAAAGTCAGAAGTGAAAGCAAGAAAACGAGAATATTATTACAGATGATGTCAAAAAAATAAAGAAAAAATGAGAGAACATATTCAAATTCCTATAGAGTGAGATGATACTCAAATTTGCAAAAATTCAAAAGACATTAAAACAAAATATGCGACAGTAATAGTAAAGCAAAAAGTTGATGATAAGATAATGTTTTCTAACATCGTACCAATGCCAGTAACTCAAAGTAATGAAGAACAAGAAATAGTACACAAGGCAGATATATTTAACGTTAAAGATTTATCTAATGGTATTAATAACATTGAAACTAATATGTTTGAAAGACCAGAGGTACCTAAAACGCCCGAGATTATTGATATCATTTTAGACATGTCAGAAAATAAGATATTTTCTAATGTCAATGGTAAAGTAATTAGTAATAGTATTTAAAAGGAAAAAATATCAAAAGTATAAGTAAATTCTATTAATATTTAATAATTTACTAAATTAAGGAAAATTTATTTATTTAGTATTTAAAATAATAATTTTATGTAAAGGATGAAGAACAATGGACAATTATATTTATTTTTTTAGTAATAAATGAACACAATATAAAATAAAATGTTTGGATAAAAAAATACCAATTCTAAAAGGGCGGTTCAAAATTTACGAAATAATTAATTATCATATTAGTAACTTATTTCCAAAAATGAATTATTTGAAAAATAATGAAAAATTAGACAAAATTACTCTCTTTAACCCTTAAATTTAATATTCGACGTATTTTAAAAAAAAAATAAAAGATACATTTTGTAAGTTAAATTAAAATTATTATCAAGGAAAAAGACAAGAAATAATCTTGTCTTTTTTTGTAATTGTAAAATTTTAAAATTTTTAATAAACCTCTTTAACGCTATTATCAACACGTGTTAGGGAACTAAAAAAGTGAACTACAACACAGTTGTTAAAAATAGTAGCTAGAACATGTGGACTTGCATGGATAAATAAAAAGTGGAGTGATACCTAATAAAATATACTAACCATTTAATGGTAATTCTTGGGGTGGGAGCGAATTGGAAACTAGTATATATAGACCTGTTGTAGGGAGACCCATTGTATTAATTCTATTCTTTATTTAACCAACCTTGCCACTCCCCAGTGAGCAAGTGTTGGTTTTATTTTTTATTTTTTTTGAAAAATTTTTTTGAGCCCAGAATTGCTGGAATGAATAAAACGAATAGTAGTATTATTAATAATCTAAGAATCAAAATATATGTTCTTTATGCTAGAAGCAACAGAACATATTAGGAAAGAATTATTATGCAAATAGAATTTAAAAAAGAACAAATTGTTAAAGATAAACCACAATCTATTCTTATTGATTATGTTGAATATAAATTATCTCTTCCAAAATGAATGATTAAAAATAATTCTTTTATTGTTGATAACAGTTACACATATTGAGTTTTTAATTTAGAAAATATTAAAAAAGAATTAAGTGGTAATGAATTAATAAAGTTATTAGAACCATATATTAAAGACCAAAAAATAACTGTTAATAAACCAACTGCTCCAAAAGAATATTATCTTAATGATATAAAACTTGAACAATTAACATTTTATGAACAGCATAATAGTTGATTTATGGGTGAAATAACAGATAACAAAACTAAAATTACTAATCCTTGTTTTAAATATAACATTACGTGAGAAGAAAACAGAAAAGGTTTTAAAATAAATAATCCATATAAACATGATGATTTACCAATTAATTATTTAGTTACTTCTTATAAGGAAATTTCAACTCATAATGAAAAAGTATTTTTGTTGAACATGTAAACAAAATAAATTAGATTATTTATTCTTTAATATGGATGGGTTACACTTTATTGGACACTAATTACGTAGACAAGTGAACAAATTAGTTAAAAGAAAGGAAATATAATTATGGCCAATATTAACTCATATAATGATGAATTTAAAAAACAAATAGTATCTTTATATCAAAATGGCAAATCAGTATCTTGCCTTGCTAAAGAATACAACGTTACAAGAGCAGCTACTTATAAATGAATTAAGCAATTTACAAATTCAGGCAGTTTTAAAACTAAAGATAATCTTTCGGATTTAGAAAAACAATTAATTCAAGCAAATAAAGAATTAAAACAATTAAGAATGGAGAATGATATTTTAAAGCAAGCAGCACTAATAATAGGCAGAAAGTAGAGATTATTACAAATAATAAATCTAAATATAAAATTCGTCCAATTTGTCGTTTTTTAAAACTTTCTAAATCAACATATTATTTTAATTTAAAGAAAAAAGAAGATAAAATCAAAAATAATATGTATGATGAAGCTGTTATTAGTGCTTTTAAACAAAATAAAGAAGTTTATGGAACAAGAAGATTAAAAGTCAGTCTAGAAAATAAAGAAATTTATTTATCACGCAAAAAAATTAAAGAAATTATGAATCAGCATAATTTAATATCAAAATACACTAAATTATCATTTAAAAATCATCATAACAAAGTCAATGATAGCCAAATAAGCAATCTTGTGAATAGAAACTTTAATAATAGGCTTAAAAATGAAGTTATTGTTAGTGATTTAACTTATGTTCAAGTTAATGGTAAGTGAAACTATATTTGCTTATTAATCGACCTATTTAACCGCGAAATTATTGGACATAGTGTGTAGGTACTAAAAAAGATGCATCATTAGTATATCAAGCATTTATGCAATCAAATCGCTGTTTAAAAGATATTCAAATATTTCATAGTGATCGCGGTAATGAATTCAATAATAAAACTATTGATAAACTTTTATTAGCATTCAATATTACCCGTTCTTTAAGCAAAAAAGGTTGTCCTTATGATAATGCTGTTGCTGAAGCAACTTTCAAAACTTTCAAAACTGAATTTATTAATGATAAAAATTTTACATCATTAATCCAATTAAAATTAGAATTATTTGATTATATCAATTGATACAACAACATACGAATCCACAGCACTTTAAACTACCTAACTCCAGTTAAATATCATGAAAAAATGTCTACCAAAAAATAGTCCTAAAAAGGGTTGCCATTCCACAATTAAAAATAGTTAAATCATTAATTAATACTGAATATAAAGAACTTGATAAACATTCTGCTTTAAATAAAATAAAAGAAGATTATGCAGAAATATTTAATAATAATTTACATAATAAAGAAATAAAAAAAACAAGAAATTATTAAAAATGAAGAATCTAAACAAGAGTTTTTTAATCCAAAAACACTTTTTGAATTAGATAATAATATTACATCTAAAAATGAAGAATTATTAAAAAATACAGAAGTTGTAGGAACAAAAACTAAACAAGAAATGATTAAATTTTTAGAATTTTTATTTAGTAAATAATTAAATATTTCTCAAAAGGAGAGATATTATGGCTATTCCACAAGTTCCAACTGGTTTAATTACTGGTGGTAATAATGGAAATAAAGCAATGTTAACTGCTATGGAAGCTCAAGTAAAAGGTATACTTTATAATGATGAAAGTATGATGTTTTTAAAAGCAAGTGCAGTTGCAGAACAAATAAGTGAAATACCTGGAGCAGTAGAAGCATATTATCGTATTGCTGAACGTTTACGTTGAGGTTCAAAATATGATGTTATGACTGGTACAAAAATAAACAATGAACAACATTAAGAACAACTAGTGTTATTTTAGACCAAATATTAGTTATTGATTGAAGAACTGAAGATTTTGATATGAATAGATTTATGTCAAGTCCAATTCCATTAAAAGCAAATATGTTATCAATATGAGCAGAAAGTGCATTAAGAAATTATTTATTTATACAAGAATGTATTTTTTTACAAGGTATTAAAGATTATTGTATTGCTAAATCACAAGTAATTCCTATTAATATGTTAGAACCTGTTTAAAATCTTTTAGAGAAATAGGGTAAAATGATTATATATTTTAAGATAAGAGGTATATATGCGTAAAAATTATCCTAGTAATGTTAGCAAAGAGCAATTTGAAAATATAAAATCAATTTTAGAAAATACTAAAAAGAGAACTAAACCAAGAAGCTTAGATTTATATGAAGTATTTTGTGCAGTTTTATATGTATTAAAAAGTGGTTGTCAATGAAGAATGTTACCAAAAGATTTTCCAAAATGACAAATTGTATATTATTATTTTCAAGTTTGAAGTAAAAATAATGGTAAAGAACCTAGTGTATTACAATTAGTTTTAAAAAAAATTAGTCATGGCATTTCGTATCAATAATGGTAGAAAAGAACAAACTAGTTTTTGTATAATTGATTCACAAAGTGTTAAAAATACAGATACTACTAAAAACAAAGGTTATGATGCTGGTAAAAAGATTTCAGGAATAAAGCGTCATATTGCTGTTGATTCTCAAGGTTTACCACATGCAATTTACATAACCACAGCAGAAAAAACAGATCGTAACAGTGCTATAATAATGATTGAAAATGAAAAAGAGAATCTTTCTGCAGTTCAAAAAATACTAGTAGATGCTGGTTATACTGGTGAAAAATTTGCTTCTAAAATTAAAACAATTATAAATGCAAATGTTGAAGTTATAAAACGTAATGAATTACATTCTTTTGTAGTATTACCAAAAAGATGAGTTGTAGAACGAAGTTTTGCATGATTAGAAAAATGCAGAAGATTATGAAAAAATTGTGAAAAAAAATTAAATACTAGCTTACAAATGGTTGTTCTTGCCTTTATTTCAATTTTATTGAAAAGATTTTAAACAGGTTCTTAGAACCTGTTTAAAATCTTTTCAAAAATAATGTAAAATGATTATATATTTTAAAATAAGAGGTATATATGCATAAAAATTATCCAAGTCATGTCACCAAAGAACAATTTGAAAACATAAAATCAATTTTAGAAAATAGTAAAAAGAAAACAAAACCAAGAAGTTTAGATTTATATGAAATATTTTGTGCAATTTTATATGTATTAAAAAGTGGTTGTCAATGAAGAATGTTACCAAAAAATTTTCCAAAATGACAAACTGTATATTATTATTTTCAAATTTGAAGTAAAAATAATGTTAAAGAACCTAGTGTATTGCAATTAATTTTAAAAAAAATTAGTTAAAAAAGTTCGTATCAACAATAATCGCAAAGAACAAACTAGTTTTTGTATAATTGATTCGCAAAGTGTTAAAAATACAGATACTACTGAAAATAAAGGTTATGATGCTGGTAAAAAGATTTCAGGCATAAAACGTCATATTGTTGTTGATTCTCAAGGTTTACCACATGCAATTTACATAACCACGGCAGAAAAAACAGATCGTAATAGCGCTATAATAATGATTGAAAATGAAAAAGAAAATCTTTCTGCAGTTCAAAAAATAATAGTAGATGCTGGTTATACTGGTGAAAAATTTGCTTCTGAAATCAAAACAATCATAAATGCAAATGTTGAAGTGATAAAACGCAATGAATTACATACTTTTGTAGTATTACCAAAAAGATGAATTGTAGAACGAAGCTTTGCTTGATTAGAAAAATACAGAAGATTATGAAAAAATTGTGAAAGAAAACTAAATACTAGTTTACAAATGGTTGTTCTTTCATTTATTTCAGTTTTATTAAAAAGATTCTAAACAGGTTCTTAAATCTTCAGTATTTTCTAATAATAAATCTACTGCTTTTGATATTGGATCATTATTATTAAAGTTATCTTTTTTAGCCATCTGTAACTCACTCTTTCTAGTCATTTAATTATATTTACTAGAATTAATTAAACATAGTTATTTTTGTAAGTTACACAGATTACTAAACATTACCAATTCCTATTCAAAATTGAAATGAATTGTTCAATTTTTGTTATATTTTAATTACTAAGTAAAATATTTTGAAAAACTGCCATATCATTAAGAAAGACTTTTTTATTTCTGATGACTTTTTGTAATTGATGATTAATTATCTTTGGTTAGTAAATTCAATGTTAAATATTTTTAAACAGTATTATTTTCAATAATTTTCCTATCAAAATCAATCATTTTTAAAAAATAATATAAGCATTTTTCAAAAATAATTTTGTCTATTAAAGAAAAAACTTCTTTAAAAACAATCCTTAAATATCAATTTTTATCAAAATTATTAGTTTTCATAAATTGATTTTAATTATTTAAAGATAATAAATAAATGAAGTTAATGATTATTGTTTTCTCATTTTCTGTTTTAGATATTTTGTTCTTTCTTTTATATTTAGTATATAATTGTTGATTTACATTAATTAATAACCACCCTTAGTTTCTTGTCCTGCAATAATAGCAACACCATTACTAGTACCAATTCTAGTAGCACCAGCATTAATCATCGCCATTGCATCATCTTGATTTTTAATACCACCAGAAGCTTTAATTGCAACATGAGGACCAATATTTGCTTTCATTAATTTAATATCAGTAACCGTTGCACCACCATTAGCAAAACCAGTTGAAGTTTTAATAAAATCTGCTTTTACTTTAGTTACTAACTGACAAGCAATAATTTTTTGTTCTGTTGTTAATAAACTACACTCAATTATTACTTTTAAAATAATATTTTGTGGACATGCATTACGAACTGCTTGTAGATCTTGCAATACAAGTTTTTGATCATTATCCTTTAATGCACCAATATTAATAACAACATCAATTTCTTGAGCACCATCTTTAATCGCATTAATTGTTTCTGCTACTTTAGTTTGTTTAGTATTGGCACCCAATGGAAAACCAACCACTGTACATACTTTAACATTACTATTTTTTAATAAAGTAACAGCACGATTAACATAAAATGGATTAATACAAACTGCTTTAAAATAATAAGTTTTAGCTTCTTTACATAATGTATCAATCATTGATAATGTTGCTTCTGGTTTTAATAATGTATGATCAATATATTCATTTAAATTAATATTACTTTTCATAAACTTCAACTCCTAATTCATTTTCACTTTTAATAATTGCTTCAATAACTTCAAGATTCATTAAACTATGATTTAATCAATAATCTCGACTTAAATAATCTTTATTTTTAATCATTTTTACAAAATCATTTAATTCATATGTCATTAAACTTTCTTCATTAGTATTATCTGCGATTTCTTTTATTCCGTTTTTAGTATAAACCTTAATTCCACTTAATGGATGAACTTGTGATAAAACAAGACTACTATTATGACCTATAAATTCACTTTGTGCATAAGAGGTTACTCCTTTACTACAAGTAATAGTAGTAATAGTTCCATTTTCATGCTTCAAAATAACATGATTACTTAAATTAACACCATTAGGTAATTTAATTGCCATCGCTTTAACTGTTTTTACTTTACCTAATAAATACAATACTAATTGTAATGGATATACTAAACTATCATAAGTTGCACCTTTACCAAAATCTTTATCAAAAACAGAATCATATATTCCTTTTTCAACTGATGGCATTCTTGAAGAAATACGATTAAAATTAAGGTTAACTACTTCTGGATTTATTTCATGAACTAATTTTTTTAATTTAGAAAAAATAGGTAAATGAACAGTAACATAAGCTTCTAATAAAATTATTTTTTTACTTCTTGCTAAAGAAATTAGGTCTTTAACTTCTTCAACTGTAAAAGTAATAGTTTTTTCTACTAAAACATGAATATTATTATTTAATAATAATTTACTTTGTTCGTAATGCAAACCATTTGGTGAAGCAATATAAATAGCGTCAATATGTTCTATCATTTTATTTAAATCATCAGTACTATGGGCAATATTATATTTTTTTGCTCATGTTTCTGCTTTATCTAAACTTCTTGAATATATACAAGTTATTTTAACTTTTTTATTAGTTAACGCTTGCTTTATAAATCTTTGAACAATTTTTCCAGTTCCAATAATACCAATTCTAATCATCTTGTACTCCTTTAACTTTTTAAACTTGTTTCATAATTAATGATTGACATTAAAAATAAAGGTGCAGTTTCGGCACGTAAAATTAATTTTCCTAAACTAATATTACTAAAATTAAGTTGTGTTAAAGTTGCAATTTCTTCTTTAGTGATTCCTCCTTCGGGTCCAACTATAATTGTTATTGATGATAATTTATTATTTATTTGACTAATCCAACTAGTTTCTGATGAATTTTCATATGCAACCAAATTAAGATGAGACCGATATCGTTCTAATTGTTTTAAATCAAAAACAACGGGTGTAACAATCGGAATTAAATTGCGATTTGATTGTTTGGCAGCAGCTTTTGCAATATTTTGTCAACGTAAAACTTTCTGTTCTGCTTTTGTTCTCGTTAAAATACTAACACATCGTTTTAACAGCAATGGCACAATTTGATAAACTCCCAATTCTACTGCTTTTTGAATGACTAAATCAAATTTTTGTTCTTTTAATAACGATATTACTAATGTGATTTTACATCTTAATTCTGAATTACTATTTGGCACTGTTTTTATAATTTCGCATTTAATAACTGATGTAATTTCAATAATTTTTGTTAAATATTTTTGTTCTTGATGAATAATAACTATTTCATCATTAATTTTATGACGTAATACTTTAATTAGATGTTTACTATCTTCTTCATCTAATATTAAAATATTATTAGTTTTATGGTTAGTAAAGTAGCATTCCATAGTCCACCTCTAATTTGATTATAACATAAGGTAAAACTCAAATTAACAAGTTTTAACTATCATCTTTAATTTCTAAAATATAAAATTTCTTTTTTCTTTTATCATGAAACTAAATTAAAAACTACTTAATTAATTAAGTAGTTTTTAATTATTTATAAAATAATACATTTTGCAACTTTAGTAGTAGCATTATTATCTATGTTTACTAAAGGTTTATCATTTATTATGTTCTTATTTTTATTACTTTCTTCGAATGTAGCAGCAACTTTTCCTCGTCTTTCTCTTTCTTTTTCTTTTCCAAAACTATTATTTACTTCATCTAATTTTTTTGCAAGTGAATCTTTATCTTTTGTACTTCATTTTTCATATGGTTCTCATGGCATATTTTTTTACTTCCTTTATTATTTTTTGAATATTTTTTCTACCCTTTAAATACTCAGTAAAATTATTTTTAAAACAATATTTTATATTGAATAACTTCGTTGTTTTGTTACTGGACTAATTGGGGGTTGTATATCAGAAGAATTAACTATAACACTTAAATCAAAATTTTTAGCAACAGGATTAGTAACTGTTGGTTTTGCTTTATCTGGATTTTCTCACGTTATTTTATTACTTAATAGTTTATTTATTTTTTGCTTTTTCCTATTATCTAATTCTTGTTTTAAAATATTAAATTGTCTTTCTAATTGAGTTTCTACTTTATCACTTGTCAAGTCTCTAATTATTGTTTTAAATTCTTTTTTATCTTTTTCAATTTTTTCTTGATTTTTAAACATTTTATTATAAATTCATGAATCAACTTTTTTTATTGCAGTTGAAACTGTTGTTGCAGCAGTTTTAATAAATAAGCCAAGCGTAATTGAAATTAAACCAACTATAAGTTTGTCTTTTAATTCTGTTGCAATTTCCCTCCTTACAAAGGGTAAACAAGAAATCAATATTGGAACACCAACAGAAAGTACTGAAATAACACCCCACATTGTGAATTCCGCTATAGATGGTTTTTCTTTACATTCTGTTTGTTCTTTTATAAACTCTTTGATTGGTATTCTATCAAAATTATTATTATTATTTATTAATAAAAGATCATTTTTGTATTGACTTAAATTTTTATATTGTTTTGTTTGCGTTAATATTTGTATATTATCATTATCAAAGTTGTGAAAAAACATTATTTTTTCTGAAATTGATTGATTATTATGTATAAAAGTTGTTATATAATAACAATTATTATTTATTGTCAAAATTTCTTCATATATTTGTTTAACTTTTTTACCATTTTCAATTTTTTCTTGTTTAATTTCGTTTTCTAATTTTAATATTTTATTTTCATATTTTAATTCTTTTTGTAGAATGTTAATTTTATTAAGTTTAATTTTTAGTTTTTTTATTTTTTTTCTATTTTTTGTTAATATTTTGGTTTTGTTCTTTTCATCATTATTTAAAAATTGTTTAATATCATTTTTTAATTCATTTTGGATATTGCTATTTATCTTTTGATATTCATTTAATTGTTCTTTTCTTTGTTTTAATTTCCTTAACCTAGTTGTTTTTTCTTTAATTTCATGTTCATATTTGGCTAATTCTCTTTTTCTTTTCTTTAACGTTTTTTTACCAAATAATTGACCACTAACTATTGCATTTTTAATTTTTTCTAAATTTTCCTTTGCTTTTTTTAATTCAAATTCAATTTTTAAAGTTTCATCATTATTTTCTTTTTGTAAATTTAATATTCTGTGTGCTCTTGCTTCTTCAATTATTATTTTCTTTGCTATTTGTTTATCAAGATCTAAAATTGTTACAGAATTATATCTATACTTTTGTGATCCATTTTCAATTATTTTAGTTTGTGATATTTGACTTGAATTAAAAGAACTAGTAAATTCAGTATTATTTATATTTTTTTTATTTTTTTCAAATCTTATTGTTAAGCCCCCATGTCTTGCTTTTATAGCAATTTCTGACTTATTTAAAATATCATTTATTCTTTGTTGTTTAATGATTTGATGAAATGTTTGCAAATTTGTTTTATCAGCCATTCTTTTTTCTCCTTTTTTTAAACAAAAACCCATTTACTTTAATTTAAAGTAATGGGTGATATAAACTCAATAATAATTATATGTTATCAAATTTTGTCTTTTTTACAACAAATTTCCATAATTCAAAAAATAAATAAAATTTTAAGTTTTAATTAAATTTAATAAAAATATATTTTTAAATATTATAAATGTTATACTTTAATATATTATTTAAAAATTAGTGTTTACATTTTTTTAAAATAAAAATTTAAAAAAATGTATTTTATTTTTACGGGGGTAAAAAATATGAAAAAAATTAGCAATAAAACAAAATGTATATTAGCATTAAACTGAATTACAATTATCACAGTTTGAATATTACATAAAAAAAGTACTGAAGAACTAGATAAAATAAATAATAGTTCAGAAAAAAATATAAATGAACTTGAATATAAAAAATTAAAAACAACTTTAACTGACTATATTACTTGATTAGAATACTATTCTAAAATTTTTGTTATTTTTGGCATAACTTGGATGGGTTACACTTATATTTTTGATACAAGTCTCTAAATTACTTTTAATAATAGCCATTTTTTGTTCAATTAAACTTATCTCTACATTTAATATATTTATTTCTTACCCTCTATTCATCATTTTTTTCCTTTCAATCTAAACTCATTTATTTTAAAATAAAAACTATATTAAGTTTATAATAATTATAAATTAATAATTTTTAATTTTAATTTTTAAACTTACTTTGTATATCCTTTTTTAGTTATTTACTTAATTTATATAAAAAGATATTAAAAATGAGAGTATTATCTCTCATTTATCTTTTTAATAAAAATTAATATTTCAAAATTATATGATTAACAGTAAAACTATATAAATATAATCTGTTAAATTCTAACTAAAGGTTACAGCTTGCAAGTTAATATTCCATACTCGATCACGGAAACATTTAACTGTATCAATGCTTCAATTAATGCTTACATAAACATTTTCTTCATCATGTCAAATATGAATATAACCATGTAATTCAAGAAAGGTTCCTCAAAATCCACCATCATAATAATAACTAAGCTCAAATATATTTTTGTTTCTATCATTATTAATATCATTAGTATTAATACTTAATTGTGAACCTTTTAATTTTTGATCAGTATAAGTATTACAATAAAGACTAAAATACGAATTATCACCAAAACTTAATTTACTAAACTTATTAGAAAAACTATCTCAATCTCAATCTGGTGCATAATTTGTTCAATTAGATAATAGAGTAATATCGGGGCTGGTTCAAGTACTTTTTAATGAACCAACACTATTAGTTTCACTATAATTATAATTTAGTTGATCATTATTAATAATACTACTATCAATAGTAAAATCAGCAACTATCTTCCCTTTATAAATAGTTTCATCACCACTAATAGTTACTTGTTGATTAGTAATATCATCTTCACTAAATTTAATTGCATCTAACTTTACATTTGGATTACTTTTACTAATCGCAGTTTTAATTTCTTCAATATTTGGTTTTGATAATCCATTAGTTTTAATTGTTCCTAAATTTAAATTTTTAAAAACATCACTTAAAAGTTCTGTTTTATCACAATCATAAGTAACAACAATACTATCATTGCTATAAAATTTACCATCACCATTAATAACTGCACTATTATCAGTAATTTTATCAACTATAATTTTGCTTACATCAAGATTATAGTTAGCGGTTTTAAGTGCTGAAATTAATTGTCCTTTACTTGGTTTGTTTTGTCCAGGAATATTAAAAGTTGGTAATTTATTATTTAAAACACTATTGAAATCAATAAGTAAATTATCAATTACTACATTAGGACCAGTGTATACATATTGATTAATAGATTTAATAGTAACACTATTATTTTGCAACGTTACTTGAATAGCATTCATATTTAAGCTTGAATATTGTTTTTTCAATGCACTATTAACATCTTCTAAAGTTATTACTTTTCCTATAATAGCAATTTTATCTAATCCCTTATTAATAACGTCTTTAAGAGCAATTCTAATATCAAGATTTAAACTTAGTATTACTTTACCAGTATATTTTTTTTGATTTGTACTAGTAATAGTGGCACTATTAGTAGCAGTAATTTCTATTGCAATAAAAGAAGTATCTAACTTTTCTTGGTAAGTATCACGTAATGCTCACATTACATCATTATTTGATGGTATATCATGACCACTAGTCTTAACCGTTAAATCTTTTTTATTAATAATAGTACTTAAATCAACACTATCATTAGTACTAAATGTAACTGTTACCTTACCAGTATAAAGAGCAATAATATCATCACCCGTAATACCTGTAATAGTTGCTTCTTTATTAGAAATAACGTCAATTTTAAGGCGATCCATTTCTAAATTAGAATATTTTTCTTGAATACGACTGTAAACAGCTTCCACAGTAGGTTTTTGACCACTAGTACTAAAATTACCAATGGATGCTTCATCAACAATTATTGTTCTAATATCAATAGTTTGGATTTGATAAGTAATTTTAATTTTATCTTGATTATAAAAAATACCATCACCAACAACAAAAGCATAATTAGTGGTTTTATTAATAATTTTAATATTATCAGTATGAAGTTCATGATTTAAAATAAATAGTTGTGATTTTAATTCATAATCTGTAGGTATTGTTCCTCGATGTTCCTCTGGTACAATTTTTAAATCTGTTTGTGTTAAATCTTTTTTTAAATCTTTTTTGAATATAGTTAGATTATTACATGCCGTTGTACTAGCAGTGACTGCACTTGATAATAATAATGCACCCATAAATGATAATGGTTTTTTCATATATATACCTCATTTAAATATTGTAAAAAATTAATAATTATTTTAAAGTAATTATATCATAATTTAAAAAAAATTAAATTCTAGATTTTTAAATGATTTTATTAAAAAATAGCTTGTTATATATTTTACATTTTTAATGTATGTACTTTTAATGAAGGAGTTGAAATCGAAATATTTTGTACATCTTTATTAATTTTTTTAATAACAAAATTTGATATTTTATTATCATTTTCTAAGTTTTTCTTTACAAAAAATTGTTTTTTATAACATTCAAAATACTGTTCTTTTCAATATTTAACTATTTCTTTTTCTTTTTTATAAAGTTTAATAGAAAATTTATATCAAAATTTATTGATTGATAATTCTAACTCAAGATTATTAACTAAGAATTCATTATTTATATTTTTACTTAATAAAAATTTTTGATGTTCTAAAAGTTGAATTTTTATTTCTTGAAAATTATAATTTTGTTCTAAAATTGAATCTTTTATCATATCTATCTCTTCGTCACAATAGTTATTTCTATTAAATATGATTTCATTTAAAATTTCATTATTACGTTTATATAATTTTTTTTATATTTAATATTTTTTCATTTATCTCTTTTAAATGTTCTTCTTTCATTTTTTTTCCTTTCAAAAAAATTCATTTATTTTAATTTTTAAAATAAACTATAAATAATAATAATAATAAATGATTATCTAAAAAACATAAAAAATGCTTTTAACACTATTAAAGTTTTTATTATTACTTTTTTTGAAATTTGACCTATTTTGAAATAATATAAAAGATTCTAAAGTTGACAAATTTTTTTTATTTTCTATACTGTATATAACTAAATATTAGTTTTTAATCCATTTACTTTCATAAAAAGTAAATGGGTTTTTATTTTGAAAGGAAAATTAAATATGCCAAAAAAATCAAATTTTGAAAAAAAAGATTGAAAAGAAAAAGAAAAATTTGATGAAGAAGAAATAATCAACTCAAGTATTTTTCATACAATAACAATTTTAGAAGTTTTAAATGATAATCCTATAATATTTTTTAAAAAATTAAATCATATTATTAAAGAACTATATATAGAAACTATTTTATTAAAAATGCCAAATACATATGGTTCAAATGCTAACTCAGAGTTTTATTATATAAATCAAAAAGCACAATATGATTACTTTTCAATTACTGTAAATATTGAACAAAAAACGTTAAAATTATTTTTTTGTTCAAAAAGTTTATTCCTACAAGGATTTACTTTTGAAACAACTTATTATTATTTTGAAGACAGCACATTAATAAATCCTAATATAAAAAATATTTTTTTGCCAATCTTTACCTTTTGTAGGAAGTTATGTAGCAAGTAATGGACTCCAGGCACATAATAATTATTCTTGACAAACAAATACATAATGATTTTTTATTGTTAACAAATTCTAACTTAAATGAAAATCAAATTAAATGCTCATTAATAGGAGTAATTCTAACTACATCAGAAAGTATTCGTTTCAGAAGTGTTAAATATTTTATTCTTCAAAGTCAAAGACCTATAAATCCAATAATACAAAGTTGAGTTTTTTTTCAAAAAATTATAAGAAATTGAGATCGCGGAACACATAATGCTATTAATTATCTTTTAAATAATAAAGGTAACTTAAATAAATATTTTCACCAAGAATTAAGTAATAATGGATTAAGAATAATGGTTTTTAACACAAGCATGTATCATGCAATTAACAATTATCAAAATCCACCATTAATAACTCCAAATCAAAAATGAAAAATAAAAAAATTACAAGATTGAATAGATATCGGTATTAAAATCTGTGAAAAACAAAAATACGCTATTGCTAAAGAAATAAATAAATTTCAAAACTTAAATAATCTTATTGAAATACTGAAAAATTTTAAAAATGATATTATTACAAATAAAAAATTACAAGACGAAATAAAAACAGCAAAAGATTTTGCTGATAATATTATTGAAATAAATAAGGTTTTTGATATAAAGACAAACCCAGAAAATATAAAAAGTTGTTATATTTAAAAAATAAATTATTCTTTTAGGTAATGTTTAGTAATCTGTGTAACTTACAAAAATAACTATGTTTAATTAATTCTAGTAAATATAATTAAATGACTAGAAAGAGTGAGTTACAGATGGCTAAAAAAGATAACTTTAATAATAATGATCCAATATCAAAAGCAGTAGATTTATTATTAGAAAATACTGAAGATTTAACAACAGTTTTTAAAGAAGGGGGTTTATATAAAGAATTAACAAAACGTTTAGTTGAAAAAATGTTGAATTCTGAGATGCAAAATTATTTAGGATATGAAAAAAATCAACATAGTAATAGTGACAATGCTCGTAATGGTATAAGTTCAAAAAAATTAATAACTCAACAAGGTAAAATTGAGATTGATGTACCACGAGATCGTAATAGTAATTTTACTCCTGTAATAGTGCCAAAAAGACAGAGAAGATTTGATGGTTTTGATCAACAAGTTCTTTCCTTATATGCAAAAGGTATGACATTATCAGATATTAGAATGCAGTTACAAGAGTTATATCAGGGTGCTGATATTAGTGAAAGTATTATTAGTCAAATTACTGATGATGTGATTGATGATGTCAAAGCATGACAAAATAGACCATTAGAAGGCATTTATCCTATTGTTTATTTTGATTGTATAGTAGTTAAAGTACGACAAGATAAACGCATTATTAACAAATCAGTTTATATAGCTTTAGGAGTTGATTTAGAAGGTAAAAAAGATGTTTTAGGTTTATGAATTAGTGAAAATGAAGGTGCTAAATTTTGATTAGCAAATTTAACAGAAATGAAAAATCGTGGCTTAAATGATATTCTTATTGCCTGCAGTGATAATTTAACAGGCATGTCAGAAGCAATACAATCAGTTTATCTTAAAACAGAACATCAATTATGCATAGTTCATCAAATTAGAAATAGTTTGAAATATGTCTCATATAAGCATAGAAAATCTCTAGTTGCAGATTTAAAACCAATTTATACTGCATGTAGTGAAGAACAAGCAATGCAGGCTTTAGAATCCTTTGAAAATAAGTGAAATAAACACTATCCTCAAATTGCTAAATCTTGATATAAAAATTGAGATAATTTAATGGTTTTTATTAGTTATCCTGCAGAAATTAAAAGAGTGATTTATACAACAAATGCTATTGAATCTGTAAATAGTCAATTACGAAAAATTATCAGAAATAAAAAAGTTTTTCCTAATGATATGGCAGTTTTTAAAATATTTTATTTAGCAATTGAAAATATAACAAAAAAATGAACAATGCCCATTCAAAATTGAAATACAGCAATTGCTCATTTTATGATAAAATTTGAAGATAGAATTAATCTAAACTAGTACTTTGTAAAACAAAGATACACAGATTACATAAAAGCCTCTTCTTTTATTTTAACTCTTTTGACTCAATTTCATCAATGTTGTTACTTCTTCTTCTGTCAAATAACGATATTCACCCATTGCTAAATCTTTTAAAGTAATATTAGCAACTTGTAAACGCTTTAAAGTAATTACTCTACTTCCTACTGCTTTAATCATACGTTTAACTTGTTGATTTTGTCCTTCATGAATAGTGAGATGTAGTAAAGTATTTTCTTTTTTTATATTTTTATAAATTATTTTAACAATAGCAGGAGAAGTTGTAAATGAAGTTGATAAAATAATACCGTCTTGTAGTTTTTTAATAGCATTTGATGACAAAATACCACTTGCCAATACTTCATATACCTTATCTATTTTATAACGAGGATGAATAATAGCATTAGTAAATTCACCATCATTAGTCATTAACAACAAACCTGAAGTATCAAAATCTAAACGACCGACTGGGTAAATTCTACTATTAATATTAGTAAAATAATTCATTACCGTTGGTCGATTTTTAGGATCACTTACTGTTGTTAAACAATTAGGTGGTTTATAAAATGCTAAATAAATATGATTAGATTGCTTAATAATTTGATTATTAACTTTAATAACATCACTACTTGTAACTTTAAAACCTAACGTTGTAATAATTTGCCCATTAACTGTTACTTGCCCATTAATAATTAGTAATTCTGCTTTTCGTCGTGAACATACTCCAGAATTAGCAATAACTTTTTGCAAGCGTTCTAAATCATTATTCATTAGTAAAGTTGTAGATTTCTTGTTCATCATTTTGGTTATTAAATTGAGGCAAAGTTGGCAATTGAGTTAAAGATTCGATATTAAAATGATCCATAAATTCATCAGTTAAATCATATAAAATTGGTTTTCCCGGTAATTCACTACGACCAATCTCGGTAATTAAATTTAAACTTTTTAGTTTAAAAATAATAGAATCACAATTTACACCACGAATATCTTCAATTTGTGCTTTAGTAACTGGATGATTATAAGCAATAATAGCTAGTGTTTCTAAAGCTGCTTGTGATAAACGTATTAAAGGTTGTTGTTTTAATACTTGATAGCGATTATAATGAATAGGTTTTGTTGTTAATTTATAAATATTACCAACTTTAATTAAACTTAAACCACTGGTATCATCATCATTTAATTTCATTTGTAAAGATGCAATTAAATTTTCAACAGTTTTTGGTTTTTTTGTTAATTCTAAATATTCAGCAAGTGTTAATAAATCAAGACCTTCATTGCCAGCAATAAATAATAAACCTTGTAAAACTGCTAATCTTTCGTTTGTTTTTCAATTGCTATTATTCATTTTTCTCACCTCGATAAATTACTGTAATTTCAGTAAAAGTATTAGTTTGTATAATATGTAACATTTGATGATTTGCAAGATCTAAAATTGCAATAAAAGTAATAATAAAATAATGTAAAGTTAATGTTTTAGTAAAAAATAATTGTTCTAAAGTAAAATGTTGCTTGGGATTTTTTTTCAGTAACTGTTTAATTTCTTTAGCTCGATCTTCAGCTGAAATTAAGTTTAATGCTAAATTAACTGGTAATTTATTTTCATTTTGTAGTCTATTAAATAAGTTTAACATTGCTTGTGTTAGTTTATTAACATTATTTTTTACCAAAATTGGTGTAATTTCATCAACTAAATATGTTTTTAAATCACTAGGTGCTTTTGTTAATAATTGGGTTCTATATACAGCCTGTTCTTTAAAATAATTACTTATTTCTTTAAATTTTTTATATTCTAATAAACGAGCAATTAATTTTTGACGATTAATTTCATTTTCATAAGCACTATCTACTACTAGTTCTTGTTTTGGTAATAATTGTTTTGATTGCAATTCTAATAAATAAGCAGCAATCGGTAAATATTCACTTACTAAATCAATGTTTTTAATTAATTCTTCATTAATAAAATGAACATATTGGTTAGTAACATCATTTAGATTTAAATCTAAAATATCAATATTTTTTTCTTTAATTAAATGCAAAAGCAAATCCATTGGTCCTTGAAAAGATTCAATTGTAATTACTGGTTGTAACATTATTCTCGTTCCCTCAATATCATTTTATACTTATTAATATTAATTATAACTTAATTTAATAGTACTTGATTAATCTTTAATAAATAAAAAAAACTTATTTTTAATTTTTTAATGATTAAAATAAGTTTTAAAAGTTATTAGAACCTGTTTAAAATCTTTTAGAGAAATAGGGTAAAATGATTATATATTTTAAGATAAGAGGTATATATGCGTAAAAATTATCCTAGTAATGTTAGCAAAGAGCAATTTGAAAATATAAAATCAATTTTAGAAAATACTAAAAAGAGAACTAAACCAAGAAGCTTAGATTTATATGAAGTATTTTGTGCAGTTTTATATGTATTAAAAAGTGGTTGTCAATGAAGAATGTTACCAAAAGATTTTCCAAAATGACAAATTGTATATTATTATTTTCAAGTTTGAAGTAAAAATAATGGTAAAGAACCTAGTGTATTACAATTAGTTTTAAAAAAAATTAGTCATGGCATTTCGTATCAATAATGGTAGAAAAGAACAAACTAGTTTTTGTATAATTGATTCACAAAGTGTTAAAAATACAGATACTACTAAAAACAAAGGTTATGATGCTGGTAAAAAGATTTCAGGAATAAAGCGTCATATTGCTGTTGATTCTCAAGGTTTACCACATGCAATTTACATAACCACAGCAGAAAAAACAGATCGTAACAGTGCTATAATAATGATTGAAAATGAAAAAGAGAATCTTTCTGCAGTTCAAAAAATACTAGTAGATGCTGGTTATACTGGTGAAAAATTTGCTTCTAAAATTAAAACAATTATAAATGCAAATGTTGAAGTTATAAAACGTAATGAATTACATTCTTTTGTAATATTACCAAAAAGATGAGTTGTAGAACGAAGTTTTGCATGATTAGAAAAATGCAGAAGATTATGAAAAAATTGTGAAAAAAAATTAAATACTAGCTTACAAATGGTTGTTCTTGCCTTTATTTCAATTTTATTGAAAAGATTTTAAACAGGTTCTAAAAGATTTTAAACAGGTTCTTATATTTTTAAATATTATTATTTAACTTCACGTAACGTAATATGAATATTTTCAGCAGATATTTCAAATTTTGAAGTTGTCTTTATATCTGGAAAGACTTTACTTAGATCATATTCTAATTTAAAGTTTAAATTAAAATAACCATTTTTTTCATTAGGATTAAGATTAAATCTACTTTCAGGATTAGTAATAGTTATTACATTATTTCATTTAGGAACAAGAATACTATAAATTTTATTAATATTAGCAAAATAACCATTTGTTATAACTTGTTCTTTTATTTTTCCATCTTTGTCATAATCTGAATACTTATCTGAAGCTTTTGGTAATTCCTTTACTGTATCAACTGTTCAGTCAGAAAATATTTTTGAAATTTGTGTTGTTGCATCAACAAAAGTTTGGTTAATCTTAATAGCAGTAGTACTTTCAATATCACCAGTATTAAAAGTAGAATTACCATCATTACCAACTAAGAAATCAATAGTAATATTACTAACATTACCATTAAATACAATTGATTTATCATCATTATTGGTCACCGTTGGATCTGTCATTTTAAATAAAGTTGATTTAGGAACATTTGAAAAATCACCTGAAAATTCAAAACTTAAACTTAAACCAGAATATTGAACTTTATCTTTAATGGCAACATTTAAATTTTGTTTAATATATGATAACTGAGTTCTAGCAATTTCTTCTTTTTCTTTTTTTTCTGCTCCTTTAATTTCTCCAGTTATTGGTAAATTTTCAACATTAATATTTAGATTACCTTTAGTAATTTCTTCTTTAATAAAGTCTCTAATTGCATCAGCTTTTTTTTGATCACTAGTATGACTTGTATCATTATTAATTGTAATTTTAATATCTTTAGTAACTGATGGTAAATTTAAATAAGAGATTTCCGCTTTTACTCATAAATGACCATTGACTAATTCACTACCAGTTGGTAAAACAAACTTAGGTTTGTCTTTTTCATCATTATCATTATCTTTTTTTGGAACATAGTCCATAATTTTGACATGTGCATCAGGGTGATATCAATTTGTTGGATGTTCATTGGTACTTTCTTTAAGTTTACTAGAGAAAAAGTTACCAATAGCTGTTTGCACAGAAGTATCTAATTCGCTAAAAATTTTACCTTTCATTTCTCCTATATTGGTATCATCTGATAAATTAAGATCAGCCTTAATTTGCACACTACTATCAGTAACAAAAGAGGCAGCAAAATTAAGAATATCCCTTGGAGTCATTTGATTATTTTCACTACCACAAGCAACAACTGTTACAACTGGTGTTGTTGCTAAAGCAAGTGTGCCCAGTAATTTTAATAAAGATTTCACAAAAACGCTCCTTATCATTTCATTTAATTAATATTTTTTAAAATACTGTAACATTATAAACAATTTTAAACTAAATTACATTATTATTTCTAAAATTATTGGTTTAATATCGTATTTTTTATTAGTAATCTGAAATGTAGAAATTGCCAAATCTAAAAATTGTTGATGAAAATGTTGATCTTTATTAGTATGGAGTTCCATAATTACACTATTTTTTTCAACTTTTTGACCATGAATTTGTTTTAAATAAATTCCTGCCACTGGATCAATGATATCAGTTTTAGTAGTTCTTCCTGCTCCTAATATTACTGATAATTCACCTAAAGCATAATTATTAGTAACATCTAAATAGCCCGATAATTGTGCCTTAACTTTAATAATATATTTAGCTGGTGGTAATTTATCAATATTATCAAGATATTTAGTATCTCCACCTTGACTTTTAACAAAATCATAAAAAATTTGTAGTGGTTTTTCACTAGTAAACATAGCATTAACTTTATCAATACCCTCTTTTAAGGTTTTTACGTTTTTAGCTCCCAATAAGGCTAAAGCTACTAAATTACTAACAAGAATTTTTAAATCTTCTGGTCCTTTATTTTTTAAACTTAAAATAACTTCTTGTAATTCTAATGCATTACCAATTGTTTGTCCTAAAGGCTTATTCATATCACTAATAATAGCATAAATTTTTTTATTAAAAGCTTTACCAATATGTACCATTAATTTTGCTAACTTTCTTGCAGTTACTATATCCTGAACAAAGGCACCTTTTCCACATTTAATGTCTAGTAAAATTAAATCAGCACCCATTGCTATTTTTTTAGACATAACACTAGCAGCAATTAATGGCAATGAATCAACTGTTCCTGAAACATCACGTAATGCATATAATTTTTTATCAGTAGGCACTAAATTACTAGTTTGACTAATAATACTCATACCAACTTTATTAACAACTTTAATAAAATCTGATATTTCCAAATCACATTTAAAATTTGGAATTATTTCCAGTTTATCAATAGTACCACCAGTAATACCCAATCCTCTTCCAGAAATTTTTGCAACCTTTAATCCACAAGCAGCAGCTAATGGACCAAATACTAAACTAGTTTTATCACCAACACCACCAGTTGAATGTTTATCAATACTAAAACCAGTAATTTGTGATAAATCCATGGTTTCACCACTATTAATAACGGCTTTTGTATATTCTACTAATTCATCATTAGTCATTCCCTGAAAATAAACAGCCATTGCTCAAGCACTAATTTGATAGTCTGGTATTGTTTCATTGACAATACCTTCTGTTAAAAATTTTAGTTCTTCTTTATTTAAACTTTGTCCTAATTTCTTTTTAGAGATTAAATCAATCATATACATTTTAATAAAACACCTTACTTTCTTTTTATTAAATAACAATTGCAATTGCAATTGCATTAGTTTCATTATGTGATAAAGATAAAAGTAATTGATAATTCTTAATGATAGTTATTGGTTGATTATATTGATTATAACTAATATCAATATTTTTAAATGTTAACTTTTCTTGTGGTAATGCCTTAAAAATTGCTTCTTTTAATGCTCATCTTCCTGCCAAAAATTCCTGTTGACGTTGTAAAGAATATTGATTAAAAAGTATAATTTCTTTCTTACTTAAAATTCTTTTAGCAAATTCTTCAATATTTTCTATTCGATTTACTTCAATAATATCTATACCTACACTACGCATTGTTAACTCCTTATATAAAATAAAAGGTTAAAACCCTAAAATCCTTGTTTTTATTATATAATTAATATGAAAGAAAGTGTGATATTAATTTCAATAAATCAAATAAATTTTGAAAAGATGGTGGTATATTAATGACATTTTACTTAAATCAAAAACAAAAATCATTAATTAAAGAACACTACCAAAACTATAAAGCTGATAATAAAAATAGTAGTTATGAATTATTTCAATATCATAATATAACAATTGAAATTTATCAAGAAAAAGTTATTTTTAAAGGTACTAAAGAGGATATTATTGCAGAATATCGTAGAATTTGAAATCAACTTGATGAAAATCAATCACCAGTCATTGGCAATGCTGAATTTGGTATTAATAATTTTTTTGGTCCACTTGTTATTATTAGTTCTTATATTGGTTCGGGTAATTTAGAAAAATTACGTTTACTTAACATTCGCGATTATAAAGACTTATCACAAAGTAAATTTATTGAATTAGCACAAGATATTATGAAAACAATTATTTTTGAGTCAGTAATCATTAACAATCGTAAATATAATCAATGAATTGATGCGGGTTATAGCCCCAATATTATTAAAACCTGAGGAGAAAATCAAGCATTAGTTCGTATGTTACAACATAGAATTCAATATGATACTATAGTTATTGATCAATATATTAATGAAGATACATATTACAAATACATTGAAAATATGAAAGATAATCGTAATAAAATTATTAAAGATAAAGTTCAATTTGTTACTAATGCAGAAAGTAAGTATTTAGCTATCGCTTGTAGTACTATTATTAGTCGTTATTTATTTTTAGAAGAAATTAAAAAAATAAAAGGTATTGACACTAATACAATTCCATTAGGTACTGGAAAAGAAGTTAATATATTTTTAGAAAAAATTAAAAATGAAAAAACAATTGAATTTAATAAATTTCTTGAACGTCATAGCAAAAAATCATTTACTGAATTTTTTAAATAAATAAAAAACTTAATTTTTATTAACTATATATAAAAAGATATTTTTTATTTAAAAACTATTAAATAAATGATATAATCCAAATCAGATATATGTTTAAATATATTTTTAAGTCCTATTTTGTTTATAAAAACAAAATAGGACTTTTATACTTAAAGGAGAAAATAAAATGCCAAAAGAAGAAAAAAAACCTTTATTAGAAAAAAATAAACATACTAATTATGGAATTACCCAGCAACAATCTTCTATAAATAATAGTAATTCAAGTAGTACTGAAAGTCTTAATAGTTCAAGTACAATCATCGAAATAGAAGATAGTGAAGAAAATAATTGAATAAATTGTAGTAGTCGTTATGGAGGAACAACACAAAAAAAACTCGATGATAATGGAAATTGAAAATATGAAACCCAAATTAAAAATAACTTTGATAGTTTAACTTTTTTTAAAGAAAGCACTATTACCATTAATAACAATCAATACTGACAAAAACTAACATTTGTTGAAAAAAATGGAACAGTAATTATAGTGATTTTAGAATTATTAAAAATAAACTTTAATAGAAATACAATAGAAATATATAAAAAAGAATACAATGATGTTGATGAATATATTGATGATAATTTAGATTTAAAAACTTTTCAAAAAAAAGAAAGAAGATTATCACCCGAAGATCAATTCTTAGAAGGTATTACTATAAAAACTATTAATAATCTTAATAAATTTATAACAAATACCAACTCACTTAATGAACAATTAAAATTATTTAAAGAAAATTCTAATAATAGAGATTTAAATGTTTTATTAAAATTATATAAATATTTAACAATAATACAAAATTTTATTGATCAAACAAAACCAGGAATAATAAGAAATATTGCATATAAATTTTTAGGATTATTAGAAATTTATATTGGACTTACTGGTAAAAATTTACAAAGAGTAGTTTCTAATTTTCCCATTGATGGTAAAGAACACACATCCCAAGATTATATTGATGCTATATTTTGAAATTGACAAAATTATGTTATGGTATTACTTGATACTGCACTTGGCACATTTTTCACTTCAGCAGCTTCAAGTTGATCACGAGATGTTTTTTTTAATAAAAAAAACAAAACAAATCCCATTGAAATCAATCAATTTAATACCAGTGACTTTGAAAAATATAAAGAAATATTTGAAACACTTTTATTTGAAGAAGACCATCAAAAATTAATGAAATATTTTTCAAATATTTCCATACTTAATGATTTAATACAAAAATTTAATCAAATTGAAAATTGTGTAGAAACAGAATTTGAATATCATCCAAATTTTAAAAAAGAAATTGAACGAATTAAAAAACTAATTATTAATTCACAAACAGAAAATAATAATGCTAATAATGATATTGAAATTAAACAAGTAATATCTTTAGCAAATAAAACAATTAAAACTATGGAACAACAAAATAATAAACCAATAGCATTAGTAACTAATTGAGGACGTAATCTTTTAGTTAATTTAACTTTAGAAACACTAACATGGGCAGGTAGTCATATTATTCTAACTGGTTCATCAGAAAATACTTCTAAAGAAGATTTTAATTTACATGATTGAATCACGAAAGACATTTTTACTACAGGTGCTTTAGCAGCAAATATAAGTCGTTATTTTGTTATGAGACGAATTAATAATATTTTTAAATCGGGTTTAACAAACTTAGGAATTCCAACTAATCTTTGTCCTGAAAAACTTTCAAAATGAGTTGAAAAACAAACTAGATATAAAAAAATATTAATGGCAATCCCTTTATTTTTATCAGTCACTTGTACTGTTAATGCTGTTAAAACAGAAGCTGCATTAGTTACTGAATATGGATTTCAAAAAGCCACAAAATTATTTTATGAAAAATTTGTTAGATGAACAACATTAGGATTTTCAATTGGTGTAACAGCAATTGATATGATTGCTTTTGCTATTTCTGATTTTTATAAAGATGTATTTAATCAACCAATAACTATAAAAAAAATAACAGCAATATTAACTAGTTGTTGTGGATTTACTAAAAAAGAAGCAGTTTTTCTTGAAAAACATTTAGAAAAATTAGAAAACAATGGGAAATTCACAACTTTTGATGAATTGTTTAAAAAATATCAGGAAGAAGAATTTGAAGATTCTGGTATTGAAGAAGTTTTATCACAACAAATAGAATCAGAAAAATCATCAAATGAAAAAGAAACTGATGACGAAACATCAATAGAAAAATTTCCTATTGACAATCCATATGAATTTGCAAATGATATAAATAACCAACCATCAACAAGTACAGGAATATACCATCCAATGCCATTCAATTAAAAGCACTATTTAAATTTAATTTTTAGTCACTCTTTTAAAAAGAGTGACTTTTTTAATATTTTATATTTATTTTTTTTCTAAAAAGTGTACACTGATTTTGGGTATTTTAGATGTATAAGAATAAATATACCAAAAAAGTAGTGAGAAAGGGATTTTTATGGATGAAAAAAATAAAAGAGAAAAAGAAATAGCAAGAATAAAAGAAAAAATTGCAGCTAATAAATTAAAAAAAGAATCCGAAAAAGCTGAAAAAGAAAGACAACAACAAGAAATCGAAAATAAGAAAAAAAATGAAAATAAAAAAACTTTATAAAATTAATATTTAAAGAAAAAATCACTTAATAATTAAGTGATTTTTAAAAAGGTAATGTTTAGTAATCTGTGTAACTTACAAAAATAACTATGTTTAATTAATTCTAGTAAATATAATTAAATGACTAGAAAGAGTGAGTTACAGATGGCTAAAAAAGATAACTTTAATAATAATGATCCAATATCAAAAGCAGTAGATTTATTATTAGAAAATACTGAAGATTTAACAACAGTTTTTAAAGAAGGGGGTTTATATAAAGAATTAACAAAACGTTTAGTTGAAAAAATGTTGAATTCTGAGATGCAAAATTATTTAGGATATGAAAAAAATCAACATAGTAATAGTGACAATGCTCGTAATGGTATAAGTTCAAAAAAATTAATAACTCAACAAGGTAAAATTGAGATTGATGTACCACGAGATCGTAATAGTAAGAGGCTTTTATGTAATCTGTGTATCTTTGTTTTACAAAGTACTAGTTTAGATTAATTCTATCTTCAAATTTTATCATAAAATGAGCAATTGCTGTATTTCAATTTTGAATGGGCATTGTTCATTTTTTTGTTATATTTTCAATTGCTAAATAAAATATTTTAAAAACTGCCATATCATTAGGAAAAACTTTTTTATTTCTGATAATTTTTCGTAATTGACTATTTACAGATTCAATAGCATTTGTTGTATAAATCACTCTTTTAATTTCTGCAGGATAACTAATAAAAACCATTAAATTATCTCAATTTTTATATCAAGATTTAGCAATTTGAGGATAGTGTTTATTTCACTTATTTTCAAAGGATTCTAAAGCCTGCATTGCTTGTTCTTCACTACATGCAGTATAAATTGGTTTTAAATCTGCAACTAGAGATTTTCTATGCTTATATGAGACATATTTCAAACTATTTCTAATTTGATGAACTATGCATAATTGATGTTCTGTTTTAAGATAAACTGATTGTATTGCTTCTGACATGCCTGTTAAATTATCACTGCAGGCAATAAGAATATCATTTAAGCCACGATTTTTCATTTCTGTTAAATTTGCTAATCAAAATTTAGCACCTTCATTTTCACTAATTCATAAACCTAAAACATCTTTTTTACCTTCTAAATCAACTCCTAAAGCTATATAAACTGATTTGTTAATAATGCGTTTATCTTGTCGTACTTTAACTACTATACAATCAAAATAAACAATAGGATAAATGCCTTCTAATGGTCTATTTTGTCATGCTTTGACATCATCAATCACATCATCAGTAATTTGTGTGACTAATAATACTTTCACTAATATCAGCACCCTGATATAACTCTTGTAACTGCATTCTAATATCTGATAATGTCATACCTTTTGCATATAAGGAAAGAACTTGTTGATCAAAACCATCAAATCTTCTCTGTCTTTTTGGCACTATTACAGGAGTAAAATTACTATTACGATCTCGTGGTACATCAATCTCAATTTTACCTTGTTGAGTTATTAATTTTTTTGAACTTATACCATTACGAGCATTGTCACTATTACTATGTTGATTTTTTTCATATCCTAAATAATTTTGCATCTCAGAATTCAACATTTTTTCAACTAAACGTTTTGTTAATTCTTTATATAAACCCCCTTCTTTAAAAACTGTTGTTAAATTTTCAGTATTTTCTAATAATAAATCTACTGCTTTTGATATTGGATCATTATTATTAAAGTTATCTTTTTTAGCCATCTGTAACTCACTCTTTCTAGTCATTTAATTATATTTACTAGAATTAATTAAACATAGTTATTTTTGTAAGTTACACAGATTACTAAACATTACCTTGGATTCAAAATAACTTAATTAAATCACATGCTGATAAAGTGTAACCCATCCAGCATCTTTAATAATTGATTGAAAATCATCACTTAAATTTAAAGCTTTAAATTTTTCATTATCAATAATTCCATAAAATCTAGTTAAATTTAATATTCTTTCTTTTCTTTTTTGTTTAATAATATGTTGTAAATCTCATATTAAATTTCATACTGGTCCACAATCTGGATATGCATTCATTTGTGTACTATTACCATAAAAATGAATTTGTGGTAAATTTGTAATTTCAACAATTGGTAAATAACCAAATGGATTTTTTAATTCATATTTTTCTTTTAATTGACTTTCTGGTTTAATTTTTGATTTTGTACTACCTAATAAAATTTCTCTATTACCATTAAATATTTCAACTTTTACTTTTGAATTTTCTATTGTTACTCATGTTAAACTACCATTATCACTTTGTTCATTCATAAAAAATAATTCTGCTGATTGTTCTTGTTCATTAAATTTAGCAACACGTGACATAAAACTTGGACTTGGTAAAGTTAAACTTAATTCACCATTTTTAGTTAACATTCATATTAAAAAACATTTACCTAATAATGAATTTTGAATACCAAATTGATATAATTTTTCATTTCATTTATCTTTATCTTTTAATTTATTTAAAAAATTTAATAATTCTTTATTTTCACTTTTAAATAATAAACCTTTACCTAATCATAACATTGTACTTTTATTTGCAATAATTCTAGGTATATCTAATTCTCAAGTACCTTCATGTATACTAAAATATTCTGTTGGACTATAATTCATATTATCACTCCTTATTATTAATAAAACTATATTGTTTACCAAATTCAAATTTAGTTTTATTAATTAATAATTCATTATTTATTTGTTCAATTAATCATTTCATATCATTCATTAATGCATAACAATCACTATCTCAAGTATCATCATATAAATCTAACATTTTAGGTTCATTATTTGAATTTTCTATTTTAGATTTAGATAATCATTGAATTAAACTATATTGTCTTTTAGTTTCTGGGCAATTATTTCAATCATAACTTAATATATTTTTAATTAATCCAGTAGTAGTAAAATCAATTCTATCTTTTAAATACATTACTGATTTATCTACTGGTTCAAAATTTAATCAATTCATATTTCTTTTATTTTTTTCTACATTTAAAATATCAATAAATGCTTGACCACCATTACCATAATCAACATAACAAGTAAAACCTTTAAACATAGCAAAATATTTTTGTGCTTCAATTAAATAATAATCAATAATACTATTTGCTAATTCATAAGTATTTTTAAAATGCATTGCTGGTTGACCATTAATATTAGCATTACTATGATAAAATTCACTTACTTTATGCGCTCTTCTTCCATTATGATTTTCACCAATAAATCATAATGAAGCAGCAGTTGGATGACCACTACTACTTGTTGCCATACCTATATCTAAACCACCAGTTATTTTAGAAACTTGAAAATCTAATTCAGTATTTACTTTATCAAGATATCTTGCAAATATAGCACCTTGTAAAACACTAGGTACACCATAATATCAACTTTGTGCTTTAATAGGGTCTAATACTTTTAATTCTTCTAAATCATTAATCATATCTAATGTCAAATTATGAGCATTTACTTTTCAATTTGAATAATGAAATAATTTAAATATATTATTATCAAATACTGATTTAATTTGTTCATTTTTAGATTTCATAATTTCTAAATTAAAAGGTACTATATTATTCATATATTCAATAAAATATTGATAAATATTATCTGGATTACAACTTTTTATTTTTATTCTTTTTTTAGCATTACCTAATGCAAATGTAATTGCTTGAAATTCTGCTTGAGTAAATTCATTTGCTTCTTCACATCATTCAATTGCTAAATCAAATCCTTTTATTTCACTACGAGAAAGACCTTTTAAAGGTATTCTATCATTTGAATTACTATATACACCCATAACTCTAATAAATGATTTTGAACCTTTAAATCTAAAATCTGCTTGTTTATTTGGATATTTTAAAGTAAAATCTTTATAATCATTAAAACCAATTGTTATTAAAGCATTATAAATTTCTTTAACTAAATCATTAATATCTTTATTTAATTTTCTAAAACAATATATAGCAATTGATTTATTAACTTTAATTGAAATAGCAATTAATATTGCTAATTCTTCTGCAATACTATATGTTTTACTTGAATAACGACTTCCACTTAAATTATATTCACTATGAGTAAAATCACTTTTATTTAATAATCAATAACTAATTTCATGTAAATAAGTAAATTCTTTATTCATAATATTATTCCTGTAATTCTTCTAATTTTAAAAGTTTCCCTAAACTGAAAGGATAAGGTGCTGTAATTAGAAATATACTATTTTGATTTAGTTTTAATCAAACATAATTACTATCTTGTGTTATTAAACTATTTAAATATTGTGTTTTATTAATATATATAAATTCTTTAATTATTCAAGATTCTTCTATTTCATCATCAGTAGGAGAATAATTATAGTAAATACGATATCTTTTATTTTTAATAAAATTATATTCAATTGTTTTGTTATTTTTCTTTGTTCCTACTTCTTTTCATTGTGAAATATTTGGTGTTGGATTATTTTTTAATTCAATATCTCATTCATTTTCTCTAATTTCATTAGTTTCTAAACTATATGAATTAATTTTAATAGGTTTTTCTATATCAATTTTTTCAGGTGAAATAATATTTAATGTTTTACTATTAATTTGATAAACATTATCATCTGCTTGTTCTAATACTTCTAAACTAATAATTGCTCCACCATTACCACCATTTAAAGTTAAACTTCAATCTGTATTATCAAAATTAATATTTAATGTACTATCACTATTACCAATTTTTCCCGAAGCAATTCTTCAATTACCAGTACCTATTAATTTAGGTGATTTAAAAAATATAACTTGTTGATAACCTTTATTTAAAGGATTTTCTTCTGTAACTTCTCATGTAACAAATACTCTATAAATATATTGATTAAAAGGTGCAGTTGGTATCTGCACCTTTTAATATGTCATTTCTTATCATTAATTCTATTACCTATTACTTTTCATTTAATAATTTTAAAATCTTCTAATTTTTTATTTATTTCATTTATACCACCAACAACAGTTTTATTAGTAGTTTCTAATCTATTATCTGTTTGCTCTTGTTTAAAACTTATTATAGTATCAATATCACTTTTTAATTCATCTATTTCTTTTTTTGTATAATAATTATCTAAATTAGGTATTTTATCATCTATATATTTCTTATTTGGAATATCTAAATCATCAGTTATAACTGGATTATTTCTATAAATTAAAGTTTTACCACCAACATTAGTTTTAATAACTTCATTAACTAATCTTGTAGTGCTATCTTTATCATCTTTATTATTAAATATTCTATTTTCATCAACTGAACTTCCACCATTAGAATTAATTTTAATATCTGAACCAGTTCCAGTAATAGTAATATTATCTCCAGCATTATTTTCTGTTAATTGTGATTGTTTTTTATCTAATAAATTATCAACATATTCTTTAGTTGTAGCATCACTTAAAAAAGTAGGTGTTCCAACATCAATAATTCTTTTACCATTAACATCAATACCTTTATCATCTTTTGGTTTAATAAAATTAGGATTATCTTTATCAACTTCTCATAATGATTCACCACTACCACCAGTAGCACTAATAACTTTCTTTTCTTGACCTTCTTTACCATCAACTAATTTCATAGTATCATTACTAAAATATTTAGTAAATAATTCAATTGTTGTTAAATTATCAAATGATTTTATACCATTTGTATCAATATCAACTACTGAACCCATAATATTTTTTGGATGACTAATAGTAATTTTAGTTCTATTATCACTACTTTTAATATTATTAGATTGTAAATAAATTTCTCATGGATTTTGTTCACCACCAGTACCCATAAATTTTTTAAATCAATTTTGTTTAGGTGAAACATCAAGATTAAAACCTTTCATAGTTGGATATTCATTTATTTCTTTTAAATAATTAAATACTTGTGGAACAATATAATAAGGGTCTTCTGGATTATTTTGTGAATAAGTAATACCACCTTGACCAATACTTGCTTGACCACGTGCATATTCAACACCTTTACTTAATAAAAAATTAACATAATGAGTAGTTGCAGTTTGAATATTATCTGTAAATTTTGTTGGATTTATTTCTGGTCATTTTTTTGAAATAGTAAAACCACTTAAATAATCAATATTACTACTTGCAATTTCAATTGCATATCTAATTTCACTATCTGGTGTTGTAACTTCATCAAATAATGATTTATTAAAACCTTTTCAATTTTTAAATTCTTCAATTGTAATAAACATTAATGGGTCTTTAATAGCCATAATAATTTACTCCTTAATGTAAAATAAAGGGTATTTAAACCCTTTAAATTTTAAATTTAGTTACTTTTTTCTTATCTTTTTCAGATAATTCTTTCTTTTTAGATTTTTGTGCTATTACAAAATTATCTATTTGTTCTTGTTCTACATTAAAACTATCAAGTAATTTAGCAGTTGATGTAGTTTCTAATTGTAATTGAGAATTTATTTGTTTAATATTTGCTTTAATAAATTCTAATTCTTTATTATTTTTTAATTCTTTTGCTAAATTTGATTGTTTTGATTTTTTAATAAATTTTGATAAAAATAATAAAACAATAGTAACAATTACTCCACTAGCAACTGCTCCATTTAATACTGCTGATATTACTGTTGTAGATAAATTCATTTTTTATTCCTCCAATTGTATTTTATTTGAATGTTGTTTACATAAATGACATTCTTTTTTATGTTTTCTAATTTCTTTATATTGATATATTAAATAAGGACTTGTAATAATAATTGGTATTGTTATCAATGCATATTTAATTAATTTTCCATAATTACCTAATTTAGTTATTAAATTTAATCCAATATGACCAAACATAGGAAATAAAGTTAATATTAAATGGTCAGGTCAAGTAAAATTATATTGATTAGTATAATTACCTATTCCCATTTCTATTGGTATTTTAGGTATTAATCAAGGTGTTATTGTAAAAAATAATGTTATTAACATACCAATAATATGACTAGTTATTTTTAAAATATTTGATATTAAAATTTTTATTTTATCTATATGAGTACTATTTTTATTAAGTCAAATCTTATTTAATTTTTTATATTCTTTATTATCTTTACTTAATGGATTAATAGTATTTCATATACCAATTGGTTTAATTGGTTTATCTAATTCAATAATAATTACCACCTACTTTCATGTTTTATAAAAATTAGAATTTCTTTTAATTTTTATATATTTATTTGTATGTAAAGAATTTTTTAATAATTGTTTTCTTTCATATCTTCATTGTGTACTTCCAATTTCATTTTTAGATAAAGTTTTATATTCTTTTAATTTAAAAAAACCTTTTTCTAATCTATTAATAAAATGCATAGTTTTTTGTACATTAATATTATTAGGATAAATTACACTAGTATCTTGTGAACCATAATATTTACCTTTTTTTGCTAATTCACTTTTAACATATTTTCTTAGTTGACTTGGTAATCATTTTCTATTTCAAAATTTTCAAAATATTGTTCCAACACCAGAACCATTTTTACCTTTAGCTTGTGTCATTAATATTCATATTTCTTGTGGAAATGTTGGATAAGTATATGGACCATATCATATTTTTCTTTTATCATTATCACTTTGAAATAATGTTGTTAAAGTTCCAATTTTTAAATTTTTATTATTAACAATAAATCTTCCTTTTTTAAATCATGAACTTGATAATACTTCTCATGCATTTTCTGGTATTTCTTCTTCATTTTCTTTAAATAAATTATCAAATTTATTTACATAATTTTTAACTGTTCTAATTTCTGTTGGCATAATAGAATTTTTAAAACTATTTATTGGATTTTTAAATTTATTAATTTCATTTTGTAATATAGATAATTCACTTGGTTTTAATATACTTGTTAATTTTTTAAGTATATTTGGATTAAAAACACTATATGGTTGATGTATTTCTTTTTCACTAATATTTTCACTATCAAATACTGCTTTTAATGATTGATTTTTATAATAATTTTTTAAAGCATTTATTAATGCTAATTTAATATCATTACTTGCTAATGCATAATATATTCATTCAATAATTAAAGGTAACATTATAAACTCATATGACTATAATCTCATCTTAAATTTGATTCACTATTAGTTACACTATCATTAATAAGATTTGCAGTTTCATTATTAAATAGTGTTTCTTGCATTTCTTCAATATGATTTGTAGTTTCCATAGGTAGTAAATTATGGATAATTTCACTTGCACCAGCAATTATGGTAGGTATTGCATAAGCATTATTAAAATCATTATTTATACCCATAGCAACACCACTACTAATCAAACATCCACCAGTTGCCATATTACAAATCTTTCTTATTGTTTCAAATTTATTAGGTATTAACTCAGTTAATCCACTAATAAGATTTGATATACCATATGAATTTAAACTAATAAATGTATCTCAATCCATTAAATTATTATTATTTTTCATTAATAATAAATCATCTGGAAATGGATTAGGATTTGGATTAATTGAATTAGTAGTAAATTTAGCATAATTTGATAATCCAATTGTTCCTAATCCTAATAATATTTTTTTAGAACTATTAATTAATTTAGTTTTAGTATTTGGTCTTTGATTTAAATTTCAAATATTTAAACCTAATTTTTTACCAAATAATAAACTATTAATTGAACCTAGTACTGGATTACCTATTACTTGACCATAATAAGCACTTGTACCAATCATTGCCATTAAAGGACTTATTGAAGAACGAATTATCTTTAATAAAGTATAATTATTTGATTGTATAATGGTGTCATTTGGCATTTTCATTTACTCCTTCTACATTAGTTTGTTTTTCTATTTTAATTATTACTTTACCTTCACAATGTATATTATCTCCAACACATATTGCATAACTATCATGTACATCACTTACTATAAAATAATCATTTCTTAATTTAGGATATTCATCTAATAAAATTGCTCTAATATCATTACTTGTAGTTAAATCTTCTGGCTTTGGTGAATAAATAGTAATATGTGCTTTTTCATCAAAATATTTATAAATATATTCCATAATTATTTTTTAGAAAATTTTAATTCTATTTCTTCAATATAATCTTTATCATTACCAGTCATAGTAGCACTTTTTGATGTAATATTACTAAATGTTGCTTTACCTTTTTTCATAACCATTATTACCAGCATTTATTATTGCAGTTTCTAATTCATCATTAGTTGGTTTATCACCAGCCATTTTAATTTTTCCTAAATTTTTAAAATAAATTAAATCATTTAAACTAATTCTAAAATCATCAAAATCAGCAATTTTAAATGTTACTGGTGATTTTTCTCTTTCTGCTGGAGTTAATTTAATTCAATTAGTTCAACAACGTTTTTGTGCTTCTTTAATTTCATCAGCTGTTGGCATTTTTTCCATAATAATAAATGATAATCAACCACGAATTGCTGTTGTTATACCATAAAGTGCTTTACCTAATGTTTTTTGATTTAATGTATCATTATCAATTAAATTAACAATTTTTTGAAAACTATTAGGTTGTGCAAATGCATTTCTATGTACAAAAACTCCTAATACTTTTTTTAAATCAAATGTTTTTTCTAAATGTAAACCAGTTTTAGTATCTTTAACCATATCTTTATTTAAAAACATATGTTTATATAAAAACATACCAAATACTGATTGTTTATATAATTGACCACTTGCTACAGTATCTGCTGCAATTTGACCATAATTTAATCTTAAATATGCTTTTGTTAATTGTAACATTGGAGTAAATCCTAATGCACCAATAAAATCACTTACATTTGTACCAATTTCAGTTTCAGTTATATTTCCTAATAATTCATTCATTTTATCACCAATTTGATAAAATGCTGATTTTGCTGTATCTTCTGTCATTTCTAAGAACCTGTTTAAAATCTTTTCAATAAAATTGAAATAAAGGTAAGAACAACCATTTGTAAGCTAGTATTTAATTTTTTTTCACAATTTTTTCATAATCTTCTGCATTTTTCTAATCATGCAAAACTTCGTTCTACAACTCATCTTTTTGGTAATACTACAAAAGAATGTAATTCATTACGTTTTATAACTTCAACATTTGCATTTATAATTGTTTTAATTTTAGAAGCAAATTTTTCACCAGTATAACCAGCATCTACTAGTATTTTTTGAACTGCAGAAAGATTCTCTTTTTCATTTTCAATCATTATTATAGCACTGTTACGATCTGTTTTTTCTGCTGTGGTTATGTAAATTGCATGTGGTAAACCTTGAGAATCAACAGCAATATGACGCTTTATTCCTGAAATCTTTTTACCAGCATCATAACCTTTGTTTTTAGTAGTATCTGTATTTTTAACACTTTGTGAAACAATTATACAAAAACTAGTTTGTTCTTTTCTACCATTATTGATACAAAATGCCATGACTAATTTTTTTTAAAACTAATTGTAATACACTAGGTTCTTTACCATTATTTTTACTTCAAACTTGAAAATAATAATATACAATTTGTCATTTTGGAAAATCTTTTGGTAACATTCTTCATTGACAACCACTTTTTAATACATATAAAACTGCACAAAATACTTCATATAAATCTAAGCTTCTTGGTTTAGTTCTCTTTTTAGTATTTTCTAAAATTGATTTTATATTTTCAAATTGCTCTTTGCTAACATTACTAGGATAATTTTTACGCATATATACCTCTTATCTTAAAATATATAATCATTTTACCCTATTTCTCTAAAAGATTTTAAACAGGTTCTAAGTGATTTTTTACAATAAGAATAATTTATATTATTAGTTACTGGTTTTAATTTTTTTAATAAATTATTAATAATATTTTCTTGATTAATATTTTGTAAATATAATTCATTAAGTTTATGAACTCATTTACCACGATTTGAAGCATTTTTTAATACTTCTGGTGCTATATGACTATAACCAAAACCTAAATAATTATCAATAATTCTAGAAACTGATATTAATTCTTTTTCTTCTAAAAAATATTGATGAGTTTCTTTTTTAAAAATTAATTTACTCATATTTATTTCTACCTATTAATATTCAAAAACATTTATTACATAATCTATTACCAAAAGAAGATTGTTTTCTACATTTATCACAAGAACCATTCATTCTATATTCTCTATATTCCATAAATATTTTTACCTTTCATTAATTAAGTTTTTCTTTAAGTTTTTCTTGATTTGGATATTGCATATCTAATTCAAATGCTAATATTTCATAATGTATAATATATGCATCTTCTAATAAATGATGTTTATAATTTTTATAAAAATTATTTGCTTCCTTAAATGTATAAAAAACTTTATATTTTGTTTCAAATGTATAATTAACTTTGTATTTTACTAAATAAACGTATGTCATATTTATTTTTCTCCTTTATTTTTTATATTGTGTTATGATATTGTTAATGAGGTATGTATTTATATATAAACCCCCTATTTTTTAAAATAATACAAATGTAATTATTAATATAGATTAATGGGTTCTTTACTGAGCCATAATAAGGCTATTCAAATTAATCTATAATTACATTAAGCGATACAGTGTAACATTTTAACTTGCTTAACATTAAATGCTCTTTTATTCTGATATAGAAGTATTTACATTTCGTACTCACTATTAGACTTCTACGACAGTTTTATTAAGTTTTAATCTTTTAACAAAAAAAGAACGATAGTTATATCGTTCTTTGTTATTTCTAAATCTATCTATTAAATTAATGCGCCCTGATGAACATGGAGTTGGATATATTATTAATAATTATGTTTTTAAAAAATAAAAACTTAATATTTTTAAAAATATACTCTTATAGTTTATTAATACACTAATAATTAAAATATATAATAATAATAATATAAGAAAAGTGAAAGGAGAAGGAAAATATGGCAGCAAAAAAACCTACTGTTTTTAATATTTTTATGAAAACTACATTGCCAAAAGTTAAAGCAGAACACCCAGAATTAAAACATACTGAGGCTTTTGGAAAAGCAGCAGCATTATGAGCTAATTAATGCTGAAGAAAATCCTAAAAACAAATAGATAAACAGATAATTCCTTAAAAGAGTCAGATTTAAAATCTGACTCTTTTAAATATAAAAAAATATTGAAATTTTAAAAAAACACTAAAATTGCTATACAAATCAACAATGATAAAGTATAATCAAAATACTTACCTAGTAGGGTTATAGAGAAAGGTAACTTTTTTTATATTTTTGATAAACTTCATTTATTTTGACTTGTAGATGGTTTATCAATATCTTCTAAATTAATTGTTTCTCAATCATTATTTTCTCTTTCTTTTACTAATAGAGAAAGTTTGTTCTTATAATCATCAATTATCAGTTGATTAATTCTAATCAACTTTTCATCAGGGTTTGGTTCAACATTATTTTTTTCTTCTATAATACGTATCATTTCCTGTAAAATAGATATCTTTTGATCAAGCTCTGCTCTTTTTTCTTCATTTTGTCTAGCCATTTAAATTTCCCCTTTCAAAAAAATAAAGTACTTTTTTATTTATTATTAATTTATATATTATCTAATATTTATATTTTCTTCATTTAAAAATTAATGAATTTCCAACAACAGTTATATCAGAAAGAGCCATCGCAATTGCAGCCAACGGTGGAATAATAAATCCGGCAGCAGCTAATGGAATAATGATAATATTATAACTAAATGCTCAAATAAAATTCATTCAAATATTATTTTTAGTTTTTTTAGTTAAAACAATAGCCTTATAAATAATACTAATATCATTATCAAGAATAGTAATATCACCAATTTTTTTAGCAATATCACTACCAGAGCCCATTGCAATTGCTAAATCAGATTGTTCTAAGGCAATAACATCATTAATACCATCACCAACAAACGCTACTTTTTTCCCTTTTGCTTGTAAATCAGCAACAATTTGTGATTTACCTTGTGGTGTAACATTAGCAAAGTATGTTTCTATCCCAACGCGATTAGCAATAGCAAGTGTTTGTGATTCATTATCACCACTAATTAAAATAACCTCAATTCCCTGTTTTTTAACTTTTTCAATTGTTAATAATGCATTTGTTTGTAATTCATCTTCTAAAATAAAAATATTAGTAACAACTTTATTAATTGCCAATGCCAATACTTTCTGGCTAGGAGTAACTGTTTCAAAATCAAATGTTTTTAGAAATGGACTAAATGGCATTTTTGCTTTTTGTAAATTTTCAAGTGATGAAATTTGTAATTCTTCAGTTTGATATTTTGCTTTAATACCAAAACCAATTTGTTCTTTAACTTCGGTAATTGTCAATGATTGTCCAACATTATTAGTATTAGCATATAAAGAAAAAGCTAAAGCCAAAGGATGTGTTGAATGTTTTTCCATAGCAATTGCCTTATTAACATGTTTTTCTTGACCATAAATTTTAGTAATAACCAAATTACCAGTAGTTAATGTTCCTGTTTTATCAAAACAAATGGTATCAATCTTAGTAATTTTTTCAAAAGCACTAGCCTTATTATAAATAATTCCTATTTTTGCTGCTTTATTAATTCCAACAGCAACTGCTAATGGTGTTGCAATCCCTAATGCACAAGGACAAGCAATTATTAAAGTTGCAATTGCAATTTCTAATGATTCTTGCACACCATTACCTACTGCAAAATAACGAATAAGAAAAACTAAAATGGCAATTAAAATAACAGTTGGTGTAAATCACCCAGAAATTTTATCAGCCAATTTTTGTAATTTTGGTTTCTGAGATTGTGCATCTTCAACTGCCTTAATAATACTTGCTAATACTGTGTCTTTACCAATTTTAGTTGCTTTCATTCTAAAACTATCACCAACATTATTAGTTCCACCAATTAAATTTTGGTTAACTTGTTTCGTAATAACTTGCGATTCACCAGTTAACATTGATTCATTAATAAATGCTTCTTCACTAATTAATTGACCATCAGTAGGAATATTTTCACCTTTTCGAATAATTAAAATATCATTTAATTGTACATCTTCAATATTAATAAAAGTTTCTGTTTTGGTATTATAATCATATTTTAAGATTGATTTTGGCTTTAATGACATTAAACTTTCTAAGCCACTAGTAGCCCTTTTCTGTGCAACAGCACTAATTAAATCACCAAGTAAAACAATCATAATAATTGAAGCACTAACTTCAAAATATAAGTGTTCGGTTTTATTAATTATCATTAAATAAATAGAAAAAATAAATGCCGTTGTTGTTCCTAGTGCTACTAAAGTATGCATACCGGGTCATTTTTGTTTAATTAATTCTCGATAAATACCAATATAAAATTTACGACCAAAATAAAATTGAATTGGAAGTGCTAGTGCAAGTTGGACATAAGGATTACGTAAACTATCAAAAAATGAAGTATTAGGTATCATAATTAATAATAATGGTAGTAACAATATTCAACCAATAATAAGTTCAATTAAATCACGTAATTTAACATTATGTTGATGATTATGATGTTGTTCTGACATATGAGATTGATGTTGTTCACTACTATGACTATGACTACTATGATGACTATGAATACTATGATCATCTGTAATATCTTTCATATCAACTTGGTGACTCGTTTTTATATCTTTAATCTCAGTTTCAAACTTACAAATTTCATATCCTAAATGATGCATTGCTTTTTTAATTTTTTTTTCATTTCAAAACTTAGGATCATAACTAAATTGTGCTTTTTTAGTAGCAAAATTGATACTAACAGTAATACCATCTTCTTTGGTAAAATGTCTTTCGATGACACTAGCACAAGAGGTACATGAAACATCTGACAGTACTGCTCTACTAATAACAAAATTATCATTTATATCACTTGTATTATTCATATTAACTTCATCTCCTCAAATTTTAATATTTTAATCTTTTTTATTATTTTTTAATACACAATATATACAAAAATAAATTATACACATTTTAATGTTAAAAAATATTAAAAACACTAAATCCCCAATAACATGATTGGGAATTTATTACCTTAAAAAGTAATATACTTATATTATAACATAGACTATCTTAAATCTAAAAATTAATTATAAACTGGCCATTTTCTTTGATTCTATTTTTACTTCAATTTGTGAATCTATATTATTTATAGCGGTTTTTTTATCTGCAAACTTATCATTGTCAATTTCAATTTGTCTTCTTTGTTTTTCATCAAATTTTTTTGCTGCATCTATGCCAAAAGTAATAGCACCAACAGGAATACAAACAGGTAATATTACAGCATTGGCAATCCCACCAACAGCACCAGCACTAGCAGCAGCAGTTATTATATCAGTTTTTAATTGTTCTTTAGAACGGTCACTAACAACACTAAGAACCTGTTTAGAATCTTTTTAATAAAACTGAAATAAATGAAAGAACAACCATTTGTAAACTAGTATTTAGTTTTCTTTCACAATTTTTTCATAATCTTCTGTATTTTTCTAATCAAGCAAAGCTTCGTTCTACAATTCATCTTTTTGGTAATACTACAAAAGTATGTAATTCATTGCGTTTTATCACTTCAACATTTGCATTTATGATTGTTTTGATTTCAGAAGCAAATTTTTCACCAGTATAACCAGCATCTACTATTATTTTTTGAACTGCAGAAAGATTTTCTTTTTCATTTTCAATCATTATTATAGCGCTATTACGATCTGTTTTTTCTGCCGTGGTTATGTAAATTGCATGTGGTAAACCTTGAGAATCAACAACAATATGACGTTTTATACCTGAAATCTTTTTACCAGCATCATAACCTTTATTTTCAGTAGTATCTGTATTTTTAACACTTTGCGAATCAATTATACAAAAACTAGTTTGTTCTTTGCGATTATTGTTGATACGAACTTTTTTAACTAATTTTTTTTAAAATTAATTGCAATACACTAGGTTCTTTACCATTATTTTTACTTCAAATTTGAAAATAATAATATACAGTTTGTCATTTTGGAAAATTTTTTGGTAACATTCTTCATTGACAACCACTTTTTAATACATATAAAATTGCACAAAATATTTCATATAAATCTAAACTTCTTGGTTTTGTTTTCTTTTTACTATTTTCTAAAATTGATTTTATGTTTTCAAATTGTTCTTTGGTGACATGACTTGGATAATTTTTATGCATATATACCTCTTATTTTAAAATATATAATCATTTTACATTATTTTCAAAAAGATTCTAAACAGGTTCTAACACCACCCGCAACAGTAGCAGTAACTAAAGCGCTTATTTGAGCAATAGGATTAATATACAAAGCACCACTAGCAGCACCAACAGCAGCACCTTTAGTCACTTTTATAATTTTTGCGGTTGTTCGATGTTTTGTTTTAAATTTTTTTCATTTTGTAGGTTTTTGTTCTACATTTTCTTCTGATTTTGCTTCAAGATTTTGTAAAATTTCATTTTTTATAGGCATTTCTTTTAATCTTCCTTTCAAATAAAAACTCATTTATTTTTATCAAAATAATGAGTTAAAAACTTATATTAAGTTTAATTATTATTATATTCTTTTCTATACTGAATATTGATATTTTTAATAATTGCAAACTATCATATACAATTTATAGATATACTGGTTTATAATCAATATAAATAAAAAATAGATAAGAATATATACATATTAAACAACTTTTATCTTTTTTATAGCAACAAATATTATACTATTAAGTTTCTACTTCAACTTCATCAGTATTAACATCATCTGTTAATTTACTAATTACTAAATCAATTCCTTGTTTACTAATACTAGAAAATAAAATAATAGGAGTATTAGTGCTAAGTTTTAAAGTTGATAATATTAATTTTTTATTTTTTACTAATTGACTATTTTTCACTTTATCAACTTTAGTAGCAATTAAATGAATTTTTAAATGATAATGTTGTAAATATTCCAACATATCAATATCATCTTTACTGGGTGCATGTCTTAAATCTAATAATAAAAAAACTGCTTTTAAATTTTTTCGTGACTGAAAATATTCATCCATCATTGTCGCAAATTGGATTTTTTTTTCATTTGATACTTTAGCAAAACCATAGCCAGGAACATCAACAAAGCGACAAATATTATTATTAATTGTAAAAAAATTTAGCATTTGTGTTTTACCAGGTGTTTGTGAAACTCTAGCTAACTTACCATTATTACAAATTGTATTTAAAAATGTTGATTTACCAACATTACTGCGACCAACAAAACAAAATTCAGGAATTTCATCCTGCGGCCATTGTTCTTCTTTAATAGCACTAGTTAAAAATTGTGCTTGCTTAATTCGTTCCATTTTTTACCTCTTATTCAAAAATATATTATAGTCAATAGTTAAAATTTAAACTAATTATTATTTATTATTTTAATTTTTATTAATATTAATAAAATTAGTAAAATGAATATTATCTAATGGTCATATACCAAAACCAAAAAATAATGCAGCCAAAATGATACCACCAACAATAATACAAATAGCAAGTCATTTTATAATTTTAAATAATAACATAAAACTAATAATAGCAATAGCTATTATAATAATACCAACTATTACAAATGTATTCATGTTTACCTCCTATTATTTTAATTATTAAAGTAACACGTAACATTAATTAATAATAACATAAAATAAATTTGAATATTTTATAGTAATCATCTTTTTCCTAAAATTATATAAATTAAAAAAAGTTATCTTTTTAAAGAGAAACATGTTAAAATGTCAAAGGATAAAGGAGAGTGATATCATGATTGACAGCGATTCCATTTATAATAATAAAAACAATACTAATTTAAAAATTAGTAATTTTAAAAGTGTACTTTTAAATAAAGATTCAGTCAAATATTCTCCTAGTATTTTTACTAAAAAAATATTTTTTTAGCGTGTTAATAAATTTCTAAATCCTTATTTAAAAGTCTTAAAATAAGAAAAATAAGGAGGTAAAGAAATTATGAAGATTTTTTTAAACAAAATTTATTTTAAATTACAATTTAGTTTTAAAAAACCATTAGTTTACACAAATGGTGATTATATTAAACAAATTGCACAATTTAACCAAAAACAATTACTAAAAAATTTAGATTTACATAATTTTGGTCTTAAAACAGACCAAATTGAAATAAGAAGAAAAAAATATGGTATTAATACTTTAAAAAATACAAAATTTAATTGAATTTTAGAATTTTTAAAAGCATATTTTGGACCATTCAATATAATTTTAGCAATTATTACTATCTATAATTTATTCTCATATTTTACAACAAATGATACTTCAATTTATTCATTGGTTGCCGCTATTATTGTTGGAACTATGATTTTATTAAGTGGAACCTTAATTTACATTCAATCAATACGAGCTTTTTTTATTACTAAACATTTAACAATTTTGGTCAAAAATACAACTACTGTTATTCGTAATATAAACATTAATCAAATTACTAAAGAAAACTCAATTAAAATAATTAAACAAGCACAAGAAATAAATGTTAATGAATTGTTACCCGGTGATTTAATTTATTTATCAGCTGGTGATTTAATTCCTGCTGATTTAAAAATTTTATTAAGTAACGATTTATTTATTAATCAATCATCATTAACAGGAGAATCACTACCTACTGAAAAACACGCTATTAACGATCCTGCATATCAAAACTTATTTGATTTACAAAATATTTGTTTTATGGGAACAAGTGTTGTTTTTGGAAGTGCAATTGCTATTGTTATAGCAACAGCTACTAACACTTACTTCGCTACTATTGCTGATACAATAAATAAACAACGTCCATTAAGCAGTTTTTCTAAAGGAATTAAACGCGTTACTTTAATGTTAATTTGCTTTATGCTAGTAATGGTACCCATTGTGTTAATTATCAATGGCCTTTTAAAAAATGATTGACCTGCAGCATTTATTTTTTCAATTTCGGTTGCTGTTGGTTTGACTCCTGAAATGCTACCAATGATTGTTACCTCTAATCTAGCACGAGGTGCTAGTAAAATGAGTAAACAAAAAGTAGTTGTTAAACAACTAGCTGCTATTCAAAATTTAGGTGCAATTGATATTTTATGTACTGATAAAACAGGAACTTTAACTAATGATAATATTGAAGTAGTCAACCATATAACATTGGACAATAAAACAAATAATGATTTAATTAAGTTTATTTATTTAAATAGTTATTTTCAAACAGGAATAAAAAATCCAATGGATAATTCAATACTTGAATTTGGAGAAAAAAATAAATTAAAAAATATAAGTAATTATTATCAAAAAATTGATGAAATTCCTTTTGATTTTAATCGTCGTAAATTAACAGTTGTTTTAGAAGATAAATTAAATAATAAAAAATTAATTTGTAAAGGTGCAATTGAAGAAGTTATTAATACATGTAATCGTATAGTTTATCAAGATAAAGTAATACCATTAAATTCTGATTTAATGAAAATGATTAATAAAAAAATAACAAAATTAAATGAACAAGGATTACGTGTCTTAGGTGTCTCATATGAAGATACAAATCTTACTAATAATAAATATAATGAAACAAACGAAAAAAATTTAATTTTTCTTGGTTTTGTAACTTTTCTTGATACACCAAAACCTACAGCAACAAAAATGATCAAATTGCTAAAAACACATGGTGTTGATCTTAAAATATTAACTGGTGATAATGAATTAGTAACAAGAGCAATTTGTAATCGTGTTAATCTAGAAATTAAAGGATTAATTTCTGGTGAACAATTAACTGGCCTAACTGAATATGAATTAAAAAGAATTGTTGAAAATAATAATATTTTTGTTAAACTAAACCCATTACAAAAAGCAAAGATTATTCAAACTTTAAAAAGTAATGATCACGTTGTTGGTTTCATGGGTGATGGTATTAATGATGCTTTAGTATTAAGAAATGCTGATGTTGGAATTTCTGTTGATAATGCTACTGATATTGCAAAAGAAGCATCAGATATCATTTTATTAGAAAAATCATTATTAGTTTTAGAAAAAGGGATTATTGAAGGTCGTCGCATTTTTGGAAATATTTTAAAATATATTAAAATTGCGATTGCTTCTAACTTTGGTAATGTCTTTAGTGTGCTAGTAGCATCAGCATGATTTGCTTTTGCACCAATGTCACCAGTACAATTATTATTTCAAAATTTATTATATGATATTTCACAATTTACTATTGCCTTTGATCGTGTTGATCCATCATTTTTATTAAAACCACAACGCTGAAATCCAAAAGGAATGTTACCATTTGCTTTTATTAATGGACCTATAAGTAGCATTTTTGATATCTCTACTTTTGCAATTTTAGGATTTGGATTTGGTGTCTTTGCTAATACTTCTGCAGAAAATATTAATATGTTCAACTCAGGATGATTTATTGAAGGTTTATTAACGCAAACATTAATAGTACAAATGTTTAGAACTGAAAAAATTCCTTTTATTCAAAGTCGTGGTACTTGACCAGTAAATATAATGGCAATTGTTATTTGTACCATTGGATTAAGTTTACCTTATACTTACATTGGTCATCAAATGAATATGGTAGGACCACCGCCAGTCTATATTCCAATTGTTTTAGGAATAATCATGACTTATTGTGTGCTAAGTCAATTAATAAAAATGGGATATATTAAAGTATTTAAAAAATGATTATAACAGCTAATTATTCTTAAATTTTGACATTATATAAATTATACGCAATATTTTTAAATTTAGTAAAATAATTAAAAAAATAATTTATTTAAAATGATTTTTTTGACATATAATAATTATTTAAATCTTATGATATAATTTTTTCAAACTTAATATAAGTTTTTAACCTATTTATTTTAGTTTTAAAATAAATAGGTTTTTTAATTTGATAGGAGAAAAAAATGTCTAATTTAAAAGAAATATCTAAATTAAATACAACTATAAATATTAATAAAAATGAAAAATTAATTAAAGCCGCTAAACATGATGATTTGGAATTGACCCAAACTTTATTAAAAAATAACGCTGATGTTAATTATGTAGATGAACATCGTAATAGTCCATTAACAATAGCTGCTGAACATGGTAATTTAAAAATTGTTCAAACTTTATTAAAAAATAACGCTAATATTAACCATATAAATGATTTTGGTGATGATGCTTTAAGAATGGCTGCTAAAAATGGACACACAGAAGTAGTTAACACTTTATTAGCAACAAATAGTAAGATTATTAATCACAAAAATTGAATTAGTAATACTGCTCTAATATCAGCAGCACAAAATGGGCATGTAAATACAATTAAAACTTTAATAAAAAATGGTGTAGATATTAGTCATTTAGATGCTAATGGTGATAGTGCTTTAACATGATCTACTAGAAATGGACATTTAGAAATACAAAAAATAATTAATGAATCAAATTCTTGAAAAGAACAAATAAATTCTACAGATTTACAAAATCATCTTTTACCAAATAAATGCAATAAATCAAATTTTCTTTAAGAAAATAATTTAAAAAGTGATAATATTATTATCACTTTATTATTAATAATTTTTAATATTAACAATTAACTAGGTATAATATCAAATTCAAAATTATATTCTGCACCCGTTTTAGCTCACCCAAACAATGCTGATTGAAAAGCTTGATTAATTTGTTCAAATTTATAAGTTAATCCTTCATGATTATAACTAATATATAAATATAAGTCAGTATAACCTATTGCTGCAGTTTTAGTTTTATTTACAAAAATACCACTTGATAGTTTAAATTTTTTATTTTGTTCACCAAAATTAATTTTAAACTCTTTCTGACTATATACAACTTGATCTTGTCATCCTGCATTACTACCATCAGATCAACAATATCCTACTTTACTATCTTTTAAAAGTAATTTATAACTCCTAATACTAGTATCAATATTGCTTACTGTTTTAGATATACTACTAGTTTGACTATCTTTAAAATTAAAACCAGCAACATGAGCAATTTTAGTAGTTCAAGAAACTGATTCTTTTATCTCAGATAATTGATTTGTTTTAATTACATTTGAGTTAACCATTGAACTAGTTACTAGACTTGTTCCAGTAGTCAAAGTTAGTGCTGTTAATATAGATAAATATTTTTTCATATAAACCCCCTAAGTTTAGATTAACTTTAATTATTTAATTTATTAATTTTGTTAAATAATTAAATAATTAAAGTTAATTTTATTATATTTTTTTAATAAATAAAGTGTTAAAAAATAATAAATAATTTTAAACTATTTCCAATCATTAAAAATATAATTTTAGTAAAAAATAGAAATATAAAAATTAAAAAATAATAATATTTTTTTGTATTTTTTCATGATAAAATTCTAAATAACACAAAAATAAAATTAAAAGAAAAAGGAACAAAACTATGAATAAAAAAACAATATACTATAGTTTATTAATAATTCCTATTTCTTTATTTGTATTATTACTTACTTTATTTTTAACAAATATTTGAAAACCCTCAATTGTTGCTATTATTTTTATTACTATTTTGTTAATAATAGTAGCAATTTTTACATGATATCTTATAAAAAATAGTTATTCACAATTTGATAAAGAACATATCCATAATTTTGAAGATAATTTTAAACAACGATTTTGAAAACTAGGAATAATTGGTTTTATTGCTGATTTTTGTGACACAATTGGTATTGGTTCATTTGCAGTAAGTATTATTTTATTAAAATTAACAAAACAGGTACGTAATGATAAAAAAATTTTAGGAATTATGAATGTTGGTCATAGTATTCCTACTTGTTTAGAAGCAATTATTTTTATTGCTTTAATTCAAGTAGCCATGACCAACACTAGTGTTTCATTAATTTCTGCTGCAACATTAGGTGCCTATTTAGGCGCCATTATCGCAAATAAAATTAAACTTAGTTGATCACAACTATTTATTGGTGTTCTATTATTTATTGTTTCAATTATCATGCTTTTAGGTCAAAAACAAATTGGAATTATGCCAACAGCGGGTAATAATAATAGTCTTGATATTTGATGAAAATATTTGGTTGGTATTAGTATATTCTTTATCCTTGGTGCTTTCATGGCATTAGGCATTGGTATTTATGCTCCAGCAATGGCAACTACTTATTTATTAGGTCTTAACGCTGAATGTGCTTTTCCAATTATGATGGGATCTGCAGCTTTTTTAATGCCAGTTGCTGGTACACGTTTTATTAAAGATAAAAACTATGAAATTAAACCAGCAATTGCTTTCACACTAGGTGGATCAATTGGTGTTATTTGTGCTTACTTAAGTGTATTCTTATTATTACTACTTAAATTTTATTATTGCTAAAATCATCAATTCCTTTTTTAATAATATTAAATACTTGCTTTGATAATACATCAGTAGATAATTTAATAAATTCACTTGGTTCAATTGCCTTATGAAAAATAAGATGAATATCTTTTTTGCCTTTATATTTTCGATCAAAAATTTGATAAGAATTAATAATAGTAACAGGAATAATTGGTACATAAGATTGATATGCCATATTAAAAGCACCTGCTTTAAATTCTTGCATTTCTTGTTGATGACTTCTTGTTCCTTCTGGAAAAATCATCATTGTACGCGGAATTCTAATTAATTCCTTTGCTTCTTGAAAAGTCGTAATGGCTGTTCGTGGATTATTACGATCAATAAATAAAACATCAATTAAAAAAATAAATCTTCGTGCCAAATGGCTTTTTTTTAATTCTTCTTTTGCAATAAAACCTAAAGGTGCATATAAACTATAATCATTTACCGATAATACTAATAATGGATCAAAATTTGATTGATGATTGGCAACCATTACACAACCTTTTCTTTTTGGTCAATTTTCAATGTTATGAACGGTTAATTTAATATTATATAATCATTTAATATAACGCACACGTTTTTTCAATCAAATATATCGTTTTGCTTCAGAAACTAAACTTGGGTCTTTTAATACCTTTCTTGTCATTGAACCTGATTTACTATAAGTTTGTAATAAATAAGGTCATGTTAAAATTGCTTTTCAAATGTTCATTATTATTATTTTTCCTTTCTTTGATACACATTCGCTACAAATTCTGCAAATTCTGTTGTTTTGATTAATTTAAAATCAGAAAAATTACTAACAGGAAATAAAAGATCACCATTATATAAATTTTTAATGACTGAAACATATAAATAATCAGCATAATCTCATGCCTGCTTATAAATTTCAGCACCACCAATAATACAAATATCTCTTTTTTTATTACCTTGATATTGTTTTAAATATGAAATAATATCATTTGTGAAAGTAATATTATTATCATTTAGAAATTGTTGATAACGTTCTTGATGATTAGTAACAACTATATTGTAACGATTTTTTAGTGGTTTGCCAATACTTTCAAAAGTTTTTGAACCCATTAATACATTTTTATTTAAAGTAATGCTCTGAAAATATTGCATTTCTTCTTTAATTTTTCAGGGCAATTTATTATTAAAACCAATTACCTTTTCTTTGGTCATTGCTCAAACTAAAATTACCATTATACTGCAACCTGACCTCTAATCAACGGATATGGATCATATTGTTCTAATTTAAAATCTTCAAATTTAAAATTAAATAAATTAGTAATATTTTTATTAATAACTAAAATTGGCAATGATTTTGGTTTTCTACTTAATTGTTCATTAATTTGTGAAAAATGATTACTATAAATATGAGCATCACCTAAAGTATGAATAAATTCTCCTAACTGATAGTCACATATTTGTGCTAACATTATTGTTAATAATGCATAAGAAGCAATATTAAAAGGAACTCCTAAAAAAATATCTGCACTACGTTGATATAATTGACAAGATAATTTTTTATCATCAGAAACGTAAAATTGAATTAAAGTATGACATGGTGGTAGTGCCATATTCTTAATTTCTGCAGGATTTCATGCTGATAAAATGTGTCTTCGTGAAAAAGGATTGTTTTTTAAATTTTCTATTAACTCCTGCAATTGATCAACACCATTAAAATTACGTCATTGTCTACCATAAACAGGTCCTAAATCACCAAATTCAAGAGCAAATTGATGATCAGTTTTAATTTTTTCAACAAATTCTTCTAAAGTTTCATTTTGATATTTTTTACTTTCCATAAATTTCTTATAAGGTCACTCATTTCAAATTCTAACATTATTTTTAACTAAATATTCAATATTAGTATCACCAGCAATAAATCATAATAACTCATGAACAATAGAAGCAAAATGAACTTTTTTTGTAGTTAATATGGGAAAACCTTTTTGTAAATCAAAACGCATTTGATAACCAAAAGTAGAAACAGTACCAGTGCCTGTTCTATCAGCTTTTTTATATCCTTTTTCTAAAACATATTGACATAAATCTAAATATTGTTTCATAATCATTACCTCTTTCATAAATCAAATTAAATCAATTATATTTTAACAAAAAATATTTTTTTATCTAAGTTTTAATTTTAGTTCCTTCTTACTATATCTTGTCATAAAAAAAGTCTCCTTACTAAATTAAAACATTGTTTTTTGCAACTTAGGGGCGACCCTTTCCTATTTAACCGTGAAATTATTGGAGATATAGTGTAGGTACTAAAAAGATGCATCATTGGTACATAAAGCATTTAAGCAATCAAATCGCTGTTTAAAAGATATCCAAATATTTCATACTGATCGCGGTAATGAGTTTAATAATAAAACTATTAATAAACTTTTACTAGCATTCAACATTACCCGCTCTTTAAGCAAAAAAGGCTGTCCTTATGATAATGCTGTTGCTAAGGCAAATTTTAAAACTTTCAAAACCGAATTTATTAATAACAAATTTTTACATCATTTATCCAATTAAAACTACAATTATTTGATTATATCAATTGATATAACAACATAAGAATTCATAGCACTCTAAACTACTTAACTCCAATTAATTATCAAAAACAAATGTCTACCAAAAAATAGTCCTAAAAAGGGTTGCCATTCCAATTTTATAAGATGTGATTTTTCTTGATTTTTAGATCAGTGGTGATGTACTATTTTTCGTGAATAAAAATCAACAAATGCTCATAAATATAATTTTTGATTATTAATTTTAAATTCACTAATATCTAAAGCAATTTTTTCTAATGGTTTATTAACACTAAAACTAATGCTATCATCAGATTGTTTTAGTAAATTAGGTGCTATAAATCAAATATAAATTATCTTTCTACTAACTTTATTTTCTTTGCTTAATGTTGTGGCAAATTTACCAGCAAAATATTGTTCTATTATTTTTAATTTTAGTTCCTTACTATATCTTGTCATAAAAAGAGTCTCCTTACTAACTTAAAACATTGTTTTTTGCAACTTAGGGGTGACCCTTTCACATATTCAAAAATTTGTAAAATACACTTAATAAATATTTATTTTTTATTATGTCTATGTATAATTAAGATTAAATATCAATATCATATTTCATGTTATTTGAAAGGAAAATTAAATTGAGTCAAAATGAAGTATTTAGTTGAATAGGTGTTATTTCTGGTTCTAGCTTACTTATTTCTTTTATATTACTTTTAATGTTTTTACTAATAAAATTTTTATTAAATTATAAACAAAAAAACAAAGTTAAAAGAATACTTTCTTCAAATGATTTTAGTCAAATCATAGGAACGAAAAAAGAATTAAAAATAAAACTAAGAAAATATTTTAAAGAAATATTTATTAGAGATGTTGATATAAATTTATTTAAAAAATTTCTAAAATCAGAAAGTGGAATTAATAAAAAACCAACAAAAATTGCCTGAAATTTTTTTATAATTTTGACAAATTCAATATTAGTAAATAAAACCGAAGGAAGAGTTTCTGAAGCAATTAAAAGTATTAAAAATACTTTTGATGAAAGTAAACAAATATTATTAACTTCCGATAACAATAACTTAGTAACAGATGTAATTTTAAAAATTATGAATTTAAAAATCAGATCAATCTTAATTGCTAGTAGATCACTAACAAAAATAGACACTAATGGTAATTTCATCATTAATGATGAAAATTTAAGCAAAAAAGAAATCGAAGATTTTTGAAAACAAATTGATAAAGTTAGAAAAGATTTAATAGAAAACAAATACTTATATTTTATTTCAATACTTTCACTTTCAACTGCAACTAATGAACAAATCAAAAAATTATTAAACTACACAGATTAAAATATTAAATGTTTAAATAAAACATAAGTCTTAATAATGTTAAAAAAAGGAGTTAAACAGTGAGAAAAATTTTTATTTCATATCATCATCTAAGAGAACAAGAAGAAAAAGACCAATTAGCAGAGTTAATTAAAAAGTATGCTAATTATTTAAATATAAAAGACATGTCTGTAGAAATAGGGGATATTGATACCACATGATCAAATAATGAAATCGCTAAAACTATTAGACAAAATCATTTAAAAGATACAACTATTACTATTCTTATTCTAGGAATACATACAAAATGTAGACAACATATTGACTGAGAAATTGAAGCTTCATTAAATAAATATGGAAGTTTAAATAGAAGAAAGAAGATAAATAGTTTTATAATACTTTTAACTGCAGATTTTATTAAAAAAGCAAAAACAAATTGTAATTTTAATAACACTTGTGATTATTCTTCTTTAATCACCCAAGAAAATGCTGGTCAAAGAATATATGAAACCGTAATAAATAAACATGCAATTATTGCTACTTATGATGAAATCTTTTCAGATATAATAATTCTTAAAAATTTACTTGATAAAGTTCAATCTAATCATAAAAAAGAAGAAATGTTTTATCAAAATGTTATCAGCCCTAGTTTTTTAAAACCAACTGTTTTAAAAGATAATACTAAAGATACTGTTTTTAATGAAAAAAAAGAAATAGATAATGCAAAATTAACTTCAAATAAAGATAATAATTTTAACGAAGATGATGATAGTAATATCGTAGTACCTTCTAAATCAGAGGAAAAAATAAATAATGTAATATTAACTTTAAGTCAAGATAGTGAAATTAACAATCAATTACTACAAGAAATTACAACGGACTTTACTAAAGATGATAATAAAAGTAATCTTTTAAGAAAATTATCTTTAAAACATAATAGTAAAGATAGTGTAATTGGTAGTGAACTACAAGAAACAAGTATACTGAAAGACGAAAATTTTAAAAGAATACATCTCCATAAAAAAGATAATTCAGAAGAATGTGAAGCAAAAGAAAAATCTGAAAAAATAATGCAAGTGTTTAATAAAAAAACAAAAAAATTTATAAATTCTGGTAAAATTAATTATACACAAGAATGTCCAGAAATATATTTATCCTATCTTTAAAACATACAACTAGTAAAATAAAATATAAATATTTAAAAAGTGAGAATAAAATTCTCACTTTTTATTTTAATTTAATTTAGTATTCTTCTTCAAGTGAAGAATTACCCATACCTATTAACTTCTCAGTTGGCATTAAACCAGTACCGGCCGGTATCAAGTTTCCTAAAATAACATTTTCCTTTAAACCACGTAAATTATCTTGTTTTGACTTAATAACAGCATTAGTTAATACTCTTGTTGTATCTTGGAAAGAAGCAGCAGCCAAGAATGATTCTGATTCTAATGGTGCTTTTTTAATCCCTAAAATAATTGGATGACCAAAAGCAGGTTTTTTACCAGCAACAATAATTTTGGCATTAACATTCTTAAATTCTTTGATATCAACAATCGCTCCAGGCAATAATGGTGAATCATTACCTTCAACTACAAAAATACGATTCAACATTTGTTTTACAATAATTTCAATATACTTATCAGAAATTTCAATTCCTTGTAAACGATAAACACGTTGTACTTCTTTTAAAATATATTGTTGAACTTCAATGATTCCTGCTACTTCTAGTAATTGTGTAATATTAATTGCACCTTCAGTTAGTTTTTGGCCAATCTTAACATTATCACCAATTTTAATTCTTACCTGCGCATTATATTGAGTTTTGTATTCTTTATAGTCAAGTTTTGACTTTACAGTAATTGTATAAATTCCTTGCTCTTCACGAATATCTGTTACTTTACCATCAAATTCACTAATAATAGCAACAGCACCTTTGGGATTAGTAATATCTAATAATTCTTTAATTCTTGGTAATCCTTGGGTAATATCACTACCACCAGCAACTCCTCCAGTATGGAAAGTTCTCATCGTTAGTTGAGTTCCTGGTTCACCAATTGATTGCGCTGCAATAATTCCAACTGCTTCGCCAATAGCAACAATAGAACCTGTTGTTAAATTAATACCATAACATTTTTGACAAACACCATAACTTGCTTCACAAGTTAAAACTGAACGAATATTTATTTTTGTAATTTTTGCCTCTAATATTGTTTCTACTAATTTTTCAGTAATTAATTCATTATTTGCAACAATTACATTATTTTTACTATCAACAACATCACCTTGAACAAAACGTCCAAATAAACGGTCACGTAACGGCACAATAATATTATTACGTTTTTGGTCAACAACGTCACTAATTATAAAGCCATTACCGGTATTACAATCTTCTTCAGTAACAATAATATCTTGTGAAACGTCAACTAGTCTTCTTGTTAAATAACCTGAGTCAGAAGTTTTAAGCGCCATATCTGCCATTCCTTTACGAGCACCATGGGTAGAAATAAAGAACTCTGAAACATTTAATCCTTCACGGAATGAAGATTTAATTGGTAATTCAATAACTTCTCCTTTTGGATTATTCATTAAACCACGCATCCCTACTAATTGAGTAAAGTTACTAATATTAGTTCTAGCACCTGAATCTCACATCATAAAGATTGGATTTTCAATATCTTTTCTTAAAACTGTTTCTAGTTCAACTTGAATATTGTTTTTAATACCACTTCATTTATTAATAATATGGTAATGACGCTCACGATTAGTTAACATACCTTGTTTATAAAACTTGTTAATTGTTTTAACATATTCATCTGCTTCTTTAAATAATCTTGTTTTACCTGAATAAGATACAACATCGCCTGCAGAAATTGTTGTTCCTGAAATTGTTGAAAATTTAAAACCAAGATTTTTCATTTTATCTAACATTTGTGCAGTTAATTGAGTTCCAAAAGTTTTAAAATATTTATGAATAATATCTGCTAAAGATTTTTTCTTAAATGGTTCAACAATAACTCTTTTTTTAATAAATTCACGAAAATCAACATCAGTGGCAACTAAATCTTCATTATGAGTTTCAGTTAAATTAATAATATTTGGGCGATTAATAAATGGCATTCTTTCTGAAAACATTTGATTAAAAATAATCTTACCAATAGTAGTAATTAAAAATTTATTTTGATCGGTAGCAGCAAATTTACTTGCACCTAAACTAGCAACACGAATTCCAATAATAGCATGTAATGAAACCTGTTTTGTATCATAAGCTTTAATTGCTTCATTAACATCTTTAAAAATTGAACCTTGACCTAATTCATCTAATTTTTCAATAGTTAAATAATAATTACCAAGAACCATATCTTGAGTTGGCGTAACAATTGGTTTACCATCTTTAGGACTTAAAATATTTTTTGAACCTAACATTAAACTTCTTGCTTCAGCTACTGCTTCTTGAGTAATTGGCACGTGAACAGCCATTTGGTCACCATCAAAGTCAGCATTAAAAGCAGGAGTTACTAGTGGGTGTAAACGAATAGCTTTCCCTTTAACTAGAATTGGTTCAAATGCTTGAATTCCTAAACGGTGTAAAGTTGGAGCACGGTTTAATAAGACAGGACGATCTTTAATTACTTCTTCTAAAACATCTCAAATTCGTTCATCTTGAATTTCAATTAATTTTTCAGCAATTTTAATATTTAAAGCTAATTCTTGATGAACTAATCTTTGCATAACAAAAGGTTTGAACAAAATAATTGCCATATCACGAGGAATACCACATTGATACATTTTTAATTCCGGACCAACAGCAATAACGCTTCGACCTGAATAATCAACACGCTTACCTAATAAGTTTTGACGGAAACGTCCTTGTTTTCCTTTTAATATTGAAGTTAAAGATTTTAATGGACGTTTATCTCTTCCTGTTACTGGACGTGCTTTACGTTCATTATCAAATAAAGCATCAACTGATTCTTGCAACATTCTTTTTTCATTATTAATAATTAAGATTGGTGCTCCCATTTGTTTTACTTTTTTTAAGCGTTCATTACGAATAATAATTCTTCGATATAAATCATTAATTTCTGATGTTGTAAAACGACCACCATCTAACTGAATAATTGGACGAATATCAGGTGGAATCACCGGAATAGCATGTAATACCATTCATTCTGGTTTATTTCCTGATTTAGCAAATGAATCAATAACATCTAAACGACGTTCTAGTTTTCTACGATCAGTTTGTGATTTCTTGTTTGTCAATTGTTTTTTAATGGCAAGAAATTCTTTTTCTAAATTAATATTTTTTAATAAATACTCAATAGCTGAAGCACCAATTCCAAATTTTGTTCCAGTATGTTTAGTAATAAATTGAGCACATTCATCCATTGAAAATGGACGTGAAGTATCTGCTAAAGTATCAGTTAACATTTGAGCACGAGTATAAGCAAAAGAAGAAGGTTCTAATTGTTCTAAAATTTGTGCAAATACTTTACGTAAACGATTACGAGTATCAGTTGAAGATTTAGCATTACCTAAATCCATAATCATTTTTTGTTTTAAACCTTTAGCAGTCCCTGGATCTAAAACAATATAAGAAACAAAATATGCTACTTCTTCTAAGTCTTTAGCTTTCATATCTAATGCTAACGCAATTCTTGAAGGAGAAGCCTTTAACATTCAAATATGAGTTACTGGTTCTTCTAACTCAATGTGTCCTAAACGTTCACGTCGAACAATTGCTTCAGTAATTTCTACTAAACAACGTTCACAAACTTTACCTTTATTTTTTATTTTCTTATATTTACCACAAGTACATTCATAATTTTTAGTTGGTCCAAATATTCGTGCATCAAATAATCCATCTTTTTCAGGTTTTAATGACTTATAATTAATTGTTTCTGGCTTTGTAATTTCTCCATGTGATCATGAGCGAATTTGATCGGGAGAAGCAAGAGAAATTTTAAGGGCAGTATAATGTTTTGAATTTTTTTGCATTTGCATATATTTATTACTCCTTTTCTAATCCTCAAGATAACTTTCGACTTCTTCATCGTAAGTTACCACTTTTTGTTCTTGACCTTTTTCGTCAATTAACACAATATTTATTCCTAAACCTTGTAGTTCTTTTGTTAAAACATTAAATGATTCAGGGATACCTGGCGTTGGAATTTGTTTATTACGTAGAATCGCTTCATAAGTTTTAATTCTACCTTTAATATCATCAGATTTAATAGTTAGGATTTCTTGTAAAGTATGAGCAGCACCATAAGCTTCTAATGCTCAAACTTCCATTTCTCCAAATCTTTGTCCACCATTTTGTGCCTTACCACCTAATGGTTGTTGAGTAATTAATGAATATGGACCCACATTACGAGCATGTAATTTATCATCTACCATGTGTGATAGTTTTAACATATACATAACACCAACTGAAATTTTCTTGGCAAACTTTTCACCAGTTAAACCATCATATAATGTTAATTTATCAAAGTCATTATATTTTGCTTCTTTCATAATATCTAACAAGTCTTGATTTTTTGCACCATCAAAAACAGGGGTTGCTACTTTAATTCCTAAAGTTTTAGCAGCCATTCCTAAGTGTAATTCAAGAATTTGTCCAATATTCATCCGCGATGGTACTCCTAATGGATTTAACATAATATCAACCGGTGTTCCATCTTCTAGGAAAGGCATATCTTCAATTGGTAAGACTTTAGAAATAACACCTTTATTTCCGTGTCTTCCAGCCATTTTATCTCCTTCTCGGATTTTACGTTTTTGTACAATAAATACTTTAACTACTTCTTCTACTTCTGAAGGTAAGTCAAAACCATCTTCACGTTTATAACGTTTAATACCTTGAACAATTCCAGCACCACCATTAGGTACTCGTAATGAATTATCTTTAACATTACGTGATTTTTCACCAAAAATAGCTGCTAATAATTTTTCTTCAGCAGTTGATTGTGTTTGACCTTTTGGTGTAACTTTACCAACAAGAATATCTCCTTCTTTAACTTCAGTTCCAATTAAAACAATTCCTTCATCATCAAGATAACGTCTTGATTGTTCAGAAGTATTAGGGATTTCACGTGTAATTTCTTCTTTACCTTGTTTTGTTTTTCGACATTCTAAATTATATTCTTCAATATGCATTGAAGTATAAACATCATCTTTTACTAAACGTTCACTAATAATAATAGCATCTTCATAGTTATAACCATGTCAAGTCATGAAAGCAATAATTACATTTTGTCCTAATGCAAGTTCACCATCTTTCATTGAAGGTCCGTCTGCTAAAATTTGATTAACTTCAACTTTATCACCAACTTTTACTAATGGCACATGAGTTACTGCTGTTCCTTGATTACTACGTTCAAAACGACTTAACTCATAAGTTGTTATTTCATCTTCTGATTTAATAATAATTTCATGAGAATCAACATATTGTACAACTCCCGGTAAATTAGCAACAATAGCTAATCCTGAGTCACGAGCAACAGCATACTCAACACCCGTACCAACAATTGGTGTTTGTGGTTTTAATAATGGAATTGCTTGACGTTGCATATTAGCACCCATTAAAGCACGGTTAGCATCATCATTTTCTAAAAAGGGAATACAACTTGTAGCTATTGACACAATTTGTTTTGGTGAAACATCAATATATTCAACTTCGTTTGGTCCAACAATAATATTTTGACCATTACTACGAGCAATAACATTATTATTTTTAATAACATTATTAGTATCTAATTCAATATTAGCTTGTGCAATGATATAATTCTTTTCTTCACCGGCAGTTAAATATTTAATTTCATTAGTAATTTTACCTGCAATTACTTGACGGTAAGGTGTTTCAATAAAACCGTATTCATTAATACGAGCATAAGTGGCTAAATTATTGATTAAACCAATATTAGGTCCTTCAGGAGTTTCAATTGGACAAATTCTTCCATAGTGAGAATAGTGAACATCACGAACTTCTAAACTAGCACGATCACGTGATAATCCACCAGGTCCTAAAGCAGTTAAACGTCTTTTATTAGCCAATTCTGCTAATGGATTAGTTTGATCCATAAATTGTGATAATTGTGATAAGTTAAAAAACTCACCAATAACAGCTGTTAATGGTTTATTATTTGTAATATTTGCTGGTTTCATTTTATCACTATCAGTAGTTGACATTTTTTCTTTAACATTTTTTTCAATACGTCCCATTCCGATACGAAATTGGTTTTGTAGTAATTCACCAATTGTACGAATACGACGATTTGCTAAGTGATCAATATCATCAGCATTACCAATACCATGAACAAAATTTAAAATATAAGAAAGAGTTGCTAAAATATCAGCAATAGTAATAATTACTTCTTTACATTTAGGATTAATTCCAACAACATTAATAACTTCATTTAATCTTTCTTTATCATTATAAACTTTAATTAACTGCACATAATGTTTTGGTTCACTATCACTAATTGATGTTTTTAAAGGTACTAAACATGCTCCTTCTTCTAATACTATTTTTAGAATTTCTAATTGTGATTTACCAATTACTGTTTTTTTGGATAAAACAACTTTACCTCTAATATCTTTAATATCTTCAGCTAGAGTGTAATTTAAAACACGATCTGTAATAGCTAATTTTTGAATTAACTTATATCTTCCTGCTTTTGTTAAATCATATTTTTTTGAATCAAATAATAATCCAGTTAAAAATTTTGCAGCACCATCAACACTGGCAGTTTCTCCAGCTTTAATTTTTTTATAAATTTCTTGTACTGCTGCTGGTCAATTTTGATGTTCATCATATTCATAAGTATTCAATAAAACATCATCTTTACCAATTATATTAATAACATCATCTTTAGTTAATCCTAAGGCAGTAAGTAAAGTGGTTACTGCAATTTTACGTGATTTTTCAATTTTAACTTGAATAATATCTTTAATTGCATTTTTATTACGAACTAATTTATTACGTTTAGAATCAGTTTCAAATTCTAGTCAAGTTCCACGTGATGGAATTAAATCACCTAAAAATTTATATAATCCGGTTTTTGGATCAATTTCAATTTTAAAATATGCACCTGGTGAACGAACTAATTGTGAAACAACAACCTTTTCACTTCCATTAATAATAAAGGTTCCTTTTTGTGTCATTAATGGAAAATCACCTAAAAATACATCTCCTTCACGAGTTAATGTATAATCAACAATTAAAACATCTTCTTCTCTACTTTTAATAGTAACTTCAATAGTTGAAAATTCACTATTAGCATGAACATTTTTTTCTTCAAAATAATATATATTATTGCTAACTTTTGGTTCATTAATGTTTTTAATACCAAATTGGTCTTTAATTCAACGCATTAAATAATCTAAAATATTATCTTTAGCAGCAATAGTTAAATGACGATTATTTTCATGAATTGATAAAGATAATTTTGTATAGATTGGTGCTTCATAAGTTTTTGACTCATCTTTTGCTTCTTTTAATGTTCTTCTTGGTTTACGAAATTCTCAATCAATCAATGATAAAATAATACGATTATCATTATCAGTTACCGGAAATATTTCATTAAATACTTCTTGTATTCCTGTATCAATAAATCATTTATAATTATCACGTTGAATTGAAATTAAATCAGGAAGATCTAAATTTCCTGATACTTTAGTATAGTCACGTCTTTTTGCATAATGACCAAATTGTTTTGTAGTATATGACATTGGTTCATCTCCAATTTTAAAAATTTATTAAAATCAAATAATTTGATTTCAGTTAATTAGTATTAAATTACTAATTAGTTTGATAAAATATTAAGTTTTAAGTTGATAATTTTTAGTTAAATAACAAACAGAAAACCAGTATTAATTAAAACTGGTTTTCATATAAATTTTTAATATTTGAACTACTTAACTTCAACAATAGCACCAACGGCTTTTAACGTTGCTTCGTGTTCTGTTGCTTTTGCTGTATCAATATTTTCTAAAATCTTTTGTGGTCCTGTTGCTACTGCATCAACCATTTTTTTAGCATCCATTAAAGACATTGTACCACCAACAATTGCCTTAACTGCTTTAATAACATCAACTTTTTTGTCTCCTACTTCTTTTAAGATTACAGAAACTGTTGATGGTTTTGTTGCTTCTTCTTTAGCTGCTGCTGGTGCAGAAGCAACTGCTGCAGTTACTCCAAAAGTTGTTTCAATTAATTCAACTAATTCTTTTAATTGAACTGCTGTCATTGTTTTAACATGTTCAATAATTTGTTTATTTGTAATATTTTCCATTATTTTTTCCTCCATATTTTTTTTATTTAATAAGTGTTAATTATGCGTTTTCTTTTTGTTGGGCTACTGCTTTAATTGCTAAAGCCAAATTGCGAACTGGTGCTTGTAAACAAGAAGCTAACATTGAAATTAATTCTAATTTTGATGGTAATGAAGCTATTTTTTGTAACTCACTTTGGTCAATAACTTTCCCTTCAAAAATGCCACCTCTTAATACTAATAATTTATTAATTTTAGCATAATTAGAAACTATTTTAGCTGTTTCTAAGTCGTTTTCAAATCCAAAGATAAAACCATTTGGGCCAACTAAACTACTTTCAAGCGATGAATATTCTTTTTTTAAAGCACGAGCAACTAAATTATTCTTATAAATAGTGAATGTTGAACCTTTAGCTCTTAATTCCTTACGTAAAGAACTAATTTCTTCAACATTCATACCTTGATATTGTACAACAATTGTTGTTTTTGAATCATTAATTTGCTTAGCAATTAAATCAATAGTTTTTTGTTTTTCAACCATTGCTGGGCGCATAAGTACACCTCCTTATTATTCTGAAATAACTAGCAATAAGTAGTAAATAAAACTCGGAGCAAAACCGAGTAAATCACATGCATATATAATGATGGAAATTACCTAAGCAACATAATTAAGACAAAAGTCCGTTGCTGTCTTTGGCTTATTCTAGCTTGTATATTATATGATATATATATATTAAAATCAAGAAAAATTTACAAAAGATTAAATAAATAATTTTTTATTATATATCTTTTAAGTTATAAACACTATTTTTAATAACATAAATGCTAATTTCATCAATATCTTAATTAAGAACCTGTTTAGAATCTTTTTAATAAAACTGAAATAAATGAAAGAACAACCATTTGTAAACTAGTATTTAGTTTTCTTTCACAATTTTTTCATAATCTTCTGTATTTTTCTAATCAAGCAAAGCTTCGTTCTACAATTCATCTTTTTGGTAATACTACAAAAGTATGTAATTCATTGCGTTTTATCACTTCAACATTTGCATTTATGATTGTTTTGATTTCAGAAGCAAATTTTTCACCAGTATAACCAGCATCTACTATTATTTTTTGAACTGCAGAAAGATTTTCTTTTTCATTTTCAATCATTATTATAGCGCTATTACGATCTGTTTTTTCTGCCGTGGTTATGTAAATTGCATGTGGTAAACCTTGAGAATCAACAACAATATGACGTTTTATGCCTGAAATCTTTTTACCAGCATCATAACCTTTATTTTCAGTAGTATCTGTATTTTTAACACTTTGCGAATCAATTATACAAAAACTAGTTTGTTCTTTGCGATTATTGTTGATACGAACTTTTTTAACTAATTTTTTTTAAAATTAATTGCAATACACTAGGTTCTTTACCATTATTTTTACTTCAAATTTGAAAATAATAATATACAGTTTGTCATTTTGGAAAATTTTTTGGTAACATTCTTCATTGACAACCACTTTTTAATACATATAAAATTGCACAAAATATTTCATATAAATCTAAACTTCTTGGTTTTGTTTTCTTTTTACTATTTTCTAAAATTGATTTTATGTTTTCAAATTGTTCTTTGGTGACATGACTTGGATAATTTTTATGCATATATACCTCTTATTTTAAAATATATAATCATTTTACATTATTTTCGAAAAGATTCTAAACAGGTTCTAAGACAATTATATTTATATTTATTTAAAACATTACTATCATTATTTGCTTCATTATTTGATTCATTTAAACTATTTTCACTTCTAGAAGATTTTATTGCTAAACCTCCATGTCTTTTTTTATAGAACCATCGGTTTGAGCAAAAATATTTTCTGGATTATTTTCCATTATTCGCTGAAATGTTGTTGATTTTCTTTTATCATTATCACGCATTTTATACACCTTCTTAGTAAAATAAAACCCATTTACTTACAAACAAAGCAATGGGTTAAAAACTATATTTAGTTTTACACTTATCTTTTACCAAATTTTAGAAATTTTTACAATATTTTTTATTTTCATATTATATAAATAATTTAAATATTATTAAATTTTGAGGTATATAATAATTATTTAAAATAAAAGAGTTACCAATAATGGTAACTCCTATTCACTGTTAGGTGCCAACCGCAATGAATATTTACTTACCCTTAACTAAGTAAGTATTTTTATTATACTACTAAAATAAAGTTTTTTTAGTTTTATATATTTTTGATATTTATAATTAACTACTAATATACATCTGTATTCTTATTGGTATTTAATTATTTATTTTTTTTCTAATTAAAATTGGAATGGCAACCCTTTTTAGGACTATTTTTTGGTAGACATTTTTTCATGATATTTAACTGGAGTTAGGTAGTTTAAAGTGCTGTGGATTCGTATGTTGTTGTATCAATTGATATAATCAAATAATTCTAATTTTAATTGGATTAATGATGTAAAATTTTTATCATTAATAAATTCAGTTTTGAAAGTTTTGAAAGTTGCTTCAGCAACAGCATTATCATAAGGACAACCTTTTTTGCTTAAAGAACGGGTAATATTGAATGCTAATAAAAGTTTATCAATAGTTTTATTATTGAATTCATTACCGCGATCACTATGAAATATTTGAATATCTTTTAAACAGCGATTTGATTGCATAAATGCTTGATATACTAATGATGCATCTTTTTTAGTACCTACAACACTATGTCCAATAATTTCGCGGTTAAATAGGTCGATTAATAAGCAAATATAGTTTCACTTACCATTAACTTGAACATAAGTTAAATCACTAACAATAACTTCATTTTTAAGCCTATTATTAAAGTTTCTATTCACAAGATTGCTTATTTGGCTATCATTGACTTTGTTATGATGATTTTTAAATGATAATTTAGTGTATTTTGATATTAAATTATGCTGATTCATAATTTCTTTAATTTTTTTGCGTGATAAATAAATTTCTTTATTTTCTAGACTGACTTTTAATCTTCTTGTTCCATAAACTTCTTTATTTTGTTTAAAAGCACTAATAACAGCTTCATCATACATATTATTTTTGATTTTATCTTCTTTTTTCTTTAAATTAAAATAATATGTTGATTTAGAAAGTTTTAAAAAACGACAAATTGGACGAATTTTATATTTAGATTTATTATTTGTAATAATCTCTACTTTCTGCCTATTATTAGTGCTGCTTGCTTTAAAATATCATTCTCCATTCTTAATTGTTTTAATTCTTTATTTGCTTGAATTAATTGTTTTTCTAAATCCGAAAGATTATCTTTAGTTTTAAAACTGCCTGAATTTGTAAATTGCTTAATTCATTTATAAGTAGCTGCTCTTGTAACGTTGTATTCTTTAGCAAGGCAAGATACTGATTTGCCATTTTGATATAAAGATACTATTTGTTTTTTAAATTCATCATTATATGAGTTAATATTGGCCATAATTATATTTCCTTTCTTTTAACTAATTTGTTCACTTGTCTACGTAATTAGTGTCCAATAAAGTGTAACCCATCCAATATTATTTAAAACAACATTCTGATTACATAAAATTTTCTTAAATAATTGATAAAAAAGTATATTTTTTAATTTTTAACCTTAATAATAATAATAATGAAAAACTTTTAAAAGTTTTTCATAACTAAAAAGTTTTTCATTATTATTATTAACTTCAGTTTTAACTTTTTCAAAAAATAATTTTTTTGATTTATGTTTTTTTGAAAAATAACAATTTAGTTTATTTTTAGATTTTTTTGGACAATCTTCTATATTTTCTTCAAACAAATTTATTTCTTTGAAAAGATCAAAGTTTTTTTTCAATTTTTCAGTTTTAACTTTATCTTGACATTTATCAAGTAATTTTTTAAACTTTAAAGGATTTGAAACTACATTTGAAAAACTTTCAACGATTGCATAGTTATTTATTACATTTTCATAAATTCTTGGAGTAGAATTTTGTTCATTAATTAAAGTTTTGTAATCATTATCATTAAAATCACAATTTTTTTTTGCTTTTTTAATAAAATCATCAGTTAAAAGTATTAATAAACCATTTTTTCCCCTTCGATGAAGACTACCATATATTGATAATGAAGATGCAATTTCTCAATCAATATGTTTTCTACATTTTGTATGTTTTCCTAAAATAACTACAGTAGTATCTGAATCTTTTAAATACTCTTCTCTAAGAACCTGTTTAAAATCTTTTCAATAAAATTGAAATAAAGGCAAGAACAACCATTTGTAAGCTAGTATTTAATTTTTTTTCACAATTTTTTCATAATCTTCTGCATTTTTCTAATCAAGCAAAGCTTCGTTCTACAACTCATCTTTTTGGTAATACTACAAAAGAATGTAATTCATTACGTTTTATAACTTCAACATTTGCATTTATAATTGTTTTAATTTTAGAAGCAAATTTTTCACCAGTATAACCAGCATCTACTAGTATTTTTTGAACTGCAGAAAGATTCTCTTTTTCATTTTCAATCATTATTATAGCACTGTTACGATCTGTTTTTTCTGCTGTGGTTATGTAAATTGCATGTGGTAAACCTTGAGAATCAACAGCAATATGACGCTTTATTCCTGAAATCTTTTTACCAGCATCATAACCTTTGTTTTTAGTAGTATCTGTATTTTTAACACTTTGTGAATCAATTATACAAAAACTAGTTTGTTCTTTTCTACCATTATTGATACGAAATGCCATGACTAATTTTTTTTAAAACTAATTGTAATACACTAGGTTCTTTACCATTATTTTTACTTCAAACTTGAAAATAATAATATACAATTTGTCATTTTGGAAAATCTTTTGGTAACATTCTTCATTGACAACCACTTTTTAATACATATAAAACTGCACAAAATACTTCATATAAATCTAAGCTTCTTGGTTTAGTTCTCTTTTTAGTATTTTCTAAAATTGATTTTATATTTTCAAATTGCTCTTTGCTAACATTACTAGGATAATTTTTACGCATATATACCTCTTATCTTAAAATATATAATCATTTTACCCTATTTCTCTAAAAGATTTTAAACAGGTTCTAATAGTTTTAAATATCTTTTTAGGAGGCAATTGCGGATCAATATCACCTAGTTTTACAGATACGTCTTTCACTTCAAAATATTCTCCATAACATTGCGAAATTAATTCTGATAATTCATCCTTTGCTTTTTGTTCTCTTAAATGATGATATGAAATAAAAATTTTTAACATTATTCATTAACCTCTTTTTTAAAATTTTAAAAATATTTTTTATAAACTTTAATAAGTTTATACTTTATTATAAAATAATACTCACTAAAAGTAATATTTTTAACTTTTAAGTTTTATAAAATCTTATTATTAAAATAAAGTAAATATTATACAAATTTCAAGTAATTACTAGTATAATGATTTAAGAATAAAAAAGAATAATTAGTACAAATAAAACTTGTTATTTTAAAGGAGAATAATATACATGAATAAAAACTATAAAGATACATTATTAATGCCTCAAACTAACTTTGAAATGCGTGCTAATTTAACTATAAAAGAACCACAACTACAAAAATATTGACAAGACCAAAAAATATATCAACAACTAATTAACAAAAATAAAAAATCTACGAAAACTTTTATTCTTCATGATGGACCTCCATATGCTAATGGTGATCTACATTTAGGACATGCATTAAATAAAATTTTAAAAGATATTATTGTTCGCTATTATAATAGTAGCAATTATTATGCACCCTATATTGCAGGTTGAGATACGCATGGTTTACCTATTGAAACAGCAGTTACTAACTCGGGAATTAATCGTAAAACAATAGCAGTATCAGATTTTAGAAAACAATGTCAAAAATATGCAGAACTGCAAGTTGCTAATCAAATTAATCAATTTAAAACATTAGGATTATTAACAGATTTTGAAGATCATTATGTTACTTATGATAAAAAATATGAATCTGAACAAATTAAAGTTTTTGCTAAAATGGTAGAAAAAAAACTAGTATATCGTAATTTATATCCTGTATATTGATCACCATCAAGCGAAAGTGCCTTAGCTGAAGCTGAAGTTGAATATTTAACAAAAACTAGTGCTGCTATTTATGTTGCCTTTTTACTAAATGATGAAAAAAAAATATTTAACTTACCTACCTCACTAATAATTTGAACAACAACACCATGAACCATTCCTAGCAATCAAATGTTAGCAGTAAATGAAGAATTTACATATAGTATTATTAAAACTAATGAACAACAATATATTATTGCACAACCATTGATTGATTCTTTTACTAAAGCAAACAACATCACCGATTTTATAATTGTTAAAACAATTTCTGGTAAAAATTTAATTGGATTAACAGCATTACATCCATTATATCAAAGAAAAACTCCAATCGTTCATGGTTCTCATGTTACTATAAATGATGGAACTGGAATTGTTCACACTGCTCCAGCGTTTGGTGAAGAAGATTTTGATTTAGGATTAAAACATAATATCAAAATTTTTTGTCCAATTAATGATCAAGGTCAATTTACAGCAGAAATCAATGATGAACAATTAGTCAATAAATTTTATGATGATACTAATAAAATTATTGTTGAGCGCTTAAAAAATAATGGTACATTAATTGGTATGAAATGATTTAAACATCAATATCCACATGATTGACGAACTAAAAAACCCGTTATTTATCGTGCCACTTTACAATGATTTATCGCTATTGAAAAAATCAAACCATTACTTACTAAAAATATTAATAAAGTAAATTTTGTTCCTGAATGAGCAAAAAAAAGAATGTTATTAATGACAAATAATCGCTATGATTGATGCATTTCTCGTCAACGTGCTTGAGGATTACCAATTCCAATTTTTTACACCGAAAAAAAAGAACCAATCATGGATATAAACCTTATTAATCATGTTGCTGATTTATTTGCTAAACATGGTTCAAATATTTGATTCGAAAAAGAAGCAAAAGATTTATTACCACCTAAATATCAACATAAAGATAGTCCAAATGGTATTTTTTATAAAGAACAAGACATCATGGATGTTTGATATGATAGTGGCGTTTCCCACTTAGCAGTTATTAAAAATAATAATTTACCTTGACCAGCAGATTTATATTTGGAGGGTAATGATCAATTTCGTGGTTGATTTAATTCAAGTTTAACAACAGGAACTATTACTAATAATAGTAGTCCCTATAAAAACTTGCTGGCACATGGTTTTGTAACTGACGCTAAAGGCAATAAAATGTCAAAATCAATTGGTAATGTTATTAGTGTTAAATCAATTTGTGATACTAATGGTGCTGATATTTTACGATTATGAGTAGCCAGTGTTGATTTTACTGATGATACAAGAATTGGTACTGAAATTTTAAAACAAGTTAGTGAAAACTATCGTAAAATCAGAAATATTTTTCGTTTCTTACTAGGTAATTTATTTGATTTAGATATCAAAACTATTGAAAATAAAACAGAAGAAGAAATTATTAATAGTTTATCAGAAGTTGATCAATATATTTTAAATAAATTAAACGGATTAGTGACTAAAATTAATGAAAATTATCAAACTTATCAATTTAATACTATCTATCATTTAATTTTAAATTTTGTTACTAATGATTTGTCTGCTTTTTATTGTGATTTTACTAAAGATATTTTATATGTTAATAGCAAAAATGATATTAGAAGAAAACAAGTACAAATGACAATGTTTTTAATAGTAAAAACTTTAATTGGTTTATTAGCCCCTATTTTACCACACACTACTGAAGAAGCATTCCAAAGTTTAACTAAAAAAGATTTAAACACAAGCAGTGATTCTATTCATTTAAAAAAATTTCCACAACCATGAAATTTAAACAAACCAACAAAACTAATGGAAAAATGAGAATATTTTATTAACTTTAAAAATGAAGTTAATAAAGTTATTGAACAAGCTAAAAAAGACAAAATTGTTAAAACAGCCTTAGAAACAATAGTGACTATTATTTTTAAAGATAATCATAATATCTTATCAACAATTGATGAAAAAGAATTAGCACAATTATTAATTGTTAGTGAAGTTAATATTAATTATAATAATAGCAACGTTAATGACTGAACTATTAATGTTAAAACAAAAGAGGGTACTAAATGTCCTCGCTGTTGATTAATTGTTAATGAAACAAAAGAAGATGTTTGTAATCGTTGTTTTGAAGTGTTATCATTAATAATGTAAATAACTAATATTAGTTTAGAAAGAAGTAATTATGGAATTTTCTTGATTAGCAATTAAAAATCATTTAAAAACACGTGATTGAAAATGATTAACTAAAATAATTTGTTTTTGTGCAATTATTATTCTAATTGTCACTGATCAAATGATAAAATTAGCAGTACAAAATGGAATAAAAGTTGGTGAAGAATATAAATTCATACCCGGATTTATTAATTTAAAATTTATTATTAATTATGGTTCTGCTTTTAGTTTTTTTCAAAATCAAAAAATCTTTCTAATAACTTTTGCTTTTCTAGTAGCAATTGCTAGTAGCACCTGACTATTATTTACTAAATCTATTAACAGAGCACTAGGTCTCAGTTTTGTTATTGCAGGAACAATCGGTAATTTAACCGATAGATTTTTACATAATGGTGGTGTTATTGACTTTTTATTATGACAACTATTCCCACCATATACTATTTTTAATACTGCGGATATATTTATTACCATTGGTATCACAATTATTATTCTACAAATAATTATTGGAACCATAATTAATGCCTATCAAGAAAAGTTTGGAGAACACAATAATGAAGTCAACAACGGAACATTCACAACAATCATCAATGATAGAAAATCAAAAGATGATAAAACTAACATATCATGAAAACAAAAATATCCGCATCGACAAATATTTAGCAATGGTATTAACAGAACATCATTATTCACGAAATTTTATCCAAAATTTAATCACTAATGGGCAAGTAATAGTTAATAATAAAACTATTTCATCAGCTAACTTATTATTAAAAAATAATGATGAAATAAATATTATTATTAAAAATGAAAAAGAGAACACTTTAAAAGCAACTGCAATTGATTTTGAAATAATTTATGAGGATAATGAAATTCTTGTTATTAACAAACCTAATAATTTGGTTGTCCACCCAGGAGCAGGTAATTGAGATAATACTTTAGTTAACGGATTATTATTCCAATCTAAAATTGAAAATATTGATGAAAATAATTTACGTCCAGGCATTGTTCATCGTATTGACAAACAAACGACAGGGTTATTATTAGTAGCTAAAAATAAAATTAGTCATCATATTTTAGCAGAACAATTACAAAAACATGAAATTAAACGAATTTATATTGCATTAGTTCATGGTACAATTAAAGGTAGATCAGGAACCATTAAAGCGCCTATTGCTAGAAGCAATAATAATCGTCTAAAAATGATGGTCAATGAACAAAATAGTAAGAAAGCAACTACTCATTTTACAGTTATTGAGCGATTTAAAGACTATACTTTAGTTCAATGTCAATTAGAAACTGGTCGAACACACCAAATTCGTGTTCATTTTGAGTGAATTGAACATCCAATTGTAAATGACCCTTTATACAGCAAGTTTAAATTGGAAAATGCTAATATTGGACAATACTTACATGCTAAAGTCATTACTTTTACTCATCCCACAACTAAAAAAGTTATGACTTTTGAATGTAATTTACCTGATTTTTTTGAAAATAAATTACAATTATTACGAAAGGAAAGTGTTAAATAATGGATGATAATATTCTAGATATTTTAGGTTTACAATTAGTTGATTATTTTATTAGTCATCAAGATTATCGACCATTTAATGTTCCTAAAGAATTAAAACTACATGTTAAAGGTGAAGTATATCTAACTAATAAAGATAGTAATACTTATCATATCATTAAAATTATTAAAGAAAATAATTTTAATCCTCACCATTTAAAAAATAAAGATGAAGTTTATGAAATTTTACATAAACAATTAGCAGATGAAGGTGTTAAAGATATTCGTTATTTAATGGTTATTTTAAATGATGATAACCAAAACGAAAATCGAATGTCACCAGCGGTTGATGTTATTATTGCTACTAGTGACAAAATTGTTCAAGAATTATCTAAATTTTATCCTAGTATTACTAAATTTATTAAGGTAGACTTACCCCAACTTGAAACTGAAACCGAAAATAATGAAGAGACTAATGAAGATAATAGTACTGGAACTTTAAGTGATAATTGAAAAAAAGTTAATTTTCAAAACCGTCGTTACTTAAGCGAAACATTAAAAAAATGTACTAATTCTAATTTGGCAGTTACCTGATTTCTTTTTATAATTCCTATTATTACACTTGTTGTTTTTCTAGTAATTATAAACCTTAGTCAAGATGATTGATTAGCATTAGATTATAAACAACAACATTTGCTTTTTGGTGCCAATTATCATAACTTAATATTTGGTGCTTATCAATATTGAAGGTGATTAATTTATCCATTTGCTGGTAATGATATAAATCCTTCAGCTCCTATTAATTTAATATTTTCACTTTGAATGTTTTATCGTGTTGGTAGATTTGTTGAAGGATTTTATGGATGATGAAAAGCAATTTTCATTTGAATTGGTGCAATGATTCTAACCGGTATTTTACAAAGTGTTGTTGATAATATTAATATCATGTCAGGATTTTGAGTTTTTCCTGTAATTTCATTAGGAGCAATGTTACCTTTCATTTGAAATTATAAATTATTTAAAACTCCAATTATGAGTCGTTTCTTTACAACTATTTTATTAATGTTAATATTTTGATTTATAACTGATCAACAAGTAGTGACATTATTATATTGAATGATTGCTTTTGTCACAGGATGATTATTTGCTTCTTTAATCGGATATCATAATCGTAAAATAACTGTGTATTATGCTTTTAGTCCAATTGCTATTGGTTCATTAGTATTATTTGCTGGTTTACTTTGAGGTTTAAATAATTATTATCCTGTTGATGATAATAATTATACTTTAGAAGTATTAAAACAATATCAAAAACTTGGTCTAATTAGTCAAAGTACTATTAATAGTATTATGCTTAATTACTTTCACATACAAGTATAAAAAAAAGTAGGATTTTTCCTACTTTTTTTTATAAATAAAATTCTATATTTTTTTTAATGCATCAAATAAATACTTTTCTTCCTCTTTTGTAAGAAGATTAGTATTAATAACTATCTGTCTACTATTAATATCAATAATTTTAAAATCTATAGCAATATATGAATAATTATTAAAATTAATTTTTAATCTTTCCGATCATTCAATTATCATAAAATTATTCATCATTATTTCATAATATTCTTCTAAATGAGGATTAATTAAACGATAAGCATCCATATGAATTAAATTTCATTCATATTTAGTTTGATACTTATTTCAAATAATAAAAGTTGGTGAATTAATAATATTTTTAACTCCAAGTAAATTACCAATTAATTTAGTAATTTGCGTTTTACCACTACCAAGCGGACCATTTAATAATAAAATTAAATTTGGTTTAGCAATTTTAGCAATTATTTTGGCAAGAGTATTAGTGTCATCTAAATTTTTTAATATATATACATTTTTTTTCATAATAACCTTCTTTGATAATTATTTTATACTTTACAAACTATTATACAAAATAATAACTTATTTTCTAAATTATTATTTTTCTTATTTAAAAGTTATTACTGCTCATATGTTTCTTTTTTAACTACTACTTTTTCTTTACTTCTTACAAAAAATCATTGATAAAAACCAAAACCAGAATTACCAAGAGCAACAATTCACATTAATAAAAGATTTACATCCAAACGATTATGAGCAACTCCCGAATACATAGCTATTTGAAAAATATTAACAATTATTCAAAAAATTCGAGGCTTTTTAATAATCTGTGTATCTTTGTTTTGCAAAGTACTAGTTCAGATTAATTCTGTCTTCAAATTTTATCATAAAATGAGCAATTGCTGTATTTCAATTTTGAATGGGCATTGTTCATTTTTTTGTTATATTTTCAATTGCTAAGTAAAATATTTTGAAAACTGCCATATCATTTGGAAAAACTTTTTTATTTCTGATGACTTTTCGTAATTGACTATTAACAGATTCAATAGAATTTGTAGTATAAATCACTCTTTTGATTTCTGGAGGATAACTAATAAAAATCATTAAATTATCTCAATTTTTATATCAAGATTTAGCAATTTGAGGATAGTGTTTATTTCATTTACTTTCAAATGATTCTAAAGCTTGCATTGCTTGTTCTTCACTACATGCATTATAAATTGGCTTTAAATCTGTAACTAGTGATTTTCGATGTTTGTATGAAACATATTTTAAACTATTTCTGATTTGATGAACTATACATAATTGATGTTCAGTTTTAGGATAAACTGATTGTATTGCTTCTGACATGCCTGTTAAGTTGTCACTACAAGCAATAAGAATATCATTTAAGCCACGATTTTTCATTTCTGTGAAATTTGCTAATCAAAATTTAGCGCCTTCATTTTCACTAATTCATAAACCTAAAACATCTTTTTTACCTTCTAAATCAACACCTAAAGCTATATAAACTGATTTGTTAATAATGCGTTTATCTTGTCGTACTTTAACTACTCTATACAATCAAAATAAACAATGGGATAAATGCCTTCTAATGGTCTATTTTGTCATGCTTTGACATCATCAATCACATCATCAGTAATATTTGTGACTAATAACACTTTCACTAATATCAGCACCATGATATAACTCTTGTAACTGCATTTTAATATCTGATAATGTCATACCTTTTGCATATAAGGAAAGAACTTGTTGATCAAAACCATCAAATCTTCTCTGTCTTTTTGGCACTATTACAGGAGTAAAATTACTATTACGATCTCGTGGTACATCAATCTCAATTTTACCTTGTTGAGTTATTATTTTTTTTGAACTTATACCATTACGAGCATTGTCACTATTACTATGTTGATTTTTTTCATATCCTAAATAATTTTGCATCTCAGAATTCAACATTTTTTCAACTAAACGTTTTGTTAATTCTTTATATAAACCCCCTTCTTTAAAAACTGTTGTTAAATCTTCAGTATTTTCTAATAATAAATCTACTGCTTTTGATATTGGATCATTATTATTAAAGTTATCTTTTTTAGCCATCTGTAACTCACTCTTTCTAGTCATTTAATTATATTTACTAGAATTAATTAAACATAGTTATTTTTGTAAGTTACACAGATTACTAAACATTACCAAAAATTTCATTGTTCACGAAAACGTAATAACATTAGTATTTGCGCAACAATACTTAAAGAATTAGTTAATGAATCTAGAATATGTGGTAAAACTTGTTGAAAAGTATTACCATCAAAATCATATTTCCCTAAAATTACACGTGAAAATTCAGGAATTTCAAAATAAAAAAATACTGATAAAACAATTGCAAAGTAAATAGTAACAATACTTGTTTTTAAATTTAAACGTTTAGAAATTATTTCTTGTTGTGAATCTAAATGAAATTTCCATAAACTATAGCCAATAAATTGAAAAGGCAAAAAGAAAAATAAATTCAACTGCATATCACCAACATAATCTCAAACTAAAGCAATACAACCATAAATAGTAACAGAAAAAAAGCCTCAAAAAAAATTAGAAATTTTACCAAATGAAATTAAAATTATACAAATAACATTAGTAAAAGCAGCAATACCATTTAAGAATAATAATACTTGCTGTCAAGGATGATAAACTTGACGATTTACAATAGTTCAAACCGAAGGATATAAATTAGGATTAATAAAATGATTCAAATCAAAAAATGTATTTCATAACATAAAAATCCCTTAACAAATAATAGCTACTTTAGCAGAAAATGGAATTTTATTAAGATCTTTGGGTATTGATAATAAAAATTCTTTTATATTTTTCTTTCTTTTTATAAATCTAAATTTTATATCTTTAAACATATTTTCTTCCTTTTAAATTTATTTATTTATTTATGTTCACTATTGTATTATTCAATCGTAATTTTCCATAAATTGCCAATGTAAGTGCATCATTAACTTTATCTAGTTCACTCTCATTAATAAAAATACCATTAATACCATTTTCACCAATACTACCATCACCTTTACCAAAATAACTTAACTTTAAATCTAAATTCAAACTAGATAAATCAACAGCATAAAAATGTCATATTTTTATTGAAGTTTTATTAGCATAGTAACTACCAAGTCTATAAATACAATCAAGTTTTAAGCTTCTAATATTAATTCCTGTCTCTTCTAAAATTTCATTCTTAACAGTTTCTAGTGATGATTTACCTAATTTACAACCACCTGTTAGAGTACTAAAAAATGATATCTTTTTATTTTCAAATAAAGGATTCTTTTCTTTCATTAATAAAAATCAATATTGATTGTATTTATATACAAAAGGTAAAACTGCAACTCCTTCATTATTACATCATGGTTCACTAACACCTGTCATAAAGCCATTAGTAATTAACTTTAAAAATTTGCCCATAATAAACCCCCTTTACTATAAGTAATATTATAACATTAACTTAAAATTCAATTTGAAATTTTATACTAACTAAAAATAAAATTTATCCCAAATATTAATGAAAAAAATCATAAATAATTCCCTACTAAGATAATAGTTAATATATAATTTATTTATTATATAAAAATAAATAGGAGGAACAATAATGATTTACACAATTAATAATTTATTTATTAATAGTAACGATAAAACTAAAAAAATACCAACACAAGTAACTGTTAACGGTTGGGTTCGTTCTAATCGAAATAGTAAAAAAGTTGGGTTTTTAGATTTAAACGATGGTTCTTCAATTAATAACTTACAAGTAGTATATGATCCAAATTTAGAAAATACTAACAATTTAACTAATGTTACTACTGGTAGTGCTGTTACTATTACTGGTAATTTAATTTTAACACCAAATGCGAAACAACCATTTGAACTAAAAGTAATTACTGCTACTGTCTACAACATATGCGCTAATGATTATCCAATCCAAAAAAAAGAACATACAAATGAATTTCTTCGTGAACATGCACACTTACGTGTTCGTACTAATACTTTCTTGTCATTATTTAGAATTCGTGATCAAGTATCATGATCTATTTATAATTTTTTTCATAATAATCAATTTATTTACCTACATAGTCCTCTTATTACAGCTAATGATGCTGAAGGTGCTGGTGAAAATTTTATTGTTACTACTATAACTAATGATAAATATGAAAAGGATTTTTTTGGGAAAAAAGCCTCATTAACTGTTAGTGGTCAGTTAAATGCTGAAGCCTACGCTCAATCTTTACAAAAAGTTTATACATTTGGACCAACATTTCGTGCTGAAAAATCTAATACTACACGTCACGCAGCAGAATTTTGAATGGTAGAACCAGAATTTACCTTTAGTAATCTACAAGATAATATTATACTAGCCCAAAAACTAATAAAAACTGTTATTAGAGATGTTCTAAATAATTGTAATTCTGAATTAAAATTTTTAGAACAAAAACAAGAAACTAAAAATGAACAATCACTAATTGAAAAATTAGAAAAAATTGCCGATTTTAAATCTGATTTTAAAGTTATTACTTATACAGAAGTCATTGAATTACTTTTAAATGCGCAAAAAAAAGGAAAAAAATTTGAATTTAATGAAATTAAATGAGGAATTGATTTACAATCAGAACATGAAAGATATTTATGTGAAGAAATAACTAAACAACCAACTTTTGTTATTAACTATCCACAAACCATCAAAGCTTTTTACATGAAACTTAATCCAATTGATAGTAATTATCCACAACAAAAAACAGTGGCAGCTATGGATTTATTAGTGCCAGGGATTGGTGAATTAATTGGTGGTTCTGTTCGTGAAGATAATTATGAACAATTACTAAAAAATAAAACCCAATTCAAAATTGAGGGTAATGATCTACAATGATATTTTGATTTAAGAAAATATGGATATGCACCAAGTGCTGGTTTTGGTTTAGGTCTAGAAAGATTTTTAATGTTTATTACTGGTATTAATAATATTAGAGATGTTATTCCTTTTCCTCGTACACCAAATAACTTATTATTCTAAAATAATAATATTTTAATAATATCTTTTTAAATTAAACTTATAATGTTATTTAAAACTCCTATTACTACATTAAAATCCAACATAATATATAATTAATTTAGTATTAAATAATTGAGGCTTTTTAATAATCTGTGTATCTTTGTTTTGTAAAGTACTAGTTCAGATTAATTCTGTCTTCAAATTTTATCATAAAATGAGCAATTGCTGTATTTCAATTTTGAATGGGCATTGTTCATTTTTTTTGTTATATTTTCAATTGCTAAGTAAAATATTTTGAAAACTGCCATATCATTTGGAAAAACTTTTTTATTTCTGATGACTTTTCGTAATTGACTAATAACAGATTCAATAGAATTTGTAGTATAAATCACTCTTTTGATTTCTGGAGGATAACTAATAAAAATCATTAAATTATCTCAATTTTTATATCAAGATTTAGCAATTTGAGGATAGTATTTATTTCATTTACTTTCAAATGATTCTAAAGCTTGCATTGCTTGTTCTTCACTACATGCATTATAAATTGGCTTTAAATCTGTAACTAGTGATTTTCGATGTTTGTATGAAACATATTTTAAACTATTTCTGATTTGATGAACTATACATAATTGATGTTCAGTTTTAGGATAAACTGATTGTATTGCTTCTGACATGCCTGTTAAGTTGTCACTACAAGCAATAAGAATATCATTTAAGCCACGATTTTTCATTTCTGTGAAATTTGCTAATCAAAATTTAGCGCCTTCATTTTCACTAATTCATAAACCTAAAACATCTTTTTTACCTTCTAAATCAACACCTAAAGCTATATAAACTGATTTGTTAATAATGTGGATGGGTTACACTTTATTGGACACTAATTACGTAGACAAGTGAACAAATTAGTTAAAAGAAAGGAAATATAATTATGGCCAATATTAACTCATATAATGATGAATTTAAAAAACAAATAGTATCTTTATAATATATCAAAATGGCAAATCAGTATCTTGCCTTGCTAAAGAATACAACGTTACAAGAACAGCTACTTATAAATGAATTAAGCAATTTACAAATTCAGGCAGTTTTAAAACTAAAGATAATCTTTCGGATTTAGAAAAACAATTAATTCAAGCAAATAAAGAATTAAAACAATTAAGAATGGAGAATGATATTTTAAAGCAAGCAGCACTAATAATAGGCAGAAAGTAGAGATTATTACAAATAATAAATCTAAATATAAAATTCGTCCAATTTGTCGTTTTTTAAAACTTTCTAAATCAACATATTATTTTAATTTAAAGAAAAAAGAAGATAAAATCAAAAATAATATGTATGATGAAGCTGTTATTAGTGCTTTTAAACAAAATAAAGAAGTTTATGGAACAAGAAGATTAAAAGTCAGTCTAGAAAATAAAGAAATTTATTTATCACGCAAAAAAATTAAAGAAATTATGAATCAGCATAATTTAATATCAAAATACACTAAATTATCATTTAAAAATCATCATAACAAAGTCAATGATAGCCAAATAAGCAATCTTGTGAATAGAAACTTTAATAATAGGCTTAAAAATGAAGTTATTGTTAGTGATTTAACTTATGTTCAAGTTAATGGTAAGTGAAACTATATTTGCTTATTAATCGACCTATTTAACCGCGAAATTATTGGACATAGTGTAGGTACTAAAAAAGATGCATCATTAGTATATCAAGCATTTATGCAATCAAATCGCTGTTTAAAAGATATTCAAATATTTCATAGTGATCGCGGTAATGAATTTAATAATAAAACTATTGATAAACTTTTATTAGCATTCAATATTACCCGTTCTTTAAGCAAAAAAGGTTGTCCTTATGATAATGCTGTTGCTGAAGCAACTTTCAAAACTTTCAAAACTGAATTTATTAATGATAAAAATTTTACATCATTAATCCAATTAAAATTAGAATTATTTGATTATATCAATTGATACAACAACATACGAATCCACAGCACTTTAAACTACCTAACTCCAGTTAAATATCATGAAAAAATGTCTACCAAAAAATAGTCCTAAAAAGGGTTGCCATTCCACAATTTGCATCTCAGAATTCAACATTTTTTCAACTAAACGTTTTGTTAATTCTTTATATAAACCCCCTTCTTTAAAAACTGTTGTTAAATCTTCAGTATTTTCTAATAATAAATCTACTGCTTTTGATATTGGATCATTATTATTAAAGTTATCTTTTTTAGCCATCTGTAACTCACTCTTTCTAGTCATTTAATTATATTTACTAGAATTAATTAAACATAGTTATTTTTGTAAGTTACACAGATTACTAAACATTACCAAACCATCAAATCTTCTCTGTCTTTTTGGCACTATTACAGGAGTAAAATTACTATTACGATCTCGTGGTACATCAATCTCAATTTTACCTTGTTGAGTTATTAATTTTTTTGAACTTATACCATTACGAGCATTGTCACTATTACTATGTTGATTTTTTTCATATCCTAAATAATTTTGCATCTCAGAATTCAACATTTTTTCAACTAAACGTTTTGTTAATTCTTTATATAAACCCCCTTCTTTAAAAACTGTTGTTAAATCTTCAGTATTTTCTAATAATAAATCTACTGCTTTTGATATTGGATCATTATTATTAAAGTTATCTTTTTTAGCCATCTGTAACTCACTCTTTCTAGTCATTTAATTATATTTACTAGAATTAATTAAACATAGTTATTTTTGTAAGTTACACAGATTACTAAACATTACCGCTCATTTTTGTAGTTTTATGAAAAAAAATATTAAAAAATCATAAATTTATTGTATAATATTTAACAGTTTTACTTATAGAAACTAATATGGCGACTGTGGCGTAGCGGTCTAGCGCATCAGTTTGTGGAACTGACATTCGCGGGTTCGAATCCCGTCAGTCGCCCCATTTAATAAAATTATGTTTTTTTACTACTCCTTTTTGGAGTTTTTTCTTTTTTAAATAAATATTATTATAAATTTATTTTTGCTTTTTATTTACTAAATAAATAATGGTATAATTATTATGTTTTATGATTTGCAGAAAGTTGAGGTTTAAATGTATATGTACCTTAAAGAAGGGCAAATACTTTCAATTCATGCATATAAGCATAATGGCGATTTATATCGTAGTTGAAATAATTCAATTGTTTTAGAAGATACTGAAAAATATTTAGTTTTAGTAAATGAGAATGTAACAATTACTGAAATTAATGGTCGTAAATGAACAACCGTTGATCCAGCAATTTGGTTATTTTTTAAAAATGATTGATACAATATTATTTGTATGATTCGTAATGATGGTGTTCATTATTATTGTAATATTGCCAGTCCTTTTATTTTAGATTCGCAAACAGTTAAATACATTGATTATGATTTAGATGTTAAAGTATTTCCTAATCGTTCTTATAAACTGTTAGATTTGAAAGAATTTAAAACTAATCGTTGAATATGAAAGTATCCAATACCTTTACAAAATATATTATGACAAAATATAAATAAATTAAAAAAAGGAATTAAGAAAAATGAAATTAATTTATTTAATGATGATGTAATTTTAAATTATTGAAAAAGTTATCAAGACCAAAGTTTACAAAAATAGTAAGAACATATGTTCTTAGAACCTGTTTAGAATCTTTTTAATAAAACTGAAATAAATGAAAGAACAACCATTTGTAAACTAGTATTTAGTTTTCTTTCACAATTTTTTCATAATCTTCTGTATTTTTCTAATCAAGCAAAGCTTCGTTCTACAATTCATCTTTTTGGTAATACTACAAAAGTATGTAATTCATTGCGTTTTATCACTTCAACATTTGCATTTATGATTGTTTTGATTTCAGAAGCAAATTTTTCACCAGTATAACCAGCATCTACTATTATTTTTTGAACTGCAGAAAGATTTTCTTTTTCATTTTCAATCATTATTATAGCGCTATTACGATCTGTTTTTTCTGCCGTGGTTATGTAAATTGCATGTGGTAAACCTTGAGAATCAACAACAATATGACGTTTTATGCCTGAAATCTTTTTACCAGCATCATAACCTTTATTTTCAGTAGTATCTGTATTTTTAACACTTTGCGAATCAATTATACAAAAACTAGTTTGTTCTTTGCGATTATTGTTGATACGAACTTTTTTAACTAATTTTTTTTAAAATTAATTGCAATACACTAGGTTCTTTACCATTATTTTTACTTCAAATTTGAAAATAATAATATACAGTTTGTCATTTTGGAAAATTTTTTGGTAACATTCTTCATTGACAACCACTTTTTAATACATATAAAATTGCACAAAATATTTCATATAAATCTAAACTTCTTGGTTTTGTTTTCTTTTTACTATTTTCTAAAATTGATTTTATGTTTTCAAATTGTTCTTTGGTGACATGACTTGGATAATTTTTATGCATATATACCTCTTATTTTAAAATATATAATCATTTTACATTATTTTCGAAAAGATTTTAAACAGGTTCTTACTATTTTTGATATTAAAACTTTTTATAACTAAATTAAATTTTTTTATAAAATAGGTAATGTTTTTGCATAATTATGTTCTCTCATAATACTGTTTATATTACTTTTTTTACTTTTATCTTCAATACTATTATTTATATTTTGAATATCTATATCATTAAATTGTATTTTCTTTTTGTAATTATGATAATTAATAGCATATGTTTTTAATTTTTTTATTTCTTTAAACATTAAGTTTTTTATTTCTTGTTCAATTTCTTTATTCATTTTTTTACTCCTTTTAAAAATAAAAACCTATTTACTTTGTTTTTCAAAGTAAATAGGTTAAAAAAAAACAATATTTAGTTTATAGTTATTTTTAACATCTTTTTGAAAATTTACAATTAATAAATTGGATGGGTTACACTTTATTGGACACTAATTACGTAGACAAGTGAACAAATTAGTTAAAAGAAAGGAAATATAATTATGGCCAATATTAACTCATATAATGATGAATTTAAAAAACAAATAGTATCTTTATATCAAAATGGCAAATCAGTATCTTGCCTTGCTAAAGAATACAACGTTACAAGAGCAGCTACTTATAAATGAATTAAGCAATTTACAAATTCAAGCAGTTTTAAAACTAAAGATAATCTTTCGGATTTAGAAAAACAATTAATTCAAGCAAATAAAGAATTAAAACAATTAAGAATGGAGAATGATATTTTAAAGCAAGCAGCACTAATAATAGGCAGAAAGTAGAGATTATTACAAATAATAAATCTAAATATAAAATTCGTCCAATTTGTCGTTTTTTAAAACTTTCTAAATCAACATATTATTTTAATTTAAAGAAAAAAGAAGATAAAATCAAAAATAATATGTATGATGAAGCTGTTATTAGTGCTTTTAAACAAAATAAAGAAGTTTATGGAACAAGAAGATTAAAAGTCAGTCTAGAAAATAAAGAAATTTATTTATCACGCAAAAAAATTAAAGAAATTATGAATCAGCATAATTTAATATCAAAATACACTAAATTATCATTTAAAAATCATCATAACAAAGTCAATGATAGCCAAATAAGCAATCTTGTGAATAGAAACTTTAATAATAGGCTTAAAAATGAAGTTATTGTTAGTGATTTAACTTATGTTCAAGTTAATGGTAAGTGAAACTATATTTGCTTATTAATCGACCTATTTAACCGCGAAATTATTGGACATAGTGTGTAGGTACTAAAAAAGATGCATCATTAGTATATCAAGCATTTATGCAATCAAATCGCTGTTTAAAAGATATTCAAATATTTCATAGTGATCGCGGTAATGAATTCAATAATAAAACTATTGATAAACTTTTATTAGCATTCAATATTACCCGTTCTTTAAGCAAAAAAGGTTGTCCTTATGATAATGCTGTTGCTGAAGCAACTTTCAAAACTTTCAAAACTGAATTTATTAATGATAAAAATTTTACATCATTAATCCAATTAAAATTAGAATTATTTGATTATATCAATTGATACAACAACATACGAATCCACAGCACTTTAAACTACCTAACTCCAGTTAAATATCATGAAAAAATGTCTACCAAAAAATAGTCCTAAAAAGGGTTGCCATTCCAAATATATATATATATATATCAAATATATTAACTTTGTAAATTATTTTCATATATTTTCATATTTTTTGAAATAATGTTTTAATAAATTTAATCAATTATCTAAATTAGAACCATATTTTTTTTCTAAATCTCATAAAAAATTACCATATACATCATTACCGCCAACCAGTACATAAGTTTCTTTTCAACTAATTTTTCCTTCTTCTAGTTTAATTTCTTTTACAAAACCAAGGTTTTTTAGATCACTATCAATTAAACTATTTTTTTCATTTTCTTTTCAATAATGTTCTATTATTTCTCCATTTTCATTTTTTGTAAATCAAAATTCATCTCCCACTTTACCAATTAAGTTATTAAAATTTTTATTATTTATTAATTCATTTTTTAATGATATTTTATCAATTAATTCTGAATTAGTTAAATTAGAATGAAAATCATTAATGTTATCACCCAATCTCATTACAATATGTGATGGTACATTTTTTATTGGTACTAAATCATTTTCTCAATTTTTTATTTGCATACTATTTTTATCTTTTGATGATAATTTAAAATTGTTATTATTAATATAATTAAAACGATTTTCTTTTGATATTAAATCTTTATAATTACTTGAATTATATTTAGTTACTCCTTGCATTCATCAAACATAACTATCAAGAAATGCCTTTGGATAATAATTATTTTCTAGTAGTTTTTTAGTTGGTATTGCTTCATCTCCATAGTTGATATTTTCGCCTTGAAAACGATTTGAATCAAATAAAACAATACCACCACTTTTTCATACATGTTTAACAAATTCTAAAACTCCATTATAAAGTTGTTCTTCAAAATTGACTTGATGATCAACTCATTTTTTAAATTCATAATCCATATCTTTCATTTTTGGATTAAAAAATTTATAAATTGAAAAACCAATATTATTTATGAATGTTTCATCCAAATCAGTAATAACAATAGGTACATATTTATTAGCTTCAATTTTTGATTCATTATAATGCACAGTGTAATTTTTATCTTCTTCATCATTTTTGGCATTAGGTTTATTTGCGGTTGCGTAAATAACATCTAATGATAAATGTTTTTTATTTGCTTCTATAACATCATCATACTGTTTTATTGCTGCACGAAAAGTATTTAATAAGGATATTTTTCTTTCTGCTGATTCTTGTCAAATTATTGATTGTAACACTTTTAAATCATAAATATTGTTATTTTTATAACATCCAATAGCGCTTAAACTTGTACTTGTAATAATTATTAAACCACTTATTATTTTTAATATTTTTTTCATGTTTTTTCTCCTTTTAAAAATAAAAACCTATTTACTTTGTTTCTCAAAGTAAATAGGTTAAAAACTATATTTAGTTTGTAGTTTTTTTAACATTTTTTTTGAAATTTTACAATCAATAAAGATAATATATTTATTTTTAAAATTTAAAAGACAAGATATAATTATTATTAACTATTTAAATTACGTATTATTGTTGATTTATATTGGCTAAATGTTAAGATAAATGTAAAATTAGATACTTAATTATTAATTACATTTAGTTTTTAATAATTTTAAAAATGATTGATAAATAAAATTATTGTTTATAGATTTTAAATTTTTTTTGCATAAGATGTTAAAAATAAAGTACGAATAGTTTACTAGAAATATTGCGAAATAATAATTATAAAGAGGTAAAAGGATGTTAAAATTTTCAAAAACATTATCTAACATTGGTATTTATCTACTTTTGACAACATTAATGCCGGTAATGGTTATTTCTATAATTATGATTTCTTTAAAAGGATTAATGGAAAGTTCTTATGAATTATTATGGAAGTTTGGAGAATGATTACAAGAAGTTTTTGATTCTGGATTAAGTACTATTCAATGATTAGGATGAATTATATTGATAGCTTGTCTAACAACTTATGGTATTCTTATATTTATTTTAGTTATGATAAATTCAAGAAAAGCATTTGAACAAAGAATTGGTTATATTCTTGGTTTAGTAATTGGAGTTGGTTCAATTGTTGTTACATTATTACCATTAATTATTGTTAGTATTGCCAGTGTCTTGGCAATGGAGTAATAACTTTAGTATTAGGATTATCATTTGTTTTTATTGGATTAAATGGTGGTTTAGTTGCTTGTGGATCATTATTTGGTTTAATTAGTGCAAAAAATATTATAAATTTATGAGATGCAAAGAAAAAGTAGATATAATCTACTATTTGTTATTTATGTATTTACTTCATGGTAATTGTAAATTTGTTAATGTATAATGCATTAATTGTCGATGTATGCTAATAATTAAAACGTTAAATATTGTTACAATAAGTAAAATTCATCAATGATCGTTTAAAGTATTAAAATAATCAAGTTTGCTTTTAAAAACGGCAGTTTCAACTAACATAAATAATGCATTTAAAATGAAAAAAATTAATCAACCAAAACTAAATAGAATAATTAGATAACGATAAAATTTAGTTTGAAAAGTACTACCTTTGACTTTAATTTGATAAACTGTTTCATAAGTATAATGATTAATAGAAAAAGCAAACAAAATTAATAGAATTAAACTATTTATGCCAACTATTAATAAAATATTAATTATTTTTTCACTAGTAGTATTTATTAAAATTGAACCTATTATTATAAATATAATTTGAACAATTAATCACAAAATGCTAACATAAAAAAAACTTTTTTTTGTTCAGTATTTAATTAATTCATTTTCCATTTTGTATCACCATATTAATTTTAGTATATTTTATGCAAATATAGAATAAAATTTATCTTTTTATAATTTTTCATAACATAATAAGTTTGGGAATAACTAAAATTAGAGAGGGAAATAAAATGGCAATTGAAGTAGAAATTAGGCGTATACGTCTAAGAACCTGTTTAGAATCTTTTTAATAAAACTGAAATAAATGAAAGAACAACCATTTGTAAACTAGTATTTAGTTTTCTTTCACAATTTTTTCATAATCTTCTGTATTTTTCTAATCAAGCAAAGCTTCGTTCTACAATTCATCTTTTTGGTAATACTACAAAAGTATGTATGGATGGGTTACACTATTTTCTAAAATTGATTTTATGTTTTCAAATTGTTCTTTGGTGACATGACTTGGATAATTTTTATGCATATATACCTCTTATTTTAAAATATATAATCATTTTACATTATTTTCGAAAAGATTCTAAACAGGTTCTAAGACTTGGTTGAACGCAAGCATATTTGGGGAAATTAGTAGGTGTTCGTCAAGCAACAATTAGTAGAATTGAGAGTAATGCTAAAAATTCTTCATGAGGAATAATTCATAAAATTTTTTTAGCATTATTAGTAGATATGAATGATATAAAAGGTTTTACGCATGATTTTGTATTAAAAGAAAATGATTTTGAACTATTTATTAAACTGTTAATGGCTAATTCACAATTAAAAACTAATATTTTATATAATCCTGTTCATTGTGCACGAATTATTCTTGATGCATATAATAGAGGAATTATTAATTTTGATGAAAAATATGGTAAAAATAAAGTATAAAAAAATTGTAAATAAATATTAATATTTTTACTGTAGTACATTTTTTTATTTATAGGAGAAATTTATGAAATATTTTTTAAAATTATTAATTATTACTTTGTTAATAAATAGTTCATCAGTAGGATTAATTGGATGTAGTATTCCTAGTGTTGGTGATATTTGAATAATTACTGATGGTGGTGATTTATTCGATAAAGCTTTTAATCAGCAAGTATTAGAAGGTTCAAAAGAGTTTACTAAAACATTTAATGATAATCGTATTATGATTAGTAATTTACCCGGTAATGAAGTTTGAAAAAATAAAAAAATGAAAACGCGTTGAATTATTTCACGAGATAGTACCGTTTCAACTTTACAAAATAATTATAATTTAGCAACATTTGCTGGTGCTAAAACAATTATTGTTGTTGGGTTTAATCATCTTGGTGCATTAACATCAGCTATTCAAAATCAATATAAAAAGTTAGGTGTTCGTTTTATTTTAGTTGATGCTAAATTAGAAAAGCCAGTTGATGTAGCGTGTTTAAGTTATTCAGCAGAACAATCAGGGTTTTTATCAGGATTAGCAGGAGCAATATGATTAGCAGCTAATCATGAAACATATGATGATAATGGTTTAAAAATGTCAACTTTTGGTGGTTTACCAGCTGATACTATTGTTAGTTATATGATGGGTTATTATTGAGGTGTATATTATTTTAATAAATATCGTAATAGCAATGATAATTTATTGGAAATGACTAATGCCATTAGAATTAAAGAGGGTAAGGAAAAAATTGAAAAATGAACTAATAAATTTGATATTCATTTTGATAAAATTGCTAAACAATTTACAGGTAGTTTTGAATCCGGTACAAAATCATCAAAAGCGATAACTTCACAATTAATTGATGGATATAAAGATGATATTGTAATGCCTGTTGCAGGAGCACAAACAATTGATTTAGTATCAGCTGTTAAAAACTCTACTACTAATAGCAAAGCAAAAATTATTGGTGTCGATGTTGATCAAAGTGTTCAATATAGTTATGCTAAAGATATTTTTATTACATCAGCTTTAAAAGGAATTCATAAGTCAGTTAATACTTGATTATGACATTCTTTTAATTTAGATTATAATGAGGATGGTATTAAACCTATTAATGGTGAACAATACTTTGATGGTAGCATACCACAACCAGCATTAGGTGGTCAGCAATATCTTGGAATTGCTAATAATGATTCTATTAGTGCTATTTATAATAACTTAATTATTGATAGTAATGATTATTGACATTTGGCACAAAAAGTAACTGATGCTTATAATAAATTAGTTGCTGATTTAGCTAATGATTCTACTCGTGATAAGTGAGAAAATGCTTGAAAAAATTATGTTGATGAAAGTGTTGAAAAGTATAAACCACAGTTTTAATAAAACTTTACTATATATTTTAAAAAATTTATAATTATTCTTGAATTTTTAAAGAATAAGTTTTATTATCTTATATAATGGTAGTTATGCCATTAAAAGGAGAAACTAGTGTTTAGAGTTAATTGTGAAAATAAGAAAATAATTAATATTAAATACATATATACTGTATTTTTTAATAGTAAGTTATTCCCACCCATTTATTTTCAAAATTTATTTATACACAGTTTTATTTTATTTTGAATAATTGAATTAAGAAAGCAATGTTTTTGCTTTCTTTTTTTATATTTTTTTTATATAAATATTTATATATAATTGTAGGAGGAATATAATAGTATGCGTAAAATTTTTACTGTATTTAGTGCAATATCATTGTCAGTAATAATGATATTACCAATCATTGCTTGCAATAGTCAGTTTAATGATCCAAATATTTATCGAATAACTGTTGTAACTGATGGACATACTATTAATGATGCTTCTTTTAATGAATCATCATATAATGCTGCCCTCAAGTTTAAACAAGAGTTTAATGATTGAACACATAGTGATTATGTTGATCCTCAATATAAAAATAAAAGAGTTGAGGTTTCTTGAGATAATCCCCAATTAACTAATACTGATGATTTAATGACATCATATAATAAAGCCGTTTTCATAAACAGTAAAGTAATTATTGCTTCAGGATTTTTACATCATAATGCTTTGGTTAAAGCACAAAATACTATTTTAAAACATAAAGTGAAATTTATTTTTATTGATGGTGATACTGCAAATAAAGAAGTACCAAAATCTAATAAACAATTGGCTGGTTTACTTTACAAAGCAGAACAATCAGGCTTTTTAGCCGGATTGGCAGGGGCAATATGGTTAACTGCTCATGCTAATCAATATGGTGGACTTGATAATTTAAAAATGTCAACCTATGGTGGACTTGATATTCCAGCAGTTACTAATTATATGTATGGTTATTATTGAGCCATACAGTTTTTTAATAATAAATTTAAAAATAAAGAAGATGAAGAAAAATTAATATCATGAGTTAAAATTTTAAATTCAGATTTTAAAGAATCATTACCAAATATTAAATTTATAACTTCAGGTACTCAATTTAGTGGTGATTTTACTCAAGGTTCAAAAGGTTCACAAGCAATTAATGATGATCTTGCTCGACAAAAAACTAATATTATTTTTCCGGTAGCAGGACCACAAACCGAAGATACTTTATCATCATTAAAAAAATCTGGTCAAGGTAAAATTATTGGTGTTGATACAGATCAACAACTTCAATACCCACAATCTGCAGATAGGTTTATTACTTCTGCAGAAAAAGATTTAATTAGTTCAATTAAACTTATGCTCTGAAAATCAGTTGGTAAAACTGATCAGAATCCAGAGCATCCAACTGATCCAACTGCCGATCAAACATTTATTGATGATGCACCATACAGAGGTGGGCCTAATTTTACTGGAATAGCACCAAATAAAGCAATTAAAGATGGTGATAAAGATATTTACACACCATTAATGACAGAAATTACTAATTGATTAGATAAAATTTCTGCTGGATGACAAAAAGTACTCAATTTAAAAGATCATTATTGAATTAATGGTATTAAAAAAGAATATGATCCATTTAAATAATTAAGAGGGGTGATAAAATGCAAGTAAATATTGAAAAACAGAACTTACAATATGCTGTTGAAATGGAAGGTATTACTAAAGTTTTTTTAGATACTATTATTGCTAACAATAATATTTCTATTAAAATTAAAAAAGGAGAAATTCACGCTTTGGTTGGCGAGAATGGTGCAGGTAAATCGACACTAATGTCAATCTTATTTGGACTATATCAACCAACAAAAGGTATTATTAAAATTAATGGTAAAGAAGTAGTAATATCAGGACCAATTAGAGCAGGCGAATTAGGTATTGGAATGGTACATCAACATTTTAAATTAGTTGATAACTTCACTATTTTACAAAATATTATTTTAGGTAGTGAGCCGGTTCATAAATGACAGTGAATTAATTATAAAAAAGCTAAATCTAAAATTTTAGAAATTTCAAAAAAATATAAATTAGACATTAAACTTAATTTAAAAATTGAGAATGCTAGTGTTGGTATGCAACAACGTGTTGAAATTTTAAAAGTTCTTTATCGTGGTGCTAGTATTATTGTACTTGATGAACCAACCGCGGTTTTAACACCACAAGAAATTACTAGTTTATTAACAATTATTGAAGAACTTAGACGTGATGGTAAAACTATTATTTTTATTAGTCATAAATTAGAAGAGGTTAAACAAGTTGCTGATAATGTTACAGTAATTCGTTTAGGTAAAGTTATTGAAACTTTTGAATCTAAGAGTAAAACTAAAGAAGAAATTGCTACTTTGATGGTTGGTAGAGATTTAGTTGATATTAGAAATCAAGGTAATGTTGTATTAGGGCCAGTATTATTAAAAATTGATAATTTATTTGTTCATAAAATTGGTAATTGGAAATCAATAATGGGTCTTTCTGATTTTAGTTTAGAAGTTAAGTCACGAGAAATTGTGGCTATTGCTGGTATTGAAGGTAATGGTCAAACTGAATTAATTTCAGCAATTACTGGTTTGATTAAGCCAGAAAAAGGTGATATTTTTTTTGGTAATAAGAATATGAAACACAGTTCAATTCAAAGTTTATATAAAAGTGGTTTAAGTCATATTCCTGAAGATCGTCATAAATATGGACTTGTTTTAGATTATAATGTTATTGATAATATGGTTTTACAAAATATTAGCGAATATCCTTTTTCTAAGCATGGTTTGATTCGCAGTAAAGCTATTCAATCTTATGCACAAAATATTATTAATAATTATGATGTTCGTGGTAGTAAAAGTGGTTTTGCTTTAGTTAGAGGTTTGTCAGGTGGTAATCAACAAAAAACGGTTGTTGGTAGAGAATTAACAAGAAAACATAAAATTTTAGTTGTTTCTCAGCCAACACGTGGCTTGGATATTGGTGCTATTGAATATATTCATAGTCGTATTCTTGATGAAAAAAATGAAGGTAATGCAGTATTATTAATTTCTTATGAATTATCAGAAGTTATGTCATTAGCAGATCGAATTGTTGTTTTACATGCTGGTAAAATTACTGGTAATGTTAGTCCTAAAAATGTTACTCGTGAACAATTAGGATTAATGATGGCGGGACAAAAAATGTTAATGGAAGGAAATGAAGATAATGTTTAAACAAAAAACATGATTTTTAAAACGACGAAGTCGTTTATATCTTGGTTCAAAAGAAATGAATAGTAGTCTTACTAAATTTAAGGGTTCAATTTTTGCCATTATTTTTGGATTAATTATTGCTTGTTTTGTTATAATTGGTTCAGGTCAAAATGCTTTTACTTATTTTCAGTTGTTATTAACATATGCTTTTACAAGTTGGCCAGCTAATAATTGAGATAATACTTTAGTTTGATGAGCAATTTATATTGTAGCAGGATTAGCACTAGTTATTTCTTTCCGCTCAGGAATGTTTAATATTGGAGTTGCGGGTCAAATGTTAGCAGCAGGAGCTGTTGTTATCGCAATTGGTGTCCGTTATGACTTATCACAACCATTAGCTATAATTAGCGCGCTTTTTGCTGGAGTATTAGCAGCAATATTGGTGGCGTTGGTAACAGTGTTATTAAAAGTTTTTTTTAATGTTCATGAGGTTGTTACTTCTATTTTATTAAATTGAACAATTTGATATTTAGTAAAATGACTATTTAAAATCAATAAAGATTTATATGATGCTGATCATGGAACATCAGCAACTATTCATGATAGTATGAGTATTAATGGTTATAATTGTATACTACCATTATTAATTTCTATTATTTTAATAATAACAGTTTGATTTTTATTGAAAAAAACAACTTTAGGTTATAAAATTCGAACAGTAGGTTTAAATCCATTTGCTGCGGTTTATAGTGGTATTAATCATAAACATTATTGCATAACATCATTTGTTATTTCAGGAGCATTAGCAGGAGTAATGGCTGTTATTTATTACATTGCCAAAAATCCTTCAATTAGTTTTTTAACTGATGATTTACCAACTATTGGTTTTGATAGTATAGCTGTTGCCTTAGTTGGTCAAATTAATCCAATAGGTGTTGTGGGTTCTGCTTTTCTTTGAGGCTTAATTAATAGTGGTGGTTCAATTGGTTCAGTATTAACATTACCATCAGCAACTGGTGATATTATTTTTGGTGTTATTATTTATTCAGCTGCTTGTGCAGTTTTATTATCTCGTTTACAGCCAATTAAATTTTTAATTCGTTATTTAAATATAGCCTTTGATGGAGAAAAACGAAAAGTTACAAATAGTTTTATTGCCAAGATGTACTATCATTTTATTGAAAATTTTAAAATAAAGAGACAATATAATAAGTTAAAATCAGATTTAATTAAAGAAAAAAATAATAAAATTAATCACTTAAAGATAGAATATAATAAATCATTATCAGATTATGAGTCAAAAGTTAAAAATTTAAAACAAAATCTTTCACAAGAAATTAATAAATTGAAACAAGAATTAAGTGATCAATTAAAGTCATTAAAAAATGAATTAGTTAAAACTAATGATAAAAAATTAAAAGAACAATTAATTTTAAAAAAATGTCAACTTCAAATTACTTATAAAATTGAAACTAAGGAATTAATTAAAAAATATAAAATTGATAAAGAACAATTAAAAGGAAAATATAATAAAATACTATGAGATGATAAGTCAGTAGTTAAAAATTTAAAACAAAATCTTTCACAAGAAATTAATAAAGTTAATAGTGATATCAACTTACAGTTACAAGCAGTTATTAAAAATAAAAATGATAAAGTTGGTGTTAATTGAGCACAATTTTTCCAAGAAAATAAAGCTTTAAATCATTATATATATAAACAATATAATGCAATTTGAAAAAAAGGTAAAATTGGTAATTGAAATAATTTTCAACAAGAAATAAAAACGATTTATGGTGAAAGTTTAAATATGTATATTAATGAAAAAATGAAATATGAAAATAATGTTTATAACTATAAGCAAGATTTAATTCGAGAAATAGTATTATTAAAAAAACAAAAAGCAATATTAAATAAGTCAAGAGTAAAAGACTTAAAATTAAATCTTTATCGAGAAATTAATAAATTGAAACAAGAATTAAGTGATGAATTAAAGTTATTAAAAAATCAAACAGTTAAAACTGACGATAAAAAAATAAAAAAACAATTAATTTTAGCAAAACATCAACTTCAAACTAATTATAAAAATAATGTTAAAGACTTAATTAAAAATTATAAAATTGACAAACAGCAATTAAAAAGTCAAATTATCCCAATTAATAGTAATATTAATATATTAACTAAACAATTTACTAAAAAAGCGGAAATTGAAAAGACAACTTTTATTAATAAATTTACTGATATATTTAAAAATGAACAACAAGCAATTATGAAAATAAAAACTGAAAGAACAGGAGGAAAAAGTTAATGGAAGCACTCAAAATAATTCTTGAACATTCTAGTTTAATTTTTGTTGTTTTAGTACTTGGTGCATTATCTGGATTAATTTCAGAACGTGCTGGTGTTGTTAATATTGGTATTGAAGGAATGATGACAATTGGTGCTCTTGCTTTTTCTTCATTTGGAAAAAATATAGGTGTTAATTGAGGTAATTGATCACAAATTGTTGCTTTATTAGTAGCTGGATTAGTGGGAATGGGATTTGCTTGTTTCCATACTTTTGCATCAGTTACTTTAAAATCTGATCAAATTATTTCTGGCGTTGCAATTAATATTTTAGCAGCAGCAATTGCAGTTTTTGTTGTTCAGTTACCAGGGAATAATGGTTTTATTTCATTAACAAATATTTATCAATTACCAAAAATTGGTAATAATGAATTTTTTAATTTATATTTATTTTTAGCAATTATAGTTTTAGTAAGTATTGCTATTATTCTAAAATATACTAAATGAGGATTACATCATGTTGCGACTGGTGAAAATCCCAATGCGGTTGATGCTGCAGGAATTAATGTTATTAAACAACGATATGTTGCTGTATTATTATCTGGTTTTTTAGCAGGAATTGCTGGTGGTATTTTTCCAATGTATGCTAGTCAAACTTTTCGTGGGACAGTTAGTGGAAATGGTTTTATTGCTTTAGCTATTTTAATTTTTGGACAATGAAGAGTACCATTGATTACAATTGGTGCTGCCTTATTTGCTATTGTTGAAACAACAGGTGCCAGAATTACGTTTTTACCAAATATTCCTCAATGAATATCAAGTAATTCTGATATATGGAATATATTGCCTTTTGTAACATCTTTATTAGTTTTAGTGTTTACATCAAAATGAAGTAAAACACCAAAAGCATTGGGTATTGCTTTCAATAAATCTAAACGATAAAATTAGTTATTAAGAATTTGAAAAAAATTGCAATAATACAGTTTTATTTATCAAAAAAAATAAATATAATTTTTGATAGATAGAAAAAATGTGGTAAAAGTTTAAATTAAATTTAATTAATTATGTTTATAGGAGGAGCAAAGCATATGGATAATGAAAGTATAGTTATTAATGTACCTTATTTATTTCAAAAAAATAAAGAAAAAAGACAAGAATATAAGCAAAGACCTGAAGTGAAAGTAAGGAGGAGAGAATATGATAAAAAAGATATCAGCTTATTAAAGAAAAACAGCGAGAGTATAGTAAATTATGATATTGACGCAATAAAGAAAGGCAACAAGAATATAGAAAAAAATGTTATCAGCTTAATAAAGAACTGGAACTAAAAAATAGTAAATTATGATATCAACGCAATAAAGAAAGGCAACGAGAATATAAACAAAGATCTGAAGTAAAAGCAAGAAAACGAGAATATGATCAAAAACCCGAAGTAAAAGCAAGGAGAAGAGAGTATGATAAAAAGAGATATCAACTTAATAAGGAAAAAAAGCAAAAACAAAGAGAATTACAATCTGGTTATGTTTTTAGTTCAAAACAAAATTTTGATTTAAGCAGTTTTAATTGTGATGATATGTGTAGTGAACAAATAAAAAATATTGCATGAGATGTTTTAGAATTACAACTTTATTCAGAAACACAAGAAACAGAATTAGATAAGTTGTTAGAGGAAGCAGAATTTGAATATATGGCTAATGAAGAACAAAGTTCGGTACTAAGTAGTGAAAATTTGTTATCTAATTTAATTTATGATAATGTTTGTGGTGAACAAATTGTAAAAGATGTATCAAATAATTTAGAATTATGTCAATCTGGTGAACAATTATTAGTTAATAAAAAAATATCACAACAAATTTTAGGTAATGTTTAGTAATCTGTGTAACTTACAAAAATAACTATGTTTAATTAATTCTAGTAAATATAATTAAATGACTAGAAAGAGTGAGTTACAGATGGCTAAAAAAGATAACTTTAATAATAATGATCCAATATCAAAAGCAGTAGATTTATTATTAGAAAATACTGAAGATTTAACAACAGTTTTTAAAGAAGGGGGTTTATATAAAGAATTAACAAAACGTTTAGTTGAAAAAATGTTGAATTCTGAGATGCAAAATTATTTAGGATATGAAAAAAATCAACATAGTAATAGTGACAATGCTCGTAATGGTATAAGTTCAAAAAAATTAATAACTCAACAAGGTAAAATTGAGATTGATGTACCACGAGATCGTAATAGTAATTTTACTCCTGTAATAGTGCCAAAAAGACAGAGAAGATTTGATGGTTTTGATCAACAAGTTCTTTCCTTATATGCAAAAGGTATGACATTATCAGATATTAGAATGCAGTTACAAGAGTTATATCATGGTGCTGATATTAGTGAAAGTGTTATTAGTCACAAATATTACTGATGATGTGATTGATGATGTCAAAGCATGACAAAATAGACCATTAGAAGGCATTTATCCCATTGTTTATTTTGATTGTATAGTAGTTAAAGTACGACAAGATAAACGCATTATTAACAAATCAGTTTATATAGCTTTAGGTGTTGATTTAGAAGGTAAAAAAGATGTTTTAGGTTTATGAATTAGTGAAAATGAAGGCGCTAAATTTTGATTAGCAAATTTCACAGAAATGAAAAATCGTGGCTTAAATGATATTCTTATTGCTTGTAGTGACAACTTAACAGGCATGTCAGAAGCAATACAATCAGTTTATCCTAAAACTGAACATCAATTATGTATAGTTCATCAAATCTGAAATAGTTTAAAATATGTTTCATACAAACATCGAAAATCACTAGTTACAGATTTAAAGCCAATTTATAATGCATGTAGTGAAGAACAAGCAATGCAAGCTTTAGAATCATTTGAAAGTAAATGAAATAAACACTATCCTCAAATTGCTAAATCTTGATATAAAAATTGATCCAATTAATGATTTTTATTAGTTATCCTCCAGAAATCAAAAGAGTGATTTATACTACAAATTCTATTGAATCTGTTAATAGTCAATTACGAAAAGTCATCAGAAATAAAAAAGTTTTTCCAAATGATATGGCAGTTTTCAAAATATTTTACTTAGCAATTGAAAATATAACAAAAAAATGAACAATGCCCATTCAAAATTGAAATACAGCAATTGCTCATTTTATGATAAAATTTGAAGACAGAATTAATCTGAACTAGTACTTTACAAAACAAAGATACACAGATTATTAAAAAGCCTCTTATTGTTAGTGATTTAACTTATGTTCAAGTTAATGGTAAGTGAAACTATATTTGCTTATTAATCGACCTATTTAACCGCGAAATTATTGGACATAGTGTGTAGGTACTAAAAAAGATGCATCATTAGTATATCAAGCATTTATGCAATCAAATCGCTGTTTAAAAGATATTCAAATATTTCATAGTGATCGCGGTAATGAATTCAATAATAAATAAAACTATTGATAAACTTTTATTAATATTCGTAATCATTTTAATTCAAAAATTAGGAATTAAAAATCCAGATAGTAGTGCTGTTCAATTTATTCCAATGGCTACTTCTGCTTTACCTTCGGTTGCCAATGTTTATAATGGTGGAGAACAACTTAATAATAGTGTTATTTATAGGTATAAAGGATTAGATAATCAAATAAAATATATAATTGGTATTGTTTATGATTATATTAATAAATTAGATCCAAAAATAATAGTAATGCCTAAACTTTGACTTAATGAGATTTTGTTTGGTAGTAAAAGTGATTTATTAGAAAATAATTTTGCTAATAGTAAATTAAGCAAATTTACTGATAATGAGTTTAAACATTACTTACCAATTATTAGTAATAAAAATGATTATAATATTGATTTAGCACAAATTTCACACTCAGGATATTTGGAAAGTAAAGGTATTAGTACTTCATTATCATCAGTGTATGATATTAGTAATTTACGTAGTATTATGAAGAATAATCAATATAGTTTACAAATAATCATTTCATTTTTTGGTATTTTTAGTGTTATATTATCATTAATGATTATTGTTATTGTTACTAATATTAGTGTTCGTGATAATTTAATATTAATTAATATTTTACGAAGTTTAGGCTATACGGCATTAGAAGTTTCTTATAATTTCTTTCTGGTAATAATACCGGCATTGGTAATGAGTAGTTTGGTTGCTGTTTTTATTGTTCCTTCTTTAGTAATGGTACTTTCTAATTTATTAGCAACTTTTGCAAAAATCGCATTTCCTATTGTTTTTCGTTGATGATATTTTGCATTGATGATTAGTATAAATATTTTAATTTATTTAGTTTCATACATTATTACTTGAAAGTTAAACGTTAATAATAAACAATTAATGACATTAACTAAATAATATATAATCTGGTTTGCTGCTATTAAATAAAAAATTACACATTAAAATGTTTTAATTTTAAAAAATATTTTTAAATTGATAAAATTAATTTGAAGTATCAACTGAGGTTAGTGGAATATGGTAAAAATATTTTTTAATTATTTGCGTGAACAAAGAAAAAATATTATTCAAGTTTTAGGGTTAGGCTTTTTAGTTATGATTATGATTATAACTTTTTTAAGCATTCAATTTTCTGATCAATATGTAGAAAATCAATATTTAAATGATATTAGTCAAAATACTAATTTTCAAGAATTAAATGAATTACCAATTGAAAAAAATAGTGTAACCCATCCACATTTCAAAATAAACAAAAAGAAGAAATTTTAGCTAAGCAAAAATTTAAGATATTTAAAAAAGAAATTGATCAAAAAATGAAAAAAAATTATATTGAGTTATTACCTAAAATACTTGATTTTAAAATAGAATTAAAGAAATTAGAAAAAGAACTTTTTAACTTTACAGTCAAAAAGTTCTAAATTAAGAAAATCTATTATTAATTTAAATACAAAGAAAATAAATCCAAGAATTAATTTTTATATTAAATGTATTACTTTAGGTTTTTATGATTGAAATAAAATAACAGAAAAAGAACTATGTGAAAATAAAAATGAATTTATAAAAACCAATAGGGAAAAAGAAAATTTAAAAGAAAAATATGATATAGTAAAAACTAATATGCAAATATTAATTAATGAGCAAAACTTATTACAAGAAGATCTTAAAGAATTATTTGCAAAAGAAAATGATTTGAAAAAATATATAAATTCATTTAATTTAGAAGAAAAAGATTCAATAAGAGATTGAAATAAATACTTTTCATCATCAGTTTAATGATATAAATAATATTATATGAATAGTTAATTATTTAAATATAAATTTATATTTATGGTTCAACTAATAATTCATTATTTGATGTTTGTTCATCATTGCTTTCTTCAATAATATTATTATCAATAATAATATAATATTGTAAATATTTATTTCAAATACTGATAATTGGTTTATACAGAAAACTACTAAACATGAAGTTACCAATGCCATGAATAGCATCAAAACTTAATCCAGATAATCAGTAAAGATAAAAACTGGATTTACCAAATAATATTAAATGAATTAGAGAATCAAATGTACCAAAAGTAAAACCTCATAAACTTGTAATAATTACAAAAATTCATCAATGCTTTTTAATTAAATGACGAAATATTCAAATTATTATGACCAATATTGGTCATATACTAAAATATAAAAATATTCAACTATTACCACCGTAAAGTAGAATTTCTAATGAAGCAAAAATTAAAGGAATAGTAATTGACATATATAGTGGAAAAACTAATGCTGAAAATGCTAATAGAAAAGTTACAACTTCAATATTTGGTAATATTGCTAATACTTCTTTTAAAGCAAAAACTAGTGCTGCATATGAAGGAATAATCAAGATACGAATTAATTTTTGGACATGGTTACTCATATTTGTTCTCGGCTTTCTTTATTTTTTAAATTTAAAACCACCTCATAAAGGTGGTTTAGTTATACTAATCGGAGATAAAACATCAATTAAAATTATATAACTGTTATCTGCACCCAGAGATTAGTTTAATAGTGTTAAATAGATAGGTCTACTGGCTTAACTTCATTTTACTTGTTACCCTTCTCAAAATCTTTGATTTCAATGGATTATGTAACTTTTATCAGTATCACAGTTGCTGGGGCAGCTTAAGATTACTTAATTCCCTTTTATGAACAGTTGTTCATCTATTTAATTTTATTCAGTTGTATTTAAGGATAAATGATTTAATATATTAAAAATATATTATACTTTTTGTTTATTTTTTGTTTAATAATGACACTAATTGTGCTTTTGGTAAATTATTCATTTCATTTTGATATTGTTTAAACATATTTTTACATGTTGTAAGTTCAGTTAATGCTTCTTTTAAGTTACCTCAACCTTCAATTATGACTTTCTTTTTTTGTAATTCTTTATACTGTAAAAAGAAATTAACAATTTCATCACGTAAATGTTGTGGTACATCTTTTAGATCTTGATACTCATTAAAGCGTGGATCAGAATTAACAACACCAAATAATTTAGTATCAACTTCACCACTGTCAATCATTTTAATCATTCCTAAAACTCTAACTTCTACTAAGCAACCAGGGAAAGTTGGATAAGTAATTAAACTAATAATATCTAAAGGATCACCATCATAATCTAAAGTTTCAGGAATATATCCATATTCACCGGGATAAAAATTAGCACCATAAAGAACACGATCTAATATCATAGTTTTAGATTTTCAATCATATTCATATTTATTACTTGATCCTTTGGGAATTTCAACTACCATTTGCACAATGTTATTTTCACTTTTATTCATTAATACTTCATCTCCTTTTAAAAATTAATTTTATTATATAATAAATAAACGTTTTTTTATATATAATTAAAATAATAAATGTATTTTAAGGAGTAAAAGATGAGTTTAAAATATGAGAAAAAGTGACAACAATTTAAAAGTAATATTAATAATTCTTTAAAATTAACTACTCATAGGATAGCATTAATTAGTAGTTTATTGGCAGTTACAACATTAATGACCTTATTAGAAACACCACCTATTTTTTTACCTTTTTTAAAAATTGATTTTGGTAATACTATTAATTTAATTGCATTGTTAATTATTAAACTTCCTTATAGTTTGTTAATTGCCATTATTGTTCCTTGACTAAGTTTAATCTTACCTCATTTTCCTTCTGGTAATGCTGAACCAATTGGTGAATTTGCTTATATGTTAAGTACCATTACTTTATTGTTATTATATAGTAGTTTTAAATTATTATTTAAGCAATTACCATTTTGAAAAACGCAATCTAATAATTCTTGAAAACGATTAATGATTATTGAAATACCGACAGTTGTTATTACTTGTATTTTAGTATCATTAATTAGTGCTTTTTATAATTGAGCTTTTATTTTAGACATGTATGGTGCTGGTGATCTTAAAGATAAGATTTGAATTGTATTTGTACCATTTAATTTAATTAAATTTACTTCAGTTTTGCTTTTATATTTATTATTAGTTAGGCCAGTACAAATTTTAGTACAACATTTTAATATTTAAATAATATATTTTAATTGATCTTTTTTTAATTCTATTACTAAAGATTCTTCACTATTTTGTTTTATTTCTGACTCTTCTCAAGGTCTTCAAATATTTACTTCTTCTTTATAATCTTCATCAATTACTAATCGTTCTGAATCACTATCTTCTTCTGAATTATCAAAATAGTTGTTTTCTATTTGTTTGTTAATACTTACTGATAATAAATTTATTGTTTGCTGTTGATTTAAAAATTCTTCTTTATAATTTTGATTTTCATTATTATCACAATTTATTTCTGCAATATTGATGGCTGCTTCTAATATATCTCTTGGAGCTGAGTTGACTGAATGTTTTGTTTTAAGTTCATTCTTTCTTGCTTTTTGCTTTCAAATTCAAATTGTTGTTTTTGAAATGCCAGTTTCTTTTTTGATTTCACCATAACTTTTACCATCTTGTAAATATTGTAATACTTTTTCTTTTATTTCCGGTGTATATTTTTTTGCCATCTTTTAATCTTCCTTTTCTTTTAGCAATTTTATTTAATAAAATCCTAATACAGAAAAAATATCTATATAAGGATTTAACACTATTTAAATTAATGATTAATATTATAATTTATTTTTTTAGTTTTTGTTATTTTTATTTTAATAAAAATTATCTATCAAATTATTATTATGATATTTTTATTGTTAATTAATTTTCTAAATTAGAGTAGTATTAACACTTTTTATAAAAATTTAATAAATGTCTTGTTTTTTAATTAAAAGTAATTTATAATTTTTATAAATAAGTATTTAATTAATTAAATACCTATTTTAAAAAGGAGAAGTTATAATGATAGTTAAAAGTGTTGACCAAGAAAAAGAAAAAGTAGATATAAAAACAAAGAAAAAAATAAAGATTAATTCAAAACAACAAATTTTTAATATTACTTTGACAGGAATTTTATTGGGATTAGCTGTTGCTTCTTCATTAATTGAAATACCTATTCAGTTTATGGGAGTAATTTTACCATTAAGAATTTTTGATTCATTAATTATTGCTTTTGCTTTACCAATTATTGGTTTATATTATACATTAGCAATTGGTATTATTGAACCTTGATTACATTTATTAGCAGATAGTGATCATCCGCCAATTCAAATTTTCTTTGATAATATTGCTAATATTTTATTTATTGTTTCTTTTTATTTTATTTACTACTATCTTTTTAAATTGTGTAATAAAAGTAAAAATTTAAAAGTAGATACTATCAAAAAAGTAAGTGCTGGTCTAGTAATAGTACCCTTAAATGCGATTATTGCTACTTTATCTTTTGTTTTAACTTTAGTAGTACTTTATTTTAGTCCTAACCTACCAAGACCTGATGAATATGATAATAATATTCTTAATTTTAATAATCATTCAGTAATTATATTATTTATTTTACTTGGTATTGAAATTTTAAGATTTATTTTTATCTTTATCTTATTTAGCTTAGTTGAAAGAAAGATAGGTTCTGCTAAACGTTATTATTTTTAATAAAAAGTATTTTATTTTATAAAATAAAATGTTAAATTAATACTTATTAATTAAAAATAAAATGTGGGAGTAACATATGAAGTTAATAGTTATTTTAATTATTATCATGAGTATTATTTTTTTAATTGGTTTTATAATAATATTTTTTCTGAAATTAAGAAAAAAGAAAATAAAATCATCAAGGAAAATAAAATATCGTTTATGTGATCCAAATTCTTATCATAGTAGCATTATCAAGAATAGAAAGTTTAAAAGTAATAATGATTTAGTAAATAATAAAAAAGTATTGGAAATGTTAACATATTTACAGGAAAGAGATATCGCTAATTATAATAATATTATTCCTACTTTTTATAGCATTTTGGAAAAACCTATCCAACATAATTTGGAAGCTAATAAAAATGTTAATTATTTATTAACTAATATTGTTGATATTTTATGTCACCATCATCACTGTATGGTAAATCCCTTACATTTGATTAAACATTTGTTTAATAAATGTAATAATAAATTACATCAACACAAAAAAAATTCTCATTTTACTCAAGAGAATAATCATTCAGTTAAACCAACACATGTTTTTAATAAAACACAAACTAATGCTTCTACACCAAAAACTAATGTTTCTACAACAAAAAAAATAATAAACATACTTTCTCATAAATTTATAAATATTCCTTTACTAGTTATTAGTCCTAACTTAACAAAAACGGAATATCTAATTAAATTCATAATTAAAATGTATTAAATATCTACTAATTTAACTTATTAGTAGATATTTTTTTTAAAAATAAAATTTACTGTACATTATTTTGTAATAGTTTATAATAATAAGAAAATCATTATAAATGGAGTGTAAAATATGAGACGAAAATTAAATTTATTTTTTACTACCAGCCTTTTATTAAGTTCTAGCATGTCGCTTTTAGCATTCACAATTGATACAAACAATATTAGTATTAATAATTTTGCCAACAACAATGTTGATACTAAAACAGCAACTAAGTATGCTAATGAAACCTCTATTGTTGGTAAATCGTTATTAATTGCTAAAAATAAAGGTTTTAATACTAATAATTTATTAAATGATATGTATAATCAAACCCCTTCTATTCAAATTGATAATCTTACAGGTAAGAATACTGGAAATGATTTTATTAATGATTGAACTAGTAACTTAGATGGTAATAGTATTAATACTATTCAGGGTTTATTTCAACGTAATGGTATTAATCAATCTAAAGTTGATTCTGTCACTAATAATATTAATAGTTATAATAGTTATCGTGACATATTGCCAATGCTTAAAAATTATTTAAATAATTCTATTTTATCTAATGATGATACTGTTAATATGATTGATGGAATGTTAAAAAATATTAAAAATTTAATACCAAATATTAATGATTACTTATCTTATACTAATTATATTCCAATTATAACTAATACTATTGATGAATTATTAGCAGATTGAGATCAAGAAGATAATTTTAGTGGTAATACTACTTTTGAAAAAATGCAAGATTATATGTCAAAGAAAGCGACATTTGCTCAAGCTTGAAATATTCCAAGTCATGAAAAGTGATACTATGTTAAAGATGAAGCAAAAAATTGAAATTGAAATCAATTTTATGAATATATAGCTGGTGTTAATTTTAATTATATGTTTAAGTCAATATCAGGAAAATATATTGGGGAAATGATTAGCGATAATATTAAATATGCTTTATGAGGTGCTGCACCTATCGGTTTTAATTCTGATAATTTTAATGTTACATTTAGTGAAACTCTTAATAAGATTTTAACAAATCCAGTGGCATGACCTTATTTAATAAAAACAATAATACCAATGGTTAAAAGTGAAGTATTAAAATTAACTAATCCAACTCTTGGTATTGATAGTATTACTTGAGATGATAAAACACCACTTAAAAATAATACAGTTCAACTAAAAAAAGTATTAACTATTTTTCAAGAATTAATATCTTCAAAAGATAATATGCTTAAATTAGTTACCAATTTAATGACCGGACCTTTTGGTGAAGATATTATTGCGAAAGCTACCTTTGCATGAACTGATTCATATTGAACATTACCTGAGATTCAAAAGAAATTTTCTTTTATTTCAGCTATTAGTGATATTCCTCAACAAGTTGTTAATAGTTTAGAATCAGCAATTAAAAATGTTCCAATTAATGACACAATTAATAAAATATTTGAGTTTACTAATAAATATTTAACAACAAATCCATTAATTGATTTAAAAGATTTAGTAAAATATTTAGATTTAACTTTCGGTAGTAAAGATTTTATTAATGCTTTAAATAATCTTAAATATATTATTAATCACCCAACAACAGATAATATTAGTAAAACTAAAGAAATATTACAATTATTAGGTGTTCAATTTTGTGATGAAACTAATTTTAAACAAGATAGTGTTCTTGCAAACTTTTCTAATTGATTAAATACTCCTACTAGTAGTTTAAATTCCTTACTAAATATAATAGTTGATAAAACACATCATAATGGTATTCTTGATAATATGTTAAAGGACCAAGAAAATTTATATAAAGATATGTATAGTAAATATTTTGATATTAACAATAATAGTTATTTTACTTTAAGTGATATTGCAATGAATACATTTAAACATGATGATGGTAGTGTTAGTGCAGTTTTAAGTTATAAAATTAAAAATAATTTAGATAATAAAAGTTATGATATTACATTTAAAAATGCTAATTTTCTTACAAGTAAAATCTTTAAAATAAAATTATTTCATATTAGTTAATAATTTTCTTCAATAATTAGATATTTTAATTTAAAAAGTATATTAATATACAAGTCAGTTATTGCATTTCTCTTTAAACAATTTAAAATATAGATAACTTATAGATTTAAGAAAAAGTTATTGGGGAAAATAAAGGGGACTAATTATGAAATCATTATTAACAACATTAAGTGTTTTAACACTTGCAACAACCACAGGAAATTTAATCAATATTTTAAATACAATTGAAGAAAAAACTAATATTACAACTAATTACATTCAAAGTAAAACACAACAAGATACAATTTACAAAAATAAAAATGGAGAAGAAATAAAAACTAATATAGAAGATTTGTCAGAGATAGAGAAAGTAAAGAGGTTGTTCAAATTGGTTTTTATAAGAATCGACAAGGTGAAATTCAAGTTGCTAGAATGCCAGAAACAATTGAAAAAGTACCTGACAAACTACCATCAGAAATAACATCTTTGAGTTATATGTTTACTCGTGCGAAATCATTTAATCAGGATTTGTCAACTTGAGATGTATCTAATGTCACAGATATGAGCAGTCTGTTTAGTGCCACATCAGTATTTAATGGTAATATTACTAATTGAAATGTGTCGAAGGTGACAACTATGAAACAAATGTTTTATTATGCAGCCACATTTAATCAGGATTTGTCAACTTGAGATGTATCTAATGTCACAGATATGAGCAGTCTGTTTAGTGCCACATCAGTATTTAATGGTAATATTACTAATTGAAATGTGTCGAAGGTGACAACTATGAATAGTATGTTTAGTGCTGCTGGATCATTTGAAGGTTCATCATCATTTAATCAGGATTTATCAAATTGAGATGTATCTAATGTCACAGATATGAGTGGTATGTTTAGGAGAACTTGAAAATTTAATGGTAATATTTCAACTTGAATTACTTCAAATGTCACAGATATGAGTGGTATGTTTGCATATGCAACTTCTTTTAATCAAAATTTATCACAATGAAATGTTGAAAAAGTAAAAAACCATGATAATTTTGCTATTGAGTCAGGCATTGCATCAGATCTTAGTAAATGACCAAAATTTAATAAATAAAATAAATGTTTCAAGAAGAAACAATAAAAAATAATATAAAAAATGATTTTAAACAAATATTATTTAAAATCATTTTTTATATTATTTTTTATTGATAATCTAAGTAAAGATTGTTATTTACATTACTTAAGATAATTTTTATTTTCTTTATTTTGAATATTGTTTTTTAAATGTTTTGATTTTATAATGTATATGAACAGACAAGAAATATATGCTTAAATCATTAAGCCTGTTTAGTATTATTACCTAAACAGGTTTTTTTGCTGTTTAATTAGAGAAATTTTAACTTAGAAAGAAGAGTAATTAAATGATAAATAATCAAGAACAGTATAAAAAAATTATTACTATTGCTTTAAATGCTATTGGTGCTGGTAGTGCTGGTGCAACTACTAAATTATTACATAATGCTCGTCAAGTTTCACAATGATTAAATTTAGCAAATGCTTTAAATAGGGGTGTTTTTGGGACAGCATTTACATTTTTACCAGATAGTAAAAAAGTAGCAACATTAATAGAAGTTTGAAAAATATTAACAAATACCTCATATATAGTTACAACATTAGATGTTAATTTTATTAAAACAATATTTACTAAAGCAGTAATTGAGATTTAACAATTCCTAATTTACTACCATTTATTAGTTTTGAAATATCTGCTATTTCTGGTGTTTTGGCTGGAACAACAACACTTACACGTATTTATTTTACTAATAAAGATTCAGCAACTAATAAAATATTAAAGTCAATTGAAGATGGTTTTAATTTATTATGTCCTTTTGCTGCAATTATTGGAGGAGGATCATTATTTTGAACACCTACCTGGTCTTGATTCAAAAATTATTGCTCCAATTTTTGCTACACTTGATGGAGTTTCTGGAACTACTAATTGATTAATAAATAAATTTTGAAATCCTATTGATTTTGAAACTAATAATGAAAATCAGAGCATATTGGATAATGAAGAAAATGGTACTTTATTAATTAATGATGAAGAATTTAAGACAAGATGTAATGAAACAAATATTGATAATGATTCATCTTCATTAAACTCTGTTAATTCAGTTTTTGTTGCTAATTAGTAATAGTTTTTTGTTAAATTTATTTAAATAAATTTTTAAAATTTAATAATAAAAAACACTAGCATCTTTATTGTTGCTAGTGTTTTTTATTGTTTGATTTGTTAACGTTATGCTAAAAGTAGTGTTTTGTGGGAGTATAAATATTTGTTATTGCATTATCTTAAAAAGCATTCTAAGATATAAATAACTTATAGATTTAATAAAAAGTTATTGAATAAAATAAAAAGGGAGGTTTTCAATATGAAAACATTGATTACTGCACTAAGTGTTTTAACATTTGGGACATCTATTGGAACTTTAAATACTGGTTTAAATAAAACTTCACAAAAAATTGAACTTTTAGATAATAAAACACAACAAGATACTATTTACATTGATAAAGATGGAAAAGAACAAACAACCAATAAAAGAGATTTATCAAATATAAAAACTACCAAAATTACTCAAATTGGTTTTTATAAAAACAAACAAGGTGAAATTCAAGTTGTTAGAATGCCAAAAACAATTAAAGAAGTACCTGATAAATTACCATCAGAAGTAACATCTTTAAATTTTATGTTCAATTGGGAGATTGTCAAAAATCCGGAATAAATTAAATCGTTGTAGTCTTATTATAATTTAGGTAATGTTTAGTAATCTGTGTAACTTACAAAAATAACTATGTTTAATTAATTCTAGTAAATATAATTAAATGACTAGAAAGAGTGAGTTACAGATGGCTAAAAAAGATAACTTTAATAATAATGATCCAATATCAAAAGCAGTAGATTTATTATTAGAAAATACTGAAGATTTAACAACAGTTTTTAAAGAAGGGGGTTTATATAAAGAATTAACAAAACGTTTAGTTGAAAAAATGTTGAATTCTGAGATGCAAAATTATTTAGGATATGAAAAAAATCAACATAGTAATAGTGACAATGCTCGTAATGGTATAAGTTCAAAAAAATTAATAACTCAACAAGGTAAAATTGAGATTGATGTACCACGAGATCGTAATAGTAATTTTACTCCTGTAATAGTGCCAAAAAGACAGAGAAGATTTGATGGTTTTGATCAACAAGTTCTTTCCTTATATGCAAAAGGTATGACATTATCAGATATTAGAATGCAGTTACAAGAGTTATATCAGGGTGCTGATATTAGTGAAAGTATTATTAGTCAATACTGATGATGTTATTGATGATGTCAAAGCATGACAAAATAGACCATTAGAAGGCATTTATCCTATTGTTTATTTTGATTGTATAGTAGTTAAAGTACGACAAGATAAACGCATTATTAACAAATCAGTTTATATAGCTTTAGGAGTTGATTTAGAAGGTAAAAAAGATGTTTTAGGTTTATGAATTAGTGAAAATGAAGGTGCTAAATTTTGATTAGCAAATTTAACAGAAATGAAAAATCGTGGCTTAAATGATATTCTTATTGCCTGCAGTGATAATTTAACAGGCATGTCAGAAGCAATACAATCAGTTTATCTTAAAACAGAACATCAATTATGCATAGTTCATCAAATTAGAAATAGTTTGAAATATGTCTCATATAAGCATAGAAAATCTCTAGTTGCAGATTTAAAACCAATTTATACTGCATGTAGTGAAGAACAAGCAATGCAGGCTTTAGAATCCTTTGAAAATAAGTGAAATAAACACTATCCTCAAATTGCTAAATCTTGATATAAAAATTGAGATAATTTAATGGTTTTTATTAGTTATCCTGCAGAAATTAAAAGAGTGATTTATACAACAAATGCTATTGAATCTGTAAATAGTCAATTACGAAAAATTATCAGAAATAAAAAAGTTTTTCCTAATGATATGGCAGTTTTTAAAATATTTTATTTAGCAATTGAAAATATAACAAAAAAATGAACAATGCCCATTCAAAATTGAAATACAGCAATTGCTCATTTTATGATAAAATTTGAAGATAGAATTAATCTAAACTAGTACTTTGTAAAACAAAGATACACAGATTACATAAAAGCCTCTAAATTTAGACAAGAAATAATTTGGATTTTTATGAAATTGTAAATTTATCTTACTACTAATTTAAAAATATTACAATTAAAATACTCAATTTTATAAATTATAAAAACATTTTAATAATTTAATTAACATAAATATATAACAAAAATTCTTATTAACTTTTAATTTAATAAGTTTTTTTAATTTTTTATTTTAAAATAAGTAAAATTATGTTTTTAAATTTATTTGATTACATTTAAAAATAACCATTTTTATATAAATAAAAATACTATATGTTCTATTAACAATCATTTCTTTTAAAACATGTCAAATATTTGTTTCAGTAAAACAACCAATATTTCATTTTGCACCTTGATTAACAATACCTTTTTTATTATTTTTAAAATATTGTTTTTTTAACTTTTTATGATTATCTAATTCTTTATATAAATAATCAATTAATTGTTCATATTGACCATTATTAATGAAATCTTTACAATTATTATATTCACTTCAATATTTTCCTTTATTTCCCGCCATTATACCAAGATATAATGTTCTAATTAAATGGAATTTATCTAAAACAAACTCAGCACCAAGATAATCTGCTACATCTTTAATTCATCCAGCACTATCTCCACAAATAATTATTTTTGCTTGTTCAACATTTTCATAAAATTTTTGACAATGTTCTTTAACAAATTCAGCAGTTTTTTTAACTCCAATTGTATTTTATTTGAATGTTGTTTACATAAATGACATTCTTTTTTATGTTTTCTAATTTCTTTATATTGATATATTAAATAAGGACTTGTAATAATAATTGGTTCAATAGCACATAATCAAACTAATGGTTATCAATCATATTTAGGACATGACTATACAGTCTACTGGGGGGGCTGGAACAACTATATGAGCAACAAAAACTAATGATAAATTGGGCGTATTTCAAGTCTAGTTATAATTTAATTTTCTTTAAATAAAAGATAAAATAAATTATTAATTGTTATAAATATTATAACCCTATTTAGGGTTAATGTCAAGTCTTAATATAGATTTTATTAACTTTTATAAAATGAAAATTCCTAACTATTTAGGTTTAGATTTATTAAATTTTATAAATTTAAACAAATACTTTTAATTTATTAATTCTTGCTTGTTTTAATTTTAATAAATTAAAAAATGCTTCTTTTGAATAAATTTTTGCATTATTATTAGATATTGATTTGATTAAATGATAAACATCACTTTCAGCACTACAACCAATATTTCAAATAGCATTTTGATTTTCAATACCTTTTTTATTATTTTTAAAATATTCATATATTTTTTCATCAGCATTATTTTCTTTTAAATAATTTAATAATTTATAATAATTACCATTTAAAAATAATTTATAATAAGCATAATTTAATTTTTTATTATTTTCTTTTGTTCTTTTACCTTTTCCTACAATAAATACTTGTTTTAATTTTTGTAATGGATGTCATTTATCTACAGTATAATCAATTTTTAAATAATTAGTAGTAGATTTAAGATAAGTTGCACCATCACCCGTTAATTTTAAATTTTCATTAGTATAACCAATAAAAATATTATCTACATTAGTTATTATAGATTTAGCAAATTCTTTTTTTGTAATTCTTTGACCTTTTCTAGTTGATATAACAAAAATATATTTATTTTCTAAAACATGTCTATTATCAGTAGATTTATTTAAATCAAAACCAGTACTTATACTTACTGTTCTATGTCTAAATTTTCTTTTCTTTTTATTATCAATTAAATTATTATATGATTCATCTGATTGAATATAAATAAAATCAGTTGGTAATATTTTTATTTTTTCTTTTGGTAATTCTTGAACAAATATATTAGTTTTTTTTACTCTTCTACAAATTGTTGATAAAGATATATCTATTTTTAAATTATGTTTAATTATAGGATATGTAATATTATTAAAATCAGCTTCATAAATTATTGATTTTGTTACTTGATTAGTAAAATTTTTATTTTTATCAATATTAATATATGTATCTAATGGATATAAATATTCACCAGTAATTTTATGTTGATATACTTTTTTATAAAAATCTTTTACTATTCCATACATTGATGTAAAAGTTCTTTTAGCAGTTTTAACATATTTATATTTATTTTTATCATAGTAATTTTCATACCAATATTTATCATATTTAATTAAATCATTTTTATAATCTAATAACATTTGTTTTTCATGACTAATTTTAAACTGATTATGAGGAAATTGTTCAGGAAGTAAAATCATAATATTATTCCTTTCTAAATACATGACTTTGAGTATAACAATAATTAACTGGTGAGTGTTGTAATATACTTTAGTTAAAATGTTATAATTAGTATATAAATATTGAATATAGGTGATAAATATGCCAGCAAAAAGAAAAGAATTAGGAAATTATAAAGAAAAAATAAATGAATATTTTAGAGATAATAAAAATGTACCAACTAGAATGACAAAAACTGGTTTAAATTTAGCATTAGGAATTGATAGAAAATATATATTTGATTGCCGACGCTACCAGACAAAATGACAACAAAATTTTTTAAAGGAATATGATAAAGCATGTCAAAAAATTGCTAATTATTTATTACGTAATACTATGAAAGACCCAAAATATCAATGAGAATATTTAAGAAAATGTCATCCAGAAGAATTTGATGATTTACAAAATAATTTTGAAGAAAATAACTCAAAAAGTAATATAATTATTAATCTTTGTGAACCAAGAAAAATAGAAAATAATGATTAGAAACCTATAATAAATATAGGTTTTTTTCTTTATTTTAAAGGTAAAAAATGATATAATTAAATAAAGTGAATATGTTAAATAACATATATAAAAGTGACCTATTAACCAAGTGAATTATTAAAATTTAATAAAAGGGAGATTAAAAGTATGAGTGATTTTACTTTTGATGAAAAAGAGAATTATAGTTTAGATGATGTTAAAAATTTACTAAAACAACATAGAAATGTAGTATATGCTGAAAGTAAAAAAAAATATTGAACCTAAATTAAGTGAATATGAAACAAAAATAAAAGAATATGAAAATAAAGTTAATGAATATCAAGAAAAAGAATTATTTAATGGTTTTAATGATAAACAATTAAAAATAGTTAAATCATTAATTAATACTGAATATAAAGAACTTGATAAACATTCTGCTTTAAATAAAATAAAAGAAGATTATGCAGAAATATTTAATAATAATTTACATAATAAAGAAATAAAAAAACAAGAAATTATTAAAAATGAAGAATCTAAACAAGAGTTTTTTAATCCAAAAACACTTTTTGAATTAGATAATAATATTACATCTAAAAATGAAGAATTATTAAAAAATACAGAAGTTGTAGGAGCAAAAACTAAACAAGAAATGATTAAATTTTTAGAATTTTTATTTAGTAAATAATTAAATATTTCTCAAAAGGAGAGATATTATGGCTATTCCACAAGTTCCAACTGGTTTAATTACTGGTGGTAATAATGGAGAAATAAAGCAATGTTAACTGCTATGGAAGCTCAAGTAAAAGGTATACTTTATAATGATGAAAGTATGATGTTTTTAAAAGCAAGTGCAGTTGCAGAACAAATAAGTGAAATACCCCTGGAGCAGTAGAAGCATATTATCGTATTGTTGAACGTTTACGTTGAGGTTCAAAATATGATGTTATGACTGGTACAAATAAACAATGAACAACATTAAGAACAACTAGTGTTATTTTAGACCAAATATTAGTTATTGATTGAAGAACTGAAGATTTTGATATGAATAGATTTATGTCAAGTCCAATTCCATTAAAAGCAAATATGTTATCAATATGAGCAGAAAGTGCATTAAGAAATTATTTATTTATACAAGAATGTATTTTTTTACAAGGTATTAAAGATTATTGTATTGCTAAATCACAAGTAATTCCTATTAATATGTTAGAAATGACAGAAGATACAGCAAAATCAGCATTTTATCAAATTGGAGATAAAATGAATGAATTATTAGGAAATATAACTGAAACTGAAATTGGTACAAATGTAAGTGATTTTATTGGTGCATTAGGATTTACTCCAATGTTACAATTAACAAAAGCATATTTAAGATTAAATTATGGTCAAATTTCAGCAGATACTGTAGCAAGTGGTCAATTATATAAACAATCAGTATTTGGTATGTTTTTATATAAACATATGTTTTTAAATAAAGATATGGTTAAAGATACTAAAACTGGTTTACATTTAGAAAAAACATTTGATTTAAAAAAAGTATTAGGAGTTTTTGTACATAGAAATGCATTTGCACAACCTAATAGTTTTCAAAAAATTGTTAATTTAATTGATAATGATACATTAAATCAAAAAACATTAGGTAAAGCACTTTATGGTATAACAACAGCAATTCGTGGTTGATTATCATTTATTATTATGGAAAAAATGCCAACAGCTGATGAAATTAAAGAAGCACAAAAACGTTGTTGAACTAATTGAATTAAATTAACTCCAGCAGAAAGAGAAAAATCACCAGTAACATTTAAAATTGCTGATTTTGATGATTTTAGAATTAGTTTAAATGATTTAATTTAGTTTAAAAATTTAGGAAAAATTAAAATGGCTGGTGATACACCAACTAATGATGAATTAGAAACTGCAATAATAAATGCTGGTAATAATGGTTATGAAAAAGGTAAAGCAACATTTAGTAATATTACATCAAAAAAGTGCTACTATGACTGGTAATGATAAAGATTATATTGAAGAAATAGAATTAAAATTTTCTAAAAAATAATTATGGAATATATTTATAAATATTTTGATGAAAAAGCACATATTACTATTTATTCACCAAAGCCAGAAGATTTAACTACAAGTAATGATATTAGAGCAATTTTATTAGATGAATATCCTAAATTAAGAAATGATTATTTTATAGTAAGTGATGTACATGATAGTTATGCAATATGTGTTGGAGATAATATACATTGTGAAGGTAAAGTAATAATTAAAATAGAAAAACAAACTAATGTAGAAGGAGTAAATGAAAATGCCAAATGACACCATTATACAATCAAATAATTATACTTTATTAAAGATAATTCGTTCTTCAATAAGTCCTTTAATGGCAATGATTGGTACAAGTGCTTATTATGGTCAAGTAATAGGTAATCCAGTACTAGGTTCAATTAATAGTTTATTATTTGGTAAAAAATTAGGTTTAGATATTTGAAATTTAAATCAAAGACCAAATACTAAAACTAAATTAATTAATAGTTCTAAAAAAATATTATTAGGATTAGGAACAATTGGATTATCAAATTATGCTAAATTTACTACTAATTCAATTAATCCAAAACCTAATCCATTTCCAGAAGATTTATTATTAATGAAAAATAATAATAATTTAATGGATTGAGATACATTTATTAGTTTAAATTCATATGGTATATCAAATCTTATTAGTGGATTAACTGAGTTAATACCTAATAAATTTGAAACAATAAGAAAGATTTGTAATATGGCAACTGGTGGATGTTTGATTAGTAGTGGTGTTGCTATGGGTATAAATAATGATTTTAATAATGCTTATGCAATACCTACCATAATTGCTGGTGCAAGTGAAATTATCCATAATTTACTACCTATGGAAACTACAAATCATATTGAAGAAATGCAAGAAACACTATTTAATAATGAAACTGCAAATCTTATTAATGATAGTGTAAGTGAATATGGTACTACTAGTGAATCAAATTTAAGATGAGATTATAGTCATATGAGTTTATAATGTTACCTTTAATTATTGAATGAATATATTATGCATTAGCAAGTAATAATATTAAATTAGCATTAATAAATGCTTTAAAAAATTATTATAAAAATCAATCATTAAAAGCAGTATTTGATAGTGAAAATATTAGTGAAAAAGAAATACATCAACCATATAGTGTTTTTAATCCAAATATACTTAAAAAATTAACAAGTATATTAAAACCAAGTGAATTATCTATATTACAAAATGAAATTAATAAATTTAAAAATCCAATAAATAGTTTTAAAAATTCTATTATGCCAACAGAAATTAGAACAGTTAAAAATTATGTAAATAAATTTGATAATTTATTTAAAGAAAATGAAGAAGAAATACCAGAAAATGCATGAGAAGTATTATCAAGTTCATGATTTAAAAAAGGAAGATTTATTGTTAATAATAAAAATTTAAAAATTGGAACTTTAACAACATTATTTCAAAGTGATAATGATAAAAGACAAATATGATATGGTCCATATACTTATCCAACATTTCCACAAGAAATATGAATATTAATGACACAAGCTAAAGGTAAAAATGGTTCTGGTGCTGGAACAATATTTTGAAAATTTTGAAATAGAAAATGATTACCAAGTCAACTAAGAAAATATGTTAAAAGTGAATTAGCAAAAAAAGGTAAATATTATGGTTCACAAGATACTAGTGTAATTTATCCTAATAATATTAATGTACAAAAAACTATGCATTTTAATAATAGATTAGAAAAAGGTTTTTTTAAATTAAAAGAATATAAAACTTTATCTAAAAATGAAATTGGAAGTACACAATGAAGATATGAAAGAAAACAATTATTAAAAAATTCTTTACATACAAATAAATATATAAAAATTAAAAGAAATTCTAATTTTTATAAAACATGAAAGTAGGTGGTAATTATTATTGAATTAGATAAACCAATTAAACCAATTGGTATATGAAATACTATTAATCCATTAAGTAAAGATAATAAAGAATATAAAAAATTAAATAAGATTTGATTTAATAAAAATAGTACTCATATAGATAAAATAAAAATTTTAATATCAAATATTTTAAAAATAACTAGTCATATTATTGGTATGTTAATAACATTATTTTTTACAATAACACCTTGATTAATACCTAAAATACCAATAGAAATGGGAATAGGTAATTATACTAATCAATATAATTTTACTTGACCTGACCATTTAATATTAACTTTATTTCCTATGTTTGGTCATATTGGATTAAATTTAATAACTAAATTAGGTAATTATGGAAAATTAATTAAATATGCATTGATAACAATACCAATTATTATTACAAGTCCTTATTTAATATATCAATATAAAGAAATTAGAAAACATAAAAAAGAATGTCATTTATGTAAACAACATTCAAATAAAATACAATTGGAGGAATAAAAAATGAATTTATCTACAACAGTAATATCAGCAGTATTAAGTGGAGCAGTTGCTAGTGGAGTAATTGTTACTATTGTTTTATTATTTTTATCAAAATTTATTAAAAAATCAAAACAATCAAATTTAGCAAAAGAATTAAAAAATAATAAAGAATTAGAATTTATTAAAGCAAATATTAAACAAATAAATTCTCAATTACAATTAGAAACTACATCAACTGCTAAATTACTTGATAGTTTTAATGTAGAACAAGAACAAATAGATAATTTTGTAATAGCACAAAAATCTAAAAAGAAAGAATTATCTGAAAAAGATAAGAAAAAAGTAACTAAATTTAAAATTTAAAGGGTTTAAATACCCTTTATTTTACATTAAGGAGTAAATTATTATGGCTATTAAAGACCCAATAATGTTTATTACAATTGAAGAATTTAAAAATTGAAAAGGTTTTAATAAATCATTATTTGATGAAGTTACAACACCAGATAGTGAAATTAGATATGCAATAGAAATTGCAAGTAGTAATATTGATTATTTAAGTGGTTTTACTATTTCAAAAAAATGACCAGAAATAAATCCAACAAAATTTACAGATAATATTCAAACTGCAACTACTCATTATGTTAATTTTTTATTAGGTAAAGGTGTTGAATATGCACGTGGTCAAGCAAGTATTGGTCAAGGTGGTATTACTTATTCACAAAATAATCCAGAAGACCCTTATTATATTGTTCCACAAGTATTTAATTATTTAAAAGAAATAAATGAATATCCAATTATGCAAGGTTTTAATCTTAATGTTTCACCTAAACAAAATTGATTTAAAAAATTTATGGGTACTGGTGGTGAACAAAATCCATGAGAAATTTATTTACAATCTAATAATATTAAAAGTAGTGATAATAGAACTAAAATTACTATTAGTCATCCAAAAAATATTATGGGTTCAGTAGTTGATATTGATACAAATGGTATAAAATCATTTGATAATTTAACAACAATTGAATTATTTACTAAATATTTTAGTAATGATACTATGAAATTAGTTGATGGTAAAGAAGGTCAAGAAAAGAAAGTTATTAGTGCTACTGGTGGTATTGGTGAATCATTATGAGAAGTTGATAAAGATAATCCTAATTTTATTAAACCAATAGATGATAAAGGTATTGATGTTAATGGTAAAAGAATTATTGATGTTGGAACACCTACTTTTTTAAGTGATGCTACAACTAAAGAATATGTTGATGAAAAAATTGACAAAAAACAAGATAAAATAGATAATTTACAAGATAAAATTTTTAATAATAAAGATGATAAAGATAATACTACAAGATTAGTAAATAAAATTATTAAAACACATAGTGACGGTCAAACTTTAATTTATAGAAATAATCCAGTTGTAACTGATGATTTAGATATTCCAAATAAGAAATATATAGATGATAAAATACCTAATTTAGATAATTATTATACAAAAAAAGAAATAGATGAATTAAAAAGTGATATTGATACTATAATAAGTTTTAAACAAGAGCAAACAGATAATAAATTAGAACTACTAATAAAACTGTTGTTGGTGGTATAAATGAATTAAAAGAAAAAATACCTAATTTAACTGATTATTATAATAAAACTGAGATAGATAAAAAATTAGAAGATTTTAAAATTATTAAATGAAAAGTAATAGGTAATAGAGTTAATGATAAGAAATGACATATACCAACTGCACCTTTTAATCAATATATTTATAGAGTATTTGTTACATGAGAAGTTACAGAAGAAAATCCTTTAAATAAAGGTTATCAACAAGTTATATTTTTTAAATCACCTAAATTAATAGGTACTGGTAATTGAAGAATTGCTTCGGGAAAAATTGGTAATAGTGATAGTACATTAAATATTAATTTTGATAATACAGATTGAAGTTTAACTTTAAATTGTGGTAATGGTGGAGCAATTATTAATTTTGAAGTATTAGAACAAGCAGATGATAATGTTTATCAAATTAATAGTAAAACATTAAATATTATTTCACCTGAAAAAATTGATATAGAAAAACCTATTAAAATTAATTCATATAGTTTAGAAACTAATGAAATTAGAGAAAATGAATGAGATATTGAATTAAAAAATAATCCAACACCAAGTATTCCACAATGAAAAGAAGTAGGAACAAAGAAAAATAACAAAACAATTGAATATAATTTTATTAAAAATAAAAGATATCGTATTTACTATAATTATTCTCCTACTGATGATGAAATAGAAGAATCTAGAATAATTAAAGAATTTATATATATTAATAAAACACAATATTTAAATAGTGGATGGGTTACACTTTTGTAATTGATTTTTTACCTAATTTATAATTAAAATCTTCAATTATTTTTAATGTTATTTTTTTATTATTTTGATTAATAATAGTATCTTTAATTGGAAATCATGTTTCATATTCACCAATTTCTAATAACATACCTTTAGTTGTTTCTCTAACTTTATTTTTAATATCTAAATTAACATTAATCATTACCATCCTTTCTACGTATAAGCCTTATCACCTACAGTGATAAAAGGCTTATATACTACTAACTAAATACTTCTACTACTATACGTATAGGCTTATTGCTACCTATAGTAGCAATAAGCCTTGGGGGTAGGAGGTCTGGAGGGAGGGGGAGAAAAAAAACTTAAATTTTTAAAGACCAGCAGAAAAATTACTATTTGCAAATTCCTATACAATAGCTTTTATAATTTTTATTAAATTTGGAATAATTAATTACTTTAATAAAGTATAGGTTTAATAAAATAATTAATTATAATTGTTCAACAATTAAAAATGAGAGTTTTATCTCTCATTTAATTTCTTATTAAATCTAACTAAGGCTGCAATACGTCCGGTTTGTTGTTGTTTTCCATTGTTTTCTCCTATTAATTGGTTATTTTCTGGATTAAATAATTTTAATTTAACAGTTAAATTATTAATTTCTTGTTCATCATTAATATTAAATGTTTTACTAGTTAATAAATCTTTATCCATACGTACTAATATTTGAATAAATTTAAGAATATCAATATTAAATTGTCATAACTTTTGTTCAATATAATTAATAGTTGAAATATTTACTGCTGTACTTTCGGGAACTGATTGTTGTGCAGATTTCTTTTGACTTGGTATATTATATGAATACCACAACGTTTAAATATTTCATTAACATTTCAATCGTATATATCAGTTAAATTTTTACCTTTAAAATTACTATTTGTCATATTGATATTTTCGTTTTGTTCATTATTATCTCCACCGCTTTTAAATATGTAGTTTTTAGTAACTAATGTTCTTACTGCATCTTCTAATGCTGATTGAACATTACCATAAGTTTGACTAAATATAAATTTAGGTGAATTTAAAATGGTATCTAAAACAATTTGTTCATAAATAACATCTAATGCTTTAATTTTATCCATTACTTTATTACAATCTGCTAATTCATTTGCTTTATTTCGCATAATTGCTATTGGTATATAATTAATATTTAGTGTTTGTTCTTGTAATAGATGGATGGATGGGTTACACTTTATTGGACACTAATTACGTAGACAAGTGAACAAATTAGTTAAAAGAAAGGAAATATAATTATGGCCAATATTAACTCATATAATGATGAATTTAAAAAACAAATAGTATCTTTATATCAAAATGGCAAATCAGTATCTTGCCTTGCTAAAGAATACAACGTTACAAGAGCAGCTACTTATAAATGAATTAAGCAATTTACAAATTCAGGCAGTTTTAAAACTAAAGATAATCTTTCGGATTTATAAAAACAATTAATTCAAGCAAATAAAGAATTAAAACAATTAAGAATGGAGAATGATATTTTAAAGCAAGCAGCACTAATAATAGGCAGAAAGTAGAGATTATTACAAATAATAAATCTAAATATAAAATTCGTCCAATTTGTCGTTTTTTAAAACTTTCTAAATCAACATATTATTTTAATTTAAAGAAAAAAGAAGATAAAATCAAAAATAATATGTATGATGAAGCTGTTATTAGTGCTTTTAAACAAAATAAAGAAGTTTATGGAACAAGAAGATTAAAAGTCAGTCTAGAAAATAAAGAAATTTATTTATCACGCAAAAAAATTAAAGAAATTATGAATCAGCATAATTTAATATCAAAATACACTAAATTATCATTTAAAAATCATCATAACAAAGTCAATGATAGCCAAATAAGCAATCTTGTGAATAGAAACTTTAATAATAGGCTTAAAAATGAAGTTATTGTTAGTGATTTAACTTATGTTCAAGTTAATGGTAAGTAAAACTATATTTGCTTATTAATCGACCTATTTAACCGCGAAATTATTGGACATAGTGTTTGTAGGTACTAAAAAAGATGCATCATTAGTATATCAAGCATTTATGCAATCAAATCGCTGTTTAAAAGATATTCAAATATTTCATAGTGATCGCGGTAATGAATTCAATAATAAAACTATTGATAAACTTTTATTAGCATTCAATATTACCCGTTCTTTAAGCAAAAAAGGTTGTCCTTATGATAATGCTGTTGCTGAAGCAACTTTCAAAACTTTCAAAACTGAATTTATTAATGATAAAAATTTTACATCATTAATCCAATTAAAATTAGAATTATTTGATTATATCAATTGATACAACAACATACGAATCCACAGCACTTTAAACTACCTAACTCCAGTTAAATATCATGAAAAAATGTCTACCAAAAAATAGTCCTAAAAAGGGTTGCCATTCCAAGATTAGGATTATTAATAAATGATTTAAAATCTAATGGAAATTGTTTTTTATTATCACTAATACTATAAATTGAGCGATTAATTATTACTTGTTCATTATTTAATGTATAAATTTCAAATAATCTTACAGTTTGTGCATTTTGTTGATAACTATCATAAAAAATAGTACATTGAATTAATTTACCACCAATATCATAAACTCTTTGTTGTATATCTACTACTTGAAAATATAAATCATCATTAGCAATATAAATTAAATAACCACTAATTCCTAATTTGCTTAATTTAAAAATAGAATTTCAATTTTTTCTATAAAATTCTTGCTGAATTAAGTATTTTTTAATAGTTTCATTATTAATATCTAATGGAGCATTATATAAATTAGCATTATTTTCTGCTACAAAATCAGTGAAATAAGTTTCATGATTAAAATCATTAAAACCAAAATAATTTAAAATTGAAGCATGAGTACTTTTATTTTTATTATTTAAAAATTTTACTTTTTCATTTTGATTATCACTAATATTACTTTTATCTTTTCTAAAAAATTTACCTAACATAATATTCACCACCTTTCTTAAAATATTTGATTAATTTTTAATATTATTTTTACAATGATAAATATAATTAAACCTGCTGTTGCTGATGATAAAATTACTCCTATTAAACCTAAAATAATTTTTATAATTTTAAAAAACATAATATTATTCCTGTAATTCTTCTAATTTTCATACATTACCTTTTAAATTACCTTTTCCAGTATAAATAGTAATCAATTTAGCATGTTGAACTGATAAAATTACTATATTAGCACTATCATTAAAGGTTTGTATTTGTACACCAGCAATTTTTTTATCAGTTATAATAAATTCTTGAATAGTATAAACTGGATTATATATACTTCAAGAATAATAAACTCTATAATGTTTATTCTCTTGAAAATCATAAGTAATTTGTCAATTATCTCATTTTTTTCTCTTGTTCCTACTTCTTTTCATTGTGGAATATTTGGTGTTGGATTATTTTTTAATTCAATATCAAAAGTATTTTCTGCTAATTCATTAATTTTTAAAGTATTAGAATTAATTTTTAAAGGTTTAATCATATCAATTGTATTAGGAGAATTAATTTCTAATGTATTACTATTAATTTGATAAACATTATTATCTGCTTGTTCTAATACTTCTAAACTAATAATTGCTCCACCATTACCACCATTTAAAGTTAAACTTCAATCTGTATTATCAAAATTAATATTTAATGTACTATCACTATTACCAATTTTTCCCGAAGCAATTCTTCAAATACCAGTACCTATTAATTTAGGTGATTTAAAAAATATAACTTGTTGATAACCTTTATTTAAAGGATTTTCTTCTGTAACTTCTCATGTAACAAATACTCTATAAATATATTGATTAAAAGGTGCAGTTGGTATATGTCATTTTTTATCATTAACTCTATTACCTATTACTTTTCATTTAATAATTTTAAAATCTTCTAATTTTTTATTTATTTCATTTATACCACCAGCAACAGTTTTATTAGTAGTTTCTAAATTAGGAATTTCTTGACTTATAGCATTTAACGCAAAAGCAATAGGAAACTTTTTTTCTGTTTCTTTTAATTTTTTATCTACTTCTGTTTTTATGTAATAATTATCTAAATTAGGTATTTTATCATCTATATATTTTTTATTTGGAATATCTAAATCATCCGTTATATTAGGATTATCTCTATAAATTAAAGTTTTTCCACCAACATTAGTTTTAATAACTTCATTAACTAATCTTGTAGTACTATCTTTATCATCTTTATTATTAAATATTCTATTTTCATCAACTGAACTTCCACCAGTAGCACTAATTTTATTATTTTCATCAATTTTAATATTTTCACCAGCAATTAATTTATCTTGTTTTTTATCTAATAAATTATTAGTTTCTAGTTTTGTATAGTAATCACGTTCAGTACTATCTTCTACTATAAATTCAGTTGGTGTACCTTTTCCAATATATTGATATATTTTAGAAATAAATCCTGAGTAATATGTTCCAGGTGTAGCACTTGCACGAATTTTATAATTACTGCAAGTTAAATATAATCTAATATTATTAATTTCATCTGAATAAAAAGTATCTAATAGAGTATATGATTTTATTGCAGATTCTTTATCTAATTTAAATATAGATTTTCTAGTATATTTATATTTATAAATATCACTTTCATAAATATAACCTCATATTACTAATATTTCTTTATTTAAATTATCAGTTGAAAGTTCATTTGATATTTCTTTTCATAATGGACTAGTTTCAATATTAAATCAGTTATTTTTAATATCATCAATATTTTGTTTATTAATCTCAATTTTATTTTCTAATAATTTGATATTATTATCAACTTTAGTTTCTAAGAACCTGTTTAGAATCTTTTTAATAAAACTGAAATAAATGAAAGAACAACCATTTGTAAACTAGTATTTAGTTTTCTTTCACAATTTTTTCATAATCTTCTGTATTTTTCTAATCAAGCAAAGCTTCGTTCTACAATTCATCTTTTTGGTAATACTACAAAAGTATGTAATTCATTGCGTTTTATCACTTCAACATTTGCATTTATGATTGTTTTGATTTCAGAAGCAAATTTTTCACCAGTATAACCAGCATCTACTATTATTTTTTGAACTGCAGAAAGATTTTCTTTTTCATTTTCAATCATTATTATAGCGCTATTACGATCTGTTTTTTCTGCCGTGGTTATGTAAATTGCATGTGGTAAACCTTGAGAATCAACAACAATATGACGTTTTATGCCTGAAATCTTTTTACCAGCATCATAACCTTTATTTTCAGTAGTATCTGTATTTTTAACACTTTGCGAATCAATTATACAAAAACTAGTTTGTTCTTTGCAATTATTGTTGATACGAACTTTTTTAACTAATTTTTTTTAAAATTAATTGCAATACACTAGGTTCTTTACCATTATTTTTACTTCAAATTTGAAAATAATAATATACAGTTTGTCATTTTGGAAAATTTTTTGGTAACATTCTTCATTGACAACCACTTTTTAATACATATAAAATTGCACAAAATATTTCATATAAATCTAAACTTCTTGGTTTTGTTTTCTTTTTACTATTTTCTAAAATTGATTTTATGTTTTCAAATTGTTCTTTGGTGACATGACTTTGGATGGGTTACACTTGGATAATTTTTATGCATATATACCTCTTATTTTAAAATATATAATCATTTTACATTATTTTCGAAAAGATTCTAAACAGGTTCTAAGCATTTAAACTAATATATGTATCTCAATCCATTAATGACTGATGTTCTTGTTTATCTAATAATAATCATGGAGGACCCTCAGTTGTAGTAGTGATTGGGGTTGGTGTTGTTGGAATAATAGGATTAATATTATTTTCTGTTCATTTACTATAATTTGCTAAACCTAATAAGATTTTTTTAGAACTATTAATTAATTTAGTTTTAGTATTTGGTCTTTGATTTAAATTTCAAATATCTAATCCTAATTTTTTACCAAATAATAAACTATTAATTGAACCTAATACTGGATTTGCAATTACTTGACCATAAATAAGCACTTGTACCAATCATTGCACAAATTGGACTTATACCAGTTCTAATTAATTTAGTTAAAGTATAATTTGATTGATTTTCTATATTTGGCATTTTATTCTCCTTTATTTGTTTTTATCAGTTCTCTTATAACATCTAATAACGAATCTACTACATAAGAATTTAATTCAAATTCATAATTTCTAATTTTAATTTTTTCATTTTGCATTTGTTTATTCTCCTTTAATTTTGCTAATTTTTTAACTGTTACTTTAATTCAACCTTGATAAACATCATTATCACCAACTATTAATGCAACATTACTTTCGGGATCAGAAACAATTATGTGTTTTGATTTAACATTTGGGTATTGTCTTAAAATAATTGCTCTAATATCATTACTTGTATGAATTGCTTTTGGAAATGGTGATAATATTTCAATTTCATCTTTATTTTCAAACAAAGTAGGTAATATTATCATTAGTCAAATTCACCTTTTTCTATTTTTTCAATTAATAAATTTAAAATATTTTTGTCCAAATCAGAGTTTGTATAATTAATTTTTTTAGTTCATTTAATTATATCTTTCATATATTTAAGTATTTTTTCTTTATTCATTATCAAAATCACCATTTTCTATTTTTTCAAATAAATTTGAATAAGTATCTACTTTTATTTGAAATCATGGTTGATTACCTTTTTTAAAGGTATTATAATATTCAAGCAAAAAATATTTTAATTTTTCTTTATTAATACAATTTTTATGTCTTGATTTATTAATTTCATCAACTTTATTTCTATGTTCTTTATCACCTTGATAACAATGTTCACATACATTTTCTCAGCAGTTTTTTTCACAAGTAAATAAATCATGTTTTTTATCACATACACAACAATCTTCACAACATACTTCTTTATTCATTATTTATTCTCCTTTCTATTATTTCTTTCTTGCTTTATTAATAAATTTATTCAAATAATTTGATTATCACCATCACCTAATTTTTTTAAAAGATATTCATATCTTTTCTTAAAATCTTCACTATCAATATCTCTATCTTGGTAAATTATTTTTTTCAATTTTTTTATTTTATACAAGGTTTTTGGAGAATATATTTCTCCATGCATGCAAAGAAAACATTTCATTATTTATTCTCCTTATTTTCAATTTGATTAGCAATTTCACTTAATATTTTTAATACTTTATATTCATTTTTTAATTCTTTAATAATAAATATTAAAAATATTATTAGTGTTATACTTGTTATTAATATTGGTACTATTAATAAAATTTTTCATAATATCATTTTTTACTCTTTTCATTTTTTAAATCATTTAACATTTATTGAACAAAATGCACGATTTTTAGAAATGTTTAAAGTATTAAAAATTTGACCAGTTACTAAAATTTCATCATTTTTGTTTAATAAAATACAGCGTCTATAAAGTTTTGGGTTGTTAAAGATTAAAGTAACATAGTTTAATCCATTTCATTGACCACGAACACTATAATATAATTCTTTATTACCTTTTTCGTAATATTTTGCTTCAATAGTGTTACTCAGTTTTACTGTTAATTTGACATAATTTACTTTATCTTTCATGTTTATAATTTCCTCAAATAATATTGAATATGCTTATAAGCATCTTGTTCATGTTTTGTTAATTTTATATTTCCTTTATAATTTGTTATTTTATTTTTATTTTTTGGGTGGTTTTCTAGATAATCTCAGTTAAAAACATCTTGAACTAATACCATTAATGCACCAATGATTTTAGGAGTTGCTAATGGATTAGTTAATAATTGTTTTGAACTTAAAAAGAAATTTTCTACAATAACTAATATTTTTTTATCAATAAAATTTTTCTTTAATTAATTTAAATTTTTCTTTATACATATTTTTAGTTCATAAAACAGTTAATGTATTAAATGTTTCATTAAAAACAATATTATTTGTTTCATTTGAATATATAACAATTCCATTATTACCAATACCAGCGGGGTCAATTCCAATAATTAAGTCATATTGCATTAATTATGTTAACCTTTAATAACTGTTTTAATAATTTCTAAATCACAATTACATCAACAATATTTACATTCTTCAATAAATTCTTTATGACCACAAACTAAATTATCTTTTTTTAAATCATCAATCAGTTTAATTAGTCCTATTTTAAATTCAATATCATCACTGTCTGGTATGCAAATCGTTCCTCTTTTAGTTAAATATTCTTTATCCATATTTATACCTCCTACTTAACCTAATATTTAAAATACAGTCATAACAAATTGCTTTACTATTTTTATCTCTTAAAAAATATTTTCTTGTTTTTATATCATTAGTATTAAAGAATAAATAATCTAATTTATTTTGTTTACATGTTCAACAAAAATACTTTTTCATTATGAGTTGAAATTTCCTTATAAGAAGTAACTAAATAATTAATTGGTAAATAATCATGTTTATATGGATTATTTATTTTAAAACCTTTTCTGTTTTCTTCTCACGTAATGTTATATTTAAAACAAGGATTAGTAATTTTAGTTTTGTTATCTGTTATTTCACCCATAAATCAACTATTATGCTGTTCATAAAATGTTAATTGTTCAAGTTTTATATCATTAAGATAATATTCTTTTGGAGCAGTTGGTTTATTAACAGTTATTTTTTGGTCTTTAATATATGGTTCTAATAACTTTATTAATTCATTACCACTTAATTCTTTTTTAATATTTTCTAAATTAAAAACTCAATATGTGTAACTGTTATCAACAATAAAAGAATTATTTTTAATCATTCATTTTGGAAGAGATAATTTATATTCAACATAATCAATAAGAATAGATTGTGGTTTATCTTTAACAATTTGTTCTTTTTTAAATTCTATTTGCATAATAATTCTTTCCTAATATGTTCTGTTGCTTCTAGCATAAAGAACATATATTTTGATTCTTAGATTATTAATAATACTACTATTCGTTTTATTCATTCCAGCAATTCTGGGCTCAAAAATAAATTTCAAAAAAAATAAAAAATAAAACCAACACTTGCTCACTGGGGAGTGGCAAGGTTGGTTAAATAAAGAATAGAATTAATACAATGGGTCCCTACAACAGGTCTATATATACTAGTTTCCAATTCGCTCCCACCCCAAGAATTACCATTAAATGGTTAGTATATTTTATTAGGTATCACTCCACTTTTTATTTATCCATGCAAGTCCACATGTTCTAGCTACTATTTTTAACAACTGTGTTGTAGTTCACTTTTTTAGTTCCCTAACACGTGTTGATAATAGCGTTAAAGAGGTTTATTAAAAATTTTAAAATTTTACAATTACAAAAAAAAGACAAGATTATTTCTTGTCTTTTTCCTTGATAATAATTTTAATTTAACTTACAAAATGTATCTTTTATTTTTTTTTAAAATACGTCGAATATTAAATTTAAGGGTTAAAGAGAGTAATTTTGTCTAATTTTTCATTATTTTTCAAATAATTCATTTTTGGAAATAAGTTACTAATATGATAATTAATTATTTCGTAAATTTGACAAGGGCCCTCACAATTTAATCAAGATTTATCAACTTGAGATGTATCTAGAGTAACAAGTATGTTGAGTGTATTTGCTGGTGCTACTTCATTTAATGGTAATATTTCAAATTGAGATGTATCTAATGTAACAGATATGCTTTCTATGTTTAATGGTAGTTTAAAATTTGATCAAGATCTTTCAAAGTGAAATGTATCTAATGTAAGAAGTGTGGGTGGTATGTTTGCTGGTGCTTCATCATTTAATGGTAATATTTCAACTTGAGATGTATCTAATGTAAGAAGTATGAGTGGTATGTTTACTGGTTGTTTTTTATTTAATCGAGATTTATCAAATTGAAATGTATCTAGTGTAGAAGATATGGTTGGTACATTTGCCAATACTTTAGCATTTAATCAAGATTTATCAACTTGAGATGTATCTACTAATGTAAGAATTATGACTGGTATGTTTGCTGGCTCAGTATTATTTGATCAAGATCTTTCAAAGTGAGATGTATCCAATGTACTAGATCACACTCATTTTGCTGTTGGTTCAGCAATTTCTAATTCTAATAAATTACCTAAATTTAAAAACTTTTTTATTAATAACACTATTTAATTTGATCAAAAGTATTTAATTTCTAAGTAATTAACTATAATAAAACTTAGAATAGTATAATAAAATATTATATTTGTTTTTTATAAAAGCATATAATATTGACAAACGGTAAGTTTAAAAAGTTTTAACTCATTTCTTTATTTTTTTAAAGTAAATGAGTTTTTATTTTTATTATTGTATGCTCTTTTATTTTACTGACTAGTCATACATTTAAAGTAATCAATTGCAATTATATGCCAAAGGTTATATAATATGGGTAATAGTGGGAAAGTGTGGGTGATATTATGCTACTAGGAAAATCATTGTCAACATTAGATGAAAAGAAACGAATGATAATTCCTTCTAAGTTTAGAAGTTATTTTCATAACAATGAGATTGTTATTGTTTCTAAAGGTTTTGAAGGCTGTTTAGTTATTCGTAACGAAATTGAATTTATTAAATGACAAGATAAAATCTTATCACAATCCGAAGGTCAGAAAGAAGCTAGAATTTTAGCAAGACAAGTATTTGCTAATTCAGAAGAATTAACTATTGATAGTAAAGGTCGCATTAATATTCCACATTCATTATTGACACTAGCTGATATTAAACAAAAAGTAATTATGATTGGACTATCCAATAAAATTGAGATTTGATCAGAAACTAATTGAAATAGTTTTAATCAAGATACCAAGGATAAATTTGAGTCAGCGGCAGCAGCTCTAGATGAGATATAAAAATTATGAATAATATCAATGCAAGACACATTTCTGTAATGTTAACAGAAGCAATTGATTTCTTAAATATTAAACCTGATGGTATTTATGTCGATTGTACATTAGGACGAGCAGGTCATAGTAAAGTTATACTATCAAAACTTACCTCTGGCAAACTATATGCTTTTGATCAAGATCAAATGGCCATTGATAATAGTAAAATTATTTTAAAAGATTTTAAAGATAAATATGAAATAATTAAAAGTAATTTTGCAAATATTCAATCTGAGCTTTTAAAAAGAAATATTACTAAAGTTGATGGTATATTATATGATTTAGGTATATCATCACCACAAGTTGATGAAGATATTAGAGGATTTAGTTATATGAAAGATGCTAAGTTAGATATGCGTATGGATCAAAGTCAAAAATTAAATGCGTGAGATATTGTTAATAATTATAATTATGAGCAATTAAAAACAATTATTAAAAATTATGGTGAAGAAGTATTTGCTAGTAATATTGCTAAAAATATTATTAAAACAAGAACTTTTCAACCAATTGATACCACTTTACAATTGGTTACGATTATTAAAAAATCATTACCAGTAAGAGTATTAAATAAGCATCATCATCCTGCCAAAAAGACTTTTCAAGCATTAAGAATTGCTGTTAACAATGAGTTAGAAACATTAAAATCTTCTTTAAAACAATCTTTAAAATTATTAAAATCTAATGGTAGAATTGTTGTTATTAGTTTTCATTCTTTAGAAGATCGTATTGTTAAACAAACTTTTAATGAAGTTTTAATTGATCCACAAGCACAATTATATGCTAAATTACCAGTTCATAATAATTGAAAAACAAAATATCAGTTAATAATTAAAAAACCAATTACACCAAAGCCTGATGAAATAAATAAAAATCCAAGAGCACGAAGTGCAAAACTAAGAGTTATTACTTATATTGATTCATAAAAATGTTTGGAGGTGAGCAATATGAATTTTCAAGAACTATATGTTGTATGTCAAATTGAAGATTTTAGTTTAAAAGTTATGGTTAATAATTATGTTAATAATCAAATTCAGGTTTTATATAAAGAAACTGTTGATACTGAACAGTTTTCTGAAAATGGTGTAATTATTAATTCAATTGCTACAGGTAAGTTATTAAGGCAAATTATTAATAAAATTAATAATACTTTAAATATAAAAGTACAACGTATTGCCTTAACTTTACCTTCAAATAATTTAAAAATTTATCAATCACAAGCATCACTTGATTTTAAAGATGCTAATCACATTATCACTGATGAAGATTGTAGTAAAGTGATTGAAATGGCTAAAAACATTACTATTGATAATAGTGAAATTATTTGTTTAACTAAACCATACAATTTTAAAGTTGATCATGCAATTGGTAATGAACAATTACCAATTGCTAAAAAAGGACAAGTTATGCATGTTGATGCTTTAGTTTATTCATTACCTAAAAGTTTATATAATTCTCACCTCGAAGTATTAACTAATGCCGAAACAGAATTGTTAACTGTTACTTTAGATCAATTTGCATTAGTATGTAATATTAAAAATACTGATTTTAATCGTAATACAGTTTTAGTTGATTGAAATATTAATAGTACTAAGATTAGTGTTTTTAGTAATTCAGTATTATTTGCAACAACTAATATTAAAATTGGTTGAAATCAAATAATTCAATCATTAATGAAGCAAATGCATTGTGGTTATGATAAAGCTGAAAGATATTTACAAAAAATTATTAATATAAGTAGTAATTATTTATGCGATGTTGTTGTTGATAAGTATGTTGATGATCAAACAAAATCTATTGTTCGTTTAACAAAAACTGATTTACAAGCAACAGTTAAAAAACAAATTAATGAAATTATTTCTTGTATTGAATATTTTCTTGATGAAGTTAGTGATAATAATAGTTCAGATATGGAAATTATTTTTACGGGAATTACTATTGGTTTATGTGGTTTTGCCAACTATTTTAAAAATAATAGCAAACTAAAAGAAGTAAAATATATGCTCAGCCAAACTCCTGGTGCATATAGTTATCAGTGAACTACTTTAATCGGTAATACTCACTACCAACATTTAGTAAATGTTTTTAGTAATAATTATATTTCATCAATACATAAACCAGAAATTGTATCAAAATTAAATCATTATACGCATTCTAATAATCATGATAATAAGCATTATAATTCCCCCTTTCAACCAAATTATCAGTATAATGATGGTAGTAAATAGAAGAAGACAATTTGATTACTCAGGAGGAAAATAAAATGGAACATAATAATTCACAATTTAAACCAATAGCATCAATTCGGGTAATTGGTATTGGTGGTGCTGGAAATAATGCTGTTAATAGAATGATTGAAGCAGAGGTACAAGGTGTTGATTTTTATGTTGCTAATACTGATGCACAAGTAGTTAATGCATCACCAGCTGAAAATAAAATTATTTTGGGCAAAGAATTATCAAAGGGACTTGGAGCAGGAGCTAATCCCGAAATTGGTAAACAAGCCGCAATTGAAAGTGAAGCAGAGATTAAACGCGCTTTAGATGGTGCAGATATGGTTTTTATTGCTGCTGGTATGGGTGGTGGTACTGGTACTGGTGCTGCATCAATTGTTGCAAGAATTGCTAAAGAATGTGGTGCTTTAACAATTGCTATTGTTACTAAACCATTTAAATTTGAAGGACGTAATCGTAATGCTCATGCTATAGTTGGAATTGAAAATTTAAAGAAACAAGTTGATGCTATTATTATTATTTCTAATGATAAATTATTACAAGTAATTGGTAATATCCCTCTTAAAGATTCGTTTAAAGAAGCAGATAATATTTTACGTCAAGGTGTACAGACTATTACTGACTTAATTGCTGTTCCTGCTTTAATAAATTTAGATTTTGCTGATGTTCGTACTATTATTGAAAATAAAGGTAATGCTTTATTTGGTATTGGAATGACAAAGGGTGAACATAAAGCTAAACAAGCCGCAACAAAAGCTATTTCTTCTCCTTTACTTGATGATGTGACAATTAAGGGTGCTAAAAATGCTATTGTTAATGTTACTGGTGGAACAACAATGACATTAACTGATGCTAATATTGCTGTTGATTTAGTTCGTGATGCTGCGGGTAATGATGTTAATATCATTTTTGGTGTTGCTGTTAATGAAAATTTAAATGATGAAATGATTGTAACAGTTATTGCCACTGGTTTTGATGAAGAAGGTGCTAATGCTAATAATTTTGTTTATAGTTCAAAAGTTGATAATCATGAATTTATTACCAATAAGACTCAATATTTAAGTGAAGAAATTAAAGAACAAACAAAGAAAAAAGAAGAAGAACAACAAAATTTAGTCCAAGAAGCAGCAATGGAAGCAGATGATGATTTACCATCATTTTTACGAAGACGAAAGGGAGTTTAATTAATTATGGGATGAAGAAGTAAAAAATATAAAGACAATGATGAAAATAGTAATTATAAAACCAGTTTTCAAGAACAAATACAAGAATTTGCTCCTAAAAATTATCAAGAAATTGAATCAGTTGCTAATGCTATGATTTTACAAAAACCAATTAAAGTTAATTTAACAACAACTGTTGAAAATGATCGAAGAAGAATTATTGATTTTCTTTGTGGTATTTCGTATGTTATTGGTTTTGTTGTTGATAAAACTGATATTCATATTTATGAATTTAAAAATGAATTAAGTTAATCTTGAACAAATAGGTTTTTATTTCTTTCTAATAATAAAGAAATAAAATTATTTATTTTTTAAATTGTTCTTAGAACCTGTTTAAAATCTTTTAGAGAAATAGGGTAAAATGATTATATATTTTAAGATAAGAGGTATATATGCGTAAAAATTATCCTAGTAATGTTAGCAAAGAGCAATTTGAAAATATAAAATCAATTTTAGAAAATACTAAAAAGAGAACTAAACCAAGAAGCTTAGATTTATATGAAGTATTTTGTGCAGTTTTATATGTATTAAAAAGTGGTTGTCAATGAAGAATGTTACCAAAAGATTTTCCAAAATGACAAATTGTATATTATTATTTTCAAGTTTGAAGTAAAAATAATGGTAAAGAACCTAGTGTATTACAATTAGTTTTAAAAAAAATTAGTCATGGCATTTCGTATCAATAATGGTAGAAAAGAACAAACTAGTTTTTGTATAATTGATTCACAAAGTGTTAAAAATACAGATACTACTAAAAACAAAGGTTATGATGCTGGTAAAAAGATTTCAGGAATAAAGCGTCATATTGCTGTTGATTCTCAAGGTTTACCACATGCAATTTACATAACCACAGCAGAAAAAACAGATCGTAACAGTGCTATAATAATGATTGAAAATGAAAAAGAGAATCTTTCTGCAGTTCAAAAAATACTAGTAGATGCTGGTTATACTGGTGAAAAATTTGCTTCTAAAATTAAAACAATTATGAATGCAAATGTTGAAGTTATAAAACGTAATGAATTACATTCTTTTGTAATATTACCAAAAAGATGAGTTGTAGAACGAAGTTTTGCATGATTAGAAAAATGCAGAAGATTATGAAAAAATTGTGAAAAAAAATTAAATACTAGCTTACAAATGGTTGTTCTTGCCTTTATTTCAATTTTATTGAAAAGATTTTAAACAGGTTCTTACATTAATTTTAGAATATAAATCCCTTCTAAATTAGAAGGGATTTATTGTTTTAATTTGCTTATTTATTATTTTTATAATTCTTGTTGTATTATACAGTGAATATTGCCACCACCTAATAGTACTTCACGTGTATAAAATGAATTAATTTTATGATTAGGAAAACAATTTTGCAAAACATTAATTGCGTTTTTATCCCATATTGGGTCATTAAAAACGGGAATAATGATTGTTTTATTTGTAATATAGAAATTAACATAACTAGCTGGCATACGAAATCCTTCGGTACGATTAGCAAAACGAGGACTTTTTTCATGATTTTCTGCCTCTGACTTAGTTATAAATAATGGTGCTGGTTGATGTAATTTAGTTACTTTTATTTTTCGTCCTTTAGCATCTGTGCTATTTTTAAGAAAGAGGCTTTTTAATAATCTGTGTATCTTTGTTTTGCAAAGTACTAGTTCAGATTAATTCTGTCTTCAAATTTTATCATAAAATGAGCAATTGCTGTATTTCAATTTTGAATGGGCATTGTTCATTTTTTTGTTATATTTTCAATTGCTAAGTAAAATATTTTGAAAACTGCCATATCATTTGGAAAAACTTTTTTATTTCTGATGACTTTTCGTAATTGACTATTAACAGATTCAATAGAATTTGTAGTATAAATCACTCTTTTGATTTCTGGAGGATAACTAATAAAAATCATTAAATTATCTCAATTTTTATATCAAGATTTAGCAATTTGAGGATAGTGTTTATTTCATTTACTTTCAAATGATTCTAAAGCTTGCATTGCTTGTTCTTCACTACATGCATTATAAATTGGCTTTAAATCTGTAACTAGTGATTTTCGATGTTTGTATGAAACATATTTTAAACTATTTCTGATTTGATGAACTATACATAATTGATGTTTGGATGGGTTACACTTTATTGGACACTAATTACGTAGACAAGTGAACAAATTAGTTAAAAGAAAGGAAATATAATTATGGCCAATATTAACTCATATAATGATGAATTTAAAAAACAAATAGTATCTTTATATCAAAATGGCAAATCAGTATCTTGCCTTGCTAAAGAATACAACGTTACAAGAGCAGCTACTTATAAATGAATTAAGCAATTTACAAATTCAGGCAGTTTTAAAACTAAAGATAATCTTTCGGATTTAGAAAAACAATTAATTCAAGCAAATAAAGAATTAAAACAATTAAGAATGGAGAATGATATTTTAAAGCAAGCAGCACTAATAATAGGCAGAAAGTAGAGATTATTACAAATAATAAATCTAAATATAAAATTCGTCCAATTTGTCGTTTTTTAAAACTTTCTAAATCAACATATTATTTTAATTTAAAGAAAAAAGAAGATAAAATCAAAAATAATATGTATGATGAAGCTGTTATTAGTGCTTTTAAACAAAATAAAGAAGTTTATGGAACAAGAAGATTAAAAGTCAGTCTAGAAAATAAAAAAATTTATTTATCACGCAAAAAAATTAAAGAAATTATGAATCAGCATAATTTAATACCAAAATACACTAAATTATCATTTAAAAATCATCATAACAAAGTCAATGATAGCCAAATAAGCAATCTTGTGAATAGAAACTTTAATAATAGGCTTAAAAATGAAGTTATTGTTAGTGATTTAACTTATGTTCAAGTTAATGGTAAGTGAAACTATATTTGCTTATTAATCGACCTATTTAACCGCGAAATTATTGGACATAGTGTGTAGGTACTAAAAAAGATGCATCATTAGTATATCAAGCATTTATGCAATCAAATCGCTGTTTAAAAGATATTCAAATATTTCATAGTGATCGCGGTAATGAATTCAATAATAAAACTATTGATAAACTTTTATTAGCATTCAATATTACCCGTTCTTTAAGCAAAAAAGGTTGTCCTTATGATAATGCTGTTGCTGAAGCAACTTTCAAAACTTTCAAAACTGAATTTATTAATGATAAAAATTTTACATCATTAATCCAATTAAAATTAGAATTATTTGATTATATCAATTGATACAACAACATACGAATCCACAGCACTTTAAACTACCTAACTCCAGTTAAATATCATGAAAAAATGTCTACCAAAAAATAGTCCTAAAAAGGGTTGCCATTCCAATGAACAGCTCTTCGTTGTCCTTTTTTATTTATTAAATAAATTGGTCCCATATCACGCGCTCAACTATCTTGATATTTAATATCGATTAATTTGATAGTTGGATCTAATAGTTTGCGAGCTTCATTTCAATTACTTTTATTAATAATAATTTTTACTGGTTCATGTTTATTGATTGAGTTGGCTATTTTTGCAAAAACAGTTCGTGCTGGTTGACATTCTTTTTGTCAATTATCTTTCATAAGCGGTCAAATCATTCATGTGCCTTTATGTTCTATTGATTCAATTGGGGCAAAAAAACCATCTTTTTTTGGTGTTGATGTTAATAATTTGCTCATAATTTCCTCCCCCTTTAAGTAGTACTATTTATAATAGTGGATTTATGTAACCCCTATTCTATATATAAATAGTATTTTTATTATAAAATATTTTATTTACAAAATAAAATTTATTTCATAATAAAAGTGTTAAAGTTAATTGAATCTGATTTTATTTATCATTTTAATTAGTAAAATTAATGTAATATAAAGTATGATTTTTGTATATTATTTGCAATACATTTTATACATGCTATTATTTAGCAATAGTTATCTCTAATATTTGAGATAAACTATATGCATTATTATAGGTAATTAACAAGAGATTTTAGAAATTGTTAATTAACTTTTTCAAATAAATTATAATTAATTTATTTTAGAATTGTTCCTTTGCTTATTTTAATGAAAATTTAAAATAAAAAATTTAAAAAAATATGTTTTTCAAGCCCATTGTTTTATTTTTAATAAAATAAATGGGTTTTTTATTTGAAAGGATGTAAAAAAGTGCCTACAGAAAGTCAAGAAATAGGTTCTGATAATAAAAAGCAAAAAAATATTAAGGATTTTAGAAAAGAAATAACTTCTAAGAACCTGTTTAAAATCTTTTAGAGAAATAGGGTAAAATGATTATATATTTTAAGATAAGAGGTATATATGCGTAAAAATTATCCTAGTAATGTTAGCAAAGAGCAATTTGAAAATATAAAATTAATTTTAGAAAATACTAAAAAGAGAACTAAACCAAGAAGCTTAGATTTATATGAAGTATTTTGTGCAGTTTTATATGTATTAAAAAGTGGTTGTCAATGAAGAATGTTACCAAAAGATTTTCCAAAATGACAAATTGTATATTATTATTTTCAAGTGGATGGGTTACACTTTATTGGACACTAATTACGTAGACAAGTGAACAAATTAGTTAAAAGAAAGGAAATATAATTATGGCCAATATTAACTCATATAATGATGAATTTAAAAAACAAATAGTATCTTTATATCAAAATGGCAAATCAGTATCTTGCCTTGCTAAAGAATACAACGTTACAAGAGCAGCTACTTATAAATGAATTAAGCAATTTACAAATTCAGGCAGTTTTAAAACTAAAGATAATCTTTCGGATTTAGAAAAACAATTAATTCAAGCAAATAAAGAATTAAAACAATTAAGAATGGAGAATGATATTTTAAAGCAAGCAGCACTAATAATAGGCAGAAAGTAGAGATTATTACAAATAATAAATCTAAATATAAAATTCGTCCAATTTGTCGTTTTTTAAAACTTTCTAAATCAACATATTATTTTAATTTAAAGAAAAAAGAAGATAAAATCAAAAATAATATGTATGATGAAGCTGTTATTAGTGCTTTTAAACAAAATAAAGAAGTTTATGGAACAAGAAGATTAAAAGTCAGTCTAGAAAATAAAGAAATTTATTTATCACGCAAAAAAATTAAAGAAATTATGAATCAGCATAATTTAATATCAAAATACACTAAATTATCATTTAAAAATCATCATAACAAAGTCAATGATAGCCAAATAAGCAATCTTGTGAATAGAAACTTTAATAATAGGCTTAAAAATGAAGTTATTGTTAGTGATTTAACTTATGTTCAAGTTAAATGGTAAGTGAAACTATATTTGCTTATTAATCGACCTATTTAACCGCGAAATTATTGGACATAGTGTGTAGGTACTAAAAAAGATGCATCATTAGTATATCAAGCATTTATGCAATCAAATCGCTGTTTAAAAGATATTCAAATATTTCATAGTGATCGCGGTAATGAATTCAATAGTGGTGCTATCAATAATGAATTTACTATATTAAAAAAAATAAGTGATTCATATACAAGTGACTTAGCAAAAAATTTCATAATGAAATACATAACAGAAGCAGTAAATTTAACAAAAAGTACTTCTGAAAGAATAAAAGAAATTACATTACAGTTTGATAGACATTGTGAACAATTAGTTGACGAAGAAAGTAAATCGATTGAAGTTATTAATAAAAAAATAGCAGCATTAGAAAATATTAATAAAACAGAAAGAACGACATATGAAAATTTGTCAAGAACTTTAGAAAATGTAAGTTTAGATAATGATAAAAAAGTGCTAGCAGAGTTAAAACAGCAAATTGAAAAAATTAGAATTATTACAAGAGAAAAAATAACAGAAAGTAAAAAAAAGCAAGAAGAAGCTATTGAAGAAGAAGAAAAACAAAAAATGCTTCAATTAGAAGAAACTAAACAGGGAATTATTAATAATACAAATTTAATGAAAGATAATATTAAAAATTATCATCAAATTAGGGAGCGTATCGAAGATGTCGATAAATAAAAATTTTTAAAAATAACTCCTTTCTTTTTTAAACTATTAAATTAAAAAATAAATGACAAAAGACGAGAATAAAATTCTTGTCTTTTTTTGTAATTGTAAAATTTTAAAATTTTTAATAACCGTCTTTAGCACTATTATCAACACGTGTTAGGGAACTAAAAAAGTGAACTACAACACAGTTGTTAAAAATAGTAGCTAGCATGTGGACTTGCATGGATAAATAAAAAGTGGAGTGATACCTAATAAAATATACTAACCAGAAATGGTAATTCTTGGGGTGGGAGCGAATTGGAAACTAGTATATATAGACCCGGAGTGGGGACCAACTATTATTCTTTATTTAACCAACCTTGCCACTACCAAGTGAGCAAGTGTTGGTTTTATTTTTTATTTTTTTTGAAAAATTTTTGAGCCCAGAATTGCTGGAATGAATAAAACAAATAGTAGTATTATTAATAATCTAAGAATAAAAATATATGTTCTTTATGCTAGAAGCAACAGAACATATTAGGAAAGGATTATTATGCAAATAGAATTTAAAAAAGAACAAATTGTTAAAGATAAACCACAATCTATTCTTATTGATTATGTTGAATATAAATTATCTCTTCCAAAATGAATGATTAAAAATAATTCTTTTATTGTTGATAACAGTTACACATATTGAGTTTTTAATTTAGAAAATATTAAAAAAGAATTAAGTGGTAATGAATTAATAAAGTTATTAGAACCATATATTAAAGACCAAAAAATAACTGTTAATAAACCAACTGCTCCAAAAGAATATTATCTTAATGATATAAAACTTGAACAATTAACATTTTATGAACAGCATAATAGTTGATTTATGGGTGAAATAACAGATAACAAAACTAAAATTACTAATCCTTGTTTTAAATATAACATTACGTGAGAAGAAAACAGAAAAGGTTTTAAAATAAATAATCCATATAAACATGATGATTTACCAATTAATTATATAGTTACTTCTTATAAGGAAATTTCAACTCATAATGAAAAAGTATTTTTGTTGAACATGTAAACAAAATAAATTAGATTATTTATTCTTTAATACTAATGATATAAAAACAAGAAAATATTTTTTAAGAGATAAAAATAGTAAAGCAATTTGTTATGACTGTATTTTAAATATTAGGTTAAGTAGGAGGTATAAATATGAATAAAGAAAAAATACTTGAATATCTTAATGATGAATGAGAATGAAATAAAGAAATGAGAGACGATGAAAAAGTAACTAAACTTTGAAAAAGTTGTTTTAATGGAAGATTAAATCTTATATCTCAATTAAATCAAAAAATTAAAAATGGTGAATTTGATTAATAATGCAATATGACTTAATTATTGGGATTGACCCCGCTGGTATTGGTAATAATGGAATTGTTATATATTCAAATGAAACAAATAGGATTATTTATACAGAAACATTCAACACAACACATGTTTTTGAAAGTAAAAATCGTTATAAAAGAATATTATCAATAATCAAAGAACAATTTTTTGAAAACAAAATATTAGTTATTGTAGAAAATTTCTTTTTAAGTTCAAAACAATTATTAACTAATCCATTAGCAACTCCTAAAATTATTGGTTCATTAATGGTATTAGTACAAGATGTTTTCAACTGAGATTATCTAGAAAACCAACCAAAAAATAAAAATAAAATAACAAATTATAAAGGAAATATAAAATTAACAAAACATGAACAAGATGCATATAAACACATTCAATACTATTTAAGGAATTATAAAAATGAAAGATAAAGCCAATTATGTCAAATTAACAGTAAAACTAAGTAACACTATTGAAGCAAAATATTACGAAAAAGGTAATAAAGAATTATATTATAGTGTTCGTGGTCAATGAAATGGTTTAAACTATGTTACTTTAATTTTTAATAATCCAAAATTTTATAACCGATGTATTTTATTAAACAAAAACGATGAAATTATTGTAACTGGTCAAATTTTTAATACTTTAAACATTCCTAAAAATCGTGTATTTTGTTCAATTAATGTTAAATGATTTAAAAAATGAAAAGAGTAAAAAATGATATGATGAGAAATTTTATTAATAGCACCAATATTAATAACAAGTATAACACTAATAATATTTTTAATATTTATTATTAAAGAATTAAAAAATGAATATAAAGTATTAAAAATATTAAGTGAAATTGCTAATCAAATTGAAAATAAGGAGAATAAATAATGAAATGTTTTCTTTGCATGCATGGAGAAATATATTCTCCAAAAACCTTGTATAAAATAAAAAAATTGAAAAAAATAATTTACCAAGATAGAGATATTGATAGTGAAGATTTTAAGAAAAGATATGAATATCTTTTAAAAAAATTAGGTGATGGTGATAATCAAATTATTTGAATAAATTTATTAATAAAGCAAGAAAGAAATAATAGAAAGGAGAATAAATAATGAATAAAGAAGTATGTTGTGAAGATTGTTGTGTATGTGATAAAAAACATGATTTATTTACTTGTGAAAAAAACTGCTGAGAAAATGTATGTGAACATTGTTATCAAGGTGATAAAGAACATAGAAATAAAGTTGATGAAATTAATAAATCAAGACATAAAAATTGTATTAATAAAGAAAGATTTATGCAATATCTTAAAAACACATATCGCTTAAACGGATATTATGAAGAAGTTTATAAACCAATTAAAACCAGAATTAAAGACCGGTGATTTGATAATGACTAATTATTTACTTTCAATTGACCCAAGTATTAAAAATACTGGATTTACTTTATGAAAAAAAGTTTATTTACATGATAAATATGATTTTTGAAATTGAAAACCAATATTTGTTAAAAGTTATAATTTAAAAGAATATGATGGACAAAGAAAATTTTATTGAGATATAAAAGTTAATGATAATGAATTGGATTTAATTATTGAACGTGGTACTTTTAATTCAAAAAATGGTATTGGTTATGAAACTCAAGAACATTTACGTGGTTTTATTGCAGGACAATTTAATAAATTATTAACAAAAGATATGTTAATAAGTCCAAGTGAATGAAAGAAATGATATGAACGTTATGACCCACCTATTTTTTGATTAAGACCTTGAGATAAAGAACTAAGTATATATGTTGCTGAAGAAATTATTAAAGAAAATAATTGAAATATAAAAATATCAAATCATGATGAAGCAGATAGTTTATTAATTGGTTGATATTATTTAAATAAGGAGAATAAATAATGAATAAAGAAAAATTACTTAAATATATGAAAGATATAATTAAATGAACTAAAAAAATTAATTATACAAACTCTGATTTGGACAAAAATATTTTAAATTTATTAATTGAAAAAATAGAAAAAGGTGAATTTGATAATGACTAAATTAACAGATTTATTTGGTCAAGATAAAATAGAAATATTTTCACCAAATCCCAAAGATTTAACAGATAGTAATGATATAAAAGCAATTATTTTATGAAAATATCCTAATGTTATTGCTGAATATTTAGTTGTTTCTCAACCACATGCAAATACTGCTATTTTAGTTGGTGATAACGTTCACTATACAGGTTGAGTTGAAGTGTTTATTAAACCAAAAAATGAAGGAGTAAATGAAAATGCCAAATGACACGAATGTACAATCAAATAACTATACTTTATTAAAAATAATAAGAATTGGAATAAGTCCATTATCAGCAATGATTGGTACAAGTGCTTATTATGGTCAAATTATTGGTAATCCAGTATTAGGAAGTATTAATGCTTTATTATTTAGTAAAAAGTTAGGAATTGATATATGAAACTTAAATCAAATGCCAAGTACTAAAAAGAAAATATTAAATTCAAGTAAAAAAATATTATTAGGTTTAGGAACTATTGGTTTAATTAATTATGCAAAATTTACAAAAATCAATCCTAATCCTGAACCACCACCTTGATTAACAACTACTACCACAGAAACACCACCATGACCATTATTATTAACTAATGATAATAAACAACAAATGGATTGAGATACATATATTAGTTTAAGTACTTATGGTATATCAAATCTAATTGGTGGGTTAAGTGAATTAATACCTAATAGATTTGAAGTAATAAGAAAAATATGTAATATGGCAACTAGTGGATGTCTAATTTCAAGTGGTGTAGCTATGGGTATAAATAATGATTTTAATAATGCTTATGCAGTACCAACAATAGTTGCTGGTGCAAGTGAAATTATACATAATTTATTACCTATGGAAACTACAAATCATAATCAAGAAATGCAAGAAACATCATTTACAAATGAAACAAGAAGATTAATTAATAGTGATGCTATTAGTAATAATAGTGGAAGTAGTGATGTTTTATATGAAAGACCAACTACATATGATAGTTTATAAAGGAGATGATAACTAATGAATAAAGAAAAATTGATTGAATATTATAACAATGAAATTCAGACATATAAAGAAAGAATGGAACAATTAAATAAAGAAATATCTTTATTGGTAACTATTATAAGTAATTCAAAATCAATGATTGAAAGAATTAATAATGGTCAATTTGACGAATAATTAAAAATAAATAATTGAAAGGAAATAATTGAAAATGAAAGAATTTTTACATGAATTAATTATTATTGGAACAAGTGTAGGAACATTAATTTGTAGAGAATTAATTGTTTGATTTAAAAGATTTATTACAACTCCAAAACATATTAGAAGAAATAATAAAGTGATGAAACATCAAAAAAAAATTAGCAAAACTTAATGAAAAAATTAATGGAAAAGAAAATAAATAATAAAGGTGTGATTTAAATGTTAGAAAATGAAACTAATGTTGAACAAAATACTGAACCTTTAACTGAAAATAATAATTTACAACAAGAGCAAGAAATTAAGATTGTTGAATTAGAAAATAAGTTAAATAAACTTAATCAAGAAATTAAAGAAAAAGAAATAATTAATATATTTAAAAAATATCAAGTTAAAAAAGAATTTTATGAATTTTTAAAATTTAAAACAAGTAATATAGAAAATTCAAAAATTGAAGAAACTATTAAAAAAATGATTAAAGAACAACCACTATTTAAAGAACCAATTAATACAGGTGGTAAACAAGAAACAATATTAACAAATCAAGAAACTTCAATAAAAAGTAGTTTATTAGATTATAAAAAGAAAAATAATTTATAAAAGAAAGGAAAATTTAAAATGCCAAATCCAGTGCCATTTAAACAAAATTTAGATAATACTATAAAATTAGTAGAAACACCTGAATTTATAGAATTTTATAAACAATCAAATAGTCCATGAGCAAGTTTTTTTCCAATTGAAATGGTTAATTCTACAAAAATTGAATTTATAGTTAAAAAACCAAAAGACCCAACATTCAAAATACTTCATTGAAATGATAAAAGTAAAGGATTAGAAGTTGGTTATGTTGATACTGATAAAATTATTAAAGAAATTACAAAAGAAGCTAGTACAGGAGAAATGATTGGTGAAGTTGATTTATTTGCAGATAATGGGCAAAATTTACTAGAAAGTATGCAATATGAAGTTGCTAATGATTTAGCAGATTATTTAGCAAATAATGATACAAATACAATTGCTAAATCTGCCAAAAAAGTAATCATTACTGATACAACACCAGTAGGATATTTAAAATCAATGTTATCAGCATGAAATACTTTATTTCAATTAAGAAATAGTAATAATTGTAAATTTTTTATAACAAATAGTCTTTATGATACTTTAGTTTATTTAGCAGATAATAAAGGTTTAATTACTGATAATCAACTAGCACAACAATTAAGATTAAATGGAACAAATTTATATATTAAAGGTGTATTATGTCAAATTGTTATGGATGATTATATGACATTTAAAAATACTGAAAATAAAAATCAAATTATGAATTTTGTTTTAGCAACACCAAAAGCAATGAAAAGATATATGTTACAACAAACTAGTATATATGTTGAAGATATTAAAGATGGTAAAGTTCCAAAAAGATATTTAGTTGGTGGACAAGTAACAGGAGAATCTATTCCTTATATGTCAAACTCAGAAACAGAATCAAGATGAATGTTATGTGGTATTGTTAATAAAAAATATTTAAGTGAAAAAATTACAACATTAACAACTAATATTACTGCTGATACTACTAAAAAGAATAAATTATTAGATACAACAATTAAAAATACAACTGAACTAAATAATTTAAATCCAAATTTAACAACTCCAATTATTAATTATTTTAGTGATGCCCAAGGTCAAGTTGATGTAAGTAATCAAAACCAAAAAGCAGGAGATTTATATGTAGTAATCACTACTAATGACACTGATAAAAATTATCAAGGTTCAACAAATCCTATAAAAATAACTCTTAAATAAGGATAATTATTATGCCAATTGGTACAACTAGTACAGCAATACTTTTAAACATAAATAAACCAAAACATACTAAAACAAGTCAACAACAAGAACATAAAAGTTGATGATGAGAAATTTTAGAAATGATTGGTGTACAAGTAATAGCAGTAGCACTTGCTCCTTTTACTGGTGGATTAAGTGAAAGTTTAGCACTTGGTTTAGGTGCAAGTGATTTACTTGCTAGTATTAGTGCTGTTGGTGTAGAGTTTTTAACTGATTTTACTATTAATCAAGTTTATGATTATTTAAAAGGAAATGTTACACCATTAAATACTTTTTTTAATATATTACCTGCATTTGCTGGACTTAATAGAATTAGTCGTGGTTATCGTACAACTAAATTTATTAGTTTAGCAGAAAAAACTAAAACATTAGAACAAATTGGTATTAAAAAAGCAAAAAATTTACAAGAAATCATTAGTCAAGTAAGTGAAAAACAATTTTTAACAGATAAAATTATTGGAAATAAACGTTATTTATTTAATTATAACCATGCTCCAAATCGCGAAACAATAATACAAAATTTAGAACCTGTTTAGAATCTTTTCGAAAATAATGTAAAATGATTATATATTTTAAAATAAGAAGTATATATGCATAAAAATTATCCAAGTCATGTCACCAAAGAACAATTTGAAAACATAAAATCAATTTTAGAAAATAGTAAAAAGAAAACAAAACCAAGAAGTTTAGATTTATATGAAATATTTTGTGCAATTTTATATGTATTAAAAAGTGGTTGTCAATGAAAAATATTACCAAAAAATTTTCCAAAATGACAAACTGTATATTATTATTTTCAAATTTGAAGTAAAAATAATGGTAAAGAACCTAGTGTATTGCAATTAATTTTAAAAAAAATTAGTTAAAAAAGTTCGTATCAACAATAATCGCAAAGAACAAACTAGTTTTTGTATAATTGATTCGCAAAGTGTTAAAAATACAGATACTACTGAAAATAAAGGTTATGATGCTGGTAAAAAGATTTCAGGCATAAAACGTCATATTGTTGTTGATTCTCAAGGTTTACCACATGCAATTTACATAACCACGGCAGAAAAAACAGATCGTAATAGCGCTATAATAATGATTGAAAATGAAAAAGAAAATCTTTCTGCAGTTCAAAAAATAATAGTAGATGCTGGTTATACTGGTGAAAAATTTGCTTCTGAAATCAAAACAATCATAAATGCAAATGTTGAAGTGATAAAACGCAATGAATTACATACTTTTGTAGTATTACCAAAAAGATGAATTGTAGAACGAAGCTTTGCTTGATTAGAAAAATACAGAAGATTATGAAAAAATTGTGAAAGAAAACTAAATACTAGTTTACAAATGGTTGTTCTTTCATTTATTTCAGTTTTATTAAAAAGATTCTAAACAGGTTCTTAGGTTTTGTTGCTGAAAGACAATATAAAAATAATTTTGCAAAATTAGAAGTACAAGAATTAAAAAATTATTTATTATTACAAAATGAATTAATAAAGTTAAGTCCACAGTTAACTCCTAAATTTAAAATTAAAGATATTGATAAAGCAAACAATTTTTTACAAAAATATAATACTGATTTAAAAGAAGTATTAAAAATGAACCAACATGACTGATTAAATTTAGTTCATACAATACATGCAGAAAATAGATATGGAAAATCTTTAATTTTAGATTTACAAAAAATTCGTGCTAATGCAATTAAATTTAATTTTAAAAATAGTTCAATTCATAAATTAGTATTAAAAGCAAATCAAACTTTTAAATATTTTGATATTAAATTTTATTTTAAAAAAGGTTTAAATAAATTTTGAAAAGATACTTCATATTTTGAAAAAATAAGAATAAATATTTATAAATTACAAGAGAAATTCGAAAAATTAGAAAAACAAGCATTTGAAAAAATTAATAAATTAAAAGAAAAAACAATTGATGTATTTACAAGTGCTGAAAAGAAAGCAATTAAACATGCACAATTAATTCCATTAAATTCACCAGTATTTATGGCTTGTAAAATTCAACCTTTATCATTAGATAAATGTGGAATTACTATTTATCATCGTAATCCTAAATATAAACCAATTGTAGTTATTGATAGTATTATCAAAGCAGAAACTTTTGTTATTCAAATACATCCATTTCATTGATATAGATGATATAGCGGTTGATATATTGGATATGGAGTTAGTCAAAATAAATGATTAAAAAGTATTGCTTTTGCTCCACCAGTTGTGCAACAAATGATTAAAGATAGTTTTAAAATTTATAGGCAAATATTAAGGACAATTAGAACTTATCATAAAGTAGTTAATGTTATTAATAATCCTATTGATAATGTCAATAAATCATTTAAAAGGGTGGATTTAAAATTCTCAGTTAATACTGTATTTGGTACTGGATTGTTAAGACATTTAGAAAATGCATATAATCAAGTTGTAAAAAAAGGAAAGAAAAAATTACAAAAAGAAATTATACATATATCACATAGAAAAACTAAATCAAAAACCAAACGTTATAAAAAAAGCATTTTTTAAGGAATGATAAAATATGATTAATAAACTTTGAACTGGTGTCAGTTTAGAAAATTATAATAACTGATATCCATTAACTGGAACAATTACAGAAACACCACGACAATATATAAATACATGACCAAATGTTGATGATTGATTTAAAACATTTGCTATTCGTGCTCAAAATGATATTAATGCTTATCTTGATTTTATTTTATCTAAATTTCCTTTTGATAGTTTTAAAGATGAATTAATTAAAGAAACTTTAAGAGATATGGTTTATGTTATGGTTGAACATTGAGTATTTAATCGTACACCAATTGAATTTAATGTTGATGCTACTATTCAATTTAATAATGGTAATCAATTTAGTGCAAGTAGTACTCCTACGATTAATATTTGAGATTTAGCACCTAGTAGAATGAAAATATGAGCAAGATTAACAGAATTAAAACAAATATTTTCAAATTATAATAATGATGAAATAGATGTTGAAAAAATTGACTTAAAAGCATTTTATACTAGAAACCAAGTTAATGAATTAATTCAAGAACAAAAAGAATTTACATTATCAAAGCAAATAAAATTATATGATGATACCATTAATGGTAATAAAAATGAAACATATAGGGGACCAGTTACAAATTTAATAAATAAAGTGTAACCCATCCAAAAGGTTATGTTGCAACAGAATATGACTCAAAAACTGAAACTATGATTTTAGATTGACCTAATGAAATTGGAACATTACCACCTGATGTTTTACAAAACAATCCACAAATTGGTGATTATACACATGCACCAACTTGTGATTTTTCTGCTAAACAACAAAAACGAATTACTACAAATGAAAATGAAATTACCAAATTAAATAGTGAATTAATTAAAACAAACGAAAATATTAATGATGTTAAAAATAATTGATTTAATATTGAAACTAGTCCCTTATGAAAAAAAGTTGAAAATAATAATATAGAAATATTTAAATGATATTTTATTAAAATCAGTTATCAATATTCAACAGAAAATAACTTTATGAAATTTTATAAAGTAATTAAAATTTATTTAAATAATGTTTTTAACGAATTTGAATTGTTAAATGTTGATTCCATGACTTATGGAGAACAAATACAAAATAAAAATATTTTAAATATTGGAACTATTTACTATAACAATAAAAAGAAACAATTTAGTGGTGGTGGTAATTCTTATCCTGAACTTGGAAAAATTAATTTAATTGGTGATATAGAAGAAATATATCAATATCAAGGAATAGATACACCAACTGAATTTATAGCAGAAGAAAATACTGAACATGATTATTATACAAAACTAGAAACAAATCAATTATTAGATAAAAAACAAGATAAGTTAATTGCTGGTGAAAATATTAAAATTGATGAAAATAATAAAATTAGTGCTACTTGCGGGAAAACTGATTTAACTGATTATTATAAAAAAGAAGAAGTAGATAAAAAATTAGACAATAAAATGGATAAAGACCAATTCAAATATGCTTTTTCTATAAATACTATTGGTACTGAAATTCCTAATTTAGAAACTACTGATAAAACTGTTGCTGGTGCTATTAATGAAATTATCAAAAAACAACCACAACCAATTCCAATTCCTCCAAGTAGTTCAATTTGAAAAGAAGTAGGAATAAGAGAAAAAAATAAATGAGATAATTGACAAATTACTTATGATTTTATAGTTAATAAAAGATATAAAGTTTATTATTCTTGAAATATATATAATAATGTTTTTGCAATTAAAGAATTTATTATAACTAATACAAAAATAGCAGGTGTACCAATAGAAGTTTTTAACAATAATACTAATGTCTTAGTTTTATCAGTACAACACTCAAAATTTATTACTATTTATTCTTTAAAAGGTAGCGATAAAGGTAATACATGAAAATTAGAAGAATTACAGGAATAAAATTATGATTTGAAAAATTATAAAAATTATTTTAAGTTTAATTGGAGTTTTATTATCTTCTGCTGTTGCTGGTTTAATTATTGGAATGGCAACCCTTTTTAGGACTATTTTTTGGTAGACATTTTTTCATGATATTTAACTGGAGTTAGGTAGTTTAAAGTGCTGTGGATTCGTATGTTGTTGTATCAATTGATATAATCAAATAATTCTAATTTTAATTGGATTAATGATGTAAAATTTTTATCATTAATAAATTCAGTTTTGAAAGTTTTGAAAGTTGCTTCAGCAACAGCATTATCATAAGGACAACCTTTTTTGCTTAAAGAACGGGTAATATTGAATGCTAATAAAAGTTTATCAATAGTTTTATTATTGAATTCATTACCGCGATCACTATGAAATATTTGAATATCTTTTAAACAGCGATTTGATTGCATAAATGCTTGATATACTAATGATGCATCTTTTTTAGTACCTACACTATGTCCAATAATTTCGCGGTTAAATAGGTCGATTAATAAGCAAATATAGTTTCACTTACCATTAACTTGAACATAAGTTAAATCACTAACAATAACTTCATTTTTAAGCCTATTATTAAAGTTTCTATTCACAAGATTGCTTATTTGGCTATCATTGACTTTGTTATGATGATTTTTAAATGATAATTTAGTGTATTTTGATATTAAATTATGCTGATTCATAATTTCTTTAATTTTTTTGCGTGATAAATAAATTTCTTTATTTTCTAGACTGACTTTTAATCTTCTTGTTCCATAAACTTCTTTATTTTGTTTAAAAGCACTAATAACAGCTTCATCATACATATTATTTTTGATTTTATCTTCTTTTTTCTTTAAATTAAAATAATATGTTGATTTAGAAAGTTTTAAAAAACGACAAATTGGACGAATTTTATATTTAGATTTATTATTTGTAATAATCTCTACTTTCTGCCTATTATTAGTGCTGCTTGCTTTAAAATATCATTCTCCATTCTTAATTGTTTTAATTCTTTATTTGCTTGAATTAATTGTTTTTCTAAATCCGAAAGATTATCTTTAGTTTTAAAACTGCCTGAATTTGTAAATTGCTTAATTCATTTATAAGTAGCTGCTCTTGTAACGTTGTATTCTTTAGCAAGGCAAGATACTGATTTGCCATTTTGATATAAAGATACTATTTGTTTTTTAAATTCATCATTATATGAGTTAATATTGGCCATAATTATATTTCCTTTCTTTTAACTAATTTGTTCACTTGTCTACGTAATTAGTGTCCAATAAAGTGTAACCCATCCAATATTATGAAAATTTTTAATATAAATTATTGATTTAAAGCATGAACATTAACTGCTTTTAGTTTTGAACAACAAAATAAAAAAACACATGATCTATCAATAGCAATACCTATGACAAATAATGAAATGATAACAAGAAATCAATTATTAATTGATAATAAAAATATTACAACGATATTAGATTTTAATTTAAATAGAATTAAAAGGGAAACTAATTCAATTGATAATATAAATATAATGAAAATTTATGAATTAAATTTATTACAAATTCAAGAATTAACAAAAAAACAGATTCAAAACATTCAAGTATGAGATATTACAATAATTAGAGAAAAACAAATTTCATGATTTAAACCAGAACAAATTTCATGATTCAAATCATGACAAATTTCAGAATTTACAGAAAAACAAATACAATCATTTACAGAAAAACAAATGAAATCGTTTGAACCATATCAAATTCAAGCATTTACTCCAAAACAAATTTCATGATTTAAACTAGAACAAATCCCATGATTTACTTCAGAACAAGTCTAGTATTTTACACAAAAACAGATTCAATCTTTTACAGAAGAACAAATTAATAAATTTACACCAGAAAAAACTAAATTATTTTTATGAGAAGTTTTTTGATTAACATCGGCACAACTTTCAGAAATAGCACCAGAGCAAATTGCAAAAATTTCCCTAGAACATTTTTTATTATTAACAATTTCTCAAATTAAAGCATTGACCCCAATACAAATTAAAGCATTAACAAAAGAACAAATTCAAATTTTTACAATACAACAAATTAAAGCATTAACAGAAAAACAAATTAAATCATTGATGCCTAAACAAATTTCATGATTTAAACCAGAACAAATTTTATTATTATGAACATGACAAATTTCAGAATTTACAGAAGAACAAATTAAATCACTAACAAGAGAACAAATTGAATTTTTTACAATACAACAAATTAAAGCATTGACCCCAATACAAATTAAATTTTTTAAACCAGAACAAATTTCATGATTTAAACCAGAACAAATTTCAAAATTTACAGAAGAACAAATTTCAGAATTTATAGAAAAACAAATTCAAGAGTTTTTACCACTACAAATTAGATCATTGACGCCAGTACAAGTTAAATCATTGACAAAACAACAAGTAAGTTCATTTTATTTATGACAAATTTTAGAATTTAAAGCAAGTCAATTAGTGCAATTATCACCATTGAAAAAACAATATTTTACATCAATTATAAATGGTAATAGTTTTAACATTAAAACATGAGATGGTAAAATTAAAAGTTGTATACATGAAGCAGGACATATTATGAATGATTTTAATTCCGTTTTTTTTAAAGATTTTATTATTTCAATGGAAGTTTTTAATAGAGAAAATGTTACAGGAATAACCAAACTTAATATTACTGGTTATATAACAGATGTTGAAAATACACAATATATATATTCTTGACTTAGATCTGTACTTGGTGGTGCTTCAGCTGAAATAGTTATGAAATATCCGTACCCTTATCGTCGTAATGGTCATGAAGTAGCGCCAAATATAAAAATAGTGCATGAAATGTTAGTAATAAAAAGAAGGCAAATTTCAAATTTAGATTTTCAAATTTTAATTGAACAATTAAAAAAGGATTCAATAAAAGTAATAGAAGATAATAAAATAGCATTTAGTAAAATAATCGAAATATGTAGTATTTTCAGTAAAGTTACTAAAGAAGAAATTGAATATATTTTTAAATATAAAAGTTTGCCAGTAATAGTCGAAAATATAAAAAGTCAAATTCAACAACGTATAGATAATATTGATTGAAATGAAATAAATTCATTTCATTTACAAAGTATAGAAAAAGTATTAGTAAATGCCAAAGATAATTTTGTCGGAAATGAATGATTATTATTTTTAGCCTGTGCTATTTTTGTTTCAATGGGATTTGGTTTTGTTTATAATAAACCATTTGCTTTAAAATCACAAATCGATAAAACAATAGCAGAAAGTAATTTAGATAATTTAACAGAGTTAGTTACTATTGATCAACAATTTTATCAAACAGAAATAAGCATGAAAACAGTATTTCTAATTAATAATGCAAGTAATGAAGTGTAACCCATCCAGAAGATTTAGATCAACATCAAAAAGAAATCGAAAAAGAGCATCATAAAGGAGAAATAATTCCTTTATTACAAGATGAAATAACTTCAATAAATAATCTTGATTTGCAAAATCAACTTTCAATAAGTAGACATAGTAGATTGTTATTTACTTAAATGGTTTTAATAATTATTATCATTAAAATTAGAATATATATCATTAATTTAATTAATAACAAAATATTTAATGAAAAATATTTTGTTATTTTTCTTTTTAAATGTTACAATTAATCTTAAAAATATTAAGGAGGAAAAAAATGAAGAGTGATGAATCTCATAAACGATTATCGTTAAAAGAATTTGTTTGATTAGGTGGTAATGTTTAGTAATCTGTGTAACTTACAAAAATAACTATGTTTAATTAATTCTAGTAAATATAATTAAATGACTAGAAAGAGTGAGTTACAGATGGCTAAAAAAGATAACTTTAATAATAATGATCCAATATCAAAAGCAGTAGATTTATTATTAGAAAATACTGAAGATTTAACAACAGTTTTTAAAGAAGGGGGTTTATATAAAGAATTAACAAAACGTTTAGTTGAAAAAATGTTGAATTCTGAGATGCAAAATTATTTAGGATATGAAAAAAATCAACATAGTAATAGTGACAATGCTCGTAATGGTATAAGTTCAAAAAAATTAATAACTCAACAAGGTAAAATTGAGATTGATGTACCACGAGATCGTAATAGTAATTTTACTCCTGTAATAGTGCCAAAAAGACAGAGAAGATTTGATGATTTTGATCAACAAGTTCTTTCCTTATATGCAAAAGGTATGACATTATCAGATATTAGAATGCAGTTACAAGAGTTATATCATGGTGCTGATATTAGTGAAAGTGTTATTAGTCACAAATTACTGATGATGTGATTGATGATGTCAAAGCATGACAAAATAGACCATTAGAAGGCATTTATCCCATTGTTTATTTTGATTGTATAGTAGTTAAAGTACGACAAGATAAACGCATTATTAACAAATCAGTTTATATAGCTTTAGGTGTTGATTTAGAAGGTAAAAAAGATGTTTTAGGTTTATGAATTAGTGAAAATGAAGGCGCTAAATTTTGATTAGCAAATTTCACAGAAATGAAAAATCGTGGCTTAAATGATATTCTTATTGCCTGCAGTGACAACTTAACAGGCATGTCAGAAGCAATACAATCAGTTTATCCTAAAACTGAACATCAATTATGTATAGTTCATCAAATCAGAAATAGTTTAAAATATGTTTCATACAAACATCGAAAATCACTAGTTACAGATTTAAAGCCAATTTATAATGCATGTAGTGAAGAACAAGCAATGCAAGCTTTAGAATCATTTGAAAGTAAATGAAATAAACACTATCCTCAAATTGCTAAATCTTGATATAAAAATTGAGATAATTTAATGATTTTTATTAGTTATCCTCCAGAAATCAAAAGAGTGATTTATACTACAAATTCTATTGAATCTGTTAATAGTCAATTACGAAAAGTCATCAGAAATAAAAAAGTTTTTCCTAATGATATGGCAGTTTTCAAAATATTTTACTTAGCAATTGAAAATATAACAAAAAAATGAAGAATGCCCATTCAAAATTGAAATACAGCAATTGCTCATTTTATGATAAAATTTGAAGACAGAATTAATCTGAACTAGTACTTTGCAAAACAAAGATACACAGATTATTAAAAAGCCTCGATTAGGTTTTAATTATGCAGTAGGAATTGGTTTTATTGGTAATTTTGCAATATTATCTAATATTGGAAAACCTAACTCAATTGGAATTAATGCAATATGAGTGTATTTATTAATTGGTTTTGTGGCGGGTAATTGTGCATGAGATTTTGCAAAATTATCTAGAATTCATAATTCTGATAATAATGGTGGTGCATATATCTATGTTAGGACAACTTTTGGTAGATTCTGAGGTTGATTAGTAGGTTTTATGCAATATGCTTGTTTACCATTTGTTGTGACAATTCAAGTAATGATGTTAATTAGAGGAACTTTTTCTCCAGAATTTATTAGTAATGGTCAACCACAATGATATAGTGGTAATTGAGGACCATTTTCTGATTTATATTTAGATTTCATTGGAATTTTTATTTATATGATTTCAGCTTCTGTTATTTTTGCTGGGATTAAAATATATAAAAAAATGGCACATACAACATCAATTATTAAGTGATTAACAGCCGGATTTTTAGTTATTGCTGGAATTAGTTTAGCAATAACTAATGGTTCATCAAATTGAAATTACTGAACTACTGAGAGTACATTTTCTTTTGCTGGATTTATGAATACTTTTACTTCATGTTTCTTTTTCTTTGCTGGTTTTGAAATTTTTTCAACAGCAGGTAAAAATGTTAATAACCCTGAAAAAAATATTGGTAAAGGTATTACTTTAATTATGATAATTATGACAGTTTTCTATGTTGTTATTTCATTAATTTTCTTTTTAGGATATAGCGTCTTTGTGCAAAATATGAATATGGGTGCGTGAAGTCCTTTTACAAGCAAAATAATTATCTATGGTGGTCCAATTATAATGATTATTAGTGGGTTAGATTTAAAAATTAATATCGCAATGCAAAATGCTTTATATGGTGGTACCACATTACAGCCACTTTCTAAAGAAGGATATATTTCTAATAAGTTATTTAATTTAAATAAAGATGGCATTCCTGTTAAAGCAGCAGTTATTAATTTAATAGTAACATCTGTTATGTTAATTTTATGATTAGTTATTCCTGATTTGATTAAAGGAATTTGGTTAGTTTCACATCCTGATCAACAATATTCATCAGCTTTTAATGTTGCTAATTTATCATCAGCTTTTTCTGTAATTACAATGTTTATTTATATCATGGTTTTAATTACAGTATTAAAATTAGCATTAGATAAAAAATTAAAACTGAATTGATATGAAAAAATTACTTTTCCATTTATTTTGGCAACTTTAGGTTTAATGGAGGCTTTTATGTAATCTGTGTATCTTTGTTTTACAAAGTACTAGTTTAGATTAATTCTATCTTCAAATTTTATCATAAAATGAGCAATTGCTGTATTTCAATTTTGAATGGGCATTGTTCATTTTTTTGTTATATTTTCAATTGCTAAGTAAAATATTTTAAAAACTGCCATATCATTAGGAAAAACTTTTTTATTTCTGATAATTTTTCGTAATTGACTATTTACAGATTCAATAACATTTGTTGTATAAATCACTCTTTTAATTTCTGCAGGATAACTAATAAAAACCATTAAATTATCTCAATTTTTATATCAAGATTTAGCAATTTGAGGATAGTGTTTATTTCACTTATTTTCAAAGGATTCTAAAGCCTGCATTGCTTGTTCTTCACTACATGCAGTATAAATTGGTTTTAAATCTGCAACTAGAGATTTTCTATGCTTATATGAGACATATTTCAAACTATTTCTAATTTGATGAACTATGCATAATTGATGTTCTGTTTTAAGATAAACTGATTGTATTGCTTCTGACATGCCTGTTAAATTATCACTGCAGGCAATAAGAATATCATTTAAGCCACGATTTTTCATTTCTGTTAAATTTGCTAATCAAAATTTAGCACCTTCATTTTCACTAATTCATAAACCTAAAACATCTTTTTTACCTTCTAAATCAACTCCTAAAGCTATATAAACTGATTTGTTAATAATGCGTTTATCTTGTCGTACTTTAACTACTATACAATCAAAATAAACAATAGGATAAATGCCTTCTAATGGTCTATTTTGTCATGCTTTGACATCATCAATCACATCATCAGTAATTTGTGACTAATAATACTTTCACTAATATCAGCACCCTGATATAACTCTTGTAACTGCATTCTAATATCTGATAATGTCATACCTTTTGCATATAAGGAAAGAACTTGTTGATCAAAACCATCAAATCTTCTCTGTCTTTTTGGCACTATTACAGGAGTAAAATTACTATTACGATCTCGTGGTACATCAATCTCAATTTTACCTTGTTGAGTTATTAATTTTTTTGAACTTATACCATTACGAGCATTGTCACTATTACTATGTTGATTTTTTTCATATCCTAAATAATTTTGCATCTCAGAATTCAACATTTTTTCAACTAAACGTTTTGTTAATTCTTTATATAAACCCCCTTCTTTAAAAACTGTTGTTAAATCTTCAGTATTTTCTAATAATAAATCTACTGCTTTTGATATTGGATCATTATTATTAAAGTTATCTTTTTTAGCCATCTGTAACTCACTCTTTCTAGTCATTTAATTATATTTACTAGAATTAATTAAACATAGTTATTTTTGTAAGTTACACAGATTACTAAACATTACCGTTTAATGTTCGTTTGACATTATTATTCTATTATTTATGATGCAGTTACAGCAACTGATTCAAGTGCAATAGTTGCTATGGTTATTGAATTAGTATTTATTTTAAGTAATGTGATTTTTGCAATAACTTGATACTTTGCTTATTACTCTAAAAAATATAAACTTCGTTTAAAAACAAATCCTAATTTACAAGTAGAATTGAATAGTGAATTTACTTTTAATTTAGAACATCAAGCAAAATTAGCAAAATGTAATAGTTAACAAAAAATAAGTTACTCTATAGAGTAACTTATTTTTTTATTAAATTAGTTTTTTTATATTTGTTGTTTATTTCTTCTCTTAAATTATTAATTATTTTGTGTTCTTGTTCTCAATTTATTTTTATTTGATTTCTTTCTTCAAGTGTTTTCTTAAATTCATGTTGATGTTTATTTATTCATTCATTAACTTTTCGCATTTTTTCTCCTTATTAAAATGTAAAGGTATTTATTTAAAATAATTAAACTTATATTAAGTTTATAAATAATTATACTATGAGAAATTAAAAAGATTAGAAATTTTATAGTTAAATTTTTGTTTTTTTATTTTATAAAAAATTTTTTAAATGTGATAAATCTATTTCTTTTTCATAAAGATTTTGAATACCAATTTTATATTTATTTAAAATTGAACTAAGATTATCAATTTTTTCTTGTGTATCTAAGCGAATTAAGATTTCATTTAAATCTTTAAGATATTTAAATTGATATTGATATTTTGTTAATATAGTGGCTGTTAATGGTAAATTGTTGGTAGTTAAAATAAAAATTTTGCCAACATCAAATTTTGCTATTGGTCCACTATAAAGCATTTTTCCCAAATCAATAATAGTACAATCATCAATAATATCTTTAACCTCGTTAATCATATGAGTTGTTAAGAAAATAGTTTTACCTTCTTCTTTTAATCTTTTTAATACATTTGTAAAATATTTTCGTGACTCTGAATCTAAGTTTGCACCAGGTTCATCAAGAATTACTAATTCTGGATCATGTGCTAAGGCTTGAATTAGCATAATTCTATTTTTCATTCCTGAAGAGAAAGAATTTAAACCCTTATTACGATGTTCTCATAAATTAAAATTATTTAATAATTTTTGTAAATTAACTTCTAAAGCACTATCGGTAATAGTAGTTGTTTGTCCTAAATATTTTAGAAAATTATAAGCTGTTAAACCTTGTGGAAAGTTTTCTAAATTTAAGGAATAACCTAAGCTTAATTTTGATTTTGCACTTCCTGCTTTGTAATCATTAACCTTAATTGTACCACTGTATCTGTTACTAGGCATTGCACCAATGATAGACTTTAATAAAACGGATTTTCCGCTACCAGATTGACCAACCAAAGCATGAATAGTTCCTTTAAATACAGTAAAATTTATATTACTAATATTAAACTTTTTAAATTTTTTGTTATAGTTTCTGACACTAATCATAATGTCTTCTGTAGTTCCCATAATAAGTTTTCTCCTAACTAACAATTTTTCGATTATACATTAAATAAGAAAGTAAGAATAAAATGATAGAAAATCCACAATATATTTCAAGAACTGATTTATTATTTTGAAAATAATCAATGTTATCGGTTTTTATTTTTTTATTATTTAATTTAAAATCAGGATAACTAAATAAAGTATTTTTTTGTGTATCAAAATCGATACTAGATGTTGCATAAGGTTCAAATCAAAAATCACCATAGTAGTCCATAAAATAAGTCCAAATTTGATTTCAATGTTCAATAAAATTTATTGCATTGATAAATTGATAACTATTTGCAATACTAATGTAATTTTTATAATTTTTATCATTAGTAACAGAATTATTAGTAATCTGACGATAAATATAAATTTGATTATAAATATATTCTTCGGTTGTTCTAACTAAAAAATAAACAGGATTATAAAAAATTTTATTAAATTCATTACGAAAATCAAATTTATATGCATATGTATCAATAAAAATATTTTTAATTTCCTTGGGTGATAGTGGAACAGGTTGTTCTAATATTGGACCTGTAATTTGTATATAAGTATTATTAATATCAGTATCGTATGTTAATAGTGAAGGTGCTTTACCGCTTTGCAGATCCATAAATGAATCAATATTATATTTTTTATCATAATCATTAATTATATTAATTAAGTCTTCTGTAATTTGATTATTATCAACATTGTTTTTTAATTCATCTAAGTTTTTAAAATAACTATTAAAAGTAATTTTCATAAATATATTTTTATTTTGAAATTCAGGTGGTTTTCAAGAGGTTGTTTTACCACTAAGAGTTTTAACAGTAGGATTTGTTTTAATAAATCCTAATTTTTGATAAAAATCAATACGCTTATTAATAACATTATTTTCTTTAATATCCTTTAATTCTTGATCACTAAGATTAGAATAAAAATCAAAAATAGCTTTTGTTAAATTTGGATATTTAATTAATCCTTTTTCTAAATTTTGTTTAAATAAAATTGCTTCTTTGATTTCACTAACAGTATATTGGATATTATTTTCAAAATTAATTTTAATAATGTCACTATTTATTTTGGTTAATGAGTAAGGCAAACCACCTAATAAAAATAGACTACAGAAAATAACAAAAATTAAAAAAACTGTTTGTGATGGAGTAAAAGCTAACATTGTTACTACACCAACAGTAACTAAAACAGCAAATAAAGAGCAAAAGCCAAAAAACTTTAGGATCGTTAATACGTAAAAAGTTAAATAAGAAACTTTTATAATAATTCCGCAAATCCCGCCAAAGATTAATAAAGCAATAATATTTATGAAAATAAAAGTTAAACTCATAAAAAATAAAGCAGCGTATTGAGTTAAAATAATAACATTTCTTGTATAAGGTTTAGTAAGTAATAATAAGAAAGAACTATCTTCAAATTGAGTACCAAAAATTTTTATAGCATTTAATAAAATAAAAATAAATAAAAATATACTATAAAAAATCATAATATAATATTGTAAATCAATAATAAAATCTTCTATTGATAAATTTAAAAAAAACAAAACACTAATGCTCAATACCGAAATTACTATTGAAAATAAAAATAAAAATGCTGTAATAAAACTGTAACTAATTTTAATTATAATTAATCTAAATAACTTAAATCAACTTGCCTTTTTGGTTTTAGTTTTTTCTATAGTTTTCGTTGTGGTTTCTAGTAATCTGTCCATTATTTTTTCTCCTTTACATATTATCAATTATAATCAATTATTTTTTTTGTTTATAAAATATAATTTAATGAAAATGAAAAAATATTTATTATTAAACTGTATTAAAAAAAGAAATATTATTTGAACATTTTAATTATAAGTAATAAAATTTAACAAATTTTGATATAAAAGATAATCTAATAATTATGATTACAATGCTTATTTTTTGATTATTAAATTAAACTTGATTTTTTTTATAAACTTATTAGTTTACATAAATATTAAACTTAATATATTCACAACATTTTAATTATAAATATTATAGAATATACTAAAACTTTAATAAAAGATATTAAAAGAAATTTTAGGAGGGTACTAGAGTGAAGGGAATATTAAAATTATTAGCAATTTTTGGATTAACAGCACCATTAGCAGTAAATGTAGTGGCATGTGGAAATGGTAATAGTTCTGATACTGATGATGAAGTATCGGAAAATGCTGATGTACAAGAATTATTAAAAAAAGCTAAAGAGCAAATTAGTTTAGGACTTGCAAATTTAATTAGTGAATATAAGAATTTAACTTTTGAAGATGAATTTGGTGAATTTGGAAAAGATATTACTAATAATTTAAATAGTTTATCTAAAGATAGTGACAGTCTGGTTGATAATGAAATAAAAGATATATTTTTAACTAGGCTTCAAGAAGATATTACAAATTTTATTATTGAAGATTATTTATTACAACCATCTGATTTAAAACCATTATTTAATAATATAACTACTAATGAAATTTTAAAAATTGATTTTAATGGAACAACAATGACAAATAAACAATTCAATTGAACTAAGGAAAAAGCTGATTTTGGTATTGAAAATTATGATCCAGAAACGTATAAGATAACAATGTGATATAAACTTACTACAGATTTAAAATTAAAATTATCTTATAAAGATGAAAGTAACAAAAAGACAGAAATTGAAGTATCTAATATTTTTGATTTTAATTACGCTAATACTGGCGCTAATTTAAAAGATTTAATTGAAGCTTCAACTGGTAATGTAACAAAAGTATTAAAAGATTTTATGATAGAAATGGAAAACGCCACTACTGATAGTGAAAGTTTATTACAAAAAGCAAAAGAATTAATTACTGGAAAACTTAATAACAATAAAGTTAATATTACTAAAGTTGATATTAATGCTCAATCAGAAGTTCTTCAAAAAAATGATGTGTATGCTAGTGGTGATCATATGTATGAAGCGCTTACTAAACCTACAATTGATGAAGCAATTGATTCTTTGAAAAATTATTTATCACCAACAGCAACAGCTTTTTCAGATGAGATTACTAAGTGACTTGTTGGAAAACAAGGAGTGCCTGAAGAAAATAAAAAGAAAATTAATGCTTTTGGAAAAATCACTATTAGTGATTGAAGCATTTCAGGATTAAGATTAACACCAATGACTTTAGATTTTATTAATATTAATCCTAATCAAACGCAAGGTGAATGAGCAGAGCAAACAGCAACAACATTAGGTAAAATATTTTATACAAAAAGTGCATTTGCTGAAGGGCGTATTGATATAACTACTGATAATAATTTAACAATATATATGAATCCTGGAGATTTTGATGACTTTGTTCAAAATAATAAAAAAATGAGTGATATTAGTGACTATATTAGTTCAAAAATAAATTCTAAAGCTACAACCGAAGATCTTATTAAAGGTAATATTTCAGTTACTTTAAATGGTCTTTGAAAAGGAGCAAAAAATCCTACTTTAAGTGATAGAACTAGTGTGGAAAAAGTAAATGATAATACATTTAAAGTTAAAAGAAATGCGGGTGGTATGCATGGTTATAATTATTTAACTATTCGTTATGCAAACACTAGTTTTTTAATTGGAATGATTAAGAATCATAAAAATAATCATATTTTATTTGATAATTGAATTATTAAAAAAGCAGATACTAATGTTTGATAATTTATATTATTTTTCAAATTTTTTTGTTATGATAAAAAATTTCTAATATAATTTAAATTTTTAAATTGATTAAAATTAAAAATTTGTATAGTATTTTAATTATTATTTTTATATTTTCATTTCTAAAAATTTATCTTTACATTTAATTAAAAATAGTGTATTATATTTAAGTTGTTGATTAATTCGCAATTTTCTTTTAAGATATGATTGATAAAAAAATATCAAAAAGTTGTTAATGATGTCAAAGAAATAAATAATATCATGAAATTATTTGACAACTTTTAATTTTAGAAAAATTAGATGAATTAATACTTTAAAATGTAAGTAAGTATATTATATATAAATAATAAATAAAACTAATCCTTTTTCAAAATAATCCTCTTTTAGAGGTTATTTTTCAGGTTATAATTATCATTTTTTCTAAATTTATTCAAAATTTATTTTTAAGGAGAAATATATGAGTTTTACAGAACTAAATTTAAAACAAGAATTAACTGCTGCTATTGCTAAATGAGGTTATACTACCCCAACACCAATTCAAAAGAAGACAATTCCAGTTTCTTTACAAAAAAAAGATATTATTGGAAAAAGTCATACCGGAACCGGAAAAACTGCTGCTTTTGTCTTACCTATATTACATAATTTAGATATAAAATTATATCGTAATCAAGCCATTATTGTTTGTCCAACTAGAGAATTGGCAATCCAAGTTGCTAAACAAGTAAAAAAATATGCTTATTTTTTAAATGGTGTTAATGTTGCTTTATTATGTGGTGGTGTTAATATTAGAAATCAATTATATGATTTAAGAACTAGTAATATAGTTGTTGGAACACCAGGAAGAATTACTGATCATATTAATCGTGGTAGTTTAAGATTAAATTCAATTAAAACATTAGTTTTAGATGAAGCAGATGAAATGTTAAAAATGGGATTTAAAAAAGATATTGATTTCTTATTTGAGAATTCACCACAAAATATTCAAACTGTCCTTTTTTCAGCAACAATGTCAAAACCAGTTTTAAAAATTGCTGATGATTATCAAAATAATCCAGTTAGTATTACTGTTGAAGATGAAAGTCAAAAATTACAACAAGCAAATATTAAACAATATTATTTTGATTGTCGTAATATAACAAAAGAAACTGCATTAGTTACTTTATATCAAAAATTACAACCACAATTAAGTATTGTTTTTTCAAATACAAAAGCTTTTACTAACAAAATTGCACAATTATTAGAACAAAATAATATTAAATGTGCTGTTATTAACGGTGATAAAAGTCAAAGAGAACGTATGGAAGCAATGAGACAATTTAAAAATGGTAAGGTTAAAGTATTAATTGCTACTGATGTTGTTGCTAGAGGAATTGACATTAATGGCATTGATTATGTTTTTAATTATGATATTCCACGTGAATATGAATACTATACTCATCGTATTGGTAGAACAGCTCGTGCTGGAGCACAAGGAACTGCTATTACTTTAGTAAGTAATAGAGTTCAATATAATGAAATTCAAGAAATTCAATATTATCAAAATCATGAAATTACTTTACTAGATACTACAGGTTGAAATTTGCCTAAAAATGTTGTTAAAGTACCAACTAAATTAAATTTTTCATCTCATAATAATAGAAATGATTTTAAACGTAATGTTGATAATAATTCAAAATGAAAAAGAAAACCAAAATATTAAAATTACTATTGGTAATGTTTAGTAATCTGTGTAACTTACAAAAATAACTATGTTTAATTAATTCTAGTAAATATAATTAAATGACTAGAAAGAGTGAGTTACAGATGGCTAAAAAAGATAACTTTAATAATAATGATCCAATATCAAAAGCAGTAGATTTATTATTAGAAAATACTGAAGATTTAACAACAGTTTTTAAAGAAGGGGGTTTATATAAAGAATTAACAAAACGTTTAGTTGAAAAAATGTTGAATTCTGAGATGCAAAATTATTTAGGATATGAAAAAAATCAACATAGTAATAGTGACAATGCTCGTAATGGTATAAGTTCAAAAAAATTAATAACTCAACAAGGTAAAATTGAGATTGATGTACCACGAGATCGTAATAGTAATTTTACTCCTGTAATAGTGCCAAAAAGACAGAGAAGATTTGATGGTTTTGATCAACAAGTTCTTTCCTTATATGCAAAAGGTATGACATTATCAGATATTAGAATGCAGTTACAAGAGTTATATCAGGGTGCTGATATTAGTGAAAGTATTATTAGTCAACAAATTACTGATGATGTGATTGATTGATGTCAAAGCATGACAAAATAGACCATTAGAAGGCATTTATCCTATTGTTTATTTTGATTGTATAGTAGTTAAAGTACGACAAGATAAACGCATTATTAACAAATCAGTTTATATAGCTTTAGGAATTGATTTAGAAGGTAAAAAAGATGTTTTAGGTTTATGAATTAGTGAAAATGAAGGTGCTAAATTTTGATTAGCAAATTTCACAGAAATGAAAAATCGTGGCTTAAATGATATTCTTATTGCCTGCAGTGATAATTTAACGCATGTCAGAAGCAATACAATCAGTTTATCTTAAAACAGAACATCAATTATGCATAGTTCATCAAATTAGAAATAGTTTGAAATATGTCTCATATAAGCATAGAAAATCTCTAGTTGCAGATTTAAAACCAATTTATACTGCATGTAGTGAAGAACAAGCAATGCAGGCTTTAGAATCCTTTGAAAATAAGTGAAATAAACACTATCCTCAAATTGCTAAATCTTGATATAAAAATTGAGATAATTTAATGGTTTTTATTAGTTATCCTGCAGAAATTAAAAGAGTGATTTATACAACAAATGCTATTGAATCTGTAAATAGTCAATTACGAAAAATTATCAGAAATAAAAAAGTTTTTCCTAATGATATGGCAGTTTTTAAAATATTTTATTTAGCAATTGAAAATATAACAAAAAAATGAACAATGCCCATTCAAAATTGAAATACAGCAATTGCTCATTTTATGATAAAATTTGAAGATAGAATTAATCTAAACTAGTACTTTGTAAAACAAAGATACACAGATTACATAAAAGCCTCCATTTCATTTATAACGTGGATTTTGAAATGTGTGTCCTATCTCATGTCATATATATATCAACCCTCATTAGGTTTCTTCTTAAATAATGCTTTTCCTGCACCAGTATCAGGATTTGTAATATGTATTTTATTATTAACCTTTCGAGCAATACCATTATATTCTAAATTTAATCCACTAACTGTACTTGTTAATTCATAAACCTTATCTAAACGAGTAAATGTTTCATTAATATTATAGTTATTAGGATCTTCATCTATTCATAATTCTTTTGCAAGTTCCATTTGGAATGTTCCAAAAACATGTTCTCCAATAATTTCAACAAATGGTGATTCTATATTATCATATAACATTTGTTGAAATTCTTCATTTGTTGTTGTATCAACAACAAATGTTGGAACTTCTATTGGATCTTCAACAATAATTTTAGCAAATCGTGAATTAATGTTATTATTTAATGTTTCATTATATTTTTTATTTATTATTTTACTAGTAACAAATGTTGGATCTTCTACTTCTGATTCAGCAGTAATTAATACTTTGTAATCAGTACTTTCACTTTTATTATACAGATATAACATACCTTCTATTTCAGAAATAATAGTTTGATTTTCTTCATTAATAACATACTCTTTTGGTTTTAAACTTTGACCATCATTTAAATTTTTATAACTTCCTCATTGTCCAATAAAAATGCTAAGTAAAGATTCATCATTTTCTAATAATTTTATTGTTATTTTTGATCCTTTAACTACAAAAATTCCTGTTGGAGTAAATTTAGAATGATTAAGTACTCTTTGTTCCTTAGTAAGATTTTCTTCAACAATACCTTGTGCATTAGCAACAACCATTTTTTTCATATTTTTTCTCCTTTATTTGAGATAAATATTTAAAAATTACTATATCTAGTAAATTTCTTTACAAAAATAATTTTAATTATTGACTGATATTTTTTTGATAATTATTGTTTTATATACAAATAATCCAAATACTATCCCGATCAAATATATAAGTTTTATTTTTAATTAAAAAAACTAAAAACTCCTTACAAAAATAAGGAGTAATAATCTATAAATTTTTATAAAATAAAACTTATATATGTAATATAACATTGAAATAATAAAAATACCATAAAAAAATATTTATCAATAATTGTATTAAAAAATACAATTTTATTTAAAATTGTCAACATATAAAAAAGAGAAAACATAAAAATGCTTTACTCTTTCCAAAATTTTCTTGCTTTAATATTTTTAATTAAACAAAAGTAATTAATACCATTGGTGCATTATCACCAGTTCTATTATCTACTTTAATTAACTTTGTATATCCACCTTTACGGTCTTTATATCTTTCAGCAATATTGCCAAATAATGTTGGAATAACACCATCCTTTGGATGCTCTTTAGTTGTAATTTTACGCAATTTAGCAATTGCCATTCTTCTTGAATGCAAATCACCACGTTTAGCTAACGTTACTAAAGGTTCAATAAATGTTTGTAATCTTTTTGCTCTTTTTTCTAACAAAACTAATTTTCCATGAACAATTAATTCACTTGCTAAATTACGGATTTCAGCATCTACTTTAGCACTATTTCTTCCGATATCGTTAATATATGACATTTTTTCTTATCCTCCTTCTTAGTTTTTAATAGAAAACTCTAAATTATGTTTTGATACACAATCTTCAATTTCTTTAATTGATTTTGAACCTAAATGTTTAATTTGTTTAATTTCATCTAAACTTTTAGTTACAATATCACCCAAAGTTTTATAACCATCACGTTTTAAACAATTGTATGAACGAACAGTTAAATTCAATTCTTCTAAGGCTTTGTTTAAATCATTATTTTCTTGCTCATTAGTAATTGAAATAACTTCAAAGTTTTTAACATTATCATCTAAATTAACAAAAAACTCAATATGACTCATTAAAATTTTAGCTGCCATTGCAATAGCTGATGCTGCTTTAACTGAACCATTAGTTTGTACACGAAGAATTAATTTTTCATATTCAATACCCTTTAATGTTTTAGTTACAGGTTCAATTTTATAATCAACTTTTTCAACAGGTGAAAAGTTTGAATCAATAGCAATAATGCCTGAACTATTAGCAATTTCTTTTTTATTTTCCTCAAATGAAGAATAACCACGAGATTTCTTTACCATTAATTCCATTTCAAAAAGAACATTTCTTGAAGTTGTTCGAGCAATAATTAATTCTGGATTAACTACTCTAACATCAGTTGGACAAATAATATCTCCAGCAGTAATATCTTGTTCACCAGTAATACTAATTTTTAAATTAGCAATTTTTTCGTCCTTTTGAATATCACCATCAAAAGCTAAAACTAAGTCCTTAACATTTAAAATTATTTCAGAAACATTTTCAATTACACCTTTAACTGCAGTAAATTCATGAGATACACCACTTATTCTAATTGCATATACAGAAATACCTGGTACTGAAGATAATAATGTTCTTCTTAAGGCATTAGCTAAAGTTGTTCCATAACCACGTTCTAATTGACTCACAATAAATTCACTGTAATTAATAGCACTATTTTCACTGTTTAAACTAAATTTTGGTTTTAAAAATTGTTGTTCCATGTTTTATTTTCACCTACTTTATTTTCTTGGTTTTTTTGGTGGACGACAACCATTATGAGGGATTGGTGTCACATCATTTAAATCTTTGATTTCAAAACCTACTGCTTGTAAACTACGAATTGATGGTTCTCTTCCTGGTCCTGTTCCATTAACAAAAACACTTAAAATTTTAACTCCATGTTCCATAGCAGTTTTACCTGCAGCTTCAGCTGCTAACTGTGCTGAGTGAGGAGTTGATTTACGAGTTCCTTTGAAACCTACTGCTCCAGCACTTGATCAAGCAATAACATTACCATTAAGATCAGTAATAGTAACAATAGTATTATTAAAACTTGCTTTAATAAATGCTTTTGCTTTAATAAAATTAGGATTAACTTTAATTTTTTTCTTTACTGTTGTTTTTATATTCATTATTTTTTTCCTCCTAATTAACTTGCTTTTTTCTTGTTAGCAACCGTTTTACGTGGTCCCTTGCAAGTTCTTGCATTAGTTTTTGTTGATTGTCCTCTGGCTGGTAATCCTTTACGATGACGAATACCACGATAACATCCAATTTCCATTAATCTCTTAATGTTTAAAGACACTTCACGTCTTAGTTCACCTTCAGTTTTATATTTCTTTTCAATTAATTGACTAATTGAACTTAATTCTTTTTCTGTTAATTCATTAATTTTTTTAGTTTCTTCAATTTTTAGTTCTTTTAATATTTCTGAAGATTTGCTGCGACCAATTCCATAAATTCTTGTTAAACCAATTACTGTATGTTGATTTCCAGGAATATTTACTTGCGCAATTCTTCGACTTGCATTATTAGTATTTGATGTCATATTTATTTTTCCTCCTTAATATTTCTATCCTTGACGTTGCTTATGTTTAGGATTTTCACAAATGATTACATTACGTTTTTTACGTTTGATTGGTTGACATTTGTCACAAATTTTTTTAACTGATGCTTGTACTTTCATCATTTTCCTCCTGTTAAACTATTAGTTTTCTTTGTTTTCATCATCTTTATTTATCGGTAAATGTGTAGTAGCCATTCTGTTACGAAAAGTAATTCGTCCTTCAGTTAAATTATAAGTTGATAATTCAACTTTTACATGATCACCTTTGATAATTTTAATTTTATGTGTTTGCATACGACCAGATGGTCTTACAATAGGAGTAAAGTCATATTCATTCAACTTTACTTTAAATCTAGCATTAGGTAAGACTTCTATTACTATACCTTCACATTCAATAGTACTATCATTAGTTTTTTTTACTTTTTGAACTTTGGGTTTAACTACTTGTTTTGGTTTAGCCATTAATTACATTCCTCATTATTTTTTTGATTTTCATTAAGTATTGTTAGTACTTCACATCCATCATTAGTTACTAGGATAGTGTGTTCAAAGTGAGCAGTCTGCTGTTTATCAGCAGCAACTACTGTTCACTTATCACTTAAAACCAGAATTTTATCAGTTGTTGTTTGAACCATTGGTTCAATACAAATTGTCATTCCTGACTGCAATTTTATTCCAGTGTTGGGCTTACCAACATTAGGAATAGCTGGGTCTTCGTGGAGTTTTTTACCAATACCATGCCCAGTATATGATGTTGGTAAATAAAAGCCTTCGCTTTCTACATAAGTTTGAATGGCGTTACTAATATCACCAATTCTAACTCCTGGTGCAATAATTGCTATTGCTTTATTTAATGATTCTTTAGTCACATTAATAAGTTTTGCTTGTTCTGGTGTTGGTTTCCCACCAACACACATTGTAAAGGCAGCATCTGCATGATAACCATTAACAGCAGCACCAGCATCAATTTTCACAATATCATTCATTTTAAAAGGTTTATCATTAGGAATGCCATGAATTAATTGTTCATTAACTGAAACACAAATTGTGGCAGGAAACCCATGATAATTTAAAAAAGAAGGTACAGCATTATTTTCTTTAATAATTTGTGCTGCCACTTTATCAAGTATTTTACCCGTTATCCCAACTTTTATTATCTTTGCTAACTCTTTATGAATAAGTGCTACAACTTGACTAGCGGCTTTGATATTTTGAATTTCACTTTGACTTTTAATGTTAACCATTATTTTTATTTCCTTTTAATGATGATAAATATGATTTAATTTGTTTTTTAATATCACTATTATCTTGGTTGGCATCCACTGTTCTTAACAATCCACGTTCTTGATAAGAATCTACCAATGGTGCCGTTGCTACTTTGTAAGTTTTTAAACGATTGATAATTGTCTTTTCATCACTATCATCAATTCGCTTAATTAATTTTACCCCATCATTATCACAAATACCAGTAATCTTTGGTGGTAGGAAATTAAGATTATAAATTGCTTTACATTGAGGACAAGTAACTCTTGAAGACAAACGTTTAATAACTGTTTCTTCATTAATATCTAGATACAATACCATTGAAAGCGTTTCATTCAAACTTGTTAATACTTTGTCTAATAATGCTACTTGTGAGATTGTTCTTGGATAACCATCAAGAATAAAATTATGTTTAATATTTTTTAAAGTATTACTAATAATCTCATTTGTAATCTCATCAGGAACATATTGACCCTTATTAACATAAGTTTGAGCTTTTTTACCTACTGGTGATTGTTTTGTGATTTCATCACGAAACAAATCACCAGTTGATAAATGCATTAAATTATATTGTTCTTTCAGAAACTGTGACTGTGTCCCTTTCCCTGATCCTGGTGGACCTAAAATAATTAAATTCATCGTTACCCCCTAAGACCATAAGTGTTCTTTAACATCTTTGTTGTCCTTATAATTTAAGAATGAATGTTGAGTAATTCGTCCCTTAATTTGTTTTGTTGTATCTAATGCTACTCCAACCATAATTATTAATCCAGTTCCACCAACTGCTAATGAAGAAGGTAGATTAGTAAATTTAGAAATCAAAAATGGAGTTACTGCAACAGCAGTTAAGAAAAAGGAACCAATCGTACTTAAACGATTTAACATTCTTTTAATATAAATTTCTGTTTCCTTCCCTGGCTGAACGCCAGGAATATAAGTTCCTGATTTTTGAAAATTCTTAGCCATTTGTTCTGGATTAATTTGCACTTGTGCATATAAGAAAGTAAACATAATCGTCATTATAGCAAAAATACTAATTCCCGGCCACGACTGTAAAGATAAATAATTTCTAGCAAAATTACCAAAACCACTATTTTGATCAACAATTTGTGCCACTGTCATTGGAGCAGTAATTAGTGCCGAAGAAAAAATAACAGGAATTACTCCGGCTGAGTTAACTTTTAAAGGTAAATAAGAACTTTTATCACCCTTTAAAGTTAAACCACTACCAGTTTGTTGAATTGGTAAGTGTCGCTCTGATTCACTAAAGAATACAACAACAAGAATAATCAGTAGGAAGGCTGCAAAATAAAGAGCAAATTTTAAAGCCCCTTGAAAAATAACACCGTTATTAGTATCTGGTCCTACTCAATACTTAAAAGTTGAAGCAAAGTTAAATGGTAAATTAGCAGCAATTCCACCAAAAATAATTAGTGAAATTCCATTACCAATACCACGATTAGTAATCTGATCAGCCATTCATAATGATAACATTGTCCCTGCTAGTAAAATAGCTGGAATTAATACATAATAGAAAACTTCTGGTCCGGCTGCTCCCGATCCCGAACTTCAATCAACACTAATAATATGTTGAGATTGTAAGCCAAAGATAGTGGCAAAACCTTGCATAATAGCAAAGGGAACAGTTAATACTCGATTCATTAACTCTAATTTTTTCTTACCTTTTTCGCCTGATTTAGCCCATCTTGTTAAAGTAGGAACAACATCAGTTGATAATAACTGCACAATAATTGATGCAGTAATGTAAGGTGAGACTCCAAGTGCAAAAACAGAAAATCTGCTAATAGCACCACCACCTAACATTGAAATTAAATTAAAGAATTCAATACCACTACTATTACTGCTACTTAAATCTTCATTCAAAGTTACTCCTGGAACTGTAATAAATGCTCCAACACGAAAGATAAATAAAATAAAAATGGTAAATAAAATTCTAATTATAACTTCTTTATACTTTTTTATTAATTCACGGGTTGTTGTGAACACTTAGATCACCTGCGCTTTTCCTCCGGCTTGTTCAATAGCAGTAATTGCTGATTTTGAAAATTTATGAGCTTTAATTGTTTTTGGTGTTGTTAATTTACCTTTACCAAGAACTTTAATACCATCTTTTTTACTTCTAATCAATTTTAATTGAAATAAAAGTTCAGGTGTTATTTCATGCTCTTTAATTAAATCAATTTGTTCTAAGTTAATAATACTATAATTGGTTGTAGTAAAGTTAGTAAACCCTCGTTTTGAAATACGACGGTACAGTGGTGTTTGTCCTCCTTCAAATCCGGGTCTTGTTCCACCACCGGTACGGGCATTTTGTCCTTTTGTCCCTTTACCAGCCGTTTTACCTTTTCCAGATGAAGTTCCTCTACCTAAACGTTTAATGTCTTTACGAGAACCTGGTGTTGGTTTTAAGTTATGTAATGTTGTTTCCATAATCCACCTCTAACCATTACTACGCTTAGTAGTAAGATTTTTATTTTTTATAAAATATTCTGCTGGTTTAACATTGCCAAGACCTGCAATTGTTGCTCTAGCTAAATTAATTTTATTTCTAGATCTAAATGCTTTTGAATAAATATTATGAATACCAGCTAATTCTAAAATATCACGAGCAGATCCACCAGCTTTAATTCCGATTCCTTCTTTAGCTGGTTTTAATAAAATTTCACTTCCACAATATTTACCTTTAACTTCATGAACAATAGAATTATTGTTTTTAGTTATCGTAATTGTTGTTAAATTTTTGTGAGCAGCTTCAATTGCCTTTTTAATTGCATCAGGAACTTCATTGGCTTTAGATATACCAAAACCAACTACTCCTTTACCATTACCAATAGCAACAGCAGCAGAGAAACGCAATCTTCTTCCCCCAGTTGTTACTTTGTTAATTTTTCTGATTCAAATCACTTTTTCAATAAATTCACTTGGAGTTTTTGGTTTACGTTCAAAATTTTTACGTGGTTCACGAACTTTATTTTCTTTTTTATCGTGGCTATTTCTTGGTTGTGATGAATTAGTATATCTAATTTTATTTTCATTACCAGCAGGATTTTTTACTTCTGCTTTAACAGAAGGTTTTGCTACTGATTTTTGAACTTCAGTATTTTCTTTATCATCAATAATTGTTTTTTTATTTTCTAAACTCATACTTTTAATCTCCTTTTTTAGAATTCTAATCCAGCACTACGCGCCGCTTCTGCGAATGCTTTCACTTTACCATGATATAAATATCCACCACGATCAAAAACCACTTTTTTAATTTTTTTCTTAATAGCTAAATTAGCAATTGTTTCTCCAAGTTTAGTAGCAGCATCTATATTGCTTTTTGATGCTAAATCTTTAAATGTTAATGTTGATACACCAATAATTGTATTTGAAGCAGTATCGTCAATAATTTGAGCATAAAAACTATTATTAGATTTAAAGATATTTAAGCGTGGTCTTTCACTAGTACCCATAATTTTACTACGAATACGATAATGACGAACTTTACGAGCTTGTTGTTTATTAATCATTTTCTATTCTCCTTAAGTGCCAGTATAAGATTATTTACCTTTACCAGCAGCTTTTCCTTCCTTACGACGAATGTGTTCATTTTTATATTTAATTCCTTTACCTTTATATGGTTCTGGTTTACGGAATTTACGAATTTTGGCTGCAACTTCTCCAATTAATTGTTTATCAATACCACTAATTTGTAATACTGTTGGTTTAGGAGCAACAATGGTAATTCCTTGCGGAATTTCAAACTTAATAGGATGAGAATATCCTAATGTTAAATTTAAGATATTAGCTTGAACAGCAGCACGATATCCAACACCATTTATTTCTAATTCTTTCATGAAACCTGTTGATACACCAACTAACATTCCATTAATTAATGAATTAGTTGTTCCGTGAAGTTGTTTATTTTTTTTGTTATCATCAGGTCTTGTTGTAGTAATTGTTTTTTTCTCTTCATCAACGTTAATTTTAATAACATTTGGTAATAGTTTTTTTAAAGAACCTTTTGCTCCTGTAACAGTTAACAAGTTACTTGCATCTAGCGTTATTGAAGTATTTACTGGAATGGTAAGGATACGGTTACCAATACGTGACATATAGTTTCCTCCTTATCATACATAAGCAAGAACTTCGCCACCAAGACCAAGTTTTTTTGCTTGTTTATTTGTCATAATACCTTTTGATGTAGAAATGATTGCAATTCCATAACCATTTAACACACTTGGTAAGTCTTCACATTTTGCATACATTCTTAATCCTGGTTTAGATATTCTTTTTAAACCAAGAATTGGACTTTTACCAGTATGAACTAATAAAAGTTCTAATTTAGGTTTGTTAGGATTTTCTTTAGTAACACGATATTTTTCAATATAACCATTTTTTTGCAAGATATCAGCTATCTTAACTAGTTGTTTTGAAGAAGGTACACTAACTACTCGATGTTTACTGCTATCCGCAGCGCTAATAGCATTACGAATAACTGTTAAAATATTACTTATTGGATCTGTCATCATAATTATATACCTCCTATCATGATGCTTTTCTAATACCAGGAATTTGTCCTTGGTATACTAAACCGCGAAAACAAATACGGCATAACATAAATTTACGAATAACCGCATGAGGACGGCCACACTTTTGACAGCGTGTATATGCTTGCGTACTAAACTTTGATTTACGGGCTTGTCTTACTTTTAATGAAGTTTTTGCCATCTTATGCCACCTGCTTTCCTTGTTTTTTAAACGGTAATCCTATTTTTTTTAATAACAATAATGCTGTTGCATTATTTGATGTTGTGGTAATAATTGAGATTTCCATGCCACGAACTTTATCTACTTCTTCATAATTAATTTCAGGGAAAATAATTTGTTCTTTAATACCAACAGTGTAATTACCATTTTGATCAAATGCTTTAGCTGATAAACCTTGAAAATCACGAATTCTTGGTAAAGAAATTGAGATAAATTTATCAAGAAAATCATACATTTTTTCGCCACGTAATGTAACTTTACAACCAATTGGCATTCCTGCTCTTAATTTAAAGCCGGCAATTGATTTTTTTGCTTTAGTGATAATTGGTTTTTGACCAGTAATTTTTGATAATTCAGATACTGATTTATCAATGGCTTTTGGATTACTACTTGCATCTCCAACGCCAATATTAATAACAACTTTTTCAATTTTGGGTACTTGCATTATTGATGTAAAATTTAATTCTTTTTGCAATTGGGGAATAATAGTTTTATTATATTTTTCTTGTAAACGATTCATTTTTATGCTGTTACTCCTTTATTATCGTAATTCTGTTTCAGATCTTCGTGCAATACGAATTTTTTTGCCATCTTTATCAATTTTGTACCCAATTTTTGTTACTTTTTTATCTTTTTTACCATCAAGGATCATTACATTAGAAATGTGAACACTAGTTTTTACTTCCACAATTCCACCTTCTTGATCATTTTGGGTAGGTTTTTTATTTTTCTTAGCAGTAATACCTTCAATAATAACACGATTTTTTTCACGAAGTACTTGGATAATTGGTCCGGTATGACCTTTATGCTTTCCTGCAATGATTTTAATTTGGTCGCCTCTTTTTAATTTAGTATCAAGACTAATAACTGGTTTCTTTTTGCTTGCCATTTATTTCATCCTCCTAAACAATTTCTTCTGCTAAAGAAGCAATTTTATTATAACCACGCTCTTTAACTTCACGAGCCAAGACACCAAATACTCTAGTACCACGTGGCGTTTTATCTTCTTTAATAATTACTACTGCATTATCATCAAATTTTACACAAGAACCATCATTACGTTTTACACCAAATTTACTACGTACGACAACTGCTTTAACAACTTGTCCTTTTTTCATTGCACTATTAGGTGTTACTGATTTTGCTGAACAAACAACAATATCACCGATTTTAGCAAATTTTTTAGTACTACCACCCAAAACTCTAATAACCATAACTTCTTTAATACCAGTGTTGTCAGCCACATTGGCTCACGATAGATTTTGTAACATCTTTCTTATCCTCCTGGTTAATTAAGCTTTTTTATTTGTTTTAGATTCAATAATCTTTAACAAACGGAAGCGTTTTAGAGCTGAAAGTGGACAAGTTGAAATGATTTCAACCTTGTCACCAATTTTAGCTTGGTTAGTTTCATCATGGGCATGATACTTTTTAGTTGACTTAAAACTTTTATGGTACATTGGATGTCATTTTGAAGTTTCAACAACAACAGTAATTGTTTTATCATTTTTGTCAGAACTTACAATTCCAACAAAAGTTTTACGTTGTTTGCTTGGAATAATATTTGTCATTATTCTTTGTCCTCCTTAGCTGGTGTCACAGTTTTCTTAACTGTAGGTTTTTTAGATGGTTTTTCTACTTTAGTAGTAGTAACTTTTTTAACTTCTTTGTTTGATGATTTTGCTTTAGTTGTTTTTTCAGTAACTTCTTTTTTAGCAATTTTATCTGATTCTTTAATAACTTCTGATTTAGTTATTGTTTTAACTTTAATATCTTTTTTATCATCAACTTTAGCAACTTTTTTAGTTTTTTTGCTTTCTTTATTTTCTTCTGGTAATACCATTTTATTAATATATAATGGTTTGATTTTTTCACCATTATTAATTCTGATAGTTAATTCAGTTTTAATACGAGCAATATCCTTACGAAGATTATTTATCATATGCGGAGTTTCTAGTTTACCTAACGAACTTTGAATTCGTAAAGCAAACAATTGCGCACGAAGAGTTTCTTCATGTTGTTGTAATTCTAAAGTTGATTTATTTTTAATTACTTGCATTTCCATTTGCTTCACCCAATTCTGTTGTTAAATTTTTAGCAACCTTTACTTCTTCTGTTGGTTTTATTTCTCTAGTAACAATTTTACATTTGATTGGCAACTTGTGCATTGCAAGACGCAATGCTTCACGTGCTGTTGCTTCATTAGGATATGATACTTCAAACATAACTGTTTTTGCTTTTACTACTGAAACTCAATGATCAATTGAACCTTTTCCTGATCCCATACGTACTTCCGCTGGTTTTCTAGTAATTGGTAAATGTGGAAAGATTCTAATTCAAACTTTTCCACCACGTTTCATGTAACGTGTCATTGCTACTCTGGCTGCTTCAATTTGTCTTTCAGTAATGTAAGAACCTTCTTCAGCACGAAGTCCGTAAGTTCCAAAAGCAACTGTTTTACAACCTTTTGCAGTTCCTTCATAACTTAAACGGTGGACGCAAGAGTGTTTATATCTCTTAGGTATAGCCATCTTACTTTACCTCCTTACGTGGTTGTTGTGAGTAATTATTTCGGCGATTGTTATTATTTCTTTGATTATATTTTGAAATAATTTCAGGTTGAGTTGAGTCAGTTCCTGATAAAATTTCACCTTTATATACTCAAACTTTAATACCAATTTGACCAAAAGTTGTTTTTGCCTCAGCAGTAGCATAATCAATATTACTACGTAATGTTGCTAAAGGAACACTACTTTCTGAATAACCTTCAACACGTGCCATATCCGCTTCACCAAGTCTTCCTGAAACACGAGTTTTAATTCCCTTTGCTCCAGCACGAAGTGCTTTACGAATTGCTAATTTTTGTGTTGTACGATGTGACATACGATTGCTTATTTGTTGTGCTAATGTATTAGCAATTGTTTGCGCATCAATATCAGGATTTTTAATTTCAACAACATTAATTCTAATACCTATTTTACGATTTTTAATTGTTTTACGAACTAGTGTTGTTAATACTTCAATGTTTGAACCGCCTTGCCCTAAAACTGAACCAACACGAACACAGTGGATAAATAAGGTAATTTGTGATTTAGTTCTTTCAATTTCAATTTTAGAAACACCAGAAGTTTTTAAATGTGCAAATAGTGCTTTTCTAATTTTGTGGTCTTCTAAAATTCATTTTGCTAAATCTTCGTTACTAGTTGTATATCAACGTGATTGTCAATCTTTATTGATACCATATCTTAATCCATTTGGACTAACTTTGTGACCCATATTACTTATTTACCTCCTAATTATCGCTAACCACGATAGTGATTTTGCTTGTTCTTTTTAAGATTTGATATGCTCTACCATGAGCACGGGGCATAAATCTTTTCATAGTTGGACCTTCATTTACAAATATTTCCTTAATACGTAATTTGTTGGCTTCCATTCCATAGTTATTAGCAGCATTAGCAACTGCTGAATTAATTAATTTTATAATTGGCTGTGCTGCGCGTTTTTTTTCATGAGCTAGAATTACTAGAGCTTTGGCAACAGCATTATCACGAACTAAATCGGCTACTAAACGCACTTTTCTTGGACTAATGCGTAATTTATCTAAATGAGCTTTTGCTTCCATAATTTCTATCTCCTAACGCTTTTTCTTGTCAGAACCGTGACCACCAAACTTACGTGTGGGTGCGAATTCTCCTAATTTATGACCAACCATATCTTCTGTTACATATACAGGTAAATGTGTTTTGCCATTATGTACACCGAATGTATGTCCAACAAATTGTGGGAAAATTGTTGAACGACGAGATCAAGTTTGAATAATTTTTTTTGATTTATTTTTATTTTGAGTTTCCACTTTGTTTAATAAATGACTATCAGCAAAGGGTCCTTTTTTTAAAGATCTTGACATATATTACTTTCCTCCTACTTTGTTGCATTTCTTCTTCGTACAATTAATTTATTTGATGCTTTTTTACTATCACGAGTTTTTAAACCTAATGCTTTTTTACCTCATGGTGTTACTGGAGCTTTTCTTCCGATTGGAGCTTTACCTTCTCCTCCACCATGTGGGTGATCATTTGGATTCATAACACTACCACGAACAGTAGGTCTAATTCCTTTTCAACGATTTCTTCCCGCTTTACCAATGTTTACTAAGTTATAATCATCATTTCCAACTGTACCAATTGTAGCTCGACAATTACTTAATACTTTTCTAACTTCACCTGATGTTAATTTTAATAATGTATACTTAGCTGTTTCATCACGACCAAGAATTTGAACACTACCACCAGCACTTCGTGCCATTTGTCCACCTTTACCTGGTTTTAATTCAACATTATGAACAACTGTTCCTTGTGGAATCTGTGATAATGGTAAACAGTTACCAACAGTAATATCAATTTTAACAGTATCACTGTTTTCACCACTTAATAACTTATCTCCTACTTTGATTCCTTTTGGTGCTAAGATATAACGCTTTTCACCATCAAGATAAGAAATAAGACAAATGTTAGCATTACGATTTGGATCGTATTCAATTGTTTTAACTGTTCCAACTACATTGTCTTTGTTACGTTTAAAATCAATAATACGGTATTTAACCTTATGACCATTACCTTGATGTCTTACTGTAATTTTACCTTGATTATTTCTACCAGCTTGTTTAACTAAATTTACTAATAAAGATTTTTCAGGGCTATTACCAATAGTTAAGTTCTGTTTGTAATCCAGAACGGTCATATTACGTCTTCCTGCAGTAGTGGGATTAATTTTTCTAATTGCCATTGTTTTTTTCTCCTTCCAATCTCATTAGCTTTGTTCTTCAGAACTAAACAAACTTAATTGTTCACCAGGAGCTAATTTAATAAGAGCTTTTTTTACTGCCGATGTTTTTCCAACAAATCTACCAACAGTTTTTGTTTTTGGTTTACTATTAATAATATTAACGTCTGCTACTTTAACTTCAAAAATCTGTTCAAAGGCTTTTTTAACGTGACTTTTATTAGCTTTACGGTTAACAGTAAATGTATAGATACCTTCAGCCATTTGTTTATAAGTTTTCTCAGTTAATACTGGTTTTACTATAACTTCACTTAAATGCATATTAAATTAAAGCCTCCTCAACGATTTTAATTGCCTCAGTAGTAAACAATACTTTTTTAACATTTAATAAATCGTAAATATTAATACTATTAGCAGCGATTGTTGTTGTTCTAGGTAAATTACGACCTGATTTAATAACTGTTTCTTTATTGCTTATTCCTGAAACAATTAGTGTTTTATTGTTTGCTAATTCTAAAACTTTTAAAGTTTCTAACATAATTTTAGTTGAAGGTTTTTCAAAGTTTAATTCATCAATTACAACTATGTTTTTATTTTGGAATTTGGCAGCCAATGCTGATTTTATTGCCAATCTTCTTACTTTTTTTGGTAATCCAATTAAATAATTACGATCAGTATTTGGTCCAAAAACAATCCCCCCACCTTTTCATTGTGGTGAACGAATTGAGCCTTGACGCGCATTCCCTGTTCCTTTTTGTTTTCATGGTTTTCTACCACCGCCAGCAACTTCAGCACGACTTTTAACAGCGTGTGTTCCTTGACGTTTTGTAGCATTATAACTTAATAAACTATCAAACTGCGCTTGCTTGTGGGGTTCAATTCCTCAAATTTTTTCGTTTAAAGTTAATTCGCTAACTTTTGTTCCAGCGTTGTTAACAACATTAATTTTCATTTTGCTATCCTCCATAATTAACTTTATTGACCATCAGTAACTTCGGTTGTAGTATTTTGATTTCTAACAACTAATGATACTGGGGTTTTGAGAATTGGTTTTTTAACTGCTTGTTTAATAACAAGAAAGCCTTGTTTTGGTCCTGGAACTGAACCTTTTACTAAAAGATAATTATTTTCTTTATCTACTTTAATAACTTCTAAGTTAGCAACACTACGTTTAACATTTCCCATTTGCCCTGGCATTGGTTGTGATTTAAACACACGGTTAGCATTAATAGAACCTGTTGAACCCATTTGACGATGTAAACCTGATCCATGACCCATTGGACCACGTGATTGATTATGACGTTTAATACGTCCTGTAAATCCTTTACCTTTAGAAGTTCCTTGGACATCAACGAATTCACCTGCTGTGAATACGTCAGCAACATTAATAAGATCTTTATGATTAAATCCGTTCATGTTACGAATTTCTTTCACGAAGCGCTTAGGTTGGCTGTCGGCTTTTTTAAAGTGTCCGATTGTTGGTTTGTTTGATAAAGTAACGCGAAGATCGAACGTTGCAAGTTGTAAACTACTATATTTGTCTTTTACATTTGTTTTAACTTGACTTACTACATTTGGTTGTACTTCGATAATTGTTACTGGAACTAGTTGTCCGTTGTTTAAGAAAACTTGTGACATTCCTAGTTTCTTACCTAAGATTCCTTTCATAATTTCCTCCTTGGAATATGTTGTAAATAATTAATATTTATCGATTTTAATAATTTTTTTTATTAATCTTTTTTGATACTTGATTTAAAGTTGATTTTTTTTCATCTTTAGATTCGATTATCAAAGAGATACTAACACTATTAGGGATAGTAAGTCCACTTAGAGCATTTAAAGATTTTGGTGATAATTGAGCACCAATAATTCTTTTGTGAGTTCTCTTTTCAAATTGTTCACGTGAATCTTTATGTTTATGCGGTGAACGAAGAATAGTGAAAATTTCTTTATGAGTTGGTAATGGAATTGGACCTACCACTTCAGCACCTTCTTTTTTTAACACATCTTTAATTTTCTGTGCTATTTGGTCAATAGCTGAGTGATCATAACTTTCTAAACGAATTTTTACTTTGTCTCCTATGATTGCCATTGGCTATATCCTCCTTAGAACGATTTTTAATAAAATAAAGAACAAAACATGTGATATAATGACAACTGATATCAGTGTATCAGCATTTATAAATAACAATCACGCCTTGTAAGTATAACATAGTGTAATGGTAAAAGGGAATAGCAAAATACAAAAAAAACAAAAAAAATAATGGGTTTTTTGTTCATAATCTTTTAACTATTAATTTAGTTGTAAAAAATAAAGATTTTTATTAAAAAAATAATAAAATACCGTTATTTTTTTATTATTTTCTTACTTTAAAAAAGTAAAAGGTAATATATAATTATAATATTTCACAAAATTTATTTAAATAAAAATATTACATGATATAAATATAATAATGAAATTCTTTTGGCAAAAGATATTTAAACTTCAATTTTGATATAATTCTAAAATTAGTAAGTTACACTTTTATAACAACTATGTTGATTAAATTAGAAAAGGAATTACAATGAGAGTAAGAAATAAACCATGAGCAAAAGAATTTATTTTAACACATAATAATTTATGTATTAATGATCCCTATAATTACAAAGGGAAATGAAATAAAAAAATATTTCAAAATAAAAATCCAATCAATATTGAAATTGGAAGTGGCAAAGGAAATTTCATTATAAATCTTGCTAAACAAAATTCAAATCAAAATTATATTGCTATTGAAAAAAACATTTCTATTGTAACTATACTATTAAAAAAAATAATTGAAAATAAATTATGTAATTTAAAAATAATTATAGAAGATGCCATAAATTTAAAAGAACTTTTTGCCAATAATGAAATTAATAAAATTTATTTAAATTTTTCTGATCCATGACCTAAAAAAAGACATTTTAAAAGAAGATTAACATACCAAAAATTTTTAGAAATATACAAAAAAATTTTAATAAAAAATGGACAACTTCACTTTAAAACAGATAATAATAATTTATTTAATTATTCACTTTTGGAATTTCAAAAAAATAAATGAAATTTATTAGAATATACAATTAATCTACATCAAGATAATAATATAATAAAAAATGATGAAGCATTTATTAAAACTGAATATGAAGAAAAATTCATTAAACAAAATAAAAATATTAATTATTTATTAATACAAAAAAAATAAAATTGAAGTTTAAACTTCAATTTTATTAAAAAAAGTTAATGATTAACTAAGAACCTGTTTAAAATCTTTTAGAGAAATAGGGTAAAATGATTATATATTTTAAGATAAGAGGTATATATGCGTAAAAATTATCCTAGTAATGTTAGCAAAGAGCAATTTGAAAATATAAAATCAATTTTAGAAAATACTAAAAAGAAAACAAAACCAAGAAGCTTAGATTTATATGAAGTATTTTGTGCAGTTTTATATGTATTAAAAAGTGGTTGTCAATGAAGAATGTTACCAAAAGATTTTCCAAAATGACAAATTGTATATTATTATTTTCAAGTTTGAAGTAAAAATAATGGTAAAGAACCTAGTGTATTACAATTAGTTTTAAAAAAAATTAGTCATGGCATTTCGTATCAATAATGGTAGAAAAGAACAAAATAGTTTTTGTATAATTGATTCACAAAGTGTTAAAAATACAGATACTACTAAAAACAAAGGTTATGATGCTGGTAAAAAGATTTCAGGAATAAAGCGTCATATTGCTGTTGATTCTCAAGGTTTACCACATGCAATTTACATAACCACAGCAGAAAAAACAGATCGTAACAGTGCTATAATAATGATTGAAAATGAAAAAGAAAATCTTTCTGCAGTTCAAAAAATACTAGTAGATGCTGGTTATACTGGTGAAAAATTTGCTTCTAAAATTAAAACAATCATAAATGCAAATGTTGAAGTTATAAAACGTAATGAATTACATTCTTTTGTAGTATTACCAAAAAGATGAGTTGTAGAACGAAGTTTTGCATGATTAGAAAAATGCAGAAGATTATGAAAAAATTGTGAAAAAAAATTAAATACTAGCTTACAAATGGTTGTTCTTGCCTTTATTTCAATTTTATTGAAAAGATTTTAAACAGGTTCTAAGATTATATTGATATTAAACTATAAAGATTTTTCATCAAATGTTACATTTAATTTTCCACCCTGTGAATCTCAAGAAATAGGTAAATTTAAAAAAACAGTTTTTGGGTTATCAGGATTATCTGTTGAAATAATTGAATAAGTGTTAGAACCAATTTTAAGTTGTTCTTTATAACCATTATCAACTAAAAGTTTAATCAAATCTTTAATAGTATAGTCACTTTTACTTCATTGACCCGTTTGTGATCAATAATATGAAAAACTAATAGTATCAGTTAAATTTACTGGATAACTAATTTTTCCTTCATTATGATATGTTCCTTGCTAAATAGTATATAAAACTGTTCCTATTGAATGTGATTTTAATTTAAATGATTGACTTGGATTAGTTAATGTTTCACTATCAGTAGTAGTTTTAGTTCCTTGTTGCTCTGAACCAAATTCAGCACTAGTTTCAACATCACTTTTACCAACTCAAGGAATTTTAAATTCAGCTTTAACTTTAACTCCAATTTTTTCTAATGTTTTTCAAGAAAAAGTATTAGTATTAGTAATAGTTTTAGATTGTGATTGAGTTTGATAAATTTGTTCGGTATTAGAACTATTAGTATAAATGTCTTGAAAAGAATCTACTATATTTTCATCTTTAGCAACAGTCTTTATTGGTTTTAAAGTACCTTCTTTGCCAGTAAAATATTTATCATATTCTTTTTGAATCAAATCCTTCATGGAAATTGGTATTTCATAATTACCATCTGCTACTCATCCATTTTTTGAAATAATTGTATTATTAATATCTTTAATAATATTTTCCATATTATCTGGTGGATATCAAGTAAGTCCATTCTTTTTTGTTTCATGTTTTATAGAAGTATCAGCAGAAGTACAAGCAACTACATTTGTTACTGTTACTGTTGAAAATCCTAAAATAGACATTAATGATAATAATTTCCGGGCGGTTGTCAAAGTTACGAAATAATTTATTATCATATTAGTAACTTATTTCCAAAAATGAATTATTTGAAAAATAATGAAAATTAGATAAAATTACTCTCTTTTCTTAGAACCTGTTTAGAATCTTTTTAATAAAACTGAAATAAATGAAAGAACAACCATTTGTAAGCTAGTATTTAGTTTTCTTTCACAATTTTTTCATAATCTTCTGTATTTTTCTAATCAAGTAAAGCTTCGTTCTACAATTCATCTTTTTGGTAATACTACAAAAGTATGTAATTCATTGCGTTTTATCACTTCAACATTTGCATTTATGATTGTTTTGATTTCAGAAGCAAATTTTTCACCAGTATAACCAGCATCTACTATTATTTTTTGAACTGCAGAAAGATTTTCTTTTTCATTTTCAATCATTATTATAGCGCTATTACGATCTGTTTTTTCTGCCGTGGTTATGTAAATTGCATGTGGTAAACCTTGAGAATCAACAGCAATATGACGTTTTATGCCTGAAATCTTTTTACCAGCATCATAACCTTTGTTTTTAGTAGTATCTGTATTTTTAACACTTTGCGAATCAATTATACAAAAACTAGTTTGTTCTTTGCGATTATTGTTGATACGAACTTTTTTAACTAATTTTTTTTAAAATTAATTGCAATACACTAGGTTCTTTACCATTATTTTTACTTCAAATTTGAAAATAATAATATACAGTTTGTCATTTTGGAAAATTTTTTGGTAACATTCTTCATTGACAACCACTTTTTAATACATATAAAATTGCACAAAATATTTCATATAAATCTAAACTTCTTGGTTTTGTTTTCTTTTTACTATTTTCTAAAATTGATTTTATGTTTTCAAATTGTTCTTTGGTGACATGACTTGGATAATTTTTATGCATATATACCTCTTATTTTAAAATATATAATCATTTTACATTATTTTCGAAAAGATTCTAAACAGGTTCTTAAAACATTAAATTTATATTTTATATTCGACGTATTTAAAAAAAATAAAATATACATTTTGTAAGTTAAATTAAAATTATCAACAAGGAAAAAGACAAGAAATAATCTTGTCTTTTTTTGTAATTGTAAAATTTTAAAATTTTTAATAACAATCTTTAGCACTATTATCAACACGTGTTAGGAAACTAAAAAAGTGAACTACAACACAGTTGTTAAAAATAGTAGCTAGCATGTGGACTTGCATGGATAAATAAAAAGTGGAGTGATACCTAATAAAATATACTAACCATTAATGGTAATTCTTGGGGTGGGAGCGAATTGGAAACTAGTATATATAGACCTGTTGTAGGGACCTATTGTATTAATTCTATTCTTTATTTAACCAACCTTGCCACTCCCCAGTGAGCAAGTGTTGGTTTTATTTTTTATTTTTTTTGAAAAATTTTTTTGGGCGAGAAAATAAATTTCAAACTTGTAAAAAAAATTCATAATTTATTTTTGAGCCCAGAATTACTCGAATGAATAAAACGAATAGTATTAATAATCTAAAAATCAAAATATATGTTCTTTATGCTAGAAGCAACAGAACATATTAGGAAAGGATTATTATGGCATTAGAAATTCTTGATTATGAAGCAATAAGAAAGGTTTGTAATAAAATTAAAAAAAGAAGAAAAAGATGTGTTGAATGTAATGAATTATATCAAGATGACAAAATCCAAATGCTTTATCGCTTTAAAACAGAATTAGAATCAGAACAACACGATATTAGAAAATTTGAAGATGATTATGATATTGCTGAACATTTAGATTATACAAACCAATATGGATATGTTTGTGATTGATGTAGAAGTGATTAATTATGCAAATAGAATTTAAAAAAGAACAAATTATTAAAAATAAACCACAATCTATTCTTATTGATTATGTTGAATATAAATTATCACTTCCAAAATGAATGATTAAAAATAATTCTTTTATTGTTGATAACAGTTACACATATTGAGTTTTTAATTTAGAAAATATTAAAAGAGAATTAAGTGGTAATGAATTAATAAAATTATTAGAACCATATATTTCTGAACAAAAAATAACTGTTAATAAACCAATTACTCTAAAAGAATATTATCTTAATGATATAAAACTTGAACCACTAACATTTTATGGATAGCATAATAGTTGATTTATGGGTGAAATAACAGATAACAAAACTAAAATTACTAATCCTTGTTTTAAATATAACATTACATGAGAAGAAAACAGAAAAGGTTTTAAAATAAATAATCCATATAATCATAATGATTTATCAATTAATTATATAGTTACTTCTTATAAAGAAATTTCAACTCATAATGAAAAAGTATTTTTGTTGAACATGTAAACAAAATAAATTAGATTATTTATTCTTTAATACTAATGATATAAAAACAAGAAAATATTTTCTAAGAGATAAAAATAGTAAAGCAATTTGTTATGACTGTATTTTAAATATTAGGTTAAGTAGGAGGTATAAATATGAATAAAGAACAAGAAATTAATTCATTAAAATTAGAAATAGAACTACTTAAACAAAATAATGACAGATTATATAACGGTTTATGAAAAAAAATTGATAACTTTATTGATAAAGCAAAATTCATTACATATTTAGAAAATAAAATTGAAAGTGATGGATATAGAAGTGCAAATAATGATGCAATATATTATTCATTAATTCAAAAAATCAATAGTGGAGAATTTGATTAATAATGCAATATGACTTAATTATTGGTATTGACCCCGCTGGTATTGGTAATAATGGAATTGTTATATATTCAAATGAAACTAATAATATTGTTTTTAATGAAACATTTAATATATTAACTGTTTTATGAACTAAAAATATGTATAAAGAAAAATTTCAATTAATTAAAGAAAAATTTATTGATAAAAAAATATTAGTTATTGTAGAAAATTTCTTTTTAAGTTCAAAACAATTATTAACTAATCCATTAGCAACTCCTAAAATTATTGGTGCTTTAATGGTATTAGTACAAGATGTTTTTAACTGAGATTATCTAGAAAACCACCCAAAAAATAAAAATAAAATAACAAATTATAAAGGAAATATAAAATTAACAAAACATGAACAAGATGCATATAAGCATATTCAATACTATTTAAGGAATTATAAAAATGAAAGATAAAGCCAATTATGTCAAATTAACAGTAAAACTGAGCAACACTATTGAAGCAAAATATTACGAAAAAGGTAATAAAGAATTATATTATAGTGTTCGAGGTCAGTGAAATGGTTTAAACTATGTTACTTTAATTTTTAACAACCCAAAATTTTATAGACGCTGTATTTTATTAAACAAAAATGATGAAATTTTAGTAACTGGTCAAATTTTTAATACTTTAAATATTCCTAAAAATCGTGCATTTTGTTCAATTAATGTTAAATGATTTAAAAAATGAAAAGAGTAAAAAATGATATTATGAAAAATTTTATTAATAGTACCAATATTAATAACAATTATAACACTAATAATATTTTTAATATTTATTATTAAAGAATTAAAAAATGAATATAAAGTTTTAAAATTATTAAATTCAATTGCAAAAAATTTAGAAAAAAAATAATCAAATAAGGAGAATAAATAATGAAAAAAGAAAATAGAGTAAATAAAAGTGTATTACGTAAATATATAACAGATTTAATGTTTAAGTATAAAGATAAAGCAGATTCAATCTTAGTTTTACATGAAATATTTTTATGATTAAATGAAAGTTGAGTTGATAATAATGAATAGATGTACATTTACTCAAATTACTAAATTTACTAGTTTAATACTACCAGATGATGAACACTTTGAACAAATACAATGTGAAAATATGACAGAAGAGCAATTTGATTAATATGGAAGAGTATATTGTAAAGAACATAGAATTAAAGTTGATGAAATTAATAAATCAAGACATAAATCAAGACATAAAAATTGTATTAATAAAGAAAAATTAATTAAATATATTAATGATTTAATTGAATTAGAGCCAGCACGGAGAACGGATGTAACATTATTTATCTTAAATAAACTAATAGAAAATGGTGATTTTGATAATGAATAAAGAAAAAATACTTAAATATATGAAAGATATAATTAAATGAACTAAAAAAATTAATTATACAAACTCTGATTTTGACAAAAATATTTTAAATTTATTAATTGAAAAAATAGAAAAAGGTGAATTTGACTAATGATAATATTGCCTACTTTATTTGAAAATAAAGATGAAATTGAAATATTATCACCATTTCCAAAAGAAATTCATACAAGTAATGATATTAGAGCAATTATTTTAAGACAATACCCAAATGTTAAATCAAAACATATAATTGTTTCTGACCCCGAAAGTAATGTTGCATTAATAGTTGGTGATAATGATGTTTATCAAGGTTGAATTAAAGTAACAATTAAAAAATTAGAAAATTAAAGGAGAATAATCATGACTAAACGAGAATTTTTAATTAAATGAAATGTAGATGAAAAATTATTTTTTATTGATAATGTTGAATTTTGTACAAGTGACACATGTGTAATGTTTAATTGAAATGATAATTATTTAATGATTGATTATTATTCAGAATACATGAATAAATTTATAAAACTATTAAATGATTTAAAACAAATTAAAGGAGAATAAAAAAATGCAAAAGGAAAAAATTAAAATTAGAAATTATGAATTTGAATTAAATTCTTATGTAGTAGATTCCTTATTAGATGTTATAAGAGAACTGATAAAAACAAATAAAGGAGAATAAAATGCCAAACGAAAATACACAATCAAATTATACTTTAACTAAATTAATTAGAATTGGTATAAGTCCAATTTGCGCAATGATTGGTACAAACGCTTATTATGGTCAAGTAATAAACAATTCAATATTAGGTAGTATTAATAGTTTATTATTTGGTAAAAAATTAGGTTTAGATGTATGAAATTTAAATCAAAGACCAAATACTAAAACTAAATTAATTAATAGTTCTAAAAAAATCTTATTAGGTTTAGGAACAATTGGTTTAGCAAATTATAGTAAATGAACAGAAAATAATATTAATCCTATTATTCCAACAACACCAATTCCAGTAACTACTACAACTACAACAGAAGGTCCACCATGATTATTATTAGATAAAAAAGATAATCAGTCATTAATGGATTGAGATACATATATTAGTTTAAATGCTTATGGTATTTCAAATCTTATTAGTGGACTAACTGAGTTAATACCTAATAAATTTGAAACAATAAGAAAGATTTGTAATATGACTACTGGTGGATGTTTAATATCAAGTGGTGTTGCTATGGGTATTAATAATGATTTTAATAATGCTTATGCAATACCTACCATAATTGCTGGTGCAAGTGAAATAATCCATAATTTATTACCTATGGAAACTACACATCATAATGAAGAAATGCAAGAAACACCATTTAATAATGAAACTGCAAGATTAATTAATGATAATAGATTTACTATTAATAGTGAAACAAATAGTCAATATGGAACTAATATGAGTGATGTAATTTTAGATAATGCTTCATTAAATTGAGATTATAATCACATGAGTTTATAAAGGAGGTGAATAATTTATGAATAAAGAAAAATTACTAGAATATTACAATGATAAATTAAAACAACATGAAAAAGATTTAGAAGACATACGATTGAATGAACGTTTAATTGCAAATCTTTTAATGGATACAAAATGTATGATTGAAAGAATTAATAAAGGTGAATTTGATGAATAATCAAAAATAAACAATAAATAGTTGAAAGGAAAATATTGAGATGAAAGAATTTTTACATGAATTAATAATTATTGGAACAAGTGTTGGAACATTAATTTGCAGAGAAATTATTGTTTTATTAAAAAGATTTATCACAACTCCAAAACATGTTAGAGCAAATAACAAAATTATAAAACATCAAAAAAAATTAGCAAAATTAAATGAAAAGATTAATAAAGAAAATAAATAATAAAGTGGTGATGTAAATGTTAGAAAATGAAGATAATGTTCAACAAACAACTGAACCTTTAACTGAAAATAATGTTCAACAAGAAATAGAAAATAAAGTTAATGAAGCAGAAAATAAGTTAAATAAACTTAATCAAGAAATTAAAGAAAAAGAAATAATTAATATATTTAAAAAATATCAAGTTAAAACTGAATTTTATGATTTTTTAAAATTTAAAACAAGTAATATAGAAAATTCAAAAATTGAAGAAACTATTAAAAAAATGATTAAAGAACAACCAGTATTTAAAGAAACAATTAATACAGGTGGCAATAAACAAATAATTATTAATAATAAAACAAATGATAAAGAAAATTTTTTAATTAATTATAAAAAGAAAAATTATTTATAAACGAAAGGAAGAAATAAAATGTCAGTACCATTTAATCAAAATTTAGACAATACAGAGAGATTAGTAGAAGCACCAGAATTTATAGAATTTTTTAAAATTTCAAATAGTCCATGGGCAAACTTTTTCCCTACTGAAATTGTTGACTCAGTAAATATTGAGTTTATTGTTAAAAAACCAAAAAAACCAGAAGTAAAAATTATTGCTTGAGATGATAAAAGTAAAAGATATGAATTACCATATGTTGATACAGATAAAATTAGTAAAAAAATAACTAAAAAATATCTTGCAGGAGAAATTATTGCAGATGTAGATTTAAAAGCAAATAATGCACAAAATTTATTAGATAGTATGCAATATGAAGTTGCAAATGATTTAGCAGATAAATTGGCAATTGATGATACACAACCAATTGCAAAATTTGCTACTAAAATCGATATTGAAGATACAACACCAGTAGGCTATTTAAAATCAATGTTATCTGCTTGAAATACTTTGTTTCAATTTAGAAACATTGCAAATAGTAAATTTTTTATTACTAATGGTCTTTATGATAGTTTAGTTTATTTAGCAGATAATAAAGGTTTAATTACCGATAATCAGTTGGCACAACAATTACGTTTAAATGGAAATAATTTATATGTAAAAGGCGTATTATGTGAAATCGTTCTTGATGACTATATGATTTTTACTAATGATAAAAATGAACAACAATTAATGACCTTTATTTTAGCAACACCAAGAGCAATGAAAAGATACATGATAGAAAATACAGTTATTTATGTAGATTTTATTAAAGATGATAAAGCAGGAAGAGCATATAAAGTTGCTGGTGAAGTTGTTGGAGAAGCAATCCCATATATTTCTAATAATGAAACAACATCACGTTGAATGTTATGTGGAGTTATTAAAACAGAAAAAACTGATTTAAAAACTAAAATTACAGTTTTAACAACAAATATTACTGCAAATGTTAATAACAATAACAATGAATTAAATACAGAAATAAAAAGTACTAATGAACTTAAATCATTAAATCCAAATTTAACAAATCCAACTATTAAATATTTTAGTGATGCACAAGGAAAAACTAATGTAAGTAATCAAAAACAAAAAGCAGGTGACTTATATATAACTATTACTGCAAATGTTAATGACTTAAATTATAAAGGTTCAACAAATCCAATTAAAATAACTCTTAAATAAAGGAAATTAATATCATGCCAATTGGTACAACTAGTACAGCAATACTTTTAAACATAAATAAACCAAAACATACTAGAACAAGTAACCAACAAGAAAATAAAAGTTTTTGATGAAAAATTTTAGAAATAATTGGTGTACAAGTTATAGCAGTAGCACTTGCTCCTTTTACTGGTGGATTAAGTGAAAGTGTAGCCCTTGGATTAGGTGCAAGTGATTTTATTGCAAGTACTATTAATTTTGGTATTTATGCTACAACTGATTTTACTATTAATCAAGTTTATGATTATTTAAAAGGAAATGTAACAAAATTAAATACTTTCTTAAATTTATTACCTGCATTTGCTGGACTTAATAAAATTAGTCGTGGTTATCGTACTACTAAATTTATTAAACTAGCACAAGAAACTAAAACATTAGAACAAGTTGGTATTAAAGAAGCCAAAAATTTACAAGAAGTTATTAGTCAAGTAAGTGGAAAAGAAATTTTAACAGATAAAATTATTGGTAATAAACGTTATTTAATGAATTATAGTTTTAGTCCTAATCGTGAAACAGTATTACGAGATTTAGGTTATGTTGCTGAAAGACAATATAAAAATAATTTTCAAAAATTAGAAGCACAAGAATTAAAAGATTATTTATTATTACAAAATACATTAATAAAATTAAGTCCACAATTAACTCCTAAATTTAAAATTAAAGATATTGAAAAAGCAAATAACTTTTTAAAAAAATTTAATACTGATTTAAAAAAAGTACTATCTATGAACCAACATGATTGATTAAATTTAGTTCATACAATACATTCAGAAAATAGATATGGAAAAACTTTAATTTTAGATTTACAAAAAATTCGTGCTAATGCTATTAAATTTAATTTTAAAAATAATGTTATTCATCAACTTGTTTTAAAAGCAAATCAAAGTTTTAAATATTTTGATATTAGATTTTATTTAAAAAAAGGTTTAAATAAATTTTGAAAAAATACGACAAAGTATATATAAATTACAAGAAAAATTTGAAAAGTTAGAAAAACATGCATTTGAAAAAATTAATAAATTAAAAGAAAAAACAACTGATTTAGAGGCTTTTATGTAATCTGTGTATCTTTGTTTTACAAAGTACTAGTTTAGATTAATTCTATCTTCAAATTTTATCATAAAATGAGCAATTGCTGTATTTCAATTTTGAATGGGCATTGTTCATTTTTTTGTTATATTTTCAATTGCTAAATAAAATATTTTAAAAACTGCCATATCATTAGGAAAAACTTTTTTATTTCTGATAATTTTTCGTAATTGACTATTTACAGATTCAATAGCATTTGTTGTATAAATCACTCTTTTAATTTCTGCAGGATAACTAATAAAAACCATTAAATTATCTCAATTTTTATATCAAGATTTAGCAATTTGAGGATAGTGTTTATTTCACTTATTTTCAAAGGATTCTAAAGCCTGCATTGCTTGTTCTTCACTACATGCAGTATAAATTGGTTTTAAATCTGCAACTAGAGATTTTCTATGCTTATATGAGACATATTTCAAACTATTTCTAATTTGATGAACTATGCATAATTGATGTTCTGTTTTAAGATAAACTGATTGTATTGCTTCTGACATGCCTGTTAAATTATCACTGCAGGCAATAAGAATATCATTTAAGCCACGATTTTTCATTTCTGTTAAATTTGCTAATCAAAATTTAGCACCTTCATTTTCACTAATTCATAAACCTAAAACATCTTTTTTACCTTCTAAATCAACTCCTAAAGCTATATAAACTGATTTGTTAATAATGCGTTTATCTTGTCGTACTTTAACTACTATACAATCAAAATAAACAATAGGATAAATGCCTTCTAATGGTCTATTTTGTCATGCTTTGACATCATCAATCACATCATCAGTAATTTGACTAATAATACTTTCACTAATATCAGCACCCTGATATAACTCTTGTAACTGCATTCTAATATCTGATAATGTCATACCTTTTGCATATAAGGAAAGAACTTGTTGATCAAAACCATCAAATCTTCTCTGTCTTTTTGGCACTATTACAGGAGTAAAATTACTATTACGATCTCGTGGTACATCAATCTCAATTTTACCTTGTTGAGTTATTAATTTTTTTGAACTTATACCATTACGAGCATTGTCACTATTACTATGTTGATTTTTTTCATATCCTAAATAATTTTGCATCTCAGAATTCAACATTTTTTCAACTAAACGTTTTGTTAATTCTTTATATAAACCCCCTTCTTTAAAAACTGTTGTTAAATCTTCAGTATTTTCTAATAATAAATCTACTGCTTTTGATATTGGATCATTATTATTAAAGTTATCTTTTTTAGCCATCTGTAACTCACTCTTTCTAGTCATTTAATTATATTTACTAGAATTAATTAAACATAGTTATTTTTGTAAGTTACACAGATTACTAAACATTACCCTGATTTTTATTTACTAGTGCAGAAAAAAGAGCAATTAAACACGCACAATTAATTCCATTAAATTCACCAGTATTTATGGGTTGTAAAATTCAACCTTTATCATTAGATAAATGTGCAATTACTATTTATCATCGTAATCCTAAATATAAACCAATTACAGTTGTTGATAGTATTCTTAAAGCAAAAACTTTTGTTACTCAAATACATCCATTTCATTGATATCGTTGATATAGTGGTTGATACATTGGTTATGGAGTAAATCATAATAAATGATTAAAAGCAATAGCATTTGCTCCGCCAGTTGTTCAACAAGTAATTAAAGATAGTTTTAAAGTATATAGAGAAATATTTAGAATAATAAGAACTTATCATAAAGTAGTAAATGTTATTAATAATCCTATTGAAAATATTAACAAATCATTTAAAAATGTTGGTTTAAAATTTTCAGTAAATACTTTATTTGGTACTGGATTATTACATCATTTAGAAAAGTTTGCATATAGTCTAGTCAAGTTGTAGCAAAAAGTAAGAAAAAATTAAAAAAAGGCAAAAATAAAATACAAAAAGAAATTGAACATATAACACATAAAAAAACAAAAAAACATACTCATCATTATAAACAAGCATTTTTTAAGGAATGATAAATTATGATTAATAAACTTTGAACTGATGTCAGTCTTGAAAATTATAATAACTGATATCCATTAACTGGAAAAATTACAGAAACGCCACAGCAATACATACAAACATGACCTAATGTTAATGATTGATTTAAAACTTTTGCTATTCGTGCTCAAAATGATATTAATGCTTATCTTGATTTTATTTTATCTAAATTTCCTTTTGATAGTTTTAAAGATGAGTTAATTAAAGAAACATTAAGAGATATGGTTTATGTAATGGTTGAACATTGAGTATTTAATCGTACACCAATTGAATTTAATGTTGATGCTACTATTCAATTTAATAATGGTAGTCAATTTAGTGCAAATAGTACTCCTACAATTAATGTTTGAGATTTAGCACCTAGTAGAATGAAAATATGAGCAAGATTAACAGAATTAAAACAAATATTTTCAAGTTATAATGATGATGAAATAGATGTTGAAAAAATTGACTTAAAAGCATTTTATACTAGAAATCAAGTTGATGAATTAATAAAAGAACAAAAAGAATTTACATTATCAAAACAAATTAAATTATATGATGATTTAGTTGATGATAATGAAAATGAAATATATAGAGGTCCTGTTAGTAAATTTATTAATAAAGGTTATGTTGCAACTGATTATGATAAAGAAACTGAAACAATGATTTTAGATTGACCTGATGAAATTGGTACATTACCCCCCGAAGCATTACAAAATAATCCACAAATTGGTGATTATACACATGCACCAACTTGTGATTTTTCTGCTAAACAACAAAAACGAATTACTACAAATGAAAATACTATTAAATTATTAGAAACTAAAGTTGATAATAATATCAAATTATTAGAAAATAAAATTGAGATTAATAAACAAAATATTGATGATATTAAAAATAACTGATTTAATATTGAAACTAGTCCATTATGAAAAGAAATATCAAATGAACTTTCAACTGATAATTTAAATAAAGAAATATTAGTAATATGAGGTTATATTTATGAAAGTGATATTTATAAATATAAATATACTAGAAAATCTATATTTAAATTAGATAAAGAATCTGCAATAAAATCATATACTCTATTAGATACTTTTTATTCAGATGAAATTAATAATATTAGATTATATTTAACTTGCAGTAATTATAAAATTCGTGCAAGTGCTACACCTGGAACATATTACTCAGGATTTATTTCTAAAATATATCAATATATTGGAAAAGGTACACCAACTGAATTTATAGTAGAAGATAGTACTGAACGTGATTACTATACAAAACTAGAAACTAATAATTTATTAGATAAAAAACAAGATAAATTAATTGCTGGTACTAATATAACTATTGATGAAAATAATAAAATTAGTGCTTCTGGTGGTAGTTCAGTTGATGAAAATAGAATATTTAATAATAAAGATGATAAAGAGAATACTACAAGATTAGTTAATGAAGTTATTAAAACTAATGTTGGTGGTAAAACTTTAATTTATAGAAATAATCCAGTTATAACTGATGATTTAGATATTCCAAATAAAAAATATATAGATGATAAAATACCTAATTTAGATAATTATTACATAAAAACAGAAGTAGATAAAAAATTAGAAGATACAAAAGCACAATTTCCGATTGCATTTCAAATAAATGCTGTTGGTCAAGAAATTCCTAATTTAGAAACTACTAATAAAACTGTTGCTGGTGCTATTAATGAATTAAAAGAAAAAATACCTAATTTATCTGATTATTATAATAAAACTGAGATAGATAAAAAATTAGCAGATTTTAAAATTATTAAATGAAAAGGAATAGGTAATAGAGTTAATGATAAGAAATGACATATACCAACTGCACCTTTTAATCAATATATTTATAGAGTATTTGTTACATGAGAAGTTACAGAAGAAAATCCTTTAAATAAAGGTTATCAACAAGTTATATTTTTTAAATCACCTCAATTAATAGGTACTGGTAATTGAAGAATTGCTTCGGGAAAAATTGGTAATAGTGATAGTACATTAAATATTAATTTTGATAATACAGATTGAAGTTTAACTTTAAATGGTGGTAATGGTGGAGCAATTATTAGTTTAGAAGTATTAGAACAAGCAGATAGGAATGTTTATCAAATTATTAGTAATACATTAGAAATTAATTCTCCTAATACAATTGATATGATTCAACCTTTAAAAATTAATTCTAATACTTTAAAAATTAATGAATTATCAGAAAATACTTTTGATATTGAATTAAAAAATACACCAAGTATTCCACAATGAAAAGAAGTAGGAGAAATTATAACAGATAAAAATAATAATAATCAAAATTATATAAAATATATATTTAAAGATAAAACACATTATAGAATATTGGAATGGCAACCCTTTTTAGGACTATTTTTTGGTAGACATTTTTTCATGATATTTAACTGGAGTTAGGTAGTTTAAAGTGCTGTGGATTCGTATGTTGTTGTATCAATTGATATAATCAAATAATTCTAATTTTAATTGGATTAATGATGTAAAATTTTTATCATTAATAAATTCAGTTTTGAAAGTTTTGAAAGTTGCTTCAGCAACAGCATTATCATAAGGACAACCTTTTTTGCTTAAAGAACGGGTAATATTGAATGCTAATAAAAGTTTATCAATAGTTTTATTATTGAATTCATTACCGCGATCACTATGAAATATTTGAATATCTTTTAAACAGCGATTTGATTGCATAAATGCTTGATATACTAATGATGCATCTTTTTTAGTACCTACAAACACTATGTCCAATAATTTCGCGGTTAAATAGGTCGATTAATAAGCAAATATAGTTTCACTTACCATTAACTTGAACATAAGTTAAATCACTAACAATAACTTCATTTTTAAGCCTATTATTAAAGTTTCTAATCACAAGATTGCTTATTTGGCTATCATTGACTTTGTTATGATGATTTTTAAATGATAATTTAGTGTATTTTGATATTAAATTTAAAAGCACTAATAACAGCTTCATCATACATATTTTTTTTGATTTTATCTTCTTTTTTCTTTAAATTAAAATAATATGTTGATTTAGAAAGTTTTAAAAAACGACAAATTGGACGAATTTTATATTTAGATTTATTATTTGTAATAATCTCTACTTTCTGCCTATTATTAGTGCTGCTTGCTTTAAAATATCATTCTCCATTCTTAATTGTTTTAATTCTTTATTTGCTTGAATTAATTGTTTTTCTAAATCCGAAAGATTATCTTTAGTTTTAAAACTGCCTGAATTTGTAAATTGCTTAATTCATTTATAAGTAGCTGCTCTTGTAACGTTGTATTCTTTAGCAAGGTAAGATACTGATTTGCCATTTTGATATAAAGATACTATTTGTTTTTTAAATTCATCATTATATGAGTTAATATTGGCCATAATTATATTTCCTTTCTTTTAACTAATTTGTTCACTTGTCTACGTAATTAGTGTCCAATAAAGTGTAACCCATCCAAACTATTATTGAATATTTTGCTGATGGAAAAAGATATCATGATATTTTACATACTATGAAGCAAACAAAATTTAGTACAACAAGTATTAGTAGATTATTTCAAGAATATCAAGTTAATAAATTAGATGTTCCTAAAATAAAATTAGAACCAAATCAATTTATTTATATTAGTATTGATGATGGACATCGAAAATTTTGAAAATTTAAACGCAATTCTGGTAAATATTCAATGCGTTTAGTATTATTTTGTACAGATAATGTTAATCATAAATTAGTTAATAAAAGAGCAGATGTAATAATAAGACCAACAAAAACAGCAATTGGAGTTAAAAAAACTGCTGAATTTATTAAAGAACAAGGAAATAGATTTTTTGAAAATTTTGACCAAGCAAAAATTATTATTTGTGGAGATAGTGCAGGATGAATTAAAGAAGTTGCTGATTATTTAGGTGCAAATTTTGTTTTAGATAAATTCCATTTAGTTAAAAAATTATATGTTGGAATAATCGCTGGAAATAAAGGAAAATATTGAGATGAATATAAGATTTGTAGAAATTTTATTGAAAATGGTCAATATGATGAGTTAATAAAATATATGAATGAAATATTAAAAAACCATAAAAAATTAAAAAAACAATATTTTAAAAATAATAAACAAGGTATTGAAAATCAAGGTGCAAAGTGAAATATAGGTTGTTTTACAGAAGGTAATATTTGACATATTTTAAAAGAAATGCTTGGTAATAGAACTTATAACATAAATATTTATATTAAAATGGTTATTTTTAAATGTAATCAAATAAATTTAAAAACATAATTTAATTTATTTTTTTATTAAAATTTTAAAAACTTATTAAATTAAAAGTTAATAAGAATTTTTGTTGTGTATAAATATTAAATTTTATTATTGATTTTTTCAATATTTGTATTTTAATTGTAATTCATTTAATTTAGTAGTAAGATGTATTTACAATTGCATATAATTACAATTATTTCTTGTCTAAAATTTTAAAGAAATGTTTAAAAAGTAATTATATCCTCCGTTTTTGTTACCGTCCCAATATTTATTAGATTAGAAAAGTAATATTTCTAATAAAATATTATTGATTTTATTTGAATTTATTATAAAGATTAAAAAGAAAAACAAATATTTTAAGTAATTAAGGAGAATACTAATGCCATTATCATTAATAACTGAAACCACACCTTTATTACCACTATCAAATAATACTAGCACATGAAGACAAACTATTAAAAATTGAACTAATGGATTTTACCAAGAAATTAAACATTTAGTTTTGGGGTCACTATGAATATCATCAGCTATTATTATAATTGCTAGTTTAAACATTATTAGCACTCAAGTAAATAGTAATGAGGATATAGATTTTAAAAAGGCATTTACTACTTTAATTAAATGAGAAGTACTTGGCAATACTACTGTTTCACTCTTTGTTTCATTTCTAAAGAAATGTTTAACAAATTTCGGTAATAGTCAATTAGAAAAAACTTTATTTTATAAAATATGAAATAAAATAAAAGATAAAGTATTTACTAATACTATTGAAACATCTAACCTCAATTTTGAGGAAATAAAAACTAAAATTAATGTTCTTGAAGCAAATAAAAATACATTAGTAACACAAATAAAAGAGTTTTCAAACTTATGTCAACAATTAGTTACAAAGTTTGAAAACTCTTTTAAATAATAATACTGAAAATGATATTATATTAACCATTGAAGAAAACATTAATAACAATCTTAAAGCATATTCAATAATTACTAATGAATTAATAAAAATTATTGCTACTTTCGCAGTTTTCACTAGCGGAGTAGCTTTTGCTAGTTCTATAAGTATTATAAAAAACGATATAGCCAATGATTTACCTTTAAATCCAACATCCTTTGTTAAAACTTTTACTGCTCTTGAAACTATTATTGTGTCCTTTTTAGCATTAATAATTTTTAAATTAAAATTTAATCTATTTGAAAATGGATTAAAAAATATTAAACACTCATTATTATGACAATGCATTAAAAAAATTATTAATAAACCTACTATTAGTGAAGCTGATATTGAATTAGAATATGAAAAAATAACTGCTTTAAAAAGATGATATGATTTAAATTTTATTAAACTAGAATTTAATTTAAATGAAATACAAAATATTTTAGAAATACAAACTTTAAATCCTAATAATAACTACAATAGCAATATTTGTAAAAATATTAAATATTTATTTACTTGATTAATATCAATAGTATCTTCAATGACACTTGATAGTTATTTTGATATTATTACTGCTCAAATAAGTGCTAACAAAAAAATAGATTTTATAAAAGATTTAAAACTACTAATAACTAAAGAAAATATAATAGTTGCAATAATAGCCCAAATTGGTTTTTCATTTAAACTTAATATTACTGATTTTTGTTGAGAAAAATTTAAAAATACATATACTTGTCAAGCATTAAGTTATATATGTAATTTTCCTAAAAAATATTATCAGTCTGTTTACTCAAACAATTCAATTTTCCAATTAAATTCAAATATTACTGAAGAAAATTTAGAAAAATTAGTCAAAAATTATTATGAAAAATTTGATAAAAACATTAAAATCTTAGAAAAAATAAATATTAAATTAAATGATACTATTGATACAAGTAATCGATTAAATATTAATAAAATTAATAATTCTCAACTACCACCATTATTAAAAACACTACAAAAAATAGAATCAAATATTATTTCAATACCAATTAACTAAAAATATTGTTAAATAACTTTTTTATAAAATAAAAAAGGAATAATTGTTATGATTATTCCTTTTTATAACTTTATTTACTTGTACTATAATTTTTCATATATTGAACTAATGTTTTAATTAATACACCCATACCACGATCATTTTTATAAGCAGTTCCCGCAATATCTAAATGTAAAAATGGTTTATCTTCACTAAATTCTTTTAAAAATGCAGCAGCATTTGATGAACCACCATATGGATCTTTAGAAAGATTACTTAAATCAGCTATTTTAGATGAACGCATATTTAAAATATTTTGTTGATGAATTGGCATTCTTCAAATTTCTTCATTAGTTTGTTGTGATGATAAATCAAAATCATTAAATAATTTATCATCAGTAGCAAAAACACCAGTCATATAACTACCTAATGCAACTAGCATTGCACCAGTTAAAGTTGATAATTCAATAATACGATTTGCTTTTCCTTTACGTAAAGCATATGTCATACCATCTGCTAATACCAACCTTCCTTCGGCATCGGTATTATTAATTTCTACAGTTTTACCATTCATTGAAGTAAAGACTGTTTCTACTAAAGTAGCATGACTACCAATCTTATTTTCTGTTAAACAAGCAACAGCTACAAAGTTTATTTTTAATTGTAATTTAGCAGCAGCAATGGCAGCATTACATACACTAGCTGCACCCGACATATCAAATTTCATACCTTTCATTGCTGAAGAAGGTTTTAGTGAATAACCACCACTATCAAAAGTAATTCCTTTACCAACTAATCCTAAAATATCATCGGCATGCTGTGGATCACCTTTATATTCTAAAACAACAACACGAGCATCAAAATTACTTCCAGCATTAACTGCTAATAATAAATTCATATTTAGTTCTGTTATTTCTTTTTGCCCTAAAACCTTTACTGATAAATTTTTAATACCTTTTGCTGCATCTTGAATTTTTTTTGCAAAAACTTCGGGATATAACAAATTAGGTGGCATATCTTGGAAATTACGTGCTAAATTAATACTTTCTCCTTGAATTTCGATTTGTTGTTGTGAAGTATAGTTAGGGAATTTTGCTGTTGAAACAACATTATATTTAACTTTTTTTTCTTCATTGTTTTTACTTTTTAAAGTATATTCTTTAAAAGTACCGAATCATAATGCTTCATATATAGTTTGTAAAAGTATACTTTCATCTAAATTACTCGTAACAAAAGATTTGACATCAATATCCAAATCTTGACTATTATTACTACTAAAATTTACAAAAAAATTATAAACATCATTACGAGTTAAGCCCTTACTATCACCTAAATATAGGTAATAAGTTTTATCTTCAGAAATTAATGTTAATTTATTTTTTTCTTTAGCAATCAATTCATGAGGAACTTTATCAGCAAATACCGCTGTTAATTTTAATTTTAATTCAAGTTTACTACTAACATTAAGTAGAATATTTTTATCCATATTTTCACTCCTAAATGGTAATATTAAAATAATTACAATATATCTGAATTAATATTTTCAAAAATTACAACAAAAATAGATAAGTTAAACAATATTATTGTATTATTATTGTATTGTAATATTACCATAGAATGGAGCAAAAACTATGAAGCGTTCTGAATTAAATGAAAAAGATAAAAAAAAGTACTGCTGAGATTTTAAGCATTTATTTATTAATAATGACTCTTGAAAAAAAGCTTTACCTGAGTTTGATAAATTTGCCAATCAACTTTTAACTTTTAAAGGAAAATTAAATAATATTGATAACTTTAAAAAATATTTAGCAATTAGCAAAGAAATATCAATGTTAGGGTCTAAAGTTGTGCAATATTTACATTATGGAGATTTAGATCAAACTAACTTAGAATTGCAACAATTATCTAGTTTATTTGCGACTCAACAAAGTAAGTTATCGGAAAAGTTAGCATGAATTGAACCAGAAATCAAAACTATTGGTTTACAAACTATTAAAAACTGAATTAATAATGACCCCTCATTAATGATATATAAACATGATATGGAAGTTTTCTTTAAATTTGAAAAATTTATTTTAAGTGAGCACGATGAAACTTTACTAAGCAAAGTTAGCAAATCAAGAAGTGCTGCTGGTGGTTTATATGATAGTTTGGTTTATGCTGATAAACAAAAAACAATGTTTAATTATCAAAATAAAGAACAAGAATTAACACAAACTTTATATTTAGACATTTTAGAAAATAGTAATCCAGTAAAAGATCAACAATTAAGAATTGATATTTCAAAAAAATTTTATGAAGATATTAAAAATAAAAAACATTCATTAGCACAAGTTTATGAAAGCATTTTAGAAGTAGCTGTTGAAGAAATAAAAATTCGTAACAACGATAAAGAAAAAGATAATAAAAAACATTTAACTACTTTAGAATATAGTCTATTAAGTGATGATGTACCATTAATGCTATATGAAAATTTAATAAAAACAGGACAGAAACACGCTATTTTAGTAGAAGAATTTTATAATTTAAAACGTAAATTTTTTAAATTTAAAAAATTTTATAGTACCGATACTAGTTTAAAAATGACAACAATACCAACCAAAAAATTCAGTGTTGAAGAAGGTATTAATTCAGTCAAAGAAATTTTAAGTATCTTAGGTGATGAATATTTAGAGCAATTAAACTTAGCATTATTACCAGGTAGAATTGACTATTATGAAGACACAAATAAACGAACTGGTGCTTATTCAACGGGTGGTAATGGCGTAGAACCCATTATTTTAATGAATTGAGATGATACTATTAATTCACTTAATACACTAGCTCATGAATTAGGTCATTCTGTTCACACCCTATTTTCAGAAAAATATCAAAAATATCCAAATGCTGACTATCCAATTATTTTAGCTGAAGTTGCTTCAACAGTTAATGAACATCTAGCCTTTGATTATTTATATAATAAAGCCTCAAATAATCAAGAACGCATTTACTTACTACAAACTCATATTGAAACTGTAATTGGTACTTTTTTTCGTCAAATTCAATTTGCTGAATTTGAATGAGAAGCACATAAATTAGTAGAAAAAGAAGTGCCATTAAACGCCGATATTTTGGCTGATTTATTTGAAAATACAGCTAATAAATATGGACAAAAAGCATTAGATAAATACGAAGAAAAAGCAAAAGGATACTCATGACCACGAATTCTTCATTTTTTCCACTCACCTTATTATGTTTATAAATATGCTACTTCAATTACCGTTTCTTATAAACTTTATGAAGATGTTAAAAACGGCAAAAAAGAAAATTTACTTAACTTTTTAAAAGCCGGTGGCAGCAAATATCCATTAGATATTTTAAAAGATGCGGGTGTTGATTTAACACAAATTGATGTTTATAACCCATTAATTACTAATTTAAAGAAAATGATTAATCAATTATCAGACTTAATTAATAATAAAGATAATTAAATTGCAAAAAAATAATATATAATACTAATGGTGTTTTAGTCCTTTAGCATTTTATTTAAAACGTTATAAAATAATATGTACATATTTTGACTATTACAATTAGTAAAGACTAAGGAGAATAAATAAAAAATGAATGTGAAATTTGATTTTGAAGATATAAATCTAATTGCAAATAAAGGAATAGTTAAATCACGAAAAGAATGTGATACCAGTGTTAAACTAAATGGTTTTACTTTTAAAATTCCAATTATTCCAGCAAATATGAGTGCTGTCATTAACCAAGAATTATGTATTTGATTGGCTAAAAATAATTACTTTTATGTAATGCACCGTTTTAATATCGATCAAATTAAATTTATTAAAAGTATGCACGAACAAAAGTTATATGCTTCAATTAGCATTGGTGTTAAAAAAGAGGATAAAGAGTTACTTGAACAATTAATCAAACTGAATCTAATTCCGGAATTTATTACTATTGATATTGCTCATGGTCATAGTAATGTTATGGAAGAAATGATTAAATTTATAAAAACTACTTTTGCTAAAACAAATACTAAACCTTTTATTATTGCTGGTAACGTTATGACAAAAACCGCTGTTAAAGATTTAGAAAAATGAGGCGCTGATGCAATTAAATTTGGTGTTGGTCCAGGAAAAGCTTGTATTACTAAACTAAAAACTGGATTTGGTACAGGTGGTTGACAATTAAATGCTTTACAAGATGTTGCCAATAGCACCACTAAACCATTAATTGCAGATGGTGGTATTAGATGTAATGGTGATATTGCTAAAGCAATAGCTTTTGGTGCCACTATGATTATGGCAGGAAGTATTTTAGCGGGTTATGATGAATCACCTGGCAAAATTGTTACAATAAATGGTCAATCTTACAAAGAATATTTTGGATCAGCAAGTATTTTTAACAAAGCGGAAGCAAAAAATATTGAAGGTAAAAAAATACTTGTTCCATATAAAGGTTCAATTGCTGATACTTATAAAGAAATGGAAGAAGATTTACAATCTGCTATTTCTTATGCTGGTGGTAAAGATTTATCTGCATTAACAAAATGTGATTATGTTATTGTTAAAGGTACTATTAATAATGGTGATGATCGTTAATAACTTTTAATTTTTCTTTAAAAACAATTCTGGGTACCCAGAATTGTTTTTTATTAAAATAGAAGCAAATCAAACTGCCTATGATGATAATTGAATTCACTGTGATAATTGTTTAATGATATTAAAGAATCTAATAATTAAATTATTTTTAATATTTAAACTACTTTGTCTAAAACTTTTTTTCTGATTTTTTATCATTATTTTATATTTATTTTGATTATATTTCTTTATGATATCATTTTTAATAGTTTTGCTTTTTTAGCTTCTTCCATATTTTTTTCTTTTTAGTTTATATTCAATTATATTTTTAATAAAAAATAAATTAAATAAACTTTATTTAAAATACTAGATAAAAATATATTGTGAAATACGTTTTATTTCTTTATAATAAATATAAAAATTAATATAAGTTTTTTAATCCATTTACTTTCATTTTAAAGTAAATGGTTTTTTTATTTTGAAAGGGATGAAAAAATGATTAATACAGAAAAATTACCTTTATTAAAAATAAATGAACATATTAATTATAATGGAATTAATAATTCACATATATCAATAAATCATAATGATTCATCTAGTACTGAAAGTATTATAACTTTAAATGATGTTCAAATAACAAATGCAAGAGAAAATAATAATTTAAACAATTTATTATTTGATGGTGATTCAGTACATACTATTGTTAATTTTAGCAATGATTGAAGGGATACTGATGATCGTTATGGTGGAAAAACACAAAAAAGATTAGATATTAATGGTAATTGAGAATATAATACGAAATTTATAACAGGTGATGTTTTAAATGAAAAAATAGCAAATATTAATACTCAATTATATTTAATGAAAGAAATTATATTAAATGATGGTGCAGTTATTTTAGAATTATCAAATTTAAATGAAAATAATAAAATTGAAACAAAATATAAAATATACAATAATGAAGAAGAAAGAGAATACAATAATAATTTAAATGACTTGGATTTAACTACTTTTTTACCAATAAATAAAGAAAAACCTAATTTTTTTAAAAAATTTTTAAGTTCAAAATATATGTTTTTACCTAATACAATTTTTTTAAATTTTGCTTTCGGATCAGTATTATTATTTGAAGCTAAAAATTATTTTCATAAAGAAAAGTTACCTGAAAATCTTTATCATAATTTTTGAGATGTATTAATGAGTGGTATTAGTGGTGTTATAGTAATGAATTTATCTTATTTAAATTACAAACTTATTTCTTTAAAAAATAAATGAAAATACTTATCTTTTTCTTTAGTAATTGGTGGTATTAGTATTTGAGATCAATTTTTATATTTACATGTTAGTGAAGAAAATTTCAACTTCATATCTTTTATAGAAAGAATAAGTATCTTTTTTACTAGTATTTTAATTGAAGAATTAATTTTTGATAAAATTGCTCAACCTTGCATTGAAAAATTATGACAAAATTTAAAAAATCAAAACTTTTCAAAAATTATTAAATATGGTAGTACTGTTAGTATGCTTCTTTTTGTATCAATTTTTAAAAATATATTAACTGGTCTTTATGGCGAAGAAAAAGAAATAAATTTAGAAAATATTAAAAAAGCACTTCCACTAACACTATTGACAGTAATTCTTGAAAATACTCTTACTTCTTTTTCTTTTTCTTATTTTGATTGATTTTGAACAAAAATTTCAATTGCAAAAGAAATAGCAACCAATAGTATAAAAGGAATTGAAAGATTTGCTAATCAACAAGCACAAAATTATAGTTTTAAAAAATTAATAAAACAATTTAATTTTCAACCATTTAATGCAAACTTAATAAATGAAAGCGAACCGATAGATCATCCAGATTCAAATCAACCATCTATCCAAGTTATGTAAAAGTAAAGTCATTAACTTCTCTTTTGATGAAATATAAAAAAATAACACATTTTAGTTAAAAATATTAACTGAAAAAATACATTATATAATAATAAAAAAGTGAATTAATAATTCACTTTTTTATTATTACAATTATTTAATATATTAAAACGAAGAAGTAAACCCCCTATCATCGTTATATCCAATTTCATTGAAACAGCGATTAGGATCCATTTCATTTCAAGATACAGCATGTCTAGATGTTGAAGGTTGAGATTGCATAGTTGCTTGATTTCTTAATCCAGAAATCTTTTGTTTAATTTCATATAATTTTGCCTTTTTTTGTTGTTTAATTTCATTGCTTCTATTATTATTAAAACGACCACAACTAATAATAACTCAAAATTTATTAGAAAAATTTCGCCCTCCTTTATCTGTTTCTAATTTTTTGGATTTCTTTTTCTAATTTTTCTAATTGAGCTTGATATTGATTTAACGTTAATTCATATTTATATTTTTGAAATTGTTTATTCAATCAAATAAAAGGAGATTTTAATAATATTTTTATTTGTGTTTTTATACTTTGTGAATTATAAATTTGTCTTACTACTGCAAGACAACCATTAATTTCAATATTTTTTTTATTTATACTAAAATTTAATTTTGCAATTTTTTTATCTATTTTTGCAATATCTAAATTTCTTCTACTCATACTACGATTTAAATCACAAATATTTTCCATCTTCAATTTTAATCTTATTTTTAATCTTGCATCTAAAACCTCTTTTTCTGATTTTAGATTTGGACATAATCATCAATTTTCTTGTTTTATTGAAAAAAATTTATTTGCTATTTCAAGTTCATTTCTAGCAATTTTACAAAATATTCTTTTTGTTTTGTATGTTCTTCTTTCTAACTTAACAGTTAATCTTGCTGTTTTTAATTTTAACTTTGATAAAATTAATTTTTTATTTAAATCATGAGCATTAAAATTTTCAATTTGCTGTTCTATATTTGTTCCTTCAACTTCCAATACTCTTATTTCACTATCTAATTTCTCTTCTCGTATCATTTTCTTTGGATATCTCTTCATCTAATGCCACTATGTTTTCTTTTCATTTTTTTATCATATATGTTGTTTGTAATTGTTTATTTGGTAATTGATTTTTTAATTTTAATATTTCTTCTCTATTTTTTTCTATTTGTTTTTGTATTTCATAAAGTTCATTAATATTTATAATCTTGTCTATTTTTTTAATTTGTTCAAAATGTTTTTTTCTTTCTTTTTCTAATTTTTGTTTTTCAATCTTTAAAACTATTATTTTGTTTTGTTTTTATTACACTATCTATTTTTTTGATTTCTTCTTTAAAAATTTTTGATTCCTTTCTAATTGTTTCTATCACTAACTTCTTCCTTTCTTTTTTATTTAATATAAAAAAAATCATTACTTTCTTAAAAAAATAATAGATTGAAAACTATATTTAGTTTTTCTTTTACATTGTATATAAATATAATAAATTTACATGATATATACATTAATACTATTTTCTATATACAATTCAATAACTTATAATTCTTTTAAAAATAAATTATTTTTTAATTTATATTAATTTTATTATAATATTTAATATCATATACAAACACTAAAGTAGGTTAAATAATGTTAGAAATCATAAGTTTTAATAATGAACATATTACAATTAAAGTGAAAAAAAATAAAAAAGAAATTTTAAATGCACTAGGTATTATTGATATCAATAATACCAATGAATTTAAAATATTTAATACTCCGTTTGCTCTTGAAATACTACTTAAATATACAAATAATAATGATAAATTAAAAAAAATATATGAACACTCACTAATATCATGAAAAAAAATCCAACAAGAAAAAAACTTAAATGATTATCCAGGTAATCCTAAACTAAGACATTATCAACGTGTTGATGTTGCAATTTTAAAAGCAAATAAAAGATTTGGCTTATTTAATGAAATGCGTACTGGGAAAACACCAACTATTTTAACAGCATTATCAGAAATGAAAACTAATAAAATATTATTTGTTGTTCCTAAGTCAACTATTTTATTAACATGGGTTCCTGAAATTAAAAAATGAACTACCTATAATTGTATTACTATTAAAGATACTATTACTAAAGTGCGAACAGAAAAATATAATCAATTTAAAAATAGTAATAATTGTATTTTAGTAGTTTCTAAAAACACTTTTAAAAATGATATAAAAAATAAATTATTAACTAAATTTGATTTTACATTAGTTATTGATGAAGCACATTTTTTAAGAAACTATAAAACTGCACAAAGTTCAACAATTTTGGAAGTTGCAAATAAAGTATCATCAGTTTTTTGTTTAACTGGTACCCCTGCCAATAATCATCCTAGTGATATTTTTGGTATATTAAAAATTATTGATAATAAACTATATAAAAATATTGATTATTGAGATTTTGTTGCTCGTTATTTTGGAATAATTAGAAAACGTATTACCAATTTTGTAACTATTAATATACCAAAACCAAATGTTAAACCACAACTAGCAGCAGAATTTGATTATTTAGTTAAAAAAATATCAATTATGCGCAAACAAATTGATGTACGTAATGAAATGCCAAAAATTATTAAAAATGATTTAATTTTAACTATGCCCAAAGCACAAACCGCAATTTATTATGATACTCTTGAAACTATGAAACAAGAATTATTTTATAATAAAAAATCTAAAATAACTTTTTTACAAATATTTACGAAATTAAGAACTATTTGTTCAACACCTATTAATGAGGGAATGAAAGAATTAGGAGCAAAATTTAATTGACTACTAGACTACTTACATGATAATGAAAATGATTCAATTATTATTTATAGTAGTTTTAGTGATAAAGGAATTAACATTTTAAGTAACATTTTAGATAAACATAAATTAAATCATCAATTAATTACTGGTAAAGTAAATCATGAACAAAGGCTTAAAACTATTAGTGATTTTCAAAGTAAAAAAGTTAAAATTATTTTATGTAATATTAAATCTACTAATGTTGGTATCACATTAGATAAAGGTGATGTTATGATTTTTCTAGATCGTGAATTAAACCCAACCGAAAATGAGCAAGCTGAAAGTCGCTTTTTTCCAACTCAATTAAACGATAATAAAACTAGAGAAATTATTAATTTATATTGTGCTAATACTATCGATTTAAAAATTAGAGACATCCTTAATAATAAAATTGATATTAATAAAATAATTAATGATCAAGGTATTAAATTTTTTGAATAATTTTATTATGTTTAATAAACTAAACGAGGATTAAAAACAAGATCTGCATTATTATTAGGAATGAATTGTTCATCATTAATTTCAAGAATATATTCTTGCAATAAAGGCGCAAATTCGTTTGAAGATTGAAAAGAATGAGTGTTATCAATGATTTGTTGACTTTCAAAAAATTCTCTATAATCACCATTATCTTCTTCATCATTTAAACAACAAAAAAGACCTGAAATAAAACCAAAAAGAGCACCAGTAAAACATCCTGAAAGCACTGTTATAGCTTGAAATAATATCAAATTCAAGAATATTTTGTTCTCTTTTTTGATATAGATCAGAAAGAGTAAACAAACTACCTCCAATAATATTTCCTAAACAAGTTGCTAATATTATTTTTTTATTAATCATGTTATTTACCACCTTTTTAACATTTAAATTATTGGTTTAGACATTTTTTTTAAATTAAATGCTTTTCAAGCAAGAGCATCTGCTTCATCATTATATATATTACCACTATGACCTTTAACTCATTTAAAATAAACATTAACATCTTTTGCTATTTTATCATAAAATGCTTTATATGCCTTTGTTTCTACTTTAGTAGTTTTTCATTCACCAGTACATCATTTACTAATTCCAACATAATCATGACAAATTAAAATTGATTTTATATTATTTTCCAAAGCTAACTGCATTGCCTTTTGTGCACCCATTATTTCTCCAGCAACATTTCTTAATTTTGCTCAATTTTCATCATCAAATTTTTCATAAAATATATCTTTTTTGCCATTATTTAAGAAAACAAGTCCATAAGAAAATTGATTAATTTCTTCTTTAAAACTACCATCAGTATATGCTATTACTTCATATTTATAGTGATTTTCAGATTTTATTTGAATTTTATCATCTAAATAATCTTGAGCTTCTTTTTTAGTTGCAAATTTTTTATACTGAGCACCAGCATAACCTCTAATTTGTGTTTCACATTCATTCCAGTTTTCAAATATTCCAATGACTCTACCTTTTTTTACTGCATAAAATTTACTTGCCATAATTATGACTCCTCTATTGTTTATTTTAATTTTACAATAATATTAAATTTTATCTAATTAAAATTACAACTAAAAGCAAAAATATTGCTAATGCTAATTAGCAAGTGACTTTACTAATTAAATAAAATGGCACAAAAAAATATTTATTATTTTAAAATTTTAATTTTTAAATTTGGGTCATTTGTTAGGATCATTTTCAAATCCTGAATTTTTAGCAAATCATCCATGTCAGTTACAAGAGCAGCTACTTATAAATGAATTAAGCAATTTACAAATTCAGGCAGTTTTAAAACTAAAGATAATCTTTCGGATTTAGAAAAACAATTAATTCAAACAAATAAAGAATTAAAACAATTAAGAATGGAGAATGATATTTTAAAGCAAGCAGCACTAATAATAGGCAGAAAGTAGAGATTATTACAAATAATAAATCTAAATATAAAATTCGTCAAATTTGTCGTTTTTTAAAACTTTCTAAATCAACATATTATTTTAATTTAAAGAAAAAAGAAGATAAAATCAAAACTAATATGTATGATGAAGCTGTTATTAGTGCTTTTAAACAAAATAAAGAAGTTTATGGAACAAGAAGATTAAAAGTCAGTCTAGAAAATAAAGAAATTTATTTATCACGCAAAAAAATTAAAGAAATTATGAATCAGCATAATTTAATATCAAAATACACTAAATTATCATTTAAAAATCATCATAACAAAGTCAATGATAGCCAAATAAGCAATCTTGTGAATAGAAACTTTAATAATAGGCTTAAAAATGAAGTTATTGTTAGTGATTTAACTTATGTTCAAGTTAATGGTAAGTGAAACTATATTTGCTTATTAATCGACCTATTTAACCGCAAAATTATTGGACATAGTGTAGGTACTAAAAAAGATGCATCATTAGTATATCAAGCATTTATGCAATCAAATCGCTGTTTAAAAGATATTCAAATATTTCATAGTGATCGCGGTAATGAATTCAATAATAAAACTATTGATAAACTTTTATTAGCATTCAATATTACCCGTTCTTTAAGCAAAAAAGGTTGTCCTTATGATAATGCTGTTGCTGAAGCAACTTTCAAAACTTTCAAAACTGAATTTATTAATGATAAAAATTTTACATCATTAATCCAATTAAAATTAGAATTATTTGATTATATCAATTGATACAACAACATACGAATCCACAGCACTTTAAACTACCTAACTCCAGTTAAATATCATGAAAAAATGTCTACCAAAAAATAGTCCTAAAAAGGGTTGCCATTCCAATAATGATTTCATAATTAATCACCCTCCAAGTTTTCTCCAATAACTTCTTAAAATTTAAGAAGATAAATATATTTTAGTATTTTTTAAAAAAATAAATAAACAATAAGTTATAAAAAAACAAAGCATTACAATTATCTTTAAATTTAAATTAAATAAAAAGTTATCAATGTACTTGCAAAATGTTCACCGATAACTAAACTATTTTTAAATTGAAACTATTTTTTATTATTAAATTAATCCTCCTCAATTTTTACCAATAACTTCTTAAGTTTAAGAAAATAAATATATTTTACATACTTTTAATTATTTTTTAACACTTTTTTCATAAAATTGTATACTAATAACTTATTAACTAAATCTATTGCACTATTTAAAATAATATAAATTTTAATATATAAAACACTTAAAATATAAAAAAATAATTAATAAAATGATAAAACAGAAATCATGTAAAATGTATAATATAAATTTAAAGGGGGTTAATTAGATTATGCCAATTATTACAACTAAATGCTATATTTCATCATGTGAGAAAGAATATACATTTGACTCTTTATATCGTGATAAATTTATATATTGCAGTGGTAAATGTTATCAACAAGCATTCAATAATACAGTAACAAAATATACACAAAAATAATAAGTTAGTTTTGGAGAGATATTATGAAAAAAGAAAAATTAATAGAATTGATTAACAATAAAATATTATAAGGTTTTTAAAAATGAAAAAAAAGATATTTAAAGAAACTGTTGATGATAATTATTCAACAAAGAAAAGTATTAACTATTATAATAATTGAATGATTATAATTTTTTCATGATTAACAAGTGTAACTTTACTAATTAGTTGAGTTTTATGAATTATTTTCTTTAAAAGAGAAACTACTGATTTATTAATCCTTATTGATAATTTAATCACTAAGAAATTTTTTAAATTCAATTTAACTTTTCCAACTCTGACAATTGCAGTATTGGGTTTTGGTTTCATAATTTTAGGTGTTGTTGCCTTTCCTTTTATTTTTTTAAAAAATAATGATTTTATTTCCTTAATATTAACTAGAATTATGTTATGAATATCATTATTTTTTATTATTGGATCAATTTTATTTTTTTCCTTTGGCGGATATGTTGCTTTTTATAAATTTTCTTCTACGATAACTATTCGGAAAAAACTATTTTTCATTATTCCATGAGGATTAGAATTTTTTTATTTTATAGTTTTAATAATTTCTTGTATATGCTTTATTAAAAAAAGTAGAAAAAAGAAATATATGTTACTAGAAGCAAAAGCACTATATTCACAAAATGAAATTAATCAAAACATAACTTCTTCAACAAATAATGAAGAAGAAACAATATGAACACCACAACAAATTGAAGAAGTATGAAATAAAGGAAAAATTATTAATAATTTTAATCCACAATTATACCGTCGAGATTATGCGGGTGCCTTAATGTTTTGACATAATTTTATTGCACAACCGAAGCTTAATGATCCAATTGAAAGTTTAAATTGAACTATTGTTTATGAACGCCCCACCACAGCAGATGGAACTAATTATATTAAAAATTTAGTACCCATGAATAATAGTAATGTTGTTACTAAAGGTAATAATTTCCCCCATTGAACAACTTCAGTCACTTATGACAGTAAAAAAAATAAAAACATATTTAAAAAGAAGTCATGAAAACATAAAGAAAAAAAATCAAATAGAATAAAAAAACATATTTAAAAAACTAAGTATTTTAATACTTAGTTTTTTAAATAAAGATTGGAGGCTTTTATGTAATCTGTGTATCTTTGTTTTACAAAGTACTAGTTTAGATTAATTCTATCTTCAAATTTTATCATAAAATGAGCAATTGCTGTATTTCAATTTTGAATGGGCATTGTTCATTTTTTTGTTATATTTTCAATTGCTAAATAAAATATTTTAAAAACTGCCATATCATTAGGAAAAACTTTTTTATTTCTGATAATTTTTCGTAATTGACTATTTACAGATTCAATAGAATTTGTTGTATAAATCACTCTTTTAATTTCTGCAGGATAACTAATAAAAACCATTAAATTATCTCAATTTTTATATCAAGATTTAGCAATTTGAGGATAGTGTTTATTTCACTTATTTTCAAAGGATTCTAAAGCCTGCATTGCTTGTTCTTCACTACATGCAGTATAAATTGGTTTTAAATCTGCAACTAGAGATTTTCTATGCTTATATGAGACATATTTCAAACTATTTCTAATTTGATGAACTATGCATAATTGATGTTCTGTTTTAAGATAAACTGATTGTATTGCTTCTGACATGCCTGTTAAATTATCACTGCAGGCAATAAGAATATCATTTAAGCCACGATTTTTCATTTCTGTTAAATTTGCTAATCAAAATTTAGCACCTTCATTTTCACTAATTCATAAACCTAAAACATCTTTTTTACCTTCTAAATCAACTCCTAAAGCTATATAAACTGATTTGTTAATAATGCGTTTATCTTGTCGTACTTTAACTACTATACAATCAAAATAAACAATAGGATAAATGCCTTCTAATGGTCTATTTTGTCATGCTTTGACATCATCAATCACATCATCAGTAATTTGTGACTAATAATACTTTCACTAATATCAGCACCCTGATATAACTCTTGTAACTGCATTCTAATATCTGATAATGTCATACCTTTTGCATATAAGGAAAGAACTTGTTGATCAAAACCATCAAATCTTCTCTGTCTTTTTGGCACTATTACAGGAGTAAAATTACTATTACGATCTCGTGGTACATCAATCTCAATTTTACCTTGTTGAGTTATTAATTTTTTTGAACTTATACCATTACGAGCATTGTCACTATTACTATGTTGATTTTTTTCATATCCTAAATAATTTTGCATCTCAGAATTCAACATTTTTTCAACTAAACGTTTTGTTAATTCTTTATATAAACCCCCTTCTTTAAAAACTGTTGTTAAATCTTCAGTATTTTCTAATAATAAATCTACTGCTTTTGATATTGGATCATTATTATTAAAGTTATCTTTTTTAGCCATCTGTAACTCACTCTTTCTAGTCATTTAATTATATTTACTAGAATTAATTAAACATAGTTATTTTTGTAAGTTACACAGATTACTAAACATTACCAAAGATTGATTATCCAATTTTAGTTTTAGTTTCAACATTACTTGCTAATACTGTATCCAATACATCTTGACCACCACGGACCTGATGTTGTTCTGGATCAATGCTATGTAACATAATAATAACTTGATGAGCAACATCGATTTTCATACGATTAAATAATTTTGAAGCTTCCTCAATATAAGCTTGTAAGGGATTTAACTGCGCATAACCACGCAAATGGATTCCTGCACGCAGTTTACTTAAAGCATCAATGTGATTAATTCAATATTGATCAAAAGTTTGTAAAATAACACTATTTTCAATTTGTTTTATAATAACATCATTTAACTTTTCTCTTTTTTCAAGATAAAAATTATAAGATTTTTCAACAATTAAATCAATATTTTCTTCAGTACTTAATCGATTTAACTTTTCTGCTATTAAATCATTAGGCTTAATTAATTTATTTTCAATACCTTTAACTAATTCATCATAATCAATAAACTGTTCTCTACCAACAACTTTATTAAAAATATTTAGTAAATCACGTGCTACTGTTCTGTGCATATTTTTGATTAAATCTAATAAATCATCAGCAAGTAAAATATTATCACGTTGATGATATGTAGCTTCACGATGCTGAGCAATAACATTATCATAATCTAATAAGTTTTTTCGTGCATCAAAATTCATACCTTCAATTTTTTGTTGTGCTCTAGTAATTGATCTAGTTAACATTTTTGATCTAATATAGTCTTCACCTAAACTTGCAAAAGCTTTTTTTAATTTTTCACCACCAAAACGTAACATCAAATCATCTTCAATTGAAACATAAAATCGTGAAAATCCAGGATCACCTTGTCTTCCGGCTCTTCCACGTAATTGATTATCAATTCTTCGTGCTTCGTTTCTTTCGGTACCTAATACAGCAAGGCCACCAAGTTCAATAACACCCTTACCAAGTTTAATATCAGTTCCACGTCCTGCCATATTAGTTGCTAAAGTAATTGATCCTTTTTCACCAGCTCTAGCAATAATATCAGCTTCACGAGCATGATTTTTAGCATTTAAAATCTCATGCTTAATTCCTTCCAAAGTTAACATATTAGCAATTCGTTCTGATACATCAACATTAGCAGTACCAATCAAAATTGGTTGTCCTTTAGTATGTCGTTCTTTAACTTCTGCAATTAAAGATTTAAATTTAGCATTTAATGAAGCAAAAACATGATCGGGTTTATCTTCTCGAATAATTGGTTTATTAGTAGGAATCTTAATTACTCTCATATTATAAATTTTTACAAATTCTTCTTCTTCGGTTTTAGCAGTTCCTGTCATACCACTTAATTTATTATATAAACGGAAAAAGTTTTGATAAGTAATAGTAGCTACTGTTGTTGTTTCTTGTTGAATTGTAACATTTTCTTTAGCCTGTAAAGCTTGATGAAGTCCATCACTATATACTCTACCAGGCATTAATCTACCAGTAAACTGATCAACTAGCACAATTTCACCATCTTTAACAACATATTCTACATCTAATTTGAAAACATGATTAGCACGAAGTGCATTTTGAATATGATGAAATAATTCCGAGTTATCAATATCAAATAAATTTTTTAAATTAAACTGTTTTTGAGCTTTATTAACACCCGTTACTGTTAATGCAATTTGACGTGATTCTCAATCAATTTTATAATCTTCAGGTATTAAAGTTTTTGCAAAAACATCTGATGCTTGATATAAAGGAGTACGATTTTTTGAACCACCAGAAATAATTAAAGGTGTTCTTGATTCATCAATTAAAACAGAGTCCGCCTCATCAATGATAGCATAATTAAGCTGACGTTGAACTTTTTCTGGATAAACCTTAACCATATTATCACGCAAATAATCAAAGCCTAATTCCGAATTAGTTGTATATGTAACATCTTTTAAATACGCTTCACGTTTTTGATTAGTAGAATGATCACGAAGACTAACGCCAATAGTAATTCCCAAAAATTCTAAAATTGGTCGATTTAATTCAGCATCTCTTGCCACCAAATATTCATTAACAGTAATAACATGAACACCTTTACTACTTAAAGCATTTAGATAAATTGGCATCACAGCAGTTAAAGTTTTTCCTTCACCAGTTCGCATTTCAGCAACATCACCATTATGAAGAACAATACCACCAATTAATTGAACAGGATATGGATGTAATCCACTAATTCTTCGTGCTGCTTCTCTAATTGTCGCAAAAGCTTCAACTAAAATATCATCTAAAGTCTCACCTTCTGCCAATCTGGTTCTGAATTCAACTGTTTTATTTGCTAATTCTTCATCTTTAATTTTTCTCATTGTTTCATCAAGGCTAATTATTGCCTTAACTTGTTTATTAATTTTTCGTAAAATTTTACGATCTCACATAAAGTAAATCACCATTTTTTTCTTTATTATTACTTATACTTATTATTACTTGTAAAGTAATAAAATCTTTATTATTTTAACATAAAAAAACTTAGAAAACTTAGTACCCAAAAAAAATTGTATTTATATTATATTTTTTTCTTTCTCTTCGAAGTTAGAAAAAATAATTTACTATAATTATTTTAATTACTATAAAAAACTTGATTATTATATGATTTAATATTACTTTTATTAAAAGATTCCTTGTTAATTTCTGATTTTGTAAGTTCAATAAAATTAATTTTAGATTCTAACATTTTATTTAAACTATTTTCATTAAAATTATCTTCTTTTTTTAATTTGATTTTTTTTCTAAGTTGATTTTTATTTTTTTTAAAAATATAAAATAAACTAAATATTGAAGTTGTTGTGAAAAAAAACTAATAACTAAAAATCAAATTTTTTTAAAACTTCATTGATTACTTTTTTTTCTAATTTTCTCTTCTACAAAAATTTGATTTTCTTTAATTATTAATGAACTAGTTTTTAGTTTATTAATAATTGGAATTCTTATTACTTTAAAAAATTTACGTTGGTCAGCTCTAAACCATTGAATTTGCATATCTGTAAAAATTGGAATTTGCTCCTTTGTAAACGATTGAATTTGTTGGCCTATTAAAGATTGAATCTGTTCCATTGTCAACTCTTGAATCTGCTCTTTTGTAAAGTATGGAATTTGTTGTTCTGTAAATGATGAAATTTGCTTTTCTGTAAATCAAGAAATTTGCTCTTTTGTAAAAAATGAAACTTGTTCTGGTTTAAAAGATTGAATTTGCAAAGGTGTAAAAAATGAAATTTGATTTTCTGTCAATGATTGAATTTGTGATAACATAAAAGATTGAATTTGTTTGGAATGGCAACCCTTTTTAGGACTATTTTTTGGTAGACATTTTTTCATGATATTTAACTGGAGTTAGGTAGTTTAAAGTGCTGTGGATTCGTATGTTGTTGTATCAATTGATATAATCAAATAATTCTAATTTTAATTGGATTAATGATGTAAAATTTTTATCATTAATAAATTCAGTTTTGAAAGTTTTGAAAGTTGCTTCAGCAACAGCATTATCATAAGGACAACCTTTTTTGCTTAAAGAACGGGTAATATTGAATGCTAATAAAAGTTTATCAATAGTTTTATTATTGAATTCATTACCGCGATCACTATGAAATATTTGAATATCTTTTAAACAGCGATTTGATTGCATAAATGCTTGATATACTAATGATGCATCTTTTTTAGTACCTACACACACTATGTCCAATAATTTCGCGGTTAAATAGGTCGATTAATAAGCAAATATAGTTTCACTTACCATTAACTTGAACATAAGTTAAATCACTAACAATAACTTCATTTTTAAGCCTATTATTAAAGTTTCTATTCACAAGATTGCTTATTTGGCTATCATTGACTTTGTTATGATGATTTTTAAATGATAATTTAGTGTATTTTGATATTAAATTATGCTGATTCATAATTTCTTTAATTTTTTTGCGTGATAAATAAATTTCTTTATTTTCTAGACTGACTTTTAATCTTCTTGTTCCATAAACTTCTTTATTTTGTTTAAAAACACTAATAACAGCTTCATCATACATATTATTTTTGATTTTATCTTCTTTTTTCTTTAAATTAAAATAATATGTTGATTTAGAAAGTTTTAAAAAACGACAAATTGGACGAATTTTATATTTAGATTTATTATTTGTAATAATCTCTACTTTCTGCCTATTATTAGTGCTGCTTGCTTTAAAATATCATTCTCCATTCTTAATTGTTTTAATTCTTTATTTGCTTGAATTAATTGTTTTTCTAAATCCGAAAGATTATCTTTAGTTTTAAAACTGCCTGAATTTGTAAATTGCTTAATTCATTTATAAGTAGCTGCTCTTGTAACGTTGTATTCTTTAGCAAGGCAAGATACTGATTTGCCATTTTGATATAAAGATACTATTTGTTTTTTAAATTCATCATTATATGAGTTAATATTGGCCATAATTATATTTCCTTTCTTTTAACTAATTTGTTCACTTGTCTACGTAATTAGTGTCCAATAAGTGTAACCCATCCAAACTATATTTAATAAATACGCCATCATAAAACTAATTCCTGCCATAAATGCATGGAAAACAAAACATAATGGTGCTACAAATAAGAATGAAAACAACAATGGTTCTGTAACTCCTGTTAAGAAAGAAGTTAGAGCAGCAGATCCTAAAATACCACCAACCATTTTTTTATTTTCTGGTCGTGCTAACATTCACATAGCAAGCGCTGCAAATGGATAACCATATTGCATATATGCAAATCACCCACTCATAAACATTGTTCCTGGTGTTTGATTCATGTGTCCTACTGCATTAGAAGCAAATTGTCCAAAGAAAATATTGTACGCTCCTACAAATGTGTCAGATCCATTAGTTCACGTACCACCAATTCCAGTATATCAGAAAGGTGCATATTGAACGTGATGCAATCCTGTTGGTATTAATAAACGTTCAATAATTCCAAAAAACATTGCAATAAATGCTCCACCAACTGTTGGATGAAAATTATCACCAGTTAACTGTCCATCAGTAAGTTGACCTGTATTCATACCAGCTGCTAAGCCATTACCAATTTCTCTAAAAGCAATTAATAACATTGGTCAAATAAAGAAAAAAGCTAATCCCATTCCTATTCCAACAAAAACAGCTAAAATTGGCACAAAACGTTCACCACCAAAAAAGCTAATACTCTTGGCATACGAATATTGTATGAATGATTATGAACAACTGATACTAATCAACCAACAAGAATGCCACCTAAAACTGAAGTATCAAACGTAGGAAATAATCCTAAGACAGAAGAAAATAAACCAGAAGATTTACCACTTTCTGGAGTAATCTTTGCACCTTCACCTAAACCTCATGGATCAAATCCCAACATTCCTGTTTTAGGATTTCAAAAAAACATGCCACTAATAACTGAAGTCATAACAATAAAAGTAATAAATCCAGAAAGAGCAGCTACACCTTTACTAGCTTTTGCAAAACCAAAAGCAATAGAAATAGCAAAAATCAATCCTAAATTAGCAAAAACAACGTTTCCAGCTGATTGCATAATTGAAAAAATATTAATAATACCAACAAGACTATCATGATTAGGTAATTGCTTTAAAGCACTAGCAACTCCACCACCAATTCCTAACAATAAGCCAGCTATTGGTAATGTGGCTATTGGTAAAACAATGGCTCTTGATAAGTTTTGCATTTTACCAAACATTTTGCCACCTAATTTATTAAAAGTTCCTTTAAAAGTAAAACTAGGATTTTTCTTATCCTCAGGAGTTGTTTGTTTACTATGAAAAAATTTACTCATTTTCTCACCTCCATCCTATATTGTTCTATACAGATGAGAATTTTATTCTATACAGATAAAAATATTATATATATATAATAGTAAAAACAACAATAAAATAAATAAAAACGATTTTTTTACTACTATAATAGTAATTTCGGAGAAATTTTATAATATATATAGGTATTATCAATAACTACTATAAATTTTAATAATATATTGTAATTAAAAAAATAGTAAATATTTTAAAACACTTACTATTTTTTTTAATTTTAAGTATTAATTTAAATTAAACCAAATATCTAAACCAATAAATTTAATAATTAACGTACCAATACAATAAGTAAAAACTAAAGTTGTTAACATATATAAAATTCATGATTCTTTTATTCTTTTATGATCAAGAAATTTATTAAAAGGAATTGCTTTTAGAACCTGTTTAAAATCTTTTAGAGAAATAGGGTAAAATGATTATATATTTTAAGATAAGAGGTATATATGCGTAAAAATTATCTTAGTAATGTTAGCAAAGAGCAATTTGAAAATATAAAATCAATTTTAGAAAATACTAAAAAGAGAACTAAACCAAGAAGCTTAGATTTATATGAAGTATTTTGTGCAGTTTTATATGTATTAAAAAGTGGTTGTCAATGAAGAATGTTACCAAAAGATTTTCCAAAATGACAAATTGTATATTATTATTTTCAAGTTTGAAGTAAAAATAATGGTAAAGAACCTAGTGTATTACAATTAGTTTTAAAAAAAATTAGTCATGGCATTTCGTATCAATAATGGTAGAAAAGAACAAACTAGTTTTTGTATAATTGATTCACAAAGTGTTAAAAATACAGATACTACTAAAAACAAAGGTTATGATGCTGGTAAAAAGATTTCAGGAATAAAGCGTCATATTGCTGTTGATTCTCAAGGTTTACCACATGCAATTTACATAACCACAGCAGAAAAAACAGATCGTAACAGTGCTATAATAATGATTGAAAATGAAAAAGAGAATCTTTCTGCAGTTCAAAAAATACTAGTAGATGCTGGTTATACTGGTGAAAAATTTGCTTCTAAAATTAAAACAATTATAAATGCAAATGTTGAAGTTATAAAACGTAATGAATTACATTCTTTTGTAGTATTACCAAAAAGATGAGTTGTAGAACGAAGTTTTGCATGATTAGAAAAATGCAGAAGATTATGAAAAAATTGTGAAAAAAAAATTAAATACTAGCTTACAAATGGTTGTTCTTACCTTTATTTCAATTTTATTGAAAAGATTTTAAACAGGTTCTTACAGCAAATCCGCTAGCAATAAAACTAAAAAGATAAATACTTATTTCAATTATTCATTTTATTAAATGTGAATCATGCATATTTATTAACCTCCACTAACCCTTTTAATACGCTCATCAAATACCTTTGTTTCTTGCTCTTTTAAAATTGATGTATATTCAACTTTATCACTAATAATACGAACCATATGTAAATCAGTTACCAAAAGTCCACCAGAAATCGTTAAATTACGAATTTTTTCTTTAATTTTAAATGACATTTTCGATATTTGAATATTAGCAATCAAAGGTGTATGCCATTCAAGAATACCAACATAGCCTTCAGTTGTTTTAACATTAACTCACTGTACTTCTCCATCGAAAAAAATACCATCAGGAGTAATAATTTTAAGATTTAATGCCATACTATCACCTTCAATTATCTCAATTTCTTTGCCTTTTCAATTGCTTGTTCAATAGTTCCTACATATAAAAACGCTTGCTCTGGTAAATCATCACATTCACCATCTAAAATTTGTTTAAAACTATTAACAGTTTTACTAATCGGAATATAAATACCATTTAAACCCGAAAATTTTTCAGCAACATGAAATGGTTGTGAACAAAAATTACGAATTCTTCTTGCTCTAGCTACTATTTTTTTATCTTCTTCACTCAACTCATCCATTCCTAAAATACCAATGATTGGTTCTAATTCAGAAAAACGTTGAATTGTTTCAATAACTCTTTGCGCAACATCATAATGCTCCTGACCAACAATAGCAGGATCTAACATTCTTGATGAAGATTGTAAAGGATGAACAGCAGGATAAAGCCCTAAAGCAGCAATATTACGATCTAAAACAATTTTGGCATCCAAGTGAGTAAATGTTGTCGCAGGAGCTGGATCAGTTAAATCATCAGCTGGTACATATACTGCTTGTACAGATGTAATAGAACCACGTGTTGTTGATACAATACGTTCTTGTAAAGCACCCATTTCTGTCGATAATGTTGGTTGGTACCCTACTGCTGAAGGCATTCTTCCTAATAAAGCTGATACTTCACTACCAGCTTGTGTAAAACGAAATATATTATCAATAAATAATAATACATCTTGTTGTTTTTCATCACGGAAGTATTCAGCAATTGTTAAACCAGTTAATGCAACACGCATTCTAGCACCTGGTGGTTCTGACATTTGACCAAACACTAAAGCAGTTTTACTAATAACACCTGACTCTTGCATTTCATAATATAAATCATTACCCTCACGTGTTCTTTCGCCAACTCCTGAAAAGACAGAAATACCACCATGTTCTTTAGCTATGTTATTAATTAATTCTTGAATTAAAACTGTTTTACCAACTCCAGCTCCACCGAATAAACCAATTTTTCCACCTTTAGCATAAGGTGCTAATAAATCAATAACTTTAATTCCTGTTTCTAAAATTTCAGATTTTGATTGTAATTCATCAAAACTAGGAGGTGTACGATGAATAGGATATTTTAATTTAGTTTTAAGTTCTTTACCATCATCAATGACTTCACCCAATACATTAAAAAGTCTACCCAAAACTTCTTCACCAACAGGAACACTAATTGGTATTCCTAAATCAACTGCTTCAAGACCACGTAGTAATCCTTCAGTTGGACCCATTGAAATACAACGAACACTATCATCACCAATATGTTTTGCAACTTCAACAATTAATTTTTGACCATTATTATCAATACTAATAGCATTATTTAAATTAGGTAAACTATTATCATTAAAACGAATATCAATAACTGGACCTGAAATTTGAACAATTTTTCCAATATTTCGTTTAGTTGGTAATTGTTTACTAGTTTTAACACTTTCTTTGCTATTAACTACTTTTTTAGTCACTTTTGCTTTTACTTTAGCAATAACTTTAGTGTTATCTTTTTTTAAAGAATTTTTATCACTAACATTTTTTTCTTTAATTGTTATAGATTTTTTACTAGTTGCATTTTTCATTTTAGTTTACTCCTTTATTATGATGATTGGGCATCAGCGCCACCAATAATTTCTGAAATTTCTTGGGTAATAGCACCTTGACGGGCACGATTATAACTTACTAATAATTTATCTTTCATTTCTTTGGCATTATTTGAAGCATTTTCCATTGCTAATCTTCGTAATGCTTGCTCTGACACTTGTGATTCTACTAATGCACCATAAACAATGGCACTAACATATAAAGGAATAGCACTATTAATAACAGTATTAGCGTCTGGTTCAAAATCAGTTTGAATTAAATTACTTTCTTGATTAGTTTTAATAGAAACAATTGGTAATAAATCAATAATTGTTGGAATTGTTGTTACCGTATTTACATATTTTGTATATGCAATTTTAATAGCATCAGTTTCTTTATTATTAAACTTAGAAAGTAACAACAAAGATATCTCTTGCGACTCATTATATGATGATTGAATGTTAATTTCAGTATAAAATTGCATAATTTTACAATGATGATTAGTAAAGTATGAAACTCCTTTACTACCAATAACAACTATTTCATCTTGTGGTTGATATTGTTCTAGTACTAATTTATTTAAATTATTATTAAAACCACCACATAATCCTAAATTAGAATTAAAAACAACTCATATTGTTTTATTAATAACTTGATCCTTTGTTTTTAAATAAATTGAATTACTTAATTTAGGTATTAGTTGATTGAATGTATCATAAACTTCAGAATAATAAGGTTTAATCATCTCAATTCTTTTACCTACTTTTTTTAATTTAGCTGTTGATACTAGTTGCATTGCTTTAGTAATTTTATAACTAGTATTAACAGATTTAATTTTTTGTCTAATTTGTTCCATGCTTTGAGCCATGATATTTCACCTTACCTTCCTAATACATTATTTGAATGTTTTAATTAGTGTTTCCCATTCTTCAAGACTACCATATATTTTAGGATTATAGTCATTTAGCTTATTAGTCAAATTATAAACAACCTGCATAATGCCTTGACTAATGCTCACTTGTAACTCTTCACTAAATGCTTGATCTTGCTGTAACTTTAAATAACTTTTTCGTTGTTGTTTTTGAAAATAAGTTATTACTTCCTTTTTAAAAGAATCCATCATTTCTACTGGTAATCATTTAATTGCCTTATTTTTAATTGCTAATAAAATAATTGCTTGATCAATTTGATTTAATGGTTCATTTTGTTTTTGTTTTAAAATTTCAATGGCACGTTTACCATGTTCAATAACAGCTCTAGTATTTTCATCTAAATCAGAACCAAATTGTGAAAAAGCTTGTAATTCACGAAATTGTGCTAATTCTAATTTTAATGTTCCACCTGCTTGTTTTATTGCTTTAATTTGTGCTGATGAACCTACCCGTGAAACTGATAAACCTACATCAACTGCTGGACGAATTCCGGCATTAAATAATTCTGACATTAAAAAAATTTGACCATCAGTAATTGAAATAACATTAGTAGGAATATATGCAGAAATATCACCGGCTTGTGTTTCAATAATAGGTAAGGCAGTAATACTCCCACCACCATGTTTTTCATTTAATTTAGCTGCACGCTCTAATAAACGTGAATGAAGATAAAAAACATCTCCTGGATAAGCTTCTCTTCCTGGTGGTCGTCTTAATAATAAGGAAATAGCACGATAGGCCACTGCATGTTTACTCAAATCATCATAAACAATTAAGACATCTTTACCTTCTTCCATTCATTCTTCGGCAATAGTTACTCCTGTATAAGGAGCAATATATTGCAAAGGAGCAACTTCACTAGCAGTAGCAGCAACAATAGTTGTATACTCCATTGCCCCTAGTTGTGTTAATTTATCAACAATTTGAGCAACAGTTGAAGCTTTTTGACCAATAGCAACATAAACACAAAAGACATTTTTACCCTTTTGATTAATAATAGTATCAATAGCAATCGTTGTTTTTCCAGTTTGACGATCACCAATTATTAACTCTCTTTGACCTTTGCCAATCGGAATCATTGCATCAATTGATAATAATCCTGTTGCTAAAGGTTCTGATACAGATTTTCTAGTCATCACACCCAGCGCTATTCTTTCAATCGGTCTAGTTTTCGTAGTTTTAATTGGACCTTTACCATCAATCTTTTGCCCTAGTGCATTAACAACTCTTCCTAAAAGCATATTACCAACTGGTGTTTCAACAACATTACCTGTTCTACTAACAATATCTCCTTCTTTGATACCTGTGTCATCCCCCATTAAAGTAACACCAACAGCAGTTTCTTCTAAACTCAAAACCATACCATAAATATTACTTTTAGGAAAAAATACTAATTCACCATTAACAGCCTTATCTAAACCATGAATTAGCGCAATTCCATCACCGACAGTAACAACAATGCCTTCCTCATTAGCACTAATTTTTTTACCATAATTTTTAATTTGGCTTTTTATAATTTCTGAAATTTGATTAACATTTAAGGACATTTGTTTTACCTCTATTCATGACTTAATAATTCTTGTTTTAATTGATCAATTTGACCTTTAACGGAACCATCAAAAACTTGATTCCGTACTTTAACTTTAATACCGCCAATTAATGATTTATCAATCTTGTTAACGACTTTAATCTTATGTTTAATGACTTTCTCAATTTTCAATTTTATTTGATTTATTTGTTGGTTTGAAAGTTCTATTACTGAATAAATAATGCCATAGTTTACATCTTGATATTCATTACATAATTTGCGAAATTCTTTTAAAATGAAACGAACACACTGGAAATGATGTTCATCAATCAACAAAAAGAAAAAATTTAACATATATGGTTCAATATGATTTTTAAAAGTTTCACTAATAATTTGTTTACGTGTTTCAATAGTTATATTACTACTACTAGTAATATCAATAAATTCTGGATAAGTAGTAAAAATATCAATTAATTTATTACTTTCTTCAGCAAATTGAGTAATTTTTTTTATTTCTCTTGCTAATTGCAAAAGACCATTACTTCATTGATTAGCTAATCCTTCATCTATCATTTAACTTCACCACTATTCCAAATTCTTAATAAAATCAGTAATTAATTGTTCATGTTTTTTAGCATTCATTTCAGCACCAATAATTTTTTTAGCTGCTTCTAATGCTACTACTTTGATTTCTTCGTTAATCTTTGCTTCTGCCTCTTTACGAGCACGAACTAAATCACGATTTGATTGATTAGTAATACGCATACTCTCTTCTTGCGCTTTATCAATAATTTGTTTACGCTTATTGTAACCATCATTTTGTGCATTAGCAATAATTTCCTGAGCTTCAATTTTAGCAGCTTTTAATATTTGACTAGCTTCACCACGATCTTGATTAGCTAATGATTGCTTGCAAGCAGCATCATCAAGTTTTTCTTTAATTACTAAATGTCGCGAATGTAAAGCCTTACGAAACGGAGCATAAACTCATCTTCAAAGTACCATTAATAAAATTAATGTTGCAAAAATATGAGCAATAAAAACAGGAAGATTGGGAAATAATTGATTAACAATATCATCACCTGATACTAAATCATTGAAATTAAAATTCATAAAATCACCTACTTTTTAATATTTTTTAATACCTTATGCTACAAATATTAAAATTAGAGAAACAACTAATCCATAAATAGCACCTGATTCGGCAATAGCTGCACCAATAACAAATTGTGTTCTAATTTTAGATTCTACTTCAGGATTACGAGCAACCGCTTCAACAGCTTTACCAGCAGCAAAACCTTGACCAATTCCACTTCCTGCACAAGAAATAGTTGAAATTCCAGCTCCAACAAACTTTAAATTCATCAATCCATTAGGATCAGCTGCTAAATGATTAAAAAAATGAAAGACATGTGTCATTACTGTTGTTAATAATTCCATAATAAATAAATTCTCCTTTTTGTGTTTTATTTTTTTTCCATAATTGAACGTTCGGTATAAATTTCTTCTTCATGATTTATTGCTTGTTGTTTACGAAGTTTTTTTGGTAATTTAATAGTAAGTTCTCCCTTATAAGAACTTCCTTCCTCCATTTGTAACTTCCAATAAACAAGAGTTAAGGTGCCAAAAATTAAGGCTTGAATACTTCCAGCAAATAAATCAAAATAAATATGTAAGAATGGTCCAATTACACCAATTAATAAATTCATCTGACCAATAATTGGGATATTACTTCAAATATTAGCAGTTACCCCATAAAGCATTGCCAAAATAATACTTCCACCTAAAATATTACCAAATAAACGAAAAGATAAAGAAATCAAAGGTGCAAATTGAGTAATTAATTCTAGAGGGTTAATAATAAATTTTTTAAAAAATAAAAGTTTCTGAAATTTAATAGCAATATAATATATTCCAATAAAAGTAACTAATGCCATTGATAAAGTAACAGTATACATTGATGACTGTGGTTCAAGACCAATAATCGATAATCAATTACCAATTAAAATATAACCCATTACATATAACAAATAAACTGTCAGGTTTTTATACTTTACACCAAGAACATCAACAACAATTTTTTCAACTGATTTAATTATTAATTCAACAACTAAAACAATACCTCTTGGATCTTCATCAGGCTTCATTCGTTTTACTTTATAATAATAAATATAACTAATAACACTGATAAAGACTGTTGTTATCAAAATTGTTACCAATTGTGGCATAATTTGTAAATAATTCCAACTTTCCAATCCAGCTAAAGTTTCCATTTAAATTCCTTCTTTTAAGTTATTTTTTTGATATACACATAATGTTGCAGTAATAGTAGCAACCATTAATATTGACATTCCGGCAATTATAGTAAAAATATTAGCAAAGTTAAAGAAAATATTCAAAACTATAATTGAACCATAAATTAACATTCTTAATAAGAATCCAAAATATGCTAAGGTTTGTTTTAAATGTATTCCGCTGGTTAATCATTTTGACGATAAATATAAAAAGCATAACCCAATCATACTTCCTATAAAACCAATATTAAATCCAGCAATTAATAACCAATGGTTTGTATTAATTATAACAGTTATAATTAATCCTACATTAATTAATAATCAATAGCATAACATTGTAAAAAGTATTGAAAGAAAAAGGTTATTTCTAATTTTTTTCATTAAAATATTTATTTAGTTCCAAAAATTCGATCACCAGCATCACCCAATCCAGGTACAATATAACCATCATCATTTAATTCTTTATCCAACGCTGCTAAAAAAATCTTAACATCAGGATGATTATGATTAATTTTCTTAATAGCTACTGGTGCTCCTACAATGGAAACTAAAGTAATATTTTTAAAACCTACTTTTTTTAATTCTTTAATAGCAGCGTCAGCAGTACCACCAGTAGCAAGCATTGGATCTAAGATAAATACTAATGCATCACTTATATTTTTAATATTTTTGGGATATTTAAAAAAATATTTTTGTGGTTTTAAAGTTTCTTCATCACGATAAAGACCAACATGACTAATAATTGCATTAGGTACTACATACTCAAATCCATTTGTCATCCCTAATCCTGCTCTTAAAATTGGAGAAAGAATGATTGTCTTGGTTAATGTTTTACCAATAACTTTAGTAATGGGTGTTTCAACTTCAATTTCATCAAGAGGAATATCTTTAAATACTTCATAAGCCATTAACGTTGCAATTTCGCTTAAATTCTCTTTGAAATCTTTTTTTTGGGTTAAGTGATTTCTAATTCTTGTTAATTTATCTTGTATTAAAGGATGATTAACAATAAACAGATTTTTACTACTTTCCACTAAAAACACTCCTTTATCTTTAATGCGTATATTTTCAATAATTTAAAATATATACTAATATGAAATTTTACGCCTTTTAATTTATAAATCAATAAAATAACAATAAAAATAACGAAAAAAGATAAAAGATTTATTCAAAAATTATTTTTTTAATTGTTAATAACATTCTTATAGTTCAAAATTAACTAAATAAAAATATAATTTATAAATTTTATTTTAATAACTTTGTTTTTATTTTAAAAAATTATAATCTAAAATATAAATTCAATAAATTTCTTTTATTGATATAGAAAATTATATATTTACAATAAACTATTAATAGTAATTTTTGTCTTATTTTTATCAAAAAAAATCTTATGTTAAAATTAAAAGATAAAACTTCATACAAGTTTTTAAACTATTATTTTAATTTTAAAATAAATAGTTTTTTTATTTTGAAAGGAGAAAAAATGAAAAAAATTCAAAAATACTTTACATATACAGGTGGAATATTAGGTGGTAGTGCAGCGCTAAGTGGCATAAGTTATTTTTATTATGATTTAATTTCAAAAAATAAGGAAGCTTTATATGATCCAGAAGCAGGAATGGCACTCTTTGGAATAATGGTTAGTATAACAGATTCAACTTTTATTGGAGCATTTTTAGGTTCTAAACTAGGATATGGAATTAGCACTTCCATTTCAAATATTTATGATAAATGTTTTCCAACAAATATTTCTGATATTAATGTTGAAAGTAATAACGAACAACAAATATCTGAAAGAACTCCATTATTAAGAAATAACGATATAACAAGTATTAATGGTGAACAATTACCAATAATTAATCAAAATCATTGTCAATTAACTTTTTCATAAACTTAATAAAAATAAATGTTGGTAATTTACTAACATTTTTTATTTATGATTAAATAACAATAAAAAAAAGTTACTGTTTAACACCCATTTTTTTCATTTCTTCATATAACCTATTATTATTTCTATTATTTCATGTACCAAATTGATGATTAAAAGAAGTAAGCAAAGGATAAGAAAACCCAAGTTCTACTAATTTTTTAATACATTTAAAATAATCTCCTTTTAATGGTAAAACAACTTCAGTAACTTTCTGTTTTAATTGTTCTTTATATTGAATACCACTATAAATATCATTTAATTCAGGAACAATAAAAGCATAAATTCCACCAACACCAACTTCCATAAAATTATGTTTATTTGGATGAGGATATTCAAAAATTTTAATATGCAAAACCAAATGTTCTAGTAAATTACAATAAACTAATCGATCAGCATATTGATATGAAAATGGTGACTTTTGAGCTCATTTGGGAGTAGATAACAAAATTGCTTTATCTTCATCAATATGATGAATATATAAACCTTCTTTTCCCCTTGTTATTCCTTGTGATTTCTTAGACATTGTTGCATCTGAAAAATATTTTTTTGAAATACATCCATATTTATTTTTTAAAAAATTACAAACATTTTCATAATTCATTGTTAATAATTTTTCTACTTCTGACATGCTTACCCCATACTATACTACTTTATTTTTATGATAATAATGAAAATCAAGTTTTCTTTTTTATTACCCAAAATAATATAAATTAATCTTTAACAAAAGCTAAGACAAAACTAAAACTACCATGTAATAAAAAATGATAATCATCTTCAATAGCATTAACATTAATATGAACATCATCAAATGTTTTAATAGATTCTGATAAAGTATGACCTTCTACATTAACAATATAGTCACTATCTTGTTTTGCTGTTGCAACAATAGCATTAATTTTACTTTCAATTAATGATAAACAACGTAAAGCAATTGCTTCACCAAAAGTAGTGGTATTAATTTTAATTTTTTCTTCTTGCTTATCAATATTAACATTACTAATGTCTTTAGCTTTTGATACTAATTTTACACAAGCAATAAAACTACCTTTTAAAAAATTACTATTATTTGAAGCAGATACATTAACAGCAAGTGATTCAAATTTATCAATTTTAGCATACATATCATTATGATTAACAATTGTTATTTTATAATCGGTTCCATTTTCTGGTTTTTTTCCTTCTGGAACTAATTTATTAATTTCAGTTTGTACTTTAGTTTTAAATTTAATTAAAGCTGTATTATAAATATCTTTATTTAATTCAACAGGAGCATTAGTAACTTCCATATTAATATTACTAATATCAACATATTTTTGATTTGCATCATTTACCTTATCACATGCAATAAGTGGTAAAGAAATAATGCTCGTTAAAAACATCGTTTTAAATACTTTTAATATTTTTCTCATAGTTTTTCACCTATTATTCTCTCGAAAAAACTAATCTTCTTAGTTTTAACTTTATATTTCTTAATTATTTTTGATTATTAACTTATTATTATTTTGTTTTCTTGAATATTTTTTATAACTATTTGTTCCAATAAAAATATAGTAAATTAAAATATTAATAGAACCTATTAATACTGATACTAAACCAAAATATAACAATAGGCTAATTTTAAAAGAAGAAAAAGAAAATATAATTCCTAAAGTAATTAAAAAAAAGCCAGTAAATTGAATAAACTTTCAAGTATTAAATTTAAAGTGTTTTTTTGCCATAATTTTGCTCCTAATAATATATTTTGTATAATTATATCATTTTCACAAAAAAAGCAAAATTTTTAATTATTAAATAATAATTGTTATAAACTAATAACATGAACAGCAAAACTAATTGCTTCTTCATATTTATTAAAAAGAAAAAATAAACGTTTATTTTGAAAATTAATTTCAATACCAATATATTTTTGTTTATTTTTTATATAATTATTTTTTTCTCAAAAAAATGTAATACTTTTAACATTAACTAATGGTATTATTTGTAGTTCAAAAGAATCAATAAAATAAAGATTATTTCGTGAAATTAACAAGTCTATTTGATTTAAAGGTATAAAATCTGATGATTTGATAAGATTAATGTCTTTAATTTTATAACGTAAAAATAATTTTTTGGCATCACTATATTCAGTTTTTAAAAGAATATTTTGGCCAGAAATCTTATTAAGATCTTCATACTTTCCCAAAATGACTTTGTCACTATAATAAATATCTTCTTTAATTTTTTCTATTGAAACTGGTAATTCTTTAGTATTTATTTTTTTTAATTTTAAGTATTTATATAAAGTATTTATATCTTTAGTAATTTTTAATATTTTCTTTTGTTTATTTTTTTTAATTAATAAAATTAGTGCAATTAATAAAATCAATATTGTTGTGCATGCAATAATAATTAAAATTATTCATCAATTCATAGTATTATCTCCTTTTTTAATACTGTTATCTAATTATTATCTAATAATTTTATCATTAAAACTGTTAAAAATAGTTGATGGTTTATTTGTTAAAATCTCACCTGCTACTCTATACCTTAAGTTAGGCAAGTTTATATTATGATAATCATTAATTGGTTGTTCATTACTTAAATTACAACTTGTAGCTACTAAAGGCCCTGTTAATTTAATTAATTTTTGAATAAAATGTGAAGCACTAACTCTAATTGCTATTGTCTTTTTATTTATTCAATATGATGTGTTTAAACTAGGTTGTTTTAAAACTATAACAGTAACTTTACCAGCACTAAAATTATTTATTAAAAATGACTGTAATTGATCGCTAATTATACCAATGCTTTTAGCTTGTTCTCAACTAGCAACTAAAATTGGCAGTTCTTTAGTATAATCACGTTTTTTTATTTGATAAATTTTATTAATAGCTTTGTCATCATTAAATTTACAAACAAGACCATAAATTGTATCTGTTGGTAAAGCAACCACTTCGCCATTAGCAATGATTTGACTAATTTCTTTAATTTTATTTTGCTGTAAAGTTATCATGAAAACACCACTATTGAAAACACCACTATAAATTTTAACTAAATTATACACCTATTATTTTAAATATAATAGTTGTTTCAAAATAATGAATAAAAAACTTATAAATGATATTTGTAATTTAAAATAAACCTTAAAATTACTAATTAAAGATTGGAAAATCATTCATTAATGGTTTAATAAACATCTTAATTTAATATAGATTAATATTTATATTAGATTTTTATTAAATTAAATATAGAAGGAGAATCAAAAAATATGCCCAAAAGAAAAATAGGAATACAACATACTAATGAAGAAATTGAAAAAATAAGAAAAGAAATTGAAGATAATGATAATAAACCATTTATAATAGAAACAATTTGTATTCAAAATATCATTGAAAAAACAATTGATAAAAAATTTAATAATAATGATTTTACAAAAATGATTTTTCCCAATAAAGAATTAGATAGCACTATAAAAAAAGAAATTATAAAATTAGAAACTCAATTTAAAGATGCAGAAATAGATTATATTAAATTTAATTCTCATTTACCAAAAATATAATGAAAGTTAAAATTTATCTTTCTGGTGATGTTAAATAATCATTATTAAATTTATTAAAAAAAAATGATTTTATATTTGTTTTTTATATAAAAATGTAAGGGAAATTAACATTAAATTGTCATGATTGATTGTATTATTTTTTATATATGACTAATACTTTTAATATTAGTATTAATCATTTTCTTAAATAAAGAAAGTCACAAATTGATTCAATTATAATTTTGAGTATTGTTTTTACTAGTAAATAAAATGAAAATAAAATGAATTTTAAATTTGTTTTGAAATATCAAAGGGTTTTTTATATATAAAAGGATAATAGGGAACTCGTAATTAGGGATAGGTACTAATTGATTTATTAATAATATTTTTTCATAAATATGACTTTTAATTATAGAACATTCATCAATATCTAAAAATTCTAAATTTAAATTATATTTTTTGATAAATGTTTTTTGAAATGCTCACAAAATAGATTTAATACTATAAAATTTTTCTTGGATATAAAAATTAAATACCACAATTGAATATTGAATTCTTTTTAACATTACTCATTTTATTTTTTCATTAATATTTTTTTCTAATTCATAATTTCATGAATTTTCATTAATATTAATGACAGAAATATTCTTATATTTATCTAAATTATAATTACTATAGATATTTACCTTTTCAATTAATATACAAGGTTTTTGATTTAGTAAATGAAGTTTAAAATTATTACTTAAGTTATTTTTTAGGGAAATAATTAAAATATTAGGGAAATTTACTTTTATAAATGAAGTTATTTGAATTTTATTAGCATAGGAGTCATCAATTAAGAATATATATAAGGGAATGTTTCAGTTCTCATTTGCTATAAAACTTTTATGAAAAGTAATCATTAAAAATTTATTTTGTAAAAGATTAAGATTGGGAAAATAATTATTTTTTAATTGCGAATTTATAATAAAAAGGAGTTGTTGCCCTCATTGGTAGTCACTTTCTATTTTAAAAGTATCATCCAAGGCAAAACTAATATCACTATAATAATTAAATTGTAATTTAAATCAATTATCACTAAGAAAACTATTCAAATTACTTTTAAAAGTATTTGAATATAAAGACACCTGATATTCATAAGTAATAAAAGAAAATATTTTTTGAGTAATGTTACTAATTTCTGAAGTTATATTTGAAAATAATTGACTGTCAACTTTAATATTAAGTAAACAAATGAAATTAAAATAATTGGTTTCAAACTTATCAAAATCGATAGCAAACTCTTTAGCAATTATTAATCTAAAATGTTCGACTTCTTTTTTTATACTTAAGTTTAAATTAAATTCAATTTGTTCATCTTTTTCAAGAAAAAAATTAAGTTTAATTTTTCGTACATGAATTGTTAAAAATCATATTAGTTGATCATCATAATATTTTTTATAACCAATATTGATCATTATAATTTCTATTTTTTTGTATATATAGGTTAGGACTTTATCATTAGTTAAGAACCTGTTTAAAATCTTTTAGAGAAATAGGGTAAAATGATTATATATTTTAAGATAAGAGGTATATATGCGTAAAAATTATCCTAGTAATGTTAGCAAATAGCAATTTGAAAATATAAAATCAATTTTAGAAAATACTAAAAAGAGAACTAAACCAAGAAGCTTAGATTTATATGAAGTATTTTGTGCAGTTTTATATGTATTAAAAAGTGGTTGTCAATGAAGAATGTTACCAAAAGATTTTCCAAAATGACAAATTGTATATTATTATTTTCAAGTTTGAAGTAAAAATAATGGTAAAGAACCTAGTGTATTACAATTAGTTTTAAAAAAATAGTCATGGCATTTCGTATCAATAATGGTAGAAAAGAACAAACTAGTTTGGATGGGTTACACTTTATTGGACACTAATTACGTAGACAAGTGAACAAATTAGTTAAAAGAAAGGAAATATAATTATGGCCAATATTAACTCATATAATGATGAATTTAAAAAACAAATAGTATCTTTATATCAAAATGGCAAATCAGTATCTTGCCTTGCTAAAGAATACAACGTTACAAGAGCAGCTACTTATAAATGAATTAAGCAATTTACAAATTCAGGCAGTTTTAAAACTAAAGATAATCTTTCGGATTTAGAAAAACAATTAATTCAAGCAAATAAAGAATTAAAACAATTAAGAATGGAGAATGATATTTTAAAGCAAGCAGCACTAATAATAGGCAGAAAGTAGAGATTATTACAAATAATAAATCTAAATATAAAATTCGTCCAATTTGTCGTTTTTTAAAACTTTCTAAATCAACATATTATTTTAATTTAAAGAAAAAAGAAGATAAAATCAAAAATAATATGTATGATGAAGCTGTTATTAGTGCTTTTAAACAAAATAAAGAAGTTTATGGAACAAGAAGATTAAAAGTCAGTCTAGAAAATAAAAAAATTTATTTATCACGCAAAAAAATTAAAGAAATTATGAATCAGCATAATTTAATACCAAAATACACTAAATTATCATTTAAAAATCATCATAACAAAGTCAATGATAGCCAAATAAGCAATCTTGTGAATAGAAACTTTAATAATAGGCTTAAAAATGAAGTTATTGTTAGTGATTTAACTTATGTTCAAGTTAATGGTAAGTGAAACTATATTTGCTTATTAATCGACCTATTTAACCGCGAAATTATTGGACATAGTGTAGGTACTAAAAAAGATGCATCATTAGTATATCAAGCATTTATGCAATCAAATCGCTGTTTAAAAGATATTCAAATATTTCATAGTGATCGCGGTAATGAATTCAATAATAAAACTATTGATAAACTTTTATTAGCATTCAATATTACCCGTTCTTTAAGCAAAAAAGGTTGTCCTTATGATAATGCTGTTGCTGAAGCAACTTTCAAAACTTTCAAAACTAAATTTATTAATGATAAAAATTTTACATCATTAATCCAATTAAAATTAGAATTATTTGATTATATCAATTGATACAACAACATACGAATCCACAGCACTTTAAACTACCTAACTCCAGTTAAATATCATGAAAAAATGTCTACCAAAAAATAGTCCTAAAAAGGGTTACCATTCCAATGCTTGCCAAATAAATAGCATTCTTCATTTATTATTAATATCTTTAATAAATTTGTAATTATATTGTGGTAAATACTTTTTAATAAGAATAGTTAGTGCTTCTTTTTGATCAAAACCAAATTCAAATGCTAATAAAAAAGATTTTTCTAAAACTGCATGACATTGTTGAAAAATTACTTCATAAAAATATAATCCTTTATGATCAGCAAATAAAGCTAATTTTGGTTCATATTGTAAATTATGTTTTGAAAAAGTATTTGCTGTCTCATCAATATATGGTGGATTTGAAACAATAATATTAAATTTATGATTTTTAAGATTTGTAAATATATCGCTTTCAACAAAATTAATATTTTTTAGGTTAAAATTATCATTATTAATCTTAGCAATAGTTAATGCATCTTTGCTAATATCACTTGCTACTATATTTCAATTAGGTTTCTTTAACGCTAAACTAATAGCAATAGCACCACTGCCTGTCCCTAAATCTAATACTTTTAAATTATCATTATTAAAAATGTTTTGCGCATAGACAAAAACATTTTTAACTAGTTCTTCGGTTTCATTACGAGGAATTAATACTCTATTATCAACAACAAACTTATGATCAAGAAATCATTGATAACCAATAATATATTGTAAAGGATAGCCAGCAACAAATTTTTTAACTAGTTGTAAATATGATTCTAAAAAATCTATTGCTATTGTTTGACTAAGATTTGTATATAATCAAGATAAATCTTTATTAATAAACTTTAATAAAATTATCTTATTAATTTGTTCATTTTTTTTATTATTTTTTTTTGCTAATAAAAGATAATCTCTATAAGTCATTAATTTATACTCCAAAAATAAATATTTTATTGAAAATTAACAGATGAATTATTATTTCTTGAAGTTTTTTTTATTAAATTATTAACAACGAGAATTAAAACAATAATACTAAAAATAAATAAAAAACTAATTGTTATTAATAAACAAATAATTGGAAAAAGAATAATGTAACTACAAATACTAATAATAAAACCAAAATTATTAATATTATTACCATTAATATTTCGTAAAAATTCTAAATTTTTTCATAATAAATAATGAAAAATTAAACTAGATGCACTAGCAAATCATAATGTTAAAACTAAAAATAAAATGTGAATAATACCACTACTAAAAGTTAATGTAATAAACGTTCCTAATGCCGCATATAAAAAAATAACTGATATTAATTAAAAACAAAATTTTTGTTCTAGAGTCTAAAATCTTAAAATCCATAATAATTTCTTCCTTTTTTACTTTAATACTGTAATATTTTCATCAATATTTTCTAATTTTTCTTTTTGTTCACTACTAATTAAAGCAATAATAATTTCATCAATATTACCTTCCATAATACGATCTAACTTTAATAAAGATAATCCAATTCGATGATCGGTTACTCTATTTTGTGGATAATTGTATGTTCTAATTTTTTCTGAACGATCACCGCTACCAACAGCTGTTTTTCTTAAATTACCAATTCTTCCCTGTTCTTCTTCAACTTTTTTTTCATAAAGTTTAGCTCTTAATACCCGCATTGCTTTATCTTTATTATCATGTTGACTTCGTCCGTCCTGTGAAGTTACAACAACACCTGTTGGAATATGAGTAATTCTAATTGCTGAATCGGTAGTATTAACATGTTGACCACCAGCACCACTAGAACGATAAGTATCAATTCTTAAATCAGAATTATTTATTTTAATTTCAACTTCATTAACTTCTGGCAATACAGCAACCGTTGCAATTGAAGTATGAACTCGTCCTTGTGATTCGGTTTTTGGAACTCTCTGAACACGATGTCCACCAGCTTCAAACTTTAATTTAGCAAATACATGTTTACCTTTAATCATAAAAGCAATATAACTAAATCCACCATTTATTGCTTCTTTTGCTTCAATAGTTTCAATTTTTCATCGTTGAATTTCACAATACTTACTATACATACGATATAAATCACCAGCAAAAATATTTGCTTCATCGCCACCAACAGCTCCTCTAATTTCAATAATAACATTTTTATCATCATTTATATCTTTAGGAATTAGTGTTAGTTTTAATTCATTTTCTGCTTTTTCTAATTCAATTTCATTTGCTTTAATATCTGTTTTAAGCATTTCACAAAGTTCTTGATCCTGTTCGGTTGCTAATGCCTTTTTTGCTTCAATAATTTCTTTGTTAATTTTTTCATATTTTCAATATTGTTCAATAATTGGTTCTAATCTACTATGTTCTTTTGTTAATTCAGTGTATTTATCACGAGGAATTAATTCGGGATTTTCTAATTGCTTTTCAATTTCACTATATTTTTTAGTAAGTTGCATTAACTGTTCTAATGTTTTTTCATTCATAATATCACACCTGATTTATCTATTCTGATTATTTGTTAAGACACGATGATGACTACGACATCGAGCTTCATATTGTTCTTGCGCACCAATTAAAATAATTTCATCATCATATCTAGCTTCCCGGCCATTAATAATACGTTGTGTTCTTGTTGCTGCTTTACCACATTTTACACAAACAGCATCTAATTTAGTTACAAATTCTGCTAAAGCTAATAATTCTTTAGTAACAGGAAATGGTTCACCACGAAAATCTTGATCTAAACCCGCAACAATAACTTGCTTATTTTGATTTGCTAATGTTTTAATCACTTCAATAATTGATGGTTTAAAAAATTGTACTTCATCAATTGCAACTGCTTCTATTTCTTTATCTACATGTTTTAATATTTGCATTGGATCATCAATTACTATCGCTGTGATAGATACTCCTTTATGACTTACTACTTTTTTAGCATCATAACGAATATCAACCTTGGGTTTAAAAACTAGCACTTTGCGTTTAGCATACTGTAAACGATTTATACGTCGCATAAACTCTTCGGTTTTTCCAGCAAACATACAACCAGTAATTACTTCAATTCATCCCTCATTATAACGACTATACATTTATATCCAACTCCATCTCTAATTTTAATTGTTTGTTAATTCTGGTGATTTACTAGCAATTTTATCTAAACTATCAATCAATTTTTCAACTTCATTAATATTTTGTAAATATGCACCAGCTGCTGTCTGATGACCACCACCACCAAACTTTGCAATAGCATCATTAATTATTCATCTTGCACTACGAACACTAACTTTAATTTTACTATTCATTTGATCATAAGCAGCAATTAATCAAATTTTAATACCATCAATATTTGACATTACATTAACTTGGCTAGTTAAATCTTCTCTAGTTAAAACAACTTCGCCTTTAATATTTAATATTTTATTTTGACTAATAATTTTTGTTTGTAAGTCAGTAATTATTTTATCGTTAAATATTATATAAGCAACACCATTATCAGTAATTTTAAAATTTGATAATATATATCCTTTCAATCTTGCGATTTTTAAATTTTGAATATATAAACTTTGATATAAGTCTAATAAATTAAAATTTTGTTTAACTAAAAAACTAGCAACCTGAAAAGTTTCTTCATTAACAGAGCGATACAAAAATCTACCAGAATCGGTAACTAAACCAAGAAATAAATTTCTAGCTGCTAAAGCAGAAACTTTTAAATTCAATACTTGTGCTCATTTTGCCACTACTTGGCAAGCAGCAGAAGTCTTTTCTTCAATTAAATCAATATCACCATATTTATCAACAATTGGATGATGATCAATTTTAATTATCTTTTTTCCTTCTTCTCAAAATTGACCACTAATTCGTTCGCGATTAGCTGTATCAGTGACTATTACTAGTGCATTTTCATAATCTTCTTTTTTAACAAAAGTTGGTTGTGGAAATAATGATGCCATATGTTCATTTGTTTCGCCTGGAACAAGTACTTTTTTATTTTGAAAATTATCTTCAATAATTTTTTTTAATCCTCATTGTGAACCCAAAGCATCTCCATCAGGATTAATATGACGATGAATAATAATTGGATTACTGATTTTTATTAATTCATAAATTGCTTGTGCTTCTTTTTTAAACTTATTCATATTATATATCCTTTCTATCATGTACCAATTAATTGCTTTGTTTCATCATCAAAAACAAAAATTGAATTTTTAGTAATACTAATTCAACCAACAGTTCCCACTTCTAAATTATCATTATTATTTGTTAAAACTTCAAATTGTTCTGATTTAGTAGTTTCAACCAATAAATATGCTTTTTTATCATCAACTTTAGTAATATTTTTAATAACACCATTAATAATAATTGAATTTTTTAAAAAAGTAAATCGTGGTTTCTTTGCACTAAACAAAATGGCATTTGATTTAAAAGCAATAGTAGAAGCAGTTTTAACATCAAACTTACCTAAATTTACATTATAAAAATATAAATTATGAGCATTTCATTCTCCCTTTGCAATATTAATATGCTGTTCATTTATTTCTTTCAATAAATTTAAAGATAATGGTTTATCAGTGATTTCACTAACATTTCCTTGTTGAATAATTATTTCATTTTCAATAACAGTAACATTAGTCGCTAATAAATTAATATCAACTTGATTATTAGTTGTAAAAATAATAATTATTTTCAAAAATTTTTGTAATTTTTTAATTCAATTTGCTAATTGTTCTTTATTATCAACATTTAAAAGTTCAAATGGGTTATGCAAAATTAAAATTTTAGTAGGTACAATTAATTGTTGAATGATTTTTATTATTTGTCGCTCTACTATTGTTAATTGTGTTAAACGTAGTGACAATAAATGACTTAGTTCTAAATGTTTAAATATCATAACAATATTTTCACTAATTAAATCACGGACATCAATTAACTGTGAATATAAAGTTTGTAATTGTTGTTGATATGTTTCTTTATCTTGTAACTGTGGATTTTTTAAAATTTTATCATGATAAATTTTAATTTCATCTTTAATATTTTTTAAAAGTAAATGCATTTCATCTGGTAAAAGTTGCATTGCCACAAAATCTTGTTTCATATTAAATTTAATTCTTTGTACTTCTGCTAAGTCAATTCACTGGTCTAAAATTTGATCAATTTGACTACGAGTACATTTAATTTGTTGATATGAAACTAAATGATTAAGTTCGCTATTAAAATTTTGATTATGATTGTTACAAGTTTTTAACGTAGTTCTAATTTCACTTCTAGTAGTACTAATCTCTCTATTTAAATAATTATTTATTTCTTTAATAACAAAACTAATTTCTCGTAGTTGAAATTCTCATTTTCTTTCTTTTGGTGGATTACATCCACAAAAACATGGTCCCACTAAACTTTCCAAACTAGAAATACGATCTTGCAAAGATTGTAAAAATAATAAGTTATTATTTGCAATAATATTTTTTTCTTCGGCAGTAAATTTTTTAATTAGAATATCTGTTAATTTTTCACTTCCAGCAAAATTAAATTTCTCTTGAGCAAAGTTTTTATGAAAATGATTAATTTGATATTGATATTCTTTAATAAAATTATTACGAGTGCTTTGTGTTTCATTAATAAAATTTTTAATAATATTAATTAATTTTTCTTTAAAATAACCACTGTCTAAATTTAAACCTGTATTTTTTAAGTTTTCAATATCAGTCTTAATTTTTTGATTAATATTGCTTATTTCTTGTAAAAAGGGTTTATTAGTAATTGCTGTTCTTGCTAAGTTACGTTGAATACTAAATAATTTATTTCAACTCTGTAAATGCATACTAACATAAGCCATTTTTCGTTCAAAACCAATACTATTATAAGTAACATCAATATCATCAATTAAAATTTTACCCTCCATAATAGCAGAAGAACCTGCTAGAGCATTAATTAATTTTTCAATATTATCTTCATCATTACTAAAAATTGCCAAGCAACTAGGATATTTTCCTTCAAAACTTCAATCTTTTACGGCTTTTTCAACGGATAAATTAATAATACTAAAATTAAAGTTACTAGTTTGCTCAGTATTATATCTAATACCTTTACTTATTACCAATTTATTAAAATCAGATGATTTTTCCATAAAACCATTCCCTACCTTAAAGTTTTTTATTTCATATACTATTAAAATTATATTCTATATTTATTGGGTTGTATACATACAATATTTTAACTTAATTAATGGTAAATATGTCTGTAAATAATTTTATTTTTAAAGTATAAAAAAAAGAAACTATTATTAGTTTCTAGTTTAATTAAAATTATTTTTTAACTTGTTTAGTATCAGTTAGTTTTAGAACATCTTTTGCTGTTTCTAATACAATAGTTTTAGTATTTTGTGGTTTTGCTTTGTTTATTTCAACAGTTTTTGATTTTGTTTCAACTTGTTTGCTTGCTTTTGTATTAAAGCGTTCAACTCTTCCTTTTGCTGAAACAAATGATTGTTTTCCAGTATAAAATGGATGACAACTTGAACATGTATCAACACGGATTTCTTTACCCTTAGTTGAACCACTTATAAAATTATTGCTACATGTTATACATGTTACTTTAGTTTGAAAATACTCTGGATGGATGCTTGCTTTTGCCATGGTTTCACCTCACTTATAAAATTACTATTAATAAAAAGTACTTAAAAATAATATCATTAACAATATAAAAAAGCAAATAAATATTAATGATAGATAGAGTTTTTATTTTGATAGATTATATTGTAAAAATGTGTTCTAATTCAATTAACTAGAGTAAAATCTTTAAATGATAAAATATTTTCTAAATTATTTTTATAATGTTTAAATTATTTTATAGTAATAGGTTTACTATAAGAATTATAAATCAAATTAATAATATTAACTAATTGAAAGTTAGTTAATTGATTACAACCAAAACCATTACGTTGTACCTTACTAACTACTTGTTGACAATAGCTTTCAAGTTCACTAATAGTTCATAAACAAAGAAAAAGAATGCTTTTCTTGTTTTAATAAAATTATCACTATTAATTTACTGAGATTGTAAACCTTCAATTTGTGCTTGTAATTATTTAATTATCTTCATGTTCTTTTAATTGTTCCTGGTAATACATTATTGTTTCACTAAAATTTATTGGTAAATCAGTTTTCATCATCGTAATTGAAAATCACAATATTTGAAAGTATCTTGTAAATCCTAGATTTTTAACATTTGTGTTTTTGGATTTAATAAACTTAAATTAAAACCTTTAACTTCAAATCCTGCAACATAATACTCATAGTCACTTAATAATTGAGTTTTAATAAAATGTTCTTTTACTGCATAATCATAAGGAACTAGTAAGCTAGTGTTTTGTTTTTTCTTGGTATTTTCTGAAAACAATTAAATATTTGATTCATAATAAAATAACTTCTTAGCCTCTTAAATGTCCCATCATTGGACAAATTAAAGATGCTACTAAAAATGAACCAAAAAGAAATATTGAAATTCGAATATATCATTGGAATGGTAGAGTTAAAAAGATTGCTGTAACTAAAATAATTCATACTATTTCCAATATGAATTCAATAATTGATATATTACGAAAGAATTTTAAACGAGTTCGACAAATGGCTTTTGGGATTAAATTTTGCATATTAATCCTTCTTTTCTTAATAAGAAATAAAATAAGGTTCTATTTAACCTTATTATTTGTAATAATTAATTTATAGTTGAAAGTAAGGCGAGATAAAGTGTTAAATTTAAATAAACTTGAAGATTACATAATTGCAATTTTACTAACTTTTGAAAATAAAAAAAACTCTATTAATAATTGAAATTCTGATTATTTAATTGAAAATATTATTGTTAATCAATTTTATAAATTTTTTAATGAAATAAATTTTCAAGATACCAATACTATGAATTTAAGAAGTATTATTGACTCAGAAATTAGTGGTATAGCTCAAAATGTAAGAAATTTTAACAAAAAGTTAGGTCTTAATTATGTAGAAGAAGATTTTCTTGATCAACACTATAAAAAACTTAATTTTCAACTTTTAAATAGGGATTTAATTAAACATTTATTTAATGAATGAATAGAAATAAATGCTTTTCTAAGTAATTTAAAATCAAATAAAACAAATGTAAGAGAGTTAGAATTTGGAAACAAAAATGAACAAATAGTTAATTATGCTAATAATATATACTCATTAAATGAAAGATTTCTTAAAAAAATAAATCAAGTAATAGTTAACAAAAAAGAAAAAGAATATACTTTACATTATTTACAAACAATAATTAAAAATAATATTAATATTCCTACTTTAAATCATTTAAAAAACTATATTAGTGAGAATAAAAAGGTTCTTGATGAAATTGAAAATTTTAATATAAAAAATAAAAAAACTTTTAGGAACGACCCAAAACATAATGAATTTATTGTAAGTTATTCTTATAAAAAGTGTTTATTTTATCTTTTTATTCAATCGTTACTTTCACTTTTTATTGCTAAAATAATTAATTTAATACCAAAAAATTTATGACCTTTCAAATAAAATAATTATTATATTATTTTAGGATTTATAATTTCTTTTTAATTCTCTTTTAAAATAAAAAGTGCCATAAGCACTTTAAAAATTATTTAAATTAGATTATTTTTTCTAATAACTTTTAATGTTTTCTTTTTATTAATTTTAATTTAATTAATTCATTATTATATTTTTTGATTGATTTTGCAATTTGCTCTAAAAACCCATCATAGACTTGAGGACTTCCAAATAGTCCACTTGTACTTGAACTATGCAAGTGCATTTGTTTTTCCATAAAACCGCTTTCTAAAGATATTGATGATCTTACTCATTCATGTACATAACGAAATCTAGTAAACACATCACTATTATCTTCTAAATTATCATAAAACATAGATTCAGCATAATCACAATCTGATATATCCTGTCCCTCAATAGTTCGTCAAATATCATATATTCTTTTTTTATCTCTTTCGTCTAGTTTTAAAAATAAATTATCTATTTTATGTTCTTTTGGTATTTCATTTTTAGTAAAATATAATGTCGCTTTAAGATATAATTCACAAGCAAATGCTCTATTAGTAAAATTTGGGACTATCAATGGATATTTTTTTAATTTATCTGAATCATTAAAACCACATCTCACTGCTGCTTCAAAAAAATCATCGGCAGTTTCAATTAATTTATTATATGTACTTAAATTAAATGGCAATTTTATCACCCCCTAAAAGACATAAAACTAATCCAATTTATAATTATATTTGATAAATCATAACAGCTATATTAAAAGTTGTATTTTTTGTATCATCTAAATAAAATTCATAATTAATTCAAGATTGGTCTTTTTCATTAATAAATTTTTTAAATTTTTTATGTTCATTAATTTGTAATTTAATAGTTTCTATAACATTTTTGACATTACTTTTTCGAACAAAAATTATTAAAGCTGTTTTGGTATCTCGTCAAGTTAAATAACCAATTAATTGATCAATAGCTTTTTTAAAATGAGATATGCCATTTCATATTTTACATTCTGCAATAAAAACATTAGAATTATCATATCTTAATAATATATCTGTTTTTCCAGAAACATTAAAAGTTTCGCCAGTGCTGTTCCATTAAAATGACTGTTAATAACAAATAATATGTTATTGCGAAAGTCTTCTTCTTGATTTTGTTGATAAGAATTTTTTAATCTTTCAAATTCTTTTCCACAATCATTAATAATTTTAAGTATTTCTTCATAAACTCTAACATCTATTATTGGAGTTGATTCACTAATATGGATTTTAGTTACTATTTTAGGAATTTCTATTCTTTTTCTAGGTTTGGAAATAGGTATAGAGAAAGTCTCTGACATATTTTTATTTTGTTTTAGTGGTATTTTAAGTCTAGTAAAATCTTTTTGTCTTTTTAATAAAACTTCTTTTCTATTTTTAAAAACATTACTAATATATGGTTTTAAATTAACATTAAATTCTTTAAGATCTCTGTTAATACTTCCTGTATTATCCTTAATGACTTTTTCCATTTGATTATATTCATGATTAACACTTTCTATATTATCATCTTGGTACGAAATAATTTCAAATGATAAACAATTGGAACTCAAGTTTATATTTTTATTAGAAAAAAGACCTCAAGCCATAATAAAAGAACTTGGAGAATAAGATAAAAGTTCATAACTTCCAAAAACAGGAATTTTTTTTAAATTTAATTATTGGTTTCTTTGTTTGATAATGATGACCAAAAAAATCTTGACCATTAACTATTGCTTCTTCAACATCGGATTCTGCAGTATCAAAACTTAATGTAATTTCATCTAACGAAAATTTATCATATAAATAATTTGTATACTCTTCTTCATTAACATTCAAAATATAATTGTCTTCACATTGTTCTACTTCATTTTTAATTTGTTGTTTTTTTGACTCAAAAACATTACTAAGACAGTTATTTCTATTAAAAATCTGGAATGGTAACTGGATGGGTTACACTTTATTGGACACTAATTACGTAGACAAGTGAACAAATTAGTTAAAAGAAAGGAAAAATAATTATGGCCAATATTAACTCATATAATGATGAATTTAAAAAAACAAATAGTATCTTTATATCAAAATGGCAAATCAGTATCTTGCCTTGCTAAAGAATACAACGTTACAAGAGCAGCTACTTATAAATGAATTAAGCAATTTACAAATTCAGGCAGTTTTAAAACTAAAGATAATCTTTCGGATTTAGAAAAACAATTAATTCAAGCAAATAAAGAATTAAAACAATTAAGAATGGAGAATGATATTTTAAAGCAAGCAGCACTAATAATAGGCAGAAAGTAGAGATTATTACAAATAATAAATCTAAATATAAAATTCGTCCAATTTGTCGTTTTTTAAAACTTTCTAAATCAACATATTATTTTAATTTAAAGAAAAAAGAAGATAAAATCAAAAATAATATGTATGATGAAGCTGTTATTAGTGCTTTTAAACAAAATAAAGAAGTTTATGGAACAAGAAGATTAAAAGTCAGTCTAGAAAATAAAGAAATTTATTTATCACACAAAAAAATTAAAAAAATTATGAATCAGCATAATTTAATATCAAAATACACTAAATTATCATTTAAAAATCATCATAACAAAGTCAATGATAGCCAAATAAGCAATCTTGTGAATAGAAACTTTAATAATAGGCTTAAAAATGAAGTTATTGTTAGTGATTACTAATGGCGAAGTTTTAAGTCTAGTTAATGACAATAATACAATCTTTGTTGGAACAAGAACTACTGATGGTAAAGGAAGATTATTTAAAGTTGTCTATACAGTAGCAATTGGTATTTTTAGTTGAAGTAGCAGTGGTGGCGAAGTACATAGTTTATTAAATGTCAATGGTATTGTTTACGTTGGAACTAAAATTAGTGATAATAAAGGAAAACTATTTAAAAGTTTAAATCCAGAAGGATAATAAAAACTAATTAATTTAATTTATTAACTTCTTTTAAAAAAAACCTAAAATTAAATTTTAGGTTTTTTATTATTTTTATCCTGTATAATTTTCAAACTTACCTCATTTTGGAATAAAAACAGTTACTACTTTTCCTGTTGGGCCGTTTCGATGTTTAGAAATAAGAATTTCAGCAAGATTACTTTCTTGTGAACTTGTTGTTTCTTCACTATTTTTTTCCTTATAATAATCATCACGATATAAAAACATAATTACATCAGCATCTTGTTCAATAGCCCCTGACTCACGTAAATCAGACATTAAAGGACGTTTTTCTTCACGTCTCTCCACCATTCTTGATAATTGTGATAAACAAACAATTGGTACTCTTAATTCTCTTGCCAAAATTTTTAAACTACGAGAAATATTTGAAACTTCTTGTTGACGTGATTCACTATCTCTACCAGTTAATAACTGTAAATAATCAATAATTACTAATTTAATGCTATTTTCACGACTTAATTTTCTTAATTTAGTTTGCAACTCTAAAACTCTTAAACCAGGTGTATCATCAATAATAATTCTTTTTTGTTTCAATTGCTCAGCAGTAGCACTAATACGATTTCAATCAGCCTGTGTAAATTTAGACTTATTACGTAAACGATTAGCATCAAAATGTCCTTGACAAGAAATCATTCTTGTAATTAATTGATCTTTTGGCATTTCTAATGAAAAAATAACAACAACATCGTTTTTATTATCTTGTTCATTAGCAGCATTTAAAGCAAAATTAAGTGCTAAGGCGGTTTTACCCATTGAAGGTCTAGCTGCTAAAATAATTAAGTCACCTCGCTGAAAACCACTAGTAATCATATCCAAATTGTTAATACCTGAACTTGTACCAGTAATATTAACTGTTGATTTTTGTAGTTGTTCAATTTTAGTTACCACATCATCAATGTGTTCACTAATTGGCAACATCTCTTCATGATTACGTTCACTACTTACTTGTACAATTTGAGCTTCAGCAGCAATTAAAACTTCATTAATTGACTTTTCACTTTGTAACTCTTTACCTATATTTTTTAAAGCATTTTCTAATTGTCGTTTAGTAGTTCTTTCAATCAAAATATCAATGTGTTCTTTTAAATTAGCATCAGTAATATATTGAGCCACTAAAGAAGATAAATATTCAATTCCACCAATTTTATCCAAATTATTTTGCTTAACTAATTCTTCGGCAATAGTTGTTATATCAATACCAGAATTATTTTTATAAAGATTGGTAATTGTTTTAAAAATAATTTGATTAGAATTAATTGTAAAATCATGTGGTGCCAATAAATTTAATGCACTTTCACATGCTGGTGATGATTGAATCATCGCACTTAAAACATTAACTTCTGCATTATTTATATATTGACCATTGTTAGACATAATTATTCTCCTAAAACTTCAACCTTTAATTGTGCAATAATTGTAACATCTAATTTAATATTAATGTTAGTTATACCTAATTCATTAATAGGATTAAATTTAACAAATTTATGTTTATCAATTTTAATGTTATATTTTTGCACTAGTTGTTCACAAATTTGTTTTGAAGAAATAGCACCAGAAACTTTACCATTATTACTTTTTAATTTAAATTGTAAAGTAATTAAATCTAATTGTTCTTTAATTTTTTGTAAATCTTCTAATTCCATTTCTCGTTGTATTTTTTTATTTTCAATTACTTTTTGATTAATTTTTAATGCTTCTGTTGTAGCAATTACAGCTAATTTTCTTGGTAATAAATAATTTTTACCATAACCATCACTAACATTAACAACTTCACCTTTTTTACCATAATTTTTAACATCCGTTAAAAGGACAACTTTCATTGTAAACATCTCACTTTCTATTTTAATAATTTTAATACCTTTCAGTAGTAGCACTCTCACTTTGATATACGCCACTTTCAATTAATTTTACCAATTCATCATACAATGCTCTAATTCCCAATTTACTACTTTGGACAGCAGCAGCACTAAAGTGACCACCACCACCTAAGTTTTCACAAATAATTTGAACATTTATTTCACCGTTGCTTCGTGCTGATAAACAAGCACGTCCTTGACGATCATAAGCAATAGTAAATGATGCTTTACAATCACGTAAGTCTAACAACATTTCTGAAATTTGGGCTAAATATGAAGTATGTACTTCTAAGTTTTCATCACCAACAGCAACTAAAAATCCTTTTTTAATTTCTTGGGCGTGACTAATTAAAGAAAATTTATCAATTAGTTCATTTAAACTATTTTTCAATAATCCTTTAACTTTAGAAGGAGAAGCTCCTCAATCAGTTAATAATCCACAGGCTTCAAAAGTTCTTCTTGTTGTTCTTACTTGGAAATTATTAGTATCAATTAAAATACCTGCAAACATTATATTTCATAAAAATTCTGATTCAATATTATTAAAATCATTATAATAAATAATTTCTGTCATTGCTTCAGCTGTTGAAGAAGTTCCTGCATCAATATAAGAAGTAATGGTGCTACTAATTGATTCATCAGAAACACGATGATGATCAATAACAATAATTTTTACAGCTTTACTTAATAAATCAGGACTATCAACACGTTGTGGATTATGAGTATCAACAACAATTAATAAAGTATTTGCATGAAAAAATTTAAGTGCTTGTTTACCTGTAATAAAATTACGACTAATATAACTTTCAGGAACAAGTTCATGAAGAATTTTTAATGTTTTTTCATCAACTTCATTTTGATTAATAACATAATGAGCACTTTTATTTAAGCTTTTAGCAATTTCAATAATAGCTGTTCCTGAAGAAATACTATCAAAATCAGCAGCCGCATGTCCCATAACTAAAATGTTTTCTGCTAATTTTATTTCATTATATAATGATTGTGCAAACATTCTAATATTAATTTTAGATTCTGATTGTTTTGCTTCAATAGTACCTCCAATAAAAACTGTATTACCACCAAATTCACGAATAACTACTTGATCACCACCACGATAAACTGCTAATTCTTTACTTTCAATAGCCAAATCATATAGATCTTTACTAATAGCATTACCATAAGAGAAACCAGCAGATAACGTAATATCTGCTTTAAATTTTTTAACACCTTCTCGAATATTTTTAATAAGTGGAAAGTTATCATTTCTTGCTTTATTAAATTCATTTTGATAAAGTAAAATATTGTAACCATCTTCAATATTACCTAATAATAAACCTGAATAATTATTAGCAAAATCATTTAATTCAGTTTTAATAAATGCTTCAACACGAATTTGATTCTCAACTCTTAATTTTTGTAAAGAATTATAAAAATTATCAATACTAATTACACCAAAAACTAATTTTTCTTGCTGCAATTTATTATATAAGAAATGATATTTAGTTGTTTCTTGTAACAAAATTGTTCTAGTTTGTACTAAATAAATAGCATCATAAAGCATATCTTCAATTTTAAGTGTAATTTGAGTAATATTATTACTAATTAATTGTTCTAAATCTCTTGATAGTTTAACAATTGATTTTCCAATTAGTCTACCTAAACCTTTATCTTCTAAAAATTCACTTACTCACATAATTGATAAATCACTATCTAAAACAATCATACCAACACTACCAAAAGTTAAAGCTTGTGCATTATTTAATTTTATGATTTCAGCTGTGTTAATATAACGATGACGAATTCATAAACTAAATAGAAAAATATAAAGACAAACAATAATAAAATTACCTAAAACTAAACTTAAAATTACAGTAATAGTGACCACTTGTTCTGCTGTCTCAATATTAACAATAAAATAAGTCAAACCAATTAAAATTTCAACTACTAATCAAACAATCATTATTAAATGATAATTTCTTAACGATTTGAACACTTTGTCACTTCCTTCTAATATTATTAATTATACTATAACACTAATATTAAAAACAGCCATTATCTTTTATATAATATAATACTATTAAGGTCTTTTTATTTTAATTTTAAACTATTATTTAAAATAAAATATTTTTAAGATAAAAAAATAAATAAAAATTGAGTAAGTTTACAAATCTTACTCAATTTTTTTATCTTGAATATCTTAATAATCCCATGATTTGGGCACGTTTTATATTTTTAGCAATTAAACGTTGATACTTTGGATTAGTACCTGTTGTTCTTGCTGGCAAAATTTTGTTATTATTACCCATAAATTTACTTAGTAATTCAATATCTTTATAATCAATATAAGTAATATTATTTTTAGTAATAAAACAAGATTTTCTTCTTGTAAAATTTCTTGGTTTACCAGTGTTCATAATTATCCTCCTTTAATTATTTAAATCTCAAATGATATCTTCTTCATCAAATTCTATATTTTGAATAGCCGCTTCTTTTTCTTGAAGCTGATTAATATTAGTAAAGGCAATATCAGTACTATAATTAGGACTTTTAAAAGAATCATCTAAATGAATTTTATTCTCATCTCTTGGTTTTGAATAATTAATATTAGTGTTATTACCACTACTATCTTTTTTACGATTATCTAAAAAAGTAACAGTTTGTGCAACCACTTCAGTAATATATAGTTCTTTTCCATTCTGATCTGTTGATTTTCTTACTGACAGTCTTCCTGAAACTGAAATTAAAGAACCTTTAACTAAATAATTAGTCATATTTTCAGCAACTTTATTTCAAGCCATACATGAAATATAATCAGCTTGATTTTGAATATTATTAACTGCAAGTGTAAAAAAAGTAAAAGGTTTTCCTGTTGAAGTTTGATGTAACTTTAAATCACGAGTGATTCTACCAATTAATGTAACAATATTCATTTTTTATCCTCACTTTTAACTTAGATTTTATTAATCTTTTTGTTCAGTATTCGATACATTATTATTAGTATTTGTTTTTGAATTTTGGTAATTAGTTTTTGTACGATAAGATGACTCAGTACCAGCGATTGGTCTTGGTTTTCTTTCACCATTTTCATCACGATTATAAGAAGGACGATTTCCTGGTCTTGTTGGTCGAGAGAAAGAACTAGATTCTACTTGGCGTTTTGGTTTAAACTTATTAATTTTTTCACTATCTAAATTAATAACCAAAAAACGCATTACGTCTAATTGTCTTTGTTTATTTAAAGCTACACGATTAAAGTTAGCAATATTTTCTGGTGAAGTTAGCACTTCAATAATAAAATAATGACCCTTAACTTTTTTGTTAATAGGATAAGCAAATTGACGAATAGAATCTTGTTCTTTAGTAATTTTTCCAGCATTTTTAGTTAAAATTTCACAAAATTCTTTTTTAATTAATTGTGCTTTTTCTTGATTTTGATCATCAACGATGTACATAATTTCATAATTATGCTTTTGTTTTAAATCTTCCAATGTTCGAAGACCTCCTTTTGGGCATATGGCTCTGATGAGCAAGGAGTAAATATATTAAGTTTGATTTTTAAATATTTGACTCATACAATATTATAACGTAATTACCTTTAAAGTAAAGGAAAAATAACAATAATTATTAATATAACATGAGAAAAAATGACTAAATAAAAATTTGATTTCAATAAGAAATTTTATTTTATATAATCAATTATTTTTTGCACTATTTCCTTAGGAGTTAAATCATTAGTGTCAATTACTAAAAAATTAAAGTTATTTTTTTCTTTTTCATATCACTGTTCATATTTTTTATTTAATAAACTTTAGTATTCATGAGGTACATGTTTTTCTGATTCACGACCACGAAGGTTTATGCGTTCAATTGTGTTTTCAAGATTTGCTTTTAAATAGACAATTAAATCAGGTTTAATTTGTGGATCAAAATAAAGTGATGAAATAATAACATTATTATAAAAATTTAAATACACTTCATAATCTCTATCATTCATATTGTTTTGAGCTTTTAATACTTCAACGAAAATAGGATCTTCTAAAATACTGCGATCAAAAATAACATTGTTAAAATTTTGTGCTTCTTTTAATTGTTTACTTCGTGCCATCAACATAAATACTTGCATTTTAAAAGCATATTCTAAAGGATTTTGATAAAAATCATCTAAATAGGGATTACTAGTAACTGGCTCGTCCATAATTTTATATTTTAATAATTTTGCTAATTCTCTACTAATAGTGCTCTTACCAACACCAACTACACCAGATAATACAATTTTCATTTTTTGTCTCCCATAATATATGATTACAATTAATTTATCTTAATATATAAATTTTTTCCCTCCAAATAAAAAAACATTTAATAAATTAAATTTTACTTTTACTAAAACTCGTTGCTTATATTTTCAAAGATTAACATAATATCAATTACATTTTTGAAATTATTGATAATACACTTTCTTGATTCTATATACCCTTTAATAACTATATTTATCATAACATAGAATTTATTGATACCAATACTACTACTTTTTAATACCTAAAGAGTTATCAAATAAATCAAATTGATATATTTATAAACTAAATTTTAAAAATAAAAGAGAAGTAAACTACAAACTAAATTACATTAATATAAACAGTAATCACATTAACTATTATATTTTCTTTCAAACTTGCTTGCCGCTTATTTAATTTAAATATACAAGAACTATTTCCCTTTCCATTCTTGATTCATACAAATTACAATCACAGTATACATCATTTTTTATTTATAATTTTGCTGATTTTGGAATGGCAACCCTTTTTAGGACTATTTTTTGGTAGACATTTTTTCATGATATTTAACTGGAGTTAGGTAGTTTAAAGTGCTGTGGATTCGTATGTTGTTGTATCAATTGATATAATCAAATAATTCTAATTTTAATTGGATTAATGATGTAAAATTTTTATCATTAATAAATTCAGTTTTGAAAGTTTTGAAAGTTGCTTCAGCAACAGCATTATCATAAGGACAACCTTTTTTGCTTAAAGAACGGGTAATATTGAATGCTAATAAAAGTTTATCAATAGTTTTATTATTGAATTTATTACCGCGATCACTATGAAATATTTGAATATCTTTTAAACAGCGATTTGATTGCATAAATGCTTGATATACTAATGATGCATCTTTTTTAGTACCTACACTATGTCCAATAATTTCGCGGTTAAATAGGTCGATTAATAAGCAAATATAGTTTCACTTACCATTAACTTGAACATAAGTTAAATCACTAACAATAACTTCATTTTTAAGCCTATTATTAAAGTTTCTATTCACAAGATTGCTTATTTGGCTATCATTGACTTTGTTATGATGATTTTTAAATGATAATTTAGTGTATTTTGATATTAAATTATGCTGATTCATAATTTCTTTAATTTTTTTGCGTGATAAATAAATTTCTTTATTTTCTAGACTGACTTTTAATCTTCTTGTTCCATAAACTTCTTTATTTTGTTTAAAAGCACTAATAACAGCTTCATCATACATATTATTTTTGATTTTATCTTCTTTTTTCTTTAAATTAAAATAATATGTTGATTTAGAAAGTTTTAAAAAACGACAAATTGGACGAATTTTATATTTAGATTTATTATTTGTAATAATCTCTACTTTCTGCCTATTATTAGTGCTGCTTGCTTTAAAATATCATTCTCCATTCTTAATTGTTTTAATTCTTTATTTGCTTGAATTAATTGTTTTTCTAAATCCGAAAGATTATCTTTAGTTTTAAAACTGCCTGAATTTGTAAATTGCTTAATTCATTTATAAGTAGCTGCTCTTGTAACGTTGTATTCTTTAGCAAGGCAAGATACTGATTTGCCATTTTGATATAAAGATACTATTTGTTTTTTAAATTCATCATTATATGAGTTAATATTGGCCATAATTATATTTCCTTTCTTTTAACTAATTTGTTCACTTGTCTACGTAATTAGTGTCCAATAAAGTGTAACCCATCCATTTTGATTTAGAACTACTTTTTAAAAACTGATTATCATCATTTATTTTTTGTCTTTCAAATTCATTTGAGTATACAAAATTATTAATATATTTTATATTGTGATTAAAATCTTCTTTAAGAAAATTATTAGTATAAAAATTTTCATCATTTACTTTACACTTTGAGCAATCTTTAGAAACAGCAATTTCTTTCCAGATATTCTCTTTAAATAATTTAATTTCTTCACGATTTTCAATTTCTTTGTCTTGAAATTTTTTAATTTTTTCTTCCAATTCTTTTATTTTTTCTGCAACTAATTCTTCATTTGTAAATATTTTTTCATCTGTTATTAATTCTTTAATATCAATAATAACAGCATCAAAATATGAAAAAGCAGTTTTGTCTAAAATAATACCAAACCCTATACTTGCTAAACCTCAAGAAAGATAATTTTTAAATTGTTTAAGAACCTGTTTAAAATCTTTTAGAGAAATAGGGTAAAATGATTATATATTTTAAGATAAGAGGTATATATGCGTAAAAATTATCCTAGTAATGTTAGCAAAGAGCAATTTGAAAATATAAAATCAATTTTAGAAAATACTAAAAAGAGAACTAAACCAAGAAGCTTAGATTTATATGAAGTATTTTGTGCAGTTTTATATGTATTAAAAAGTGGTTGTCAATGAAGAATGTTACCAAAAGATTTTCCAAAATGACAAATTGTATATTATTATTTTCAAGTTTGAAGTAAAAATAATGGTAAAGAACCTAGTGTATTACAATTAGTTTTAAAAAAAATTAGTCATGGCATTTCGTATCAATAATGGTAGAAAAGAACAAACTAGTTTTTGTATAATTGATTCACAAAGTGTTAAAAATACAGATACTACTAAAAACAAAGGTTATGATGCTGGTAAAAAGATTTCAGGAATAAAGCGTCATATTGCTGTTGATTCTCAAGGTTTACCACATGCAATTTACATAACCACAGCAGAAAAAACAGATCGTAACAGTGCTATAATAATGATTGAAAATGAAAAAGAGAATCTTTCTGCAGTTCAAAAAATACTAATAGATGCTGGTTATACTGGTGAAAAATTTGCTTCTAAAATTAAAACAATTATAAATGCAAATGTTGAAGTTATAAAACGTAATGAATTACATTCTTTTGTAGTATTACCAAAAAGATGAGTTGTAGAACGAAGTTTTGCATGATTAGAAAAATGCAGAAGATTATGAAAAAATTGTGAAAAAAAATTAAATACTAGCTTACAAATGGTTGTTCTTGCCTTTATTTCAATTTTATTGAAAAGATTTTAAACAGGTTCTAAGAAATTCTCAAAAACTATTAAATCTATCACTAGTCATTTCATTTTCAATATAAGCTGTAAATAAGGTTCCCATACAAAATCTAAATATAAAATTCGTCCAATTTGTCGTTTTTTAAAACTTTCTAAATCAACATATTATTTTAATTTAAAGAAAAAAGAAGATAAAATCAAAAATAATATGTATGATGAAGCTGTTATTAGTGCTTTTAAACAAAATAAAGAAGTTTATGGAACAAGAAGATTAAAAGTCAGTCTAGAAAATAAAGAAATTTATTTATCACGCAAAAAAATTAAAGAAATTATGAATCAGCATAATTTAATATCAAAATACACTAAATTATCATTTAAAAATCATCATAACAAAGTCAATGATAGCCAAATAAGCAATCTTGTGAATAGAAACTTTAATAATAGGCTTAAAAATGAAGTTATTGTTAGTGATTTAACTTATGTTCAAGTTAATGGTAAGTGAAACTATATTTGCTTATTAATCGACCTATTTAACCGCAAAATTATTGGACATAGTGTAGGTACTAAAAAAGATGCATCATTAGTATATCAAGCATTTATGCAATCAAATCGCTGTTTAAAAGATATTCAAATATTTCATAGTGATCGCGGTAATAAATTCAATAATAAAACTATTGATAAACTTTTATTAGCATTCAATATTACCCGTTCTTTAAGCAAAAAAGGTTGTCCTTATGATAATGCTGTTGCTGAAGCAACTTTCAAAACTTTCAAAACTGAATTTATTAATGATAAAAATTTTACATCATTAATCCAATTAAAATTAGAATTATTTGATTATATCAATTGATACAACAACATACGAATCCACAGCACTTTAAACTACCTAACTCCAGTTAAATATCATGAAAAAATGTCTACCAAAAAATAGTCCTAAAAAGGGTTGCCATTCCAAGTCAATTATTAATAATGCAATAACAACTGAGTTTGAAACTGTTGATACATTAATTAATGCTGGTGCTCAAAATTTAATAATTGCCAATGTGCCTAACATTAGTAATATTCCAAAATATGTTAATGAAAAACAATCTGTTAAAGAAGTAGCAAACCACTTATCAAATAAATATAATAACAAATGAAATGATAAAATTACTGAATTAATGAAAAATAATTCTAATATTAATATCAGACCGTTTGACTTAGAAACTAATTTTAGTGATTTATTATCTGAAGCACAAGAAATAGGAAAAAATATTACTAATGAATCAATAAAATGATCAATTCCCGGTTTAGCTTTAAATTTAAATCCAAGATATATTGATGGAACAACTCCAGAAACTATTAATAATAATTTTTTCTTTGATTATGTTCATCCAAATAAATGAGCAAATGAGCAAATTGGTCTTGAACTATTCACTGAACTTACTTCATAAAAAATGTAACACAAACAATTAATTAACAATATTTTTATTCTTAATTTATTTTAATATATATAGTATTAAAGTAGTATAATACATATAAAACCAAGAAAGAAGGTGTATTTAATGATTAAAAAGATTAACGATGATCTAAATGATTATATTAGTGAACATCTAAAATATCAAATGCTTAGTTTTAAATTAAGTAATGATGCAAATCAAAAAGGATATCCTGGGTTTGCACGCTTCTTCCAAGTAGAAGCAGCTGATGCTGTTGTTCATATTCGTAAAATTTGTAACTATTTAATGGATCAAGATGCTCAAGTTGAAATTAAAGACATTAAAGTTCCAACTTTTACTACAAAAAACATTGAAGAAGCATTAAAAAAATTAAAATCTACTAAAGAAGAATTACTTGATTTTACTAATAAACTTGTTAAAAGTGCTCGTGAAAATAATGATAATTTAACTGCAAAATTTTATGACTGATTCTTAATTGATTTCTATGAAGAAATTGCTTATGAAAAAGACTTATTGGATTGAATTGCAATGTCTAATAGTAACCTTTATAAAATTGACAAACGTTTACTAAAAACTGAAGAGCCAGATACTTTAAAAGTTATTGTTCCATTTTATGAACCCGAATAAATTTCATATTTAATTCTTAATTTTCACCAAAAATGTATAAAAAAATTATACATTTTTTATTTTTTTTATAAAAATTTGTTGTATTTTTTTGTTTTTCTTCTACTTGATAGTTTAAACTGCAGTTAATATTTCTGCTTTTGTTTCCAAAGGTAATTGAGATTCTATTAAGCCCCTATTCTCTCATTTTTGTTTGCTTGCATTTTTTGATTGTTCTGATAAAGGTTGCTGTAACTCTGGAATTTCAGTACTTATTAATTTTCATACTTCATTTAAAGATGTTAATTTTATTTCTTCTTCATTAAATTTATTTTTAATTTTTTGTTCTTCAATTTTTTGATCTTGTCAACTAGGTTTCTCATTTTCTTCATTTATTTCGGTTTGGATTTCAATACTTACTAATTTTGATTGATTAATTGTTCTTAAAGACTCCTATTTTTTTTCCTTTTTTTCTCTAATTGCATTTTCTATTATTTCTTACAGTAATTGGTATTTCTCCAATTCATACAAAATGAATTGGATATTTATTATCTATAACTGGCATTTTTTTAATAACTCTTATATTTTATTTAAATGCATTGTTTAAAAATGATAATTCATCTTCAATATTTAATCTTGGAAATAATAACTCTTTTTTATTAACAGATTTATTAAAAACTTCATTCAAGTTGATATTGACTATTGGTTTAGTAATTTTTAAGACACCCAATTGTTCATGAATTTTTAATGAACTATTAACCAAAATTGGACTTAATAAAGCACTACTAATAATTAAAATATTTGCTAATAAATTTAAAATATTATGTAATTCAATAGTTTTATTATTTTTATGTAAATCTCATGGTTTTGTTAAATCAATTAATTTATTACCACTAGTTATTAATTTAAAAACGACATTAATTGCTTCATGAATTTGATACTCATCCATTTCAATATTAAAATCATTAATAGTACTTTTAATAATTTTAATTATTTCTATTGCTTCTGGTTGTAACTTATTTAAATTAACTTTGGGAATTTTACCATCACAATATTTAATGATCATTGTAACTGTTCGCGAAAGCAAATTACCTAAATCATTAACAAGATAAGAGTTATAACAATTTAAAAATAATTCATGACTATATTTTGCATCATGACCAATAATAATTTCTTTCATTAAAAAAAACCGTAATCCATCTGCACCATAACGATTTACTAATACTAAAGGATCAATAACATTACCTTTTGATTTTGACATTTTTCCTTCTTCATTAGTAATTCAACCGTGGGCCAAAATTCGATTTGGCTGTCTCAAGTTTAATGCCATTAATAAAATTGGCCAATAAATCATATGAAAACGACTAATTTCTTTACCAACTAAATTCACAATTTCACAATTTGAATCTAGTCAAAATTTTTTAAAATTAATGTCATCATCTTGTAAATAACCTAATCCTGTTAAATAATTACTTAATGCATCAATTCAAACATAAATAACATGTTTTGGATCTTCTAATACTGGTACCCCTCAAGTAAAACTCGTTCTAGTAACACTTAAATTTTCTAAACCTGGCGTAATAAAATTATTAATCATTTCCGTTTTACGATTAAGTGGTCATAAAAATAATGGATGTTCATCATAATATTTTAATAATTGTTTAGTATATTTTTCCAATTTTAAAAAATATGATGGTTCTGATAAAGTAGTAATATTACCTTGACATATTTTACATGTATTATTAATTTTATTAATTTGACTATCTGTCAAAAATTCTTCACAAGAAATACAATATGACCCTTCATATTTTCCCAAATAAATATCATTTTGTTTTAATAATTTGCTAAATATTTTATGAACACTTAAAATATGATTTTTATTAGTTGTTCTAATAAATTTATCATAATCAATATTTAAGTTTTTTCATAAATTCTTAAACCCAACAACAATATCATCAACAAATTTTTGTGGAGTTTGTTTATTTTCATCCGCCTTTTTAGCAATTTTTTGACCATGTTCATCACTTCCAGTTAAAAAGAATACTTCATAACCTTGCATTTTCTTATAGCGAGCTAAAACATCAGCAATAATTGTTGTATAAGCATGTCCCAAGTGTAATTTAGCACTAGGATAATAAATAGGGGTAGTAATATAAAATTTTTTTGTCATTATTTGCTCCTAAATTTAATAATTATAATTTTACATTAAAATAGTATTATTTATTGTAATACTTATTTAAATTAATAATATTTTATTAATTTTTATTTTTTTATAAAATCGAACATTTTTGTTGATATTGATTTTCATTAAAACCATTATCAGAGTTAACAGCATCTATATCAACGTTTAAGTAAAACTGATAATCACTATTTACGTGTGAAATAACACTACTTTTTTCATTATCATAATTATTTACTGGTAAATACTGATTACCGTTACTCATTAATGGTTGATTTTGTAATTTTCTTGAACTTGCAAAATCATATCAATGTCTCAAAAGATCATTTTTTTCTCATTGTCTTCTTTTTTCTTTTTCTATTTTTTCTAAAATATTATTAAGTTTTAAAATTTTTAATCCAACCTTTTTCAATTCTTCTTTTTGATTACTTATATTAACTTTTTCACATACTATTTTATTAATTCGTTTTTTTTCAAAATTATAATAACCAAAAGTTAAAAACTTAACTAATTTATTCTTAAATTTAAAAATTTTACTTGTTTTTTGTTTTTCGAAAATTTCTAACTTTTTAATACTATTTATATTATAAGAAAGAAATATAGATTGTTTTTTAATATTTGACTGCAATGTTTTTTCACATTTATATTTCTTATTATTAATATAATATTATTTTTATTTTATTAATTTTTATTTTTTTATAAAATCGAACATTTTTGTTGATATTGATTTTCATTAAAACCATTATCAGAGTTAACAGCATCTATATCAACGTTTAAGTAAAACTGATAATCACTATTTACGTGTGAAATAACACTACTTTTTTCATTATCATAATTATTTACTGGTAAATACTGATTACCGTTACTCATTAATGGTTGATTTTGTAATTTTCTTGAACTTGCAAAATCATATCAATGTCTCAAAAGATCATTTTTTTCTCATTGTCTTCTTTTTTCTTTTTCTATTTTTTCTAAAATATTATTAAGTTTTAAAATTTTTAATCCAACCTTTTTCAATTCTTCTTTTTGATTACTTATATTAACTTTTTCACATACTATTTTGTTAATTCGTTTTTTTTCAAAATTATAATAACCAAAAGTTAAAAACTTAACTAATTTATTCTTAAATTTAAAAATTTTACTTGTTTTTTGTTTTTCGAAAATTTCTAACTTTTTAATACTATTTATATTATAAGAAAGAAATATAGATTGTTTTTTAATATTTGACTGCAATGTTTTTTCACATTTATATTTCTTATTATTAATATAATATAATATTATTTTTATTTTATTAATTTTCTTTTTTAATAAATTAATATCTATTTCTCCATTATCTTTTAAGTATCGATCATCTAAAACATCATAAAAGTGTTCTTCACTATCATAGCTTGTAATAAAATTAAAATCTTGAACTATAAAAGGAAAACTATTATCGATTTTGTATTTCTTCATAATTTTCACTCCTTAAACTTATATAATCTAATGACTAATTACAATATTTTCTTAATCTTTTATTTTTATTGATTATTAGATAAAATAAAAAAACAAAAATTAATAAATTAAATGCTAATTAAATTTAATATTAAACATTATTTATCTTTAAAAACTTTTTTAAAAATATAATCAACATTTATTAAAAAAATATTATTATTACAACATTCATTTAACTGTTCACTAGTTAAATATTGATTAATATTATTCTTTATTAATACATCTTTAAAATTAATCATTTTATTTTGTGCTTCTAAAGTGCATTTTTGAATAAAATCATAAGCAATTTCACGTGTTATTTTTGGATTATTTTTAATAATAGCCAATAAAACTACTTGTGAAAAATAAAGTTCATTAGCTTTAGCAATATTATTTGCCATGGCACTAGTATTAATTACTAAATTATCTAAAATATTTGTCATTCTATTAAAAATAAAATCTAATATATGATAAATATCAGGTAACATAATGCGTTCATTAGAACTATGAGAGATATCACGTTCATACCATATTAAATTATTCTCATATACTATACTATTATAACTTCGAACTAATCTTGCTAAACCACAAATATTTTCAGAACCAATTGGATTTTTTTTATGTGGCATTGAACTTGAACCTTTTTGTGAAATAGAAAATCCCTCTAAAAGTTCATTAACTTCGCTACGTTGACTCAAACGAATTTCTAAAGCTATTTTTTCAATTGTTGTAGCAATTGAACTTAATTGTGTAATTAAAAAAATCAAACGATCACGTTGTACTACCTGCGTAGCACAACTGTCAACTTCCATTTTTCATTTTTTGGCAATAAATTCACTAACTTTTGGCGAAATATGAACAAAATTACCCATAGCACCCGTAATTTTAATAACTTCAACTTGTTTTCTTGCCAACTCCAACCTTACTAATTGTCTATTTATTTCATCGTATCATAAAGCAAATTTTAATCCTAATGAAGTTGGTTCACCAAAAATACCATGACTGCGACCAATTACTAATTGATTTTTATATTTAAACGCTAACTCTTTTAATTTAAATTGTAAAGTAATTAAAGCTTTTTCAATAATTTCATTTGAAAATTTTATTTGTAGATTTTGGACACTATCAACCATATCAGTTGAAGTTAAACCATAATGAATTCAACGACTTTCAGTTTTTAAGTTAGCACTTAACATTCTAGTAAACGCAACTACATCATGTTTAGTTTCTAATTCTAATTTATTCATTAATTCAATATCTAACTTAGCATTTTTTTTAATTAATTGAAAATCTTTAAAAGGAATTATATTTAAATGTTGTAATGATTCACAAACATCAATTTGAAAATTCATTCATAAGTTTAAACGATTTTTCATATTTCAAATATTAGTCATTGCTTTTGTTTCGTAACGTTCAATCATTTTTACTCCTTAATAAATATAGTTTGTTTACGATCTGGACCAACAGAAAATATTCTAATTGAAACACCCACCAACTCACTAATTTTTTTTAAATAATTTTTAGCATTTTCTGGTAATTCATCATAACTAGTAATATTAGTAATATCTTCATTTCAGCCAGGCATAGTAATAAAATGTGGTTGACATTTATTAAAGTTATTAATTTGAGAAGGTATGTATCTAATTATTTCGCCATTTAAAGTATAATGCGTACAAATGCTTAATGTTTCAATACCAGTAAGCACGTCTAACAACATAATAGCTAAACTAGTAAATCCATTAATTTGTGCACTATACTTAGCAATAACTGCATCAAATCATCCAATTCTTCTTGGTCTTTTTGAAACTGTGCCATATTCATTACCAGTCATACGAATATAATCTGCTAATTTACCAAAAACTTCACTAGAAAACGCACCAGCACCAACTCTTGTACTGTATGCTTTAGTTACACCAATAATTTCATTAATTGCTTTTAAAGAAATACCTGAACCAATAGCAATTGAACTAGCACTTGGATTAGAAGATGTTACAAAAGGATATGTACCATGATCTAAATCTAATAAAGTACCTTGTGCTCCTTCAAATAATATCTTTTTATTTCTAACTAATTGTTCATTTAAAAATTGACCAGTATCAATAATTAAATCTTTAAAGTATGGTAATAATTCTAATAAACGATTATATATTGTTTGCGCATTAAATTCTTTTTCATATACATAAACATTTTTTAATATTTTATTTTTAATTAACAAATTATCAGTAATCAATTCTAATAGTCGTTCCTTATCTAATAAATCGCCCATTCGAATTCCAATCCGATTAACTTTATCAGCATAACAAGGTCCAATTCCTTTTTTAGTAGTGCCAATAGCTTTATCACCCTTAATTTTTTCTTCATATTCATCAAATGCTAAATGATAAGGTAAAATAATATGAGCACGATCAGAAATTCGTAAATTTTGACAACTAAAACCAGCAGCTTTTAAATATTCAATTTCAGAAACTAATTTTTCTGGATTAACAACACAACCATTAGCAATAACACAATATGAATCTTTATTAAAGATACCAGAAGGAATAATACTTAATTTATATTTTTGATGATCAAAAACAATTGTATGTCCGGCATTATCACCACCACTTCAACGAACAATAACATCAGAATTTTGACTATAATAGTCAGTTATTTTGCCTTTTCCTTCATCACCTCATTGACAACCAATAATAGCAGTAGTTTTAAATGGTTTTGGTTGATCAATTTTTGATATTAAAATATTTTTAGTATTAACAATTTTATTAGTAATTTTTTGATTTTCTTCTTTTATTATATGTTTTGACTTTTCAAAATCTACTTTCATCTTATTAACGATTGGCTTAAGAGTGTCAGTTTTTATTGATTGCGTTTTTACTTTAGTTGCTTTTTTTACATCTTTAACTTTTGGTTTAATAGTTTTATTAAGTTGTTCAACTTTAGTTTTTGCCTTTTCTATTGTTGGTTTGATTATATTTTTTTTTGCTTTCATATTGTCTCCTTTATACTCAAAAAAAGTATTTATAAATTTATAAATTAATTATATAATTATTTAATAATGATTATCAAAATATTGTTATTAAAAATAAACTAGTAAAGGAAACTTAAAAAATGAAATGAAATTTTGATAATGACAGTTTTCAAAATGATAATAATGATGATTTTGATAAACTTTGTCCTATTTGTAAGCAGAAATTACTAGAAGCAAAACTTGAAAAAATAAATGAAATAAATCAATATCAGCAAACACAAAATGATATTTTATTAATTGAAGAAATAAAAAAAGAATTAGAAAAAATTAAAAAAGAAAAAGAAACACAACTTTATGTTTACTTATGTAGAAAACATAAAAATGAAAATATTTTTTAATATTTTTATAATATATTAATTATTTTTTATTATATTTATTCATAATATTTTCAAATTTACTATCAGTAATTCAACTACTAATGCTTTCTACAAAAAATTGTTTATGATCGTTTATATTCTTTAACTCATCATTACTAAACTTACTCAAAACTCAATCAGCCGTGTTAAAATTAGGATTTTTACCAACACCAATTCTTAATCTTTGAAAATCTTTACTACCAATTTGATTAAAAATACTTTTAATTCCATTATGACCAGCAGCACTAAATTTTTGTTTGTATTGAAATTGACCAAAATTTAAATCAACTTCATCGTGAATAATTAACACATTTTCAATTTTAATTTTAAAATAATTCATAAAATTTGAAACACAAAAACCTGATAAGTTCATAAAAGTTAATGGTTTTAAAAAAATAACATCAGTGCCATTAACAACAGTTTTAACATATTGACCATTAAATTTAGTTTGATTAATTTTTAATTGTAATGTTTCACAAATCATATTAATAATAATAAAACCAATATTATGACGTGTCAATTCATACTCTTTACCTGGGTTTCCTAATCCAATAACTAATTTCATCTACTTTAAATTTCCTCTTTATTATTTTTTACTATTTTTATTATTAATTTTTTTTATTAATTCATTTGTTTTATCATCATAAACTTTTGTTAATGATTTATTATTAATTGAAGCATCAATCATTTTTGCAATAAAATCAGCAATTGAAATAATTTTTAAGCCATTAAATTTTTTTTCTTCAGAAATTTCAATAGTATTAGTAATAACAACTTCCTTAATAATTCCATCAATAACAGCTTGTTTCAAATTTTTTGAAGCTTGCCCACTAAAAATACCATGAGTAGCTAAAATATAAACTGATTTTGCACCATGTTCTTTAATAGCTTTTGCTGCATTAATAATAGTACCACCTGTATCAATCATATCATCAATAATAATAGCATTCTTTTCTTTAACATCTCCTAGTACAAACTTAACTTGACTTTGATTAGGAGTTGTTCTTCTTTTATCAATAATTGCCAAAGGTACACTTAAATAATTACCTAATCTTCGAGCACGAGTAACACCACCATGATCTGGAGATACAACAACTAAATTAGTTAAATTTTCTTCAATTAAATAAGATGCTAAATCTTGAGTTGCTCGTAAATCATCAACAGGAACATCAAAAAATCCTTGTTCTTGTGGTGAATGTAAATCAACAGTAATAACACGATCAACACCCGCAACAGTTAATAAATTTGCAACAAGTTTACAAGTAATAGGTTGTCTACCACCTTGTTTTCGATCTTGACGAGCATAACCAAAATAAGGAATTACTACATGAATTTTAGCAGCAGATGCACGAACTAAAGCATCAACAAAAATTAATAATTCCATTAAATTATCATTAGTTGGCGGCGAAGTTGATTGGATAATATATACCACTTTCCCTCGTACTGATGTTATAGATTGAATGTTAAATTCACCATCAGCAAAACGACTAATTTCTGCTTTTCCAGGTTCAATATTAAGTTTTTTACAAACTTCTTGTGTAAATTTTTGACTAGCACTTAAACCAAAAACTACAATGTTTTCTACATTATTCATTAAATCCTCCTTTACATGTTTCTAAAAAATTATAATTATAATTTCATTATACAATGTTTATTACAATTTAAGTATATTAAATTTAAAGACTATTAATTAAAAATAATTAATAAAAAGTTATATCTTTTGCAAGAAAAAATAAAATCATTATAATAGTTAATGGATAATAAATATTTAAAAATATGTTTATTAATAAACAAGGATTATTGCTGAGGTGTTTTATATACTTATTATCCACATTCTAATATCATTAATTTTAATAATTATTCTGAAAGGTATTTATTATTAATAATAGTAAATAACTGATAAAATATTGAAAATGTTAATTCTTCAGATCTTATTGTTAATGTTCAAGATAAGTCGTTAATTAAATTAACGGCTTTTTCTTTGCTATTTAAATAAATACCCAAATTGTTAACTAATGTTTTTCTCTTATTAACAAAGCAACTTCTTACAAATTTTCAAAATAATTGTGGTTCATCAAGTTGAAATTTAGGATTTACTTTAAAATAAACAACACTACTTGTGACATTAGGTATCGGAGTAAAATTATTAGGACTAACATCAAAAATAATTTTAACATCACAATAAAATTGACACATAACTGAAAGATTATTATATACTTTAGTTTTAGGTTTAGCACAAAATCTTTGTGCAACTTCTTTTTGCATCATTAATGTAAATGAATCAAATAATTCAATATTTTCTAATAATTTTAAAACAATTTGTGAAGTAATATAATAAGGCAAATTTGCAATTACATGAATTTTTTGATTTATTGCAAATTCTTCATTAATGATTTTTTTTAAATCTAAATTTAAAAAATCATCATTTATAATTTTTAAATTTTTGTATTCATTTAACTCTTTTTCTAAAACAGGAATTAATTTTTTGTCAATTTCAATTGTTACAACTTTTTGCGCAGTGCTGAGTAATTTATTGGTTAAATGACCAATGCCCGCTCCAATTTCAACAATGCCATCTTCATCTTTAAAATTACTAGTTTTAACAATTTTATCAATTATATTATTATTAATTAAAAAGTTTTGTCCAAACTTTTTAACTGCATGTAAGTCGTATTTTTTCAATATTTTTTTTGGATTTTCCATTATTATTCTCCAATTCACATTTTTAGTTAATTATATACTAGTAATAATTAAACAAATAGTTAGCCAACTAATCATATATGCTAAATTTACTACTAGCAAATCTACATGTGGTAATATTAACATATATCAACTTAATAAATAAATATTAATTTGAGTGGGAAAAGGAGATGATTTTTATATGGCAACAAAAATAGAGGTTGCTAATGACGGACACAATAACCAAGACGTTAATATTGTTTCTCTAGATTTAGGAACAAGAAATTTAATTGTCAGAGTTAATGGAAGGGTTGTTTATAGTCAACCATCAGCAATTGTATTTGATACAGAAAACGGAGAAGTATTCATTGGTGAAGCCGCTTTATTAATGAAAGAAAAAACTCCAGCGAATAAAATTTTCAGAGAACCAATGGCTAATGGTGTTATTAGTGACAATAATGCTTTGATTGCTTTATTAACTGAAATTTTTACACAAATTATTGATGTGAAAGCTGAAAAAATTTGAGAAAATTCAGTAGCGCTTGTAGCTATTCCATCTAATGTTTATAAATTAGATAGAACTGTTTTACGTGAAATTCTACAAGGAAAAAAAGTAGCTAAAATTCCAATTTATAGCGATAAATTTCCCAAGAGATATAATGAAAGTAATGAAAGCGTAATGAAAGCTGAAAAAGTTGTTATTGTTCCTGAAGTAAAATTGGCAGCTATTGGTGCTGGGGAAGCACTTTGAGATGCTTCAGGAGTATTTATTCTTGATATTGGTGGTGGAACTTCTGACTGTGCCATTTTATCAAGTGGAGAAGTTATTGTTCAAGATTCAATTCCAATTGCTGGAAATGCTATTGAACGTAATATTAAAGAACATTTTGAGAAAATGCACTATATATCTCTTAGCTCAATGGAGGCTGAAAAAACAAAAATTAGTGCTGGTATTTGAATAGATGGTGAAAAAGATAGTGAAAATAAAATTACTATCCATGGAAAAAGTACTAAAACTAAAAAACCTGAACAAATTACAGTTCCTAAGCAAGAAGTAGCTAGAGTAGTTACCGAAGCCTTTGAACCAATTGTTGCACTATGTAGTGACATTATCGATAAAGCTGGACCTGCCTTTTCAGAAATGATTATGAAAGACGGTTTAACTATCACTGGTGGGGGTGCTTTGCTTGAAAATATTACAACTTATCTAAAAAAACGACTAAATTTAGAACATGTGGTATCTGCTAATAATCCAAGAGAGTGTGTAATTAGAGGAACTCAAGCCTATGAAACTCATAAACAAGATGTATATGAAAAAGGATTCATTAGACCAAGTAATTAAAATTCCAGGTGTGTAGAAGGAGGAAAAAAAATGGGATTATTTGATAAAAAACCCAAAGAAAACTTAAATAAAAAAAGTAATATTAAGTCTATTAATGACTACCAATGATTAGCTTTAGATGTCGGAACAGAAAACTTTAAAGCAAGGTATGTTAACATTGGACTTACATATGATGCTCCAACTTATCTTGCTGAAGACTATGAAAAAAATGTTATTCTTTATGGTGAAGAAGCTAAATCTTTAATTGATAAAACAAATGAAAATGTTGTTATTAAGCGTCCAGTTCGTGATGGTAATATTGCTGATCCAGATGCTTTACAACGTATCCTTGCTAAAATTTTTCAAGATTTTAGACTTGAAATTAAAGATTCAAAACAAGCTGATAAAAACCGTAATTTAATTGTTTTAATGGCAACACCAAGTGAAATTAATTCAGTACAAAGAGAAGCACTAGAAAATATAGTTCATCGTTTAGGAGCACTTCGTGGATTTGTTCAAGAAGAAGTTAAAATGGCAGCATTAGGTTCAGGCCAAGATATTTTTGGAACTGCAATTATGTGTGTTGATATTGGTGGGGGAAGTACTGATATTGCAGTACTTAGCAACGATTCAATCCTATATTCATATACAACACATTGTGCTGGAGACTATTTAACACAAAAAATTCAAGAATACATAGCTAAAAAGCATGCTTTAAAAATTGGTACTAAAGAAGCAGAAGATGTTAAAAAGAACATCGGTTCACTTCTTAAATATCAAGATGAAAAACCATACACTATTTCAGGTGTTTCATTACCTAGATTAGACTCTCAACCAGGAGAAACAATGTCAATTTCTAAAACTATTGAAATTACACCAGAAGAAATTCGTGAAAATGTAATGCAAGTTCAATTTAGAGAACATGTTATTCCATCAATTCGTAGAGTACTAAGAACTTCTGGGGAAAAAGCTGCTGGTAGTGTTAGTGACTTAAAGAAAAAAGGTAAGGGAATCACAATTTGTGGTGGTGGAGCTTACATTAAAAAAATTGATGAATTTATTAAAGAAGAATTGGCTAAGGAATATTTCATCGAAGTTAAAGCTGAAAAAGGTACAAAACCAATTCGTCAAAAATATGAGGGAGATATCTTTGAAGTACGTGTTGCTCAAAATCCTTTAGATAATGTTATTGATGGTTGTGTAAAATATCGTGATACAATTTACAAACAATTAATAGCTGAACAAAATCCTAACCGCGAAATTCTAACAAAAGACGAAGATTTAGGATAAAAAATAAGTTTAAATAAAATGCACTTTTAAAATTTATAGAAGTGCATTTTTTACCTATATAAATAATAAATTACTATATAAAATAAAAAATTAATAATCACGCTTAAAATACATCATTAACTATTTCAAAAAAATATCATAAAAATCATATAAAATTATTAATACATCTTAAAAGATTTAAAGATTATAAGAGTATTAAACTAAGATATGAAAAGATTACTAACTATTTTAGGGACACTAATTTTAATTAAGAACAAGTTTAACTATTATGGCATGTAGTGAAACCAAACAATAAATACAATCCTTGCCAATACAAGTATCAAAATGAAATGAAAATAATGGTAATGATTTAGTTATCAGTTTCAAAAAAAGCAAACAAAAATATGAAATGCCTAGAAGGTACCAATTAATATTTTTTTTCTTTCTGTAATTATTAATTTAAATAAGGAATTTGAAATTATTAATAATAATTTTTTTAAAAGGAGATTTTATGAAAAAATATCGTAAATTTTTTATAATTTTCATAGTTTTATTGGTTACTGGTTTACTTGCTTGAATTATTGTTTGAAGTTGCCAAGCTAATTATAATCGTGATTATTATCTTAGTTTATTACGTTATCGTTGATCATCAGAAATGACTAGTTTTATTAAAGAGAATGAACGAAAAATTAAAAACCCAGCTAGTCAAATGGCAAATAATGAATTTAATAGTTTTTATGATACTGCTAGTAAACCATTACCTTTTCTTGATTTTAATCAATTAGCACATGATTTAACTAATACACGACTAGGAACTCAAAACAATAATGTTGATTGAGAAAAATTATATAAAGATGTTGGTTTAAGTCAACTTGCTACTGAAACAGCAAAAAAAGAACAATTACGTTTTTATAATATTATGGCAGGAGTATATGGTAAAAATAACATTTTATGTTTAATGCAAAGTGTTACTCAAACACCAATATCAAATAAAAACGTCGTTGCTTATAATCAATATTCTTATCTAATTAATAGTCAACGTCAAATTTATGGTCCAGATTTTGTTAATATTAAAGAAATTATCGCAAACTATCAAGCGGGTTGATGAGCAACTAATAACATAATTAGTGTTAGTACTCATGAATATGGTCATGCTTTCGATAATTTTTTATCATTAACGGATGCTGAACGTAGTACGTTTAATAACAATTGAAATTGACCTAAAAATAATAAAATCGAAAATTGTTTACTTAATAAAAATATTTTTAAAATTAATAATGATTATTCATCTGTTTGAAGAACACAAAATCACGTGATGAGGCCGCCAATTTCTGATTGTAGTCAATTATTAATGGATTACTTAAATGATAAAGTTAATATTAGTAATAGCGATTATCAAAAAAGATTAGTATTCCCAATGATTATTGTGCAAAGTAATTATGGTCGTATATTTTGAAGCCAAGCGAAACCCTATAAAAAAGGTGAATTTTTTGCCGAAGCCTTTGCTGAATGATTATTAACGCCGCAATCTAGACAAGGGTGAAATTGAGAATTATTAAATGATTTTTTTTAAAAAATTACCAACTTATTTATAAATTTTTCCATAAAATATTTTAATTAATAAACTTTTTTAATTCTTCTGTTTTTAAAATTCTTAGAACCTGTTTAGAATCTTTTTAATAAAACTGAAATAAATGAAAGAACAACCATTTGTAAACTAGTATTTAGTTTTCTTTCACAATTTTTTCATAATCTTCTGTATTTTTCTAATCAAGCAAAGCTTCGTTCTACAATTCATCTTTTTGGTAATACTACAAAAGTATGTAATTCATTGCGTTTTATCACTTCAACATTTGCATTTATGATTGTTTTGATTTCAGAAGCAAATTTTTCACCAGTATAACCAGCATCTACTATTATTTTTTGAACTGCAGAAAGATTTTCTTTTTCATTTTCAATCATTATTATAGCGCTATTACGATCTGTTTTTTCTGCCGTGGTTATGTAAATTGCATGTGGTAAACCTTGAGAATCAACAACAATATGACGTTTTATGCCTGAAATCTTTTTACCAGCATCATAACCTTTATTTTCAGTAGTATCTGTATTTTTAACACTTTGCGAATCAATTATACAAAAACTAGTTTGTTCTTTGCGATTATTGTTGATACGAACTTTTTTAACTAATTTTTTTTAAAATTAATTGCAATACACTAGGTTCTTTACCATTATTTTTACTTCAAATTTGAAAATAATAATATACAGTTTGTCATTTTGGAAAATTTTTTGGTAACATTCTTCATTGACAACCACTTTTTAATACATATAAAATTGCACAAAATATTTCATATAAATCTAAACTTCTTGGTTTAGTTTTCTTTTTACTATTTTCTAAAATTGATTTTATGTTTTCAAATTGTTCTTTGGTGACATGACTTGGATAATTTTTATGCATATATACCTCTTATTTTAAAATATATAATCATTTTACATTATTTTCGAAAAGATTCTAAACAGGTTCTAACACCTAATTTTAAATTTAAAAAAGAATTATGTGACTGTGCTAAAGCGATTAATTCAAAAGTTCCAATTATTGAAGTATTATTTTTTACTTCTGAATTTGCAGCAACAGTTTCTACGTATATTGTTGAACGTTTATCTGAATCTAAACGTTTACATGGTACTCTAGTAAATATTTTTGGTTATGGTGTCCTAATTACAGGTGAAAGTGGTATTGGTAAATCAGAAACAACATTAGATTTATTACGTAATGGGCACTTATTTGTTGGCGATGATAGTATTGATATTTTAAAAGTCAACAATAAAATTGTAGGAAAAGTTAATCCGATTATTAAAAATTTAATTGAAATTAGAGGAATAGGTATCCTAGATATTACCAAAATGTATGGATATCATGTTATAATGCATGAGAGTCAAGTAAATTTAATTATTAATTTAATTAGAATTGAAAATGATGGTTGAACTAAAGTTGATCGACTTGGTGATCATAATAACTTTGATGTTTTTTTTGAAATTAAAGTGCCTAAAATAATTATTCCTGTTAGTCCAGGAAGAAATTTAGCTGATTTAATTGAAGCAGCAGTTATTAGTTTAAAGTTAAAAGATGAAGGTCAAGACGCTACTGCTAGTTTTCAAAAACAAATAATTAGAAATTTAACAAAAAAGAAATAATTTAATTATTAAATTATCAAAAAGGAAAAAAATATGATTAATGATGATGGATACAATAGTTTAATTACCGATATTCCGGGAACGGGAATTCATATTTATTCAGTATTAATGGCAATAGGTTTTTTAACTGCTGTCATTGCTTCATGAATAAAATTATATCGTCGTAATATTCCAACTAAAACTTTAGAATGAGGAACATTAGTTATTGCATTAGCAGGATTAATAGGAGCAAGAGCATGATATGTTCTTAATAATACTAGCACAATTGAAAATGCACTTGATGTAGTTGCCGTTTGAAGAGGTGGTATGGCAATTGAAGGAGGCGTTACAGTTGGAATGATAGTAGGGTTCTTTATTTTTTATCGTACTTCAAAACAGTTACAAATTTCAATGTGAGTTTTTATTGATTGTATTGTTCCAAATATTTTATTAGGTCAAGCGATTGGTAGATGAGGTAATTTTTTTAATCAAGAATTACTAGGAACTGATGTTGGTCATCCTTTCAGTTGATTACCAACATGAATAAATAATCATTTACATTATGGTTTTAATAGCGATAATCGAGATCCTGTTGCTGTTTATCGTCAACCTTTATTTTTATATGAGTCATTATCTTCATTATTTGGTTGATTCTTTTTAACGTTTTTTGTACCAAAAACAGGACAAATATTTAGTAAAAAACCATGAAAATTAGATTCTTCGCAATTTATTTCGCCTTTAAAGACTAATCCAATTGTTGGAAAAGATTTTTTAAAACCTTGAACGGTTATTAAAAAAATTCATGGATATCGTAAATTTAAATATGAAAGTTGAAAACAAGCATATTTTGATTTTACACCCAATAAGAATAGTGTTAAAAGTGTTGAAAAAATACCTTGAAAAGATGTTAAAACACATTCAAAAGTTAAATCAAAGATAAAAAAATGATATTTAAAGATTAAATATAATATGCAACCACATTCTAAATCTTTAAATACTATGTATAATCCTAATAATTATCGAGTAACGTATGCAGGAGTATCAGGTAGTTTATACTTTGTCTTTTATGGTATTATTAGAATGATTTTAGAACCACTTCGTGATAATAGAGACATTATGAAAATAGCCAATGTTTCAACTTCAATGATAGTTTCTGGAATGTGAATTATTTTAGGTGTTATTTTAGTAATATTTGCACAAATTATTGCACCATCAAGATTTCGTAAAGGAGAATGATTTTATGAAAAATCATACTAATAAAGAAAATAAATATGATTATGATTTAGTAGTTATTGGTGGTGGTCCAGCAGGAATGACAGCTGCTATTTATGCACAAAGAGCAAATCTTAAAACTGTGATTATTGAAAAATATATTGTTGGTGGAAAAATGATTAAAACTTCTGAAATTGAAAATTATCCAGGTTATGATTATATTTTAGGGCCTGAATTATCAGAAAAAATGCAAAAGCAAGTTGAGAAACTACAAGTTGAATTTGTTACTGATGAGGTTATTAAAATTACAGATAGTGAAAATCATAAAATTAAAACAGTCCTTTTAAGTAGTGGTGATGTTCTTATTGCTAAAGGAGTAATTATAGCTACTGGTTCATTAGAACGTAAAATTGGTGTTCCTGGTGAAGAAGAATATGCTAATCGTGGTGTTTCTTATTGTGCTGTTTGTGATGGTGCTTTATTTAAGAATAAAATTATTAGTGTAGTTGGTGGTGGTTATGCTGCTTGTGAAGAATCTTTATATTTAACAAGATTTACTAATAAAGTTAATCTTATTCATCGTCGTGATCAATTTCGTGCTGATGATAAAACCGTTAATAAAGTTAAAAATAATGAAAATATTAATTTAATAACTGATCATGTTGTATTAAAAGTATTAGGTACTGAGGATAAGAAAAAAGTAGGTAAATTAGAAATTCAAAATATTAAAACTAAGGAAATTAGTGAAATTACTATTGATGCCTTATTTCCTTATATTGGTTCTGATCCTGTTACAAAATTTGTTAAAGATTTAGATATTTGTGATAGCAATGGTTATATTATAGTTAATGATAAGTGTCAAACTAAAATCCCAGGATTATATGCAGCTGGTGATGTAATTGCTAAAAATTTAAGACAAATAGTAACTGCTGTTAACGATGGAGCGATTGCAGCACAATATTTAATAAATTTTATTGATAATTTTAATGAATAAAGTGTACAATTGAGGTGATAGTAATGATATCATTTACAACAAGTGTAAAAGATGAAATCTGTCAAAAAAGTTTTAAAAATTGTTGTCAGAAATCTTTGCTATCAGCATATTCGCTTATTAATGGTAAGATTACAAATTCAGATAAAATAAATAATGAGATTATTATTCATAGTTTTCATAACAAAACCACTAGGTTAATATATAAATTTTTAAAAAATCAATATAAAGATGTAAAATTGATAGTTATGGTGGATGTTTTAAATAAATTTGAGCGTCCAAAGGTGTATAATATTCGTATTAATAATAAAATTGATTTTATTATTAATGATTTAATGCTTCAAGATAAATATCTTTTTATTGAGAAAGAAGCTATGCACCAGCATATAATAAAAGAGCATTGTATAAGAGCGTATATCGCAGGAATCTTCCTTGTAGTTGGCAGTATCAATTCTCCTTCAACACCTAACTACCATTTGGAATTACAATTTCATAATGATATGTTGGCTAAAAAAATTAAAAATATTTTATTACAAATTTTTAAATTAAACTTTAAAACAATAAAACGTCGTAATAAAACGGTGCTTTATCTAAAAAAATCTAATGTAATTTCTGACTTTTTAAAAATAATTGATTGTCCACAAGCAGTTTTCGCTTTTGAAGATAAACGCATTTCACGAGAATTATTTAATAATATTAATCGTTTTAATAATATTGATATTTCTAATCAACAAAAAATTTTAAATGCTGGAGACCAGCAAGTTATAATGATTTCTGTTTTAAAGGATAAAAAACTTTTCAAAGCGTTGTCATTAAAAGCTCAAATTATTTCAAATTTAAGATTAAAAAATCCTGAAGCATCACTTTCAGAATTGGGTGAACTTTACTATCAAGAAACTGGTTTTGTCATTACTAAGTCTGGGGTTAATCATTTAATTCGCGAAATTAAGAAAAAGTATCAAGAAACATTGTAAGTTAATAATAAAAAGTATAAGAGGAGGCCATACAATGAAAAAGAAAGAAATTTTAAGCAAAGGTCGTCAAGATTTATTGAATGCTTTTGGAAAACGAATGAAAACTTTACGTAATCAAAAAGGTAGAAAATTTTCACAAGAGAAACTTGGAGAAGCAAGCGGCCTACATCGTAATTATATTTCTGATGCTGAAAGAGGAACAAGAAACGTATCTTTAGTTGCAATCTTAAAAATAATTAATGGGTTGGATTCATCTATTAGTGAGTTTTTTGCTGTAGGGTTTGATAATATTGATACTTCAAATTTATATGACACATTTAGTGTTGAATAAAATCAATTTCATACACTTTTAGTAGTACTTTATAAATAAGTACTACTTTTTTATTATTTTATTTTTTATTAAAAATAAATTTGAGAAAAGTATTAGTACTTTTTATAAAATTAATTGATATTCACTAGTAATTTTTTTATCTTAATGAAGATTATGAAAATTATTCACTTTATATTAGGAATAATTAATCATTAAAATGTTATAATTTAATTATTGATTATCATTAAGGAGTTATTATGACAATAGAAAATACAGAAGTTGAAATTGAAAATGTTACTACTAATGTTGATAATGCTAAAAAAGAACCTTATCAGTTAAGTAGTATTATTTCACCTATATTTGGTCTTAATCATCAAAAAATAACTACGATTCCAATTAATATTAAAAAAGCTGATAGCAGTTCTAGCACTATTGAGCAATATGTTGATAAAAAAACTAAAGAAAATATTTTTCGTGAAAAAGAAGTAGCGTATAATAATTCTAGTAATCTTGATAATACTAGAATTGCACAAATTAAAAAAAATAGAGAACAACAACAAATATATGATAGTTTACCATCGCGCTATCTAGAATTTCGCGATAAAATATTTAAAGAAACTACATCTATTAATTACAATAATGCAAGTAATAATAACGATACAGTTATTACAACTATTGATTTGTTAGTTGATGATATTTTAGATGAAAATAAATAGGAGATGCTATGAATAATATAATAAAATCCAATATTATTGACGAATTAAAATGACGTAATATCTTAAAAGATATTAGTAGCATAGATAAAGTAATTAATGCAGGAAAATTAGGAAAAGGAATATATTGTGGTTTTGATCCAAGTAATGATTCATTACATTTGGGTAATTTACTACAAATTATTTTATTGCATCGTTTTGCTATATTTGGTTTTCAACCAATTGCTGTTATTGGTGGTACAACGGCAATGATTGGTGATCCAAGTGGTAAAAATAAAGAACGTAATTTATTAGATGAAAATGTGTTACAAACTAATGTTAGAAAAATAAAAGAGCAGTTAGTGACATTATTAAGTTATGAAAATATTGATAATTTAACATCATTAGAATTAATTAAAACATGTAATTTATTAAATGATAAAGAATATGAAACATTAGAGATGATTATTAAAAGTATTAATCCAAATAATCAATATCAACAGACTTTAAGTAGTATTTTAAAAACATTGCCCTTACCTTGAGAAGAATTAGGATTATCAGCATCATTACTAAAAACTTTATATGAAATTTGTAATTTTGATCAAAAGTGAATTACTATGAAAAGTGATTTAAATAATCTTTCCTTTAAACAATTGTTAAATTATTGTGATAGTTATGTAGAAACTTGAATTACATTTTTAAAATTACCATTGGGAACATTAAACAATAAAATTAAACCAATTAAAATTATTAATAATCAAACATGATTAGGCCCACTAACAATTACAACTTTTTTGTGTGATATTGGTAAGCATTTTAATGTTAATCAAATGTTAGGCAAAGAAATGATTGCTAATCGTTTAAATTTTGGAATTTCTTATACTGAATTTTCTTATATGGTATTACAAGCGTATGATTTTTATCATTTATATGAAAAAGAGCAATGTTATATTCAATCTGGTGGTAGTGATCAATGAGGAAATATTACTTCCGGTTTAGATTTAATTAGAAAACAAAAAGGTGATGAACATCATGCTGCCGGTATTACTATTAATTTATTAACTAAATCTAATGGTGAAAAATTTGGTAAAAGCGAAAAAGGTGCTATATTTTTAAATAGTGAAAAAACTTCGCCTTATGAGTTATATCAATTTTTATTTAATCAAGAAGATAAAGATTTGCCTACTTTTTTTAATTCTTTAACTTTATTTAGTGAAGAACAAATAGCAAAAATTTTAGTAATTCATAACAGTGATGTTAAGCAACATTATGGACAAAAGATTTTAGCAGCTTTATTAACAGTATTTATTCATAAATTAAATGGATATTTTAGTGCTATTAATATTACTAATGCTTTTTTCCACGACCGGATTCATCAAATGAAATCATCTGAGATTTTACAGGTTTTAAAAGATGTACCACATTTTAATCTTAATCATAATGAACAAATAATTGATTTTTTAGTTAATAATCAAATTTGTAATTCAAAAAGAATAGCAAGAGAACTAATTATTCAAGGTTCAATTGTTGTTAATGGTGAAAAAATTACCAATATAAATTTTCTTATTAGTAAAAAAAACGCAATTAATAATCAAGTAACAGTTATTAAAAAAGGTAAGCGTCATTATTTTATAGTTGTTCATAAATAAGGAAGGGTATTTAAAAATGATATTTATTAATGTTTCTCCATTATTATGGGATATTATTATTTTTGCTATTATTATTTTTGGTATTGTTACTGGCTTTTTTATTGGGGGAAGAGCATTAACATTTATTAGCGCTGGTAATTTACTTAGTATTGGTTTAATGTTGGCATTTAAACCAATGTTAATAGATTCTTTTAAAAATATGGTATCACCATGGTTTAGTGACCTTAGCGGTAGTTTTGCTTCATTTAAGAATTTATTAACTGATAATATTGGATTTTTGATATATGCTATTGTTTGAATTATTGGTATTAATATTTTATTTTGAATAATCTATATTATTTTATATTTTGTACTTTTTAATAAAAATAAAATTGAACACAAAGCAATAAATGCTACAGCGGGAATTTTAATTAATTTTATTAGAATGAGTATTTTAGGTAGTATCATAATAATTATGATGGGTACTAGTGTTTTCGGTAATAAATTATTAAGTTATGGTGTTATTAAAAATGAAATATCAACAACTTCTGTTACTCATAAAATATTTAGTAGTATTGATAATAATCTTCCTTTTTTAAATGTTAATGTAACAGACATTAACACTGTTATTGATTTATATCAAAATAGTGAAACATTAAAGCAGAGTATAAATGAATTAAAAAATAATACAACTTATGAGGAATGTTACAGTACTGTTGAAAAGTTAAAAATGATAGGTATATTAAGAGTAGATGAAACCGATAAAATTGCTAATGCTCTAAAAGAAATGGAATCAACAGGTGATATCAATGCTAATAAAAAAATAATTATAGAACTCTTGCAACAACACGGAGTTGATAATTTTTTAGATGTTAATTATATGGTATTAGTTTTTAATGCTTATGCTAATATACTTAATTTATATTCGGAAGTAGTACAAGTATTTGATAATAATTTAAAAGATATGCCAAGAATAGATACTACACTTCCAAAAAATATGGGTCGTTATAATCTTTTAAAGCCTAAAATTTCTGCTTTTACTAATTCAATTAAAGATGTAATAGTAAGAACCTGTTTAGAATCTTTTCGAAAATAATGTAAAATGATTATATATTTTAAAATAAGAGGTATATATGCATAAAAATTATCCAAGTCATGTCACCAAAGAACAATTTGAAAACATAAAATCAATTTTAGAAAATAGTAAAAAGAAAACAAAACCAAGAAGTTTAGATTTATATGAAATATTTTGTGCAATTTTATATGTATTAAAAAGTGGTTGTCAATGAAGAATGTTACCAAAAAATTTTCCAAAATGACAAACTGTATATTATTATTTTCAAATTTGAAGTAAAAATAATGGTAAAGAACCTAGTGTATTGCAATTAATTTTAAAAAAAATTAGTTAAAAAAGTTCGTATCAACAATAATCGCAAAGAACAAACTAGTTTTTGTATAATTGATTCGCAAAGTGTTAAAAATACAGATACTACTGAAAATAAAGGTTATGATGCTGGTAAAAAGATTTCAGGCATAAAACGTCATATTGTTGTTGATTCTCAAGGTTTACCACATGCAATTTACATAACCACGGCAGAAAAAACAGATCGTAATAGCGCTATAATAATGATTGAAAATGAAAAAGAAAATCTTTCTGCAGTTCAAAAAATAATAGTAGATGCTGGTTATACTGGTGAAAAATTTGCTTCTGAAATCAAAACAATCATAAATGCAAATGTTGAAGTGATAAAACGCAATGAATTACATACTTTTGTAGTATTACCAAAAAGATGAATTGTAGAACGAAGCTTTGCTTGATTAGAAAAATACAGAAGATTATGAAAAAATTGTGAAAGAAAACTAAATACTAGTTTACAAATGGTTGTTCTTTCATTTATTTCAGTTTTATTAAAAAGATTCTAAACAGGTTCTAAGAGAACATATTATTCAAAATTTAAAAAATATTTATAATCCGTTTTAATAAAAATAAAAAAATAGTTGAGGAATTTAATTTTTACTTATAACTGGAGTAGTAATTTTTCTTTGTGTTTTAAAAAAAATATGATATTATTACCTAGTAATTTAATAAATGTTCTTTCCTAGTATAGATATTTTCTATATTAGGATTTTTATTAAGTTGCTTTTAATAAGCAAAGGAAGATAAAGAATATGTTAGATGATTTATTAAGAAAAACATTAGAAAACACACCTAAAGAATATAAGAAAAATATGATTGACAGTTTCAGAATAAATATAGGTAAATTAATTAATAATATTAATGACTATATAGACGTTGAAGAGAAAATTTATAATGCAGAAAGTAAAGCAGGATATTCTGTTTCTTATAATCCTTTTTATATGTCACTTCAACATCGAATTAATATCCAACTATTAAAAGAAATAGTAAATGCTCTTAATAATGTTGATGAATTAGAAAAGTTTAAAAAATTAGAAGAAATATATAAAGAATTAGTTACTAGAAAAGAAGAAATTGAAACACCAAATTCAAGATGAAAGAATGCTAATAAATATAAAGAACCTAATAATCCTGACTTACAAACAAGAATTAATCAAATTTTAGAAAATGGTCCATTAACAAGACAACAAAATTTTATTGATGCAGCAAATCAAGAACATATTCCGAGGCTTTTTAATAATCTGTGTATCTTTGTTTTGCAAAGTACTAGTTCAGATTAATTCTATCTTCAAATTTTATCATAAAATGGAGGCTTTTATGTAATCTGTGTATCTTTGTTTTAAAAAGTACTAGTTTAGATTAATTCTATCTTCAAATTTTATCATAAAATGAGCAATTGCTGTATTTCAATTTTGAATGGGCATTGTTCATTTTTTTGTTATATTTTCAATTGCTAAATAAAATATTTTAAAAACTGCCATATCATTAGGAAAAACTTTTTTATTTCTGATAATTTTTCGTAATTGACTATTTGCAGATTCAATAGCATTTGTTGTATAAATCACTCTTTTAATTTCTGCAGGATAACTAATAAAAACCATTAAATTATCTCAATTTTTATATCAAGATTTAGCAATTTGAGGATAGTGTTTATTTCACTTATTTTCAAAGGATTCTAAAGCCTGCATTGCTTGTTCTTCACTACATGCAGTATAAATTGGTTTTAAATCTGCAACTAGAGATTTTCTATGCTTATATGAGACATATTTCAAACTATTTCTAATTTGATGAACTATGCATAATTGATGTTCTGTTTTAAGATAAACTGATTGTATTGCTTCTGACATGCCTGTTAAATTATCACTGCAGGCAATAAGAATATCATTTAAGCCACGATTTTTCATTTCTGTTAAATTTGCTAATCAAAATTTAGCACCTTCATTTTCACTAATTCATAAACCTAAAACATCTTTTTTACCTTCTAAATCAACTCCTAAAGCTATATAAACTGATTTGTTAATAATGCGTTTATCTTGTCGTACTTTAACTACTATACAATCAAAATAAACAATAGGATAAATGCCTTCTAATGGTCTATTTTGTCATGCTTTGACATCATCAATCACATCATCAGTAATTTGACTAATAATACTTTCACTAATATCAGCACCCTGATATAACTCTTGTAACTGCATTCTAATATCTGATAATGTCATACCTTTTGCATATAAGGAAAGAACTTGTTGATCAAAACCATCAAATCTTCTCTGTCTTTTTGGCACTATTACAGGAGTAAAATTACTATTACGATCTCGTGGTACATCAATCTCAATTTTACCTTGTTGAGTTATTAATTTTTTTGAACTTATACCATTACGAGCATTGTCACTATTACTATGTTGATTTTTTTCATATCCTAAATAATTTTGCATCTCAGAATTCAACATTTTTTCAACTAAACGTTTTGTTAATTCTTTATATAAACCCCCTTCTTTAAAAACTGTTGTTAAATCTTCAGTATTTTCTAATAATAAATCTACTGCTTTTGATATTGGATCATTATTATTAAAGTTATCTTTTTTAGCCATCTGTAACTCACTCTTTCTAGTCATTTAATTATATTTACTAGAATTAATTAAACATAGTTATTTTTGTAAGTTACACAGATTACTAAACATTACCCATATTCCTAATAATGGTAATGGTTCAAATAGTTTTCATAATGTTATATAATATGTAATATGAACCTATATTAAGTTCATTATTTATAGAGAACATATAAAAGTTACCCTTTGGGGTAACTTTTACAATATTTTATTTTTTATTAAATCAATAGTATTTTCTACTTGTTTATTATTACTTTCTTTTTTGTCTTTTGTCTTAATAAATCGATAAGTACTAATGATTAAAAAACCTATATAAATTAAATAAGATATCGTTAATACTGATATTAGTAAAATATTATCATAATAATTTTTAGTAAAAAATGAAAATATGTTACTAAAAATTAAAGGAATTATAGCTATTCATAAAATTAAATATTTCTTTTTGTTTTTACTAATTCCTAATCAGCCAATAGCTGTTATCATAACAGCTATCACAAAAGTAATACTAACTATTTTTTCAGAAATTTCATTTTTAATCATTTTTATTCTTCCTTTACTCATCTATAATTAACATTATATCATTTAATTTAATTAACATAGTAGTTGTAGAAAATTAATTGTTACTTTTGTTTTAAGGAAATTGATTAATAGATAATTAATTTATATTTTATTTTTTCAAAAATAAAAAAAAATAATAAATGCTTTTATTGATATTTACCATCTAAAAAATAAATCTGTTATCAATTGATAACAGATTTTAAATTAATTATTAATTTTAAGCACGTCCATATGATTCAACAACTAATGCTTCATTAATATCAGTATTTAGTTCGTTACGTAGTGGATGACGTACATATGTACCAATAAATGTTTTTTTATTGAATTCAATAAATGGTAATGTTGAAGCATTAGCGCTTAATGCTTCAATAATTTTTGCATTTTTTTGTGCTTTTTCAGTAATAGTAATTTTATCTCCTATTTTAACACGATATGAAGGAATATTAACTTTTTTACCATTAACTAAAACATGACCATGATTTACTAATTGACGAGCACCTTTTCTTGTTAAAGATAAACCTAAACGAAAAACAATATTATCTAATCTTGATTCTAAGAATACCAACAAGTTAGTACCAGTAACACCATGAGTTTTTTTTGATTCATCAAATAAATTTTTCATTTGACGAGCATTTAAACCATAAGTGAAACGAATTTTTTGTTTTTCTTGTAATTGTAATCCATAGTTAGAAAGTTTAATTCTTTTTTGACCGTGTTGTCCAGGAGCGAATGTTCGCTTTTTTCCTTTTGCAAATTCTTTACCAGATTCAAGAATTGAGAAGTTTAATCTTCTTGATTTTCTAAAAACCGGACCAGTATATCTTGACATAATAAAAACCTCCTTGGAATGTATACAAACACAAAGAGACTTTAATAAGTTCTCATTAAGATAGTTTACAATTCGCCAGAACAGCACTGGTTACTATTAAGATTAATAGAAAATTCTACTAATAAAAAGAATAATCTTTGAGGGTAAACTATTTGCAACTTAATAATACTTATTTGCTGCTTTCGTGAATGCTTGTTAATTATAGGATAAGTAATGTTATTTGTCAAATATTATTTTTCATTTTTGCAATTAAATATCATTAAATTTTAGTTATTATTTTTTTAAAAAATAATTTAAATTTATATAATAAAATTTAGTATTTAATTTAAAAAAGTTAGTTATTGAATTTTGGTATTTTTTTGTCATCAGTTATTCCTGAATTCCAGAAAAAGTCAATATATTCTATGACTTTTTCTACATTTCATTGTGAAATATCTTGATTAAATTTTTTTGCGTCATAGAACATAAAATTCATATCTGTTACATTTGAAACATTTCAACCGGAAATGTTTTGATTAAATTTTTTGGCACCAGCAAACATACTACGCATGTCTGTTACTTTTTCTACATTTCATGTTGAAAGCTCTTTATCAAATTCAAGAGCGTTACAAAACATGTAACTCATATCTGTTACTTTAGAAGTATTTCAGTTTGAAATATTTCCATTAAAGTATTTTGCATAGTAAAACATGTAACTAATATTTGTTACATTAGAAGTATTTCACTTTGAAAGATCTTGATTGAATTTTGAAGCACCACCAAACATATTATGCATAGTTGTTACATTTGAAACATTTCATTTTGAAATATTTTGATTGAATGATTGTGTAAGAACCTGTTTAAAATCTTTTAGAGAAATAGGGTAAAATGATTATATATTTTAAGATAAGAGGTATATATGCGTAAAAATTATCCTAGTAATGTTAGCAAAGAGCAATTTGAAAATATAAAATCAATTTTAGAAAATACTAAAAAGAGAACTAAACCAAGAAGCTTAGATTTATATGAAGTATTTTGTGCAGTTTTATATGTATTAAAAAGTGGTTGTCAATGAAGAATGTTACCAAAAGATTTTCCAAAATGACAAATTGTATATTATTATTTTCAAGTTTGAAGTAAAAATAATGGTAAAGAACCTAGTGTATTACAATTAGTTTTAAAAAAAATTAGTCATGGCATTTCGTATCAATAATGGTAGAAAAGAACAAACTAGTTTTTGTATAATTGATTCACAAAGTGTTAAAAATACAGATACTACTAAAAACAAAGGTTATGATGCTGGTAAAAAGATTTCAGGAATAAAGCGTCATATTGCTGTTGATTCTCAAGGTTTACCACATGCAATTTACATAACCACAGCAGAAAAAACAGATCGTAACAGTGCTATAATAATGATTGAAAATGAAAAAGAGAATCTTTCTGCAGTTCAAAAAATACTAGTAGATGCTGGTTATACTGGTGAAAAATTTGCTTCTAAAATTAAAACAATTATAAATGCAAATGTTGAAGTTATAAAACGTAATGAATTACATTCTTTTGTAATATTACCAAAAAGATGAGTTGTAGAACGAAGTTTTGCATGATTAGAAAAATGCAGAAGATTATGAAAAAATTGTGAAAAAAAATTAAATACTAGCTTACAAATGGTTGTTCTTGCCTTTATTTCAATTTTATTGAAAAGATTTTAAACAGGTTCTAAAAGATTTTAAACAGGTTCTAAGAGAAAACATTGATGTCATGTTTGTCACTTTTGAAGTGTCTCAGTTTGAAATGTCTTGGTTGAATTTTGAGCTACCAGAAAACATTTCTTGCAATGATGTTATTTCTGATGGTAGTTTGTCAGGTACTTTTTCAATTATTCTTGGCATTTTAACCACTTGAATTTCACCTTGTTGATTTTTATAAAAACCAATTTGAACAACCTCTTTACTTTCTATATTTGACAAATCTTCTATATTAGTTTTTATTTCTTCTCCATTTTTATTTTTGTAAATTGTATCTTGTTGTGTTTTGTATGTTTTTAATAATATTTTCATTAATAAAACAACATAGTGATTTTTATAATGATGATTTAGTTTTGATAAATCTTAATTATTTTGGATGGGTTACACTTTATTGGACACTAATTACGTAGACAAGTGAACAAATTAGTTAAAAGAAAGGAAATATAATTATGGCCAATATTAACTCATATAATGATGAATTTAAAAAACAAATAGTATCTTTATATCAAAATGGCAAATCAGTATCTTGCCTTGCTAAAGAATACAACGTTACAAGAGCAGCTACTTATAAATGAATTAAGCAATTTACAAATTCAGGCAGTTTTAAAACTAAAGATAATCTTTCGGATTTAGAAAAACAATTAATTCAAGCAAATAAAGAATTAAAACAATTAAGAATGGAGAATGATATTTTAAAGCAAGCAGCACTAATAATAGGCAGAAAGTAGAGATTATTACAAATAATAAATCTAAATATAAAATTCGTCCAATTTGTCGTTTTTTAAAACTTTCTAAATCAACATATTATTTTAATTTAAAGAAAAAAGAAGATAAAATCAAAAATAATATGTATGATGAAGCTGTTATTAGTGCTTTTAAACAAAATAAAGAAGTTTATGGAACAAGAAGATTAAAAGTCAGTCTAGAAAATAAAGAAATTTATTTATCACGCAAAAAAATTAAAGAAATTATGAATCAGCATAATTTAATATCAAAATACACTAAATTATCATTTAAAAATCATCATAACAAAGTCAATGATAGCCAAATAAGCAATCTTGTGAATAGAAACTTTAATAATAGGCTTAAAAATGAAGTTATTGTTAGTGATTTAACTTATGTTCAAGTTAATGGTAAGTGAAACTATATTTGCTTATTAATCGACCTATTTAACCGCGAAATTATTGGACATAGTGTGTAGGTACTAAAAAAGATGCATCATTAGTATATCAAGCATTTATGCAATCAAATCGCTGTTTAAAAGATATTCAAATATTTCATAGTGATCGCGGTAATGAATTCAATAATAAAACTATTGATAAACTTTTATTAACATTCAATATTACCCGTTCTTTAAGCAAAAAAGGTTGTCCTTATGATAATGCTGTTGCTGAAGCAACTTTCAAAACTTTCAAAACTGAATTTATTAATGATAAAAATTTTACATCATTAATCCAATTAAAATTAGAATTATTTGATTATATCAATTGATACAACAACATACGAATCCACAGTACTTTAAACTACCTAACTCCAGTTAAATATCATGAAAAAATGTCTACCAAAAAATAGTCCTAAAAAGGGTTGCCATTCCATTTTTAATTTGTATTTTTGTAGAATTAAATTAAGACTTATTTAAAAAGTATTTTAAATAAGTCTTAATTTAAGTTTATAATTGAAAAAAATAATATATAATAAAAAAATGTTTAATGTAATTATTTTTAGAAAATAATACTATATTTTTAAAAAATAAATATTTTTATAAGAGTTAGTTATAACTTTTAATTATTTATTTTGTAATCGATAATTTTGTGTAAAAATAATTATTTGATAATACTTGTTTTTTTAAATAAGTTTCTATATAATTATTAATGCTTTAAGCAATGTAGTCCCGGTAAAAATTACACTGTAAGGAGAAAAAAATGCGTCAAACAACAATGAATTTCAGTAACATTGAAAAAAAGTGATATGTTATTGATGCCAGTGGTTTAATTTTAGGACGTCTTGCAACTAAAGTTGCAATGATATTGCGTGGTAAAAATAAACCTTCATTTACACCACATTTAGATTGTGGAGATTATATCATTATTATTAATGCAAACAAAATTAAATTAACAGGTAATAAATTACAAGATAAGAAGTATTATAACCATTCACAATATCCTGGTGGATTACGTGTACGTAATGCACAAAGTATGATTGCTAATGATGCTTCTGAATTAGTAGAGATAGCGATTAAAGGTATGCTACCAAATACTACCTTAGGTCGTAAGCAATTTACACATCTTCATGTTTATAACCATGATCAACATCAACATCAAGCCCAAAACCCCGAAGTTTTAATATTAGGCCAAGAGGAGTAGACTTTTATGACAACATCTAATAAACCCGTAACTTATTCAAGTTCAGGCGGACGTAAAACGTCAACTGCCCGTGTTCATTTAAAAAATACTGGTCAATCAAAAATATTAATTAATGGTTTTGAGCCTTTAAAATATTTAGAACAAGAAATCTTAGTTCAAGATATGTTATTACCTTTAAAAGTAACTAATACGTTAGAAAACTTTGAAATTAATATCAAAGTTGAAGGTGGCGGAAGAACTGGTCAAGCTGGTGCAGCACGTTTAGCTTTATCTAATGTTTTAGTTAAGGTGTCAGAAGATTATCGAGTATTATTAAGACAATTTGGATTATTAACTCGTGATGCACGTAAAAAAGAACGTAAAAAATATGGTTTAAAAGCAGCCAGAAAAGCACCGCAGTTTTCAAAACGTTAATATAATAAAAAAAGAGTCTGAGACTCTTTTTTTATTACTATTATCTAATATTTTTTTATTATTATAGTATTACTAGAATTTTATATATTATTTTTGTTTATAATTTACTTTTTTATTTATATAACTTTCTTTTTTTTAAAATTTGTATTTCTTTAAATAAATTAGAGGTGTTTTTATTATAAACACTATATATGTGTAAAATAAGAATATCAATAATTTGTTTTAATAATAATGTAAAATTAATTTACAAAAAATTTAATAAAATTAAGGAGAGATTTTAATTTATGCCAAAAGAAATTAAAAGAAAAAGAAAAGTTATTGTAGGAATGGTTGGTGGGGCAGTTTTGGCTGGTGGATTAATCGGGGGTATTATAGCAATTTCTGAAATATTAGTTCAAAATGAGGGGGTATATCAAGAAAAATTAAATATTTTTAATTGACCTGAATCTTATGGTGCAATATCAACTTTATTAAATATAAATAATGATTTATATGTCGGAACTAGTAATGGTGTATATAAAATTAAAGATAATGCAAGTAATACAAAAGACAAAATAATAACACCAATTAGTGGTATTAATGGTTATATTTCTAGTTTAGTTGTTACTAATGATGGAACTGTTTATGTAGCAACTTTTGCTAATGAACTTTTTAGATATTCTCCTGAACAAAATATTTTGACACAAATATCAAAAATAACAGGAGAAGTTTATAGTTTAGTAGCTATGGGTAATAATGTATATGTTGGAACAAGAACTTCTGATTGTTATGGTAAGTTATTTATGATTGAATCTAATAAAAAAGTATCAGAAATTAAGGATTGAATTGAAACATATGGTGAAGTTAGAAGTTTAGCGGTTATTGATAATGATTTGTATATTGGTACTAAAACTGGTACATATACTGGAAATTTATTAATATTTAAGCCTAATGGAATATTAGAATTGTTAAAAAAATGAAATCAAAATAATGGTGAAGTTTGGAGTTTAATAGTTTTTGGTAATGATTTATATATTGGAAGTAGAAATCAACTATATGAAAGTAGACTATTTAAACTTTCTCTTAAAGGAGAAAAAATAACAGAAACTATTGGTTGAAGAAATAATAAAAATTATGGTGAGATTTGAAGTTTAGCTGTTGTTAATAATGATTTATATGTTGGAAGTAGAGTTCAAGTTATTGATAATAAATTTTTTAAAGGTGGATTATATAAGTCATCTGATGGTGGTATTACTTTTACTGAAGTATTTGGTTGAAATAAAGATTATGGTGCGGTAGTAAGTTTATTACTTGCAGATAATAATTTATATATTGGAAGCAAAAACTATAGTGATAAAACTAATCAAAATTATCAAGGGAAGTTATTTTTTAAAAGAATAAAATAAAATTATTAAAAAAAATAAAAAACATTATAATAAAAATATTATAATATTTAGAAAATATTTAGTTTTTAAATTATTAATAAGATAAAGTATATTAATAAAAATTAATGAACATAGTAATTATTAATAATTTCACCTTAAGGGCGGTTGTCAAAAATCCGGAATAAATTAAATCTTATATAGTCTTATTAGAACCTGTTTAAAATCTTTTAGAGAAATAGGGTAAAATGATTATATATTTTAAGATAAGAGGTATATATGCGTAAAAATTATCCTAGTAATGTTAGCAAAGAGCAATTTGAAAATATAAAATCAATTTTAGAAAATACTAAAAAGAGAACTAAACCAAGAAGCTTAGATTTATATGAAGTATTTTGTGCAGTTTTATATGTATTAAAAAGTGGTTGTCAATGAAGAATGTTACCAAAAGATTTTCCAAAATGACAAATTGTATATTATTATTTTCAAGTTTGAAGTAAAAATAATGGTAAAGAACCTAGTGTATTACAATTAGTTTTAAAAAAAATTAGTCATGGCATTTCGTATCAATAATGGTAGAAAAGAACAAACTAGTTTTTGTATAATTGATTCACAAAGTGTTAAAAATACAGATACTACTAAAAACAAAGGTTATGATGCTGGTAAAAAGATTTCAGGAATAAAGCGTCATATTGCTGTTGATTCTCAAGGTTTACCACATGCAATTTACATAACCACAGCAGAAAAAACAGATCGTAACAGTGCTATAATAATGATTGAAAATGAAAAAGAGAATCTTTCTGCAGTTCAAAAAATACTAGTAGATGCTGGTTATACTGGTGAAAAATTTGCTTCTAAAATTAAAACAATTATAAATGCAAATGTTGAAGTTATAAAACGTAATGAATTACATTCTTTGTAGTATTACCAAAAAGATGAGTTGTAGAACGAAGTTTTGCATGATTAGAAAAATGCAGAAGATTATGAAAAAATTGTGAAAAAAAATTAAATACTAGCTTACAAATGGTTGTTCTTGCCTTTATTTCAATTTTATTGAAAAGATTTTAAACAGGTTCTAACACCTTACGCCCCATTTCCTCATCAAGTGCTCCTGTTGGCTCATCACAAAATAAAATTGTCGGATTTTTTGCTAGTGCTCTACCAATCAATACTCTTTGTTGTTGTCCACCTGATAATTGACTTGGAAACTTATTCATATGTTCATCCATTTCAATAACTTGAAAAATATCATCAATACTCATATTTTTATTTTTAGCAAGATTTTCACCAACTTCAGCATTTTCACGAGCAGTTAAGTTAGTTAATAAATTGTATTGTTGAAAAATAAAACCAACATTATCTCGTCTAAATTTAGTTAAATGACTATCTTTTAATAAAGATAAATTTTGTATCCGGCCACAAAAACATCACCAGTATTAGGTTTATCCAATCCCGAAATAATATTTAATAATGTTGTCTTACCACTTCCCAATGGTCCTAAGATAACAACAAAATCACCTAATTTAATTTTTAAATTAACTCCTTTTAATACTTCATATTCTAAGTCTCCAGTTAAGTAAGATTTTTTAACATCAAATAATTCAATAACATTAGTTTGAGTATCAGGAGTATTATTAGTCATTGATATAATTTTATCTGCTAAAATTTCTTTTGAATGAGTTTTTGTTAATTTTTTAATTGCTTTTTGATTATCTTTAAAAGCTTGTAATTTAGCTTTATTAGTTTCTATTTCTTCCTTTGATTCTGGTTTATCATGAGATTTATGAGTTACTGGTGGTATTGTACCTTTGGTTTTAGATACTGACTTCTTTATAAAACTAGATTCTAACTTATTTTTAGTTACTTGTTTACTTCCAATGTCTTTATCATCTTTTTTAATTTCCTTATTATCTTTTTTCATAATCATTTTTCCTTTTTAATTCCATGCTTTTATAAATAACACACTCATTTTATCAATTACTTTATCTTATTTATATAGAAATGCTTAAAAAATATTTTAACTTCCTTGTAATAAAGCTGTTACTGGTTTGTATTTAATTAAATATAACCCAACAGCATAGCCAATAACCATTATTAAAAATACCATTCCAAAACAAGATAAAATTGTAACTAGATTAGCAGCCACATTAAAAACAACGCCTGCTTTAGTTGCAATAATTAAAGTAATAATATTTCACACAACATAAGAAATAATAGTACCTAAAATAAAAGCAACCAATAAAGCAATAATATAGGAGCCAATAATCAATCTGTTAATTTCATTTACACGATAACCCAAAGATTTCATCATTGCAATAATTAATAAATTATTATCTAAAATCATATTAACAATAATTACCAATACAAAAGCTACAGCAAATAATGTTAAAATTTTTGTAATATTTATAATTGTTCTAATTCCATCAAATATTTCAACTAATAATCTTTTAACTAAATCATTAATAAAAGGTATTTTATTAATAGGTTCTAAATTTTTTGCTAATATTTGTTCTTTAGTATATTCTGCAGATGGTTGCAAAATATTTATATAATTTAATGGAAAAATATTGCTCTCTTTAGATAATCAATGATTAAAAGAATCTGATATTGGTTTTGGATCTTCTGACGGGGAAGGTTTTATTAATCCAATAGATGTTCGTAAATCATCAAGATTAATATAAACATTCGAATTGTCTAAATTATTTTCAATAATTCCTTTAACTTGATAAATTACTGGAATTGTATAATTATATCAACTTGCTAACATTAAAAAGTGATCATCAATTTTATAATCATTTAAAATTGATAATGTTTTTGAAATAACTGCTGGTAAAATATAAGCTGTAGTTGTTATATTTTGTCCTTGATTATCAGTATAAGTAACTTTTTGTGCTTGTAAATTATGAGAATTATTAAAAATAGGATCAATATCACGATTTTTTGCTTCTTTAAAGTTAAATCAATTTTTTCAAACTAAATCTTGATATGGATCATTATAAAGTCCTGTTGCTTTATTTTTTTTTGTGAGCATGCGGCCTTGATTATGTCCTTTTCATTCATTAGGAGGTCTTAAATTTATTTCAATAGTTGGATAATACTTATTATTATAAATATTTAAACCTAAACTAATACCAGGCAACGGGTTTATTTCTGGATTAATACCTGTATTTGTTGAAATATAATTAAATATTTGATGAATATTTTGACAAATAATTTCCATTAATGGTTCAGGTAGTATCTTTTTTGGATTAATAAAATCTTCACAATCAGATTTAGTCTTAGTTTTTTGATAAAGGATATTAATTTCTTCGCTATTCATAAAATAATCTTTAAAATTATTATTAATAATAACACTTTCAATTTTTTTAGCTTTACTATCATTATCAATATGAAAATCATCAGCTACTCATTGATGATATTTATTAGTACCGGTTTCTTTATCTTTCACAATATCTTTTTCTGAAACTCAATCAAAAACCTGCTTATCAATACTTAAATTAGAATCATTAGTATATGTATACATTGATGAAGTTGATGTATTTCATTTAACATCTTTATTGTAATATCCATATAAATTGTTTATTTTATTATCAAATAAATCAGTAGCTGAACTTTGAAATAGTAATAAAAAACTAACAAAAATAAAAGTAAAAAATACTAAAAATAGTTTTCCAACCGATTTTAGAGTGAAAGCAATTGCTAAACGTTGTTTAAATGGTCAATAACGAAAGGGGTATTTTAAAACCGAAATTAGTTTAGAACTTGAATTACTTGGTCTATCATAAATTAATAATAATGGACTAACGCGTAATTTTGTTTCCGATTGCATATAACTAATTACTATAAAAATAATAGGAATAATTATTAAACTTACAATAAATACTATCCAACTAAAAAATAGTATTGGTAATGGCATAAAAAACCCAATGTTATTTAACGAATTAAATCATATTTGTAATCCTAGACCAATACCTAAACCAATAATACTAGAAATGAATGTTATCAAAAATATTAAAATTACAAAACTAATAGCAATTTGAAAATTACTATAACCAAGAGCTTTTAATAATCCTATCTGTGGTTTTTGTAAATCAATTTCTTTTCTAACATATGACATAATGATAAAAATAATAACTAATAATACTACAAGAGTAATTGCCGTAAACATTATATTTTCCATTTTAAAACTCTCTAAAATTTGTCCTGAACGAATATCTTCACTATCACTGCTAATAATTGAACCAAAACTAAAACTAAAAGTTTTAATTAAAAGTTCTTCTAACTTACTAACAAAATAACTATCGTTATTGTTAACTTTTAATAAAAATATATTATTTAAATTAGTTCTAAATGTAGAATCTTTTATTAAATTATTAAACCATTGATTTGACATATAAACAGGACTTGTATTTTCAGATGTCGGATTAGGATTTGTTGCAGTACGACTACCAGTAATTCCCCAATAAGCATAGCCAAAACCAACAACCTTTAACTTTTCAACTTTATCAATAACTGTTATATAATCATTTAATTTAATATTATTAATACGTGCAAATTCAGGATTGATCACTATTTCTAATGGATTAATAGGTTTAATACCTTCGGAAATATAAACTTCATTAATATTATTTCTTTTTGGAGCAAAATCAAAAGATTCACTTTTTTCTGAAGTATAAAATCCATTTTCTAATGAATAATAAATTTTTTTAAGAGAAATAACGTTTTCATAATCAAAAGTTTTAAAAAATGATTTAGCAAATTCATAATGTTGCAAATTATAAATTTCATCATCTTTAACTTCGTTTTCTAAAATATCATTAAATAATATTCCTTGATAACTTAATCCCCAGTTTAACAAATAATTTTCAAAATCTTTATTAATATCTATTCCCGAAGGAAGGGTAGGAAAACTATTATTTCTAAGATTATTTTCTTTAATTTCATCTATCTGTTCATCAATTTCTCGTTCTTGTGGATGATCTTTAAATTGTTTTTTGATAATTGTTTGGATTCTTGATGTTGCAGTAGCAGTATCTTTATAATTATTTAATAATTGTAAATTAATACGATAGTCATATTTACCACTATTGTTTAATACTGTATAAAAACCTGATTCAGCTCTTGATGCTGTACTATAAAGCGCAGAAAGAGTAGAAATTACAATAACTAATAGTATTATAATACCTAAATATTGTAATAATCTTTTCTTGATTCCTCTTAAAACATTAACAAAAAGATTGCTCATTATAACTCCAATATTCTTATACAACTTAAAAACTGCTAATAGCATAATTTTATCATAATAAAATAATGCTAATTATATTTGAACTATATTAAAAAATAAAAATTTTAATATTATTATTAACTTCTAAACTTATTTACTTAACTACTTTTTTTACATTTTTCTAAAATTGCAATTTTATTAAGGTCAGCAATACCAACATAAGGTAAGTTTCTCAATTTTTCATCGTAATCAAGACCATATCCCACTAAAAAATGATCAGGAACTTCAAAACCATATCAATCAGCTTCAATTTTAGCAATTCTTTTAGATTTCTTATCTAATAGAGTAATTATTTTTACCGATTTTGCTCCAAGTTCTTGCAAATGATCACGAATTTTAAATAACGAATTACCTGAATCAATAATATCTTCAACAATTAATAAATCACGACCCTTAACATTATTAATAACATCCATTCTTATTTTTGGTTTATTTACCGCCTTTGTTTGTCCTAAATATGACTCTACATACATAAAATCAACCAAACAATCAATCTTAAGATTTAACATAAATTGTGATAAAAAAGGTAAACATCCTCTTAATATCCCTACTAAAATAATGGGCTCTTTATTATCTTTATAATAACTATTAACTGATTTTGCAAGTTTAATAATTTTATTATTAATTACATCAGTACTTAATAATATTTTTTCTACTAATTCATGTTTTTCCAACATTGTTTTTCTCCTTATTACTTTTTATATTATATTTACCAAATAAAAAAGAAAATAAAACAAAACTTACACATTATTGAAAATATTAAAATAGTAAGTTTTGTTTTTTATTATAATAATTTAATTATTTTTTCTTAGGAACAACTGATATTGTATCATCATCAGTCCCTGAATTATTATCTTCCTTTTTATCATTTGATTCATTATCCTCTTTGGAAGGATTTTTACTATTTTTTTGCATTTCTTTTTGCATTTCTATTACTTCAATTGGTAATTTATTATATTTATCAATATATTCTATTTGTTCAGCAGTAATTGTTTCTAAAGTCATTAATGATTTAGCAATTAATTCTAATGTATCTTTATGTTTTTTAATTGTTGCTACTGCTTCAATATAACAAACATCTAATAATTTTTTAATTTCTCCATCAATTTTAGATGCAATATCATCAGAAAACTTATTTGCTGCAAAAGGTGAATACTCATTACGTGGACTTTCAAATTGAACTAATCCTAATTCAGATGACATTCCATATTCAGTTATCATTTTTCTGGCAATATTTGTTGCTTTTTCTAAATCATCATGAGCACCAGTAGTAATATTTGCATTACCAAACATAATTTCTTCTGAAGCGCGACCACCTAAATAACCAGTAATAGTTGCTCTTAAATGTACTTTTGAATAAAACATAGTATCTTCTTTAGGAGTCATAATGGTATATCCACCTGCTTGTCCACGTGGTATTATTGTAACTTTTTGGACTTTAGAAGCATATTCTAGTTTTAAACCAATAAGAGCATGTCCAGCTTCGTGATATGATACTATTTTTTTATCCATATCAGTAATTACTCTTGAAGTTTTAGCAGGTCCACCAACAACTCTATCAATAGCTTCATCAATTTCTACTAAACCAATAACTGTTTTATTATGACGAACAGCTAACAACGTTGCTTCATTTAATACATTTTCTAATTGTGCACCACTAAATCCTGGCGTTCTCTCTGCTATTCTTTGAAAATTAACTTTTGGCGAAATATTTTTATTACGAGCATGTAATCGTAAAATTGCTTCACGTTCTTTAATATCAGGTCAACTTAAAGAAATTTGACGATCAAATCTACCTGGACGCAATAACGCTTCATCAAGTACATCAGCACGGTTAGTGGCAGCCATAATAATAACTCCCAAGTTAGTTTCAAATCCATCCATTTCAACTAATAATTGGTTTAAAGTTTGTTCATTAGTTGCAGTTGAAGCTGAGGCACGTTTTCTTCCTACTGCATCAATTTCATCAATAAAAATAATACAAGGAGCACTTTTTTTAGCAGTAGTAAACATTTCTCTAATTCTTGAAGCTCCAACTCCAACAAAAACTTCTTCAAATTCAGAACCAGAAATTGAAAAGAAAGGAACACCTGCTTCACCAGCAACTGCTTTTGCTAATAAAGTCTTACCAGTACCAGGCGGTCCTACAAGAAGAACTCCTTTTGGCACTCTTGCACCCATTTGTGCATATTTTTGTGGAAACTTTAAAAAATGAACAACTTCTTCTAATTCCAATTTTTCTTCTTTAATACCAGCAACATCAGTAAATCTAGTATCTGATGTTCTAATCTTAGCACGACTTTTTCCCATTGAAAAAGGACTCATGCCACCACCGGCACCCATTTTATTCATTTTAGAAAATAATCAAAATGAACCACCAACTAATACTAATATCGGAAACATACTAATTAAAAATGTTTTTCAAAACGGAACTAATTCACTAATAATTGTGGGGTTAATATCAAAGCCTTTACCCTCTTTATCTTTTCTGAATAATTTTTCAATAACATCATGATAAAAACCACCTGTAGCAGTTCCAGAAACTGTCGCTTCAAATCGTTTTACCTTACCATTAATTCCTAAAAAACCTGTAATATAAGTAGTATGATCAAAAAATTGAACTTGTACTCCATCAATTTTACTAACAGTGTCACTACTACTATTGCCAGGGAGTTTACCATCTCTAAGTAATGTTTCTAATTGAAATTGATCTAAAGTTAAAGCATTACCTCTTAAAAAATATCACAATAAAATTCCAACAAATACTAAAAAAGCAACGAATAGTGCAACAATCATTCAATTAATTTTAATTCGCGTTTGCATTATTTTTTCACCTACGTTTAATTTCTAATTTATTTTCTTAAATAATACCATAATATTTTAGCACATACAAATTAGGTTTCTCACTAATATTGTTTTTATTTACCGATAATTTTGGAATTGCCACTACTTTTCCGCTTGAATTTATGATTACTGGTCATATAAGACGTTCACGATATGGAATTTTATTATCAATAAATAAACGATTAATTTTTTTTGTACCAAATGGTGTTTCAATTTCTTCTTCACCATTATTAGTTCTAATTGTTAATGGAAAATCTGATTTATTAATATATAAAGCTTGAAATTCACCACCTGTTGGTTCAGTTTTAGAAATAGTAATTTCCTTAAAATTATAGTTATTTATTTTAGAAATTTTATAACTAAATTGTTTTGGTTCATTTTTTTCACTAATATATGCAAAATTATATTCTTTAATAACTCAAGTATTTTCAGAAATACAAATAGTAATATTTGGTTTACTAGATTTAGTTAAAACTCTAACTATTTCTTTAATTTTAGCCTTTTTTAAAGATAAAACTAATTCTTCATCATATTGGCTTAAAAATTCATAGATAATCATTTGTTGTAATTTAAATTCATATTTTTTAAATTCATTAATAGCAAGCACATCATCATTAATAATGGTATTATAAATTACTTCAAGTTCATCTTTCAGTAACTCTTGTTCACTATTTAATTCTTTAATTTCACTTAACATTAAATTAATATCAAAATCAGTAAGTTTATTAATTTGTTGTTGTCTAATTCGATTTCTTTCATAAATAATTAATTCATTTGTTTCATCAAATCCATATTTAATATGATACAAAGTTAAATAGTCAATAATATCTTCTTTTTTTAATTCTAACATTGGACGATAAACCGATAAAGATTTATATGTTGTTTTAAATTTTAATCCATAATAAGAAACTATTGCCTTGCGTTGTTTTTGAATAATATATGTTTCAAGTAAATCGTAAATATGATGTGCTACAACAAGATTATAAACTTGATATTTTTGAGCAATTTCATTAAAAAAATCATATCTAAGTACACGTGCTTGACTTTGAAAATTTTGTTTTTTATTGTATTCCTCTTCTTTAATATTTTTTACTTCTAAAGTTATTTTATTATTTGTACAATATTCTCGAACAATTTGCTCATCAACATTACTACTTCAACGTTTATGATAATTAACATGACAAACAATAATTTTAAACTCATTACGTACTAAATTATCTAATAAAAACATACTATCTGGACCACCTGATACAGCTAATAAGTAAGTTATTTTTTTATTAAGTTTATTTAATCAATTAATATTCATTTTAAACACCTAACCTTACACTTATATTAAGATTATTTATATCACTTTGCTATTTCATCAATATAAGTATTATTTTCATTATGACAAATCAATGGTGGCAAAACAATCATTCCTTCTTTCGCTAAAAATCCTGCTTCAATTAAAAAAACATTGGCAGCCTGATTAATTTTAGGATAAACTATTTGTAATTTTTTAGGTGTAATTTGATATTTTTTTAATAAAAGCAGTGTTTCGTTTATTCTTTCTACACTATTTATCATAACCAATCGCCCTTTGTCTTTTAATAATTTACTTGCGCTAGCAATAATCTCCTCTAAATTAATATATACTTCATGTCTTGCTGGAATTTTTAAAGGTTGTGCTTTTACTTTGCTTTTATCTCATAAAGGAAAAAAAGGTGGATTACATACAATTAAATCAACTTTTTCTTTTTCTCTTTGAGCATAAATTTTTATGTCTTCATGAACAATGACAATTCTTTTTTTTCTAAATTATTAAGTTTTATATTTTCTAAAGCAAGTTCAACAGCTGGCTCTTGAATTTCAATACCAATTACTTTTCCTTGAAATTTTGCCGCTAAAATTATTGGAATAACAGCATTATTAGTTCCAAAATCAATTATTGTTTTAGTACTGGGTTTTATTTTAATAAAATTACTTAATAAAATAGTATCCAAAGAAACACAAAACATATCTTTTCTTTGAATAAGTTTAATTTTTTTTATCATCTTGATTTAAAATTAAAATTTTTTTGTACTTTCCATAGTTTAATTATCACTTACCTTAATAAGAAAAGAATTTATTAATAAATTTAAGTTAACATTAAATTTTAATTTAGTAATTGTAAATGAAATTTGTTCTAAAATATAGGCTATGTTTTTTAAATTACTATTTTTTCATAAATTAACTAAACTTTCAATAAAAAAATTATTAAAATCATACTTTTTAAATAAAAGAAAAGTTAATTTATTAAAAACTACTAAATTAAAAAATCTAAAAAAGTAAATAATTTCTTCTTTTAAACTAATTATTTTTTTATTCAAAAGTTGATTGTTAACTTTTTTATCATTATCATTAATAATAAATTGTTTAATAATTTCAATATATTTTTTTAATTTAAGTTTACTGCTTTCATCTGTCAAAAAAGTAGTATTTGAAAATATTTTTAAAATTAATAATTGTTCATCATCATAATCGTTACTAACAAATATATCATTTTCTTTTGAACAATTTATCAATTGACAACGAGATTTAATAGTAGGGAGTATTTGATTAATATTAGTGGTAGTAAAAATTACATAAATATTTTTAGATAATTCTTCTAAAGTTTTAAGCATAACATTTGAGGCTGAAGTTGAAGAAAATTCAATTTGATTTATTAAATAAATTTTATTAGCATCTTTTTCTAAATTAGTTTTAGAAAAATCATTAATAATTTCTAAAACAATATTTTTATTCATAATATTATTTTTACTAAAATCAAATTTTTTAAAATCAAAATAACTATTAGTTTTAATTTTAAAACAATTTTGACACATATTTTCTTCAGTACATTTTTTTAATTGATTATTATTTTTACAAACATTTTTTTTTATTAACTTATTACTAACATTTATATTTAATATTTTATTTTTCGAATACAATAAAATTACCTGTGGAATATTTTCCATTGCAAAAATAGAAAAATTTTCTGATTCTTCATTTTCAAATAAAATTACATTATTTTCCTTCATTATTAGATCCTCTAATTTTAATTTTTTTTTCTTTAAAACCTTTTTCTTCAACTAAATTTATGATTAGTTCATAAACACTATTAAAAACTTTTTTTTCCGATAAATTAGCATTTATTGTATGAACGCGATTTGGATTACTAATAGCAATTTTTTTATAACCATTATATACTTTTTGATGAAATTCTAATGTTTCTTCATCTAATCTATTTAATTTTTCACCTTTTCTTAATAAAATTCGTTGTAAACCTGTTTCTGGTTTAATATCAAATAAAACTGTCAAATCAGGTTGATAATCTTCAAAAATAAGTTTTTGAATAAGATTTATTTTATCAATATCTAAATTTCTAGCATAACCCTGATATGCTAAAGTTGAGTCAGAAAAACGATCAGAAATAATGATTTTATTACTGTTTTTATTTGGCAGAATTTTTTCAATTAAATGTTGTCTTCTAGCTGCAATATAAAGCAAAACTTCTGTTCATGGATCCATTAATGTATTTTCTTTATTTAAAATAACTTGTCTTATTTGTTCAGAAATTTTGCTACCACCTGGTTCTCTCGTAATAATAACATCAAAACCATCTTGTTTTAATTGTTCTTTAATCATTTTTAAAACTGTAGTTTTACCTGCACCTTCTGACCCTTCAAAGGTAATAAATAACATTTTTCTACCTCTTTCTATGCTAAAATTACTAAACTTTTCTAAAACTTGCCAGCAATATTTTTTTCTTTTTCATCTATTTGTTTTAATGCTTTATTTAGTTCTGTTTGTAGCATATCATTAATACTTGAATAATCATTTTCTGCTTCTTTTAATAATCCTTCAATATTAATTGAAACTAGTTTACGTCCACCTGTTATAATAATTTTAACTAAACCATCAATATCAGAAAAAGTAAATTCTTCTTTTTTAAATTTTGTTAACTTTCCTTGAATTGCTTGTGCTTGTGCTAACATTCTTTTCATATCCATATTTTTCACCTCATATTTTTATATTTCTTCAATTTCAGTAAATATTTTTTTTATAAAATTTAAAGTCGGATCTCTATCTACATTGGTAAATGACTCAATTACAGGTTTTGATATTACAATATCTACTGGTTTTGGTAATATTTTTTTTGTTAGTAACTCTTGATATTTTTTTCTTGTTTCCTGTCATTGATTTTTATCAAGGGCATAAATCATGTATTCATTTTCTAATAAAATATTTAAAAATTCTCTATGTTCTTTACTTAAAAAACTTTGATTTATTAAATCAGATTGAATAATATTTTTGGTAATAATAATAATGCCATTAGTAGATGCTGCCGCAATAATAGTATTTATATAAACTTTAGTTATGTTTCTAAATTTATTATCATTAATAAATTTAGAAATATTTTTTCACTTTTCACTAACTTCTTTTCTAATATTTTTATCAGCTTGTAAAATTAAATTAATGGCTTTATCAATTATCTCATCATTTTTTAAATTTTTCACAGTTGGTACATCAAAAATTTCTTTTTCTTTAATACTAGTATTTTCTTCTTTTACTAAAATTGAAGTTAATTCTTCATTATTTTTATCTATTTCGCTTTTTTTAAAAATTTTTGTTATTTCATCTTTACTATTTAAATTTATACTTTTATTTTCTATATTCATAATAGATATTTTTGTTTTTTCTAAATAATTTAATGAATATTTATTCTCAAAATTTTTAATTAAATTTAATATTTTTAGTATTAATGTTGGTTTTAAATCATCAACATCTTCTTGAATTAAAATGTCATTAAATGAATTCAAAATTAAAAGTAAATCAGATTTTACTACTTCAGAAAAAATATTTACTTGTTGAATATTTATCATTTTAAGTAATTCTGTTTTTTTAGTAATAGCATAAATTAATATTTCTTCAAGAATGTAAATAAAATCAATAATATTTTTTTTATATTGAATAGTATATTCATCAAATAATGTTAATTGTTTTATTACTTGCTCAATATTACAATTAAATATATTAATTAAAAATAATATTTTATTTTTTGTTGATAAAACAGAAAATATTTTTTCAACATTTTTAAGTGTTATATTATTACCATAATTAAATGTTTTTTCTAAATAATTTAAACCATCACGTAAAGAACCTTCGCTCAATATTGCTAATTCCTCTACTGCTTCAACCTCAAAATTAATTTTTTCTTTTGTTAAAACATCAATAAAATGTTTTTTAGTTTCATTTACATTAATTTTTTTAAATTCAAATCATAAACAACGAGAAATTATAGTTGGAATTACTTTATATGGTTCTGTTGTTGCTAAAATAAAAATAATATGTTGTGGTGGTTCTTCTAAGGTTTTTAATAATGCGTTAAAAGCAGAAGTTGTTAACATATGAACTTCATCAATAATATAAACTTTATATTTAAAATTCATCGGTAATAAGTTAATATTATCTCTAATACTTCTTATTTCATCAACACCATTATTGGAAGCACCATCAATTTCTAAAATATCAATACAATTATTTGAACTAATGTTTATACAATTTTCACAAGTATTACATGCATCTCCATCAATGTTATTTTGACAGTTAATTGCTTTAGCAAATATTTTAGCCGTTGATGTTTTTCCTGTACCTTTTGAGCCTGAAAATAAATAAGCATGATTAAAACTATTATTTAAAATAGAATTTTTTAATATTCTTACAATATTATCCTGACTAATTATTTCTGAAAAAGAATTTGGTCGATACTTTCTATAAAAAGATTTATGTTTCATTTAAATCACCTATATTTATCCTAACAATTTTTTATAAAATTTGTTATAAAAACAATTATTATAAATTACGAATTTCTCCAAAAAAACTTTGTAACATTTCTTTACTATCTAAGTTTAAAGAATAAGTATATTCACTACGATGATTAAATCTTTTATCTAATGTTAAATTATAGAGTGATTCAACGCATCCAAACTTACTATCTTTTAAAGCAAAAACAATATGTTTTATTCTTGTTTGTAACAAAGCCCCTACACACATTAAACATGGTTCTAATGTTGTATAAATAGTACAATTTAATAAACGTCAATTATTATTTTTTTTACATGCTTTTTTTTATTGCAATAATTTCCACATGTTGAGTTGGATCTTTGTCTTTTTCCTTTTTGTTAAATCCTCTACCAATAATATTATCATTTTCATCAACAATAATTGCACCAATTGGAACATCACCATTAATAGCAGCTTTTTTAGCAAGCTTTAAGGCAATTTCCATATAATTTTGTTTTTTTCATTTAAAGAAACCTCTTTTTTATTTTTCAAAATAAAACCACCACACACAATCCTAATCCTTATGGCTGCTACCTTTCGGTCCTGACCCGGTTCGAATGTAATTGTTGCAGTGGCATTATTAATTATAACAATTTTTTTATAAAAAAAATACATTTTTTTTAATTTATAATGTTTCACGTGAAACATTATAAATTAAATAGTTTTTAAATTATTCATATAAGGTTGTAAAACAATAGGTATATTTACAACATTATCTTCTTCAACATAAAAATTTTCTAAAATTGCTGCAACAACTCGATCAATAGCTAATCCCGATCCATTTAGTGTATGTGGAACTACTTTCTTATTATCTTGACTAACTCTAGTTTCCATTCTTCTTGCTTGAAAATCTTCACAATTACTACATGAAGAAACCTCACGATAACACATTTGAGAAGGTAATCATAATTCTAAATCATAAGTTTTAGCAGCACTAAAACCAATATCACCACTACATAAATTAATAACTCTATAAGGAATATCTAATTTTTGTAAAATTAATTCAGCATTTTTAGTTAACTCTTCAAGGGCATCATAAGATTTTTCAGGATCAACAATTTGAACTAATTCTACTTTATTAAATTGATGTAATCTAATTATTCCTCTTGTATCTCTACCAGCAGAACCCACTTCTGAACGAAAACATGGTGTATAAGCACACATTTTTATTGGTAATTCAGAAAAATTAATAATTTCATTACGATAAATATTTGTTAAAGGAACTTCTGCTGTTGGAATTAAATACTGTTCATTATTTAATTGAAATAAATCATCTTTAAATTTAGGAAGTTGCCCTGTACCAAATAAGTTTTCTTTATTAATAATTAATGGTGGTAAAAATTCAGAATAACCATTTTTTAAATGAGAATCAATCATAAAATTCATTAATGCTCTAACTAATAAAGCACCTTTATTTTTATACATAATAAATCTAGTACCACTTAATTTAGTTGCTTTTGAAAAATCAATTATATTTAACTTTTCAGCAATTTCTCAGTGTGGTTTACTATTTTTTTTAATAATTTTCCCTCATTTTCTAACTTCTTGATTATTAGTTTCATCGTTTCCTTGTGGAACTGAAAAATGTGGTATATTAGGAATTACTAACTGTAATTCATATATTTTATCTTCTAAATCTACAATTTTTAAATTTTTTTTTATAATTTTTTCTTTTAAAATAATCATATCATCTTTAATTTTTTTTATTTGATCATTTTTTTTATTTTTTAATAATTCACCAATTTGTTTAGATTGCTTATTTCTTGTTTCTTCTAATTTTTGATTTTTTGTTTTTAAAGTTCTTATTTCTAAATCTAAATTAAAAATTTTATTTATTTCGTTTTTATAACTTTGGCCCCTTGTTTCTATTTTATTAATAGTTTTTTCCAAATTATTACGTATTTTTTCTATATCAATCATTTTAGCACCTCTTAAATTAATCAATAAAAATAGTTTTTTCTTTAGTGATTGGGATTGTTACAATTGAAGAAATTGCATCATCTTCTGTTTTAAATCTAATTAATTTAACACCTATAGTATTTCTGCTTGTAGTTCTTATATCTTCTAAAGAAAATCTAATAACTGTACCTTTTAAAGTCATAATTAATAAATCATTACTATTATTAGTGTTATTTATTGAATTTATACCAATTAATTTTCCTGTTTTTTGAGCTAATTTCATTGAAATTACACCCTTACCACCACGATTTGCTAAACGATATTCTTCAAATCGTGATATTTTTCCATAACCTTTGTCACTAATAGAGACAACTAAATCACCATCTTGATTAGAGCACATTCCAATTACATGAGTACCTTTTGTATCTATTCCTTTTACTCCGCTGGCTATTCTTGACATTACTCTAACTTGATTTTCATTGATTCTAACTGCTCGTCCATTAGCCACAGCAATAATTATTTCATTATTACCTGTAGTTTTCAGAACATCTACTAATTGATCATTTGAACGCAATTTAATAGCTATCTTACCATTTTGGTAAATAGATTTAAATTGATCTAAAGTTGAACGTTTAATAATTCCTTTTTTAGTAACAAAAAATAAATTAGCATTTATATCATAATCTTCTGATATAACAATTATTGTTTTAATAGTCTCATTTTTTTCTGTTGCTATTAAATTAACAATTGGTGTTCCTTTAGCTGTTCTTGAGTAATTTGGTACCTTATGAGCACGAATTCGATAAACTTTTCCTTTATTACTAAATATTAACAAATCAGAATGGGTTGAAGTAATTAAAACTTTATCAATATCATCAGTATTAATATCAGTGCCACCAGCACCTTTAACACCAACACCACCACGATGTTGAGTTCTATATGTATCTAAAGGTAAACGTTTAATATAACCACTTTTTGAAAGCGTTATAACCACCTGTTCTTCTTTAATTAAAGCTTCATCAATAATTTCACCTTCATAATTTTCAATAATTTCAGTTCTTCTATCATCACCATAATTTTCTTTAATTGTTGTTAACTGAGAAATCATTAATTCTATTTGCTTAGAAGGTTCATTAATTAAAGTTCTTAATCGAATAATTTCTTCATTAATAAATGATAATTCATTATTTAATTTTTCTTGTTCTAAATCTGTTAAACGTTGCAGTTTCATTTCTAAAATAGCTTTAGCTTGTTTTTCAGAAAATTCAAATTTATTCTGTAAATTAGTTAATGCTTCTTCTGTTTTCTTTGATTCCTTAATTATTTTAATAATTTCATCAATATTTTGTAATGCTTTAACAAGACCAAAAATAATATGATATTGATGTTCATATTTTTTTAATTCAAAATTAGACTTATTAAGAATAATTTCAATTTGATGTTCAATATAAATTTCAATCATTTCTTTTAAATTCATTACTTTAGGTTGTTTATTATGTAATGCTAATAAATTTATTGTGAATGTTGTTTGTAATGAAGTAAATTTATATAGTTGATTTAAAATAAGTTCAGCATAATCAATATTTTTAATTTCTAATACTAATCTTATTCCTTCACGATTAGATTCATCTCGCAAATCAGTTATATAATTTACTTTTTTTTCTTGAACTGCTTTAACTATATTATTTATTAAATTAGTTTTATTAGTTTGATAAGGTATTTCTTCAACAATAATTGCAGGTTTACCATTTGATAATTTTTCAACTTTAGTTTTACTACGAACTGTTATTGTTGATCTTCCGTTTAAATAAGCATTTTTAAATGAATTTACGCCTAAAATCATTGCACCTGTAGGAAAATCAGGTCCTTTAACAATATCTAATATTTCCATAATATCACAATCAGGATTGTGAGCTACAAAAATAATTGCATCAACTATTTCTCTTAAGTTATGTGGTGGAATACTTGTTGCCATTCCAACAGCAATACCTGTTGTTCCATTAACTAATAAATTAGGAAAATAAGCTGGTAAAACACTAGGCTCTTTTTCAGCACCATCATAATTTTCAACAAAAGTAACTGTATTTTTATTTAAATCTTTAACCAACTCTCCTGCCATTTTACTCATTCTAACTTCAGTATATCTCATAGCAGCAGCACTATCACCATCAATTGAACCAAAATTACCTTGGCCATCAGCTAAAGGATAACGATAATTAAATTCTTGTGCCATTCTTACCATTGTTTCATAAACTGCAATATCACCATGAGGATGAAATTTTCCAATACATTCTCCAACAATACGTGCTGCTTTTTTATAAGGTTTATCATATGTCATACCTAAAATTGCTAAAGAATATAAAATTCGACGATGTACTGGTTTCAATCCATCTCTTGCATCTGGTAAAGCTCTTGAAACAATAACTGACATTGAATATTCTAAAAAACTAGTTCTCATTTCATCAGATATATTACGAACATATTTATTAGAAATAAATGTTTCATTTTTTTTAGTTATTTCGCTCATATATAAACTCCTAATTTTATTTTATTAACTTTTAAGCATCAATGTTTTTTACATATTTAGCATTTTCTTGAATAAATTCTTTTCGTGGAAATACATCTTTCCCCATCAATATTGAAAAAGTTTCATCTGCTTCTGAAGCATCATCAATACTTACTTGTAATAAAATTCTATGTTGTGGATCCATAGTTGTTTCTCATAGTTGTGTGGCATTCATTTCTCCTAAACCTTTATAACGTTGAATGTTAAAATTAGTTCCATTAAAATTATCTTTAATTTCTTGCAATTCTTGATCATTATATGCATATTTAACAAATTTACCACTATAAAATTTATATAAAGGAGGCTGAGCTATATATATATAACCAGCATCAATTAAGGGACGCATGTAACGATAAAAAAATGTTAATAATAATGTTTTAATATGTGAACCGTCAACATCAGCATCAGTCATAATAATAATTTTATGATAACGTAATTTAGTAATATTAAATTCTTTACCAACACCACAGCCAAAGGAAATAATAAGATTATTTATTTCTTCATCAGAAAAAACTTTTAAAAGTCGTGCTTTTTCAACATTAATTATTTTCCCTCTTAATGGTAAAATTGCTTGAATTTCTCTACTTCTTCCCAACTTTGCAGTTCCACCAGCTGACTCACCTTCGACAAGAAAAACTTCTGTTTTAGTTGGATCTTTAGAAGAACAATCTGCTAATTTACCAGGTAAATTAGAAAATTGTAAAGGATTTTTTCTCGAAGTCATAATATTCTCACGTGCTTTTTTAGATGCTAAACGTGCACTTACTGATAAAATAACTTTGTTAATAATAATTTTTGCTTCAGCAGGGTTTTCCAATAAAAATTTATTAATTATTTTTCCAGTTACATTAGAAACAATTTTTCTAACTTCAGAATTACCAAGTTTTGTTTTAGTTTGCCCTTCATATTGTGGATTAGGATGTTGAACTGAAATAATTGCTAAAATTCCTTCTTTAACATCATCACCAGTAAATGTTTCATCATTATTTTTTAAAAGATTATTTTTTTTCGCATAAGAATTCAATTCTCTTGTTAATGCTAAACGAAAACCATCTTCATGTGTTCCACCTTCAGGTGTATTAATATTATTACAAAATGAAAATATTTGAGATTCTTCACTTTCATTATATTGAAAAGCTATTTCTGAGTTTATACCATTTATTTCAAACTCTCCATAAATAATTTCATGTTTTAAAGGTTCAAATTTATTATTTAAAAAGGCAACATATTCTTTAATGCCCCCTTCATAACAAAAAGTTTCTTCTTTATTTTCACGTTCATCAATAACTTGAATAGTTAAACCTTTATTTAAAAAAGCAAGTTGTCTTAACCTTGTTTTAATTATTATAAAACTAAAATTTACAGTTTCAGTAAAAATACTTTCATCAGGTTTAAATAAAACAGTTGTTCCTTTTTTATCACTTTGTCCAATAACTGCCAATGGTAATTCTGGTTTACCACCTTCAATATATTTTTGAAAAAAAATATTACCATCACGGTAAATAGTAACTTCCAAATACTTACTTAAAGCATTTACTACTGAAGCACCAACACCATGCAAACCACCTGATACTTTATAAGAACCATTATCAAATTTTCCACCAGCATGTAATGTAGTAAAAACCGTTTCTACTGTTGAAATATTAGTCTTTGGATGTATATCAGTAGGAATACCTCGACCATTATCTTTTACTAATATTTCATTATTTTTAGTAATAGTTACAGAAATTTTTGTACAAAAACCGGCAATAACTTCATCAACAGCATTATCAACTATTTCTCAAACTAAGTGATGTAATCCTCTTTCTGCAGTGGAACCAATATACATTCCAGGTCGTTTTCTAACTGCTTCTAGTCCTTTTAAAACTTGAATTGAGTTAACATTATAATCATTTGGAGTCCTTGTGCTCACTATTTTCACTCTCTTTCATCATTAAATATTTTCATTAATTTAATAATGAAAATATTTAAAATTTCAAAAATAAATTTAAAAAAAGACTTTTTATTCTTTAAAATAAGCATATTATTTTACATTTTATGTATAAATTATACATTTTTTTTGATTTAAAACAACATAATTTTTTTAAAAGAAAAATTAAAAAATCTTTATTCAAAAATAATAAATTACTTTTTTAAAAATATTTAACAAAAAATCTATTTAAAATTTTCTATTAAATTAATAATACTATTTGCCATTTGTTGATGAAATCACATACCTGGATGAAACTCATCAAAATAAAAATATTTATTTAAATTACTTTCATTAACTCCAGAATTAAAAACTGGTTTATAAGAATATTTTGTTTCTTTAGACATCATTTTACAAATTGTAGCACTAGTTTCAACAATTCCATCTGGAATTTTATTTTTAAAATTATTCATATCAGTTGCTAATTCTCTTGAAAGAAAAAAAGGTGTAATAATATTTTTATAAATTATTTTCATTTCTAATATCATTTTTTTTCATTGTTTTTGATATTCAATACATGTTTTACGTGCTATTTGTATTTTTTGTTGATTATTATGTAATATCTTTTTAATTTTTGGTGTTAATGTTAAGTCAGGAACATCACTAATAATAATTTTATTTGCACCATTTTTAATTAATAATTTTATTGCTTTTTTTTCTTCATTTATTACATTATTAATCTTACTGTTAATAATAATAGGATCTGTTTTATTCATTAAATTACCAATATCATTAGCTCCCATTTCTATTCAAATAACATCTTTTTTTTGTAAAGAATGTTGTAATAACAACATTTGTGTTTGATGAGACAAATCAAAAGTTTTAATAATATCTAAATTATTATCACTGCTATCAGCAACTTCTCCTCCATAAGCATAATTATTACCCAAACTTTGAAATGTTTTACCATTGATGTTAAATAATCACCCAGGTTTAAAATTAATATTTAATTTTTCAGCAATTAATTGTGAAGCTACTTTATTATTACTTCAACAATTATTATAATAAGGTTTATCTAATTGAAAATGTTTAAATTTACTATTACTATTTTCTAAATATTGATTTTGTGCAAATGTTCCTGCACCAGTATCTGATAAACTATCCCCTAAAACATAAAATTGACTAATACTATCTTGCTTATTTTTACAAGCAATTATATTTAAATTAGTAAAAATTAAAATAGTAAACATACTTAACAATTGTAATTTCTTCTTCATTATTTTTTACCTTTTCTTAGCTTATTAATTAAAAATAACTATTTTAGTTATATCATATTATTTTTCTCCAATTGGTAAAACTAGTTGTAATAACCCAGTTTCTTCTTCACTATCAATAATTGTATAATTTTTTGGTCAAGAAATTTTCAAATTTACTTTTTTACATTTATTAAAAGATTTTAAAGCATTAATAATTAATTTTGAATTAAAAACTACTTTTATTTCTTCTTTTAAACTTTTAGATTTCACAATATGAAATTTTTTAAATTGTTCAATTACTTCACCTATACTATCATTATTAGATAAACAATTAATTTTAAAATCATTTTTTTCCACATTGATTCAAAATTGAATCATAGGTGAAGTATCTTTTTTTGCTAAAATTATTGATAATTCAATAATTTTTAAAAATTCTCTAACGTTATTAATTTCAATAATATTTTTTTCTTTTTCTATAATATTTTTAATAATATCATCCGTATTTGGATAAGTACCTTCAATCATTCGTGTTTGAAATAAAAAATTTTCAATTTCAATAATTAAATTATAATCATTTTCAAAATAAAAATTTATATTTGAATTTAAATCACTAGTAATTTTATCAATTTCATTTAATAAATGAACTGGAATATTAAACTCTTTATTACTAAATTCTAATTTTTCTTCAAAAGAAAATCACTTTTTTGCTAAACAATATCCATCAGTTGCTGTAACAAATAACTTTTGATCATTAAATTTAAAATTAATTCCACTTAATGCTGGTTTATTATTGTTTGTATTTGTTGCAAAAGCAATTTGTTCATTTATATTTTGCAACAAACTTTTATTAAAAGATACTTTATTTTTATTATTTTTATTAAAGTTAATTTTTGGAAATTTTTCAATTGTCAACGTACTTAGTTTGAAGATAAAATCATTATTATCATTTTTAAAATTACTAATGATTAAGTTATTAATTTTAAGTTCAAATAAAATTCATTCATCTTCTAATTTACTAAAAATATCATAAATAATTTTAGTATTAATTAATACTGAACCAATATTTAATATTTTTAAATATTTTTCATTATTATTTAGTTCATATTTTAATGATAAATTACCATTAGATGCGGTTAAAATTATTTTTTCTTTTTCAACTTCTAATAAAAAACAAGATAATTCTTCATAATTGTTATTAGAAATTGTTATTTTTATTATTTTTTTTATTATTTTGAATAATATAGAACTTTTGATTTCGATTTTCATAAATATCTCCCATTTTTTAAACATTAATAATTAATTATATATTATATATATTAATTATTATTATTTAATTAATTATTAGTAATATTACAATGTGGATTAATGTGAATAACTAATTTTAACTTATAAAATCAGTAAAAAATCAGGATTTTATATGTTAATAATTTATGATTAAAATAGTGGATTAATTGTGTTTTAAACATTCACGTGATAATCTTTCAATATTTTTTTTAAATTCATAATTAGTTTCAATATTTTTTTTAATTTTGTTATAAGCATTCATTACTGTTGTATGATCTTTACCTCCAAATTCAGAACCAATTTTTGTATATGATTCATTTAAAAGTGTTTTTATTAAATACATTGCTACATGGCGTGCTATTGTTATCGTTTTAACTCTAGAAGTACTAATCAATAATTTGATTGGAATATTATAATATTCAGATACAATTGTTTTAATTTTTTTAATAGTTAGTTTTTCTTTTAATGAAGTATTTGATGTTTTAAAAGCTTTCATAACGTCTTCAAGCACTATTAAATGATTAGGCTTTATATATAAAATGCTGTAAAAAATTAATCTATTTAATGCTCCTTCTAATTTTCTAACATCACTATTAAAATTTAAAGCAATAAAACTTAAAGATTCTTCAGTAAAAATGCTTGGATCATAATTTAAAGACTTAATTTTTTCTTTTAAAATAATTAATGAAGTTTCAAAATCTGGTGAATCAATACCAACACTTAAACCACTTTGAAATCTTGAAACATTTCTTTCTTCAAAACCATATAAATCATCAGGATGTTTATCTGATGTAATAACAATTTGTTTTTGTTTGTTAACAAAACTATTAAATATATGAAAAAATATTTCATTTGTTTTACTACGATTAGCTAAAAATTGAATATCATCAACTAGAAGAACATCGTATTGATTAAATGAATCTTTAAATTTTTCAATATCATTAACATTTTGTTTAATAATTTCTGGTACCATACGACCAAATTCTTCAGAAGATAAGTAAAGTACTTTTTTTTGATTATTATATTTTGTTAGTATTTCATTTTCAATAGCATGAAGTAAATGTGTTTTTCCTAATCCAGAATTACCATAGATAAATAAGGGATTTCAATACCTACCAAGTTCTATGGTAATTGAAAATGCTGCTTGATAAGCATCGTTATTTGATTCACCTTTAACAAAGTTATTAAATTGAAATTGTTTTTTAATTTGTTGCAATTTATTAAATTCAACAAAATCTTTTTCTACATATATTTTTTGTTTCTTTGCTTCATTAAGTTCTAAAAATTCAATTTGAAGATTTTGTTGAATAATTCTTTCCAAAATTTCTTTAACTTTAAATGTTATATTTTTAGTTAAAATTTCTTTTGCAAATAGTGAATCAACAATAATTAAACATTTATTTTCAAAAATATCATAAATATAAGTGTTTTTAATATAGTTATTAAAAATACTTGGATCAATCATTTCATCATATTGAAGAAAATTTCTAACTTTATTTCAAATATTTTGAAAGTTTTCTCGTTTATTATCAGTGTCATTCATTTTAAAAACCTCTTTAATTAATATAATTATTGTGGATAAATTGTGGATTAATGTTGATAACTTTTTTATAATTATAATCTGTATTATACTTTTAAAAAAAATAAAAAAAATAATATTTATTATTTAATATTATAAATGATTTATTTTTTTATTAAAAATAAACAGAATAATTTGTTAAGATATAAATATTATGTTAGAATACTCTTAATGATTTTTTATTAGAATTTTAAAAAAAGGAGAAAAAAATGAAACCGACATATCAACCAAGTAAGAGAAAACATCAAAAAACTCATGGTTTTTTTGCAAGAATGAAATCTGCAACAGGGATTAATGTTATTAAAAGAAGACGTCAAAGAGGACGTAAAAAATTAACAGCATAGTTTAAAAAATAAAATAAGGTGAACAAAATATGGAAAAAAAATACCGCCTTTTGAAAAATCATCATTTTAAATATTTAATTAATGAAGGAAAAAGTATTTCAAATGGTCAATTTTTTATCTATTATATGAATAGAGTAGATTTTGAGACTATACGAGTAGGTGTATCAGTAGGAAAAAAACTAGTTCGTTTTGCTTTTGCACGTAATAAGATTAAACGTCAAGTACGAGGAATGTTAGTAGATATTAAAAAAGATTGACCAGTAGATATAGTAATTATGATTAGAAAAAATTATTTATCTAATACATATGAAGAAAATCTTAGTTCTTTATTACATCTTTTAATGAAAATCCCATTATAGGAGAGTAAAATTAATGCAATATAAAAAGTTTTTATTTCCTAAACAACAGAAAAAAAACGTTTGATTAAAAATAACATGAAAATGAACTAAAATTATTTTAGGGACTTTTTTATTGATGTCAACACTTTGAGGTTGCGGTCAGACTATGAGTGATCCTAATGTTGCAACTAGTGATGTTATTTCAGCTTATGATTTTCAAAAATATAATGTAGCGGCTGTTTTTTTTGAATTACTTATTGGTAACAGTGATGTAGCAAAAAATCACATTTTTCATTTTAATGGTAATAATATTTATGAGTATGGATTTACAGGGATTAGAACATGAAGTGAAGCTTGAACGCAAACTAAATCACCGTTCTTTGGAATGTTTGTTTATCCAATTGCTTGAATCTTAGTTAGTATTTCTGCTGGATTAAGTGGTGGAGTTGATGTAAATTCAAAATATTGATCAGTAAGTGTTATTTTTGCTATTATTTTTACAACCTTAATTATTAAACTTATTACATTAGTATTTACTTTTAAAGCCCAACAAAATCAGGAAAAAATGCAATCAGTGCAAATGAAAACTTCCAAAATTCAAGCCAAATATAAACATTCACGTGATCCAAGTGCAAAACAAAAACAACAAATGGAATTAATGGCTATTTATAAAAAAGAAGGAATAAATCCAATGGCTGCTTTTATTCCAATGTTTTTATCACTTCCTTTCTTAACAGCTATGTTTACTGTTATGAAATCAACTAATTTATTAAAAAATACTGTTGTTGGTGCTATTAGTTTAGTTGAACAACCATGAACTATGGTTACCCATGGCCAATTTATGTATTTAATAATTATTGTTATATATATACCAACACAATTAGTTTCTATGTTATTACCGATGTTTTTAAATCGTTCACGACAGAAGATTAAAACTAAAGAAGCAAAAGCTGCATTAAAAAAACAAGTTATTATTCAAAGCGTTATGATTTTTATGTTTTTATTTTATGTATGTGTTGCTCCTTCAGGATTAGGCATTTATTGAATTATTTCTGGAATATTACAAATATTTCAAACTCTTGGTTTTCATTACTATAATAAACATAAACGTAGCCGTTATAAAAAAAATGGTACAATTAGTACACCATTTTCAAGTAAGATTAAAAAGATATTTACAAAATCTGAAATAGTTGTTCAACCTAAAAAAATAAGTAATTTATTATAATGTGGAGAAAAAAAGATGAAAATTAAATCATTTAAAAAAAATATTGATTTAGAAAAAACTATCAAAAATTTACCCCCCAAGACATTTTATATAAAATTAGGTATAGAAAAACGTTTATTTAAAACCATTACTAAAATTTTTATTTTTAACGAAAATGATGTTAAAAATTATTTGAATGATAAATGACATGATTTATTGGAACTTTTTAATATAAAAAATTATCAAGAAGAAATAATATTAAATGGCAATAAATTTTATATTAATATTAATTGTAAAAATGAAAATTCAATTTTAATTGGCAAAAAAGGTTATACAATTAGTGCTTTACAAAATTTACTTATTACTTATTTAGAAACAAAATTTAAAAGAAACTATCAAATAGTAATAAATGTTAATAATTATTTAAATATTCAAAAACAAAATTTAAAAATTAGAATATATGAAATTATAAAAAAAATAAGAATAAGTAAAGAAATGTTTCATTTTGAATCAATGCCTAATAACCAAAGAAAAATTATACATGAAATAGTTAAAAATATTGAAGGAATATCAAGTTTTTCTGAAGGTATAGGTTATAACCGTCATGTAGTAATTAGATTGGAAAATTAGAGTAATCTAAGATTTAAAATCTTAGATTGTTTAAATGAAAAGAGGAAAAAATGTTAAATGATACTATTACTGCAATTGCAACCGCACCTTTAAATCAAGCAATTAGTATTATTAGAATTTCAGGAAAAGATACTTATGAGCTATTAAATAAGGTTTTTGATAAAGATATTTTAAATCAAAAAGGTCACACTTTAATAACAGGATATATTATTGATCATAATAAGAATAAAATTGATCAAGTTGTTTTGGCATGTTATCGCGCTCCCAAATCTTTTACAGGTGAAGATACAATTGAAATTAATTGTCATGGTGGAGTGCTAATAACACAAAAAATTTTGCAATTATTACTATCTACAGGTATGAGAATGGCAACAAGAGGAGAATTTACGAGAAGAGCTTATTTAAATGATAAAATTGATTTAATTGAAGCAGAAGATATTAATGATTTAATTATGGCTGAAAATAATACTATTTTAAAAACCGCTATTAATAGTTTAAGTGGTAAAACAAGAATACTAATTGATGAATTATCTTCAGAATTACTAACTTTAATTGCTAATATAACAGTTAATATTGATTATCCTGAATACGATGGGGTTGAGGAAAAAACAATTAATAATGTTATTCCTTTAGTTGAAAAATTTTTAAATAAAATAAAAGTTATTAAAGAACATAGTAAAATTACTAAAACTATAAAAGAGGGAATTAATACAGTTATTATTGGAAAACCTAATGTTGGAAAATCTTCCCTATTTAATGTGCTTTTAAATGAAGATAAAGCTATTGTTTCTAATGAAGAAGGAACAACAAGAGATCTGGTAGAAGGCAAAATTAATTTGGGTGATATTAGTTTAAATTTAATTGATACAGCAGGTATACGTCATACTTTAAATGATATCGAAAAAGCAGGTATTGATAAATCACATAAGGCTTTAAACGAAGCAGATTTAATAATATTAGTACTAGATGGTTCAAAAGATTTAAGTATTGAGGATAAACAATTATTAGAAAAAATAAAACATAAAAATTACCTTATTGCTATTAATAAAACGGATTTAAGGTTAAAATTAAAATTAGACATTAAAAATAATTTTAATGTGGTAAAAGTTAGTGCAATAATGGGCGAAATTGAAAATCTAATTTTAGGAATAAAAAATAAAATTATAACTACTGAAATTAATTTTGATAAAGAATTACTTTTTGCGAATACAAGACAATTAGCATATTTGGATGAAATTGAACTTAGTATTTCAGAAGCATTAAAAGATTTAAAAAAGAATATTTCGATAGACTTAATTATTGTACACTTACAAACTGCATGAAATAAGATTTTAGAAATGCAAGGTAAAAAATTTGAAACTGATTTATTAGATGAAATTTTTAAAAGATTTTGTTTAGGAAAATAAAAGGGAAGGTAAAATATATGGCTAATAATGGAATTTTTGATACTCATTGTCATTTAATGTCAAAACATTATGATGAAACAGAAATATTAAAATTATTAACTGATGCTTATTCAGCAGGTGATAGTATTGGTAGTATTTGTAATGTTGGTTTTGACTTAAATACTAGTAAGCAAGCTGTTAGTCAAATTTATGAATTTGAGAGTGAAGAAAAAATTTCTAATCTTTATGCAGCTGTAGGTATTCATCCAACAGAAGTAAATACTTGCGATAGTAATACTATTTCAGAATTGAAAAAATTAATAGCAACTGGTAAAGTAGTTGCTATTGGTGAAATTGGATTAGATTATTATCATAAATTTACAGAACCACAATTGCAAAAAAAATGATTTATTGAACAACTAAAATTAGCTAAAGAACATAAATTACCCGTATTATTACATATTCGTAATGCTTTTGAAGATGCTTTTGAAATTATTAAAAAAGAAAATATTACTAATGGTGTTCTTCATTGTTTTACGGGAACAAAAGTAATAGCTGAAAAATTTATAAAACAAGGTTTTTATATTTCTTTTGCAGGTAATGTGACATATAAAAATGCTTTGAAGTTACAAGAGGTAGCAAAAAATATACCAATTAATAAAATATTAGTTGAAACAGATGCGCCATATTTAACTCCTGAACCAAAAAGAGGCAAAAATCCCAAAAATGGATTAACAATTAATCATCCAGAAAATATAATATTTACAGTTAATAAAATAGCTGAATTAAAGAAGATCCCAAAACAAAGTATTATTAATGCAACTAGGGAAAATGCTATTAATGTTTTTAAATTAAATAATGAATTGAAAAGAAATAATGAGTAATAATGAGAAGTTTAAAGTAGCCATTTTTTTAGCAACAGGCTATGAAATGGGTGAAGTAATAATTACTATTGATCTATTAAGAAGGGCTAATATTATTATTGATTTAGTAAGTATTGAAAATGACTTAAAAATCAAATCAAGTCATAATGTTTTTATTTTATGTGAAAAGAAAATCAGTGATATTGATTTGTTAAGTTATAAGATGCTAATTTTACCGGGTGGTAAAATTGGAGTAGAAAACTTAAGCAAAAATGAATTATTAAAATCAATGTTAGTTATTTTTGCTAAAGATAGTAATAAGTTTATTGCTGCTATTTGTGCAGCACCGCAAATTTTAGGGCAATTAAATTTAATAGATAACAAAAAAATTACGCATTTTCCAGACGCTAATATTGGTTTAAATAAAAGTATTATTTTAGATGAAAAAGTAGTAGTAGATAATAATATTATAACTGGAAAATCAATTGGTGCTGTATTTGAATTTGGTTTAAAGTTAATTGAAGTTTTAGAAAGTAAAGAAATTAGTGAACAAATTAAAAAACTAATTGTTTTTTAATTTGTATTTTTTTATATAAAGTTAAAGTTATTACTTTTAAAATAGTTAATGGCTTATACTTTTTATACAGTTAAAATAATAATTTTAAATATAAAAAATACATTTTAATCGATAAAAAATATTGTTGACATTTAAAAATGTATTTTTTTATTTTTTTTAAAATAATAATATAATAAGTGTATAAAAAAGGGGGTTTTTATAAAAATGAAAAAATGATTAAATATTTTAGGAACGATTGGATTTACAACAGTAAGTACAACAGCAATAGTTGCTTGTAAAACATCAGAAAGTATTTTAAGTAAATCATTTGCTTCTAGTTATAATGTTGATGACTTTAGTAATTTAGAAGGTTTTGGTATTAAATATAACGAAGAAAATAATACATATGATTTTGTTTGATCAAAATTAACAGTAGATTTAGCAACTATTATAGTACCAATTAATAATACAGTTCCAGTTCAAAAATTTTCAAAGATAAAAATATTGAAGTTAAAGAAAATGAATTAGTAGCAATATATTCTGCAGAAGATCAACAAGGTTTAATTATTGGTTCAGAAAATTTTATTACAATTAAAATTAAATTAAATTTATATAAAGGAGTAAAACAAGAAACAAATAAAGTTGAACTAGTAGATCAAACAGTTGAATATGATGTTTCATTAAATTTATTTGTTAAACAAAACTTAAAATTTTTAACAACTCCAACTGTAAATTGTAAAGCAGATATTGATGAATTTAAAACTATTTTAGTAAAAGAATTAAAAAAAACAAAATGGTTTTTCAAAATTAGATATTAATATGATTAATATTGTAAAAGTAGATGGTGATCCTTTAACTACAGAAGATTTAAAAGAACATGATACACATGTTAAATTAACATTAACAGATGAAGGAAAGAACCATTTTATTGGTGAAAATAACGATTTAAAAGTTAATTGAGTTCCAGAAGTTTAATAAAATAAATTATGGAATATTTATAAAAATAAAAATGTAATATTTTAATTTATGAAAGGAAAATATATATGAAAACTTTAATAACATTATTAGGAACGATTGGTTTAGCGTTTACAAATGCAAATAATTTTTTAAATATAAATAATAGTCCAAAAGAAGTTAAAGAAATAACTTATGAATTTAGTGAAAATAAAAAAGATATTGTTCATAGTTATAAAACTTCATCAGTATCAAATCCAGCTTATGAAAGTTGAGATTTTGTAGTTTCTACAGGTTTAAAATCTTTTCAAAAACCAAAATCTATTAGAATATTAGAATGATTTTTAAATAATGGTTCAGATAAAATAGACTGAAGTTCAGATCATTATGATGTATTTTCTGTTCCTTTAAAAATAATGGGAAAAGAAATCAATAAAATTAATGAGGAAAAAATTACAGATGAAGAAGTAGCATATAATAGAATGAATTTTTCATTTAAAGAATCGTATCAAGATTTTTTAGCAACTGCTGAAGTTGTTAGAGGTATAACTATTGCATTATTTTTTGATAATCTTGATTGACACATTCAATTTTTATTTCCTGCAAAATTAACATTCGATATGTCATTTTCTAATGTCTATTTAATTAGAAGTTTAGGGTATGGATTGAAATTTGCAATAGATTATTAGTTAAATATTTAAAATAAAGTTATAATATAAAATTATTAAAGCAGATTGTAATTTGAAGTGTAACCCATCCATACAGTCTGCTTTTAGTTAGAAAAAAGTTTTTATATTATTTATTTTTTTATAAGCAGTGTCTACTATTTTTATAGTATTCTTTTAAAGAATTTTTTAAAAAATTAATAATATTAACTTGTTAAATTATTAATTTAGATGAAAAAGTAGAAGTATTATTATCAATTGGAAAGTCAATTGGTAGTATTTTAAGTTTGTATTTTTTATTTATAGTAATAATAATAAACTAATATATATGTTTTAAAGACAATTACATTATAAAAATATACAATTTGATTTTTATGTTTTAATAAATTATTTACTTTAATTTTCTTTTGAATCTGATTTTTAAACAAAATATTTATTTTTTGCAATAGATTATCTTTCTCCCATAAGTAGTATAATAATATTATAACATTTTATATTAAAATTTTATATAAAGTAAAAAAAGGAGTAATGAAAAAATGATAAATAATAATAATTTTATTAAAATAGGTTTAATAATTGGAATGATTATGTCAATAATATTACTTATTAGCTGTATTATTTATGGAATATTTACATTTTTTAATTATTTTTCACTAGTTATTATTTTAATAATTATTTATGGACTATTTCAAGTGATTCCCTTTTTACTTTGTTTAAATAATTATTTTATTGAAGAAAAATGATTATTTTTAACAGGTTTATTTAGTTTAACAACATTTGTTATTCCTGGAGTTTTAATTTTAATTGGTTATTTTGTTAGACAAAAAAGATTAATAAAACTTATTAATAATAATTAATTTGTAAAAAAATAAATATTATTTTATTTTTAGGTTATTATTTTATATAATTTTCCTTTATTAATATTGCTTCATGTTTCTCTATATAATAGACTTCTTGGATTAAAATATTAAAATTAAAAAAGATAGGAAATCTATGATATTTGATAAATTAAAAACTATTAAAAATACAAGATTATTAAGATTAACTAGTATAAATAATATTAATTTTAATAAAATTCTAAGAACCTGTTTAAAATCTTTTCAATAAAATTGAAATAAAGGCAAGAACAACCATTTGTAAGCTAGTATTTAATTTTTTTTCACAATTTTTTCATAATCTTCTGCATTTTTCTAATCATGCAAAACTTCGTTCTACAACTCATCTTTTTGGTAATACTACAAAAGAATGTAATTCATTACGTTTTATAACTTCAACATTTGCATTTATAATTGTTTTAATTTTAGAAGCAAATTTTTCACCAGTATAACCAGCATCTATTAGTATTTTTTGAACTGCAGAAAGATTCTCTTTTTCATTTTCAATCATTATTATAGCACTGTTACGATCTGTTTTTTCTGCTGTGGTTATGTAAATTGCATGTGGTAAACCTTGAGAATCAACAGCAATATGACGCTTTATTCCTGAAATCTTTTTACCAGCATCATAACCTTTGTTTTTAGTAGTATCTGTATTTTTAACACTTTGTGAATCAATTATACAAAAACTAGTTTGTTCTTTTCTACCATTATTGATACGAAATGCCATGACTAATTTTTTTTAAAACTAATTGTAATACACTAGGTTCTTTACCATTATTTTTACTTCAAACTTGAAAATAATAATATACAATTTGTCATTTTGGAAAATCTTTTGGTAACATTCTTCATTGACAACCACTTTTTAATACATATAAAACTGCACAAAATACTTCATATAAATCTAAGCTTCTTGGTTTAGTTCTCTTTTTAGTATTTTCTAAAATTGATTTTATATTTTCAAATTGCTCTTTGCTAACATTACTAGGATAATTTTTACGCATATATACCTCTTATCTTAAAATATATAATCATTTTACCCTATTTCTCTAAAAGATTTTAAACAGGTTCTTATATATTATTACTTAATATATTATCACAAAATAAAAATAATTAAAAATAAAAACTCGGGGTGAATTGTGTTACTTAATATATTATCACAAAATAAAAATAATTAAAAATAAAAACTCGGGGTGAATTGTGTTACTTAATTAAACAATATAAATACTATACTTATTTTTTGATTTTTATAAGTATAAAAAATTATAATAAATTTCTTAAAAAATTTAAAGTTTAGTTATCAAATAAATCCAATGTTTAAAATTGACTTATTATCGTTTATATTTTATTTTACTTAGAATATAGTAAAATTTTAAACAGATAATTAAAATAATTTTTATATAAAGTAAAAAAACTAAAAAGGGGGAATGATTATGAAAACACTATTAACAGCAGTAAGTTTTTTAACGGTTTCATCATCAATTGGAAACTTAAATTCTATTTTAAACACCGAAATTAAAACTACAAATATTTTAAAAAATGAACCAATAAAATATGATGGAAAAGATGAAATTTGTACTGTCTGAAAAGAAAATTCAAAAAGTCCTGCAACATTAATTTATATAAAAAGTAGTACTTTAGATACTTGATTTAAACTTTTTTCTTTAAATGACCTTGAAAAATTAAGAGAAAAAATATACTACGATACCATAAAATTTCCTTATCAAGGAAATAATTGAGTAAAACCTAACATATATAAATTATCAGAGGTATTAATGAATATTCTTAAATCTTTAACTAATATACGTGGATACAATACATACGGAGTTGAACTATGTTACTATTTTGGAACTTTGTTTAGTAAAAAGCCACAATTTTCACCAAATACTCACGATAAAAATATAATAGAAAAATATTATAAATTTTTATGACATGATACTTTAAAAATTGCATTAAGTCGATATGAATGACAAAAAATTTTAAATACTAATAAAAATAAAACTGAAATTTTTAATATTATTTCTAGATTTCCCGAATGAGATGCAAGTGGTTGAAAAGGTTATATCTCAAACGAAGATTTATATACTTTATCTGAAAAAATTATTGAGAATTTTAATCAATTAAAAACTAAATTCGAAAATAGTAATACAGGATGAAAAGTAGTAACTAACACTACTGGCTCATGAACAGAACTTGAACAAGAATAAAATATACTTACAAAAAAATAATGAAAAGAAAGAGAGAAAAAATATAATGTTTAAAAAATTTAAAGAAATTTTCAAAAAGAAAAAATGACATTGTGATTATTGTAAAGAAAATTATCCTCTACTTTGTCCAATCAAAGGATTAGAAAAAGATGGAGAAGATTTTGAAAAAAAACCAAAAGATTAATTTTATACTTTAAATAAAAATAGGCATTTGCCTATTTTTATTTTTTTCTGTTTATAAATTGATATAAATTAATAAATTCTTTACTAATTTCAATCATCATTTGTGTTGTTAACAAATGATCTTCAGAATGCATAAACAATACTGAAAAAGGTAATTGATAACCTTTACCTTCTTCAACAATGACGCTCATATGTGATTGCAAAGCTTTAGTAATATTATCGTTTGCTTCATCAATCATTTTTAATGCTGTTTCAAATTGTCCTTCCTTAGCGAGAGTAATTGCTTCTATTGCTAAAGATTTTGCTTTTCCAGCAAAAGAAATTATTTCAAGTGAAATTTTTTCAAAATCAATATTATTACTTTTCTCTTTTTCTTTAATGCTCATAGTATTATTTTTTAATTTCTAACAAACTCATTGCTAATTCTAACGTTTCTTTACCTTGAACCATCGCATAAACTGCTGCTGGAATAATATTAAGAGCAGCATTTCCAATAATATTAGTAAAATCATTTTTCATATAACTTACTTGTGGTCCTAATAAAACAACATCCCATTTTTCACCTTTAGCAAAAGATGCTTTTGCTTCAGTAGCACCTAATGCTTTCACTTCATAATCTAAATTTAACTCTTTAATATACTCTTTCATATTTGCTTCTAGTCTTAAAGTGCTCATACCAGCTGAACACGTAAGTAATATCTTTATCATCTATCTTCCTCCTAATAAACAAAAATCAAATATACATAACTAAGAATATTATACATTGATATTTTTAAATTTGAATTTTAATGGTTTTAAAAAATATAACTTTTAACTAAAGATTAAAAATATATTACTAATATATATTGTAACTTTGATCACTATTGTGTAAAATTCATAATACTATCTAAAAATAAAGGGACTGATTATATGAAAGGCAAAAAGAAAAAAAACATAACTACATGAGGATTTATTATGTCAGTACTGGGTGCTGCTGTAGGATTAGGAAGTATTTGGGGATTTCCAAATCAAATGAATAAACATGGTGGTATCTTTTTAATTCCATTCTTTATTGCACTAATTGTCTGTGCTTTACCAATTTTATTAATTGAAATCAATTTAGGTAATAAATATCGTAAAAATCATGTTGAAATTTTTAAAGATTTAGCAAAAACTCCTGGGACTTTCTTTGGATTTTTACAAACTGCAGTTGTTTGAATAATGGGTGTATTTTATAGTGTTCTTGTCGCTTGATCATTATTGGCAATAGTTATATCTTTTCTTCCTGGTTTAAATCAACAAGGATTTTTCTTAAATAAATTAATTGGTCAAACTTCCAACGATGTACCACAAAATTTTAGTCAATTGGGTAATATTAGTATTTGAGTTTTAATTAGTTTAATTATGGTTTGAATTATTACTGGTGTTATTTTGTTGGGTGGCGTTGTTAAAGGGATTGATTTAGCAAATAAAATTTTTATTCCTAGCCTATTTATCATGATTTTAATGATGATGATTTATGTTTTAACTTTACCTGGTGCTCTAGATGGTTTAAAAACAATGTTTAGTTTTAATAGTAAAAAAATATTAACTAGTAGCATTTGAACTGATGCTTTTGGACAAGCCTTCTTTATGCTTTCAACTTGTACAGGTGTCATTATTATTTTTTCAAGTCATGCGCCAATATTGGTACTAGTAATACTACTAATAAAGGTTTAATTATTATGGTTGGTACTGTTATTGTTGCTTTATTAACAACATGTACTGTTTTTGGAGGAATCGGTGCAATTGCATATAATCAGCATAAAACTATTGATGAAGTATTTATTTCGGGTCCAACTTTAATTTTTCAAGTTTTTCCACAAGTTTTTGCAATCATTACTGAGCAAACACATCTTCCATTTTTAAGTCACACCCTATCTTTCCTTTTCTTTTTATCAGTATTTTTTGCTGGTATATCTTCATTAATAGCAATAGCTGAAGCCGTTGTTAATCCTCTAATTAGTTGTTATGGCATTAAACGTTATCAAGCATTATTAATAATGATTATTAGTAGTTTTATGCTTGGTTTAATATTCTGCTTTAATAATAGTAGTCCTTTAATTGATGGACTTGCAATATGAGTTACTGGTATTTGACAAATGATTATTGGTATTTGTGAATTAATTGGTGTTATCCTTATTTGAAAATGTTATGATAGTTTAAAAGAATTTAATAATCAATATTCATGAGTTAAATGAAATAAAGGTTTCAAATATTTATGTTTAATCCTTATTCCAACAATTATTTTAATTAACTTGGTCTTTGCTTTATATCAATTAATTAATAATATAATTAGTAATCCTTTTATATTTCTAACTATTGGCTTGACGTTAGGAGCTATTACTGTTTTATTATTTACTTTAATTTTTACTTTTTGAAATAATATTAAAATCTATTTTATAAAAATTAATAATAAACTATTTAAACAAAAAACAAAAACTGAAATTATTAAAGTCGACACTGAATAAAATTAATATAACTGCTAATTTAAATAGATAATTATTCATTAAACAGTCATATTAAAATATCTTATATAATAAAATATGCTATATAAAATCCAAACATAATAATAAATAAAAATGAATTCAATCCAATAATATTATTAATAAAGTTATTTAGGTAACTTTATTTTATTCATTATCAATTTCTTTGTTTTCTATTAAAATAATATTATTAGTAACTTCTTCATTATCAATTTCAATAATATTTTTTTTATCTAATTTATAATATTTATTAATAATACGTTGTATTTGTTTAATCTTATTTTCAGATCTATTAATATATGATTTATTAAACGTATATTTATTATATCTCAAATCTATTATTGCAGTCTTTACCTCATTTTTCATTTGTTGATATAAATTACCATTTTTAAAAACATAATTTATATCATTTTTATTCAATAAAAAATCTTTTATTTCTTTTTCAATTGCATTATTAATTGTATCTAGTCTAGAACTACTATTAATTGAAGCAACTACACAAACTATAATAACTCCTATAACAATAACTATTATAGGCAAACCTATAATCATAAACATTAAATCATTATTATTCATTTCAGTATTATACATTTTTTAATTCACTTTCAATCTTTAATTTTTACTTTTCTCTTTTAATTTATTTTTTATTCTTTTTCAAAATTTAAACTATTGGAATGGCAACCCTTTGGATATTGTTTATTATATATAACCATATAATCAATTAAAGTACTAATAATATTTTAATTTATATATATTGTATATTTTTTAAAAAAATAAATAAAAATTACTAATAGTTCACATCATAATAATTTTTATTAAAATGGTTAGTAAGTAGTAACAAACACCCCTATATATGATATTATTTTTATACAATCACTCAACCAATAAATTTAAAATAGAAAAGTTAGGAGTTTAAAATTATGAAAGATTTTAAAAATATTAAAATTAAACAAATTAAAAATAGCAATAATAATAAAATTGGTATCTTATTAGGTACTCTAATTTTATTGTTATTAATAACTTTTAGTTTATTAAAACTACTACCAATTGGTAAATTTTTAGACGACTTTATATTTTCTTTTTTATTTGGATGAAGCAAATATTTAATTTATATATTATTATATATATATATCTTTAATTCCACTTTGTTTTAATTATTATTTTAAATTTAAAGCTTCCTTTGTTTGAGCAATAATTACTACTATTATATGCTGCGCTTGAACAATTGAAACTATTACTATTATTAGTCATTATGATAATATTTGATTTAATAATAAATTTCATATTAATTTAATTAATGATTATTATCAATCTTGATGAAATTCAACTATTTTTAATAATTATCATGGATTTTTCAAATCACCTATTTCCTTTAATAATTGAACTATTGATAGTTTCTTTCCCTCTTATCTTGTTGGCGGATTAATTGGTAATACTATATTAGAATTTTTAGGTTACACAACTTTTTTTGTTAATTTTATATTAAATATATTAATGATTATTATTTGTTTTAGTTGATTATTTTTTAACCGTCCCTTAATTTTATTTATCACTATTTCAAATCATATCAAAGAAACAATTTTAGATTTTAAAGTTAAGCGAAAAGATCAAAAAATTAATAAATTAGAAAAAGCAAAAGAAAAACAAAAAAAACTTACTTTGGCACAAAATAATACTATCAAAATCAATAATCTAAAAAAAGAACTAAAAATAAACAAACAACAAGCAAAAAACAATAATAAGCAATCTAAATTAGAAACTAAACAATTTACAAAAGAAAATTTATCAAACAATAAAGTAAAAAACGAAAAAATAAACTTTGATATAGAAACCAATAAAGAATTATTACAAGAAAATAACAATATTAACAAAATTAATAATTGGATGGGTTACACTTTATTGGACACTAATTACGTAGACAAGTGAACAAATTAGTTAAAAGAAAGGAAATATAATTATGGCCAATATTAACTCATATAATGATGAATTTAAAAAACAAATAGTATCTTTATATCAAAATGGCAAATCAGTATCTTGCCTTGCTAAAGAATACAACGTTACAAGAGCAGCTACTTATAAATGAATTAAGCAATTTACAAATTCAAGCAGTTTTAAAACTAAAGATAATCTTTCGGATTTAGAAAAACAATTAATTCAAGCAAATAAAGAATTAAAACAATTAAGAATGGAGAATGATATTTTAAAGCAAGCAGCACTAATAATAGGCAGAAAGTAGAGATTATTACAAATAATAAATCTAAATATAAAATTCGTCCAATTTGTCGTTTTTTAAAACTTTCTAAATCAACATATTATTTTAATTTAAAGAAAAAAGAAGATAAAATCAAAAATAATATGTATGATGAAGCTGTTATTAGTGCTTTTAAACAAAATAAAGAAGTTTATGGAACAAGAAGATTAAAAGTCAGTCTAGAAAATAAAGAAATTTATTTATCACGCAAAAAAATTAAAGAAATTATGAATCAGCATAATTTAATATCAAAATACACTAAATTATCATTTAAAAATCATCATAACAAAGTCAATGATAGCCAAATAAGCAATCTTGTGAATAGAAACTTTAATAATAGGCTTAAAAATGAAGTTATTGTTAGTGATTTAACTTATGTTCAAGTTAATGGTAAGTGAAACTATATTTGCTTATTAATCGACCTATTTAACCGCGAAATTATTGGACATAGTGTGTAGGTACTAAAAAAGATGCATCATTAGTATATCAAGCATTTATGCAATCAAATCGCTGTTTAAAAGATATTCAAATATTTCATAGTGATCGCGGTAATGAATTCAATAATAAAACTATTGATAAACTTTTATTAGCATTCAATATTACCCGTTCTTTAAGCAAAAAAGGTTGTCCTTATGATAATGCTGTTGCTGAAGCAACTTTCAAAACTTTCAAAACTGAATTTATTAATGATAAAAATTTTACATCATTAATCCAATTAAAATTAGAATTATTTGATTATATCAATTGATACAACAACATACGAATCCACAGCACTTTAAACTACCTAACTCCAGTTAAATATCATGAAAAAATGTCTACCAAAAAATAGTCCTAAAAAGGGTTGCCATTCCAAATCAAAAATTAGAAAATAATGAAACAAAAGTTAAAGAACAAAACAAAATTATTAATCAAATTGAAAAACAAAATAACAATCAAGAAAAAACAAAAGCTTTTCTTCCTGAACAAACTATAATTAATCAAAAATATATTTTACCAACATTAAAATTAACTAAAAAATCAGATAATCTAATAAAAAAGCAAGAAGAAAATGAAAAATATGCTTTAGAAAATAAAGAAAAAATTAATCAGTTATTTAAAGAATTTTCTGTTCAAGGAAAAGTAAATGATTTTACTATTGGTACAACAGTAACAAAATACGAGGTTTCAATCACTTCAGGAATGAAAATTAACAAAATTACTAACTTTGAAGAAGAACTAAAACTAGTTTTAGCAAATAATAATATTAGAATCGAAGCACCAATAGCTGGTAAATCAATGATTGGAATTGAAGTTAGTAATAAAAATATTGTTCCAACTAATATGCAAGAACAATTTGAAAATATAAGCGAAAAATATAAAAATAAAAAATTATTAATTAGTATTGGTAGAAATACTACTGGTGATTACATCTTTCATTCATTAAAAGAAATGCCCCACTTATTAATTGCTGGTAGTACTGGTTCAGGAAAATCAGTTTTTATTAATGATTTACTAATTTCTTTGCTCTTACAATACAAACCTCATGAAATAAAACTAATATTAATCGATCCTAAATGAGTAGAATTAGCAATTTATAATGATATCCCACATTTAATTATTTTCCAGTAATTAATGAAGCAAACAAAACACCAGCAGCATTACAAGTAGTAATTTTAGAAATGATGCGTCGATACCAACTATTTGCAAAAAATGGAAATCGTGATATTGAAAGTTATAATAAAAAAATAAGTCAAGAAATTGATAAATTACCTTATTATATTATTGTTATTGATGAATTAGCAGATTTAATGGTACAAGCAAGCAAACAAATTGAAGAAGGGATCATGCGAATTACACAAATGGGTCGAGCAGCAGGAATTCATTTAGTAATAGCAACACAAAGACCATCAGTAGATGTAATTACTGGCGTAATTAAAAATAATATTCCAGCAAGGATTGCTTTTAAAGTTGCATCTTGAATTGATTCAAAAACAATCCTTGATACTGCTGGAGCAGAAAAATTATTAGGTAAAGGCGATATGTTATTTTTAGCTCCAGGACAAAATAATATCAATCGTTTACAAGCACCATGAATTAGTGATGAAGATGTTTCAAAATTAATAAAGTTTATTAAAGAACAATCTTCGGTTAAATATGATAATAATTTTATTGAAAAAATGAAAGAAATTAAAGATTCAAAAAAATAAAATAAGTTTTCTGTTAATTAACAGAAAACTTATTTTCATATTCCAAACATAAAATAATTATTTTATTATTGAGGTAATTTTATATTTTCATAAATGGGAAATTTATTTAAAAGCATATCAACTTTTTTTCTTAATTCATTTAAACCATCATCATTAATACCCTTAGGTAATTTTCAAGCACTAATAATAATCTTTCCTAATTCAATAAACTGCTCTTCTTTAAAACCTCTCGTTGTCATTGCTGGACTACCAAAACGAACACCACTAGTAATAACAGCTGGTAAAGGATCAAAGGGAACACCATTCTTATTAGCAACAATATTAATCTTTTCTAAAATATCAACAGCTTCTTTACCATTTAAACCGTTAATATTAGTAACATTAACAGTTAATAAATGATTATCAGTTCCACCCGCCACTACATGAAATTTTGCATCAAGAAAAGTTTTCGCTAATGCTTGAGCATTTTTAATTACTTGCATTTGATAAGTTTTAAATTCTGGCGTTAATGCTTCATAAAAAGCTTGTGCTTTTGCTGCAATAATATGTTCCAATGGCCCACCTTGATTACCGGGAAATACCGCACTATCAATTTTCTTTTTTAATTCTTCGGTGCAAAGAATAGCACCACCACGTGGTCCTCTTAATGTTTTATGAGTTGTTGTTGTTGTAATATCAGCATAACAAATAGGATTTTGATGTAATCCAGCAGCAATTAATCCAGCAATATGCGCCATATCAACCATTAAATATGCTCCAACAGTATCGGCAATTTTACGAAACTTTGATCAATCAATAAGTCTTGAATAAGCACTAGCTCCTGCTACAATAATTTTTGGTTTACATTCTTTAGCAATTTTTAAAATTTCATCATAATCTAAATATTCATCCTTTTTACTTACACCATAATTAACACCGTGATAAATTTTACCAGAAAAATTAATTTTATAACCATGAGTTAAATGACCACCGGCATCAAGTTCCATACCAAGAATAGTATCACCTGGACGTAATATAGCAGCATATGCTTCAGCATTAGCTTGACTACCAGAATGAGGTTGTACATTAGCATGAAAATTACCTTTTTTACATTGACCTGGTTTATGATTACAATTAAATAATTGTTTAAAACGCTCTATTGCCAAATTTTCAATTTTATCAACATTTTCGCAACCATTATAATATCTTCTGCCCGGATAACCTTCTGCATACTTATTAGTTAATATTGTTCCAGCAAGTGTAAGTACAGCTGGTGATACATAGTTTTCTGAAGCTATTAATTCAATATGATTTTGTTGACGTTGTCATTCATCTTTCACAATTTTTTTTAATTCTGGGTCAAGACCCTTATTAAAAGATTTATCCATTTTTAAACATCCTCTCTTTAATAATTTAATAGTAAAATTATTTTAGTTTTGCAACTCTTAATTGATGTCTTTTTTCATCACTTGTTTTAGTATTTAAAAATAATTTCACAAGTTCTACTGCTTTATAATCAGAAATAATTCTAGCACCTAGTGCTAAAACATTAGCGTCATTATGAAGCCTTGCCAATCTTACTGTTTCTTCTTCATAGCAAAGGGCACAACGAACACCATTAATACGATTGGTAGCAATGCTAATACCAATACCAGTACCACAAATTACAATACCAAAATCTGCTTTTTTACTAACAATAGCATTAGCAACATTAAAACCAAAATTAGGATAATCAACAGGCTCACTGCTATTTGTTCCTAAATCTAAAATTTGATAGCCTTCTGTATGTAAAAATTTAATAATTGGTTGTTTAAATTCATAAGCGGTATGATCATTACCAATAGCAATTACTAAACCATTAGTTTTCAACTTTATCACTTCCTTAGTTTAAATATTAGTTTTATTATACCTATTAATTTTAAAATTAATATATTTTCTTTTTAAAATAATTTTTATTACAAAAAGAAAAATATTTTTTCCTATAATAATCAAATTTAATCATTATTGCTATTAATAAATATGTTAAAATACTGCTAAAAGAAAGGTGAGATTCTTATTATGAAAATTAAAAAAATGATCGGAAATAAGTATGCATTAATTATTGAAAAAGATGAAATGATTATTAAAACTTTAGAGCAATTTGCTATTAAAGAAAATATAGGAATGGCACAATTCCAAATGATTGGTGCTATTACTAATGTCACTTTAGGCTATATTCCTAAAAAAAGTACTGATTATGTAAAAAAACTTTTCTTGAACAATATGAATTGTTATCAACAATTGGAACAATCATTTGAGATGAAAAAGATAGAAATAAACCAATTATTCATTGCCATACTATACTACTTTTGGTGATGATAATTTTAACGTAATTGGTGGTCATATGTTAGACGCGAAAGTTGCTATTAAGGCTGAAGTAATAATTGATATTTTAAGTAATGAAAAAATATCACAAGTTATTGATAATAAAAGTAATTTTCATATTTGAAATTTATCTTAATTTAAGGAAAATTATTTAAAAATGGTCATATTAATAATAATATGACCATTTTTTTAAGATTTTCCTAATGAACCAAATTCTGTTAATAATTCTTTAGCTTTAAGTTTAATTGCTTCCATTCCTGGCTTAAAAATTTTTCTAGGATCAAACCCTTTATCTTCATTAAGTTTTCCTTCCGTAACATATTTTTCAATAACTGCGGCGAACACTTCTTGTAATTCAGTATTAACATTAATTTTACTAATTCCTAAATTAATAGCTTTTTTAACCTGATCTTTTGGAATTCCAGAACCACCATGTAATACCATTGGCTTATTTGAAGCTACTGATAAATTTTTTAACACATCAAAATTTAAACCATCTCAATTTTTAGGATACTTTCCATGAATATTATTTATTCCGGCTGCTAAAAAGTCAATTCCTAAAGCTGCTAATGATTTACAATCTTCCTCACTAGCAATCTCACCACTACCAATAACTCCATCTTCTTCACCACCAATAGTACCTGCTTCTGCTTCAACAGATGCATTTTTTTTCTTAGCATAAGCAACTACTTCTTTGGTACCTTTTATATTTTCATTAAAATCTAAATGAGAACCATCAAACATAACAGAACTAAAACCAGCATCTAATGCTTTCTTACAAGAATCTACTGATTGACCATGATCTAAATGTAATGCCACTGGAATAGTAATATTTAAATCATTCAATAGCGCTAAAGTCATACTAGCAACTGTGTTAAATCCACCCATGTATTTAATAGCACCTTCTGAAACACCTAAAATAACAGATGATTTAGTTTCTTGTGCAACTTCAAGAATAGATCTTGTTCATTCTAAATTATTAATATTAAAGTGAGCAACGGCATATTTACCTGCTTTTGCTTTATCAATCATATTTTTTGCACTAACAAATTTATTCATTTCTTTTCCTTCTTTCTTAAAATATTATAACCTTATATTATATATTTTCATAAAAAATCTAGTTGCATATATATTTTGAGAATATACAATTCATAAAAATTATAACAATTTTAAAATTAAATTTTCTTACTTTATCATTATTTTTTAATAATACTTTTAATTAATCCTAAAAATAAAGGATTTGGTTTATTAATTCTTGATGTGAACTCAGGATGAAACTGACTTGCAATAAAGAATGGATGTACTTCTTTTGGCAACTCAATCACTTCTACCAAATCTTCTTTATTATATATACCACTAAAAATTAATCCATTTTTTGCAAGTAATGTTTTATAACTATTATTAAATTCATAACGATGACGATGACGTTCAATAATAATAGTTTGTTTATAAAGAGATTTTGCTAATGAATCATTAATTAAAGTGGTTGGATAATTACCCAATCTTAAAGTTCCCCCGATTTGATCATTTTTATTTTTGCCACGTAATAAATCAAAAATAGGATTTTTAGTTTTTTCATTAAATTCAGTAGAATTAGCATCTTGTAAATTACATACATTACGAGCATATTCAATACAAGCTAACTGCATACCTAAACATAATCCCAAGAAAGGAACTTTATTAACTCGAGTATAATTAATTGCATTGATTTTGCCTTCAACACCACGATTACCAAAGCCACCAGGAACAATTATTGCTTGGAAAGGAGAAAGCATAGAATTAATGTTTTTACTATCTAAACTTTCAGCGTTAATAATTTTATAATTAACTTTAGTATTAAGACTATAACCTGCAATTTTCAATGATTCAATTACTGATAAGTAAGCATCACTTAAATTCGAATATTTTGCCACAATACCAACAGTAACTTCTTGATTAATATTATCTAACTTTTTAACAATTGTATGTCATTCTGACATATCTGGTTTAGTTTTATTTAATTTTAATAATTCTGAAACTACTTCATCAATTTTTTGTTGTTCTAAAGATAATGGCACTTTATAAATATTATCACAATCAGGAATTGCTAAAACATGCCTGCGTTTAATATTACAAAATAAAGATAATTTATCAAAAATATGATCGGGTGGCATAGTTTCACTACGACAAACCAAAATATCAGGTTGAATACCTAATGATAATATTTCTTTTACTGAATGTTGACTAGGTTTCGTTTTAAATTCACCAACCGAATGTAAATAAGGAATTAATGTAGTATGAATAACAATAACATTTTCATGACCTTTTTCGTTTTTAACTTGTCTAATGGCTTCAATAAAAGCTAATGATTCAATATCACCAACTGTTCCACCAATTTCGGTAATAATAACATCAGCCTTACTATTAATTGCGGAATTAAAAATATGTTTTTTAATTTCATCAGTAACATGTGGTACAACTTGTACAGTTTTCCCTTCATAAAAACCATCGCGTTCCTTTTTTAAAACAGTTTGGTATACTTTTCCGGCAGTAATATTGGAGTCTCTAGTCAGATTTTCATCAATAAAACGTTCATAATGACCTAAATCTAAATCAGTTTCAGCACCATCACTAGTTACATATACTTCACCATGTTGATAAGGACTCATAGTACCTGGGTCAACATTAATATAAGGGTCAAATTTTTGCATAAAAATCTTAATATTTTTTTGCTTTAATATACGCCCAAGCGATGCTGCTGTAATTCCTTTACCTAAAGATGATACAACACCACCAGTAATAAATATATACTTTGAATTCATTAGTTTTCTCCTAAATATTAATTAATAATATCATTATTATTCATCATCATAACTATCTTCTAATGGTTGAATACTAATGGTATTTAAATCATCATCTTCATCTTCTACGTCTTCACTTAAATCTATAGTTTCATCATTATCTGTAACTGTTTCAGTACTATCAATTTCTTCTTTTGTATTACTTGGAATTTCTACTCTTGTCATATGTTCTTTAATTTCCTCTAATGAGACTTCATTACGTGGATATCAAAGTTTATCATTTTTTAAGAAAAAATTGGTATTTAAAATAATTCCAGTATAAAGTTCACCAGCAATTTTTTCTTCATCTTCTTTAGAAATATTACATTGTTTTTTAACATGTGTTCAAATTTCATTAAAACTGCTTTTTTTCTTTTTGCATAAAAAACTATATGCTACTTCTACAAATGTTTGTTTGTTTTGCATTTCTTAATCACCTTCTAAATTGTATATTATAAATAATAAAAAATATATTTTTTACATCTTTTTAGGCGCATCCACACCAATTAAATTTAAAGCATTTGCCATTATTTGTTTTATTGCTAAAACTAATGTTAATCGTTGAATTGTTAATTGTTGATCTTCACTAATAACTTTATGTTTATTATAATAAGAATGAAATAACTTAGCTAATTTTTGAATATAATTTGTAAGCAAATGTGGTTGAAGCTGTTTTTCAATTTTTTGCAAAATAATTATATATTCATCTAATGTAATCAATAATTCTTTTTCCTTTTGTTCTGTTAATAAATTAATACTATTTGCAATTTCAAATTTTGGATAATTCTCTATAATTTGATTTATACGCGCATGAACATATTGAGCATAATAAACAGGATTTTCGTTAGATTGTTGTTTAGCAAGTGCTAAATCAATATCAAGATGTGATTCAACTGATCTTGATACTAAAAAATAACGTAAAGCATCCTTTCCAATTAAATCTATCATATGTCTTAAAGTTATTGATGTTCCTGCTCTTTTTGACATTTTTTGTTCTTTACCATTATCAATAACCTTTACCATTTGCATACATAAAATATCAAGTTTAGTGGCATCATTATTAAGCATATATAATCCCGCTTTAATTCGTGGAATATAGCCATAATGATCTGCTCCTCAAATATTAATTAACATATCACTACGTTGAAATTTAATATGATGATAAGCTAAGTCAGGAAGCATATATGTATAAGTTTTGTCTTTCTTAACAATTACACGATCTTTATCATCTTCAAATAAAGTAGTTTTTAAAAAAATAGCACCATCAAGTTGATAAGTATTGCCTTGCATTTCAAATTGTTTGATTAAATTAGAAATAATATTTTCTTTATATAAAAATGATTCAGAAAATCAAATATTAATTTTAACTTTAAATTTTTTTAAATCTTTTTTAATTTCTGAAAGCATATAATTAATACCAAATTCTTTAAAAATTAAAGAAGAAGTTTCATCAAAAGGTTTATTTGCAAATTTATTACCATTTAATTTCAAAAATGATTGTGCAGCAGCTAAAATTTCAGAACCACGATAACTTTCTTTTGGTAATTCAACAGCATTGTCACAAAGATTTTGATAATTTATGAAAATTGAATTGGCCAAAACATTAATTTGATTACCAGCATCATTAATATAGTATTCTCTAACTATATTATATCCTCTATGTTCTAATATATTAGCTAAACTATCACCAATAGCCGCATTTCTTGCATGTCCTAAATGTAAAAGTCCGGTTGGATTAGCACTAATAAATTCAATATTATAAGTAATATTTTTTTTATTAGATTGACCATATAATGATTTCTCATTAATAATTTTCATTAATAACAAACTAAATACTTCAACATTAATATTAATATTAATAAAACCAGGAGTAATATAATCAATTTTTTTAATTAATGGGTGTTTCTGATGAATATTTTTAACTATAATTTCAGCAATGCCTAATGGTTTTTGTTTATATTTTTTTGCTAATATCATTGCTATTGATGTAGAATAATCACCTAAGTCATTATTTTTATTAATTTCAATAACAACCTGATTCAATTCTATTTCATAATTTGCAAATGCTACTGCATCAAGAATAATAGTAGTGAGTTCATTAATAACATAACTGTCCACAGTTCAGACCCCTTTCAATATCTAAAATATTATACTCATAAATTTAATTTATATCATATAAAAAAGTAAAAATAAATACTTTTTTATAAAAGTTGTTCAATTGTATCATTAACATACTGTATAAATCCAATTCTGATTAAAAATTCCAAAATAGCAACATCATTGTAATTTAAATCAATTAATTCTTGATAGTTACCAAAAATTTGATTATCAAGCACATTTCTTAATTTATCATTATTTTTTTTTGGATCATCTTCGATTTTAATTCCTGAAACTTTAACTAATTCTAAATCAATTTTTTTTTGCATTTTAACTTTAGTATTATCATCTTTATATAATTCTATTAATTTTAAATATAATTCTTGTAATAAACTTAAAGCCTTGACAAAATTACTTAGTAATTCTTGTTCATTAATTATATACGAATTTAAATTATGAAAATAATTATGATTTATCTCAGCTTCATATCTTGCTGCTTGACCGCCAGGATTAATTTGTTCAAAAATAACGCAAACGTTCTCTTAAGTTTAATAATATTTTACTCATTTCCTCACTTTCAACTCTTGTAGTACTAATTAATTTAATCAATCGTATTAAATTATGAAAATTAAATTTTTTCTTACTAGCTGAAGGTTCAACTTGAATATATTTTCTTAAACAATGCTTTAATTTTAATTCTAACGATTGATATACTGAAAAAAGAGTAATATGAAAATTATCATATCCAATCCCTTTTTTAATATTTAAAATAGCGTTAACTGCATACATATTAGCGCGATCATTATCATTACCCAAAACATTAGTTAAATGCAAAGTTCTTGGAAACTTATTAATCATTGTAAGTAATGTTTCTTTAAATTTAATTTTTAACGTATTATCTTTAAATTTAATTTGATTTATTTTAACTGATTTTAAATCATTATATTCATTACCTATTATAAGGTAGGCAAAAATAGAAAAATAAACAATTACTTTTTCTTTAAAATTTATTCAAGTAAAATTTAAAGTTTTAATAGCATTTTCAATTTTTTCTTTATTAATTAATACACCCAATATCACTATTACTTCTTGCGTTGCTAAATGATACTCATGTGAATTTAAGTAAAAATCTCCTGGCGTTAAATCTAAAATATTTGGATACTCAAAAATTTTATTAATTGATTTTAAAATTTTCATAATTACCTCATTTTATAATACTTTTAAATTTCTATTTCTTTTTTAAAAAATAAATTGTATTTGGTGCTTTAATTGGATCTTGCAAAATTTGTGAGATTTTTTCTAAAGTAATATATTCTTCGTTTTTTGTTTTAATAATAATTGGATCTTTTTTAAAATAATAAAGTACATTTTTTAAATCTTGTTTAACGCCAATAACATTAGTGTTATTTTGACTTGTTAATAACAACAATTCATTTTCTCAGTTAAAACAAAATAAAATTACTTTTGATATTTTTACTAACTCATTATCTTTTTCAAAATTAATAATATCTTGCATTAACTTAATTAAAGTAGCATCTGTTCAATTTAAATATGTTTGTATTTCAACACTTTTTCCCTCAAAAATAGCAATAAAATCATGAATATTGACTTTAAATGAATAAGTTTTATCAAAATATAATTCAGTTATTCTTGAAAATAATTTTTGTAAATTAAGATCAAAAAGAATTCCGCTTTTATGATAATAAACTTGAGAATACATATGGAACCTTGTGATTAAATAATTTTCAATAGCAGAAATTGCCTTGTATGAAAAAACTAAACCCTCTTTAATATCAATTATCATATTCGTAATAATTCAATCAATATCAATACTTCCATAACCAACTCCTGTAAAATATCCATCACGCATTAAATAATCAATACGATCACAATCTAATTGCGATGATACCAATTGAATTTGATATTTAGGATAATTTTTATAATCCTTCTTAAGGATACCAATAATAGCATTAATATTAATATTAAATTGTTTTAAAATCATGTTAATTTCAGTACTATTATCATTAATAATAGCACAAGTATAATCTTCATGAGTAAAATTTTCTTTTTTATTAACATTAAGGTTTATGATTTTTTCAAAAGTGTGTGAAAAAGGACCGTGTCCTAAATCATGTAATAAACCAGCAATTTTAATGTTTGTTTTTTCCTCTTTAATTGGACGTATTGCAGCCTTAGTTAGATTTAATAAGAAATTAAATGAGAGATAAAACTCTCATTTTTAATTGTTGAACAATTATAATTAATTATTTTATTAAACCTATACTTTATTAAAGTAATTAATTATTCCAAATTTAATAAAAATTATAAAAGCTATTGTATAGGAATTTGCAAATAGTAATTTTTCTGCTGGTCTTTAAAAATTTAAGTTTTTTTTCCCCCTCCCTCCAGACCTCCTACCCCCAAGGCTTATTGCTACCTATAGTAGCAATAAGCCTATACGTATAGTAAGTAGAAGTATTTAGTTAGTAGTATATAAGCCTTTTATCACTGTAGGTGATAAGGCTTATACGTAGAAAGGATTCGTAATGATTAATGTTAATTTAGATATTAAAAATAAAGTTAGAGAAACAACTAAAGGTATGTTATTAGAAATTGGTGAATATGAAACATGATTTCCAATTAAAGATACTATTATTAATCAAAATAATAAAAAAATAACATTAAAAATAATTGAAGATTTTAATTATAAATTAGGTAAAAAATCAATTACAAAAGATATTGAAAGTATTAAAGGTAGTGAAATTTTAAAATATATTAAAAATATTTCAGATATTACTACAAATGAAAATGAATTAATATCTTGTGAATTTTATGAACAATATAATGGTTATTATATTTTTACAAATGATAAAAATCAAGAATGTTTTAAATATAACATTATATGAGAACAAGATATGAAAAGTTTTAAAATAAATAACCCATATAATGATAATGATTTAGCAATAAATTATATTGTTACACCAATGAAAGATATAAATACTCATAATGAAAAAATATTTTATTTAAAGTATTAAAGGAAATTAATATGTTATTAAATGTTGAAAAAATAGAATTAATTAAAAATTTATGTAATGAAAAATTACTTAAAAATCAAAAATATATTGAAATACAAGAAATATTAAAAATTATAGAAAGGGATTAATAAATATGGAATGTAGAGAATATAGAATGAATGGTTCTTGTGATATTTGTCATAAAAATTCATCATTTGCAAATAGAACTTGTAATAAATGCTTTTATAAATTAATGAGTGATAATGATGAAATGTAATATACATAATGAAAAATATATTTGAATTAGTGAAATAGATAATACATATTATTGTAATAAATGTATAAATGAAATGATTGAAGAAGATATGTATTTAACATCAAATAATTGAGATTACTTATATGAATATTATATTAATGAATTACAATTAGAAAATTTTAAAGGAGTGTAAATAATGAATAGATTAGAATTAGAAAATGCAAGAAAATTAATAGAAAAATTTGAAGAATTACAAGAAGAATTTAATGATAAATATGAAAGTAGTTTAGACGTTAGAATTGATGATGACGGAGAGTTAAATATTAGTAATGATTATTTTAACTTTGAACATGTAAATAAATTAGAACAAGCAATTATTGATTATAAAAGAATTATTAAAGGTTAAAGGAGATGAATAGAAATGGTAGCAGCAGCACTTAAAAAACATGAAAATAAATTATTAATTAAAAATTTAAAAATTCGTCTTACTAAAAATGACCATTATGAATTAAAAACATATTGTTATGAAAGAAATATAACTATGAATGATTTTGTAAGAACCTGTTTAAAATCTTTTCAATAAAATTGAAATAAAGGCAAGAACAACCATTTGTAAGCTAGTATTTAATTTTTTTTCACAATTTTTTCATAATCTTCTGCATTTTTCTAATCATGCAAAACTTCGTTCTACAACTCATCTTTTTGGTAATACTACAAAAGAATGTAATTCATTACGTTTTATAACTTCAACATTTGCATTTATAATTGTTTTAATTTTAGAAGCAAATTTTTCACCAGTATAACCAGCATCTACTAGTATTTTTTGAACTGCAGAAAGATTCTCTTTTTCATTTTCAATCATTATTATAGCACTGTTACGATCTGTTTTTTCTGCTGTGGTTATGTAAATTGCATGTGGTAAACCTTGAGAATCAACAGCAATATGACGCTTTATTCCTGAAATCTTTTTACCAGCATCATAACCTTTGTTTTTAGTAGTATCTGTATTTTTAACACTTTGTGAATCAATTATACAAAAACTAGTTTGTTCTTTTCTACCATTATTGATACGAAATGCCATGACTAATTTTTTTTAAAACTAATTGTAATACACTAGGTTCTTTACCATTATTTTTACTTCAAACTTGAAAATAATAATATACAATTTGTCATTTTGGAAAATCTTTTGGTAACATTCTTCATTGACAACCACTTTTTAATACATATAAAACTGCACAAAATACTTCATATAAATCTAAGCTTCTTGGTTTAGTTCTCTTTTTAGTATTTTCTAAAATTGATTTTATATTTTCAAATTGCTCTTTGCTAACATTACTAGGATAATTTTTACGCATATATACCTCTTATCTTAAAATATATAATCATTTTACCCTATTTCTCTAAAAGATTTTAAACAGGTTCTAAGAGATTTAATTAAAAATGCAATAAATAGAAAGAGTGATAAATAATGAATAATTTATATAAAAAAATACTTAAATTACAATTAGAAATTGGTAGTACACCTAAAAATGGTTTTAATAAATTTGGAAATTATAAATATTGATTATTAAGTGATATTTTTAATAAATTTAAATTATTATGTAAAGAATTAAAATGGAATGGCAACCCTTTTTAGGACTATTTTTTGGTAGACATTTTTTCATGATATTTAACTGGAGTTAGGTAGTTTAAAGTGCTGTGGATTCGTATGTTGTTGTATCAATTGATATAATCAAATAATTCTAATTTTAATTGGATTAATGATGTAAAATTTTTATCATTAATAAATTCAGTTTTGAAAGTTTTGAAAGTTGCTTCAGCAACAGCATTATCATAAGGACAACCTTTTTTGCTTAAAGAACGGGTAATATTGAATGCTAATAAAAGTTTATCAATAGTTTTATTATTGAATTCATTACCGCGATCACTATGAAATATTTGAATATCTTTTAAACAGCGATTTGATTGCATAAATGCTTGATATACTAATGATGCATCTTTTTTAGTACCTACACACTATGTCCAATAATTTCGCGGTTAAATAGGTCGATTAATAAGCAAATATAGTTTCACTTACCATTAACTTGAACATAAGTTAAATCACTAACAATAACTTCATTTTTAAGCCTATTATTAAAGTTTCTATTCACAAGATTGCTTATTTGGCTATCATTGACTTTGTTATGATGATTTTTAAATGATAATTTAGTGTATTTTGATATTAAATTATGCTGATTCATAATTTCTTTAATTTTTTTGCGTGATAAATAAATTTCTTTATTTTCTAGACTGACTTTTAATCTTCTTGTTCCATAAACTTCTTTATTTTGTTTAAAAGCACTAATAACAGCTTCATCATACATATTATTTTTGATTTTATCTTCTTTTTTCTTTAAATTAAAATAATATGTTGATTTAGAAAGTTTTAAAAAACGACAAATTGGACGAATTTTATATTTAGATTTATTATTTGTAATAATCTCTACTTTCTGCCTATTATTAGTGCTGCTTGCTTTAAAATATCATTCTCCATTCTTAATTGTTTTAATTCTTTATTTGCTTGAATTAATTGTTTTTCTAAATCCGAAAGATTATCTTTAGTTTTAAAACTGCTTGAATTTGTAAATTGCTTAATTCATTTATAAGTAGCTGCTCTTGTAACGTTGTATTCTTTAGCAAGGCAAGATACTGATTTGCCATTTTGATATAAAGATACTATTTGTTTTTTAAATTCATCATTATATGAGTTAATATTGGCCATAATTATATTTCCTTTCTTTTAACTAATTTGTTCACTTGTCTACGTAATTAGTGTCCAATAAAGTGTAACCCATCCATTTTATCACCAATTTGATAAAATGCTGATTTTGCTGTATCTTCTGTCATTTCTAACATATTAATAGGAATTACTTGTGATTTAGCAATACAATAATCTTTAATAACCTTGTAAAAAAATACTTTCTTGTATAAATAAATAATTTCTTAATGCACTTTCTGCTCATATTGATAACATATTTGCTTTTAATGGAATTGGACTTGACATAAATCTATTCATATCAAAATCTTCAGTTCTTCAATCAATAACTAATATTTGGTCTAAAATAACACTAGTTGTTCTTAATGTTGTTCATTGTTTATTTGTACCAGTCATAACATCATATTTTGAACCTCAACGTAAACGTTCAGCAATACGATAATATGCTTCTACTGCTCCAGGTATTTCACTTATTTGTTCTGCAACTGCACTTGCTTTTAAAAACATCATACTTTCATCATTATAAAGTATACCTTTTACTTGAGCTTCCATAGCAGTTAACATTGCTTTATTTCCATTATTACCACCAGTAATTAAACCAGTTGGAACTTGTGGAATAGCCATAATATCTCTCCTTTTGAGAAATATTTAATTATTTACTAAATAAAAATTCTAAAAATTTAATCATTTCTTGTTTAGTTTTTGCTCCTACAACTTCTGTATTTTTTAATAATTCTTCATTTTTAGATGTAATATTATTATCTAATTCAAAAAGTGTTTTTGGATTAAAAAACTCTTGTTTAGATTCTTCATTTTTAATAATTTCTTGTTTTTTTATTTCTTTATTATGTAAATTATTATTAAATATTTCTGCATAATCTTCTTTTATTTTATTTAAAGCAGAATGTTTATCAAGTTCTTTATATTCAGTATTAATTAATGATTTAACTATTTTTAATTGTTTATCATTAAAACCATTAAATAATTCTTTTTCTTGATATTCATTAACTTTATTTTCATATTCTTTTATTTTTGTTTCATATTCACTTAATTTAGGTTCAATATTTTTTTTACTTTCAGCATATACTACATTTCTATGTTGTTTTAGTAAATTTTTAACATCATCTAAACTATAATTCTCTTTTTCATCAAAAGTAAAATCACTCATACTTTTAATCTCCCTTTTATTAAATTTTAATAATTCACTTGGTTAATAGGTCACTTTTATATATGTTATTTAACATATTCACTTTATTTAATTATATCATTTTTTCCCTTTAAAATAAAGAAAAAATCTATATATAATATAGACTTCTAATCATTATTTTCTATTTTTCTTGGTTCACAAAGATTAATAATTATATTACTTTTTGAGTTATTTTCTTCAAAATTATTTTGTAAATCATCAAATTCTTCTGGATGACATTTTCTTAAATATTCTCATTGATATTTTGGGTCTTTCATAGTATTACGTAATAAATAATTAGCAATTTTTTGACATGCTTTATCATATTCCTTTAAAAAATTTTGTTGTCATTTTGTCTGGTAGCGTCGGCAATCAAATATATATTTTCTATCAATTCCTAATGCTAAATTTAAACCAGTTTTTGTCATTCTAGTTGGTACATTTTTATTATCTCTAAAATATTCATTTATTTTTTCTTTATAATTTCCTAATTCTTTTCTTTTTGCTGGCATATTTATCACCTATATTCAATATTTATATACTAATTATAACATTTTAACTAAAGTATATTACAACACTCACCAGTTAATTATTGTTATACTCAAAGTCATGTATTTAGAAAGGAATAATATTATGATTTTACTTCCTGAACAATTTCCTCATAATCATTTTAAAATTAGTCATGAAAAACAAATGTTATTAGATTATAAAAATGATTTAATTAAATATGATAAATATTGGTATGAAAATTACTATGATAAAAATAAATATAAATATGTTAAAACTGCTAAAAGAACTTTTACATCAATGTATGGAATAGTAAAAGATTTTTATAGAAAAGTATATCAACATAAAATTACTGGTGAATATTTATATCCATTAGAACCTGTTTAAAATCTTTTCGAAAATAATGTAAAATGATTATATATTTTAAAATAAGAGGTATATATGCATAAAAATTATCCTAGTAATGTTAGCAAAGAACAATTTGAAAACATAAAATCAATTTTAGAAAATAGTAAAAAGAAAACAAAACCAAGAAGTTTAGATTTATATGAAATATTTTGTGCAATTTTATATGTATTAAAAAGTGGTTGTCAATGAAGAATGTTACCAAAAAATTTTCCAAAATGACAAACTGTATATTATTATTTTCAAATTTGAAGTAAAAATAATGGTAAAGAACCTAGTGTATTGCAATTAATTTTAAAAAAAATTAGTTAAAAAAGTTCGTATCAACAATAATCGCAAAGAACAAACTAGTTTTTGTATAATTGATTCGCAAAGTGTTAAAAATACAGATACTACTGAAAATAAAGGTTATGATGCTGGTAAAAAGATTTCAGGCATAAAACGTCATATTGTTGTTGATTCTCAAGGTTTACCACATGCAATTTACATAACCACGGCAGAAAAAACAGATCGTAATAGCGCTATAATAATGATTGAAAATGAAAAAGAAAATCTTTCTGCAGTTCAAAAAATAATAGTAGATGCTGGTTATACTGGTGAAAAATTTGCTTCTGAAATCAAAACAATCATAAATGCAAATGTTGAAGTGATAAAACGCAATGAATTACATACTTTTGTAGTATTACCAAAAAGATGAATTGTAGAACGAAGCTTTGCTTGATTAGAAAAATACAGAAGATTATGAAAAAATTGTGAAAGAAAACTAAATACTAGTTTACAAATGGTTGTTCTTTCATTTATTTCAGTTTTATTAAAAAGATTCTAAACAGGTTCTTAGATACATATATTAATATTGATAAAAATAAAAAATTTACTAATCAAGTAACAAAATCAATAATTTATGAAGCTGATTTTAATAATATTACATATCCTATAATTAAACATAATTTAAAAATAGATATATCTTTATCAACAATTTGTAGAAGAGTAAAAACAACAAATATATTTGTACAAGATTTACCACAAGAAAAAAGACAAATATTACCAACTGATTTTATTTATATTCAATCAGATGAATCATATAATAATTTAATTGATAATAAAAAGAAAAGAAAATTTAGACATAGAACAGTAAGTATAAGTACTGGTTTTGATTTAAATAAATCTACTGATAATAGACATGTTTTAGAAAATAAATATATTTTTGTTATATCAACTAGAAAAGGTCAAAGAATTAATAAAAAAGAATTTGGTAAATCTATAATAACTAATGTAGATAATATTTTTATTGGTTATACTAATGAAAATTTAAAATTAACGGGTGATGGTGCAACTTATCTTAAATCTACTGCTAATTATTTAAAAATTGATTATGCTGTAGATAAATGACATCCATTACAAAAAATAAAACAAGTATTTATTGTAGGAAAAGGTAAAAGAACAAAAGAAAATAATAAAAAATTAAATTATGCTTATTATGAATTATTTTTAAATGGTTGTTATTATAAATTATTAGATTATTTAAAAGAAAATAATGCTGATGAAAAAATATATGAATATTTTAAAAATAATAAAAAAGGTATTGAAAATCAAAATGCTATTTGAAATATTGGTTGTAGTGCAGAAAGTGATGTTTATCATTTAATAAAATCTATTTCTAATAATAATGCAAAAATTTATTCAAAAGAAGCATTTTTTAATTTATTAAAATTAAAACAAGCAAGAATTAATAAATTAAAAGTATTTGTTTAAATTTATAAAATTTAATAAATCTAAACCTAAATAGTTAGGAATTTTTATTTTATAAAAGTTAATAAAATCTATATTAAGACTTGACATTAACCCTAAATAGGGTTATAATATTTATAACAATTAATAATTTATTTTATCTTTTATTTAAAGAAAATTAAATTATAACTAGACTTGAAATACGCCCGTTGAATTTACAAGATATTAACGCCTGAATAACGGGTTCGCTGATATTAATATTTTTGTGTATAGCGTCACGAATAAAAGTTACTTTATAATTATTGCTTGACATAAATTTTAACCTCTCATTAATATCTTATAAATTTTAGGTATTATTAATTTTTTATTTTAATAGTAACATAATATAAAATTTTTCTTCTATTTTAGTAATTATTTTGAGTAAAAAGAACAATTTTATAATTTTTATTTATAACAAAAGCAAATATTATATTTTCTATATAAGTAATAATATTTATTTTTCTTTAATATTTAAAATTTAATTTAACATTATTAATAATGGTATCATAACCTAATAGTTTAATGGTGCTAACTAAATCAGGTCCATGCATTTGTCCTGTTGTAATAATTCTAATTGGCATAAATAATAATTTACCGTTAACATTAGTTTCTTTTTTAACTTCATTAATAATGTTTTTAATATTATCACTAGTTCAATTTTTACAATCAATAATCTTTTTAATAAATGCTGTACAAACTAAGTTACATTCATTATCATTCAAAAAAGTCTTTGCTTCTATATCTACCTTAAAATTATTTTTAAAAAATAAACTTGCCAATTCATTAATTTGACTACCATATTCTAACTGTGATTGATAAATTAATAATACTTCTTTTCATCATTCAATAGTTTTGCTATTTCAATTATATTTTTCTTTAATAAAAGGTGTAACTAAAGCTAAGTATTGTTCAACATTTAATCTTTTAATATAATAATTATTCATTCACACTAATTTTTCTGGATCAAACATACTTGGTGCTTTACTTAAATATTTTGGGGTAAATAATTTAATTAATTGTTCTTTAGTATAAATTTCTTTTTCTTCATGCGAACTTCATCCTAATAAAGCAATAAAATTAAAAATTGCTTCTGGCAAATATCCTTCTTTACGATATTGATGAATAAATTGGATAATGTTACCATCACGTTTTGATAATTTTTTACGTTTATTATTAACAATTAATGTTAAGTGGGCAAAAATTGGCATTTTCCAATTAAAATATTCATAAATAACTAATTGTTTTGGTGTATTTGACAAATGTTCTTCACCACGAAAAACATGACTTATTTCCATTAAATGATCATCAATAACAACAGCAAAATTATAAGTAGCCACTCCATTTGATTTAATAATAATATAATCTCCTAAGTCTACTGAATTAAATTCAACATTACCACGAACTAAATCTTTAATTTTATAACTTTTATTAGTGGGAATTTTAACTCTAATAGCATATGAAATTTTATTTTGTAAATTTTCTTCAATTACAGACTGCTCTAATTTTGAACATGTTCCATCATACTGGAAAGCTAAAATATTTTTATCTGCTTGTTTCTTACGCATTTCTTCTAGATATTGAGGTGTACAAAAACAATAATATGCTTTTTTTTCTTTTATTAGTATTAATGCATGTTGAATATATATATTTAAACGTTCAGTTTGTTTATAAGGACCATATTTACCTGGTAAATCAATAGTTTCATCAGGAATTATTCCCATTCAACGTAAATTATCTAATTGTGAACTAATTCCATCTTCAATATTACGTTCTAAATCAGTATCTTCAATTCTAACTATAAAATCTCCTTTGTTATTTTTTGCAAATAAATAATTAAATAATGCTGTTCTAGCACCACCAATATGTAAATACCCAGTAGGACTAGGTGCATATCGTACACGAATTTTCATATTTTCACCATCTTTATTTAATTTAAGATTTTTTAATCTTATTAACTTTTTTTCTACTTTATTAGTCTTTTTTTAGAATTTAATTTTTTATTATTATTTTTAGAGGATTTCATTATTTTTTTACGATTAGTTTTAGATTGTAATTTTTCATTTACTTCTTCATCAAGAAAAATTGTAATAGTCTGTGTATCATTTGGATCAAATTCATTAGAACTTGGTAATGGTTGTTTTAATTCTGGTTCAAAATCAATTGCTGCTTCAATACGTTGACGATAAAAGTGATATGTTTGAACATTAATTAAATTTAATTTAAGTAATAAAATAACTGCTGCAACAAGTAATGCAAAATAAAAACCAAAAATTGATCAAACAATAGTTGAAGAAACTCAATTTCTATAATAAAAGCTTGGTACTTCAATCGTTCCTCCTCTATTAGGTATTATTTGTGCACTATCATTACTTCATTCACAATAAAGCAATTGACCAGAAAAACTTATCAAAAATCCAACAACAAAAATTATAAAGTTTACAACTAAAAATACAAATTTAAAACGAGGAGATTTTTCAAGAAAAACTCTTGCCGTAAAAATACAACTAATCAAACCGAAACTGCTTACAACTAAACCTATTACTGGTAAATAATAAATTGCAGTATAACTTGAAGGATTAAAACTTGGTGAAGGTTCTGCAATTTCAAAACCATAATAATATAAATCTTTTAAAGCTGTATTTTTTGACAAAGCAATTAAAAAAAATAATTCATAAATAATAAATGTGCTTAATAATAAATAAAAACTAATAAACCACCAATTACGAATTCTCATAAATCTGCCCCCCTTATTTAATATTCAAAGTTTTTTTACTAAATTCCTTTTCTTGTTTTTTAATTTTTTTTAATTCTTGTTTTCTAATTCGTCTTTGTTTTTTTTCATACTTCTAGTAGTATAAATTTCATAATCTGAGTTCATAAATGTAAACTTTCTACGCATAATTCAAAAAAATAGTTGTGTAATCAAAATTAAAAAAAGACTAAAAATAATAAATATTCTTGCAATAATTGGATTAATTCAATGATAATTTTCATTATATAATATTCCAGATTGTGAAATATAAGTTAATTGTACTTCTGAACTTAACATTACACTAAGAATTAATAATCAAAAAGCAGTATAAAACATTCTACTGCTATACTTTGAAGAGACAATACTTACTCTAGGAGCAAATATTAATAAAATCATACTTACAATAATTGCAATTAAACAAACAATTGGAGCATAAAATAAATTCAAAATAGGATAATTAAAATCAGTAAGTTTTACATTATATAATTTATATTTTGATACATTAATAGCAGCAAATAAAGAAAAAATAAAAACTGATAAAAAAAGAACTATTGATATTGCCAAATAAACAAAATATGCATTTTTAGTCTTTTGTTCATATGGAATAAAATATGTTTCTTTGTTTTTAATATTATCTAAATCTTTAATTTTCATTATTTTCACCTACTTTATTTTTCATTAGGCAATTCTTCAACTACTAAAATTAAAATAATCGCTGCTATTACTTCACATATTCATACAATTAATGATATTAATGAAAAAAATAGTAATACTGGTATTGATCAAAAAACTAGACTACCGCTTAACATTAATGTTGATAATATTAATGTTGAAATAGCAGTAATTCTAAATGAAGATTTCTTTTTAAGTTTCTTTGCTGGTATCATAAAACAAATAATACTAACTAAAATTGCAATTCCAACATATGATAATGATAAAGCTAATTGCAGTTTACTAAATTCAAACCCCATTTTTTGCCCAACAAATGCATTAACTATTAATAGTATTAAAAAAGCAATACTACCAATAATTTGCACAATTGGTGATCAAAAAAGTAAAGCCCTTGAAACTTTTATTTTATTAAGAACATCAAACTTTTTAGTTTTTTTATTTGGAACATAATTGTTTTCTTGAATGTCAGAATCAGGATTTTGTAAATTACTTTTTAACATAATAATTTTTTCCTTTCTTGCTAGTATATTTTCAAATTAATTATAACAAAACTATAACCTTTTTATAATTAATATTATCTTAAAACTAAACATTAAAAAGGAAATGACAAATATCACCATCTTCAACTATATAATTTTTACCTTCAACTCTCATTTTTCCCTTTTCCTGAACATTTTTTTCACTACCCAATAATTCTATATCTTGATAATTATAAACTTTAAGTCTAATAAAACCTTTCATGAAATCTGTATGAATGATACCAGCACACTCTGGTGCTTTCATTCCTTTAATAAAAGTTCAAGCATGAACTTCTTTGGGTCCAACAGTAAAATAAGTACCTAAATTTAATAGTTTATAAGTTGCTAATACAATTTGATCAATTCCTGATTCAAAAATATTTAACTCTTTAAACATTTCTTTTTTTTCTTCTGCTTCTAATTCAGAAAGTTCACATTCTGTCTTAGCACAAACAACAATTACAGTAATATTTTTTTTGCTCATATATTGTTGTAATTGTTCAACATATTTATTGGTTTTAGTTATTAAATCTTTTTCATTAATATTAGCAATAACAATTATTGGTTTAGCAGTTAAAAAATTATAAGGTTTAATCATTAGTAATTCTTCTGAACTTAACTTTTGATTACGAATAGCAACACCATTGTTTAATTCATTATTAATTTTTTCTAATAAAGCTACCTCAGCAATACCTTGTTTATCTCTAGTTATTTGCGATTTTTTACAAACTTTTTCTTTTCGTTTACTTATTACTTCTTGATCAGCTAACATTAATTCCAATTCAATAATTTCAAAATCATTAATTGGATCAATTTTATTTTCAACATGACTAACATTAATATCATCAAAACAACGAATAACTTCGCATATTGCATCAACTGTTCTAATATTAGCAAGAAATTGATTACCTAATCCTTCACCTTTACTAGCACCTTTGACAAGTCCGGCAATATCATGTAATTCTAAAATTGTTGGTACAACTTTTTGTGGATTAAAGATTTTTATTAAATTTAAAATTCTTGAATCATTGACTGGAACGCTACCAATATTTGGTTTTATAGTAGCGAAAGGATAATTTTCAATTAATACTTGTGAATTGGTAATGGCTTTAAATAATGTTGATTTACCTACATTAGGTAAACCAACGATACCAGCAGTTAACATATAATATACACCTGTTTCTTTTACTTATATGATTACATCGTATCATGGAATGGCAACCCTTTTTAGGACTATTTTTTGGTAGACATTTTTTCATGATATTTAACTGGAGTTAGGTAGTTTAAAGTGCTGTGGATTCGTATGTTGTTGTATCAATTGATATAATCAAATAATTCTAATTTTAATTGGATTAATGATGTAAAATTTTTATCATTAATAAATTCAGTTTTGAAAGTTTTGAAAGTTGCTTCAGCAACAGCATTATCATAAGGACAACCTTTTTTGCTTAAAGAACGGGTAATATTGAATGCTAATAAAAGTTTATCAATAGTTTTATTATTGAATTCATTACCGCGATCACTATGAAATATTTGAATATCTTTTAAACAGCGATTTGATTGCATAAATGCTTGATATACTAATGATGCATCTTTTTTAGTACCTACACACTATGTCCAATAATTTCGCGGTTAAATAGGTCGATTAATAAGCAAATATAGTTTCACTTACCATTAACTTGAACATAAGTTAAATCACTAACAATAACTTCATTTTTAAGCCTATTATTAAAGTTTCTATTCACAAGATTGCTTATTTGGCTATCATTGACTTTGTTATGATGATTTTTAAATGATAATTTAGTGTATTTTGATATTAAATTATGCTGATTCATAATTTCTTTAATTTTTTTGCGTGATAAATAAATTTCTTTATTTTCTAGACTGACTTTTAATCTTCTTGTTCCATAAACTTCTTTATTTTGTTTAAAAGCACTAATAACAGCTTCATCATACATATTATTTTTGATTTTATCTTCTTTTTTCTTTAAATTAAAATAATATGTTGATTTAGAAAGTTTTAAAAAACGACAAATTGGACGAATTTTATATTTAGATTTATTATTTGTAATAATCTCTACTTTCTGCCTATTATTAGTGCTGCTTGCTTTAAAATATCATTCTCCATTCTTAATTGTTTTAATTCTTTATTTGCTTGAATTAATTGTTTTTCTAAATCCGAAAGATTATCTTTAGTTTTAAAACTGCCTGAATTTGTAAATTGCTTAATTCATTTATAAGTAGCTGCTCTTGTAACGTTGTATTCTTTAGCAAGGCAAGATACTGATTTGCCATTTTGATATAAAGATACTATTTGTTTTTTAAATTCATCATTATATGAGTTAATATTGGCCATAATTATATTTTCTTTCTTTTAACTAATTTGTTCACTTGTCTACGTAATTAGTGTCCAATAAAGTGTAACCCATCCAGAAAATGCTTTTTGACTATTGGAAATAGATACAATTTTTTCTTTATTTAAACAGCTATTTTCTGAAGTCATTATTTTACTTTCATTTTCAATATCTTCTTCATCAGTATCTTCTCAGTTATCAACAAGAAAATAACGTGGAGGAAGTTCATCTAATATTTCATGTATACTATTTAAATCTTCTGCCTTTTTAAGTAACTTAGCAATTTCAATAACTTTAGTAGTTTCATCATTTATATTCATTTTTTCATTAAACAAATCAGTTAAATCCAATACATTGTCTTCAGAAATTTGTTCTTTTTCTAATCAATTATTAATTTTTTGATTAAATAATTTAGTTAAAATTACTGCATCTTCCTCAGAAATATTAAACTTTTTTAATCAATCATTATTTTTTTCATTAAATAACTCGGTTAAAATTGCTACATCTTCTTCAAAAATTTTTCTTTTTTTAAACAAACAATTAATCATTTTTACTCAATCAATTTCATCTTTATATTTTCTAAAAATAATACGTTTAAATAACGTATTCTTATCTTTTTCTGGCATATTTAATTTTCCTTTCAATGTTAAAATAAATTATTTTAAATAACATTATAACATCAAATATAATGATAAAAACTTTTACAATAGTATATAATTATAAATAAGTAAGGCTTAAAAATAAATATAACTTTTAGGAGGAAAATATGGAAAAGAAACTTTTAACTTATCCTCATGATATATCAAAAAAGTTATTAATCATACTAGGTATAAGTAAAATTGTAATTGGTTTGTCTATCTTATTTGTTTTTATTACAAACTTAATTATCTATACTAATTCAGGATTAATATTTCCTTTTAGAGAAATATCATAAAATAAATTTACAAGATAAAAAATGAGTATAAATGTTTTAAAACATTTATACTCATTTTAAATTTATATTAATTTTAAAAATTCTAAAATTCGATTTAATTCTTTATGATTACTATAATTGATGATTAGTTGTTTTTTATTGATTTTTACTTTAGTATCTAAAGTTCTTGATAAAGTATTTTCTAATGCTACTAAATGAAGATCTGACTTTTTATTAACATTTTGTTTTTGATTTAAACTTAATTGTTGCATCTTAATAACATCTTCAACCTTACGAACACTCCATTGTTCACTATATGCCCTTTTAGCAATAGTTACCATTAAATTAAGATTAGTGCCTAAACTTAATAACGGTTTAACATGACCCATTGTTAATTCATTGCGTTGAAGCATTTGTAAAATCTCTACTGGCAATTGCAAAATTCGTAAAGTATTAGCAATGTGACTACGTGATTTATTAACTTTTTGTGAGAGTTGTTCTTGAGTTCATTTCATTTTACTAATTAAAGTTTGATATGCCTGTGCTTCTTCAAAAGCATTCAAATCAACACGTTGAATATTTTCAATCAAAGCAAATTCCATTAATTGTTGATCTGTTACTTCAATAGTTACTGCAGAGATCTCTGTTAGACCTGCTAATTTTGCAGCTTTAGTTCTACGCTCACCAGCAACTAATTGAAAAACACCATCTGTTATCGTTTTTTTAACAATAATTGGTTGAATTAAACCGTGAATTTTAATTGAATCACTTAGTTCTTTAATTTCTTGTTCATTAAATACTACACGCGGTTGATATGGATTAGGAATAATTTTTGCAAGAGAAATAGTTTGTGAAAAAGTTTTAGCAATTTCTGGTGAACTTTCAATGTTAGTTATCAAATCATTTAAACCTTCACCAAAAATTGATGCTAAGCCTTTAGCAGAAATACGATTTTTTTTATCATTAGACATTATTTAACACCTCATTCACTAAACTTTGATAAGCAATAGCACCACTGCAACGTGGCCGATAACTAAAAATATTTTTACCATGACTTGGTGCTTCACTTAGAGTTACATTTCTTGGAATATAATTTTTATAAACTTTTTCTCTAAAATTTTTTTGAATTTCTTTGATAACTTCAACAGAAGAAGTTGTTCTAATATTAACCATAGTTAATAAAATCCCTTCAATTTCTAAATTGGGATTAAATAATTGTTGTACTAAACGAATAGTAGATAATAATTGTACCAAACCACCTAATGCATAAAACTCAGCTTGCAATGGAATAATAACTGAATTAGCTGAAGCTAAAGCATTACGATTAACTAATCCTAAACTAGGTGGACAGTCAATAATAATAAAATCATATACTTCCTTTACGTGTTCTAATTTTTCTAATAAAATATTTCTTTTATTACGAGATTGCTCTAATAAAAATATTTCGGCTCCCGCCAAAGAAATGGTTGATGGTAATAAATCTACTCCTTGACAAACTTCAGTTTTAATTACTTTTTCCAATGGAACATCATGTACTAAAACATCATATATATCTTGTTCAACTTTATCAGCAGCAAAACCCATTGAAATAGTAGCACTACCTTGTGGATCCAAATCAATAAGTAACACTTTTTTATTTTTTATACCTAAACCTGCAGCAAGATTAGTAGCAGTAGTTGTTTTTCCAACTCCACCTTTTTGATTAGCAATTGCAATAATTTTGCCCATAATAATTACCTTTCTAAATTAATAGACTAATATTTTATCCTACTAATTAAGTTTAACACTAATTTTAATTAATATTATTTACAAAGGTTTACTTTTAATTTGTTGATAAGGTCTTGGATATTTTAAAGCACATAATTTATATTTTTGAAAATGAAGGATTGTTCTTTGACCATAGTTGTTTGGTAATTGAACAGTAAATTGATTAATTAACTTTGCACCCATTGTGTTAATACTATTTTGTGCCAACGCAAGTTCTTCTTCAACTTTAAGACCCTTATAAGCAATAAATAATCCTTCAACTTTAACTAATCCTAAACATAATTCACTTAAAATATTTAGTGGTGCTAATGCTCTTGCTGTTACAATATCAAATGTTTCACGATATTGATGAGCAAATGTTTCTGCTCTTTGATTAATTATATAAACGTTTTCTAAGTTTAGTTCAGTAATTACTGTTTTTAGAAATTGATATTTCTTTGTATTTGATTCAATAATAGTTAATTGTAATTTGGGAAAACAAATTTTTAAAATTATTCCTGGTATACCAGCACCACTACCAACATCACAAATATTTTGATCCTCCAAAATGATATTATTACTAATTAAAAGAGAATCATAGAAATGTTTATAATAAACTTCCATTTCTTCAATGATCGTTGTTAAGTTATATTTTTTATTTTCAGCAATTAAAATTTTATAATACTGACTTAATTGTTGTTCCATTATTGGGGTTAAAGTTAAATTAGTTAAACCTATAGCTCAATTTTTATTCATTGCTTACTCCTAAATCAATCATTTAATAAAATACTTTATTTAAAGTAGACTATAAATATAATGCTTTAAATAATTAAATTATATTTAATTATATTTTTATATTTAATTATAATGTTTTTTTAGTATATGTTTGAAATTTTATCACATAACTACTATCCTTCAAAATTAAATATTACTAAAAATAATTTAAAACCTTTAAAATATCATTTTCGTTGTATTTTCTTTAAACTCAAATATAATTAACACATATAATAATAATTATTAAAAAATTATAAAAGTTTTTTAACTCATTGCTTAATTTAAAGTAAATGAGTTTTTATGTTTTAATTTATATCATTGAAAGGAAAAATAAAAAAATGAAAATTTTACTTAATTTTTCAAACGAACTAACAAAATCTATTAATAATAATTCATTAAACCTAATCAGTATACAAATTAATAATTGAACAAATCCTATCCAAAAACATAAAAACAAACTTGAAGAAATATATCAAAATTTTCTAAAATCACAAGAATTATCAAAGGTTTTATTTAATAAATCAATAAATACATATAAACCACATTTCATAAATAAAATGAAAAGAGAAGTACTATTTATTAAAATAAATGAAGAAAAAAAAGATATAAATCTACAAAATATAAATAAATTAACTACACATGAAATTGAAATACTCACAAAAAAAGAATTACAGAGATTGACAACTGAAGAAATAGTAATTTTAACACCAAGACAAATACAAGCATTTACAGAATGACAAATTACTTGATTCACCATTGAACAAATCCAAATATTGACAAAATTACAAATTCAATCATTGACAAAAAAACAAATAGAATCATTTACTACTTTACAAATTTCTTGATTCACCAAAAAACAAATATCATGATTCACAAACTTACAAATTACTTGACTTAGAAAAAAACAAATAGCATCATTTACAGAAATACAAATAAAAGCATTAACCAAAAAACAAATACCAGCACTCACAAGCGAACAAGCAGCAGCACTTACTGTTTGACAAATCACTTGATTTACTAAAAACAAATACCACACAATTTACAGAAACGCATATAGCAGTATTCACAAAAGATAAGATTTCTTGATTTACTAAAAAACAAATACCACAATTTACAGAAACGCATATAGCAGTATTCACAAAAGATAAGATTTCTTGATTTACTAAAAAACAAATACAAGCATTCACAATCAAACAAATTGAAATATTTACTAAAGAACAAATACAAGCACTCACAATCGAACAAATACCAGCATTTATACCACAACAAATTAAAGCACTGACTGAATGACAAATTAGTTTATTGGATGGGTTACACTTTTTTTAATCCAATTTATATTTTATTAAGAACTGTGGAAGATTACATTTATAATCAAATATGAATTTATTATCAAGTTAAATCAGAAAAAGTTTTAAATGATGAAAATTTTATTGCATTTAAAAATAATATGAATTTATATACTTTGATTAACTATTTTAATTTTATTGAGCACTGAAACCAAATGTGAACAAATTATATGGGATGTTATGGTAATTTTTGATTTAAACCATTAGCTTTATCAAGTATTGATTTTAATGTTCAAAAAAATACTTTATTTTAGTTATCCTGATTTTACTTTTCATTTAAATAGCGAATATAAAATTGATGTTAATAATACTACAAGCATACAAAATAATTTGATTGTTAGTTTATTTTACGGTGTATTGTGTATTGTTTTATTTTTCTTATCATTTTGTTTTTTCTTAAAAAAGAATATTGGATAAGTTAGTTAGGAGAGTATTTAAACAAATGATAAAAATAAAATTTTAATTAATGTTCAAAACTATAGTAAAAAATTTAAGAAATTTCACATGAATAATATTATCTTTACTGTATTTGAAGGAACTATTCATGCTTTAGTTGGCCGTTCAGGAAGTGGTAAATCAGTACTGTTAAAATCAATTATTGGTGCTATTCCAAAAAGTAATTACGAAGGATTAATTACCATTAATGGCTATAAAGCGGGAACAACTTTTTCAAAAAATAGTTTAGGTTATTCTTTGAATATAGAAAATTTTCCTCAAGGATTAAGTGCTTATAATTTTTTGAAATTTTTAGGTAAAACAACAATAATTTCAGAAAGTAAATTACTAATAAATTTAGAAAGATTATTAAAAAATTTTGGTTTATGAGAATCACGTAATTAAATCGGTAATGTTTAGTAATCTGTGTAACTTACAAAAATAACTATGTTTAATTAATTCTAGTAAATATAATTAAATGACTAGAAAGAGTGAGTTACAGATGGCTAAAAAAGATAACTTTAATAATAATGATCCAATATCAAAAGCAGTAGATTTATTATTAGAAAATACTGAAGATTTAACAACAGTTTTTAAAGAAGGGGGTTTATATAAAGAATTAACAAAACGTTTAGTTGAAAAAATGTTGAATTCTGAGATGCAAAATTATTTAGGATATGAAAAAAATCAACATAGTAATAGTGACAATGCTCGTAATGGTATAAGTTCAAAAAAATTAATAACTCAACAAGGTAAAATTGAGATTGATGTACCACGAGATCGTAATAGTAATTTTACTCCTGTAATAGTGCCAAAAAGACAGAGAAGATTTGATGGTTTTGATCAACAAGTTCTTTCCTTATATGCAAAAGGTATGACATTATCAGATATTAGAATGCAGTTACAAGAGTTATATCAGGGTGCTGATATTAGTGAAAGTATTATTAGTCAAATTACTGATGATGTGATTGATGATGTCAAAGCATGACAAAATAGACCATTAGAAGGCATTTATCCTATTGTTTATTTTGATTGTATAGTAGTTAAAGTACGACAAGATAAACGCATTATTAACAAATCAGTTTATATAGCTTTAGGAGTTGATTTAGAAGGTAAAAAAGATGTTTTAGGTTTATGAATTAGTGAAAATGAAGGTGCTAAATTTTGATTAGCAAATTTCACAGAAATGAAAAATCGTGGCTTAAATGATATTCTTATTGCCTGCAGTGATAATTTAACGCATGTCAGAAGCAATACAATCAGTTTATCTTAAAACAGAACATCAATTATGCATAGTTCATCAAATTAGAAATAGTTTGAAATATGTCTCATATAAGCATAGAAAATCTCTAGTTGCAGATTTAAAACCAATTTATACTGCATGTAGTGAAGAACAAGCAATGCAGGCTTTAGAATCCTTTGAAAATAAGTGAAATAAACACTATCCTCAAATTGCTAAATCTTGATATAAAAATTGAGATAATTTAATGGTTTTTATTAGTTATCCTGCAGAAATTAAAAGAGTGATTTATACAACAAATGCTATTGAATCTGTAAATAGTCAATTACGAAAAATTATCAGAAATAAAAAAGTTTTTCCTAATGATATGGCAGTTTTTAAAATATTTTATTTAGCAATTGAAAATATAACAAAAAAATGAACAATGCCCATTCAAAATTGAAATACAGCAATTGCTCATTTTATGATAAAATTTGAAGATAGAATTAATCTAAACTAGTACTTTGTAAAACAAAGATACACAGATTACATAAAAGCCTCAATAAATCTTTAAATTCATTTTCTTCAGGAATGAAAAATAGAATTATGTTAATTGTTGCCCTAGCACATGATCCAAACCTAGTTATTTTAGATGAACCAGGAGCTAATTTAGATTCAGAATCAAGAAAATTTTTTACTTCTGTTTTACAAGATTTAAAAAAAGAAGGAAAAACTATTTTATTAACAACTCATATGATTGATGAAACAAAAGATATTATTGATAATTGTACTATTATTGAATATGGTAAATTAATTTATACTGGACCAATTGATAAATTTGGGGTTGGTAAAATTTTTGTTTTAAAAACAAGCAATAATCTTGTAGCATTATCACTTTTAAGTTTATATAATTTTCAATTTAAATATAATAAAGATACTGATAGTATTTTAATTAAATTAATTGATAAAAATTATATATCACAACTTAATTTTATTTTAAGTGAAAAGAAAATTGTTATATATGATTTACATGAAAAAGAATTAGATTTATTTTTTATCAATTCATTTTTTTAATTTATTTTTATTTTATAAATAAGATTTTCAAATTTTTTGATTTTCACTTAAAACATGTGCAGCAGGAGGATATTCATCAGCTAATTTGTTGATTGCATTTACCATTACTTCTTTTTGATAATTATTATTAAATTGTAATTCTTGTTTTGTTTTTTTAGTTTTTTGATATCATTTTTGATTATATATTTTCCTTTTTGCTTTTACCTCGGATTTTTGCTCATATTTTTGCTTTCTTGCCTTCACTTCTGGCCTTTGAGCATATTCTTTCATTTTTTCTTTATTTTTTTGATATCACTCTTGATCATATTTTCTTTTTCTTGCCTTCACTTCAGGTCTTTGAGCATATTCTTGTTTTTTTGCTTTTACTTCGGGTTTTTGAGCATATTTTTTTCTTCTTACTTTGGTTTTGAAACTTTGATCATATTTTCGTTTTTTATCTTTATTTTTTTGATATCACTCTTGATCATATTTTCTCCTTCTTGCCTTCACTTCTGGCCTTTGAGCATATTCTTTCATTTTTTCTTTATTTTTTTGATATCACTCTTGATCATATTTTTGCTTTTTTGCTTTTACTTCAGGTTTTTGCTCATATTCTCGTTTTTTATCTTTATTTTTTTGATATCACTCTTGATCATATTTTCTTTTTCTTGCCTTCACTTCAGGTCTTTGAGCATATTCTTTCATTTTTGCTTTCACTTCAGGTCTTTGTTGATATTCTTGTATTTTTTTTTATTTTTTTGATATCACTTTTTCTTATACTCTTTTTGTTTTTCATTATTCATAAATTTATCACCTCTTAAATTTGTGTCATATATTTACAATTTTTATTACTGTTTAATTTCTTTTGATCATCATAAATCAAAATCTTCTTTGAACTTTAAAATGCAAGTAAAATATTTAAATTTGGATATTTGCGTTTTAAAAAAAATAATAAAACTTGAATATCAGCAGGACTAACACCAGAAATTCTTGTAGCATGACCAATTGTTAATGGTCTAACGCGCTTTAATTTTTCTCTAGCTTCACCAGTAATACTTTCTACTAAATCATAATCAATATCACTAGGAATTTGTCTTTTTTCTAAACTATTAGTTTGTTGCGCCATTTTTAGTTGCTGATTAATATACCCTGAATATTTAATTGTAATTTCTAATTCCATTAATTCATGATATTGTAAATCATTTATTAAAGGTAACTGTGAAGTAAACATTGATAATTTGACACCTGGGCGTTTTAATAATTCATAAGCAATAATATGATTATCGGGAATTGGACCTAAATTATTATTAATAATATACTTAGCAACTTCTGAATTGGGACTAACTTTAATGGTTTTTAATTTTTCAACAATATTGGACATTAATGTTTGTTGAATATTAAATTGTGATCAACGTTGTTCACTAACTAAGCCAACTTGATAACCATACTTAATTAATCTTGTTTGAGCATTATCATTTCGTAATAATAAACGATGTTCAGCTAAAGAAGTTAATAAACGATAAGGTTCAACTGTTCCTTTTGTTACTAAATCATCAATTAAAACTCCGATATATGCTTCATCACGCTTTAAAATTAATGGTCTTTCTTTTTTTATTTTTAAATGGGCATTAATTCCGGCTATTAAACCTTGACACGCTGCTTCTTCATAACCACTAGTACCATTAATTTGACCAGCACTAAATAAGTTTTTAATTAATTTAGTTTCCAATGTTGGTCATAATTGTGTTGGTTCAAAAGCATCATATTCAATAGTATATGCTCATTTTAATACTTCACAATTTTCTAAACCAGGTAACGTTCTCAACATTTTATCTTGCACATCAATTGGCAATGATGTTGAAAAACCTTGGACATAAATTGAATCCAAAGCAAGTGATTCTGGCTCTAAGAAAATTTGATGACGAGGCTTATCAGCAAAACGTACTACCTTATCCTCAATACTTGGACAATAACGTGGTCCAGTACCTTGTGCTTCACCATTATACATTGGTGATTTATCTAAATTATTATTAATAATGGTATGAGTTTTATCATTTGTATAAAGTAAATAACAAGGTAATTGTTTTGCTAATGGTAAAAATTTTTTAGTTTCATGTGAAAATGCTAAAGGTAAATCACTACCTAGTTCAATATTAGTTTTGTCAAAATCAATACTATTTTTTTTAATACGAGGTGGTGTTCCTGTTTTTAAACGTATCATATTAAAGCCTACAATTTTTAATTGTTCAGAAATACCATTACTTGTTCTTTGACCATCTGGTCCTTCTGATTTCTTATTATGACCTTGTAAAGTTAAAGCTGTCATATAAGTACCAGTAGTTAAAATCACAATTTCACTTGTAATTTTTTCGCCATTCTCTAAAATAACACCCTTAGCAGTGTTTTCTTCAATTATTAATGATTGTACCATAACTTCTAAAATTGTTAAATTTTCTTGTTTATTTATTGCATTTTGCATATATTGTGAATAAGCAATTTTATCAGATTGAGCACGAATAGCTCAAACTGCTGGACCACGTGAATGATTTAATAGTTTCATTTGCAAAGCAGTAGCATCTGCTGCTTTAGCCATTTCGCCACCAAGTGCATCAATTTCACGAACCACAACTCCTTTGGCGGGTCCACCAATAGAAGGATTACATGGCATTAATGCAATTTTAGTTTTATCAAGAGTAATAATAGCAGTTTTATGACCTGCTCGTGCAGAAGATAATGCCGCTTCAACACCAGCATGACCCGCACCAATTACAATAATTTCATAGTCATATTTCATTGATTTCACCTCCATTTCATAAAATATTACATATCAAAATTAATAACATCAAAAATAAGAAATTTTATTTTTAATTTCTTTAGTAATGTTATCATAAACAAGCAAAATATTCATGTACTTTTTAGACTTTTATTAAATAAAAATTGAATTTTAGTTAATAATCTTCTCGATTATAATTCATTATATTTTATACAAGATATAAATATTATTTAAAGAATTAGTGCTGCACTTAAAAATAGCAACTGTTTTAACTAGTAATCATTAATACTAATTTAAAACCAGTAATTACTTACTTTTAAGTATTTTATTTATTAGCACAAGATGTGTTTTTATTGAAAAGACACTTTTGTCATTAACATTAGTGACTGTATCCAATGGTGATAAAACATATGCAACATCTATTTCTTTTTCCATAACTGTAACCTCTTTTGTATACAATTTGACTTAAATAATTTATCTTAATATCCCTACATAAGTATAATTATAATGTTAATTTTTAAATTTGCAAATTTTTATTTACTATACCTTTAAACTTAAAAAGTATTTTTATATATAAAAATACATCTTATATTAATTAAGATAAAGAATCATCAAATAATCTCCCCATTTTAATATTAAGATTATTACATAAAGTTTTTAAATGGTAATGTTCACTGAAATGTATATTAATTAATTTATGTAAAGTGGTAACATCTGCCAATGAATCATGATGATCAAATTTAATTTGATTACTATGAGCAAGAGCACTTAAACGGTTATTAGGATAATCATATGTTCTTCTAAATAACTTAACTGAACAAATGTAAAAAAAATTAGAGCACTCTAAATCATAATGATTTATTAATGATCTTAAGATATTAATGTTAAAGTTAGCATGATGAGCAATAACAACAGTATTTTCAGTAAAAAAAGTAACAATGTCTACTCATAATTCTTTAAAATTTGACATTAAAGATACGCTTTCATTTGTAATTCCATGAACATGAGAAAAAGTAAATTCTTCAGGATGTGGTTTAATTAACGAACTATAAGTTTTGACAATTTTACCTTGTGTTACTTTTATCATAATTAATTGACAAGCACTTGTTTTATTCGAATTTGCAATTTCAAAATCAATAAAAACATAATTAGTATTATCAATCCCTCAATCATGAACACTAAATTTTTTCTTACTATTTAATTTTAATTGTTTTCTTTTTAATAACATTTTTTTAGCAAAAAGATTTTTACTATCTTTACTTTTATACTGTTTAAAAGGTGTAATTATTTCTTGTTTTCCTTCTATATTAACTTCTGATTCAAAGTTATCATCTGTTTCAAAATCATCATTTGTCTTCTTGAATTTTACACTTTTAAAAAACATATTAATGGCAATAGCACCTTTCTATCTAAATTTTCATAAATTAATATTAGTTATTCCTTTGATAAATTATAACATTGATAAGTTAGAGTAACTATATTTTTACTTATAAAACTTCATTTTTTACAAAATTCATTTATTAATTATCATTCTTTAACAACTAACTTAATATAATTTTTAAAAATAATATTATGAATAAAATATTATATTGTTGACAATAAAAAAGATTGCAACTGCAATCTTTTTTTAAATAAGAAAAATATTATAATGAAAATGAAGTTGAAGAATTATTTCTAGTAATTAACGGTTCACTATCATTTACTTCATTTTGAAAATTATTAATTTTTTTTAACTTTTTAGCTATTTTAACTTGTTTATTAAGTTCTTTTTCTTCTAATCTTTGATTTTTTGCTTTTAAATTTTTTAGCTTATTTTCTGCTTCTTGCAGTTTATCTTCTCTTTTTTTAATTTTATCTTTACTTTTTACAATTTTATCACTAAGTGTTCCTAATAATGGACTATTTTTTTTATTAAGTTTTCTTTGACGTTGCGCATCTTTAAGATTCATTCGTACTAGTTTATCTTTTTGCAGTTTAGTTATTACCTTATAAATCTTGACACTTATTGCAGCAGCAATTGCTCCTCCAATAACTATTGGTACAGCATAAAGTAAAAAGTCTAATCCTTCAAATAAATCACTAAAAAATGATTCTATCCCTTGTCAACCTTTTTCAAAAAAATTTCCTACGTCTTTTGTAAAATCCTCAAATCCTTTTGAAATATCTTCTCAAATGCCACTAATATCTGAACCAATCATCTACACCTTTACCAATTTCTCCTAATCCTTTACCAATATCATTTCCAATATCTTCTATACCTGAACCAATGTCTGATATAATATCTTCCAGTCCTTTACCAATATCTGAACCAATATTATCTACACCCGAGCCAATATCTGATATAACACCTTCTACACCTTTACCAATATCATTTCCAATATTTTCTATTCCTTTGGCAATATCATCTAATCATCCAAACATAATTTTTTTCGGTAATGTTTAGTAATCTGTGTAACTTACAAAAATAACTATTTTTAATTAATTCTAGTAAATATAATTAAATGACTAGAAAGAGTGAGTTACAGATGGCTAAAAAAGATAACTTTAATAATAATGATCCAATATCAAAAGCAGTAGATTTATTATTAGAAAATACTGAAGATTTAACAACAGTTTTTAAAGAAGGGGGTTTATATAAAGAATTAACAAAACGTTTAGTTGAAAAAATGTTGAATTCTGAGATGCAAAATTATTTAGGATATGAAAAAAATCAACATAGTAATAGTGACAATGCTCGTAATGGTATAAGTTCAAAAAAATTAATAACTCAACAAGGTAAAATTGAGATTGATGTACCACGAGATCGTAATAGTAATTTTACTCCTGTAATAGTGCCAAAAAGACAGAGAAGATTTGATGGTTTTGATCAACAAGTTCTTTCCTTATATGCAAAAGGTATGACATTATCAGATATTAGAATGCAGTTACAAGAGTTATATCATGGTGCTGATATTAGTGAAAGTGTTATTAGTCAAATTATTGATGATGTGATTGATGATGTCAAAGCATGACAAAATAGACCATTAGAAGGCATTTATCCCATTGTTTATTTTGATTGTATAGTAGTTAAAGTACGACAAGATAAACGCATTATTAACAAATCAGTTTATATAGCTTTAGGTGTTGATTTAGAAGGTAAAAAAGATGTTTTAGGTTTATGAATTAGTGAAAATGAAGGCGCTAAATTTTGATTAGCAAATTTCACAGAAATGAAAAATCGTGGTTTAAATGATATTCTTATTGCTTGTAGTGACAACTTAACAGGCATGTCAGAAGCAATACAATCAGTTTATCCTAAAACTGAACATCAATTATGTATAGTTCATCAAATCAGAAATAGTTTAAAATATGTTTCATACAAACATCGAAAATCACTAGTTACAGATTTAAAGCCAATTTATAATGCATGTAGTGAAGAACAAGCAATGCAAGCTTTAGAATCATTTGAAAGTAAATGAAATAAACACTATCCTCAAATTGCTAAATCTTGATATAAAAATTGAGATAATTTAATGATTTTTATTAGTTATCCTCCAGAAATCAAAAGAGTGATTTATACTACAAATGCTATTGAATCTGTAAATAGTCAATTACGAAAAGTTATCAGAAATAAAAAAGTTTTTCCTAATGATATGGCAGTTTTCAAAATATTTTACTTAGCAATTGAAAATATAACAAAAAAATGAACAATGCCCATTCAAAATTGAAATACAGCAATTGCTCATTTTATGATAAAATTTGAAGACAGAATTAATCTGAACTAGTACTTTGCAAAACAAAGATACACAGATTATTAAAAAGCCTCAATTTTTCTACCTTTCTTTTAATCTAAACTTGGTCTTAATGTTGTTTTATAACTATTATTTATATTTGTTTCTAAACTATTAGCACCTAATACTATACTATTATTAAACTGATTAATATTGGGATTTAATTCAGACAATGGTTCTCTATTAGATTTATTATTTAGTTTTTCTAAATGATCATCTAACATTTTTAATTCAATTTTTAATTTTTTGTTTTCTACTTCTTTTTCAAGCAGTCCCACTTCAAATGTTTTTCTTTCATAATCATATTGTGCTTTTTGACTTGCTAATTTTGATTTGAAACATTCCATTTGTTCTTCTTTAAATATTTCATTTTTTTGTTTACTTTCTTTTTTTGCTTTATTAGTTTCTAGTTTTCTATCAACAATAGAAGTGACAACAGCAGCTGATGCTGTTGCTGCTAATGCTCCTACTACAAAGGAGTACCTGCTAATAATAATCCTCCACCAACTGCAACAGATCCTATAATAGTTAATAATCATTAATAATGTGTGAAAATAATTTCTTTTATAAAAAAACAGTAACACAAAGTTACTGTTAATTAATTTTTATTTATTTTAATTTAAAAACATATATTTTATCAATTCTTGTTGCTTTACCAGCTTTGCTTCCAAGAGAATTAGTAGCTTTTTTCTTTTGAATTATTGAATCTTCATAAGTTTCTTCTAATCTTAATGGAATTTCAATTTTAATACTATCCCACATAATATCAAAATAATTACATACTTTTCTATTATTTGCATCACCAACTACTAAAATAACTGAAGTATCTTTATTACATATTTTTGAAATTTGTAATAAATACTCTTTCATAAAAATTTTATACGTTTCTAAATCATGTCTATCATCTAACTTAATGTTTTTATTATCTTTATTAGTATCAAATCCTAATATTCACATCTTAAGACAATTTTGTCTTGTATAATTAATTAAATTTAAATATGGTGGTGATGTAAAAATTAATTTAGGTTTAATATCAAAATAATCCTTTATTTTTAAAGCATTACCCAACTTCACATTAGCAATTTTATTACAATAATGAGCTTTTGATAATACACGTTTTACACGATTACTTATTTTTTCAAAAATATTATCTTCTGGTTTTTTAAGATTATGTTTCAATGCATATTTTCTAACATAGTTAACTGACATTGAAGTGTGATTACTCATACCTAAGGAAAAATATATTGATTCACCATTTTTCTTCATTGGACCATGCATTAATCCTAATGTTATAGCTAAAATAAAATTATCAATTGCTGAAATCTTATTATAATTTTTACCTAAATTTTCCTTAATGAAAACTAATTGTTTTAAGTTTATTTCGCTGTAATAAACTTTTAAGTCATTATTTATGTTATTTAAATTATATATTTTTTTATCTTTGCAATATTTTTCTTCTCAATATTTAATTCTAATTAATACTTCATTAAGTTTAAAACTTTGAGATTTTGCACGAGAAAGTACATAAGCAAATGGATTTAAATCTATTGCATAAGTTTCTCTATCCAATAAACGTGATTGTAAAAGAGTTGTTCCTCTAAGAAAAAGCTAATACATTGTCATTTTCTTCTGAATACTTTTGAATAAAATAATCGGCTAAACTTGGTGAAAACATAGCCACATAAGAACAAATTCTATGCATAGAATCACCTCAAACACGACTAAAGTTTTTTCATGTTTTTTCTTTTGGTAATTCTAATTTGATATTATTAATTAATTTTTCATATATTACTATGTTTGAATTAAATTCCATCTGTTCACCTACTTTCATATTTTGTTATTTTTTTTCTTGAAGTCAACCTATTTTAGTTAAAAATCAATTATAAAAATGAATATATTTTTTTATATTTTCTACTCATATATTTAAAATTTTTTCACTTTCAAATATATTATATATATTATGAATTGTATCATTAAATATACTTCTAGGAGAATTTTGATATTTCGCAGTAACTAATTCCTTAATAGAAGATTTATTTGAAATAATATCATTTTTAGTATTTTCATCTATTTTTTTCATCTCAAGTAAATCTTGAATAAATAATTCAAAATATTTACTAAATTGTAATCCTGTTTTAGACGTATCAAATAATTTATTTAATATTCCATAAAGAGAATTTATTCTGTTCTTTTTAATTAATTTGTTTATATTTTGAAATAACTCAAGTACACCATAAAGATTTATTAATATCATTACTTAAATTTTCAATAGTTCTATCATATTTAAAATGAATTTTCTTTAAAATTTCTTTTTTAATCTGCCTAATATCCTTATTTTGAAAATTAATTTCTTTACTTTTTTTATATAAATCAGAAAATTCTTTACCTAATCTTTTTAAATAAAGAAGTCTAGGAAATGCACTTTTTCCTGTACTACCTGCAGTATGTCTATTATTTACTATTTGTCATAATTCTTCTTCTGTAGATAATTTTCTATTAACTAATGTAATAGAAATGTTATTAAAATAATGAACATTTAGTTTTTGATAATCATTTATACAAATTAAAATTTTTTCTCAATTGTCTTTCAATGCTGAATTTTCTTTTCCTAATTCATTAACTATATAATCATTAATTTCTTTTCATTCAGAATTATTGAAAGAAAATTCTTCTAATAAATACATGCACATCAATCTTCTGTTACCTTCTAATACATAGAAATTTTGTTCTTTATCATCGGGAATAATATGAATATTATCATTAGAAGCTGTAAATCTATCAGATAAAGATGAAATTAATTCATATAAAACTTCTAAGTTTTTTCTTTCTAAATTTAATATTTTTTTAATTTCAACAAAAATTGAATAGTTATCATAATATATTTTATCTAATTTAATATTAAGATCTGGAATTCTAGGGTTTACAGGCAACATTCTTAAATCATTATATTTTTTTCAACTATTGTAAATTTTTGTTCCAAAATATTCACCTTATTCTAAACTAAATCTTCATACTTATATTTATTTTAACAAATATACTTAAGAACCTGTTTAAAATCTTTTCAATAAAATTGAAATAAAGGCAAGAACAACCATTTGTAAGCTAGTATTTAATTTTTTTTCACAATTTTTTCATAATCTTCTGCATTTTTCTAATCATGCAAAACTTCGTTCTACAACTCATCTTTTTGGTAATACTACAAAAGAATGTAATTCATTACGTTTTATAACTTCAACATTTGCATTTATAATTGTTTTAATTTTAGAAGCAAATTTTTCACCAGTATAACCAGCATCTACTAGTATTTTTTGAACTGCAGAAAGATTCTCTTTTTCATTTTCAATCATTATTATAGCACTGTTACGATCTGTTTTTTCTGCTGTGGTTATGTAAATTGCATGTGGTAAACCTTGAGAATCAACAGCAATATGACGCTTTATTCCTGAAATCTTTTTACCAGCATCATAACCTTTGTTTTTAGTAGTATCTGTATTTTTAACACTTTGTGAATCAATTATACAAAAACTAGTTTGTTCTTTTCTACCATTATTGATACGAAATGCCATGACTAATTTTTTTTAAAACTAATTGTAATACACTAGGTTCTTTACCATTATTTTTACTTCAAACTTGAAAATAATAATATACAATTTGTCATTTTGGAAAATCTTTTGGTAACATTCTTCATTGACAACCACTTTTTAATACATATAAAACTGCACAAAATACTTCATATAAATCTAAGCTTCTTGGTTTAGTTCTCTTTTTAGTATTTTCTAAAATTGATTTTATATTTTCAAATTGCTCTTTGCTAACATTACTAGGATAATTTTTACGCATATATACCTCTTATCTTAAAATATATAATCATTTTACCCTATTTCTCTAAAAGATTTTAAACAGGTTCTAAGAAGTATGCTAAAAATTAATAAAGTTACATTAAATAAATATTTAGAAATTGAATATAATTATGAAGATTTTATTATAGAATATAAATTATAAGAAGATAAAATGAATAAATTAATTTTATTTTTAGTTGAAAAAACGTTAGAAAATAAATTAACTACTAGAGGGTTAAAACTTTTAAACTATAATCCTACTTTTTTTAAAAAAACTTTATTTTTTAAAATACTCACTACGAATAATACTAAATATTTTACAATCACTAACTTTACCATCTTTAATAAAATTACTACGAGAAATTCCTTCAAACTTCATGCCAACACTTTCCATCGTTTTCGCTGAAGCAATATTCTCTTTAACACAACTACCTTCAATTCTAATACTATTAGTATTTTCAAATCCATACTTAATAGCAGTCAACAATGCCTCTTTGGCATAACCTTTACCCCACTCTTTTGGATTAAAAGCATAACCTATTTCCAAACATTTAGTATGAGCAAAATATCTAATAAAACCACAAGTACCGATCATCGTATTGGTTTCATCATCTTTTAATTGCACTGCTCACATTAAAGAACTTAATTGTTTATATTCTTGTAATAAAGAATTAATAAAACCAATACTATCATTAATACTTTTATGAGCTTTTCACGGTACATATTTTGTCATATTTTCATTCTTTGCATAATTAAATAATGCTTGTGCATCATTTAAAGTAATAGGTCGTAGTTTTAAACGTTGACTTTCTAAAACTGGGATAGCAGGTAAACGATCAATATCATTCATAATTTTCTCCTTTAAATATTTTTAAACATACTTATTATATATTTTCATAATTTTTTCAACACTTGGCAATAGTTTATTAACCTGACTAACACTATAAGTAACTTCCATATTTCTAACAACACCATGTGAAACAAAAAAAGTATTTAAATAATATGTACCATAATAATATTTAATTGCTTTTAAACTTCCACCAGCTGTTAAACCCGTTGCAACAAAACGGACATTTTCATCTTTTACTAAATCTTTAGCAAAATAATATTTATTATATGATAATTTATATTTTTTAATAGCAATATTGGATGGGTTACACTTTATTTGACACTAATTACGTAGACAAGTGAACAAATTAGTTAAAAGAAAGGAAATATAATTATGGCCAATATTAACTCATATAATGATGAATTTAAAAAACAAATAGTATCTTTATATCAAAATGGCAAATCAGTATCTTGCCTTGCTAAAGAATACAACGTTACAAGAGCAGCTACTTATAAATGAATTAAGCAATTTACAAATTCAGGCAGTTTTAAAACTAAAGATAATCTTTCGGATTTAGAAAAACAATTAATTCAAGCAAATAAAGAATTAAAACAATTAAGAATGGAGAATGATATTTTAAAGCAAGCAGCACTAATAATAGGCAGAAAGTAGAGATTATTACAAATAATAAATCTAAATATAAAATTCGTCCAATTTGTCGTTTTTTAAAACTTTCTAAATCAACATATTATTTTAATTTAAAGAAAAAAGAAGATAAAATCAAAAATAATATGATGAAGCTGTTATTAGTGCTTTTAAACAAAATAAAGAAGTTTATGGAACAAGAAGATTAAAAGTCAGTCTAGAAAATAAAGAAATTTATTTATCACACAAAAAAATTAAAGAAATTATGAATCAGCATAATTTAATATCAAAATACACTAAATTATCATTTAAAAATCATCATAACAAAGTCAATAATAGCCAAATAAGCAATCTTGTGAATAGAAACTTTAATAATAGGCTTAAAAATGAAGTTATTGTTAGTGATTTAACTTATGTTCAAGTTAATGGTAAGTGAAACTATATTTGCTTATTAATCGACCTATTTAACCGCGAAATTATTGGACATAGTGTGTAGGTACTAAAAAAGATGCATCATTAGTATATCAAGCATTTATGCAATCAAATCGCTGTTTAAAAGATATTCAAATATTTCATAGTGATCGCGGTAATGAATTCAATAATAAAACTATTGATAAACTTTTATTAGCATTCAATATTACCCGTTCTTTAAGCAAAAAAGGTTGTCCTTATGATAATGCTGTTGCTGAAGCAACTTTCAAAACTTTCAAAACTGAATTTATTAATGATAAAAATTTTACATCATTAATCCAATTAAAATTAGAATTATTTGATTATATCAATTGATACAACAACATACGAATCCACAGCACTTTAAACTACCTAACTCCAGTTAAATATCATGAAAAAATGTCTACCAAAAAATAGTCCTAAAAAGGGTTGCCATTCCAAGATTCAAACTTTCAATACAACAACACAAATACCAGAATTTAGAAAATGACAAATTGAAGAATTTCAAGAATGACAAATTCAAGCATTCACAGAATGACAAATTCAAGCATTTCATTGATCACAAATTCCATGATTTACAATAAAGCAAATTCCATATTTTGAAGAATGACAAATACAACACTTTAGCAAACAACAAACTCCATCATTTACAGAATGACAAATTAAAGCATTCACAGAATGACAAATTCCATGATTTACAGAAAAACAAATTGCATCATTTACAAGAGAACAAATTCCATGATTTACAATAAAGCAAATTGCATCATTTACACCATTATGATCAGAAATTTTATTTAAAAAATATATTAATGATGAAAAATCATGAGAAAAAATCAATGTTAAAAATAGAAGTATTTCAAAATTTATATAAAAAACTTAATTATTAAACATCTTTCTTTGTTAATTTTACAAAATTTGTAAATTATAAATTCAAATCATAAAATAAAAAATTACAAAATAAGTAAATAATATTTTAAAAATTCCGGTAATGTTTAGTAATCTGTGTAACTTACAAAAATAACTATGTTTAATTAATTCTAGTAAATATAATTAAATGACTAGAAAGAGTGAGTTACAGATGGCTAAAAAAGATAACTTTAATAATAATGATCCAATATCAAAAGCAGTAGATTTATTATTAGAAAATACTGAAGATTTAACAACAGTTTTTAAAGAAGGGGGTTTATATAAAGAATTAACAAAACGTTTAGTTGAAAAAATGTTGAATTCTGAGATGCAAAATTATTTAGGATATGAAAAAAATCAACATAGTAATAGTGACAATGCTCGTAATGGTATAAGTTCAAAAAAATTAATAACTCAACAAGGTAAAATTGAGATTGATGTACCACGAGATCGTAATAGTAATTTTACTCCTGTAATAGTGCCAAAAAGACAGAGAAGATTTGATGGTTTTGATCAACAAGTTCTTTCCTTATATGCAAAAGGTATGACATTATCAGATATTAGAATGCAGTTACAAGAGTTATATCATGGTGCTGATATTAGTGAAAGTGTTATTAGTCAAATTACTGATGATGTGATTGATGATGTCAAAGCATGACAAAATAGACCATTAGAAGGCATTTATCCCATTGTTTATTTTGATTGTATAGTAGTTAAAGTACGACAAGATAAACGCATTATTAACAAATCAGTTTATATAGCTTTAGGTGTTGATTTAGAAGGTAAAAAAGATGTTTTAGGTTTATGAATTAGTGAAAATGAAGGCGCTAAATTTTGATTAGCAAATTTCACAGAAATGAAAAATCGTGGCTTAAATGATATTCTTATTGCTTGTAGTGACAACTTAACAGGCATGTCAGAAGCAATACAATCAGTTTATCCTAAAACTGAACATCAATTATGTATAGTTCATCAAATCAGAAATAGTTTAAAATATGTTTCATACAAACATCGAAAATCACTAGTTACAGATTTAAAGCCAATTTATAATGCATGTAGTGAAGAACAAGCAATGCAAGCTTTAGAATCATTTGAAAGTAAATGAAATAAACACTATCCTCAAATTGCTAAATCTTGATATAAAAATTGATCCAATTAATGATTTTTATTAGTTATCCTCCAGAAATCAAAAGAGTGATTTATACTACAAATTCTATTGAATCTGTTAATAGTCAATTACGAAAAGTCATCAGAAATAAAAAAGTTTTTCCAAATGATATGGCAGTTTTCAAAATATTTTACTTAGCAATTGAAAATATAACAAAAAAATGAACAATGCCCATTCAAAATTGAAATACAGCAATTGCTCATTTTATGATAAAATTTGAAGACAGAATTAATCTGAACTAGTACTTTGCAAAACAAAGATACACAGATTATTAAAAAGCCTCTAAATTCCAGATAATTTAATTATCTGGAAAATATGCATTATTTATAAGTTTAAAACTTTTGATTATATATTATTTGTAAATACTATCTTTTGTTCAGAAAGTACTAAACCAACTGATAATTCTTGATTTATTGATTCAACATCTGCTATTTGTAATACATTATTAGAATTTCCTATCAAACATTCTGAATTTATCGAATTTAATGTTATATCTAAAATATTAGATATTTCTTTTACCATTTTATATACAAAATCATTTTCTTTAAGAAATTCGCTAGTTTGTTGAGTTTCATAATCACTTATTTTTATACTTTGCTGTTTTTTATTTAAATCAAGAAATTCATTAAATTCAAAAAATAAATGTTTTAACTCTTGTAATTGATCTTTTTGTTGATAAATTTTTTCATATAATAAATCTAAATTTTTAATATAATTTTTAATATTATTGTTTTGTACTCTAACTTTTATAAACATAAATTTATAATCTTTTTTATTTTTTTGTTCAAAATTATTAATTATTTTTTTAGATATTTTTTGATTTAAATTATATTTTTTTTGATAATCATACATTAATGGAATAAACTTTTTAGGAATTTTAATTAATGTTGTAAAATCAATTAAAAACAAAAGATTTTGAGAACTATCATTTTCACTAATACATAATAAAGCAAATTTTTTGTTTTCATTAAAAAGAAAGTTCTTTTTATTATTTTTTGCTATTTTATTTTGTAATTTTTTAAAAATTATTTTTTCTTCTTCATTACAATCTTCAAATAATAGTAATGGATTAAAATAAAGGTTTTTTGCTATTTTTTGATTCTTCCCTTCATTTAAACTATCATCTTTAATAAAAATTAAATAAGAATATGGACCTTTATATTCTTGTAAAAAATTATAATAATTAAGAGTCATTTTTACTATTGATCCTGATTCTAATTTTAATTCTTCAAAATCAAATAATTTGCATTTACCATTATTTTCATTATTGATATCAATAGTGATATCACTAGAAGTTGATGGTTGTAATTCTTGTTGAGCATTACTTTCTTTATAGTTATTAAACTGTTTTATACTTTTTAAAAGTTCACCATATTTATTTTCTCCAAAAAAAGTAGTGAAATTCTTGATAATAATTTTAAGTGCAGCATCATAATCAGCAACTATTGATATAGAATTTTCAATTTTAGAGTTTTTAATAAAAAAATATTCACCTAAAAATTTATTTATTTGTTCTTTTATTGTAATGAAAAACTTAAAATCTTCTTTTATTTTTTCATTAAAATTTTTAAATTCATTAAATAAATTAATAATATCATTACTCTTTTTGGTTATATTCAATTTATTTTCAGTAAAACAACTATTCATTTTATTATTAATTTCACTTAATTTATCCCTTATTTCTTTTATATTTTTTTCAATTTTATCTTTAATTTTTTTTATATCAATTTCTAACTTTAATTGTTCTTGCGTTAGTAATATTATTTCTTTTTTTTGGCTTTTAATACTACTTTCATTTTCCAAAATTTGTTTTTTATAACTTGAAATTTTTGTTTCTAAAATTTTAATTCTTTCTTTTGCATTTTTAACTTTATTATTATAATCGATTCATAATGCATCTCAATGCTTTTGTATGTTTGCATCACTTGAATTAACTTCAATTAAGGTTGATACTACTTCAACATATTTTATTTTTGTTCTCATAGTAGCTTGGAAATCTTCAATATTTTTTTGAGTTTCTTGAAAAGTATCTTTATCTATCTTTGTGATTTTTTCTTTAAACTCTTCTTTATCTTTTTGCAAAGCTTTAATTTCTTTTCTTATTATTTTTAATTCTTTTTGATCTTTTGCTATTTTTTCATCCAATGTTTGATTTCTAAGTTGATTATTAGTGCTACTTTTTGTTAAATGTTCAATATGACTTTTTAAGTTTTTTAAATCATCTTCTTTATAAGCTAAATCCTTTTCATATTTACTATTTTCTAATTCTTCTTCTGATAAAATATCTTGATATCTTTGTTTATAATTACGTTGTTCCTCAACACTTTCATTTATGAAAAATGTGAATTCTTTTTTAAAAATTTCTAAATTTTCTTTAAATTTTCTAATCTTATTTTCAATATCACTTATTGAAACATTTGTTGTCGCTATCTCTAGAATAATTTTAAACCTCTCTTTCTTTTCTTTCAAAAATAAAAAAACCACTTGCTTTAAAACTAAAGCAATGGCCAAACACTTTTATTTTTGTAATTACATTTTATAGAAATTATAATTATAGTTAAGGAATATACTTATTTATACTATTGAATATAATAAAGAAATTTTTATCTTTGATTCTTATTATTTTTAATGTTAAAATTATTCAAATTAAATATGTAAAATGCCTTTTATATATAAAATTATTAACAAGCAAAGTACGAAAAATTTATAGATTACATTTTATAAATAAAATAATATAAAATAATATTAGAAGGATATGGGCAAACAGATAGGGTTGATTTTTATGAACGCAAAAGAATTAATTGCAAGAGTATCAGATAAAACTAAATTTAACATTCAAGATATTGAAATAGTTTTTAATTGTGTAATTGAAGAAATTAAAAATATTAACCAACTAGGTAAAGTAATTACTATTCCTAATTTTGGTACTTTTAAAATCAAAAAAGTAAAACCCTGTTTACGACGAAATAGTAAAAATAATGGACAACACGTAGTTAGCAAATACAAATATATTAAATTTATACCTTATAAAAAATATAAAAAATATATTCGTTGTAAACCAAAACCAACAATACTAAATAATGTCGACTATTAAAATGTATGACCTAAAATGTGAGGAAAACCAATGAAACAAAGTAGTATTAATAGAATAAAATTAAGACAAAAAGTTAATATAAATTCAATTGAAATGTTTAAAGCATGCTTGCAATATAATTCACAATTTCAACCGAAAGTTAAAATTGAATTAGCAAAATGGCCAATGTATTTTGAATATTGAGAATACCTAGAAAAACATGAAAATATAATTCCTTTTTCAATTAAAACATCAATTGACAATTTAACATTATACGGTAATTTTTTAAAAAGTCCCCTTAAAAATGAAAATAATAATAAAACAATAATTCTATTACACGGAATAACTAATACAAGATTTTGAATATTTAAACAAGCTTTCATTTTTTTACGTGCTGGCTACAATGTTATTTGATATGATGCTCGTAACCATGGTGAAAGTGATGCATCACCAACAACTTTTGGTTTAAAAGAATCACAAGATTTACAAGACATTATTGAATACTGTTGTAAAACATATAAACAAGAAACTACTGCTTTAGGATTATATGGTTTTTCATTAGGTGGCGCAACAGTAGTAATGTGAAGCAATTTATATGCAAAACATAAAATTAATCAAAAAGTAAAATTCATTATTTCTGATTGTACATTTAGTCGCTTAGATCGTACCTATAGTGAAAAACTATACAACTATGCTTTCTTACCTACTAATTTAATGCTGAAATTAAGTCGTAAAAAAGCACAAAAAGCATTTGGTGTTGATGGTTTACAAGAAATACAACCAATTAAATATTTAAAACTAATACCTGATATGCCAATGTTATTTCTTCATGGTCAAAATGATCACTTTATTAACTACACTAATGCTAACGAATTATTTCAAGAAAAAATTCGCTATGAAATACCAAAAAAAAGTTCATTATACACTATCCTTGATGCTAACCACGGTCAAAGTTTTTTAATTGGTGATTTAGACCACACAGTTGTTAATGAATATAATTTAGTAACTGATAAGGGTATTAGTGACACTACTTTAGAATTTGTTCAAAAATGAATCAATACTTAAGATAAACACTATTAATTGATTTTTTTATTAAATATATATTATAATTAATGAGAGTGGAGCGATGATAAAAATGAAAATTAAAGTTATTATTATTGGTGCTGGTGCGACTGGGATGGGAGTTGCGAGTAAATTATTACGTAGTGAAAAAAATAGTGATAAAAACTTTGATATCCATGTTTATCAAGAAAAAAACTATATTTCACTTGGTGCTTGTGGTATTCCTTATTATATTGCTAATGAATTTAAAAATAAAAAACTTTTAAATGACCGTACAAAAAAAGATTTTTCAGAAAAAACTAATAATAAAAATAAAAATAAAATTCATTTAAATCAAAATGTTATTAAAGTCGATACAGCAAAACAAGAAATTCATGTCAAAAAAACAATAGACGATAAAACTAAAGCAAAAGTTGTATCTTATCATGCCTTAGTTATTGCAACAGGAGCCAAACCAAAAATTCCGCCACCTTTTAGTCATGGTATTTTACCACATAATGTTTATAATGTTTTTACTAAAGAAGATGCCATAAATCTAAAAAAAGCAATGAAAAATGCTAAAAAAATAGTTATTATCGGTGGTGGATTTATTGGCATGGAAATGGCAGAAGCGTGCTTAAAACAAAAAAAAGATGTCACAATCGTTGAAATGAAAGATCAATTAATGGCAGACGTTGTTGATAAAGAATTTAGTCAATTAATTTATGATGAACTAACCAAAAAAAATATTAATCATAAAACTAAATCAAAAAACAATGCCACTATTTTACTAAACTATCAAGTTGAAGAACTAATGATGACTCATAATAATGTTAATGATTTGCGTTTAAAAAGTGTAAATGATAAAAAAAACGGAAAAACAATACCTTGTGATTTAGTAATACTAGCAGTTGGTTTTGAACCAAATACGAATTTTTTACAAAATAGCAATATTGAATTAAACAAAAATAAAGCAATTATTATTAACGAATTCTGTCAAATTCCTTCTAAAGAAAATCTTACAAAAAAGTTTTCAAATATGTATAGTGGTGGTGATTGTGCACAAATATATAGTCAATTTGATAAATCATCAATATATGTTCCCTTGGCAACTAATGCTAATAAAATGGCACGTATTATTGCTGATAATATTAAAAACCCAGAACATAAATATCCAGGAACTTTAGGGTCAAGTATTTTACGTGTTGGTAATTTAGAAATAACAAAAACTGGTAGTTTTGATACGATTGATAAAAATAAAATTGGTAGTGTTTATATTAAAGATTATGATCTACCAAGATACTTAAAACAATCTCGTCCTTTATACTTAAAACTATTTTATGATAAAACAAATTTCCAATTACTGGCAGCACAAATGGCAGGTTATAATCATGCCACATTAAGAATTAATGCTCTTGCTACTGCCATTTGAAATAAAATGGACATCCGTGATTTACAAAATTTAGATTTAGTTTATTCACCTCCTTTTGCTCGTACTAGTGATATTATTCATATAGCAAGCAGAAAAGTAACATCGTCATAACCTATAAAAAATAAAAAGAATGAGGTAGCAACTATGACAACTCTTAGTAATGACAATATTAACTTATTAAGAGACTTTGTTGGTATTTCACACTGACAAAGTCTAATCGGGATAATTGTCTTTTTTAGTATTATCCTAGCACTTTCTATTTTTATTAAAAAAACTAAACCTAAATTTCCAATTCGTATTTTTACTGGAATGGGATTAGGACTAATTTTTGGTATTACTATCCAAGCTATTACTGGTTTTAATAGTTATAACATTACTTATCCTAACTTACCTGGAACACCAATAAAACCTAATCCTGACTATATACCCTGAGTTGCAGAAATTGTACACTGAATTGAATTATTAAAAACTATTTTTATTATTGGTATTACTATGTTAACTATTCCATTAGTATTTTTAGCTATCGCTAGAATTACTAGTAAAAAAAATAGTAACTCAAAAACAATAACTAAAGTTTCAGGAGTTGGTATTACTATTTTATTAATAAATGTGGCTATTGCTTTTACTATTGCCTTTGGACTAGGAATTGCTTTCAAAATTGGGCAAGGTTTTAATTTAACTGATGGTGGTAATTACGATAAAACTACTGCCAAAACAATTCCCAAAATTATCATTAGTTACGTTCCTAGCAGCTTAATTGGTGTTTTTACTCAAACATTAATTATTCCAATTATTGTACTTGGTGCTTTAATTGGATTTGCAATTAAAAAACTAACTAAGCATAATGAAGAACGAATGGACAAAGCAAGAAACACTTTAGAAACAATGTGAAAAATTATTATTTCACAATATTAATGATGTTTATTAAAATTATGCCATTTGCTGTTATGAGTATGCTAGCCACAGCAATTATTAATCAACCAATTGGTGCACTTGCTAATATTGGCATTATTATTGGGGTTGCTTATTTAGCACTACTTATTACTTTCTTATGACATTTATTATCATTATATTTATTTGGTATTAATCCTTATCGTTGATTAGTAAAAGCACAGAAACCAATTATTGCTGGTTTTACAACTCAGTCTTCTAATGCCGCTTTACCAATTGCTATGAATACCTTAAAAGAAGATTTAAAAGTGAAAGAAGAGGGTAGTGATACAGTAATGCCACTTTCAACAACAATAGGTTTAAGTGGCTGTGCTGGAGTACAAGCTGGAATTATTTTATCTTTCTTATGATTTAGTGTTATCCTTCCTGGTAATTTTCCCAACTGAACAATCGCTATTTTATTTATTAATGGTTTAATTGTAACACTAGTTGCTTCATTAGGAGGAATTGCGGGAGTGCCAGGAACTGCTGCTGTTGTAACGGCTGGTGTTTTAGGTGGTCTTGGTTTTGGTAGCTATTATGCTGCTGTTTATGGTATTATTGGTGCCTTAGATGGTTTATTTGATATGGGCAGAACTGCAGTTAATATTTCTGGTGGTTTACAAGCTACTGTTATTGCTTCTCGCAATCAAGAATTAATTGAAGATGAAAAACTTTTATTAAAAAAATACCCTTTTAAGGGTTTACACATTTTAACAAAGAAAGTTGGAGCCAAATTGTTAATTAGATCTGAAAAAAATGATAAGATTCAAACATTAAAAAAAGATACTAAAGTTAAAATTGAAGCATTAAAAAAAGTAAAAAATAGTGAGAATGATATTAAATTTTTAAAAGAGCAGTTAAAAAAAGATATTAAAGCAATTAAGAATGGCAAAGATGTATAATTTCCAACTATTATTACATTAAATATTTTTAGTAATCTATTTCATAAAGATATCACAAAACTAAATATATAATAGAAATTAAATGAGGAAAATAACTAATTTTTTGAGATGGACTAATAAAGATTAATTGATGTGCTAATATATTTCTACCTTCAATAATACCTTTTATTAAAGGACTTTTATCAAATCCTAATGTATAATCATTATCCTTTGATTAAAATCATTTTTTTCTTTATACATATCTTCTAATTGACTTAGTAAGATATTCATTTTTTTGAATTTTCTTTAAACTATCTGTAACATTTACAATTGCCTGCTGTTTATTTGATGTTACTGGTTTAGTTTTCTCTGCAAAATAATTTTGCATATAAATATCTGAAATATTTGTTTGTTTAGTTATATCAATAATTATTGAACCTTGATAACTTTTATCATTAAAACTACTAATTATTTTTACATTTTATTTTAGAAATTTTTTGTCATTCTTATTTATTGCCGTGAATAATATTATATAATGGTATTTAAGTTCTATTTTATATAATTTATATGAAAGTAAATGAATTTAAAGGAGAAAAATAAAATGAAAAATTTATTAAAATTATTATCAATTTTAGCAATATCAACACCAATACCATTAACTGTAGTTGCTTGTGATACACCAGACTCAAAAAAAGATACAAAAATTGATATTTCAAAAATTCCTAATAATATAGATTTAGGGATATTAAAATTTAAAAAAAATATAAAATCTGAATTTTTAAATAAATTACAAGAAAAATTAGTAACAATGTTAGGTTTAAAAACTATTACAAGTAATGACTATGATGTTTATATAAAAATTTTTGAAAAATATTTTTACTTTAAAGATTTATACTTTATTGATATTTTCAAACAAAATGATTTTTTAACTTTAAATTTAAATATTAAAATTGTTGCTAAAAATGGAACCAAATTTAAAGGAGAAAAAAATAATATTACAATTAGTTACTGCTTATTACAATCATGAACTGATTTAAACCAAATTACTAATATTGATAGTCCAAGTCAAATTGAGGCCATTGACCCGAATGCTGTTACAAAAGAAGAATTAGAAAATGCATTAGATTCAATCATCAATAATTCTGTACAAAAAATATGTTATGACGATATTGTCATCAAAGAACTTGATTATGTATATGATATAATAGATGAAGATTGTATTAATAGAATTACTACTATTGATTTATCAACTACTAGTAAAATAGTCAAAGTTAAAATTACTGCTCAATGAAATTCAATTGATTTTGTTGGAACGACTAATTTAATATCTGTCACTTTGCCAAAAGCTATTAAAATTATTAACTAATGTAAATTTTAAATCAAATATGAAAGAAGTCTATTGAAAATAAACAAAATTTGATAACATATAGTTGCTATCCAATATATAATTTTAACCCACTACTTTTATGCTAAAGTAAGTGGGTTAATTGTTTAAAAAGGGTAATTAAAATAGAAGTAATTGAACAACATATTTAGTTTAATTTCAAAAATAAGAAATGCAATAAAAAGAAAAAATAAAAAACTAATTGTTAATAAACAAATAATTTAATAAGTAATATTTTTGAAATAATGAGATTTTAAATGAAAAAAAGAAAACAAAAAAACTTAAAGTAACCAAGAAGAAATCAGTAAATTAAGAAGCAATATTAAGCAAAAATCAGGAGAAGATTAAAGACTTAATTATTTTAAATGAGAAATATAAAAAAATAAAGATGAAAATAATGAAAAAGTTGTTAGTAAATTTAAAATTTTAGAAAACCAAAGGCAAAGAAAAAGAAATTTTTTTATTAATTCAATTTTTACTAAAAAAATCAAATCTATTTCATATTTCTCTATTTTCAAAGAGAAATTTTTCAACATATTTATATACTTTATCTTTAATTTTATTTTTTCAAAAATAAAATCTCCATTCTATTAAAGTAATTTATAATTAAATTATAAAATAAAATCAAAATTTTTTTCAAAAACTATTATGCTGTTAGTAAAAAATTATTTATTTTTTCAAAAACAACATTCATATTTAATTTCTTAGGTTTAAAAGAACCATTGTTATTAATTTTCATAAACATTTCTTTATATCACAAAGAAAGTTGTTCATAAAAATATTTATTTATTTTATCTTTGTTTTTAATTGTCATCATCATAATTTCATATCAATTTAAATTACATTTATATGGCTGAAAACCTTTTAAATCTCATTGTATGCAACATTCAATAATTAAAAAATCAGGAGTTGCAACAAATTCAAAATCATTGTATTTAGTATAACATTTAAATAATGAATTAACATAATGATTTCGTTTTTGCATTTCTAATTCTCATTTACATAAAAGTAAATTAAAGTAGTTGCGTTCCAAATCTAAAAATGGTTGCATTGCCATATTTGTAATTTTTTTATTTAAACAATGATCATACATTAGTAATTCCTTACGCAATGCAGTTAAACTCATATCTGGTGTATAACTAAATAATTCATATGGAATAATTCTCATTATTAATTTTCCATTCTATATTATTTAACTTTTACTTTATTTTGTTCTTTTTTAATTAATTTATTAACTAAAAGTCTAATTCCTTTATACACTTCTAATAATCACATTGGTATTGTTGATAAAGCAATACAAAGTAATCAATCAACTACACGAAAACCAGCACCAATACCAAAAGCATTGCTAACAACAGGTGTAAAAATAATAAAAGTATTAATAGCAAAAGCACTAATCGCCGCAACTCAAATATATTTATTTTTTCAAGTAATCTTATTAAAAATACTTGTATTAGCACCTGAAACAAAAGAAAATGCATAAAAAAAAGGAGCATTAGTCATTATAACAAAAACAAAAACAAAACCTTCGCTATTATTTTCATGTAAAATTTGAGGTAAAAAATGAAAAGCTAATAGTAACAAGGTACTTAATATTATACTAACAATACCAATAAATCCTCAACTACCAGTAAGAATTCTATCATTCCGTTTTGTTGGTTTTCTAAGCATTAAATCAGGGTTATTAGGTCCCATTGACATTGGAATTGCAATAACAGATTCAACAATTAAATTAATTCATAAAATTTGAATTGGTTGCAATAATTCATTTCATCCAAAAATAGCACCAATAACAATTGAAAATACTTGGGCCATATTAGTAATTAAAATAAAAATAACAATTCTTTTAATTTTACTGTAAATATTACGCCCTTCTTCAATAGCATCAACAATAGTAGCAAAATTATCATCAGTTAATACTATTTGTGAAGATTCTTTAGCAACATCGGTTCCCGTAATACCCATCGCTACTCCAATATCTGCTGCTTTTAAACTAGGAGCATCATTAACACCATTACCAGTCATCGAAACAACCTTATTATGACTCTGTAATGCTTTAACAATCTTAACTTTATGTTCAGGAGAAACACGAGCAAAAACTCGATATTGATTAATATTAGCATTAAATGATTCTTCTGGAATATCATCAATTGTATTACCACTAAGTGCTTGTGTTTTATTTTCAATCAAACCTAATTCTTGACCAATAGCAACAGCAGTATTTAAATGATCACCAGTAATCATAATTGTATCAATACCTGCTTTTTTAGTTTTAACTAAAGAATCTTTAACTTCGTTTCTTGGCGGATCAATCATTCCAACTAATCCTAAAAAAGTTAAATTACTTTCAATTTCATTAATATTACTATAATCTTTCGTATTATTAACAGTTTTATAACTTGCTCCTAAAACACGTAATGCTGAATTTGACATTTCTTCCATACTTGCAATTATTTCTTTTTTAATTTGTGCAGTTAATACTACTCTTTCGTTATTAATAAGCGTATGAGTACAAATATTAATCATATTATCAACCGCGCCTTTAACAAAAACATAAGTTTCTTTATCATATTCATTAATTGTTGACATTAATTTACGATTGGAATCAAAAGGTATTTCATGAACTCGAGTATGTTTATCACTAAGTGCCTTTGTTGGAAACTTTAATGTTTCTGATCAATTAATAAGTGCTGCTTCTGTTGGATCACCAATAGTTTTATTTTTACTAACTTCACTATTATTACATAATACTAAACAATCTAAAAATAATTGTTCTTGTTTAGTTTTCTTTTTAAAGTCATTACTATCATTAACTGATTTTGTTAAATAATATTTTTTAACAGTCATTTTATTTTGTGTTAAAGTTCCGGTTTTATCAGAACAAATAATATCAACTTGACCTAATGTTTCAACAGCAGGTAAATGTTTAACAATAGCATGTTTTTTTGCCATTCTTGAACTTCCCAGTGATAATGAAACGGTGACAATAACTTGCAAACCTTCAGGTATTACTGCTATTGTTAAAACAATTCCAAAAATTAAAGCATTAATAGCAGGTACTTTAATTAAGAAAAATTGTAGTAAAAACATAGCTAAACCTAATAATAAAGCAAAAACTGAAATTATTCTAATTAAAAAAGACATTTGTCGCGTTAATGGTGATTTAGGTTCTTTTTCTTCTTGTAATAACTTAGTTATTTTTCCAATTTCAGAAGTTTTTGCTGTTGCATAAACTAAACCAAGACCACTACCTGTCGCAATAGAAGTAGACATAAAAGCAAGATTAGTTCTTTCACCAATTGATAATTTTTCTTCAGTTAATGCTTCAGTAGTTTTACTAATTAAGGTTGATTCACCAGTTAAAAGTGATTCATTAGTACGTAAATTATAAGACTGAATAATACGCAGATCAGCAGGTACAAACATTCCCACATCTAAATAAACCAAATCACCTACCACTAAATCTTTAGCATCAATATCGTATTTATTACCATTACGAATTACTACTGCTTGTGAAGAAACTAATTTCTTTAAAGAGTCCAAAGAAGCTGCAGCTTTTACTTCTTGATAAGTAGCCAAAGTAGCATCAACAATTACAATTAAAAAAACAACTAATGCTTCTTGTCATTGACCAATAACAGTAGCAATAATTGCTAATGCAATTAATACTAAAACAAATGGTTCAATAAAATGTGCTAAAACTATTTTTCAAATTGGCTTTTTTTTCGTAACTGGTAATTGATTAGGTCCTGTTTCTATTAACAATTGAGCTGCGGCTTCTTCAGTTAAACCTGTAACAAAATTAGTATTTAGTTTTTTTGCTAATTCCTTAGTTGTATCATTTCAAATCACAATTATTTAACCCCCTTTTTAAATTTAATCCATCATAATTCCTTTTCAAAATTTTTTATCATTAGATTGTGGGCCTAAAGCAGTTTGTGGTAATTTTTGAATTTTTAACATTTCTTCTTCTGTTAGTTCAAAACCCCCAATATCGGGATTACTAATAATTCGCTCTGGATTAGTTGATTTAGGAATAACTACTTGACCCAATTGTCAAGCTCATCTTAAAGCAATGTGACTAGTAGTAACCTTGTATTTATTTGCTAATTCTTGTAATAATGGTATTTCATCTGCTCTACCACCTAGCATTGTTCTTCATGAAGTAACAGCAATATTATTCTCGTAACAAAAATCTATTGTGTTTTTTTGATTAAAACCAGGATGTGTTTCAATTTGATTAATTGCTGGTTTTATTTTTATTTTTTTTAAAAAATCTTTTAATTGTGAACTATTAAAATTTGAAACACCAATTGCCCTAACTTTACCATATTCATAAAATTCTTCTAAGGCTCTTCAACATTCAAAACTTTGTTTAGTTGGTCAATGAATTAAACATAAATCTAAATAATCTCTAGTTTTAAACGAGTCAGGATACCACACAAAGCATCTTTAGTAAGTTCATATTCATGATTGTCATTTCAAATTTTAGAAGTAATAAATAAATCTTCCCTTTTAACTTCTGGATTTTCTGCTAAAAAATCTTTAATTGCATTACCAATTATCTCCTCGTTTTTATAATATTCTGTAGTATCAATATGACGATAACCATTTTGCAAAGCACAAATTACTGAATTATAAATAGATTTACTATCAACCATTAAATATGTACCTAATCCAAATTGAGGAATTTTGACACCATTATTTAGAGTTATCGTTTTTTGTAAAATTTGTTCTTTTGTAAGTTTTACCATTTGTCTAATATCCTTTCAAACAAAATATTAATTATAACCCGCTGTAAAACGTTTTTTAATAAATTTTTGTTCTTTAATCTCATTAATAATAGCAATTGCAGCATCACCATAACTAATCTCACTTTTTCCTTCTTTATTAACAATTAAATGATTGTTACCAATTTTAAATTTACCTAAAGTTGGTAATTCTGGGTCATAGTATAAAGAAGGGCTAAAATATGTTCAATTAATGTCACTGCTACGATAAGTAGCTAATGCTTGAACTTGTTGTTGTGCATGTTCTTTTCATGCTTCAGGAAATGCACTTGTTTCTACTAATATTTCATTCTTATCATCTAACAAACTACCAGCACCACCAACAATTAATAACCTTTTAATATTTTGACATTCATGCATGATAGTAATTAAGTTTTTAGCAACTTGCTGATGAATATTTTGGGGATTATCAATAGTAGGGCCGTAAGCACTAATTAAAATATCAACATCATTAACAACCGCTTTAATACTACTTTTATTAGTAAGATCAGCTTTTTTAATGGTCAATCGATTATCATTATTAAGAATTGGCATTTTAATAGGATTTCTAGTAATGGCAACAACTTGATATCCCTGTTTTAAAGCTTCTTTAGTTAAAACAAGTCCTGATTTTCCTGATGCTCCAATAATTCCAATTTTCATAGTTAATACTCCTTTTCAAACTTAATTTTAACGAAGAGTCAACAATATACTATAGTAATTATAGCATAAGTACACCTTATATTAGGTATTAGTTTGGGTGTTAGTAAATCATAAAATTATGATTTTAATTTATAATATTGCTACTTTTACTCATAAATTTACAATTATATATAATAATTTAATTACAAAAATATTTTTAAAAAAGATAAAAAAATGATATTATTAATAATAATTTATTAAATGTTCATTACTAATATAGATATTTTTATCTATATTAGTTTTTTTAATTTTATTAAATTATTTTAAAAAAATAAAGATAAATATTGAAATTTAAAATTTACTATATGTTTATTTTTAAAATAAAGTCTTTATTCAAAAAAACAAAAAGATGAAGGAGAAAATATGTTATTTAAAGAAAATACAGAAAATTCAAATGTTACATTTTGTATTAAAAACCCTACTGTAAAATATGAATTTCAATTACATCAAGATAATAATCCATTAGAAATTGAAACACTAGAAAAAGTAACAGTAACTTGTCATCGCGGTGATTATATTATTACAGGAGTTATTGGTGAACATTGAGTTGTTAACCAAAAAAAATTTAAAACTACTTATATTCCAGTTATTAATAATATAAGTAAGGGGGAAGCTTGAGCAAATCCCGATTCTAAAATAAAAATAGTTAATCTTAATAAAGATAATAAAAGTGGAAAATTATCATTACCTTGGGGTCCAAATGGTACTAAAAAAGAAGTACAATATACTAAAGAAGATGTTTTAATTTGAGATGAAGATGGATATTGATATCCTTGCAAAAAATCAGTGTTTGAAAATACTTATTTAATTAGTCAATCTAAAACAGAACTTGAAGAACAATTTCAAAATTTACTTAAATTAACAAATAATGATGATAATTTAGAAACTCAAGATGTAAGTTCAAATAGTGAAACAAGATTGAATGTTAATGAAATTAATAATTTAATGCCTTTATCAACAAATACAACAATATATAATTCACAAACACCAAAAAATTTGAACTAAAAAAATAAAATGTAATAAAAAATATTAATTATTTAAATTAATATTTTTTATTTTCTTAATATTTATCACAAAAAGTATAAAGTAATGATAAGATTGCAGCGCCAATTAGAACATCATTTTGATTATGATTTGCTACTTGCGTAGTAAAACTAGGTAATAAACAAATATTATTAAAAAAATATTGATCAATAATTCTTCCAATATTATTATTTGTTAATGAAAATTGTTCTTTTAATATTTTACAATAATCATTATTATTTTTAATTAGTATTGAAGTTTTTTTAGTAGCACCAACATCAAGATGTAAACCTTTTTTATATAAAGGTAAATTTAAAACTTGATCATTATTTCAAATGTCATATAAATCAAAAATTTTATGTTTTTGAAAAAAATAACTAACTTTATTTTTGAATTTACTTTCATCATTATGATAACTCAAATAGTTTTTTAGCATTAATATCTCAGTTCTAGCACCAAGTAAAATCAAAGATTTAATGTTATGTTTCAATAACTTATTAGTTAAAAATTTAAAAAACTGTTGCTGATGTTTAACAAGCTTTAAATCTTCATTTAAAATATTTGGTTGTGGAATAACAGTTTTAACGAACAAATGTAACTTTTTATTTTGTAAATTACTAACACTTAAATCTTCTTTTTTATTAATAATTAATAATGCAATTGAAAAAATTTTTTCAAAATCATGAGCATACGAATTGTTCTTTTTTTTATGTAATAAATTACGAAAAGTCTCAAAATCAAAAATAAGAATTGGATATTCAATCTTATCTAAAAATTTACCAATAACATTAATATTTAATTCAATATCTAAGTTATTTATTTTTAATTTCATTGCAATACCTTTTCTAATACATTTATTTGATAAGCGTACTGATTTCACTAACTTCGTTTTTAATAATTTTAGTTTTTGATGGATAACCATAACCAGCAGACACTAAAATTGTAACATGATACTTATTAGGTTCAATAATCTTATTTGATTCTAAGTAAGTTAATAATTGTTGTTCATTAAAACCACCTAATACAACATTATCAATTTCATGAGCAGTTAATAATAATAAAAGATTTTGTAATAAAATAAAAGTTTGACATTGTGCCCAATGATTTATTTGTGTTTTTTTGTCATGATCAAAGAAATTATTAAATGTTGATTTATAAATTTCGTATTGTGGTTTTGTTAAATTACGTCTTTTCATAACAGTATCAACAAATCATTGATTACTAGTATTGAAATTTTCACCACTATAACTTAATAAAATAAATAAATGTGAACAAGTACTAACTTGTTGTTGATTATTTATGATTGGTTGCAATTGTGCTTTAATTTTAGAATTACTAATAACTAAAATTTTTCATGGTTCTAAACCATATGAAGATGGGGTATGACGCACATAGTTAAGAATATCGTTAATTTTACTATCACTAATAATTTTACTAGGATCATAATTACGAATTGATTTACGATTTAAAATTAGACTTTCCAGCTCTTTAACATAAGGCATTGATTTGTCATCTCTTTTCTATAAATTAATTTTACTACTAAAATATTTTTAATTAAAAATCTTTATTCTCTTTTGAGAATAAAGATTTTTAATTTAATGTGATTATTTAATAACTTCAGTAACTTGTCCAGCACCAACAGTTCTTCCACCTTCACGGATTGAGAATTGAGTACCTTTCTCAAGGGCAACTGGGTGAATTAATTCAACAGTAATAGTAACGTTATCACCTGGCATAATTAATTCCGATTTTTCACCTTTATTAATAAAGTCTCCCATACTTCCTGTAACATCAGTTGTACGGAAATAAAATTGTGGTCGATATCCTGGATTAAATGAAGTATGACGTCCACCTTCTTCTTTAGTTAGAATATAAACTTCACCTTTAAATTTAGTATGTGGAGTAACTGATCCTGGTTTAGCAATAACTTGTCCACGTTGAATATCTTCACGTTTAACTCCACGTAATAATACTCCAACGTTATCACCAGCTTGTGCTTCATCTAATAATTTTCTGAACATTTCAATACCAGTAACAACAACTTTTTTAAGACCTTTGTTAATACCAATAATATCAATTTCATCATTAACTTTTAAAGTTCCACGTTCAATTCTTCCAGTAGCTACTGTTCCACGTCCAGTAATAGTGAAAACATCTTCAACAGCTAATAATACTGGTTTATCAACTTCTCTTTTTGGTGTTGGAATTCATTCATCCATTGCTGTTAATAATTCTTTAATTTTTTCTTCTCATTCTTTTTTACCATCTAATGCTCCTCTTGCAGAACCACGAATAATTGGTGTATCATCACCTTCAAATTCATACTTAGTTAGTAATTCACGAATTTCCATTTCAACAAGTTCTAATACGTCATCGTCTACACTTTCCATATCACACTTATTTAAGAATACAACAATTTTTTTAACTCCAACTTGACGTGCCAATAGAATGTGTTCACGTGTTTGTGGCATTGGGCCATCAGTTGCAGAAACAACTAACACTGAACCATCCATTTGAGCTGCACCTGTAATCATATTTTTAATATAGTCAGCGTGACCTGGACAGTCAACGTGTGCATAGTGACGAGTTGGTGTTTCATATTCAACGTGAGCTGTATTAATAGTAATACCACGTGCTTTTTCTTCTGGAGCAGCATCAATAGAAGCATAGTCCTTAAACATACCTTTATATCCATCTGCTTCATGTTTTGAACAATAACTAGTAATTGCAGCAGTTAATGTTGTTTTTCCATGGTCAACGTGACCAATTGTTCCAACATTAACGTGCGGTTTTGTACGTTCAAATTTTTGTTTTGGGCCTGTTGATACAGGCTTTGATTTTTTTACTTCTTTTTCTGCCATTTTTGTTTCCTCCTTAGAAATAATTAATACTTATTTTTATTTAATTAAATTAAACACTAAGATAATTTTAAAGTAAAGTTATTATACTTTCAATTAAATTATTTTATTTTTTAGTAATTCTTCCTTTTTGATATTTACCAGCAACTGCTTCAGCAACTGATTTTGGTGCTTCTTCATAGTGTGAAAAAGACATTGTATATGTTCCACGTCCTTGGGTCATTGAACGTAATTCAGTAGCATAACCAAACATTTCAGATAAAGGCACTTTAGCTTTAACAACTTTACTGTTACCACGCATTTCATCTGCTTCAATAGTACCTCTTTTACCAGAAATTTTACCAACAATAGAACCATAATATTCATCTGGAATAATAACTTCAACATTCATAATTGGTTGTAATAATACTGGTTTTAATAAATCTTTATTATCTTGTAAAGATTTAGAAGCTGCAATATTAAAGGCACGTTCTGAAGAGTCAACAGGGTGGAATGAACCATCATATAATGTTGCTTTAACGTCAATAACTGGATATCCAGCAATTAAACCATTAGCTAATGATTCAATTAATCCTTCTTGTACTGGTTTAATGTATTCACGTGGCACTTTACCACCAACAATTTTATCAACAAACTCAAATCCTTTATCTGGATTTGGTTCAAATTTAATAATAACATGTCCATATTGGCCGCGACCACCTGATTGATGAATATATTTACCCTCAGCGCGCTCACAAACTGCTTTAATTGTTTCACGATAAGCAACTTGTGGATTTCCAATGTTAGTTGCTACTTTAAATTCACGTTTTAAACGATCAGTTAAGATGTCTAAATGCAGTTCTCCCATTCCTGAAATAATTGTCTGTCCTGTTTCTTTGTCTGATGAAACACGGAATGTTGGATCTTCTTCTGCAAGTTTTTGTAAACCTAAACTCATTTTTTCTTGATCAGCTTTTGTTTTTGGTTCAAGCGCTAATGAAATAACTGGTTCTGGAAATACCATTTTTTCTAAAATAACTTCATGTTTTTCATCACATAATGTATCACCAGTAGTTGTATCTTTTAAACCAACAATAGCAGCAATGTCACCAGCATAAACCTTTTTAATTTCGGCACGACTATTGGCATGCATTTGTAAAATTCGACCAACACGCTCTTTTTTTTCTTTAGTTGAGTTTAATACATAACTACCAGATTCTAATGTTCCCGAATATACTCTAAAAAAAGTTAATCTTCCAACAAAAGGGTCAGTCATGATTTTAAATGCCAACGCTGAGAAAGGTTCTTCATCACTAGAATGACGTTCTACTTCTTTTGATGAAACAGGTAATATTCCTTTAATTGCAGGTACATCTAATGGTGAAGGCAAGTAATCAATAACTGCATCTAACATTAATTTAACACCTTTATTTTTAAAGGCACTACCACATAATACTGGGAAAAACTCAGCAACAATTGTTGCTTTACGAATTACTGTCTTAATTTCAGCAACCGTTACTTCTCTTTCAGCATATTTCATAAAGAAATCATCATCAAAGTGAGAAAGTGCTTCTAATAATTCCTCACGTCTACTTGCAATAACATCTTTAAGTTCTTCAGGAATTGCAATTTCTTTATAATCCTCATTTGGTTTACCATCAAAATGGTATGCTTTCATCTCAATTATATCAATAATTCCATCAAAAGCATCTTCTGCACCAATTGGTCATTGAATTGCATGAGCATTAGCACCAAGACGATCTTTTAATGTTTGAATTGAATGAGCAAAGTCAGCCCCAATTTTATCCATTTTATTTGCAAAAACAATTCTTGGTACATTATACCTAGTTGCTTGATTTCAAACAGTTTCAGTTTGTGGTTCAACTCCAGTTTGCGCGTCTAATACAGCAACTGCTCCATCTAAAACTCTTAATGAGCGTTCAACTTCAACAGTAAAATCAACGTGACCCGGAGTATCAATAATATTTATTCGATTATTTCTTCAAACAGCAGTTGTTGCAGCTGAAGTAATAGTAATACCACGTTCTTGTTCTTGTTCCATTCAGTCCATAGTTGCGGCACCTTCATGTACCTCACCAATTTTATGAATTTTACCAGTATGGTATAAAACTCTTTCTGTTGTTGTAGTTTTACCAGCATCAATATGAGCCATAATTCCAATATTTCTAGTATTTGCTAGTGAATATTCTCGACCTGATTTTTCTGCCATTTTCTCTCTCCTTTATTATCATTTATAGTGAGCAAAGGCTTTATTAGCTTCAGCCATACGATGAATTTCATCACGTTTTTTAATTGATGAACCATTACCAGTAGCAGCATCCATAATCTCAGCTGCAAGTTTATCTTGCATACTATTACCATATCTTGCTTGTGAATAAGAAACTAATCAACGAATTGCTAAAGTTATCTTACGAGTAGCACTAACTTCAATAGGAACTTGATAGTTTGCGCCACCAATTCTTCGAGTTTTAATTTCTAATTGTGGTGTAATATTAGCAATTGCCTTTTCAAATACTTCTAATGGTACTTGTTGGGTTTTTTCTCCAACAATTTTAAAAGAATTATAAACAATTTTTTGAGCTACACTTTTTTTACCATCAATCATAATGGCGTTAATTAATTGAGTAACAATTTTTGAATCATAAATTGGATCAGCAACTAATTCTCTTTTAATAGCTTGATTTTTACGCATTTAGTTTTACCTCCTTATTTCTTATCTTTTGGTTTTTTAGTTCCGTATTTAGAACGACCTTGATTACGATTTACTACTCCGGCAGTATCAGAATACCCACGAATAACATGGTATCTAACTCCAGGTAAGTCTTTAACTCTCCCACCACGGATTCCAACAATAGCATGTTCTTGCAAATTATGACCTTCTCCAGAAATATAAGCAGTAACTTCCATACCGTTAGTTAAACGAGCACGAACAATTTTTCTTAAAGCTGAGTTAGGTTTTTTTGGTGTTCTTGTAGTAACTACAAGCGCTACACCTTTTTTTTGCGGACTGCTAATTGAAGAAGTTGTTTTTGTTAATGAATTATATGAAACATTTAACGCTGGTGATTTAGATTTGTATTTTTTATCTGTACGTCCTTTACGTAATAGTTGGTTCATTGTTGGCATTAATCGTTAGCCTCCTTTATGATTTTAAAGAATTAATTATATACACAATTCCTAGTGTATCAAAATTTAGTCCAATAAGTATAATACCAGTTTTTAATAGTAATAGTCAAATAAATTTTGAAAAATAATTAGAAAAAAATGACACAATTTAAATTATGTCATTTTAAATTAATATATATTAATTATTTATTCAATAGTATCTGTAAATGTAAATGTTTCTGAAATTTTATCACCTTGTGCTGTAACTGTAAATTTAACTTCACCAGCAACTTGTTTATCTTCTTTTTTCTTATCATTAGTTAAAGTAAAATCAGTACCTACACTAACATCTAATTTAGTTGTTTTTTTAATCGCTGCTGCAACTGCATCAGTAATTTCTTTATTAGTATTTAAATCACCAAAAGTTTTTTCACTATCTACTGCTGTTTTAAGATCATCAACTTTAACATCTTTAATATCTTGCTTAGCAACAGTTAAAGTATCTGTAAATGTAAATGTTCCTGAAATTTTATCACCTTGTGCTGTAACTGTAAATTTAACTTCACCAGCAACTTGTTTATCTTCTTTTTTCTTATCATTAGTTAAAGTAAAATCAGTACCTACACTAACATCTAATTTAGTTGTTTTTTTAATCGCTGCTGCAACTACATCAGTAATTTCTTTATTAGTATTTAAATCACCAAAAGTTTTTTCACTATCTACTGCTGTTTTAAGATCATCAACTTTAACATCTTTAATATCTTGCTTAGCAACAGTTAAAGTATCTGTAAATGTAAATGTTTCTGAAATTTTATCACCTTGTGCTGTAACTGTAAATTTAACTTCACCAGCAACTTGTTTATCTTCTTTTTTCTTATCATTAGTTAAAGTAAAATCAGTACCTACACTAACATCTAATTTAGTTGTTTTTTTAATCGCTGCTGCAACTGCATCAGTAATTTCTTTATTAGTATTTAAATCACCAAAAGTTTTTTCACTATCTACTGCTGTTTTAAGATCATCAACTTTAACATCTTTAATATCTTGCTTAGCAACAGTTAAAGTATCTGTAAATGTAAATGTTCCTGAAATTTTATCACCTTGTGCTGTAACTGTAAATTTAACTTCACCAGCAACTTGTTTATCTTCTTTTTTCTTATCATTAGTTAAAGTAAAATCAGTACCTACACTAACATCTAATTTAGTTGTTTTTTTAATCGCTGCTGCAACTGCATCAGTAATTTCTTTATTAGTATTTAAATCACCAAAAGTTTTTTCACTATCTACTGCTGTTTTAAGATCATCAACTTTAACATCTTTAATATCTTGCTTAGCAACAGTTAAAGTATCTGTAAATGTAAATGTTCCTGAAATTTTATCACCTTGTGCTGTAACTGTAAATTTAACTTCACCAGCAACTTGTTTATCTTCTTTTTTCTTATCATTAGTTAAAGTAAAATCAGTACCTACACTAACATCTAATTTAGTTGTTTTTTTAATCGCTGCTGCAACTACATCAGTAATTTCTTTATTAGTATTTAAATCACCAAAAGTTTTTTCACTATCTACTGCTGTTTTAAGATCATCAACTTTAACATCTTTAATATCTTGCTTATCAGTTTGATCACCACAAGCTACAACTGAAGTAGTAGCTACTGTTGTTAGGGCTAATGCACCCATAAGTCTTAATAAATTTTTCATTTGCATATCTTAGTACCTCCGAAATAGTTATTTACTTATTTTTTGAATTTTAACATACAAGAAAATTAATGTAAAGATTTTTTGCTTTGCACATGTTAATTAACATATAAATTTATATATTCAAATCTTATTTTTTTACTAGTCTTTGATTTTCATTAAATAAGGTTTTTTTAAAAAATGTTATATAATAATAAGTATCATTTAAGGCATGTTTTTATAACATACTTATGGTAATTGGTGAAGAAAGGGTTGAAAATTTTATGCAAAAAAGTCAGATAGCACGAGCTGTACAAAAAAAATTAGAATTATCAGAAAAAGAATACAAAGAAGTGTTAGAATTTATCTTAGATAAAATTGCTACTGCTTTAATTAAAGGAGAAAAAGTAACACTACGTAACTTTGGAACTTTTACTATTAAATACCGCAAAGCTCGACCGGGAGTAAATCCACAAAATTCAGAACCGATGGCTATTCCTAGAAAGCGAGTAGTTAAATTTAATTCTTGTAAAGCATTAAAAAAGAGAGTTAATGAAGGTAAATAAATATTTTATTTTAGGAATGACTTCAATCAAATATAGATTGTATATTCATTCCTTTTAATTTGTAAAATTAGCAACCTTTTTTAATCTTAAATAATTAAAAAAATACTCTGTTTTAAATGAGTATTTTTTATTTTCTTCATATATTAATATTAAGATATATTTTTATAAATTACTTAATCTATTATATTTTTATTAAGTACTTTTTTTTCTGATAAATTAGATATTTGCATTTTTTTATCTTTAGTTGTATGAATAAATGGTTTAGATTTTAAAAATGTATAAATTAATAATGGTAATAATATAAAAGCAGCAAATAAATCAATAAAGCCAAGAAATAAATAAAAATAAAAACCATTATGAGAAACATGTGCAACATAATATCCTAAACTTAAACAAACAATTGGCATTATAATTGTTCGTTGTAAACTAGCAAATAATGACAATTTACCACGATTAATTGATTGATAGAAAATAACAGCAACATAATGTAGTGTAGCTAATGGATAAAAAGCAAACTGCATAATGATATAAACTTTAAAGAATCTTGCCATTTCTAAATCTACGCCAAAGAAATGCATCATATATTGTCCTACTATTACTACTAATAATACTGAACCAATTAGCAACAATAAAAGTAATAAAGTTAAACGTCACATCAATTGTCAAACACGACTAAAGTCCTTTGAACCATAAACATAACCAATTAATGCTCTTGCTCCCTGCGTAATTCCAATAATAGGTGCATTAATTAAAATTAACCAAGGCATAATACCACCATATAATTGAACAAAAACCGGAATACCAGTACTTCCTCCACCATGATAGTCTGGAGGTGGCAATGTATTTAAAATTTTAGTAGTAACCATTGCCAAAATACTTTGGGCAATATTTTGTAATAAAGAAGTTGCACCAATTAATAAAATGCCCGTTACTATTACTCATTTAAGTTTTAAGTGTGCTACTTTAAATCTTAAATTATCGGCACTATATCAAATAATACCTATTGAAAATAAATTAATGCTTGCTCAAGCAATAATAGTTGCATATGCAGTACCTTCCATTCCTAATTTACCAGGAATAACAAAAATAAAATCTAAAGATATATTTACTAAACAAGCTGCAACATTAATTAAAATTGTTCATAACATCATTCCTTCACTACGTAACAATGAAACTAAAAAATAAGCAAAAAAAAGTAATGGTGTAGCAAGAATTAAAATTTGTGAAAATCTAACTGCTTCTTTAATTATTATTTCCCTAATTACTGGATTACTTCCAGCATCACTTCCAGCTTGAAATTCAATAATACTCTGACAACTAAAATACATAATGATCATAAGAACAATAGAAACTAAAAAAGATAATAGAAACCCATTTCCTAAATATTCTGACATTTGTTCTCGTTTATTTTGACCATATGCAATTGAAAACTTAATACCTGTTCCAGTAGCAACCATTAAAGCAAAGGAAACTATCATTGAAGAAGGAACAGCAGCATAAGTAGTAGCAATATTAATAATTTTTAATGCTTGTTCAGCAGTTATCATTATTCCTGAATTTTGATAATTATTATAACGATCAATAATACTTTGTCCACCTCATTGTGTAGCAATTCATTTATCAAAAATTTGATAAGTAGAAAAAATAATTACAGCAATTAAAGGTGGTGTGACCATAATAAAGATTGCTTTTCATGGATTTGCCGTGCTAAAAATATCTTGTCTTTTCAACTTGTTTATTGAATTTCTTTCTGTTCTTTTATTGAAAGTAACTTTAGCAAGATTTTCTTTTTCCATAATATTATCCTTTCTAACAAAATTAATCTAATTAATATTATATTTTATAAAAGCTCATAACTAAAATATCTATTGCTGTCACAAATAAAAAAACATGTTTAGTATTTTAAAAAATGTTAGAAGAAAAAAATTAAAATATAAATTTTTATAAAAAATATAATTACATTATAACCTAATAATAAATAAATATTTAAAAATAATCTCTTTAATTTATTTTTATTTAAAAACTATCATTACTTTCAATTGAAAAAACAATTGGTATTTTATTAGTTTTTCACTTAGTTCCTGTATGAAAATCAGGAGTAATAATAACATAAACCATACCAACTTGTTGATAATAGTTATTAATTACATGTTTAGCAAATTTATCACTAAAATATTGAATTGTGAAATTACCAGTTAAAGGATCACTCTTTAATTGATTAGAAGTATTAATAACATTCTTATTAATTTGTTGATATGTTAAATTAGGATTAACAATAATTGGATCCATTCCTGATAAATCCTTAATTGTATTTAAATCAGAACGCTTATCTGTTAAAGTTACTTTCAAAATGGCTGTTGTTCCTGTTCAATAAGGATCATTAACATCTGCTGTAATTTTAACTCAAATATCACCAGCAACCTGTTCTTCATCATCTGCTGCCACTTTTCCTTCTTCATCACTAAAATAATTAACAGTAAAACCAGCCGCTAACTTATTATTTTCAAATTGCTTAGCACTATTAAAAACAGTTGAATCAATTTCTTGATATTTTTTAGTAGTATCAACTTTAATATTAGATAAATCAGTAAGATTAGTAATCTTATCTAAATTGGCTTTTTGAATTGTTATTCTCAAATATTTAGTTTGACCTTTTCAATAAGGATCATGGTGATCGGCAGTAATTATAACATAAACATCCCCTGGTTCTTGTCCATCGTTATTAATAGTATCTTTATCACCATCATTTTTATAATAATTAACTTGATAACCAGCAGCTAGTTGATGTTGTTTAAATACATCTGCTGTATTATAAATATCTTTATTAATTTCACCATAAGTTGCTCCTAGTGTAAGCGTAAGTTTGATATTGCTTTCTTTAGTTGTTCTAAATAATGATTTTGATATTATTTGTAAATTTTTATGATGATAATTAATCTTATTATCTAATTCACTAGTAACTGATAAATTAGTTGTTGTGATAATTGGTGTAATAACAGTTGTTAAAATTACTAATGTTGTTATGTTAATAATGCTTTCATAAATTAATCCTCCCTCTTTTTAACACTAATTTTAGTAAAATTTTATCATTTTTCAAATAAAGATGGTTGATTATAAAATGAGGGAAATGGTTAATAATTAAAAGATGATAATTATTTTTATTATAAGAGCAAAAGATTAATTATAATAATTTAATGAATAATTGCTTTCTTTTTTTCTATAGCAAATACTTTAAATTTAAATAGTTTTACATATTGTCTTGATAAAAAAGCACAAAAGAAAATTAAAATTGACATCTTAACAAATGAGTAAATTATAGTAACAAAAAAATTATTATTTACAAATTCTACTGCTCTTCTGGCAACATTTAATCCAAATATTAAACGCAATAATAAACCCGTCATAAATTCAACACTAATTATTTTATTAAAAGCAATATGGAAAAATAAAATAAAAGTAGTACCATGAAATAAAAAGGCTAAAGTTTTATTATAATTAATATTTAATATAATAAAAGGAATAAATAAAAATAAAGCTTGCAAAATTTCCATAATATCTCAATAAATTAAAGGAAAATAAAATATCATTCGACAACTAATAATAACAATAAATAAAGAAAAACTAAGTAATGAATAAACCACATTATCTTTTATCTTTTCTCAATTTACTCATCACTGAAAATTAAGACCAACTAAAAAAGCTAATAACCCAGGTATCAGTTGTAAAAATCCACCCTCACGAAATGATACATAAAATAAATCTCAATTAAAGTTATCATATCAATATAACTTACTAGTAAGTTGCAAGTTAATACTAACTATTAAAACTATTATTAATAAAATACTAGTAATAACTAAAGTTATTATTTTAACAATATTTCAACTTTTATTACTTAAGGAAAAATGGTTAGTAACAACTTTTACTAATGCACTACCACCAATAATAATTCATATCATTCATTTACCATAATCAAAAAATAATAATTTAAATCATAATCCTATCATATAACCTGTTGTTACATATCCTTCTTTAAAAGCAAAAAAATCTAAATACATAAAACTTGTAACTAAAGATAAAATCATAATAGCTAATATTAATTTACTATACTCTTTTCAACTAAAATTATTATTGGCACTTAAAAAACCAAATGATATCAATATAACAAATAACATTGGTGAACAAAAATAAACATTAAAAGCATGTAAACTACCACCAATATTTAAAGTAACATTTTGTACATTATTTCAAACAATAAAAATAGTAGCAAGCACAATAAGTAATCTAATGCCATTATTTCGAAAATTAATTTGTTTAAAATTGATAATATCCATTACTTAAACTCCTCACTATGATCATACATATTTGTCATATCAAAAAAAGGTGTTAAAATTGGCTGACCATCTCAAATTATTGATGGTGAATTAATATCTAATAATCAAGCAATAGTAGCTGGAATATCATAAATTTTAATTTTATCTGGAATAATTCCGTGTTTTGGAATACAATTTCCTGCAAAAAGCAAAGGAATTTTTTGTTCAGCATCAGAAGAATGACCATGATATTGTGAAACACCTCCATGATCAGAACTAATAATTAATAAGGTATCTTCTCACATTTCTAAATCTTTTAAATTTTCAATAATACCTCCAATATATTTATCAGTCTGACTAATTGCTTGATAATATTCTTCACTATTTCATGACCTGCTAAATCAGGATTAACATAATAAAAAAATGAAAATAAAGGTTTATTACTTAATACGTTTTTGGTATTTTCAAAAGTTTGTTTATCATTTTATGTTGCACAATAATTACCATTACTACTAATTAAAGTTTTTATATTTTCTTGGCCTTTGGGTTGAAAATTAGCAATCATTTCACCTTCACTAGCATAACCAAATAATTTTTTTGAAGGACCATACTTATCAATAATAGAACTAAAAATACTTACTTGATCAGCTTTTACTTCAGCATGAACAGTATGATGAACATTCCACAAATCTTGATCAACAACACCATGCTTAATAGGATCTGTAGCAAACATAACACTTGCTCAATTTGCAGCAGAAGAAGTTGGTAAAACATCACGTGCTTCCAGTGTATACGCACCATGATGCATTAAATAGTTCATATTTGGACTATAACCACTTTTTAATGCATAACTGGCCATACCATCAACACCCACCATAACTACATGTTTAGGTTTTTTTGCTTTGGGAACCAATTGATTAGTTGGTTCATTTGTTAAATAATCGTTACTATGTGGTACATAATTTAAAATTGGATTATGATAACTATCGTAACTAATAGTTATCATAATCCAAACTACTACTCACACAATATTTATTAGTAAAAAAACAATTATTTTTTTAGAATTAAACATCATAATACACCCTTTTTAATGAAATAATGATTATTAAATTTTACTATAAATAAATTTATGAAGTAACTATATATTAAATTCTTGACTTTCATCATCCTCTAACTAATAAACTAACTCCAAGAACAAAACATATTGGTACAATAATAATTAAAAAAATAATTGCAAAATAAACTTGTTCAAAAGGATGAGAAACATAAGTATTTTTAGCCGCTTCTATATCTAGTTGATCTCAATTATAAAACAAATTAATAATACCATAGTGTTTTAAACTTCAAAAACCGTTACCAAGAAAATTATTATAATGATCATTAAAAATAGCTGTTCCAAATAATATTAAACTAATTATTAGAAAAAACAAAGTTAAAATGCATAAGAATAATCCTAGTTTTTGCTTTCAATCCCAAGATGTAACTTTTTTATATTCTACATTTTTATCCATATTTAACACTTACTAAACACTAAGAATATAATCAACGTTTAAAATAACCAAATATTAAAGATAAAACACTAACACCAAGAAAGATAGCAGTTAAAATTACTGTAAATACAATTCCGACAACTACTTGCGCAAGAGGATAAGTTAAAAGCTTATCACTAGTAGCATCTGTTCACATTTGATCATAGCCAGCTTTGCTTAAAAAACTATCAAGTCCTCATATAGAAATAGCATGAAAGCCATTTCCAGCATATTGTGAACTTCCTCCACTTGGGGCTTTAAAATTGGCTGTTGCAATTAAAATTAGTCCTAATGCTAAACAAAGCAAACTAATTACCAGTGAGGCAAAGCCAATTTTTATTCCTCAATTTTGTTTCTTAAAAAGATTTATAAGATTTTTCATTAAGGTTTCTCCTTTACTACCTAATTATTTTATTGTTTTACCAAAATAATGTATTAATTGGTATTATCACAATAAATAAATTATAGCGTAAAATTTTTTTAAATAATAAAAAAATTATGAATAAAAACATAAAAAAATCATTAGTACTTTTACTAATGATTTTTCTATATTATTATATTATTCTTCAATTAATACTTTAATACCAGGGCCCATTGCCGTAGTAATACTTATATTTTTAATATAAGCGCCCTTAACTGCTGCAGGCTTAACTTTTCTTAAAGTGTTAAGAATTGCTAAATAATTATCTTTTAACCCTTCTTGTGCAAATGACACTTTACCAAGAATAACATGAATATTACCTTGTTTATCAACACGATATTCAACTTTACCTTTACGAATATCAGCTATTGCTTTTTGAACATCCATTGTTACTGTTCCTAGTTTTGCTGTAGGCATTAATCCTTTTGGTCCTAATACTCTACCAATTTTTCCTAATTCACCCATCATTTCGGGTGTTGCAATAATAACATCAAAATCAAATCAACCTTTTTGAATTTTTTCAATCATTTCCTTACCACCAACAAAATCAGCTTGACTTTCCATTGCCTCTTTTTGTTTAGTAGTAGTTATCACTAAAACACGTTGTGTTTTTCCAGTCCCTGCTGGTAAAACAATAGAACCACGTAACATTTGATCAGCATGTCTTGGATCAACATTTAAACGAAATGCTGCTTCAACTGTTGCATCAAATTTTAATGATGAAGTTTGTTTAGCTAATTCTAAAGCACGATCAATTGGATAAACTTTAGTGTTATCAACTAATTTTGCAACTGCAAGATATCTTTTACTTCTATTCATATTAAACACCTTGCTTTCCATCATCAACAGTAATGCCCATATTCTTGGCTGTTCCTGCAACAATTTTAATTGCATCTTCTAAAGAATAAGCATTTAAATCAGGTAATTTAATTTGAGCAATTTCTGTAATTTGAGCAATAGTAAGTGTTCCTACTTTTGTTAATTTAGCATTTGATGAACCTTTTGCAAGTTTCAATGCTCTTTTTAAAAGAAATGTTGTTGGTGCAGTTTTTATTTTAAAGTCGAAAGTTTTATTTTTATATGATGTAATAAAAACTGGAATTGGAACCGGATTAACATCATCTTTTTGATCTTTGGTTTTATCGTTAAATTCTCTACAAAAACGTGGCATATCAATACCGAATGATGCTAAACTAGCACCTGGTTTGGCACTACCAGCTGGTAATTGAATAATACCTCCACGATTAATATTTTTTTTATCTGCCATGAGCAACTCCTCCTAAATGGATTCTCACTGTGGTCCAAACGAATAAATCTTCCACAAGTTTAAACATAATTAAAGTCTATTTATATATATAAATAGTACTTTACAAATAATAACATCATTATAATTAGTAGTCAAATATATTTTTATTTTATTTTACATAAAAATTAAATAGTTTAAACTAAACTTTATTTTTTTTACAACTATCATATTCTACTTTAATTTCGGTTTGACGACCAAACATATCAACAGAAACTGTTGCAACACCCTTATCTTCATCTAATTTAATAACTTGTCCTTCTCGGCTTTGTAAAGCACCAGAAGTAATATGAACAAAATCATTTAACTCAAAATCACGAATAATTTTTTTTGTCTCTTTAACTTTAGGTTGTGATGAATTTTTAGAATTACGATATAACATTTCATTAACTTCTTTAGTAGAAAGTGGAGTTGGTGGTACACCTTTACCACTAGAACCAATAAAACCATTAATTCCTGTTGTATTACGAATATCATATCAAGTATCTTCGGTTAAAATCATATGAACAAAAATATAACCCGGAAAAATATTTTTTTCAGTTATTTTTTTATCTTTATCTGGTATTGCTTCTTTAACAACTCTAACTTGAAAAATATTATCTTTTAAATTTAATTTTTTTTCAATTTTATTTTTCAAATCAGCAGCAACTTTATCTTCATGACCTTTGTTACAATTAACAATATATCATTGTGCTTGCTCAATTCGATGTTTATGTGTTTCTTCTAATGATGTAGTTTTCACTAAAAGGGTTTCTTTTTTTATTCTTTCACTCATTTTTTGGCATCTCCATTTTTTATATTATTTTTAATAAAGGTAATACAAATAGTAATAACTGCTCAATTCCATAAAAGAATAGTGCTAAGACAGCAATAAATAATACTGTTGTAATAAATTTATTATTTAATTGTTTTCTTGGTGTTCAACGAGTTCTTCTAATTTCTCTTGATAAGTATAAGAAAAAATATTTATGATAAGTTCTCGCTTCTTTTTTATAATAAAAACGTTCTTCAGGCGTACGATTTTTACGTTCTTTTTCTCAAATTTCGCTAATATTAACCTTTTTATTTTTATCGGCTGTTCGTGGATCAAAACTTGGTTTTCCTTCAGAAGTTCTTTTTGTTCTTAAAGGTTTAATTTTACGTAAAATATTAAATTTACTTTTTAAAAGAGCCAATTTTTCAGGATTAACTTTTGGTTTTTCTTTTGATTTGTCTTCTGCACTCATGAAAATTTCTCCTAACGTGATTCCTTATGTAAAGTATGTTTTTGACAATGTTCACAATATTTTTTTAGTTCCATACGCTCTTTATATTTAATCTTATTTTTGTATGTATGATAATTACGATTTAAACATACAGTACAAATTAAAATTATTTTTTCGTTCATTAAATTCACCTAGAAAATTTAACCATTTTTAATTATATTATTATTTAAAATAAGTGTCAATTTTAAAATATTTTTATTTTAAAAACAAAGTTAAATTTTTAATCTTTCTTTAAAATTCATCATTTCTAAAATAATTGTACAAGAAAAAATAAAATAATAAATAAAAAATAATGTTTTTTTAAAAAAACATTATAATATAAAAACTAATTTTAATTAACCATTAATACTTCCTAAAAGTGGTTGTCTTTCATTGGGTTCTATGATAACTTCTGGCATATCATTATTTGCATTTGTAACAAATTCCGGTTCAAACTCATAATCAGGAATTTTTACCTTTATTCTTTCTCGTTGACTACTATCTTCAATCTCCGTTACTAATTCCACCTTTTTATTTTTGGGAGTATAATTATCTATTCATTCTTTAAACTTTGTCAATGTTGGTCTTCAATCTTTTATTTTTCCGGGTTTAACAAAACTAGGAATTGTTTTATCTGAATGTTTCATTTCAAACTTATCTCAATTATTTTTTTCTAAATACTCATATATTTCCTTTAAATCTTTATTACTTAAAATACCTTTATATAAAGAAAAACTTTTCGTAATGTGTTCTTTTCTTTCATTAATAATTTTAATAATAATTTCCTCTTTACTATTTGAAGTATTAAATTTACTCATTGTAGAAAAATATGTGTGATTAACATCCATCATTGCTGAAATTGACATTAAATTTCCTCCCACAATATTACCATTTGTAAAGTTAATGCCTGCAGTTGCAAAAGTAGTAAGTGATTTTAAGTATTCAATAGTTTTTGTTACTTTTTGAATTTTATATAAATCAAAACCTGATATTCCACTAAGCACTTTAACTAATCCATTTGTACCAGTAAATAATTTATTTAATGCAATAGAAATCATTTCTGGAGTTAATTCATTACTTACAGCATCTTCTGTTAATTGTTCAGCAATTTCAGAATAAAGTCTTTCATCATTTGGTGGTAAAGTAGGAAAAGTAGGTAAATTTGGTTCGGTAGTTGTACTACCACCAGTTTCATTTAAATTATATGCTTGTCAAATAACTCAACCACCAAATGCAGCATATAACATATCAGCTACTCCACTTTTAATTAATTGGTAACGTTTTTCAATATTACTATCCCTAGTAACAGACTTAAGTCCTGCTATTGTTAGTAGAACTCCTGTTGTCGTATTACTTCAATTTTGTGCACTTAATGCTCCTGCTCTAATTGGACCATGAAGATTATTCAACGCTCATTGTACTTCTGTTCATGTTTCTTCTTTATTTATTTTCATTTTATTTATTCCTTTCATAGTTAAAGTAGTTTTAAATTAAATTTTTAATTTTATTGATAAAATGATACATAATTATTCATTAATAATGTTACTAATTGTTCATCTACTAATATTTATTGAGAAAGATGGCCCAATATCAAAAGCACGAGATATAGAACTACTTCTAAGTTGTTGATATATAGTGTTTTCATCATGTCACATAAATATATAAATAACTAATCCTTGTGATTTATGACCTGCAGGTGGCTGATTTACTACTCGTCAAACTGGTAATTGATTATCTTTGTCTTGAATTTTTTTGGTATTAAAGTTTAGTTCATTACTTTTAATTGTTGTTGTATTATTATTCATAACACTATAAGTTATGCTGTCTGTCGAATTAGTAAAAATTGTTGGATATAAAAATATAAAATTATTTCATGAATCAGCATAATCACTTCATTTTAAAAGCGTAGTTATTTCTGAATTATAATCTATTAGTTTTCCTCCATCTTTTGGAAAACTATGACTTAATGTTAAATTATTATTAGTATCCAAATTTTTGCTATCATATTGTAAATATCCAACGCTAATAATGTTACCAGTACTGTCAACTAAATATCTAATACTTATTTTTTTACTATTATTTTCAATTGAAAAATTATTAATAACAGATTCTAAATTTGGACTATCAATCATATTATTGAAAATATTTTCAGCAATTTTTTCTGCAATGCTTTCATTATTTTTTAAACTACTTTTAGTAATAAATTGTTTAACAAAGTCAAGACAAATTCCCCTACTATTTTTTAAATGAGACTGAGCAATATAATATAATCCCAATGTTTCACTTAAATTATCATAGTTCTTAATTACATCAACAATACCTTTTGTTCCGGTTAATGATATATGAGTATTAGTACCACCAAATTGAATAAAAGTAAAATTACTTTTAGACTTTTTATTTGAAATATAAGCTGTTGTTGATATTTTGCTCAAGTTTTGTTTTTGAAAAATTTGCAAATCATTAGTACTTGTTAATTGTTCCTCTTTATAATTAATAGCAGCAATTTCTTTATCAAACTCATTAATAACATCTTTATTTATCTTTTCAGGGTTATAAGTTAATTTAAAATTATCAATATAAATTTCTTTTACATAAGGTTCTAAATTTGGATTATCAATAATACTTTTAATATCAAAAAGATGATATATTCCATCTTTATCTTGACTATTTAAAATAGTACTATTACTTAAATTACCATACGTAGTATTAGTAACCACTTCAGTAATTTCAGTTTTATTTTTATTTTCTTGTTTTAATTTATTAATACTTGTTAAATTATTAGTAATACTAGTGTTAGCAACAATATTAGTTGTTGCTAATGTTAAACTAAGTCCCAACCATAAATGTTTATTTTTTAACATTCTATTTTGCACCTCAGAATTTTATTTTTTAGTAAATCTATTATAAATTTCATTTAATTTTTTTTCATAAATGTTATGGAGTTTTGGTTGATAATATTTCATATCTTTTAACTTTGTTGGTAAATACTGTTGTTGTACATAATCATTAGCATAATCATGTGGAAATTTATATAATTTACCTTTACCTACTGATTTTTTTAATGTTTTAGATCAATTATGCTTCAAATAATCAGGAATTGGATATACTTTTCCTTGTAAAACATCACTATATGCTTTTTGTACTGCCAAATTAGCACTATTTGATTTCTCACTAAGTGCCATTTCAATAACTACTAAACCAAGTGGAATTATACCTTCGGGCATACCAATTTGACGAAAAGTATCAATAGCAGTTTTTATTCTAATTGCTAAAGCAGGATTAGCAAGTCCAATATCTTCGTAAACAATAATCAACATTCTTCTTAATAAAGCTTCATAATCACCAGTTGCTAATAACCTTGCTAAATAATGCAAAGCAGCATTAACATCACTGCCTCTAATTGATTTTTGTAATGCTGACTTTAAATCATGATGTTCATTTCCCTCTTTAGCATTTCAATTACTTGCTTTAGGCATAATAGCATTAATAATATCAATAGTTATGATTTCATTAGGATATAATTTTATTAATATTTCTAAAATATTAATTGCTATTCGTAAATCACCGGTTGCTAAATTACAGATTTTTTCCAAAATTTCATCACTAATATTAAAATTAAAAAATGAATTATTAGTAATTATTTTTTTTAAGCCTAATAACATTTCTTCATTACTAATTGGTTTTAATTCTAATAATAGACATCTACTTCGTAAAGCTGGATTAATTACAAAATAAGGATTTTCAGTAGTACAAGCCATTAAAATAAAATTGCCATGTTCTAAATATTGTAATAATAAATCTTGACGATCACGATTCATGCGTTGTATTTCTTCAATTATAATTATATAAGGTTTAGTATTTTGTGCTATTTTAATTAATTTTTCTAAATTTTCTTTTTTATCAATGGCAGCATTAAATACTCCAAATTCACATTTTAAATCATTAGCTAGTGCTTGAGCAATAGTGGTTTTGCCTGTTCCTGGATTACCATAAAATATTAATGATGTTAAAAACTTCTGATTTAATATTCGATTAATAATTCCATTTTTATCATTTATCAAATGACTTTGACCAATTATATCATTAATAGTAGTTGGTCTTAATATTGTTGCTAGTGGCTTATCCATACTCATCACCTTTGTTTTTAATTTAACGTCGTGAAGTTATTTTAACAATAGAACTAAAATTAATAAAGGTTAAATTATTATTTTTAATATTAACATCCAAGGAATGAAGCATTTTATATTCTTTATCATCATCATATTTAATAATGATACCAATGTTTTTTAAGTGCTGATATTTATCATTTTGTTCAGAAACACTAACAAGTTCAATATTATTTATCTTTTTTTATGATATCAAAATTAATTGTCTCTTGAAAATGAATTTGATAGTTATCGCCATCAATATTAATTCCTATATTCATTTCTAAATTAATGTCATTAGTAGGAGAAAAATTATTCATATCATTAATAGCTTCTTGAAATAATAGTGAAATAAGTGAAATAGAATTATCTTTAAAAGTAATTGGATATATTACACCACTAGGAAGAACATTTGGATATAAATCAATAGAATTTAAATCTTTAACATTAAAATTGTTATTTTTAAAGGTTTTTTCATTTGGTTCTTTATTTTGACATTGAATATTTATTGAAAACTCGATAGTATCTTGCAATTGATTTTTACCAACAATTGTTACTATTATAGATTTTGGTTTTTGATAATTTCCAGTAATCGCATTACTAGTAATAATATAATCTTGATCATTAAAATCTTGATGTCATTTTTGCTTACCAAACTCATTTATTTTTTTACTAACAAGGAAAGCAATATGATTATCAATATCCACTTTGCTAACATTAGTATCATCAATAACATCTATTTGTTTAGTATTTATGATTTCATCATTTTCCAATGATGACTTAATAGCAAATAAAGATTTTACGGTATTATTGGCCGTTAGATTAATTATCAATTGGATAGTATCTTGTAATTGATTTTTACCAACAATTGTTACTATTATAGATTTTGGTTTTTGATAATTTCCAGTAATCGCATTACTAGTAATAATATAATCTTGATCATTAAAATCTTGATGTCATTTTTGCTTACCAAACTCATTTATTTTTTTACTAACAAGGAAAGCAATATGATTATCAATATCCACTTTGTAACATTAGTATTATCTTCAATAGTTATTAATTGATTAATTACACTTTCATCATTTTCCAATACTGTTTTAATAACAGATAATGATTTTTTTGTTCAACTACCTTGAACATTAAAATTAATATTTAATTGACCTTTAATAATTTTACTACTATTTTTAGCACAAATAACAACTGTTATTTTCTTTTTTATCATATAATTATCAAAATTTTTTATTGAATCATAATTAATAACAAAATCACTTTTTGTTACTTTATCTGATAATGATTTTTCTTTATTAATTTCTTCTAAAAATTTCTCTTCAATAATTTTATTGACTTGAGATTCTATTTCATTTTTAGTTCCTTTTGTAGCATCTGACATTACTATTGTTTGTGATGGAATTGTAATTCTATTGTCTAAATCAAAAATATTAAATTTTTCTGGAATAACATCATTTTCAACACTAAAATTGAAATTTAAGTCACAAGGAAGCAAACCATAATTACTACCAAATTGATTAACACTCATTTCAATTTTAAATTGTTTTATTTTTTCTTTATAAGATGGTATTTTTATTGAAAAATTATTTTTAAGTGCATTTTCATCATTAATTTTAATATTAATAGCTGGATTTACTGGTAAATGTAGAAAAAAATTATTAGGAATATCTATTTTATTTGTTTGTAACACATTATCAATCTTTTTTAATAAATCACTAAGATAAAAAATTTTTAGTTTTTTATCAGTAGATATTAAACTAATATTATTTAATTTATCCTTGTAATCTATCAAATTATATTTTTTATTTGTTGGACAATTATTCTTATAATAATCTTCTCAATTTTTATCTTGATTAGGATTTCAGTTGTTGGAATTATTAGTATTTATGGCACTATTTCATTGATTATTTGCAATTATTAAAATCATAGTAGTAATAATTAAAACAACAACAACAAATAACAAAGAAAAAAATTTAAACCAATGTTTTTTTTCTTGCTTAACATTAGGTTTTTGCTTATAATTTGATTTTTCATTTTGATTAATACCAATTTTATACATTATTTCCTCCACCAAAAATCGATAATAAAACATAAAAAAACTTTATAATGATTAAAAAATCACTACAAAACAACAGCTAAATTATATAAATAATAATATAACAATAAAACTTATAAATTAATTTTTAAAATTAAAAAAATAAAATTAAAATATAAATTTTATTGTTGTCTTAATTCTATCATAGTAATTTTTTATTAAATATATTTTTTGTAACTATTTTTTAATTTTAACTTTACTCGTGTTCAAACATTATCAACTTGCTTATAGCTTAAATTTAATTTTTTCATAATTTGATGAACATTATATCCTCTTCGCTTTAATCTTAAAATGGATGGGTTACACTTTATTGGACACTAATTACGTAGACAAGTGAACAAATTAGTTAAAAGAAAGGAAATATAATTATGGCCAATATTAACTCATATAATGATGAATTTAAAAAACAAATAGTATCTTTATATCAAAATGGCAAATCAGTATCTTGCCTTGCTAAAGAATACAACGTTACAAGAGCAGCTACTTATAAATGAATTAAGCAATTTACAAATTCAGGCAGTTTTAAAACTAAAGATAATCTTTCGGATTTAGAAAAACAATTAATTCAAGCAAATAAAGAATTAAAACAATTAAGAATGGAGAATGATATTTTAAAGCAAGCAGCACTAATAATAGGCAGAAAGTAGAGATTATTACAAATAATAAATCTAAATATAAAATTCGTCCAATTTGTCGTTTTTTAAAACTTTCTAAATCAACATATTATTTTAATTTAAAGAAAAAAGAAGATAAAATCAAAAATAATATGTATGATGAAGCTGTTATTAGTGCTTTTAAACAAAATAAAGAAGTTTATGGAACAAGAAGATTAAAAGTCAGTCTAGAAAATAAAGAAATTTATTTATCACGCAAAAAAATTAAAGAAATTATGAATCAACATAATTTAATATCAAAATACACTAAATTATCATTTAAAAATCATCATAACAAAGTCAATGATAGCCAAATAAGCAATCTTGTGAATAGAAACTTTAATAATAGGCTTAAAAATGAAGTTATTGTTAGTGATTTAACTTATGTTCAAGTTTAATGGTAAGTGAAACTATATTTGCTTATTAATCGACCTATTTAACCGCGAAATTATTGGACATAGTGTGTTGTAGGTACTAAAAAAGATGCATCATTAGTATATCAAGCATTTATGCAATCAAATCGCTGTTTAAAAGATATTCAAATATTTCATAGTGATCGCGGTAATGAATTCAATAATAAAACTATTGATAAACTTTTATTAGCATTCAATATTACCCGTTCTTTAAGCAAAAAAGGTTGTCCTTATGATAATGCTGTTGCTGAAGCAACTTTCAAAACTTTCAAAACTGAATTTATTAATGATAAAAATTTTACATCATTAATCCAATTAAAATTAGAATTATTTGATTATATCAATTGATACAACAACATACGAATCCACAGCACTTTAAACTACCTAACTCCAGTTAAATATCATGAAAAAATGTCTACCAAAAAATAGTCCTAAAAAGGGTTGCCATTCCAAACTTCTTTTTGTCAAAAATTTTCAATATTTGAATTATTTTTTTCATTTATTTTTTTAATTTCATTTTGCAAATATTTTAATGAATCTATTACTGATTCTTCTTTTTCTAATCAATTATCATCATCTCCCTTTATAATATAGATTATTTTTTCATAACAATTTCCTTTAGAAATCATTATTTCATTTTTAAATTTTAGAAATTCTTTAAATGTTTTTATTATTAAATCTTTATTTTTAATAGAGCAAGTTAAAGCAGTAAAACCACCTTGATTTTTATCATAAACATGAGCTTTGTATAATAATAAAATATTAAAAATTTCAATTCTTCCATTTTCAGCAGCTAAAATTAAAGAGGTATTACCATCTCAATCTTTATAATTAACATCAGCACCATTTTCCAATAAAATCTTAACTATATCCAAATGACCATATTGAACAGCTAACATTAAAGACGTATTACCATCTCAATCTTTATAATTAACATCAGCACCGTTATCTATTAAATTCTTAACTATCTGAAAATTACCCCTTCTAGTAGATAATATTAAAGGTCTAATGCCATTTTGATTTTCATAATTAACATCAGCACCACTTGCCAATAAAACCTTAACTACCTCCAAATCAGCACCTATAATATCTAACATTAAAGGCGTATTACCATATCTATTTTCATAATTAACATCAGCACCATTTTCCAGTAAAACTTTAACTATTTCCAAAAAACCACTTTCAGCAGCCAACATTAAGGAGGTATTTCCATATTGATCTTCATAATTAACATCAGCACCATTTTCCAATAAAACTTTAAGTGCTTCCAAATCACCAACTTCAACTGTTTCAATTAACAGTTCATTTACTAGTTGCATACTATTCACATTTTCCTTTCAAAAATAAAAATAATTACTTTTGTAATTTTTTGACATTACATATTTGATTAATTTAAAGAACAATAAACTACTTATGTTATTTTCAACTTTATGTTAATAGTTACTTTAACAAATAAATTTTATAATAATATATAATATTTATAAAACTTAATAATAGGTTTTTAACTCATTACTTTCATAAAAAGTAAATGAGTTTTTTTATTTTTGAGAGGAAAACGTGAGACAGATGTATTTAAATATTTTAAAAAACTTATTTAAACGTAGAAAAAATCATTATCCAAGTAATAACAGTACAGATATTGAAAATAGCGATTTTTTTTCTTCTATAATGAACAAAAAATGTTATCAAAATTAAAAAAAATAAGTGAAGAAAAAGATAAAGAATTAGAGAAATTAACTAATGAAAATAATAACACTCCTAAAATAATATTACTTTCTTCAAATATTTTAGAACTAAGATCAAAAATTTGAACTTTGGAAGAAATGTTAGAAAAAAAATAACAATAAAAATAGAACAATTAGAAAAAAGTAAAATAAATAAATATAAAAATTTTTTTATTAAATTTTTTACTTTTTGAATTAAAGATAAAAACAAATATATTAATAATAAAATAAATAAGATAAATTCTGACTATACAAATATTAAAAACAATTGTAAAGAATTAGAAAACCATTTAATTGATCAAATAAATATATGCAAAAATTTAAAAGAAAAAAATGAAAATTTTCAGAACCAAATCTAATAAATAAAGAAAAAACATTTACACCTAAAATATAAAAGTATCTTTTTAAAAAAAATATTTTATTTTTTCATAAATTTAAATATTATCAAAAAATATAGGTTCTTAAAATTTACGATAATTTTAACGTTTCAACGTAAATATAGTTTGCAATAATACCACAAGCAACGCTAGCATTAAATGATTCTATTTTTGGACTTATTGGTATTTGAACAATATAATCTGTATGTTTTAATAACTTTGGACTTATCCCTTCACCTTCATTACCAATAATTAATGCTAAGTTGCTACTACAATCAATAGTAAAATAATCAATTGCTTTTGCTGTTTTAGCAGCAGCCAAAATTCAAAATTTATATTTTTCTTGTAAATTATTAATTGCGGAAGTTAAGTTATTAACTTGACAAATTGGAATAATACTTAGAGCACCGGCTGCAGCCTTTGCAACTGCACCGTTTATTTCAGATTGATTACGATTTAAAACAATTACACCATCAAAGTCATTACCCGCTGCAATTCTTAACATTGAACCAAAATTATGTGGATCAGAAATACGATCTAAAATTAAAATTCTTAAAAATCTAGATGTTGAACCAATATTAATTAATTCATCAAAAGAAAAATATTGATAGTCTTTAACATTAGCAGCAATATTTTGATGTTTAGTAGTACCTAATAGATTATTCATTGCTTGTAAACTAATAATTTCATAAGGAATATTTACACTTTTTAAATCTTTTTTCAATTCTTGGTACTTATCTTGAACTAAAAAAACTTTTTTAATTTTTATTAATGATGATGTTGATAATGCAGCAATAATAGGGTGATAACCATAAATATATTGTAATGCCATAATTTTGCTCCTTTAAATAATATTCAAATCTTTTAATTCTTGACGAATTTTATCAGCTTCTTGGTATTGTTTTTCCTTTTTTAGTTGTTCTCATATTTTAATTTTATTTTTAATCTTTTCAGAATAATTACCAACTTTAAAATCAAATCCTAATATTTTTAAAGCAAAGGTAAAAGTATAAAAAATTTCTTGAAATTCTTCATTAAAATTTTTTTTAATAAGTGCTTCATTTAATTTTTTAATCATATTTTCAATTAAAGTAATAGTATTAGTTGTATCAATATTATTTGATAAATTTTTAATAATTTGTTGATAATAAATTGAATGATGATTATTATTACATATTATATTGTTAATAAATATTTGATATGTTCATTGTTTTAAAACATTTTCATATTTTTTTGTTGACACTAATCCATTTTCAATTGTTTCCTTATTGAAATCAATTGGTTGTTGATGATCACGATTTAATATTAAATATCGCAATACATTCGGGTGATGTTGCTGACAAAATTCTTTAACCAAAATAAAATTATTTAAAGATTTTGACATTTTTTCATTAGCAATATTAACATGACCATTATGTCATCAAATATTTGACATTTTTTTATTATTAGCTGCAACAAATTGAGCTCGTTCATTTTCATGATGAGGAAATTTTAAATCAACACCACCACCATGTAAATCAATAGTTTGACCATTAAATAAATCCTCAACAAAACAAGCACACTCAGTATGTCAACCAGGTCTTCCTTTTCCTCACGGACTATTTCAACTAATACCTATTGTTGTTGATTTTCACAAAGCAAAATCTAGATTATTTTCTTTAGTAACTAAATTTTTAATTCTAAAATTTGGAATTAAATCTTCAATATTTTTATGTGCCAAACTTCCATAATCTTTTAACTTATTAACTTTAAAATAAACATCACCAGCCGTAACATATGCATAATCTTTAATAATTAATTTATTAATAAATTCAATAATCTTTGAAATATATTCACTTACTTTTGGTAATTTTGTAGGAAAAATAATATTTAATTTTTCTAAGTCTTCATAATATGCTAACGTATATTTTTCAGTAACTTGTTGTTCTGTTATTTTTAAATCCGCAGCTTTCTTAATAATTTTATCATCAATATCAGTAATATTATGAACATAATTTATTTTATAATTTTGATGAATTAACAAACGATGTAAAACATCAAAAACAAGCACACCACGAATATTGCCAACATGAATATAGTTATAAACAGTAGGACCACATAAATACATATTAACTTGCTTTTTATTAGGGACAAGCAGCTGCAATCTTTGTGAAAAACTATCATAAATTTTAATCATTTAATTAACCCTTCTTAATAAAGTTTAGTTTTCATATACTCTATTATACTGTAAAGAATATCAATCTGTAACAAAATAATTTTTTAAATTTAAAACTCTCTTTAACAAAGAAAATAATTAATAATTAAAAAAGTATTAATTATTTGAAATTTCATAATTTTTGATAGATTGGAATGGCAACCCTTTTTAGGACTATTTTTTGGTAGACATTTTTTCATGATATTTAACTGGAGTTAGGTAGTTTAAAGTGCTGTGGATTCGTATGTTGTTGTATCAATTGATATAATCAAATAATTCTAATTTTAATTGGATTAATGATGTAAAATTTTTATCATTAATAAATTCAGTTTTGAAAGTTTTGAAAGTTGCTTCAGCAACAGCATTATCATAAGGACAACCTTTTTTGCTTAAAGAACGGGTAATATTGAATGCTAATAAAAGTTTATCAATAGTTTTATTATTGAATTCATTACCGCGATCACTATGAAATATTTGAATATCTTTTAAACAGCGATTTGATTGCATAAATGCTTGATATACTAATGATGCATCTTTTTTAGTACCTACAACACTATGTCCAATAATTTCGCGGTTAAATAGGTCGATTAATAAGCAAATATAGTTTCACTTACCATTAACTTGAACATAAGTTAAATCACTAACAATAACTTCATTTTTAAGCCTATTATTAAAGTTTCTATTCACAAGATTGCTTATTTGACTATCATTGACTTTGTTATGATGATTTTTAAATGATAATTTAGTGTATTTTGATATTAAATTATGCTGATTCATAATTTCTTTAATTTTTTTGCATGATAAATAAATTTCTTTATTTTCTAGACTGACTTTTAATCTTCTTGTTCCATAAACTTCTTTATTTTGTTTAAAAGCACTAATAACAGCTTCATCATACATATTATTTTTGATTTTATCTTCTTTTTTCTTTAAATTAAAATAATATGTTGATTTAGAAAGTTTTAAAAAACGACAAATTGGACGAATTTTATATTTAGATTTATTATTTGTAATAATCTCTACTTTCTGCCTATTATTAGTGCTGCTTGCTTTAAAATATCATTCTCCATTCTTAATTGTTTTAATTCTTTATTTGCTTGAATTAATTGTTTTTCTAAATCCGAAAGATTATCTTTAGTTTTAAAACTGCCTGAATTTGTAAATTGCTTAATTCATTTATAAGTAGCTGCTCTTGTAACGTTGTATTCTTTAGCAAGGCAAGATACTGATTTGCCATTTTGATATAAAGATACTATTTGTTTTTTAAATTCATCATTATATGAGTTAATATTGGCCATAATTATTTTTCCTTTCTTTTAACTAATTTGTTCACTTGTCTACGTAATTAGTGTCCAATAAAGTGTAACCCATCCATTTTTCAGTTATATATAAATTTCCTTTATTAGCAGAAGTTATTGTTCCTATATAAATAGTATCATTAATATTTTTTAAACTTCAAACTGCACCATTAGTACTCTCTCAACCAAGCATCAATCCAAAACTTTTATCAGCTTTACTTTTATATATTTTTCCTTCACCATTATTATTTGTTATTTCTACATAAAGTGTACTATCAACATTTGTTAAACTTGAAACTTCACCATTAGTATTATTTCAAGTAGAAACTGGCTCAATCTTAGCATTAATATCATTAGTATTTATTTTATATAAATTTCCCTTTTTATTAGCAGTTGATGTTCCTACATAAAGTACACCATTAATATTTGCTAGAGCATGAACTGCACCATTATTATCTTCTCAATTAGAAATTTTTTTAAAATTAGTAATAGTACAAGTTAAAGAAACTTCGTTTTTATAAGTACCTTTACCATTAATAATAATTTTTGTAGTGTCAATAAAACTTTTAATATCAAAATCATCTTCAGTTAGATCAATTGCTTCTTTATTTTTATCTTTAATAGCTTTTAAAATTTCAGATTTATTTGGTTTGTCCAATTGACCAATGTAAATAATACCTAATTCCTTTTTAATAATAACTGTATTTAAATCAGTTTTTTCTACTGATGAAGGTCTTTCTCCGCCACAAGTGACAACACTTATACTTGTTACTCCAATTAAAGTTACTACTGCTAGACTACTTAGTAATTTCTTTACTTAAATCTTTACCACCTAATCTTTAATATTTTAATACAATCATTTTACATGATTTCTATATCAATAAAAATAAACATGCTATTAAAATTAAAATAGTAATATTAAAAAATTACTATTAATTTAATATATTCTCAATAAAGAGATAAATTTAAAAATGTTACAAAAAATATCAAAAATTTTAATTAAATAATTATTTTTTGATTTATTCTTCAGGTACTCTATTATATTGTAAAGATTGCGGATCTGTAGCGAAATAATATTTTTTAAATTGATTTTCTAAATTTAAAGTTTTCTTTAATGCAGAATAACAAGTAATAATTAAAAAAACATTAACCGTTAAATCAATAGGATATTTTATAACTCTTAATGGAAAATACATTAATCATAAAGGTGGTAATCCAGGAAATAAGATTTTTAATACAATAGGATCAGTACCAGTAATAATTAATGAAGTAATAGCATAAGCAATTGGCAAATATCAATAAAATGTCTTTTTACTATAATAAATTTTACTAAAATTTAATACTAAATAGTAAGGTAATATACATCATAAAATACTAGTAAAAGTAAAAAATAAACATGGTGATGCACCACTAGTACTAAATAATAAACCTAAAAAATCACTGGCAATACCACTAAGAAACCCTAATATTCCACCACAAAAGAAACCTATTAAAACTAATATAAAATTACCCAATTTTATTTCAAAATATTTAGAAAATGGTAAACTTTTTAACATTAAAGCACCTGTTGTATTTAAAGAAACAGCTAATGCTAACATTATTCCACTTAAGCAAATAAATTTTATTTGCTTTATCTTTTTTTTATTATCTTTATAATCAAAAACTGTGATCAATAAAAAAGTAATTAAAATTAACAGTCCACTAATTATATTCAATAACAACACATTCATTTAATTACCACCCTTTTTTATCATAATTATTTTCTTTGTTCTTAAATAATTATAAACATCTGCCAAAAAATAACAAGAACCCGTAATTAAAATTATTTTATGAGGGCTACATTCAATCATTTTTTGATAATCAAAAAATTCACCAGTAATACTATTTAAATTACTATTATTACAAATAATAATATTATCTGAGACTTTTTTTAAACAACTAATTAATTTTTGTGGATATTTATTTTTTAAACAAGAAAATATAATTTGTTGAGGAATAATTTTATTAATTTTTAGCGTTTTAATTAATGCTTTAATACCATCAATATTATGAGCAGCATCAAAATAAATAGTTTTATCATTAATTTGATATTTCTCAAATCGTAATCTAATATTAGTATCATTAATGATTTTTAAAGCTTGTTTAATATTAATTTCTAAAAATGTTTTTGAAATTACTGTTAAAACTAATTTTTTATTTTCTTGATAGTATGGTTGGTTGATTAATCTTGGAGAATATATAGGTTTATAACCTTCCATATCAATTTGCTTTTTTAATTTATTATTTAAATTACCTGAAATAAAAATATTTTTTGTCGTTGGTTTTACTATTCCTAATTTTTGATGTAATATTTCAGATGTAGTTTTACCAAGTCTATCTTGATGATCTTTACCAATTGAAGTGATAATAGCATATGTTGCATCAATGATATTTGTAGGATCAATTTTTCCACCAATCCCAACTTCAATTATTGCTCATTGCACATTTTGTTCTTGAAAATAAATTAATGCAATTAAAGTTAAAATACCAAAAAAACCTAATTGATAATATTCAATATCATCAAAAATCAAGTCTCTAATGTGAACTAAATCTTGATTACTAATCATTCTATCATTAACAATAATTCGTTCATTAACAAACTCAATATGGGGAGAAGTAAACAAACCAATTTTTTGTTTTAAGGTTTGTGATAATATAGCAAAAATTAAACGTGATACTGAACCTTTACCATTTGTTCCAGTTACATGAATATACTTAATATTATTGTTTAAATATTTTGGACTAATAATTTTTAATTTTTTTAAACAATCTTTATTTGAATATTTAGATATTTTTTTAAAAAATTCTTCATTCATATTTTTAAAATCCTTTATTTAATAATTATTATTATCAATATTAATTAAAGGATTAACGGTTCTTCAAGTCACATAAATTATAATTGAATTAATTATAATTTTAAGAGGTGCTTGCACAATTCTCATAATTGCTGTTACTCCATAATCCTTGGCATTAGGATCAAATAAAGTCATATCAGCATAGGAGGCTATAAGCACTGTTGTTACATACTCAGCTACTACCGCTAATAAAATAATTGGTAAAATTTCTTTAATTCTATAAATTTCTTTTTTCAATAAATAATAAAATAAAACACTATAAATACTTAATAGGCCAATAATGCCACCACCACCCATAATACTAGCCAGAACATATTTATTAACAATAATTCCTGACATAGAATATGATGATTGCTTACCTGAAATAACAATATACATGCCGCCACCAGCAAAGAAAATAATAAAAAAATTAATTAAAGCAAAAATAACTCATGGATAATCTTTTAGTTTTACTTTAAATATTCCAGCAATTCCTGCCAAAAAACCAGTAAAAATAATACAAAACATATAATAAACGCTAATATATGAAGGAACAAATAACATTACTAAAATATCTGTTACTGCAGCACAAATAATACCTATAATTGGACCAAACATATAACCGGTTATTTTAATCATTAAACCCTCAAAAGCAATTCTAATTGGTGGTAATACTGTAATGGGTATCGTAATAGAAACAATAATAGTTGCCACAACTGATACTGAAGATAACATTGTTATATAAGCAATATTTTTAGTAGTAAAACGAACACCTTTATATTTATCTTTACGAAATCATTTTCAAAAACTATTCATTAAAATATATGCTAACATTATGCTACTTAAAGTAATAATTAAATAAATAGCTGTAGATCTACTAAATAAATTTAAGGTATTTAAATCATATCGTTGAGAAAATATGTGATTAAATATTAAATTATTGGGCATTTAAATAACCACCATTCCCAAAATATTCTTTAAAACTATATTAATTTTAACAAATATATCATAACATTGTTTGCTTAAATACATATAATAAAATTAGTATTTTTTTATTTTTATCACTTAATGGGAGTTTTATTTTTTGAAATCAATCAATTATTAGTTTTGCTAAATGGTCTTGAATTAAAAAAACCATTATAAGCACTTAAAGGTGAAGGATGTGCACTCTCAATAATAAAATGTTTTTCTGTATCAATTAGCATTTTTTTATTTCTTGCATTTTTACCTCATAAAATAAAAACAAGATTAGTACAGTTTAAATTTAAAAATGATAAAACATGATCAGTAAAAGTTACTCATTGATATTGTAAATGACTATTAGGTTGACTTTGTCTGACAGTTAAAGTTGTATTTAAAAGCAAAACTCCCTGTTTAGCTCAAGTTGTTAAATTACCATCATTATCTTTTTCAATATTTAAATCATTTTTTAGTTCTTGAAAAATGTTTTTTAAACTTGGTGGTAATGGAGTATTTGTTTGAACACTAAATGCTAAGCCATGAGCTTGATTTGGCTGATGATAAGGATCTTGACCTAATATTATTACTTTAACCTTTGATAAAGGAGTTATTTTAAAAGCTTGAAATATTTCTTCTCATTGAGGATAACAAAGATAAGTTTGATATTCCTTTTTAATATCTTCTAATAATTTAGTAAAATATGCTTCTTTATATTCTTGTTGAAAAAATTCTAATCATGAGGAATCAACAAATAAAGTTTTATTATACATTTTTTTCACCTACTACTTATGATAACTTTGATTATTAAGTATTTGTAATGAACGATATATTTGTTCTAATAAAACAACATAACATAATTGATGAGGTAATGTTATTTTACCAAAGGAAATTTTAATTAAATTAATATTGTCTTTTAATATTTGTGCTACACCATTACTACCGCCAATAATAAAACCAATTTTACCTTGTTGAATTTGGGGAGCGTACCGATGTTGTCAATAATATTCAAATTTGTCTTAAAATTATAAAGTTAGACGAGAATAATTTTGACTTCAATATGCAATTGTATGTTAATCTTAACACTTGAAAAATATTAGTCAACAATAATACTTACTTTTATAACACAAAAATTCTTATTAAAGTAAACTTTAATAAGTTTTATTTTATTTTTCATTTTTTTTTAAATTTTAATTTTAATTTATAATAACTGGATGGCAGTATTTATTTGATAGCATTTAAAATTAACCATTTTTGTATACATATCAATATTATAAGTTCTATCACCAATCATATGCTTTAAAATTTGTTTAATATTAGTTTCAGTAAAGCAACCAATATTTTCAACTAATGCTTGGTTTAATACACCATCTTTTGCATTAATAAAATAACCAACTTTTAATTTTTTATATTGTAAGGTTAATGATTGTAAAAAATCAATTAATTCATAATATTGACCTTTTTCAAATAAAGTTATTGCATTTTGATAGTGTAATTTAGCGATTTTATTTTTTCTTCTTCCAGCCATTATTCCAAGAAATAAAACATGAAAAGCATGAAATTTATCTAAAATAAATTTAGCATTTAAAATTGTAGCAGTTTTTCTAATTCATTTTGCACTATCACCACAAACTATTAAATTTGCTTGGTCAAAGTTTTCAAAATATAAATTACCATATTTTTGAATAAATTTAGCTGTTTTTTCTGCACCAATTTCTGTTTTTGATACTCTTATTTTACAAACTGCTCTTTTATTAATTAATTTTCCATTTTTCTTTTTACCAGTACAAAATACTAATAATCTCATAGAACATTTTTTACAATTTTTAGTATTATGTTTTTCATTAAACTTAAATTTTCTATGTCCATCATCAATATTTATATATAAAGTTTGATTTTTTTCTAATACTATTTTAGGTATATTTGCTTTTGGTAATTCAAATTTTTGATATGTTCTACAAACTGTACTATTGCTTATTAAACCTTCAATAAAAGTATCACAAACATCACGATACTTTTTATCATCAGCAAAATATTTTAAAATTTGTTTAATAACATTTGGTGCAAGCTTACTATATTTTTTAACACCAAGATAGTTATCTAATAAGGATACGTATTCAGTTTTTTGTTTTTCTATGTTATAATGTTTACAAATACGCCGTTTATAAGTTAGTAAACCCTTTTTGCTTTTAATTTTCTTTTTCTAAATCTATATGATTTATATTCAGATTTATCACATATACTTCATAAATAATCATCTATTTTGGAAAATAATTCTTCTGTTTGTTTTAAACTTAATTCATCTTGATTAAAATCATGTTTATCTCAATCAAAATTATTAGTAAATGGTAATATAAACATTTTTAATGTTCCTTTCTAATTTTTGTTTGTTAATAATTTAAGTTTAATTTTTTTAAAAAAATAAGGAGTAAATATGGCTTTTATCACTAGTTATGCACAATTAAATAAAAAATATAGTCTTAATTTTAGTGATAATAATTATGGTTTTAGTTGAGATATTTTTAAACAATTTGTTGGTGATGAATGAGCAGAATTTTTTACTACCAATTGTTTTTATCGTTTTGTACCAACTGCACGTGGAACAAGAAAAACTTGAAACTGTTTAGCATTTGATTTATTTATATGTTGTAATTTTAGTGATAGTAGTGTCCAAGAAGTAAGAAGATATGAAAATACTCATAGTGAAACTACAATTGGTGCTTTAATGAATGTTTGTCAAGTTTTATTAGATACATATAATATTAATTTACTACCTAATAATCCACATGGAATTAAATGAAAAATTACTAAGGATGGTGGTTGTATTATTTTTCCTAATAATCAACAAATTGACTTTATTGGTTATGCTAATGGTAATAAGATTTTTGGAAAAGAAGCTGGTGGTTCAAGTTTTTTAGGTTCAAGAACAGATGAAATTATTATGGCAGAAGAAAAAGAAACATTAACTGAAAAGCAATTAACCTATCGATATGAACGTTTACAAAACTCTATGTTTAGAAGTAATCGTATTAAAGTATCAAATGAACCTATTAAAGAGTGAAGTTGAATATTTATTGATAAAAATATATATAGTTCTACCTTTGGACAAAAGATTACTCGTTATTTTTATAAAAGTTTTTTCATTACTTTTACATGTAATCCATACGATAAATATCATCCATTTTATTTAAAGTATTGCACGCCATTTTTACCATTAAATGATAAAATTATGGAAAATCTTAAAAAAGTTGGTAAAGTTTATTATGAAAATAAAGAAATGTTTAGTGGTTTAGGTTTATTTATATTAAGATTTACTATTCAACCATTTTGAAATAAATTACCAGACATTCAAAAAAAGAACATTATTAGAAATGAAAAAAAGTAATCCCGATGAATTTAATACTGTTTATTATGGTTTTGAATTTTTAGATAGTGATGCAACAATTTTTCCATTTCAAAAAACAGTAAAATATTGACAAACATATGATTTAAAACAATTTTATAATCAAGAAAAAGATATGTATAAATTTGATTTTTATAGTGTTGGTATTGATTGAGCTACGGGACCAAAAGACCATACTGTATTTATGGTAGTTGGTTTTAAAGAATATAATAATACTGGTTATTATGATGCTTATATTATTTGTGAATTAGTAGTTACTCCAAATGACTTTATAAATGAAAATGAAAAAATTAATGCTTATGTTAATGAAATTTTAGGATTAATCGATAATTTTGAAAATTTTGACCAAACAATTTATTTTTATGATGATAAAGCAAGAACAGCAATTGATTGATTAAATCAAAAATTAATTGATGAACACAATACTATTCTAATAACACAAACTGCTATTAAACATGCTTCAAATTTAAATCAAGAAGCCGGATTAACTAATAGAGTAGTATGAATGAGAAATATTATGAGTTATGGAAACTTTTATGCTAATAAAGATGATTTACCAAAGACTACTCAATGTTTAGAAGAATTACGTTATGATGAAACAAAAACTAACATTCCTGACAAAAATATGTATCAAGACCCATATGATGCTTTGTTTTATGCACTGTACCCATACAAAAATGTAATTAGGGGTAAAAATAATGCTACTGTGAAAAAAAGTATCTTCACATTTGCTATATAATAAACAATTTCAATATAATTAATAGTATAGGTATTATAAAATAAACGCCTTGGGCGTATTTCAAGTCTAGTTATAATTTAATTTTCTTTAAATAAAAGATAAAATAAATTATTAATTGTTATAAATATTATAACCCTATTTAGGGTTAATGTCAAGTCTTAATATAGATTTTATTAACTTTTATAAAATGAAAATTCCTAACTATTTAGGTTTAGATTTATTAAATTTTATAAATTTAAACAAATACTTTTAATTTATTAATTCTTGCTTGTTTTAATTTTAATAAATTAAAAAATGCTTCTTTTGAATAAATTTTTGCATTATTATTAGATATTGATTTGATTAAATGATAAACATCACTTTCAGCACTACAACCAATATTTCAAATAGCATTTTGATTTTCAATACCTTTTTTATTATTTTTAAAATATTCATATATTTTTTCATCAGCATTATTTTCTTTTAAATAATTTAATAATTTATAATAATTACCATTTAAAAATAATTTATAATAAGCATAATTTAATTTTTTATTATTTTCTTTTGTTCTTTTACCTTTTCCTACAATAAATACTTGTTTTAATTTTTGTAATGGATGTCATTTATCTACAGTATAATCAATTTTTAAATAATTAGTAGTAGATTTAAGATAAGTTGCACCATCACCCGTTAATTTTAAATTTTCATTAGTATAACCAATAAAAATATTATCTACATTAGTTATTATAGATTTAGCAAATTCTTTTTTTGTAATTCTTTGACCTTTTCTAGTTGATATAACAAAAATATATTTATTTTCTAAAACATGTCTATTATCAGTAGATTTATTTAAATCAAAACCAGTACTTATACTTACTGTTCTATGTCTAAATTTTCTTTTCTTTTTATTATCAATTAAATTATTATATGATTCATCTGATTGAATATAAATAAAATCAGTTGGTAATATTTTTATTTTTTCTTTTGGTAATTCTTGAACAAATATATTAGTTTTTTTTACTCTTCTACAAATTGTTGATAAAGATATATCTATTTTTAAATTATGTTTAATTATAGGATATGTAATATTATTAAAATCAGCTTCATAAATTATTGATTTTGTTACTTGATTAGTAAAATTTTTATTTTTATCAATATTAATATATGTATCTAATGGATATAAATATTCACCAGTAATTTTATGTTGATATACTTTTTTATAAAAATCTTTTACTATTCCATACATTGATGTAAAAGTTCTTTTAGCAGTTTTAACATATTTATATTTATTTTTATCATAGTAATTTTCATACCAATATTTATCATATTTAATTAAATCATTTTTATAATCTAATAACATTTGTTTTTCATGACTAATTTTAAACTGATTATGAGGAAATTGTTCAGGAAGTAAAATCATAATATTATTCCTTTCTAAATACATGACTTTGAGTATAACAATAATTAACTGGTGAGTGTTGTAATATACTTTAGTTAAAATGTTATAATTAGTATATAAATATTGAATATAGGTGATAAATATGCCAGCAAAAAGAAAAGAATTAGGAAATTATAAAGAAAAAATAAATGAATATTTTAGAGATAATAAAAATGTACCAACTAGAATGACAAAAACTGGTTTAAATTTAGCATTAGGAATTGATAGAAAATATATATTTGATTGCCGACGCTACCAGACAAAATGACAACAAAATTTTTTAAAGGAATATGATAAAGCATGTCAAAAAATTGCTAATTATTTATTACGTAATACTATGAAAGACCCAAAATATCAATGAGAATATTTAAGAAAATGTCATCCAGAAGAATTTGATGATTTACAAAATAATTTTGAAGAAAATAACTCAAAAAGTAATATAATTATTAATCTTTGTGAACCAAGAAAAATAGAAAATAATGATTAGAAACCTATAATAAATATAGGTTTTTTTCTTTATTTTAAAGGTAAAAAATGATATAATTAAATAAAGTGAATATGTTAAATAACATATATAAAAGTGACCTATTAACCAAGTGAATTATTAAAATTTAATAAAAGGGAGATTAAAAGTATGAGTGATTTTACTTTTGATGAAAAAGAGAATTATAGTTTAGATGATGTTAAAAATTTACTAAAACAACATAGAAATGTAGTATATGCTGAAAGTAAAAAAAAATATTGAACCTAAATTAAGTGAATATGAAACAAAAATAAAAGAATATGAAAATAAAGTTAATGAATATCAAGAAAAAGAATTATTTAATGGTTTTAATGATAAACAATTAAAAATAGTTAAATCATTAATTAATACTGAATATAAAGAACTTGATAAACATTCTGCTTTAAATAAAATAAAAGAAGATTATGCAGAAATATTTAATAATAATTTACATAATAAAGAAATAAAAAAACAAGAAATTATTAAAAATGAAGAATCTAAACAAGAGTTTTTTAATCCAAAAACACTTTTTGAATTAGATAATAATATTACATCTAAAAATGAAGAATTATTAAAAAATACAGAAGTTGTAGGAGCAAAAACTAAACAAGAAATGATTAAATTTTTAGAATTTTTATTTAGTAAATAATTAAATATTTCTCAAAAGGAGAGATATTATGGCTATTCCACAAGTTCCAACTGGTTTAATTACTGGTGGTAATAATGGAGAAATAAAGCAATGTTAACTGCTATGGAAGCTCAAGTAAAAGGTATACTTTATAATGATGAAAGTATGATGTTTTTAAAAGCAAGTGCAGTTGCAGAACAAATAAGTGAAATACCTGGAGCAGTAGAAGCATATTATCGTATTGTTGAACGTTTACGTTGAGGTTCAAAATATGATGTTATGACTGGTACAAATAAACAATGAACAACATTAAGAACAACTAGTGTTATTTTAGACCAAATATTAGTTATTGATTGAAGAACTGAAGATTTTGATATGAATAGATTTATGTCAAGTCCAATTCCATTAAAAGCAAATATGTTATCAATATGAGCAGAAAGTGCATTAAGAAATTATTTATTTATACAAGAATGTATTTTTTTACAAGGTATTAAAGATTATTGTATTGCTAAATCACAAGTAATTCCTATTAATATGTTAGAAATGACAGAAGATACAGCAAAATCAGCATTTTATCAAATTGGAGATAAAATGAATGAATTATTAGGAAATATAACTGAAACTGAAATTGGTACAAATGTAAGTGATTTTATTGGTGCATTAGGATTTACTCCAATGTTACAATTAACAAAAGCATATTTAAGATTAAATTATGGTCAAATTTCAGCAGATACTGTAGCAAGTGGTCAATTATATAAACAATCAGTATTTGGTATGTTTTTATATAAACATATGTTTTTAAATAAAGATATGGTTAAAGATACTAAAACTGGTTTACATTTAGAAAAAACATTTGATTTAAAAAAAGTATTAGGAGTTTTTGTACATAGAAATGCATTTGCACAACCTAATAGTTTTCAAAAAATTGTTAATTTAATTGATAATGATACATTAAATCAAAAAACATTAGGTAAAGCACTTTATGGTATAACAACAGCAATTCGTGGTTGATTATCATTTATTATTATGGAAAAAATGCCAACAGCTGATGAAATTAAAGAAGCACAAAAACGTTGTTGAACTAATTGAATTAAATTAACTCCAGCAGAAAGAGAAAAATCACCAGTAACATTTAAAATTGCTGATTTTGATGATTTTAGAATTAGTTTAAATGATTTAATTTAGTTTAAAAATTTAGGAAAAATTAAAATGGCTGGTGATACACCAACTAATGATGAATTAGAAACTGCAATAATAAATGCTGGTAATAATGGTTATGAAAAAGGTAAAGCAACATTTAGTAATATTACATCAAAAAAGTGCTACTATGACTGGTAATGATAAAGATTATATTGAAGAAATAGAATTAAAATTTTCTAAAAAATAATTATGGAATATATTTATAAATATTTTGATGAAAAAGCACATATTACTATTTATTCACCAAAGCCAGAAGATTTAACTACAAGTAATGATATTAGAGCAATTTTATTAGATGAATATCCTAAATTAAGAAATGATTATTTTATAGTAAGTGATGTACATGATAGTTATGCAATATGTGTTGGAGATAATATACATTGTGAAGGTAAAGTAATAATTAAAATAGAAAAACAAACTAATGTAGAAGGAGTAAATGAAAATGCCAAATGACACCATTATACAATCAAATAATTATACTTTATTAAAGATAATTCGTTCTTCAATAAGTCCTTTAATGGCAATGATTGGTACAAGTGCTTATTATGGTCAAGTAATAGGTAATCCAGTACTAGGTTCAATTAATAGTTTATTATTTGGTAAAAAATTAGGTTTAGATATTTGAAATTTAAATCAAAGACCAAATACTAAAACTAAATTAATTAATAGTTCTAAAAAAATATTATTAGGATTAGGAACAATTGGATTATCAAATTATGCTAAATTTACTACTAATTCAATTAATCCAAATCCTAATCCATTTCCAGATGATTTATTATTAATGAAAAATAATAATAATTTAATGGATTGAGATACATTTATTAGTTTAAATTCATATGGTATATCAAATCTTATTAGTGGATTAACTGAGTTAATACCTAATAAATTTGAAACAATAAGAAAGATTTGTAATATGGCAACTGGTGGATGTTTGATTAGTAGTGGTGTTGCTATGGGTATAAATAATGATTTTAATAATGCTTATGCAATACCTACCATAATTGCTGGTGCAAGTGAAATTATCCATAATTTACTACCTATGGAAACTACAAATCATATTGAAGAAATGCAAGAAACACTATTTAATAATGAAACTGCAAATCTTATTAATGATAGTGTAAGTGAATATGGTACTACTAGTGAATCAAATTTAAGATGAGATTATAGTCATATGAGTTTATAATGTTACCTTTAATTATTGAATGAATATATTATGCATTAGCAAGTAATAATATTAAATTAGCATTAATAAATGCTTTAAAAAATTATTATAAAAATCAATCATTAAAAGCAGTATTTGATAGTGAAAATATTAGTGAAAAAGAAATACATCAACCATATAGTGTTTTTAATCCAAATATACTTAAAAAATTAACAAGTATATTAAAACCAAGTGAATTATCTATATTACAAAATGAAATTAATAAATTTAAAAATCCAATAAATAGTTTTAAAAATTCTATTATGCCAACAGAAATTAGAACAGTTAAAAATTATGTAAATAAATTTGATAATTTATTTAAAGAAAATGAAGAAGAAATACCAGAAAATGCATGAGAAGTATTATCAAGTTCATGATTTAAAAAAGGAAGATTTATTGTTAATAATAAAAATTTAAAAATTGGAACTTTAACAACATTATTTCAAAGTGATAATGATAAAAGACAAATATGATATGGTCCATATACTTATCCAACATTTCCACAAGAAATATGAATATTAATGACACAAGCTAAAGGTAAAAATGGTTCTGGTGCTGGAACAATATTTTGAAAATTTTGAAATAGAAAATGATTACCAAGTCAACTAAGAAAATATGTTAAAAGTGAATTAGCAAAAAAAGGTAAATATTATGGTTCACAAGATACTAGTGTAATTTATCCTAATAATATTAATGTACAAAAAACTATGCATTTTAATAATAGATTAGAAAAAGGTTTTTTTAAATTAAAAGAATATAAAACTTTATCTAAAAATGAAATTGGAAGTACACAATGAAGATATGAAAGAAAACAATTATTAAAAAATTCTTTACATACAAATAAATATATAAAAATTAAAAGAAATTCTAATTTTTATAAAACATGAAAGTAGGTGGTAATTATTATTGAATTAGATAAACCAATTAAACCAATTGGTATATGAAATACTATTAATCCATTAAGTAAAGATAATAAAGAATATAAAAAATTAAATAAGATTTGATTTAATAAAAATAGTACTCATATAGATAAAATAAAAATTTTAATATCAAATATTTTAAAAATAACTAGTCATATTATTGGTATGTTAATAACATTATTTTTTACAATAACACCTTGATTAATACCTAAAATACCAATAGAAATGGGAATAGGTAATTATACTAATCAATATAATTTTACTTGACCTGACCATTTAATATTAACTTTATTTCCTATGTTTGGTCATATTGGATTAAATTTAATAACTAAATTAGGTAATTATGGAAAATTAATTAAATATGCATTGATAACAATACCAATTATTATTACAAGTCCTTATTTAATATATCAATATAAAGAAATTAGAAAACATAAAAAAGAATGTCATTTATGTAAACAACATTCAAATAAAATACAATTGGAGGAATAAAAAATGAATTTATCTACAACAGTAATATCAGCAGTATTAAGTGGAGCAGTTGCTAGTGGAGTAATTGTTACTATTGTTTTATTATTTTTATCAAAATTTATTAAAAAATCAAAACAATCAAATTTAGCAAAAGAATTAAAAAATAATAAAGAATTAGAATTTATTAAAGCAAATATTAAACAAATAAATTCTCAATTACAATTAGAAACTACATCAACTGCTAAATTACTTGATAGTTTTAATGTAGAACAAGAACAAATAGATAATTTTGTAATAGCACAAAAATCTAAAAAGAAAGAATTATCTGAAAAAGATAAGAAAAAAGTAACTAAATTTAAAATTTAAAGGGTTTAAATACCCTTTATTTTACATTAAGGAGTAAATTATTATGGCTATTAAAGACCCAATAATGTTTATTACAATTGAAGAATTTAAAAATTGAAAAGGTTTTAATAAATCATTATTTGATGAAGTTACAACACCAGATAGTGAAATTAGATATGCAATAGAAATTGCAAGTAGTAATATTGATTATTTAAGTGGTTTTACTATTTCAAAAAAATGACCAGAAATAAATCCAACAAAATTTACAGATAATATTCAAACTGCAACTACTCATTATGTTAATTTTTTATTAGGTAAAGGTGTTGAATATGCACGTGGTCAAGCAAGTATTGGTCAAGGTGGTATTACTTATTCACAAAATAATCCAGAAGACCCTTATTATATTGTTCCACAAGTATTTAATTATTTAAAAGAAATAAATGAATATCCAATTATGCAAGGTTTTAATCTTAATGTTTCACCTAAACAAAATTGATTTAAAAAATTTATGGGTACTGGTGGTGAACAAAATCCATGAGAAATTTATTTACAATCTAATAATATTAAAAGTAGTGATAATAGAACTAAAATTACTATTAGTCATCCAAAAAATATTATGGGTTCAGTAGTTGATATTGATACAAATGGTATAAAATCATTTGATAATTTAACAACAATTGAATTATTTACTAAATATTTTAGTAATGATACTATGAAATTAGTTGATGGTAAAGAAGGTCAAGAAAAGAAAGTTATTAGTGCTACTGGTGGTATTGGTGAATCATTATGAGAAGTTGATAAAGATAATCCTAATTTTATTAAACCAATAGATGATAAAGGTATTGATGTTAATGGTAAAAGAATTATTGATGTTGGAACACCTACTTTTTTAAGTGATGCTACAACTAAAGAATATGTTGATGAAAAAATTGACAAAAAACAAGATAAAATAGATAATTTACAAGATAAAATTTTTAATAATAAAGATGATAAAGATAATACTACAAGATTAGTAAATAAAATTATTAAAACACATAGTGACGGTCAAACTTTAATTTATAGAAATAATCCAGTTGTAACTGATGATTTAGATATTCCAAATAAGAAATATATAGATGATAAAATACCTAATTTAGATAATTATTATACAAAAAAAGAAATAGATGAATTAAAAAGTGATATTGATACTATAATAAGTTTTAAACAAGAGCAAACAGATAATAAATTAGAACTACTAATAAAACTGTTGTTGGTGGTATAAATGAATTAAAAGAAAAAATACCTAATTTAACTGATTATTATAATAAAACTGAGATAGATAAAAAATTAGAAGATTTTAAAATTATTAAATGAAAAGTAATAGGTAATAGAGTTAATGATAAGAAATGACATATACCAACTGCACCTTTTAATCAATATATTTATAGAGTATTTGTTACATGAGAAGTTACAGAAGAAAATCCTTTAAATAAAGGTTATCAACAAGTTATATTTTTTAAATCACCTAAATTAATAGGTACTGGTAATTGAAGAATTGCTTCGGGAAAAATTGGTAATAGTGATAGTACATTAAATATTAATTTTGATAATACAGATTGAAGTTTAACTTTAAATTGTGGTAATGGTGGAGCAATTATTAATTTTGAAGTATTAGAACAAGCAGATGATAATGTTTATCAAATTAATAGTAAAACATTAAATATTATTTCACCTGAAAAAATTGATATAGAAAAACCTATTAAAATTAATTCATATAGTTTAGAAACTAATGAAATTAGAGAAAATGAATGAGATATTGAATTAAAAAATAATCCAACACCAAGTATTCCACAATGAAAAGAAGTAGGAACAAAGAAAAATAACAAAACAATTGAATATAATTTTATTAAAAATAAAAGATATCGTATTTACTATAATTATTCTCCTACTGATGATGAAATAGAAGAATCTAGAATAATTAAAGAATTTATATATATTAATAAAACACAATATTTAAATAGTGGATGGGTTACACTTTTGTAATTGATTTTTTACCTAATTTATAATTAAAATCTTCAATTATTTTTAATGTTATTTTTTTATTATTTTGATTAATAATAGTATCTTTAATTGGAAATCATGTTTCATATTCACCAATTTCTAATAACATACCTTTAGTTGTTTCTCTAACTTTATTTTTAATATCTAAATTAACATTAATCATTACGAATCCTTTCGAGGCTTTTATGTAATCTGTGTATCTTTGTTTTACAAAGTACTAGTTTAGATTAATTCTATCTTCAAATTTTATCATAAAATGAGCAATTGCTGTATTTCAATTTTGAATGGGCATTGTTCATTTTTTTGTTATATTTTCAATTGCTAAATAAAATATTTTAAAAACTGCCATATCATTAGGAAAAACTTTTTTATTTCTGATAATTTTTCGTAATTGACTATTTACAGATTCAATAGCATTTGTTGTATAAATCACTCTTTTAATTTCTGCAGGATAACTAATAAAAACCATTAAATTATCTCAATTTTTATATCAAGATTTAGCAATTTGAGGATAGTGTTTATTTCACTTATTTTCAAAGGATTCTAAAGCCTGCATTGCTTGTTCTTCACTACATGCAGTATAAATTGGTTTTAAATCTGCAACTAGAGATTTTCTATGCTTATATGAGACATATTTCAAACTATTTCTAATTTGATGAACTATGCATAATTGATGTTCTGTTTTAAGATAAACTGATTGTATTGCTTCTGACATGCCTGTTAAATTATCACTGCAGGCAATAAGAATATCATTTAAGCCACGATTTTTCATTTCTGTTAAATTTGCTAATCAAAATTTAGCACCTTCATTTTCACTAATTCATAAACCTAAAACATCTTTTTTACCTTCTAAATCAACTCCTAAAGCTATATAAACTGATTTGTTAATAATGCGTTTATCTTGTCGTACTTTAACTACTATACAATCAAAATAAACAATAGGATAAATGCCTTCTAATGGTCTATTTTGTCATGCTTTGACATCATCAATAACATCATCAGTATTGACTAATAATACTTTCACTAATATCAGCACCCTGATATAACTCTTGTAACTGCATTCTAATATCTGATAATGTCATACCTTTTGCATATAAGGAAAGAACTTGTTGATCAAAACCATCAAATCTTCTCTGTCTTTTTGGCACTATTACAGGAGTAAAATTACTATTACGATCTCGTGGTACATCAATCTCAATTTTACCTTGTTGAGTTATTAATTTTTTTGAACTTATACCATTACGAGCATTGTCACTATTACTATGTTGATTTTTTTCATATCCTAAATAATTTTGCATCTCAGAATTCAACATTTTTTCAACTAAACGTTTTGTTAATTCTTTATATAAACCCCCTTCTTTAAAAACTGTTGTTAAATCTTCAGTATTTTCTAATAATAAATCTACTGCTTTTGATATTGGATCATTATTATTAAAGTTATCTTTTTTAGCCATCTGTAACTCACTCTTTCTAGTCATTTAATTATATTTACTAGAATTAATTAAACATAGTTATTTTTGTAAGTTACACAGATTACTAAACATTACCATCCTTCTACGTATAAGCCTTATCACCTACAGTGATAAAAGGCTTATATACTACTAACTAAATACTTCTACTACTATACGTATAGGCTTATTGCTACCTATAGTAGCAATAAGCCTTGGGGGTAGGAGGTCTGGAGGGAGGGGGAAAAAAAACTTAAATTTTTAAAGACCAGCAGAAAAATTACTATTTGCAAATTCCTATACAATAGCTTTTATAATTTTTATTAAATTTGGAATAATTAATTACTTTAATAAAGTATAGGTTTAATAAAATAATTAATTATAATTGTTCAACAATTAAAAATGAGAGTTTTATCTCTCATTTAATTTCTTATTAAATCTAACTAAGGCTGCAATACGTCCAAACGCCTTTAATTTAGGCGTTATTTTCCATTTAAAAGCATACTTGTAAAAATAATCAAAAATAGTACAATTTAAAAGTAAAATCAAGGAAAAAAGGAGTAATTAAAGATGAACGAACAAAATACAGAATTACATTATGCTAAAAATATAGCAAAACAAAGAAAAACACAAAGAAATATATTTATTGGATTATTTTCATTTATGACAGTATTATTTATTATTGCAACAACAGCACTAGGGCTTGCTTGTAAAGATGGAAGACAAAAATTAAGTTTTTATTTAGGTCATGATTATACAGCCTACTGGGGGGACTGGGACAACTATATGAGAAACAAAAACTGATAATGCAAATAAAATAGATTTATATTTTAGTATTAAACCGCTTCTTAATTCTGATATAAAATGAGATGGAATTTATCCTGATGGATATTTTGATAATTAAATTTCAATATTTATATATGAAATATTTTCACTATATTTATCAAATAAATTAATATTTTTTAAATTTATTTCTTTTTTTGTCAGTTATTAAAATTAAATCATAATTTTCAGCACCAAATATGCCACTAATTTCAATCCGATTTAAGTTATTAATCGAATTTTCAATTTGTATTTCAAATTCACTATTATTATCAATTTGTGCAATTTCTTTATAAAATTCTAATTTAGAAAATAATTGAGATTTATTTGAACCATATAAATTTAAAGCATTTTCAATTTTATTATTACTAATAATTACTCTTGTAAAATACTTTCCATACTCACCATTACCTAATGTTCAATCAGCAGGAATTAATGACGGTATATTATTGCTTTCTAACTCGTTTGTAATAGATAATCAGTTAAATTGGTTATCATCTAGTTTGAATAATTCATTTTGACTGATATCATTATTTTTTAATTTAATATTATTGGTATCTGTAAAATCAAAATATACAGATTTTAATATAACTTTTATGTCTTTGAATTTTCATATTTCTTTATCATTTGGTTTTATTGGACTTGATTTTAATTCAAAATAATAAGGTAATAAAATCTTATTATCATCATTTAAACCTTTATTAATTGATAATGATGAATAAATATTTTTTGATAACATAATAAATATTTGTTTAAATATTTTTATTTGCTCTAAGTTAATATAATTTGGATATTCAAACTCTCATTGTTTAAATAAGTTAGTAATTATTTCATCTGGTTTTTGTCCTTCAAATTTTTCACGTAGTGTTGCAATATCATTTTTTGGTTTACCTTTATCATCGTACAAAGCACCATCAAAATTTCTATTGTAGTTATATGTATAACTTAACATATCTAATAATAGTTTCTGTAAACTATCAATTGGTGGTTTGTCACTTATTTCAACTTCAATATCATCAAATTTATCATATGTAGCAATACTTGTATATTCTTTTCCAATTGGACCACTCTGAATTTTTCATACTTCTTTATCTTTAAGTTCTTTCTTTTCTTTTAATGGTCATTCACCAAAAGAATAAGAACTTAAAAAATATCCTAATCAAGCGTGTGTAACTCTTGCATTTTTAATTATTTCTTTTCTTGTTTCTTTACCCCCACCAATAGCAATTAAATCTAAAACTGATTTTTCTTGTCCAATAAATTGTTTTGCTAAATTTCATGGTAATATTTGTTCACTAAATCATTGTTGTAATATTCTAACTTTTGGTTGAGTTTCAATAGGCATTGATAATAGCGGAAATGCTATCTTATCTTTAACAAATAATTTAGGGTATACTTTTCCATATTGTCAACTTCACCAAGTACCTTTATATTGCCAAAAATCATGCTTCTAGGGGCTTTAATTTTTAAACCAATTACTTTGGTATCTTTATCTAATGGTTTTTGTAATTTAATAATGATTGGATAACCATCTCTTGTTTTAAAATCTTTAATTTTAATAATAGTAATACTTTTAGTACTTCTTGTTTTTGGATTTTGATATGGTTGTGAATAATTATTAATAATATATAAATTATCAATATTATTTTCAGTTAATGGTTCATTAATAGAAACAGCATATAATTTAAATTGATTTAATAAATTTATTTCTTGAAATATTAAATTTTTAATATCAGTCATACTATATTCAATTGTATTATCATTAATATTAGTACTTGCTCTTTGATTTAATTGCATAGTAAAATCAGATGTTTCAACTGCAATAGTTTTTAATACTTTATCAATATCAATAAAACCTATTTTAATAGTATTTGCTGAAAATCTTAAACTATTATTTTCATTATTTTTAAATAAACGTTCAATTTCATAAATATATATAGTTCTTTTTTTAAATTCATCGTATGCTCTATTAATATCTGGGTCACTAGTAGCACCCATCATATTAGTAAAATCATAAGGAATATTATCAATTAAATAATCATTTTCTACTTCCGCTTGATTAATTTTAGTTTGCTTCTGTTTCTGTGGAAACTTCGTTTGTGGTTTGTTGTTGTTTTCCATTGTTCTCTCCTATTAATTGGTTATTTTCGGGATTAAATAATTTTAATTTAACAGTTAAATTATTAATTTCTTGTTCATCATTAATATTAAATGTTTTACTATTTAATAATTCTTTATCTAAACGTACTAATATTTGAATAAATTTAAGAATATCAATATTAAATTGCCATAATTTTTGTTTAATATAATTAATCGTTGAAATATTTACAGCTGTACTTTCGGGTACTGATTGTTGTGCAGATTTCTTTTGACTTGGTATATGAATACCACAACGTTTAAATATTTCATTAACATTTCAATCATATATATCAGTTAAATTTTTACCTTTAAAATTACTATTTGTCATATTGATATTTTCGTTTTGTTCATTATTATCTCCACCACTTTTAAATATGTAGTTTTTAGTAACTAATGTTCTTACTGCTTCTTCTAATGCTGATTGAACATTACCATAAGTTTGATTAAAAATAAATTTAGGTGAGTTTAAAATAGTATCTAAAACAATTTGTTCATAAATAACATCTAATGCTTTAATTTTATCCATTACTTTATTACAATCTGCTAACTCATTTGCTTTATTTCGCATAATTGCTATTGGTATATAGTTAATATTTAGTGTTTGTTCTTGTGCTAAATTAGGGTTATTACTATATGTTCTGAAATCTAATGGAAATTGTTTTTTAATATCACTAATACTATAAATAGCACGATTAATAGTTACTTGTTCATTATTTAATGTATAAACTTCAAATAATCTTACAGTTTGTGCATTTTCTTGATAACTATCATAAAAAATAGTACATTGAATTAATTTACCAGTAATATCATAAACTCTTTGTTGTATATCTACTACTTGAAAATATAAATCATCATTAGCAATATAAATTAAATAACCACTAATTCCTAATTTACTTAATTTAAAAATAGAATTTCAATTTTTTCTATAAAATTCTTGTTGAATTAAGTATTGTTTAATAGTTTCATTATTTATTTCTAATGGAGCATTATATAAATTAGCATTATTTTCTGCTACAAAATCAGTAAAATAAGTTTCATGATTAAAATCATTAAAACCAAAATAATTTAAAATTGAAGCATGAGTACTTTTATTTTTATTAGTTAAAAATTTTACTTTTTCATTTTGATTGGTAATGTTTAGTAATCTGTGTAACTTACAAAAATAACTATGTTTAATTAATTCTAGTAAATATAATTAAATGACTAGAAAGAGTGAGTTACAGATGGCTAAAAAAGATAACTTTAATAATAATGATCCAATATCAAAAGCAGTAGATTTATTATTAGAAAATACTGAAGATTTAACAACAGTTTTTAAAGAAGGGGGTTTATATAAAGAATTAACAAAACGTTTAGTTGAAAAAATGTTGAATTCTGAGATGCAAAATTATTTAGGATATGAAAAAAATCAACATAGTAATAGTGACAATGCTCGTAATGGTATAAGTTCAAAAAAATTAATAACTCAACAAGGTAAAATTGAGATTGATGTACCACGAGATCGTAATAGTAATTTTACTCCTGTAATAGTGCCAAAAAGACAGAGAAGATTTGATGGTTTTGATCAACAAGTTCTTTCCTTATATGCAAAAGGTATGACATTATCAGATATTAGAATGCAGTTACAAGAGTTATATCAGGGTGCTGATATTAGTGAAAGTATTATTAGTCAAATTACTGATGATGTGATTGATGATGTCAAAGCATGACAAAATAGACCATTAGAAGGCATTTATCCTATTGTTTATTTTGATTGTATAGTAGTTAAAGTACGACAAGATAAACGCATTATTAACAAATCAGTTTATATAGCTTTAGGAGTTGATTTAGAAGGTAAAAAAGATGTTTTAGGTTTATGAATTAGTGAAAATGAAGGTGCTAAATTTTGATTAGCAAATTTAACAGAAATGAAAAATCGTGGCTTAAATGATATTCTTATTGCCTGCAGTGATAATTTAACAGGCATGTCAGAAGCAATACAATCAGTTTATCTTAAAACAGAACATCAATTATGCATAGTTCATCAAATTAGAAATAGTTTGAAATATGTCTCATATAAGCATAGAAAATCTCTAGTTGCAGATTTAAAACCAATTTATACTGCATGTAGTGAAGAACAAGCAATGCAGGCTTTAGAATCCTTTGAAAATAAGTGAAATAAACACTATCCTCAAATTGCTAAATCTTGATATAAAAATTGAGATAATTTAATGGTTTTTATTAGTTATCCTGCAGAAATTAAAAGAGTGATTTATACAACAAATGCTATTGAATCTGTAAATAGTCAATTACGAAAAATTATCAGAAATAAAAAAGTTTTTCCTAATGATATGGCAATTTTTAAAATATTTTATTTAGCAATTGAAAATATAACAAAAAAATGAACAATGCCCATTCAAAATTGAAATACAGCAATTGCTCATTTTATGATAAAATTTGAAGATAGAATTAATCTAAACTAGTACTTTGTAAAACAAAGATACACAGATTACATAAAAGCCTCTTTTGATTATCACTAATATTACTTTTATCTTTTCTAAAAAATCTACCTAACATAATATTCACCACCTTTTTAAAAAATTTGATTAATTTTTAATACAATTTTTACAATAATAAATATAATTAAACCAGCAACAGCAGAAGATAATAAAACTCCAATTAAACCTAAAATAATTTTTATAATTTTAAAAAACATAATATTATTCCTGTAATTCTTCTAATTTTTTAAAAATATAATCTTTACCCATACCCCACATTATTCTATTGTTATAAATATTAATTTCAGTTTGTTGGTTATTGTTATTATTTGCTATTCATAAACTACTTTTTACAACGCTTGTATCTAATTGATAATAAAAATTAATTATTTGTCAACTATAATTTTTATTATTTTCTTTAGTTGTATAATCACCATAACTTATATATATTCTATAATGTGTTTTATCTTTAAATATATATTTTATATAATTTTGATTATTATTATTTTTATCTGTTATAACTTCTCCTACTTCTTTTCAATTTGAACCACTTGGAGTTGGTGTATCATTATCTCTTAAATCAACATCTCATTCATTTTCTTTAATTTCTAAACTAATAATTTCACCATATGGATTATTTTCTGCACCATTTATTTTTAAAATTGATTTATTATCCTCAGTTGTCATAATATCCAAAGTAACATCTTCATTACCAATTTTTCCATTAATAATTGTATGAGGCGCTGTATTAAGACCCTTAGCAGTTTTAAATAAAATCATTATTGGATAACCTATTAATTTAGTTTCTCATGTTATAAGCGCTCTATATGTTTGATTAATATTAATATGAAAATCTGTTCATGTACGTTTATTAAGGCTCTTACCAACAATAACTCATTTTTCTTTACTTTCTTTTTTATTTATTTCATTAATAGCACCAGCAACAGTTTTATTAGTAGTTTCTAAATTAGAAATTTCTTGACCAACAGCATTTAATTGAAATGCAATCGGAAATTGTGCTTTTGTATCTTCTAATTTTTTATCTACTTCTGTTTTTATATAATAATTATCTAAATTAGGTATTTTATCATCTATATATTTCTTATTTGGAATATCTAAATCATCAGTTACAACTGGATTATTTCTATAAATTAAAGTTTTTCCTCCAACATTAGTTTTAATAACTTCATTAACTAATCTTGTAGTACTATCTTTATCATCTTTATTATTAAAAATCTTATCTTGTAAATTCTCTATTTTATCTTGTTTTTTATCTAATAAATTATCAACATATTCTTTAGTTGTAGCATCACTTAAAAATGTAGGGGTACCAACATCAATAATTCTTTTACCATTAACATCAATACCTTTATCATCTTTTGGTTTAATAAAATTAGGATTATCTTTATCAACTTCTCATAATGATTCACCAATACCACCAGTAGCACTAATAGTATTAGTTTTTTCATCAATCTTAATATTTTCACCAGCAATTAATTTATTTTGTTTTTTATCTAATAAATTATTAGTTTCTAGTTTTGTATAATAATCACGTTTAGTATTTTCTTCTGCTATAAATTCAGTTGGTGTCCCAGTTCCTTGATATTGATATATATTATGAATTATTGGTGTATACTTTTTTGTGCTATTAGTAATAATAAACTTTATTAAATCAACATCATATAATAATGTTACTTTGTCAATATTAACATCAATATTTTCAATTATTATTTGTTTTTGTTCTATTTGACCATTAGTAATTCTTATATTAGATTTAGTTAATTTATTATTACTTATAATAATTTGTTTACTATCAATAAAATAATATGTTCAATCAATAATATATCATGTATCTGTTTTAATATTTTCATTTTTAACTTTCTTTCATAAAGGACTAGTTTCAATATTAAATCAATTATTTTTAACATCATTAATATTTTCATTTGCTTTAATTAATTCAGTATTTAATTTGGTAATTTCATTTTCATTAGTAGTAATTCGTTTTTGTTGTTTAGCAGAAAAATCACAAGTTGGTGCATGCGTATAATCACCAATTTGTGGATTATTTTGTAATGCTTCGGGGGGTAATGTACCAATTTCATCAGGTCAATCTAAAATCATTGTTTCAGTTTCTTTATCATAATCAGTTGCAACATAACCTTTATTAATAAATTTACTAACAGGACCTCTATATATTTCATTTTCATTATCATCAACTAAATCATCATATAATTTCATTTGTTTTAATAATGTAAATTCTTTTTGTTGTTCAATTAATTCATCAACTTGATTTCTAGTATAAAATGCTTTTAAGTCAATTTTTTCAACATCTATTTCATCATCATTATAACTTGAAAATATTTGTTTTAATTCTGTTAGTCTTGCTAATATTTTCATTCTACTAGGTGCTAAATCTCAAACATTAATTGTAGGAGTACTATTTGCACTAAATTGACTACCATTATTAAATTGAATAGTAGCATCAACATTAAATTCAATTGGTGTACGATTAAATACTCAATGTTCAACCATTACATAAACCATATCTCTTAATGTTTCTTTAATTAACTCATCTTTAAAACTATCAAAAGGAAATTTAGATAAAATAAAATCAAGATAAGCATTAATATCATTTTCAGCACGAATAGCAAAAGTTTTAAATCAATCATTAACATTTGGTCATGTTTGTATATATTGCTGTGGTGTTTTTGTAATTTTTCCAGTTAATGGATATCAGTTATTATAATTTTCAAGACTGACATCAGTTCAAAGTTTATTAATCATAATTTATCATTCCTTAAAAAATGCTTTTTTATAATGCTTAGTTTTTGTTTTAGTTTTTCTATGTGAAATATGGATAATTTCTTTTTGTAATTTCTTTTTACCTTTTTCTACAACTTGACTATATGCAAACTTTTCTAAATGATGTAATAATCCTGTACCAAATAAAGTATTAACTGAAAATTTTAAACCAACACTTTTAAATGATTTATTTACATTTTCAATAGGATTATTAATAACATTTACTACTTTATGATAAGTTCTTACTATTCTTAATATTTCTCTATATACTCTAAAACTATCTCTAATTACTTGTTGAACAACTGGTGGAGCAAATGCTATTGCTTTTAATCATTTATTTTGATTAACTCCATAACCAATGTATCAACCACTATATCAACGATATCAATGGAATGGATGTATTTGAGTAACAAAAGTTTCTGCTTTAAGAATACTATCAATAACTGTAATTGGTTTATACTTAGGATTACGATGATAAATAGTAATTGCACATTTATTTAATGATAAAGGTTGAATTTTACAACCCATAAATACTGGTGAATTTAATGGAATTAATTGTGCATGTTTAATTGCTTTTTTTTCTGCACTAGTAAATAAATTAGTTACTTTTTCTTTTAATTTATTAATTTTTTCAAATGCTTGTTTTTCTAACTTTTCAAATTTTTCTTGTAATTTATATATACTTTCTCGTAATTTTTCAAAATATGGAGTATCTTTTCAAAATTTATTTAAACCTTTTTTTAAATAAAATCTAATATCAAAATACTTAAAAATTTTATTTGCATTTAAAACAATCTTATGAATTGAACTTTTTTTAAAATTAAATTTAATAGAATTAGCACGAATTTTTTGTAAATCTAAAATTAAAGTTTTTCCATATCTATTTTCTGTATGTATTGTATGAACTAAATTTAATCAATCATGCTGATTCATAGATAGTACTTTTTTTAAATCAGTATTAAATTTTTTAAAAAAGTTATTTGCTTTTTCGATATCTTTAATTTTAAATTTAGGAGTTAATTGTGGACTTAGTTTTATTAATGTATTTTGTAATAATAAGTAATCTTTTAATTCTGGTGCTTCTAATTTTTGAAAATTATTTTTATATTGTCTTTCAACAACATAACCTAAATCTCGTAATACTGTTTCACGATTAGGAGTAAAACTATAATTCATTAAATAACGTTTATTACCAATAATTTTATCTGTTAAAATTTCTTTTCCACTTACTTGACTAATAACTTCTTGTAAGTTTTTTGCTTCCTTAATTCCAACTTGTTCTAATGTTTTAGTTTTTTGTGCTAATTTAATGAATTTAGTTGTACGATAACCACGACTAATTTTATTAAGTCCAGCAAATGCAGGTAATAAATTTAAGAAAGTATTTAATTTTGTTACATTTCCTTTTAAATAATCATAAACTTGATTAATAGTAAAATCAGTTGTTGCATAAATACCAAAATTAATAGTACTTGCAATAAAATCACTTGCACCTAATCCAAGGGCTACACTTTCACTTAATCCGCCAGTAAAAGGAGCAAGTGCTACTGCTAAAACTTGTACACCAATCATTTCTAAAATTTCTCATCAAAAACTTTTATTTTCTTGTTGATTACTTATTCTAGTATGTTTTGGTTTATTTATGTTTAAAAGTATTGCTATACTAGTTGTACCAATTGGCATGATATTAATTTCCTTTATTTAAGAGTTATTTTAATTGGATTTGTTGAACCTTTATAATTTAAATCATTAACATTTGAAGAAATAACTATGTATAAGTCACCCGCTTTTTGTTTTTGATTACTTACATTAGTTTTTCCTTGTGCATCACTAAAATATTTAATAGTTGGATTTGTTAAATTTGGATTTAATGATTTAAGTTCATTAGTACTTTTTATTTGTGTATTTAATTCACTATTATTGTTATTAACATTTGCAGTAATATCAGTTGTTAAACTTGTAATTTTAGTTTTTAAATCAGTTTTTTCTGTTTTAATAACTCCACATAACATTCAACGTGAAGTTGTTTCATTATTAGAAATATATGGGATTGCTTCTCCAACAACTTCACCAGCAACTTTATATGCTCTTCCTGCTTTATCATCTTTAATAAAATCTACATAAATAACTGTATTTTCTATCATATATCTTTTCATCGCTCTTGGTGTTGCTAAAACAAAGGTCATTAATTGTTGTTCATTTTTATCATTAGTAAAAATCATATAGTCATCAAGAACGATTTCACATAATACGCCTTTTACATATAAATTATTTCCATTTAAACGTAATTGTTGTGCCAACTGATTATCGGTAATTAAACCTTTATTATCTGCTAAATAAACTAAACTATCATAAAGACCATTAGTAATAAAAAATTTACTATTTGCAATGTTTTTAAATTGAAACAAAGTATTTCAAGCAGATAACATTGATTTTAAATAGCCTACTGGTGTTGTATCTTCAATATCGATTTTAGTAGCAAATTTTGCAATTGCTTGTGTATCATCAATTGCTAATTTATCTGCTAAATCATTTGCAACTTCATATTGCATACTATCTAATAAATTTTGTCCATTATTTGCTTTTAAATCTACATCTGCAATAATTTCTCCTGCAAGATATTTTTTAGTTATTTTTTTACTAATTTTATCTGTATCAACATATGGTAATTCATATCTTTTGCTTTTATCATCTCAATCAATAATTTTTACTTCCGGTTTTTTTGGTTTTTTAACAATAAATTCAATATTTACTGAGTCAACAATTTCAGTAGGAAAAAAGTTTGCCCATGGACTATTTGAAATTTTAAAAAATTCTATAAATTCTGGTGCTTCTACTAATCTCTCTGTATTGTCTAAATTTTGATTAAATGGTACTGACATTTTATTTCTTCCTTTCGTTTATAAATAATTTTTCTTTTTATAATTAATTAAAAAATTTTCTTTATCATTTGTTTTATTATTAATAATTATTTGTTTATTGCCACCTGTATTAATTACTTCTTTAAATACTGGTTGTTCTTTAATCATTTTTTTAATAGTTTCTTCAATTTTTGAATTTTCTAGATTACTTGTTTTAAATTTTAAAAAATCATAAAATTCAGTTTTAACTTGATATTTTTTAAATATATTAATCATTTCTTTTTCTTTAATTTCTTGATTAAGTTTATTTAACTTATTTTCTGCTTCATTAACTTTATTTTCTATTTCTTGTTGATCATTATTTTCAGTTAAAGGTTCAGTTGTTTGTTGAACATTATTTTCATTTTCTAACATTTACATCACCACTTTATTATTTATTTTCTTTATTAATCTTTTCATTTAACTTTGCTAATTTTTTTTGATGTTTGATAATTTTGTTATTTGCTCTAACATGTTTTGGAGTTGTGATAAATCTTTTTAATAAAACAATAATTTCTCTGCAAATTAATGTTCCAACACTTGTTCCAATAATTATTAATTCATGTAAAAATTCTTTCATTTGAATATTTTCCTTTCAATTATTTATTGTTTATTTTTTTGATTATTCATCAAATTGACCACCATTGATTCTTTCAATCATTGACTGTGAATTACTTATAATTTTTACTAATACAGATATTTCTTTATTTAATTGTTCCAATCTTTCTTTATATGTCTGAATTTCATTATTATAATATTCAATAATTTTTTCTTTATTCATTACTTTTCACCCCCTTTATAAACTCATGTGATTATAATCTCAATTTAATGAAGCATTATCTAAAATTACATCACTCATATTAGTTCCATATTGACTACTTGTTTCACTATTAATAGTAAATCTATTATCATTAATTAATCTTGCAGTTTCATTATTAAATGGTGTTTCTTGCATTTCTTCAATATGATTTGTAGTTTCCATAGGTAATAAATTATGGATAATTTCACTTGCACCAGCAACTATTGTAGGTATAGCATAAGCATTATTAAAATCATTATTTATACCCATAGCAACACCACTTGATATTAAACAACCACCAGTTGCCATATTACAAATCTTTCTAATTTTTTCAAATTTATTAGGTATTAACTCAGTTAATCCACTAATAAGATTTGATACACCATAAGCATTTAAACTCATATATGTATCTCAATCCATTAATGACTGATTTTCTTGCTTATTTAATAGTAATCATGGTGGACCTTCTGTTGTAGTTGTAGTAGTTACTGGAATTGGTGTTGTTGAAATAATAGGATTAATATTATTTTCTGTTCATTTACTATAATTTGCTAAACCAATTGTTCCTAATCCTAATAATATTTTTTTACTACTATTAATTAATTTAGTTTTAGTATTTGGTCTTTAATTTAAATTTCATATATCTAAACCTAATTTTTTACCAAATAATAAACTATTAATTGAACCTAATACTGGATTTGCAATTACTTGACCATAATAAGCACTTGTACCAATCATTGCACAAATTGGACTTATACCAGTTCTAATTAATTTAGTTAAAATATAATTTGATTGATTTTCTATACTTGGCATTTTATTCTCCTTTATTTGTTTTTATCAGTTCTCTTATAACATCTAATAACGAATCTACTACATAAGAATTTAATTCAAATTCATAATTTCTAATTTTAATTTTTTCCTTTTGCATTTGTTTATTCTCCTTTAATTTTGCTAATTTTTTAATTGTTACTTTAATTCAACCTTGATAAACATCATTATCACCAACTATTAATGCAACATTACTTTCAGGGTCAGAAACAATTATGTGTTTTGATTTAACATTTGGGTATTGTCTTAAAATAATTGCTCTAATATCATTACTTGTATGAATTGCTTTTGGAAATGGTGATAATATTTCAATTTCATCTTTATTTTCAAATAAAGTAGGTAATATTATCATTAGTCAAATTCACCTCTTTCAAGTCTTATAATTCAGTCTTCTAACTCATAAAGTTTGGATGAATATTCTCTTAATGAATTATTCAATAAATCTATTCTTTCTTTCATAGAAATAATTAATTTTTCTTTATTCATAATTTAAATTTTCTTTTCTAACTCTTTTATTTTGTTTATTCATTATCAAAGTATCCCTCATTAATATAAATTTGAAGATTAAATAAAACACTTTCTTTTCCTAATTTAAATGAATCACTAGAATTAGATTCTTTATTTTCTTTTAGAGTTGTTATAATAAAATTAATTAATTTTTCTTTATTAATACAATTTTTATGTCTTGATTTATTAATTTCATCAACTTTAATTCTATGTTCTTTACAATATGCTCTACAATATTCATCAAATTGCTCTTCTGTCATATTTTCACATTGTCTTTGTCTTTGTTCATTTTTAATTTCATCATAATGTGGTTCATGAATAAATTTTTCAAATGTTATTGTTTCAGTTCATGTACATCTATTCATTATTATTTCTCCTTATTTTCATTTTGATTAGCAATTTCACTTAATATTTTTAATACTTTATATTCATTTTTTAATTCTTTAATAATAAATATTAAAAATATTATTAGTGTTATACTTGTTATTAATATTGGTACTATTAATAAAATTTTTCATAATATCATTTTTTACTCTTTTCATTTTTTAAATCATTTAACATTTATTGAACAAAATGCACGATTTTTAGGAATGTTTAAAGTATTAAAAATTTGACCAGTTACTATAATTTCATCATTTTTGTTTAATAAAATACAGCGTCTATAAAATTTTGGGTTGTTAAAAATTAAAGTAACATAGTTTAAACCATTTCACTGACCTCGAACACTATAATATAATTCTTTATTACCTTTTTCGTAATATTTTGTTTCAATATTGTTACTAAGTTTTACTGTTAATTTAACATAATTTGCTTTATCTTTCATTTTTATAATTTCCTTAAATAATTATCAAAAATTAATATTTTTTTATGATTTTTTAAATAATATTGAATATGCTTATAAGCATCTTGTTCATGTTTTGTTAATTTTATATTTCCTTTATATTCTGTTATTTTATTTTTATTTTTTGGGTAGTTTTCTAGATAATCTCAGTTGAAAACATCTTGAACTAATACCATTAATGCACCAATGATTTTAGGAGTTGCTAATGGATTAGTTAATAATTGTTTTGAACTTAAAAAAAAATTTTCTACAATAACTAATATTTTTTTATCAATAAATTTTTCTTTAATTAATTTAAATTTTTCTTTATACATATTTTTAGTTCATAAAACAGTTAATGTATTAAATGTTTCATTAAAAACAATATTATTTGTTTCATTTGAATATATAACAATTCCATTATTACCAATACCAGCGGGGTCAATCCCAATAATTAAGTCATATTTCATTATTAATCAAATTCTCGATTATTGATTTTTTTAATTAATGAATAATATATTGCATCATTACTTGCACTTCTATATCCATCATTTTCAATTTTATTTTTTAAATATGTAATTAATTTTTCTTTATATTCATTAATTATTTCTTTTTTAAAATCTTTTCTTAATTTTTTTATATTATTTAAATGTTCTTCTGTTATTTCTTTACTACGTTTTTTATTATATTCATTAATTATTTCTTGGTCTTTATAAGAAAATAGTTTTTCTTTATTCATATTTATAACTCCTACTTAACCTAATATTTAAAATACAGTCATAACAAATTGCTTTACTATTTTTATCTCTTAAAAAATATTTTCTTGTTTTTATATCATTAGTATTAAAGAATAAATAATCTAATTTATGTTGTTTACATGTTCAACAAAAATACTTTTTCATTATGAGTTGAAATTTCCTTATAAGAAGTAACTATATAATTAATTGGTAAATCATCATGTTTATATGGATTATTTATTTTAAAGCCTTTTCTGTTTTCTTCTCACGTAATGTTATATTTAAAACAAGGATTAGTAATTTTAGTTTTGTTATCAGTTATTTCACCTATAAATCAACTATTATGCTGTTCATAAAATGTTAATGGTTCAAGTTTTATATCATTAAGATAATATTCTTTTGGAGCAATTGGTTTATTAACAGTTATTTTTTGGTCTTTAATATATGGTTCTAATAATTTTATTAATTCATTACCACTTAATTCTCTTTTAATATTTTCTAAATTAAAAACTCAATATGTATATTTATCATCAGCAATAAAACTATTATTTTTAACCATTCATTTTGGACATTGTAATTTATATTCACCATAATCAATAAGAATAGATTGTGGTCTATCTTTAACAATTTGTTCTTTTTTAAATTCGATTTGCATAATAATCCTTTCCTAATATGTTCTGTTGCTTCTAGCATAAAGAACATATATTTTGATTTTTAGATTATTAATAATACTACTATTAGTTTTATTCATTCCATGAAAACTGGGCTCAAAAATTTTTCAAAAAAAATAAAAAATAAAACCAACACTTGCTCACTTGGTAGTGGCAAGGTTGGTTAAATAAAGAATAGAATTAATACAATAGGTCCCTACAACAGGTCTATATATACTAGTTTCCAATTCGCTCCCACCCCAAGAATTACCATTAAATGGTTAGTATATTTTATTAGGTATCACTCCACTTTTTATTTATCCATGCAAGTCCACATGCTCTAGCTACTATTTTTAACAACTGTGTTGTAGTTCACTTTTTTAGTTCCCTAACACGTGTTGATAATAGCGTTAAAGAGGTTTATTAAAAATTTTAAAATTTTACAATTACAAAAAAAAAGACAAGATTTTTATTCTCGTCTTTTGTCATTTATTTTTAATTCAAGGGTAAAAAAAGAAAGGAGCTATTTTTAAAACTTTTTAGTTACCGACATCTTCGACACGCTCCCTAAATATCTGTGATAATTGTTTACTACTTATTAATTGTCCTGATAAATCTAATAAAAATCATTAATAATCATTATTCTTTGATATGTATTCGGTGATTTTATTGGTTTCAATTTTAATATTATTAGGAATTGAATTTAATTTAGATTCGATAATATTTTTTGTTTCAATATTAGTTCGCTTTTTAATTCGTTCTAAATAATCTTTGGCGGCTGATTTTCAATATGTTTGTGACAACTGGCCAATACAAACAATTTTAATATTTATCATTATAATTCTGAAAAAGCCATGTTATTTATTTTTTCATGAACCACTTTATCTGGGTTACGAAAATCAACATCACCCAAAGCTTTATCAATAGTATTTGGATTAATAACAACTATTTCTTTTTTATTTTTATCAACTCATAAACTAAAAATTACATCAATTTGAATATTAAAATCAATTTTAAAAGTCTTGTTCATTTTTGAATCTTTCATTATAAAGAATAAATGAATTCAACCTTTTTTAATAATAGTTTTATTTTTATCATCTTTAAAGTCAGTAATTTTTGGTGAAACAATACTAGTTTTAGCAACTTTTGAAGGGTTTTCTGCTTCTGTTGCTGTTTCATATGTAACATATCAATAACCATAATATTGCTGTTTAAATATATCATTATCAGTTAAACCAAAAACTAAAAGACTTCCATTTGCATCTTTACAACTAAATGGTTCATTCATTACTTTATCTGGATCATTATTAACATTATAATTAATACTCTCATAATTACCTGATTTATATTGGTCACTATTATAAAAATCCCTAGCAGCATCTGTAACTTCTAATGCATTACGATCAATTCTAATTTTGTCTGCTGCTAGTTGCATAAATGCAGTAAGTGGTTTGTATAAAAGTTTAGTATCATATTGATAGTATTTATTATAAACATAATCAACTAACGGATCACCTTCTTTGTTTGATGGCTCGTTTTCAAAATTTGCTTGAATTTTTAAACCATCTCCAGTACCACAAGCCACAATAGTACTCACAGAAGAAGAAAGTAAACTAAGTGTTGAAAATAAAGTGATTAATTTACGCATTTGATTGTTATTCTCCTTAAACTAAATAATAATTAAATATTCACTAAGAATTGTAACTTATTTTTTTATAAAAAGCAAAAGGAAATTCATATAGGTAAAAATACATTTTTTAAAATTAAAATATTAATGTTTATTTTAATATTTTAATAAAAATTATTATTATCATAAAAGGAATTAAATTTTTATCATTGATAATTGCTTTTGCCAATCTATTTCATCTTTAAAAAATCAGATTTATTAATTTTTTGTTGAAATTTCATTGCTTCTTCATATGTTGGTAATTTGTCTTTATTTTCTTTTAATATACTTTCATATGTTGATAATTTATCTTCATTTTGTTCTAAAATTTCTTCATCTAAAATATCGTTAGTTTTTGCATTAAAAAAAATTAAAGACTTCCAAATGATTATTTCAAACGACTAATATTAAAGCATTATGTCCATATTCATTTACTTGATAAAGATTTCATTATTATCTATTAAATACTTAACTATCTCTAAATCATTATCTTTGATAGCTAACATCAAAATAGTGAAACCATCTTTAATTACATAATTTATACTAACACCATTCCTAACTAATAATTTAACTTTTTCTAAGTTATTATTCATAATAAATACTCTTTTTTTTCTAATGTACTTTTTTTCTCTTTCTATAAATTAAACTTGATACAATAATAAATTTAATCTTATTAGTTTAAATTGTATTTAATATTTCTGCTTTTGTTTCCAAAGGTAATTGAGATTCTATTAAGCCCATATTCTCTCATTTTTGTTTGCTTGCATTTTTTGATTCTTCTGATAAAGGTTGCTGTAACTCTGGAATTTCAGTACTTATTAATTTTCATACTTCATTTAAAGATGTTAATTTTATTTCTTCTTCATTTAATTTATTTTTAATTTTTTGTTCTTCTTTTTTTGAATTTTTTTTATTTAAACTATTTTTTAAATTATCACAATTTTCAGTAGTTTTTTTAATTTCCATTACAAAAAAATCTCTAATATTTTCCGATGTTGTAGATAAATCTTTTACTTCATCTTCATGTAATTCCTTTATTGAAATTATTTTTTTTTCTAAATCATTTATTTGAAATTCTAGTTTTTCAATGGTTTTATTTTGTTCCTCAATTTTTTGATCTTGTCAACTAGGCTTCTCATTTTCTTCATTTATTTCGGTTTGGATTTCAATACTTACTAATTTTGATTGATTAATTGTTCTTAAATACTCCTGAATTTTTTCCTTTTTTTCTCTAATTGCATTTTCTATTATTTCTTTTTCTTTTAATTTAAAATTAATTTTTAAAGTTGTGAAATCATTTTTAAATTCATTTTCTATTTTTTCATTTTCTTCTCTTATGTTTTCTAAATTATTTTGAATGTTAAAATTTTCATTAAATTTTTTAATACTATCAGCATTTTGTTCTCAATAATTTTCAATAATCTTAATAAATTCCATATTTTCTAATTTATTAACTTCTTTTAAGAAATTAATAAATATTTTTTGATCTTTACTAATATTTTTAATTCATTTTTCTTTTATTTTTTTAAGTTCAAACATCATCGTATGTTTATTTTGCTTAAAAAAATCCTCAATTTTATTAATTTTATCCTCAATTTTTTTTCCTTTTTTATCATTAATACTTAACTCGGTATCATGTCTTGTAATATTATATTGTAACTCCGCAATATAATCATTCTTTTTCTTAATATCACTATTCTTTTTTTTAATCACTACATCTATTTCTTTTAAATATTGTTTTTTTCCTTTTTTATCATCTGAAATATTTGGAATAAATATTTGATTTTCAATATTATTTTTATTTTCTTCTAAATCTTGCAAGTAAGTAATTTTTTTAATTTTTATATTTTTCTTTCGTTTTTCTAAATTTTCAATTTGTTTTCTTTTTTTTGCTATCTCTTTCTCATGTATTCTAATTTGTTCTTTTTTTTCTTCTAATTCATTTTTAAATAATTCTATACTTTCTTTCACTTTATCTTTAGTTTTAATAATTTCTTCTTGTTCACTTATTAATTCTTTTTCTCGATCATTATATTTTTCAAATATATCATTGTATATTCTTTCTTCATTTTTAATAATTTTTTTAATATATCGGTTAAATATGTCATCTATTAATTCAAAGAAAAATACAAAATTTTTATCAAATTTACTTTTTAAATCTTTATCTTCATTTAAAATTAATTTATATTTATCTCCACTTTTCATTCTAAATGCTCAAAAAGATAAAATTAATTGAGTCATAACTTCTTCTTTAAAAAGGTTTTCAAAAATTTTCTCTTTTTTATTTTCTAATTCCTCATTTTTTTGATATAGCCTACGAATTTCTTTATTAATTTTTATTTTTAATTCTCGTGTTTTTTTTAAAAACTCTTTTTTATTTTCAAAAATGTTTAAATTTATTGTTTTTAAAAAAATAATATCATTACTTATTGTTTCACTTAAAAAATTAAAAAGATTAAAATAATCTGTGATTTCAGTAAACTCAGTACTATTTTGGCTAACTTTATTAATTTTATTTTGTTCAATTAATGTTTTATTTTTCTCCAAGGATAATAATTTTTCATTTTGTTCTTTAATTTTACTATCAAGTTCTATTAAAAAATAATCTAATTGTCTAATTAATTTTAAATTTTCTTTTTTTTCTCAAAAATAAGAAAAGAAATTATATTTTAAATCATTTCTTAATTCTTTAATTAATTTATCTAAATCAGTTTTTTTATTTTCTTTTAATTGAGTTAATGGTGCTGATGTACTTGGGTTTTCAAAATCAGTATCTTCTGAATTAGAAAAAAAATTATCTTTTTCATTGTATTCTTTAAAAAAATTCTTAAAAGTTTCAACAACTTCGTCTAAATTTTCATCAGTTAAAGGATAATTTCTAAATTTTTTTATTAATTCATTAAATCAGGGCATAAATCTTATTCTCCTAAATTTTATTTATAAAATAAAAAATCAATTGTTTTTAAATAAAACAATGGGTTTGAAAACTTATATTTTTCAATCTTTTGTGTTAATAACAATAAAACGCTCCTTATTCTAAAGAACTATCTTGATTATAACTAATTAATTTATCTTTTTTTTAAAAAAAGATAAATTACTATTATATGTTTATATAATAAAAATTTATCACAAAAATTATTTTTCAGTTCTGGGTTTCATATGTGGAAATAATAACACATCTTTAATACTATTTTGACCAGTTATTAACATAACCAACCGATCAATACCAATGCCCAATCCACCTGTTGGTGGCATACCATACTCCAATGCTTCAACAAAGTCTAAATCCATAGTTGCTGCTTCATCATTACCACTATTTTTTTCTTTTACTTGCTCTTCAAAACGATTATATTGTTGCAAAGAATCATTTAGTTCCGAATAAGCATTTGCATATTCTCTACCAGCAATAAATAATTCAAAACGATCAGTAAACTCTTTACTATTTTTATTTAATTTAGCAAGTGGTGAAATTTCAATTGGATAATCAAAAATAAAAGTAGGTTGAATTAAAGTTTCTTCAACAAAAGATTCAAAAAATAAATTAATAATATGACCAGTACTATTATAATGATCTGGAATATGAAGTTTATAATTTTTTGCAAGTTTTAATATAAGTTTAAATGTTTTATTTTTTTCAATATTTCTAATATTATCATCTTCAATATTATGATATTTTAAAATCATATCACTAATTTCTTGGAAAATTTTAGTAAACTCTTTATCTTTGATCATAGCTTTTTTAATTGAATCAATCATACTAATTTTTTTTCATGATTTTTCAAAATTTAATATATTTTCATCATATTCTAATGTTAATTTATTATGCACTATATTAATTAAATGTTTTATACAAGACTCTGTTAAATCCATCATATATTTCATATCTTGATAGGCAACATAAATTTCAATAGTTGTAAATTCTGGATTATGTTTTTTACTCATACCTTCATTACGAAATAATCTACCAATTTCATAAACTTTTTCAAAACCACCAACTATTAATCTTTTTAAATGTAATTCAGTAGCAATTCGTAAATATAAATCGGTTTTTAATGTATTATGATGAGTAATAAAAGGTTTAGCGGCAGCACCACCATATACTTCTTGTAAAATAGGTGTTTCAACTTCTAAATAACCTTTATTATTTAAAAAACTTCTTAATTCATTAATAATTTGTGTACGTTGTAAAAATGTTTTTTTAGTTTCTTGATTCATAATTAAATCTACATATCTTCGTCGATAACGTTCTTCAATATCTGTTAAACCATGAAATTTATCTGGTAAAGATCTAAGTGCTTTTGATAACATTACAATATCATAGACTTGAACTGTTAGTTCTCCTTTATTGGTTTTCATAACCTTACCTTTAATACCAAAAAAATCGCCTAAATCTGCATATTCTGCAAATCATTCAAATTTTTTTTGATTAACATATTCTGGTTTTAAATAAATTTGAAATTTACCTGTTTGATCTTGCAAATGAGCAAAGATTGAACCCTTTCCCATTTCTCTTTTTGTCATTAATCTACCTGCCATTTTAATTTGATCATTAGGTAAATTAGCAACAAATTTTGCTAACTCTTCTTTATTTTTATTTCTAAATTCGCTATTTAAAGTTTCACAATTATAATTTCTTTCTCAATTACGCCCATAAATATCATAATTTTGCTTATATAAATCTTGTATTTTTTGATATCTTAATGCTTCTTGCTCTGTCAAAATACGTCCATTAATTTCAAGTTTAGTTTCTTTCATTGTTTTCATCCTTTGTATTTAAAATAAGTATTTAAAATAAAAAAATTAAATTAAATAAGATTGTTTAGGTTTATACATAATGATATCAATTTTCAATACCAAATTCTACTGTCAACAATTAATTTTAAATTTTATAATAAAACCCTTATATTTATAATAAGGATTAAAGTTTAATTTAAATATTTCTACTAATAGATATCTATAAAAATTAGAGATAATTTATTAAACATTTTTTACTTTCTAAATATTAATTTTGTATAAAACATGTTTTGCTAAAATATCACTTTTATTTATTTTTGGATTTTTGGGAGCGTGTCGAAGATGTCGGTAACTAAAAAGTTTTAAAAATAGCTCCTTTCTTTTTTTACCCTTGAATTAAAAATAAATGACAAAAGACGAGAATAAAAATCTTGTCTTTTTTTTGTAATTGTAAAATTTTAAAATTTTTAATAAACCTCTTTAACGCTATTATCAACACGTGTTAGGGAACTAAAAAAGTGAACTACAACACAGTTGTTAAAAATAGTAGCTAGAGCATGTGGACTTGCATGGATAAATAAAAAGTGGAGTGATACCTAATAAAATATACTAACCATTTAATGGTAATTCTTGGGGTGGGAGCGAATTGGAAACTAGTATATATAGACCTGTTGTAGGGACCTATTGTATTAATTCTATTCTTTATTTAACCAACCTTGCCACTACCAAGTGAGCAAGTGTTGGTTTTATTTTTTATTTTTTTTGAAAAATTTTTGGGCGAGAAAATAAATTTCAAACTTGTAAAAAAAATTGAGCGGGGCCGGTTCAATTAAAATATTAATTTGCTTAACACAAATTAAATAAATATTGAATCGAATGCCTCAATGTTTTTTAAAATTTCACAATTTATTTTTGAGCCCAGTTTTCATGGAATGAATAAAACTAATAGTAGTATTATTAATAATCTAAAAATCAAAATATATGTTCTTTATGCTAGAAGCAACAGAACATATTAGGAAAGGATTATTATGCAAATCGAATTTAAAAAAGAACAAATTGTTAAAGATAGACCACAATCTATTCTTATTGATTATGGTGAATATAAATTACAATGTCCAAAATGAATGGTTAAAAATAATAGTTTTATTGCTGATGATAAATATACATATTGAGTTTTTAATTTAGAAAATATTAAAAGAGAATTAAGTGGTAATGAATTAATAAAATTATTAGAACCATATATTAAAGACCAAAAAATAACTGTTAATAAACCAATTGCTCCAAAAGAATATTATCTTAATGATATAAAACTTGAACCATTAACATTTTATGAACAGCATAATAGTTGATTTATAGGTGAAATAACTGATAACAAAACTAAAATTACTAATCCTTGTTTTAAATATAACATTACGTGAGAAGAAAACAGAAAAGGCTTTAAAATAAATAATCCATATAAACATGATGATTTACCAATTAATTATATAGTTACTTCTTATAAGGAAATTTCAACTCATAATGAAAAAGTATTTTTGTTGAACATGTAAACAACATAAATTAGATTATTTATTCTTTAATACTAATGATATAAAAACAAGAAAATATTTTTTAAGAGATAAAAATAGTAAAGCAATTTGTTATGACTGTATTTTAAATATTAGGTTAAGTAGGAGTTATAAATATGAATAAAGAAAAACTATTTTCTTATAAAGACCAAGAAATAATTAATGAATATAATAAAAAACGTAGTAAAGAAATAACAGAAGAACATTTAAATAATATAAAAAAATTAAGAAAAGATTTTAAAAAAGAAATAATTAATGAATATAAAGAAAAATTAATTACATATTTAAAAAATAAAATTGAAAATGATGGATATAGAAGTGCAAGTAATGATGCAATATATTATTCATTAATTAAAAAAATCAATAATCGAGAATTTGATTAATAATGAAATATGACTTAATTATTGGGATTGACCCCGCTGGTATTGGTAATAATGGAATTGTTATATATTCAAATGAAACAAATAATATTGTTTTTAATGAAACATTTAATACATTAACTGTTTTATGAACTAAAAATATGTATAAAGAAAAATTTAAATTAATTAAAGAAAAATTTATTGATAAAAAAATATTAGTTATTGTAGAAAATTTCTTTTTAAGTTCAAAACAATTATTAACTAATCCATTAGCAACTCCTAAAATCATTGGTGCATTAATGGTATTAGTTCAAGATGTTTTCAACTGAGATTATCTAGAAAACTACCCAAAAAATAAAAATAAAATAACAGAATATAAAGGAAATATAAAATTAACAAAACATGAACAAGATGCTTATAAGCATATTCAATATTATTTAAAAAATCATAAAAAAATATTAATTTTTGATAATTATTTAAGGAAATTATAAAAATGAAAGATAAAGCAAATTATGTTAAATTAACAGTAAAACTTAGTAACAATATTGAAACAAAATATTACGAAAAAGGTAATAAAGAATTATATTATAGTGTTCGAGGTCAGTGAAATGGTTTAAACTATGTTACTTTAATTTTTAACAACCCAAAATTTTATAGACGCTGTATTTTATTAAACAAAAATGATGAAATTATAGTAACTGGTCAAATTTTTAATACTTTAAACATTCCTAAAAATCGTGCATTTTGTTCAATAAATGTTAAATGATTTAAAAAATGAAAAGAGTAAAAAATGATATTATGAAAAATTTTATTAATAGTACCAATATTAATAACAAGTATAACACTAATAATATTTTTAATATTTATTATTAAAGAATTAAAAAATGAATATAAAGTATTAAAAATATTAAGTGAAATTGCTAATCAAAATGAAAATAAGGAGAAATAATAATGAATAGATGTACATGAACTGAAACAATAACATTTGAAAAATTTATTCATGAACCACATTATGATGAAATTAAAAATGAACAAAGACAAAGACAATGTGAAAATATGACAGAAGAGCAATTTGATGAATATTGTAGAGCATATTGTAAAGAACATAGAATTAAAGTTGATGAAATTAATAAATCAAGACATAAAAATTGTATTAATAAAGAAAAATTAATTAATTTTATTATAACAACTCTAAAAGAAAATAAAGAATCTAATTCTAGTGATTCATTTAAATTAGGAAAAGAAAGTGTTTTATTTAATCTTCAAATTTATATTAATGAGGGATACTTTGATAATGAATAAACAAAATAAAAGAGTTAGAAAAGAAAATTTAAATTATGAATAAAGAAAAATTAATTATTTCTATGAAAGAAAGAATAGATTTATTGAATAATTCATTAAGAGAATATTCATCCAAACTTTATGAGTTAGAAGACTGAATTATAAGACTTGAAAGAGGTGAATTTGACTAATGATAATATTACCTACTTTATTTGAAAATAAAGATGAAATTGAAATATTATCACCATTTCCAAAAGCAATTCATACAAGTAATGATATTAGAGCAATTATTTTAAGACAATACCCAAATGTTAAATCAAAACACATAATTGTTTCTGACCCTGAAAGTAATGTTGCATTAATAGTTGGTGATAATGATGTTTATCAAGGTTGAATTAAAGTAACAATTAAAAAATTAGCAAAATTAAAGGAGAATAAACAAATGCAAAAGGAAAAAATTAAAATTAGAAATTATGAATTTGAATTAAATTCTTATGTAGTAGATTCGTTATTAGATGTTATAAGAGAACTGATAAAAACAAATAAAGGAGAATAAAATGCCAAGTATAGAAAATCAATCAAATTATATTTTAACTAAATTAATTAGAACTGGTATAAGTCCAATTTGTGCAATGATTGGTACAAGTGCTTATTATGGTCAAGTAATTGCAAATCCAGTATTAGGTTCAATTAATAGTTTATTATTTGGTAAAAAATTAGGTTTAGATATATGAAATTTAAATTAAAGACCAAATACTAAAACTAAATTAATTAATAGTAGTAAAAAAATATTATTAGGATTAGGAACAATTGGTTTAGCAAATTATAGTAAATGAACAGAAAATAATATTAATCCTATTATTCCAACAACACCAATTCCAGTAACTACTACAACTACAACAGAAGGTCCACCATGATTACTATTAAATAAGCAAGAAAATCAGTCATTAATGGATTGAGATACATATATGAGTTTAAATGCTTATGGTGTATCAAATCTTATTAGTGGATTAACTGAATTAATACCTAATAAATTTGAAAAAATTAGAAAGATTTGTAATATGGCAACTGGTGGTTGTTTAATATCAAGTGGTGTTGCTATGGGTATAAATAATGATTTTAATAATGCTTATGCTATACCTACAATAGTTGCTGGTGCAAGTGAAATTATCCATAATTTATTACCTATGGAAACTACAAATCATATTGAAGAAATGCAAGAAACACCATTTAATAATGAAACTGCAAGATTAATTAATGATAATAGATTTACTATTAATAGTGAAACAAGTAGTCAATATGGAACTAATATGAGTGATGTAATTTTAGATAATGCTTCATTAAATTGAGATTATAATCACATGAGTTTATAAAGGGGGTGAAAAGTAATGAATAAAGAAAAAATTATTGAATATTATAATAATGAAATTCAGACATATAAAGAAAGATTGGAACAATTAAATAAAGAAATATCTGTATTAGTAAAAATTATAAGTAATTCACAGTCAATGATTGAAAGAATCAATGGTGGTCAATTTGATGAATAATCAAAAAAATAAACAATAAATAATTGAAAGGAAAATATTCAAATGAAAGAATTTTTACATGAATTAATAATTATTGGAACAAGTGTTGGAACATTAATTTGCAGAGAAATTATTGTTTTATTAAAAAGATTTATCACAACTCCAAAACATGTTAGAGCAAATAACAAAATTATCAAACATCAAAAAAAATTAGCAAAGTTAAATGAAAAGATTAATAAAGAAAATAAATAATAAAGTGGTGATGTAAATGTTAGAAAATGAAAATAATGTTCAACAAACAACTGAACCTTTAACTGAAAATAATGATCAACAAGAAATAGAAAATAAAGTTAATGAAGCAGAAAATAAGTTAAATAAACTTAATCAAGAAATTAAAGAAAAAGAAATGATTAATATATTTAAAAAATATCAAGTTAAAACTGAATTTTATGATTTTTTAAAATTTAAAACAAGTAATCTAGAAAATTCAAAAATTGAAGAAACTATTAAAAAAATGATTAAAGAACAACCAGTATTTAAAGAAGTAATTAATACAGGTGGCAATAAACAAATAATTATTAATAATAAAACAAATGATAAAGAAAATTTTTTAATTAATTATAAAAAGAAAAATTATTTATAAACGAAAGGAAGAAATAAAATGTCAGTACCATTTAATCAAAATTTAGACAATACAGAGAGATTAGTAGAAGCACCAGAATTTATAGAATTTTTTAAAATTTCAAATAGTCCATGGGCAAACTTTTTTCCTACTGAAATTGTTGACTCAGTAAATATTGAATTTATTGTTAAAAAACCAAAAAAACCGGAAGTAAAAATTATTGATTGAGATGATAAAAGCAAAAGATATGAATTACCATATGTTGATACAGATAAAATTAGTAAAAAAATAACTAAAAAATATCTTGCAGGAGAAATTATTGCAGATGTAGATTTAAAAGCAAATAATGGACAAAATTTATTAGATAGTATGCAATATGAAGTTGCAAATGATTTAGCAGATAAATTAGCAATTGATGATACACAAGCAATTGCAAAATTTGCTACTAAAATCGATATTGAAGATACAACACCAGTAGGCTATTTAAAATCAATGTTATCTGCTTGAAATACTTTGTTTCAATTTAAAAACATTGCAAATAGTAAATTTTTTATTACTAATGGTCTTTATGATAGTTTAGTTTATTTAGCAGATAATAAAGGTTTAATTACCGATAATCAGTTGGCACAACAATTACGTTTAAATGGAAATAATTTATATGTAAAAGGCGTATTATGTGAAATCGTTCTTGATGACTATATGATTTTTACTAATGATAAAAATGAACAACAATTAATGACCTTTGTTTTAGCAACACCAAGAGCGATGAAAAGATATATGATAGAAAATACAGTTATTTATGTAGATTTTATTAAAGATGATAAAGCAGGAAGAGCATATAAAGTTGCTGGTGAAGTTGTTGGAGAAGCAATCCCATATATTTCTAATAATGAAACAACTTCACGTTGAATGTTATGTGGAGTTATTAAAACAGAAAAAACTGATTTAAAAACTAAAATTACAAGTTTAACAACTGATATTACTGCAAATGTTAATAACAATAATAGTGAATTAAATACACAAATAAAAAGTACTAATGAACTTAAATCATTAAATCCAAATTTAACAAATCCAACTATTAAATATTTTAGTGATGCACAAGGAAAAACTAATGTAAGTAATCAAAAACAAAAAGCGGGTGACTTATACATAGTTATTTCTTCAAATGTTAATGATTTAAATTATAAAGGTTCAACAAATCCAATTAAAATAACTCTTAAATAAAGGAAATTAATATCATGCCAATTGGTACAACTAGTACAGCAATACTTTTAAACATAAATAAACCAAAACATACTAGAATAAGTAACCAACAAGAAAATAAAAGTTTTTGATGAGAAATTTTAGCAATGATTGGTGTACAAGTTATAGCAGTAGCACTTGCTCCTTTTACTGGCGGATTAAGTGAAAGTGTAGCCCTTGGATTAGGTGCAAGTGATTTTATTGCAAGTACTATTAATTTTGGTATTTATGCAACAACTGATTTTACTATTAATCAAGTTTATGATTATTTAAAAGGAAATGTAACAAAATTAAATACTTTCTTAAATTTATTACCTGCATTTGCTGGACTTAATAAAATTAGTCGTGGTTATCGTACAACTAAATTCATTAAATTAGCACAAAAAACTAAAACATTAGAACAAGTTGGAATTAAGGAAGCAAAAAACTTACAAGAAGTTATTAGTCAAGTAAGTGGAAAAGAAATTTTAACAGATAAAATTATTGGTAATAAACGTTATTTAATGAATTATAGTTTTACTCCTAATCGTGAAACAGTATTACGAGATTTAGGTTATGTTGCTGAAAGACAATATAAAAATAATTTTCAAAAATTAGAAGCACCAGAATTAAAAGATTACTTATTATTACAAAATACATTAATAAAACTAAGTCCACAATTAACTCCTAAATTTAAAATTAAAGATATCGAAAAAGCAAATAACTTTTTAAAAAAATTTAATACTGATTTAAAAAAAGTACTATCTATGAATCAGCATGATTGATTAAATTTAGTTCATACAATACATACAGAAAATAGATATGGAAAAACTTTAATTTTAGATTTACAAAAAATTCGTGCTAATTCTATTAAATTTAATTTTAAAAAAAGTTCAATTCATAAGATTGTTTTAAATGCAAATAAAATTTTTAAGTATTTTGATATTAGATTTTATTTAAAAAAAGGTTTAAATAAATTTTGAAAAGATACTCCATATTTTGAAAAATTACGAGAAAGTATATATAAATTACAAGAAAAATTTGAAAAGTTAGAAAAACAAGCATTTGAAAAAAATAATAAATTAAAAGAAAAAGTAACTAATTTATTTACTAGTGCAGAAAAAAAAGCAATTAAACATGCACAATTAATTCCATTAAATTCACCAGTATTTATGGGTTGTAAAATTCAACCTTTATCATTAAATAAATGTGCAATTACTATTTATCATCGTAATCCTAAGTATAAACCAATTACAGTTATTGATAGTATTCTTAAAGCAGAAACTTTTGTTACTCAAATACATCCATTCCATTGATATCGTTGATATAGTGGTTGATACATTGGTTATGGAGTTAATCAAAATAAATGATTAAAAGCAATAGCATTTGCTCCACCAGTTGTTCAACAAGTAATTAGAGATAGTTTTAGAGTATATAGAGAAATATTAAGAATAGTAAGAACTTATCATAAAGTAGTAAATGTTATTAATAATCCTATTGAAAATGTAAATAAATCATTTAAAAGTGTTGGTTTAAAATTTTCAGTTAATACTTTATTTGGTACAGGATTATTACATCATTTAGAAAAGTTTGCATATAGTCAAGTTGTAGAAAAAGGTAAAAAGAAATTACAAAAAGAAATTATCCATATTTCACATAGAAAAACTAAAACAAAAACTAAGCATTATAAAAAAGCATTTTTTAAGGAATGATAAATTATGATTAATAAACTTTGAACTGATGTCAGTCTTGAAAATTATAATAACTGATATCCATTAACTGGAAAAATTACAAAAACACCACAGCAATATATACAAACATGACCAAATGTTAATGATTGATTTAAAACTTTTGCTATTCGTGCTGAAAATGATATTAATGCTTATCTTGATTTTATTTTATCTAAATTTCCTTTTGATAGTTTTAAAGATGAGTTAATTAAAGAAACATTAAGAGATATGGTTTATGTAATGGTTGAACATTGAGTATTTAATCGTACACCAATTGAATTTAATGTTGATGCTACTATTCAATTTAATAATGGTAGTCAATTTAGTGCAAATAGTACTCCTACAATTAATGTTTGAGATTTAGCACCTAGTAGAATGAAAATATTAGCAAGACTAACAGAATTAAAACAAATATTTTCAAGTTATAATGATGATGAAATAGATGTTGAAAAAATTGACTTAAAAGCATTTTATACTAGAAATCAAGTTGATGAATTAATTGAACAACAAAAAGAATTTACATTATTAAAACAAATGAAATTATATGATGATTTAGTTGATGATAATGAAAATGAAATATATAGAGGTCCTGTTAGTAAATTTATTAATAAAGGTTATGTTGCAACTGATTATGATAAAGAAACTGAAACAATGATTTTAGATTGACCTGATGAAATTGGTACATTACCCCCCGAAGCATTACAAAATAATCCACAAATTGGTGATTATACGCATGCACCAACTTGTGATTTTTCTGCTAAACAACAAAAACGAATTACTACTAATGAAAATGAAATTACCAAATTAAATACTGAATTAATTAAAGCAAATGAAAATATTAATGATGTTAAAAATAATTGATTTAATATTGAAACTAGTCCTTTATGAAAGAAAGTTAAAAATGAAAATATTAAAACAGATACATGATATATTATTGATTGAACATATTATTTTATTGATAGTAAACAAATTATTATAAGTAATAATAAATTAACTAAATCTAATATAAGAATTACTAATGGTCAAATAGAACAAAAACAAATAATAATTGAAAATATTGATGTTAATATTGACAAAGTAACATTATTATATGATGTTGATTTAATAAAGTTTATTATTACTAATAGCACAAAAAAGTATACACCAATAATTCATAATATATATCAATATCAAGGAACTGGGACACCAACTGAATTTATAGCAGAAGAAAATACTGAACGTGATTATTATACAAAACTAGAAACTAATAATTTATTAGATAAAAAACAAAATAAATTAATTGCTGGTGAAAATATTAAGATTGATGAAAAAACTAATACTATTAGTGCTACTGGTGGTATTGGTGAATCATTATGAGAAGTTGATAAAGATAATCCTAATTTTATTAAACCAAAAGATGATAAAGGTATTGATGTTAATGGTAAAAGAATTATTGATGTTGGTACCCCTACATTTTTAAGTGATGCTACAACTAAAGAATATGTTGATAATTTATTAGATAAAAAACAAGATAAAATAGAGAATTTACAAGATAAGATTTTTAATAATAAAGATGATAAAGATAGTACTACAAGATTAGTTAATGAAGTTATTAAAACTAATGTTGGAGGAAAAACTTTAATTTATAGAAATAATCCAGTTGTAACTGATGATTTAGATATTCCAAATAAGAAATATATAGATGATAAAATACCTAATTTAGATAATTATTATATAAAAACAGAAGTAGATAAAAAATTAGAAGATACAAAAGCACAATTTCCGATTGCATTTCAATTAAATGCTGTTGGTCAAGAAATTTCTAATTTAGAAACTACTAATAAAACTGTTGCTGGTGCTATTAATGAAATAAATAAAAAAGAAAGTAAAGAAAAATGAGTTATTGTTGGTAAGAGCCTTAATAAACGTACATGAACAGATTTTCATATTAATATTAATCAAACATATAGAGCGCTTATAACATGAGAAACTAAATTAATAGGTTATCCAATAATGATTTTATTTAAAACTGCTAAGGGTCTTAATACAGCGCCTCATACAATTATTAATGGAAAAATTGGTAATGAAGATGTTACTTTGGATATTATGACAACTGAGGATAATAAATCAATTTTAAAAATAAATGGTGCAGAAAATAACCCATATGGTGAAATTATTAGTTTAGAAATTAAAGAAAATGAATGAGATGTTGATTTAAGAGATAATGATACACCAACTCCAAGTGGTTCAAATTGAAAAGAAGTAGGAGAAGTTATAACAGATAAAAATAATAATAATCAAAATTATATAAAATATATATTTAAAGATAAAACACATTATAGAATATATATAAGTTATGGTGATTATACAACTAAAGAAAATAATAAAAATTATAGTTGACAAATAATTAATTTTTATTATCAATTAGATACAAGCGTTGTAAAAAGTAGTTTATGAATAGCAAATAATAACAATAACCAACAAACTGAAATTAATATTTATAACAATAGAATAATGTGGGGTATGGGTAAAGATTATATTTTTAAAAAATTAGAAGAATTACAGGAATAATATTATGTTTTTTAAAATTATAAAAATTATTTTAGGTTTAATTGGAGTTTTATTATCTTCTGCTGTTGCTGGTTTAATTATATTTATTATTGTAAAAATTGTATTAAAAATTAATCAAATTTTTTAAAAAGGTGGTGAATATTATGTTAGGTAGATTTTTTAGAAAAGATAAAAGTAATATTAGTGATAATCAAAATGAAAAAGTAAAATTTTTAACTAATAAAAATAAAAGTACTCATGCTTCAATTTTAAATTATTTTGGTTTTAATGATTTTAATCATGAAACTTATTTTACTGATTTTGTAGCAGAAAATAATGCTAATTTATATAATGCTCCATTAGAAATAAATAATGAAACTATTAAACAATACTTAATTCAACAAGAATTTTATAGAAAAAATTGAAATTCTATTTTTAAATTAAGTAAATTAGGAATTAGTGGTTATTTAATTTATATTGCTAATGATGATTTATATTTTCAAGTAGTAGATATACAACAAAGAGTTTATGATATTACTGGTAAATTAATTCAATGTACTATTTTTTATGATAGTTATCAAGAAAATGCACAAACTGTAAGATTATTTGAAGTTTATACATTAAATAATGAACAAGTAACTATTAATCGTGCTATTTATAGTATTAGTGATATTAAAAAACAATTTCCATTAGATTTCAGAACATATAGTAATAACCCTAATTTAGCACAAAAACAAACACTAAATATTAACTATATACCAATAGCAATTATGCGAAATAAAGCAAATGAGTTAGCAGATTGTAATAAAGTAATGGATAAAATTAAAGCATTAGATGTTATTTATGAACAAATTGTTTTAGATACTATTTTAAACTCACCTAAATTTATTTTTAATCAAACTTATGGTAATGTTCAATCAGCATTAGAAGAAGCAGTAAGAACATTAGTTACTAAAAACTACATATTTAAAAGTGGTGGAGATAATAATGAACAAAACGAAAATATCAATATGACAAATAGTAATTTTAAAGGTAAAAATTTAACTGATATATATGATTGAAATGTTAATGAAATATTTAAACGTTGTGGTATTCATATACCAAGTCAAAAGAAATCTGCACAACAATCAGTACCCGAAAGTACAGCTGTAAATATTTCAACGATTAATTATATTGAACAAAAATTATGGCAATTTAATATTGATATTCTTAAATTTATTCAAATATTAGTACGTTTAGATAAAGAATTATTAAATAGTAAAACATTTAATATTAATGATGAACAAGAAATTAATAATTTAACTGTTAAATTAAAATTATTTAATCCCGAAAATAACCAATTAATAGGAGAGAACAATGGAAAACAACAACAAACCACAAACGAAGTTTCCACAGAAACAGAAGCAAACTAAAATTAATCAAGCGGAAGTAGAAAATGATTATTTAATTGATAATATTCCTTATGATTTTACTAATATGATGGGTGCTACTAGTGACCCAGATATTAATAGAGCATACGATGAATTTAAAAAAAGAACTATATATATTTATGAAATTGAACGTTTATTTAAAAATAATGAAAATAATAGTTTAAGATTTTCAGCAAATACTATTAAAATAGGTTTTATTGATATTGATAAAGTATTAAAAACTATTGCAGTTGAAACATCTGATTTTACTATGCAATTAAATCAAAGAGCAAGTACTAATATTAATGATAATACAATTGAATATAGTATGACTGATATTAAAAATTTAATATTTCAAGAAATAAATTTATTAAATCAATTTAAATTATATGCTGTTTCTATTAATGAACCATTAACTGAAAATAATATTGATAATTTATATATTATTAATAATTATTCACAACCATATCAAAATCCAAAAACAAGAAGTACAAAAAGTATTACTATTATTAAAATTAAAGATTTTAAAACAAGAGATGGTTATCCAATCATTATTAAATTACAAAAACCATTAGATAAAGATACCAAAGTAATTGGTTTAAAAATTAAAGCCCCTAGAAGCATGATTTTTGGCAATATAAAGGTACTTGGTGAAGTTGACAATATGGAAGAAGTATACCCTAAATTATTTGTTAAAGATAAGATAGCATTTCCGCTATTATCAATGCCTATTGAAACTCAACCAAAAGTTAGAATATTACAACAATGATTTAGTGAACAAATATTACCATGAAATTTAGCAAAACAATTTATTGGACAAGAAAAATCAGTTTTAGATTTAATTGCTATTGGTGGGGGTAAAGAAACAAGAAAAGAAATAATTAAAAATGCAAGAGTTACACACGCTTGATTAGGATATTTTTTAAGTTCTTATTCTTTTGGTGAATGACCATTAAAAGAAAAGAAAGAACTTAAAGATAAAGAAGTATGAAAAATTCAGAGTGGTCCAATTGGAAAAGAATATACAAGTATTGCTACATATGATAAATTTGATGATATTGAAGTTGAAATAAGTGACAAACCACCAATTGATAGTTTACAGAAACTATTATTAGATATGTTAAGTTATACATATAACTACAATAGAAATTTTGATGGTGCTTTGTACGATGATAAAGGTAAACCAAAAAATGATATTGCAACACTACGTGAAAAATTTGAAGGACAAAAACCAGATGAAATAATTACTAACTTATTTAAACAATGAGAGTTTGAATATCCAAATTATATTAACTTAGAGCAAATAAAAATATTTAAACAAATATTTATTATGTTATCAAAAAATATTTATTCATCATTATCAATTAATAAAGGTTTAAATGATGATAATAAGATTTTATTACCTTATTATTTTGAATTAAAATCAAGTCCAATAAAACCAAATGATAAAGAAATATGAAAATTCAAAGACATAAAAGTTATATTAAAATCTGTATATTTTGATTTTACAGATACCAATAATATTAAATTAAAAAATAATGATATCAGTCAAAATGAATTATTCAAACTAGATGATAACCAATTTAACTGATTATCTATTACAAACGAGTTAGAAAGCAATAATATACCGTCATTAATTCCTGCTGATTGAACATTAGGTAATGGTGAGTATGGAAAGTATTTTACAAGAGTAATTATTAGTAATAATAAAATTGAAAATGCTTTAAATTTATATGGTTCAAATAAATCTCAATTATTTTCTAAATTAGAATTTTATAAAGAAATTGCACAAATTGATAATAATAGTGAATTTGAAATACAAATTGAAAATTCGATTAATAACTTAAATCGGATTGAAATTAGTGGCATATTTGGTGCTGAAAATTATGATTTAATTTTAATAACTGACAAAAAAGAAATAAATTTAAAAAATATTAATTTATTTGATAAATATAGTGAAAATATTTCATATATAAATATTGAAATTTAATTATCAAAATATCCATCAGGATAAATTCCATCTCATTTTATATCAGAATTAAGAAGCGGTTTAATACTAAAATATAAATCTATTTTATTTGCATTATCAGTTTTTGTTTCTCATATAGTTGTCCCAGCCCCCCCAGTAGGCTGTATAATCATGACCTAAATAAAAACTTAATTTTTGTCTTCCATCTTTACAAGCAAGCCCTAGTGCTGTTGTTGCAATAATAAATAATACTGTCATAAATGAAAATAATCCAATAAATATATTTCTTTGTGTTTTTCTTTGTTTTGCTATATTTTTAGCATAATGTAATTCTGTATTTTGTTCGTTCATCTTTAATTACTCCTTTTTTCCTTGATTTTACTTTTAAATTGTACTATTTTTGATTATTTTTACAAGTATGCTTTTAAATGGAAAATAACGCCTAAATTAAAGGCGTTTATTTTATAATACCTATACTATTAATTATATTGAAATTGTTTATTATATAGCAAATGTGAAGATACTTTTTTTCACAGTAGCATTATTTTTACCCCTAATTACATTTTTGTATGGGTACAGTGCATAAAACAAAGCATCATATGGGTCTTGATACATATTTTTGTCAGGAATGTTAGTTTTTGTTTCATCATAACGTAATTCTTCTAAACATTGAGTAGTCTTTGGTAAATCATCTTTATTAGCATAAAAGTTTCCATAACTCATAATATTTCTCATTCATACTACTCTATTAGTTAATCCGGCTTCTTGATTTAAATTTGAAGCATGTTTAATAGCAGTTTGTGTTATTAGAATAGTATTGTGTTCATCAATTAATTTTTGATTTAATCAATCAATTGCTGTTCTTGCTTTATCATCATAAAAATAAATTGTTTGGTCAAAATTTTCAAAATTATCGATTAATCCTAAAATTTCATTAACATAAGCATTAATTTTTTCATTTTCATTTATAAAGTCATTTGGAGTAACTACTAATTCACAAATAATATAAGCATCATAATAACCAGTATTATTATATTCTTTAAAACCAACTACCATAAATACAGTATGGTCTTTTGGTCCCGTAGCTCAATCAATACCAACACTATAAAAATCAAATTTATACATATCTTTTTCTTGATTATAAAATTGTTTTAAATCATATGTTTGTCAATATTTTACTGTTTTTTGAAATGGAAAAATTGTTGCATCACTATCTAAAAATTCAAAACCATAATAAACAGTATTAAATTCATCGGGATTACTTTTTTTCATTTCTAATAATGTTCTTTTTTGAATGTCTGGTAATTTATTTCAAAATGGTTGAATAGTAAATCTTAATATAAATAAACCTAAACCACTAAACATTTCTTTATTTTCATAATAAACTTTACCAACTTTTTTAAGATTTTCCATAATTTTATCATTTAATGGTAAAAATGGCGTGCAATACTTTAAATAAAATGGATGATATTTATCGTATGGATTACATGTAAAAGTAATGAAAAAACTTTTATAAAAATAACGAGTAATCTTTTGTCCAAAGGTAGAACTATATATATTTTTATCAATAAATATTCAACTTCACTCTTTAATAGGTTCATTTGATACTTTAATACGATTACTTCTAAACATAGAGTTTTGTAAACGTTCATATCGATAGGTTAATTGCTTTTCAGTTAATGTTTCTTTTTCTTCTGCCATAATAATTTCATCTGTTCTTGAACCTAAAAAACTTGAACCACCAGCTTCTTTTCCAAAAATCTTATTACCATTAGCATAACCAATAAAGTCAATTTGTTGATTATTAGGAAAAATAATACAACCACCATCCTTAGTAATTTTTCATTTAATTCCATGTGGATTATTAGGTAGTAAATTAATATTATATGTATCTAATAAAACTTGACAAACATTCATTAAAGCACCAATTGTAGTTTCACTATGAGTATTTTCATATCTTCTTACTTCTTGGACACTACTATCACTAAAATTACAACATATAAATAAATCAAATGCTAAACAGTTTCAAGTTTTTCTTGTTCCACGTGCAGTTGGTACAAAACGATAAAAACAATTGGTAGTAAAAAATTCTGCTCATTCATCACCAACAAATTGTTTAAAAATATCTCAACTAAAACCATAATTATTATCACTAAAATTAAGACTATATTTTTTATTTAATTGTGCATAACTAGTGATAAAAGCCATATTTACTCCTTATTTTTTTAAAAAAATTAAACTTAAATTATTAACAAACAAAAATTAGAAAGGAACATTAAAAATGTTTATATTACCATTTACTAATAATTTTGATTGAGATAAACATGATTTTAATCAAGATGAATTAAGTTTAAAACAAACAGAAGAATTATTTTCCAAAATAGATGATTATTTATGAAGTATATGTGATAAATCTGAATATAAATCATATAGATTTAGAAAAAGAAAATTAAAAGCAAAAAAGGGTTTACTAACTTATAAACGGCGTATTTGTAAACATTATAACATAGAAAAACAAAAAACTGAATACGTATCCTTATTAGATAACTATCTTGGTGTTAAAAAATATAGTAAGCTTGCACCAAATGTTATTAAACAAATTTTAAAATATTTTGCTGATGATAAAAAGTATCGTGATGTTTGTGATACTTTTATTGAAGGTTTAATAAGCAATAGTACAGTTTGTAGAACATATCAAAAATTTGAATTACCAAAAGCAAATATACCTAAAATAGTATTAGAAAAAAATCAAACTTTATATATAAATATTGATGATGGACATAGAAAATTTAAGTTTAATGAAAAACATAATACTAAAAATTGTAAAAAATGTTCTATGAGATTATTAGTATTTTGTACTGGTAAAAAGAAAAATGGAAAATTAATTAATAAAAGAGCAGTTTGTAAAATAAGAGTATCAAAAACAGAAATTGGTGCAGAAAAAACAGCTAAATTTATTCAAAAATATGGTAATTTATATTTTGAAAACTTTGACCAAGCAAATTTAATAGTTTGTGGTGATAGTGCAAAATGAATTAGAAAAACTGCTACAATTTTAAATGCTAAATTTATTTTAGATAAATTTCATGCTTTTCATGTTTTATTTCTTGGAATAATGGCTGGAAGAAGAAAAAATAAAATCGCTAAATTACACTATCAAAATGCAATAACTTTATTTGAAAAAGGTCAATATTATGAATTAATTGATTTTTTACAATCATTAACCTTACAATATAAAAAATTAAAAGTTGGTTATTTTATTAATGCAAAAGATGGTGTATTAAACCAAGCATTAGTTGAAAATATTGGTTGCTTTACTGAAACTAATATTAAACAAATTTTAAAGCATATGATTGGTGATAGAACTTATAATATTGATATGTATACAAAAATGGTTAATTTTAAATGCTATCAAATAAATACTGCCATCCAGTTATTATAAATTAAAATTAAAATTTTAAAAAAAATGAAAAATAAAATAAAACTTATTAAAGTTTACTTTAATAAGAATTTTTGTGTTATAAAAGTAAGTATTATTGTTGACTAATATTTTTCAAGTGTTAAGATTAACATACAATTGCATATTGAAGTCAAAATTATTCTCGTCTAACTTTATAATTTTAAGACAAATTTGAATATTATTGACAACATCGGTACGCTCCCTTAGTTAGTGTACTGTAAAATCTCATTTATTTCAATCGCCATCTCTATTTGTTTTGACTACTAAACCTTGTGATCCATCTGTTGGTAATTTTGTTCAAAAATTTCTTATTTCTGGAAAGTTTTTATAAAGAATGTTAAAACCTGTTTCTATATCTGTAAGTCAAATATTTGATTTAGTATTATCAATTCGTGGAAACCTTCTTAGTTCTTCAAAAAGACGAGCTTCTGTAGAAACATTTGAAACATAAATATCTATCAAATTTTTAAATGTAAAATAATCAATTCAAATTTTTATATAATTTGCTTTCGTCATCCTATACTCTACTTCAAATGCTAAACAATTGGGAATCTCATCTTTTCATTTTGATTGAAAGTATTTTGTTCGTTTTTATTTTGTTGTGACATAATTGTTTTTACTCCTTGTTAATTTTATAATTTAAAAAAATCATATACAATAAAAGTTACTAATGAAAGTTACAATTTTTTTATCTAAATTTATTTAAGTAACATTAATAAATATAGTATTAAAATTTTTTTAATCGAAAATAGTATAATTAAAGGTGATAATATTTAAAATATAAATAAGAATGATTTTATTTCTCCATTTTATGTTAAAGGAAAAATTATCAAAGTTGATAATACAACTGTTAGTCAAATTAAAAAATGTTAAAAAAGAAAAAGAGAATTAGCCAAATATGAAAATAAAATATTAAAAATAGAAAATATAAATAAAGATGTTATTTTGAAAATTTATGAAAGAATGTTTGAACAAGTAAAAGCTGAAATTAATTACTTACATAATGAACTAACTGAAGTTCAAAAAGAAATTGATATAAAAGACTGAAATATAGATAATTCTTTTCAATATAAATATGTAACACGATTATAAATAACTTATTTTAGGATTATAAAATAATTAAAATATTTTTTATTTTATAACAATAAATAAAATATTTGATTTATTAGTATTTTATTTCCAAAAATTTGAAAAACTTATCAAAAAAAATAGATTTTTCTGATAAATCAATATATAATTTATGAGATACGAAAGTAAGGAGGCAACAGACTATGGCAGTACCAGCAAGAAGAACGTCAAAAATGCGTAAAAATACACGTCGTGCCCATGATAGTTTATCTGCAACAACTACAACTAACTGTTTAAATTGTGGAGCAATTACTAAACCACATCATGCCTGTATGAAATGCAAGACATACAAAGGTGTAAGTATTACTAATCCATTACAAGCAGAAAAAACATCATCAACAGAAAAAAAATAAAATATGAATATATCTTATCTTAGATTACCTTCCTCTTATTTATTTAAAATAATATTTTAAATATTAGAGGTTTTTTACTTTACAAAATTATTTTATAATAGTTAATAATTTATTAAAATATAGATTATAATTTATTAAAATAGACACTATTTATTATTAGGAAGTGTAGAGTATGAAAAATAAGGGCTATTATGATTTATTATTAAAGATTAGTGATGATATTACCAATAATTTCCAAACATCACATATTAATGATGAAAAAGAATTAATTAAAGACATTGATCATTATTTAGTTAAACAATTAAATAATATTTTAATTGAACAATTAAAAACGATTAAATCACCAGAAGCAAAAATTAATTTTTTAAATCAAATCATAAGTAATTTTACTACTAATAAATTTAGTAATAACATTTTATTACAAGTAAATGATAGTATAATTGATAATCCTTTAACTTCTAATATTAGATTAAGTGACAATTTTCTATTTACTAATGAAAACCAACAAGTATTAATTAATCATTTAAATCAGGAAATCAGAACTTGTGATGAAGTATACTTTATTTATCCTTTTATATCAAATTCAATTATTAATAAGTTACGTTCATCATTTACTTATGCTCTAAATCATAATATTACTATTAATTTTATTACTACTACTTTTGATGATATGGCTTTATTTGTTAATTTATATGCATTAGTTAAAATAATAAAAAAGTATCCTAATATTAAAGTTAAAGTTGAAAATAATTTAGAAAAACGTAGTGAAAGAATTCATATTAAAGCTGCCATCTTTAAACGAAATTCAGGTTTTTCTTCAGCAATAATTGGTTCATCAAATTTAACGCAAAAAGGTTTAACTAGTGGTCGTGAATGAAATATTAAAATTAATGAATTTGATAATAAGCAACTATATCAAAATATTTTAAATCAGTATTATAAATTATGAAATGATAATTTAGTTGATTTAAATAATGAACAACAACGATTACAATTACTATCGCGAATTGAATATAATCGATTGCTTGTAAATAAAAAAGATGAACAATGATTAGCAACTAATTATTTTCTTTATGATTTTCAAATTGCCTTAATTAATAAATTAAAGTTAAGAAGAAAACTTAAAAAAACAAAACATTTAATTGTCATGGCAACAGGTGTTGGTAAAACAGTAGTATCTGCTTTCGACTATTTAAATCAAATCAAAGAAAATAATAATCAAAAACCTTCAATTTTATTTTTAGCACATCAAAGAGAAATTATTGAACAAGCAATTATTACTTTTCGAAAAGTAATAAATGATAAAAAATTTGCAACTATTTTAAATAGTAAACAAAATAATTTTCAAGAACAATATTTATTTGCAACAGTACAAACTGTAAATAGACATCTAAATAAGTTTAAACATCAACAATTTGATATTATTATTTTTGATGAAGCTCATCATTTGGCTGCCAAAACTTTTCAGACAATTTTTAATTATTTTCATCCTAAACAAATTATTGGTTTAACAGCAACACCAGAACGAGAAGATAATAAAAACATTATTAATTATTTTGATAATGAGTTTGCACATGAATTACGATTGTGAGATGCAATTAATGAAAAACTTTTATCACCATTTGATTATTATTGTATTGATGACATTACTGCTGATTTAACTGGTATTGATTTAAATAATGATCAGCAATTATTTAAAAAATTAAATACTGAAGCAAGAAATAAGTTATTATTAGATGTAATTAATGACTATATTGGATTTTATAGTAATCGGATTTGTTTAATTTTTTGTATTAACATTACTCATGCACAAATTGTTGCTAGATTTTTGCAAAATCAGGGCTTAAAAACAGACTTTTTAACAAGTAAAAATCAAACTAATCGTAGTAAAATAATTAATGATTTTAAAAATAGAATTATTAATTATTTATGTGTAGTAAATATTTTTAATGAAGGAATTGATATTCCTGAAATTGATACTATTATTTTATTACGACCAACTAATTCAAAAACAGTATATTTGCAACAATTAGGAAGAGGATTGAGAAAAACAGAAACTAAACATTGTTTAGAGGTTTATGATTTAATTGCTAATATTGATAAAAAATATGACATAACGATTGGTATTAAAAATCTTTCAAATTCACATATTATCAATGTTAATAAACAATTACCTAATAGTTTTAATTTACCTTATGGATGTACTATTACTTTAGAACCAAGAAGTCAAAACGTCATTTTAACTAATTTAAAGCAATGATATCAATCGCGAAAAAAAAATTATTTGGTAATTCAATCATACTATCAACTTTATAATGATAATGCTATTTTTAAAATATTAATTGATTATGATTTGACAATTCAAGAATTTTATAATTTTTTAAATGATTTTTATTTACGAATAGCAAAAAAAATAAAAAATTATCAAACCCATGATAATGATACTAATCGTAATCAAAATATCTTAAAACAATTCTTATTTTTAAATGATTATCAAATAGTTAATTATTTTTATTTAAGATTAAGTCAAGAATTAGATACTAAATTAATTAATTATCATTATGACAATTTATTAATAGCATCATTATTATATGAGGTTACAAGTAATAAAGTATTTAATCGTATTTTTCCAAATTTTAATGAAATACCATGTTTAGTTACAAATTTCATTGAAAATAACAAATTAGTTGTTAATGAACTAAAAATTATTCTTAAATATAAACTAGATTATGAAACATTATTACTTAATGAACATTTTAATCAAGATTACCCTTTATTATCTTATCAATCAACATTTACTGTGCATCAGGCACTATGTGCAATTAATCGTGTTAATTTTAATAAAAAACTTGGACCTTTAAAAATTATTGCCTTTCAAGCGGGTCATTTGACATTTAATGAAAATAAATCAGTAATTTTTGCAGATATTGATGGAACAAATTATGGTAAATTAACTAGTTATAATAAATTAACAAAAGAATATTACTGATCAATACCAGAAAATAAAACGATTAATTCAAAATTAGTGAAAGATTTACAAAATAATAATATTGAAAAAATATTATTTTTAAATAATGATTGTAATAAAAAATTTAAAAATCTTGCTTTAAAGTTGTATGACTTTATTGGTATTGGTCAATATCAATTAACAATTAAAAGTGATTATATTACTATTAAATTTTTAGTAGAATAAATAATATTTTATTTTTTAATTTTATAAAAAATTTTAATAATTTTAATTTTAAAAAAATAATGCTTTTTTATGATAATTAGGTTGACAATAATTATGGCATGTTGTACTATTGTTATTGTCCCAAAAATAAATGGGTTACAAACTAGAAAAAACGATCTTTGAAAACTAAATAGAACAAGAATTAATCCGTCAATTTTTTATTAAAAATTAAATAAGTCAGACATCATCTTTTAACAAAAACAATTTTATTGAGAGTTTGATCCTGGCTCAGGATTAACGCTGGCGGCATGCCTAATACATGCAAGTCGAACGAAAGTAGCAATACTTTAGTGGCGAACGGGTGAGTAACACGTATCTAACCTACCATTTAGTGGGGAATAACTGTTGGAAACGACAGCTAATACCGCATATGTTATTTATTTGCAATGATAAATAATGAAAGGAGCATTTGCTTCGCTAATTGATGGGGATGCGGCGCATTAACTAGTTGGTAAGGCAATGGCTTACCAAGGTAACGATGCGTAGCCGATCTGAGAGGATGAACGGCCACATTGGGACTGAGACACGGCCCAAACTTCTACGGAAGGCAGCAGTAGGGAATTTTTCACAATGGGCGAAAGCCTGATGGAGCAATGCCGCGTGACTGATGAAGGTCTTCGGATTGTAAAGGTCTGTTGTAAGGGAAGAAGTGCTAGAATAGGAAATGATTTTAGTATCGACCATACCTTACCAGAAAGCCACGGCTAACTATGTGCCAGCAGCCGCGGTAATACATAGGTGGCAAGCGTTATCCGGATTTATTGGGCGTAAAGCGTGCGTAGACGGTTTTGCAAGTCTGAGGTTAAATTTAGGGGCTCAACCCCTAACCGCCTTGGAAACTACATTACTAGAGTATAGGAGAGGTTAGTGGAATTTCATGTGTAGCGGTGGAATGCGTAGATATATGAAGGAACACCAGTGGCGAAGGCGGCTAACTGGCCTATTACTGACGTTGTGGCACGAAAGCGTGGGGAGCAAATAGGATTAGATACCCTAGTAGTCCACGCCGTAAACGATGAGTACTAAGTGTTGCCATGAGGCAGTGCTGTAGCTAACGCATTAAGTACTCCGCCTGAGTAGTATGCTCGCAAGAGTGAAACTCAAAGGAATTGACGGGGACCCGCACAAGCGGTGGAGCATGTGGTTTAATTCGAAGCAACGCGAAGAACCTTACCAGGTCTTGACATACCTTGCGAAGCTATAGAGATATAGTAGAGGTTAACAAGGATACAGGTGGTGCATGGTTGTCGTCAGTTCGTGTCGTGAGATGTTTGGTTAAGTTCAGCAACGAACGCAACCCTTGTCCTTAGTTGCCAGCATTAAGTTGGGGACTCTAAGGAGACTGCTAGTGTAAGCTAGAGGAAGGTGGGGACGACGTCAAATCATCATGCCCCTTATGACCTGGGCTACACACGTGCTACAATGGCTGATACAAAGAGTCGCTAAACCGCGAGGTCAAGCAAATCTCAAAAAGTCAGTCTCAGTCCGGATTGAAGTCTGCAACTCGACTTCATGAAGTCGGAATCGCTAGTAATCGCGAATCAGCAATGTCGCGGTGAATACGTTCTCGGGTCTTGTACACACCGCCCGTCAAACCACGAGAGTTGGCAATGCCAGAAGTCGGTGTCCTAACCGTAAGGAGGGAGCTGCCAAAGGCAGGGTTGATGATTGGGGTTAAGTCGTAACAAGGTATCCCTACCGGAAGGTGGGGATGGATCACCTCCTTTCTATGGAGTTTAGTTTCTAATAAGAAACCAAGACAACAAGAAAAAATAGATGGATGATTTATTGGATTACTTCTTTTGTTCTGTTTAGTTTTCAGGGATTGTTTTCTCTGAGCAATTGTTCTTTAAAAACTGGATAATAGACATCTTTTAAAAAAAATAAGATAATTTTTATCTTGCAATAGGATATTCTAAAAATAAATTATTAAGAGCGTATGGTGGATGCCTTGGAATTGGAAGACGATGAAGGACGCGATTACCTGCGATAAGCTTCGGGGAGCTGGAAATAAGCTTTGATCCGGAGATGTCCGAATGGGGAAACCCACTATCTTTAATCAGATAGTACTGTACAATGAATTCATAGTTGTGCAGAGTGATACCTAGAGAATTGAAACATCTTAGTACCTAGAGGAAAAGAAAGCGAATGCGATTCCCTTAGTAGCGGCGAGCGAAAAGGGAGCAGCCTAAACCAGTTGTCAGACTGGGGTTATAGGACTGTCTATTAGGTTCGACCTATGAAGAGTTACAAAATTTATATATAGCAGAAGTTGTTGGGAAGCAACGCCATAGATGGTGAAAGCCCAGTATGCGAAATGTATAAATCTCTTGACAGTATCCTGAGTACGGCGAGGCACGTGGAACCTTGTCGGAATTTGCGCAGACCACTGCGTAAGGCTAAATACTAACCAATTACCGATAGTGAACCAGTACCGTGAGGGAAAGGTGAAAAGTACCCCAAGAGGGGAGTGAAATAGTTTCTGAAACCATATGCTTACAACAAGTCGGAGCCCGTTAATGGGTGACGGCGTGCCTTTTGTAGAATGAGCCGGCGAGTTACGATTACATGCAAGGTTAAGTTGAAAAGACGGAGCCGAAGTGAAAGCGAGCCTGAATAGGGCGTTTAGTATGTGGTCGTAGACCCGAAACCAGGTGATCTAGCCATGAGCAGGTTGAAGTTAATGTAACAGTTAATGGAGGACCGAACCAACGTTCGTTGAAAAGACCGTGGATGACTTGTGGCTAGCGGTGAAATTCCAATCGAACCTGGAGATAGCTGGTTCTCCCCGATATAGTTTTAGGACTAGCGTCAGAATTAGTGCAATGGAGGTAAAGCTCTGAATGTATGATGGCCCCACCTCGGGGTACTGAATGCAATTAAACTGCGAATGCCATTGTTACATATCTGGCAGTAAGTCTATGGGTGATAAGGTCCATATGGACGTGAGGGAAACAGCCCAGATCATCAGCTAAGGTCCCCAAATCAATGCTAAGTGGAAAACGATGTGGAATTGTTCAGACAGCTAGGAGGTTGGCTTAGAAGCAGCCATCCTTTAAAGAGTGCGTAACAGCTCACTAGTCGAATGATTCTGCGCGGAAAATGTACCGGGGCTAAGCATTGTACCGAAGCTATGGGTCTATATATATGTTTACATATATTGTGGGCGGTAGGGGAGCGTTCTAATCTGCGACGAAGTTAGACCGGAAGGACTAGTGGAGTGTTTAGAAGTGAGAATGCCGGCGTGAGTAACGATTGAAGGTGAGAATCCTTCATGCCGATTGACCAAGGTTTCCTGGGCTAGGTTCGTCCACCCAGGGTTAGTCAGGACCTAAGGCGAGGCCGAAAGGCGTAGTCGATGGATAACAGGTTGATATTCCTGTACCACCATGGTGACTGATGGAATGACGGAGAAGGCTAAAATGTCCCAGTGATTGGTAGTGCTGGGCTAAGTACAAAGAGAGGGTTGTGTAGGCAAATCCGCACAGCGTTAACCTTGAAGTACGATGGGGAGTGAACGGTTCGCTTAGTAACGAAGCATTTGATGCCATACTTCCAAGAAAAGTTTCTAAAGACATCACCATGGTGCCTGTACCGAGAACGGACACACGTGGTCAAGGAGAATATCCTAAGGCAAGCGAGATAACTATAGCTAAGGAACTCTGCAAAATAACCCCGTAAGTTAGCGAGAAGGGGAGCTCATAGCAATATGAGTCGCAGTGAAGAGGTCCGGGCGACTGTTTAGCAAAAACACAGCTCTCTGCTAAGTCGTAAGACGATGTATAGGGGGTGACGCCTGCCCAGTGCTGGAAGGTTAAAGAGATTTGTTAGCGTAAGCGAAGCTTTGAATTGAAGCCCCAGTGAACGGCGGCCGTAACTATAACGGTCCTAAGGTAGCGAAATTCCTTGTCAGGTAAGTTCTGACCCGCACGAAAGGCGTAACGATCCGGACGCTGTCTCGGCTATAGACTCGGTGAAATCTTAGTACCTGTGAAGATGCAGGTTACCCGCGATTAGACGGAAAGACCCCGTGGAGCTTTACTACAACTTGATATTGAATTTTGGTGTAGTTTGTACAGCATAGGTGGGAGACGTTGATATGCAGACGCTAGTAGGCATGGAGTCACCATTGGGATACCACCCTTGCAATATTGAAATTCTAACTTGAGACCATAATCTGGTCTAAGGACAGTGTCTGGTGGGTAGTTTGACTGGGGCGGTCGCCTCCTAAAAAGTAACGGAGGCGCCCAAAGGTACCCTCAATATGAATGGAAATCATATGTAGAGCGCAAAGGTAAAAGGGTGCTTGACTGCGAGACATACAAGTCGAGCAGGAACGAAAGTTGGGCTTAGTGATCCGACGGTGCTGTGTGGAAAGGCCGTCGCTCAACGGATAAAAGTTACCCCGGGGATAACAGGCTAATCTCTCCCAATAGTTCATATAGACGGGGAGGTTTGGCACCTCGATGTCGGCTCATCGCATCCTGGAGGTGTAGTCGCTTCCAAGGGTTGGGCTGTTCGCCCATTAAAGCGGTACGCGAGCTGGGTTCAGAACGTCGTGAGACAGTTTGGTCCCTATCTGTCGTGGGCGCAAGAAATTTGAGGAAAGCTGTTCCTAGTACGAGAGGACCGGAATGGACCTACCTCTGGTGCACCAGTTGTCACGCCAGTGGCACAGCTGGGTAGCTATGTAGGGCATGAATAAGCGCTGAAAGCATCTAAGCGCGAAGTCAGTTCCAAGATGAGATTTCTCATTCGAAAGAAGTAAGATCCCTTGAATACTACAAGGTTGATAGGTCAGGTGTGTAAGCATAGTGATATGTTCAGCTTACTGATACTAATAGATCGAGGATTTATTGAAGAATATATTCTCTATTGCAAATCAAAAGTAATCAAATTTAAAGATGTCTGTTTCTAGTTTTTAGGGAGCAATTGCTAAACTATTTGGTGTCCATGGCGGAGTGGTCACACCTGTTCCCATCTCGAACACAGCAGTTAAGCACTCCAGCGGCGAAAATACCAGCAATGGGAAAATAGCACGATGCCAAATTTTTTTTATTGTGTTAATATTTAATTTAAAATTTAAATTTTTTTTATGTTAAGATTGAGAATATTAAAATGTAAGAACCTGTTTAAAATCTTTTAGAGAAATAGGGTAAAATGATTATATATTTTAAGATAAGAGGTATATATGCGTAAAAATTATCCTAGTAATGTTAGCAAAGAGCAATTTGAAAATATAAAATCAATTTTAGAAAATACTAAAAAGAGAACTAAACCAAGAAGCTTAGATTTATATGAAGTATTTTGTGCAGTTTTATATGTATTAAAAAGTGGTTGTCAATGAAGAATGTTACCAAAAGATTTTCCAAAATGACAAATTGTATATTATTATTTTCAAGTTTGAAGTAAAAATAATGGTAAAGAACCTAGTGTATTACAATTAGTTTTAAAAAAAATTAGTCATGGCATTTCGTATCAATAATGGTAGAAAAGAACAAACTAGTTTTTGTATAATTGATTCACAAAGTGTTAAAAATACAGATACTACTAAAAACAAAGGTTATGATGCTGGTAAAAAGATTTCAGGAATAAAGCGTCATATTGCTGTTGATTCTCAAGGTTTACCACATGCAATTTACATAACCACAGCAGAAAAAACAGATCGTAACAGTGCTATAATAATGATTGAAAATGAAAAAGAGAATCTTTCTGCAGTTCAAAAAATACTAGTAGATGCTGGTTATACTGGTGAAAAATTTGCTTCTAAAATTAAAACAATTATAAATGCAAATGTTGAAGTTATAAAACGTAATGAATTACATTCTTTTGTAGTATTACCAAAAAGATGAGTTGTAGAACGAAGTTTTGCATGATTAGAAAAATGCAGAAGATTATGAAAAAATTGTGAAAAAAAATTAAATACTAGCTTACAAATGGTTGTTCTTGCCTTTATTTCAATTTTATTGAAAAGATTTTAAACAGGTTCTAAAAAAGATTTTAAGAAAAAAGGAGAAAAAATGGATAAGGTTGAAAAGAAATTAGATAAAAAATTATACATTGGAGCTAAAATTGGATTCATAACAAATATTATAAGTATTATTTGAAGTGTAATTATTACAATTATTTTAGCTACAGCAAGTAGTGTCATTTTTAACAATTTTACAAAATATGATCACACTTCATTAACATCAGGAGTTAGTACAATATTTATTGTTGGATTGATTTTTGGACTTTTAATTGATATTGGATTTTCAATTGCAATAATTATCATGTGCAATAATGTTTTAAAAGGAAATGCTAATAGTGGTTTAGCTGTTGGAATTGTAACTTTAGTTTTAGCAGGTTTTTCTTTAATAGATATGTTTTCATCACATTTTAATTTTATTAGTGGTATTAATATTATTTTTTTAGGACTTAATATTGCTTCAGGTGTATTATTAATTATTGGTAAATATCTTCCAGTTACTAATAAACCAGAAGAAGTAGTTTCTATGGTAAATGAATAATTAAAAATATTTAATAAATTATATAAATAAGGCTTTAGAAATTAAAAGCCTTATTTTATTTTTTTATAATTTAAAAACCATAAGGATAAGTAATGATTGGAAAATTTGGTTTATCATCATCATGCTTTTTTTTATATTGTATATTATTAATTCATAAATAAAGGTATTGTAAACCAATACTAATAATTAACAGAAAAATAATAGCAGTAACTAATACTCCTACACCATATTTTTGGTAGTTGAAAAAAAAGTAAGGATAACAAGTATTAATATTTTCTCCTTGTTTAACACGTAGTACACCACGAACCATTACCATTACTACATAAAAACAAGGATAAAATAAGATAAATCACATATAAAGTTTATGATGATTTTTTAGTGAATAAAAATCACGTCCACATGATAAAGCAAAATTTAAAATCATAACAATTGGCATAATTAGATTTAGAATTATTGTTTTAAATCATAAATAAATATCAGTTCCATATTTACTTCTTTCTTGGCTATTACTAATGATACCTATTCAAAATACTAACATTGTAATTGTAATATAAATAGTAATGCTTAATAAAATATAAAAACTTGGTTTTGAATTTTCTTTAAATTTACTTTCAAATAAAAAAGCAAATAAATAAATGAGTACTAAATAATTAGTTTGAGTTGTAAAATAAAAATAATAAATTGCTAATCTTTCAGTTGGTTTATCAACATTAGGAACAATGAAAGCATTGGGATAATTAATAGTAATTATTAAATCAAAAATTAAGAATAAAGAAATAATAAGTAGACCAAATAAACGTCAAGTAAATTTAATAAGATTTCTTTTTTTTAATCGGTATTCACTACTATTTTTTCAATTCATATTTTTTCTCCTATTTATATTAGAATTAAATTTAATTAAATTTTTGATAGGAAATTTAATTTTTTATTATGATTGAATATGCTACTTATTTAGTATATCAAGTTTTTCCTTATCACTATTAATATTTACTAACTGATTATTTAAAACACCTAATAAGTTAAAAAAAATTAACTTATTAATTATTTAATCTTGATTTTTTGCTAATAAAGTTTATTATTAATGTTAAGGATATAATTTTTATCCTTATAATTTTAATGAATATATAAGTAATTATATAAGTATTAAAATTATATATGTTGATTTAACAAAAAGTTTAATAATTGATTATATATCCTTAGTTTTATTTTATTAAAACTAAGATTTTAAGTATTTAATTAAATATGCTTAATTTAATATTATAATTATAAACACAAATAATAGGTAAAAAAGGAGTAATCATAATGACAAATTTCTTATCTTTTAGTTTTTTTAAAACTAAAAGTTTTAAAACAATAAGTTTGGCTTTGGCATTATCTCTTACTAGTAGTTTAATGATAGTTACTAATCATCAATCTAATATTAGTACTGTTAATGAGAGTAACAAACTTTCTGGGTTTCATATTACTGTTAAGGAAAATAATAAAAATTTAATTAGTGAAGCTAATACTTGAAATTCAATTAATAATAATTATGAAGATTTTATTAGATTGCATAAAGAAGTAATAACAGAACAATTTAATGATTGATCAGACCTTATTAATAAGGTTAATAATAATCCAAATGATGATATTAGTAAAGATGTTAATAAGAAATTTAAGGAACAAATTGAAAACAAAGCTAATAATATCTTGCCAGATAATGGTATTAAATATTTTACTGATAAAGTTATTGGTCGTAGTGTTGCTAAACAAAGTTTTAATGATATTGTTAGTTTTGGCTATGTTTATGTTGGTTACCATGATAATAGTTTACCAGCGCAGATTAACAATGGTATTTTTGCAACGGTAAATCCTAGGGCAGATTTTAATAATTATTTTAGTATTCCTTATATGATTAAACCGAGCGATGATTTTTTAAATAGTCATAAAAGTGTTCAAGATCGGTTAGCAATTTTACCACTTAATAATGGTAATCCCAATGATACTAATCAACCAATGTTAGCTATTTTAGCAAAAAATAAAAATGATAAGAATGAACAATTATTAATAAATGATAAAAAGGATGAAGTTGTTGATAATGATTCAATTAGTTATGCAATATTAAATCATAAACCAGATGATCATTTAAAATCAACTAGTTTTAATGTTAGTGTTAAAGATAGTGGTTATAGTAAAACTATTAAGTTAACAAATAATAGTTCAAATATTCAATTTAGTACTATTAGTGATGAAAAAGTTAAAGAAAATCCTGTAATTGTACCTCAATATTTAGTTCAAAATAATTCACAAGATAATAAAAATACATTAATAGTTATGAATAAAGCCATTGAGAAAGCTAAAGTAAATATTAGTGATTCACAACAACATTGACTAAAATGAAAAGTTGATTCACAAACTTTACAAAAAGCAAAAAATGATTTGGGAACACCTATTAAAGATGGTGATAATTTAACTCTTAATCAAGGAAGTAATTTTCAAGTTTATTGTATAGGTTTAGATACATCTGACTTACAACGTCAAGCTGCTTCTGAACAATATATTACTGTTTATAGAAGCAATACAAAAATACCTAATTTTCCAAATTGTACTGATTTTTTTGAAAAAACTAATAATTTATTAGCGGGTTTTCAACAATATTTAACTAGTAGTGCTACTAATAATAGTATTAAAATTGAAGATTTAAAAAATAATGCTGCTGGTGAGTTTTTATCATGATTTATTCAATATCAAGGTGATATTACTAAACAAAATTATGTTAATTATTTACAAAGTAATAATTCAGATCGTCCCTGAGATGTTAATATATCATTAACAACTAAGATGTTAGTTAATAATTGAAATATTATTATCATTTGTGGCTTCATTATTAGTTTTTTAACTATAATTCCAATAGTTGTTGTTATTATTCGTAAAAAGAAATATTTAAAATAAAGTTTATTATTTTTAAGTAGTACTTGTTAAAAAACAATATTTTATATAAAAATATAAAATGATAAGTGTAAAAAATGTTATTACTTGTTTTTTCTTTTTAGTGAGTTACAATAAAAATGGCAGTTATAAATGTTTAGGTAATGCCGGTTTTAATTTTATATTTGACTTTAAGTCCTTGTATAGCATATATAGTATACAAGGAGTTTTTATATAATTTTAAAATAAAATATATTAAGAAAAAGGAGGCAAAAAATAACAAAATAATATTTAAAAAAAATAATACAATTTCAAATTTTTACTTTTCACAAATATATATCCCTCCCTACAATTATTTTTCAATATTTTTTAAATAATAAATAATAGTAATAAAGTGTACTAGTTTATAAACTAGTACACTTTATTTATAAATTATTTTACATTAAAAATTTGTATCTCTTAAAGCCGCTATTGGTTTATTATTTTTTTTATAAAGGATATTATTATAAAGAGTAAAAAGTAACATCAAAATTATGTATAAGATTAAAATTGCAAAGATATAAATAAAGAAAGTAGTTAAACTTTTATGAAAATCTAAAAATGGATATGGAAATGAATAATCAATTTCTGTTGTTCCTTTTCTTAAAAAACCAACAAAATTTCCTTTAGCAAGTGCATAACCTAAATATACAAACATGTAAATAGAAATAATTGGTATTCAAAGATATGTTTGTTTTCCAAGTTTTCAGTAGTATTTACCAGCAGAAAACATAAAATATAAAATCACTATCACTGGTACTATTAAATGTAATAAAAATGTATTTATAAAATTTAATATGCTAATACTATTACTACTATCTAAATTATTTATCATTGGTTTAAATAATACAGCAAAAAATACGATAAGAGTTACGGTAATATAAACAGTAATTGCTAATGAAAAGCGCCCAAAAACAAATTGTGCGCGATTGTCATGAAAACGATTTGTTAATACAAAACAAAAGAAAAGAAAAACTAAAAAATTTGACTGAATAGTAAAGGTAGAAATCATTGTTCAAATACCAACTCATGGGCCATCTGGAGTTCATAAATTATGAGGATTAGGTGTTCCAACTGTTATTGGTTTATACTCAATTAAAACTATTGCAAATTGCATTATTAGACCTATAACAGCAATAATTAGTCCAGATCAAAGTAAAAAATCAGAAAATTTACTTTTAAATCCTATATTTTTTCCTATTCCCATATGGATCAACTCACAATTCTATATTTTTTCTATTTTAATTACATTATACATGATATTATAATAAGTATGTAAGATATTAGAAAATTATTAATAGCAACTAAATGAAATAATAAGGTGATGTTATGTATCAATTATATTTAGATACAACAAATAACAAATTAACAGTGGTGATTTTGCAAGCTAATAAAATTTTAGCAAGTTCATCATTTATTGCTTGACAAAAACAAACAGAATTGGCAATTCCAACTATTACTAATTTACTTGTAAAATGTAAAATAAAATTAAAAGATATTTCAAAAGTAGTTATTGCAAATGGTCCTGGCAGTTATACTGGAATTAGAGTAGCAATTACTTTTGTCAAAACACTTAAAGTTTTGAATAGTTTTTTAACGGTTTTTACTATTAATAGTTTATTATTACAGGCAGGATTAATAAAATCAATAAGTGTTTTGTCAGGATACAATAATAAAAGTTATTTGGCAGTATGTGATAATGGAAAAATAATTATTCAGCCGCAATTAGTAGATGAAAATGCTAAAATTGGTATTATTAGTGATTTACTAGATTATAAAATAATTGAAAATTTAGAAAAGTGTAATATTGTGGAAAATTTTCAAAAGTTGTCACCATATTTTATCGAAGTAAAAAACATGGAAGATTTGCAACCATATTATATTAATGATCCATTTTCATCACATAATTAAAAAATAATAATATTTAAATATTTTACATTAGTTTAAAAAGGAGTTTTTACATGCTTATCAATGATAATTTTTGATCTAGAGTATCAAAGGAAGAAAATAATTTCACAAAAAAAGAAAAAGTTCTTATTAACTATATTAATAAGAATAGTCAAAAAATGGATCAAGTTACTATTAGTTCTTTGGCTAAAGAAAATACTGTTGGTTATAGTGTTGTTTATAATTTAATTAAGAAATTGGGATTTAAAGGTTATCGTGAATTTATCATTAGTTTAGCTGCGCAAGAAACTACTTTCAAATCTTTAAATCGTGAGTTTTTTGGTGATCGTAGTGTTTTAAAAGAACATTATAAAAAACTAATGGATTTAAATGATTCAACGATTAATTATGAGGAATTACAAAGATTTATTAATTGAATAGATGATAATCGTAAAGCTTGTATTTATTTAGCAGGCATTGGTCATTCTGGTTTAGGTGCGGAGGATTTATCAAATAAATTATATCGGTTTGGTTTACGATCAATCTGTTTAAATAAAGATGATGATAGTATTTTAATGCATGCTTCTTTAATTATTCCAGAAGATGTAATAATTCTTTTTTCATTATCAGGTAAAACCGCTACTATTGTTGAAGCAGCTAAACTTGCTAAAAAGAATAATGCTAAAATTGCAGTTGTTACATCACAAGATAAAACTGAATTAGTGACTTATGCTGATTGAACATTTAATATTGTTTCTTCAGGACTTTATGAAGCACAAGAAATATTTATTTCTCCATTATTTGCTATTACTTATTTTAATGATTTAGTAACAACATATTTATTAAAATCAAAGCATAAAGATTGATATTTAGAAAATAGAATTAAAACTAATAAAGTAATTAAAAAATTTAATTAATTTTTTAAATAAAAAAACTGTTTTTTTTAAAATAATAATTTAATATTATGTCATGAATATTTATTAAGTAAGGAGATGAAGTATGTTGTCTAAACAAGATGATATTTTGACAGTAGAACACGTTTTTCTTGAATCTGATTGTAAAACACAAGCAGAAGCTTTTCAAGAAATAGCAACTTCTGCTAAAAAATTAGGTTTTTTGAAAAAAAATATTAGTGAAAAATCACTAGTTAATAGTTTTCTACAAAGAGAAGGAACTACTGGTTTTGGTGGTGGTGTTGCTGTGCCACATGCTCGTAATGAAGATATTGTTAAATCAGGAATTTTTATTATGCGTTTTAAACAGCCAATTCCTTGGAAAGCACTAGATGAACAACCCGTTAAAGCAATTATTGCTTTAATTGTGCCACTAAAAAGTGCTGGTAATGAGCACTTGGAAATTTTATCAAAAGTGGCACAAAGATTAACAAAACCGGAATTTCAATCAATATTATTTAATTCAAAAGATAAAAAAGTAATTATTCAATCACTAAATATTAATAATAAATCTAATGTTGAAACTAGTAGTAAAACTATTAGTGAAGATATGAAAGGTTCTTCAAAAAAAACTAAAAATATTATAGCAATTACTGCTTGTCCAGTTGGGGTAGCACATACTTATATTGCACAAGATAAATTAGAAATTGCTGCAAAAAATTTAGGTTATAATATTAAAGTTGAAACTCATGGTAGTATTGGTATTAAAGGTGCTTTTACAGCAACTGATATTGCCAACGCTGATTTAGTTATTATTGCAGTATCGGCCGGTGTTGCAGATTTAAAATTAGAACGTTTTAATAATAAACCATTATATAAAGTAGAAATTAGCAAAGTTATTAAAAATCCTGAAAGTATTGTTAATGATGCTTTTGCTAACGCAAAACCTTATGAAATAAACAAGTCAGAATCGGGACAAAAAGCGGAAAAAGAAAATAAATCAAATGATTTATTTACTACTGATAAACAGGGAATTATGAAACATATTATGGCTGGTGTTGGCTATATGGTTCCATTTGTTGTTTTTGGTGGAATTATGTTAGCATTATCAATTGGTATTGCTAAAGCAGTTTATGGTGTTGACTTTGATATTTCCAAGTTACCACATAATCATTTTCTTTATTTTATGAATCAAGCTGGAAGTATTGCTTTTACATTAATGATTCCAATTTTAGCTGGTTTTATCGCTAATTCAATTGCAGGACGTGCTGCCTTGGTTCCGGCAATGGTAAGTGCATATGTTGCTAATACAGCAGGATTAGTTTATCCAATTGCTGGTTTAGAGCCAAAGGTTTCTGCTGGATTTTTAGGAGCATTATTAATTGGTCCAAGTGTTGGATATTTAGTAAGATGAATTATTACTTGAAAAGTACCAAAGACTATTGCTCCAATTATGCCAATTTTCTTTATTCCTATTGTAGTAACATTTTTAATTAGTTTCACTTTTATTTATGCAATTGGAGCTCCAATTGGTTGAATAATGGAACAATTTCAAAATGGGTTAACCCACATGCCACGTGAAGCAATGGCAGCAATTGGAATGTTGCTAGGAGCCATGATTGGATTTGATATGGGTGGTCCAATTAACAAAGTTGCTTTTTTAGCAGCCTCAACAACTATAACTGCTGATCCTAGCTCACAATTATTTATGGGAGCAGTAGCTGCAGCTATTCCTGTTGCACCACTTGGAATGGGTTTAACAACTTTGATTTTTCGTAAATTCTTTAATGAAAGTGAACGTACATTAGGTTTAACAGCAATGTTAATGGGGTGTATTGGTATTTCTGAAGGTGCGATTCCTTTTGCAGTAAGAGATCCAAAACGTGCTATTATTAGTAATATTATTGGTAGTGCTGTTGCTGGTAGTATTGCTGGTGCTTTCTTATTAACTGATGCTGCTGGTCATGGTGGTCCTATTGTTGCTATCTTAGGTGCAGTTAGTTCAGTTAATTATGTGCTTTGGGTAAGTATTCTTTTATTCTTTTTAGCCATTATTGTTGGAAGTATTGTTACTTGTTTAGTATATGGTGGATTATTAATTATTCAATCACGTAATATTAAGGTTTTTAAATTAATGAATGAAAGAATCATGAAAATATTTAATAGTAAAAAAACTAAATCTAAAAATAGTAAAAATAAAGTTTAATTGAACAAATAATCAAAGTTTAGGAGAGTGAATATGAATAATAGCACATCACAAATAATTTTTTTAAAACCTGCTTTTATTCGCAAATTGTGAGGTAGTCAAAAATTAGCACACAAATTTAATTTTGATTTACCTAAAAATACACCAATTGGTGAAGCATGATTAGTTAGTGCTCATCCCAATGGAATGATGAGTTATGTTTTAAATGGCGAGTATAAAGGATTAAGTTTAGCAGAATTGTTTAAACAGCAACCTAGTTTATTTGCTAATCTTGATAGTTCAGGTAGTGTGATTAATAAAGAATATCCATTGTTAACAAAAATTTTAGACGCAAATGATAGTTTAAGCGTTCAAATTCACCCTGATGATAAATTCGCAGAAAAAAATCATCAATGTTTAGGAAAAACTGAATGTTGGTATATATTAGAATGTTTACCCAAAGGTAGAGTTATTTTGGGTCATAATGCTAAAACCAAAGATCAGTTTAATCAATGATTGGCAAAAGAACAATGACATAAACTATTAAAATATATACCAATTAAAAAAGATCAATTTATTTATGTTCCTTCTCTAAAAATTCATGGTTTATTGGCACATACTATGGTTTTTGAATTACAACAATCATCAGATATTACATATCGTTTATATGATTATGATCGTAAAGATGAACTTGGTAATTTACGAAATTTGCATTTGAAAGAAGCATCAACTATTGTTTTAGCTCCTGATTTAAATAGTAGTGAAGCTAATGGTCATGATAATTATTTAGTTGATAACAAGTTTTTTAAGTTAATTAAATTAATTAATGAGGGAATTAACCATTATAGTTATCCTAATACTAGATGATTGCAAATCTCAGTATTGGATGGTAATGGTATAATTGATGATACTAGTATTAAAAAAGGTGACTCATTTATTTTACCAAATGGTTATACTGATTTTTGTTTAAGTGGTAATATGTTGTTGATGGTTACATATTGCTAATAAATAATTATTATAGTTTTTTTAATGCTTGTTCCAAATCATTTCACAAATCTTCAACATATTCAATACCAATTGAAAGACGAACAAGACCTTCTGAAATATTTGCATCTGCTAATTCTTGTGCATTATAAGTAGAATGTGTCATTGAAGCAGGATGTTCAATCAATGACTCAACTCCACCTAAAGAAACTGCCAAAATTATTAATTTTAAATTATTTAATAGTTTGATTCCTCCATCATATCCACATTTTAATTCGAAACTAATCATTGCTCCTGGTAATTTCATTTGTTGTTCATAAAGTACTTGTTCTGTTGCTGAATTAGTTAGTCCAGGATAAAATACTTTTTTAATCTTAGAACCTGTTTAGAATCTTTTTGAAAATAATGTAAAATGATTATATATTTTAAAATAAGAGGTATATATGCATAAAAATTATCCAAGTCATGTCACCAAAGAACAATTTGAAAACATAAAATCAATTTTAGAAAATAGTAAAAAGAAAACAAAACCAAGAAGTTTAGATTTATATGAAATATTTTGTGCAATTTTATATGTATTAAAAAGTGGTTGTCAATGAAGAATGTTACCAAAAAATTTTCCAAAATGACAAACTGTATATTATTATTTTCAAATTTGAAGTAAAAATAATGGTAAAGAACCTAGTGTATTGCAATTAATTTTAAAAAAAATTAGTTAAAAAAGTTCGTATCAACAATAATCGCAAAGAACAAACTAGTTTTTGTATAATTGATTCGCAAAGTGTTAAAAATACAGATACTACTGAAAATAAAGGTTATGATGCTGGTAAAAAGATTTCAGGTATAAAGCGTCATATTGTTGTTGATTCTCAAGGTTTACCACATGCAATTTACATAACCACGGCAGAAAAAACAGATCGTAATAGCGCTATAATAATGATTGAAAATGAAAAAGAAAATCTTTCTGCAGTTCAAAAAATAATAGTAGATGCTGGTTATACTGGTGAAAAATTTGCTTCTGAAATCAAAACAATCATAAATGCAAATGTTGAAGTGATAAAACGCAATGAATTACATACTTTTGTAGTATTACCAAAAAGATGAATTGTAGAACGAAGCTTTGCTTGATTAGAAAAATACAGAAGATTATGAAAAAATTGTGAAAGAAAACTAAATACTAGTTTACAAATGGTTGTTCTTTCATTTATTTCAGTTTTATTAAAAAGATTCTAAACAGGTTCTTAGGATGTTCTTTTAATCTTGTTGCAATTATTCTTGCATTTTTGCAAGATCTTCATAATCGTAATTCTAAAGTTGATAGTCCTCTTAAAACAAGAAAGGCATCATGAGGTGATAATACAGCTCCTGTTAAATCTTTTAATCCTTCAAAACGAATTTTATTTATTAAAGTACTTTTACCACAAACAATTCCGGCCATAACATCAGAATGACCGTTAATATATTTTGTTGCTGAATGGATAACAATATCAGCACCAAAAATTAATGGTTTAGTAATGATTGGTGTAGAAAAAGTATTATCAACAATTACTTGAATTTGTGGATTATATTGATGGACAATATCACTAATTGCTTTAATATCTAAAATTTCTAAAGTAGGATTAGCTGGTGTTTCGAAAAAAACAACTTTAGTATTTGGTTTTAAATTTTTTTTAATTTCATCAAGTTTAGTAAAATCAGCAAAATCAACTTCAATTTGAAAGCGTGATATTCCTTTTTCAATAAGTGAATGAGTACCACCATAAATTGTTTTTGATGATAATAAATGGTCAGTAGCATTCAATAATGTTCAAAAAGTAGATGCAATGGCCCCCATACCCGATGAGAAAGCAATTGCTTCTTCTGATCCTTCTAAATGTGCCATTCGTTTTTCTAAAACAGTTGTTGTTGGATTACCAATTCTTGTATAAACATATCCTTCTTCTTGTAAATTAAATATCCTACCACCTTGTTTGGCACTATCAAAAGCAAAAGTTGTTGATAGATAAATAGGAGGTAGAGCGGCTCCAAATTTATCATTATAATTACCACAATGAACTAATTTAGTTGCAATGTGGTAATTATTTTTATTTTTTTTAATTTTTGTCATAATTATCTCCTTATAGATATAAATTTATTTTATTTTTATGTTATTTCCATTTAATTTGTATTTTAAAACTACCTTTTATATAAATAAAGGTAGCAAGTTTATATTAAAGTATATAAATATCTTAGATTAATGTTAACAATCCTGTTTTAAAAAAGTAGTTATAATCTAATATTCAATTTTTATATGAAAATACTACAATATCTTTTTGGATGGGTTACACTTTATTGGACACTAATTACGTAGACAAGTGAACAAATTAGTTAAAAGAAAGGAAATATAATTATGGCCAATATTAACTCATATAATGATGAATTTAAAAAACAAATAGTATCTTTATATCAAAATGGCAAATCAGTATCTTGCCTTGCTAAAGAATACAACGTTACAAGAGCAGCTACTTATAAATGAATTAAGCAATTTACAAATTCAGGCAGTTTTAAAACTAAAGATAATCTTTCGGATTTAGAAAAACAATTAATTCAAGCAAATAAAGAATTAAAACAATTAAGAATGGAGAATGATATTTTAAAGCAAGCAGCACTAATAATAGGCAGAAAGTAGAGATTATTACAAATAATAAATCTAAATATAAAATTCGTCCAATTTGTCGTTTTTTAAAACTTTCTAAATCAACATATTATTTTAATTTAAAGAAAAAAGAAGATAAAATCAAAAATAATATGTATGATGAAGCTGTTATTAGTGCTTTTAAACAAAATAAAGAAGTTTATGGAACAAGAAGATTAAAAGTCAGTCTAGAAAATAAAGAAATTTATTTATCACGCAAAAAAATTAAAGAAATTATGAATAAACATAATTTAATATCAAAATACACTAAATTATCATTTAAAAATCATCATAACAAAGTCAATGATAGCCAAATAAGCAATCTTGTGAATAGAAACTTTAATAATAGGCTTAAAAATGAAGTTATTGTTAGTGATTTAACTTATGTTCAAGTTTAATGGTAAGTGAAACTATATTTGCTTATTAATCGACCTATTTAACCGCGAAATTATTGGACATAGTTGTGTAGGTACTAAAAAAGATGCATCATTAGTATATCAAGCATTTATGCAATCAAATCGCTGTTTAAAAGATATTCAAATATTTCATAGTGATCGCGGTAATGAATTCAATAATAAAACTATTGATAAACTTTTATTAGCATTCAATATTACCCGTTCTTTAAGCAAAAAAGGTTGTCCTTATGATAATGCTGTTGCTGAAGCAACTTTCAAAACTTTCAAAACTGAATTTATTAATGATAAAAATTTTACATCATTAATCCAATTAAAATTAGAATTATTTGATTATATCAATTGATACAACAACATACGAATCCACAGCACTTTAAACTACCTAACTCCAGTTAAATATCATGAAAAAATGTCTACCAAAAAATAGTCCTAAAAAGGGTTGCCATTCCAACATTTTTGAAAATATTAAGTCAGATTTATTTTTTAATGTTAATGTATTTTTATTATTAACTTTATATGCAGTAAATTGTTTATAATTATCAACAAAATATAAATACCCACTTTTTTCATTAAATGTCATATAAAGATTATCATCAGCAGATTGTTTTATTGTTACATTGTCTTCTTTTAAATCTAAGAACCTGTTTAAAATCTTTTCAATAAAATTGAAATAAAGGCAAGAACAACCATTTGTAAGCTAGTATTTAATTTTTTTTCACAATTTTTTCATAATCTTCTGCATTTTTCTAATCAAGCAAAGCTTCGTTCTACAACTCATCTTTTTGGTAATACTACAAAAGAATGTAATTCATTACGTTTTATAACTTCAACATTTGCATTTATAATTGTTTTAATTTTAGAAGCAAATTTTTCACCAGTATAACCAGCATCTACTAGTATTTTTTGAACTGCAGAAAGATTTTCTTTTTCATTTTCAATCATTATTATAGCACTGTTACGATCTGTTTTTTCTGCTGTGGTTATGTAAATTGCATGTGGTAAACCTTGAGAATCAACAGCAATATGACGCTTTATTCCTGAAATCTTTTTACCAGCATCATAACCTTTATTTTCAGTAGTATCTGTATTTTTAACACTTTGTGAATCAATTATACAAAAACTAGTTTGTTCTTTTCTACCATTATTGATACGAAATGCCATGACTAATTTTTTTTAAAACTAATTGTAATACACTAGGTTCATTACCATTATTTTTACTTCAAACTTGAAAATAATAATATACAATTTGTCATTTTGGAAAATCTTTTGGTAACATTCTTCATTGACAACCACTTTTTAATACATATAAAACTGCACAAAATACTTCATATAAATCTAAGCTTCTTGGTTTAGTTCTCTTTTTAGTATTTTCTAAAATTGATTTTATATTTTCAAATTGCTCTTTGCTAACATTACTAGGATAATTTTTACGCATATATACCTCTTATCTTAAAATATATAATCATTTTACCCTATTTCTCTAAAAGATTTTAAACAGGTTCTAATATAATTGCTACTGAACTTTTCTCTCACATTGCGGAATGAGTAACAATTATATAATGTTCGTATAGGTATACATGACGATTATTATAGTTATTTAAAAATGGATTATTACTTCCAGTTAAGCGATAAACTGTTGTTGCACTAACTTCTGGTTTAGCTTCATCACTTAAGTCTAAAATAAAAAATTGTGTTTGTGCAGTATTTTTTCCATCACTTATTAAAAATTGATAATAAATTTTTTTGTCCCATTTTTTATTATCTTCTTCATTAATTTATTTTTAAAATTAAGATTTATTTAGAATGTATTTTATTATTGTTTTAAGTATAAAATATTTAGAATTTTGAGAAAAGTGTGAAATTGTAGTAAGAATATTAAATTGGAAAGTGTAGTAATGTATCATTAAAAATGATATTAGTTTATTTTACTAATATCATTTTTATATGAATAAAACTTTTTAAATTTTAAAGTACTTTTTCTAAATAAATCTTGACTTAATTTTATAGTTAAAAATTTAGATATGCAATAAAAAAATAAAATTAGAAAAATTATTTTAAATAAGCAATTGCTTCAATTTCAATTAATGCATCTTTGGGAATTCTAGCAACTTGAACTGCTGCTCTTGCTGGAGCGTGTGTACCAAATATTTCTTCATAAACTTTATTCATTTCAACAAAGTGATTTAAGTCTTTTAAGAAAATATTAACTTTTACAATATTATTTAAAGTAATATTAGCAGCTTCACAAATTGCTTTAATATTTAATAAACTTTGCTTAGTTTGTGAAGAAATGTCAGTGCCAATAAATTCACCTGTTTTACTATTAATTGGTAATTGTCCAGAAATATATAAAAAGTCACCTGCAATTATTGCTTGACTATATGGCCCAATAGCAGCAGGAGCATTAGGCGTATGGATAATATTTTTCATAGTTTATCACTCTTTCTAAAATTATTATGTTTTTGCATCATTGAATATATTAGTAAAATGTAGCGTTATTTTTAAGTTATTTACGTGGTATTAAATAATTAATTAGTAATATAAAATTAGCATCATTAATTATTAAAACTTGAACAACTATAAATATATTTTACATGTTTTTCTTTTCATTTTTTTAATAATTATTTTTCATTTTAATTTTAATTAAATATTTATTTAATATTTTATTATCAGTATTGAAAATTAAATTTTATTTTTATTTTTTAACCTTTATAAGTGTAAAAAAATATTATTCAAATAATTTTATCATTTTTTTAGAAAAAAAATACATTTTATGGTTCACTTTATAAAATGTTACTATATAATTTGATTACAGACCAGTAACATTTTTAAATTGGTTTGAAGATAACGTAGTTATAATAATATCTATAATAGACATTATAATTATAATTCTTAAAACATTAGGAGGAAATTTTTATGGCAAAAAGTAATTCTAAAACAAAGACAGAAATTATTAAGATAGTGGCGCAAAAGTCTGACGTCACAATTGCCTTAGCGACTAATATTATTGATTTATTTTTTGAAGAGATAAAAGTTGAAGTTGCAAATGGTGGTAAAATTAATATACCAAAATTTGGAATATTTGAAACTATTATTCGTGAAGCAAGAACAGGTCGTAATCCCCAAACTGGTGAATCTATTGTAATTAGTGCTTCTAAAGCACCTAAATTTAAAGCGAGTTCTGAATTTAAAAAACATACTAATCAACAAACAGAAACTTTAGCTTCTTAAATTAAAAATTTTAAAAAATCAAGATAAAATGGATATATAATTTCTAATTTATATCCATTTTGTTCTACTTTTTTATATGTCAGTGCTTTTTTTTGAACTTTTAAAAATTTTAATTTTTCTCAAAAAACTAAAAAAAAGGCATTATGTTCTGAAAAATAAATAATAACAAAACTAATAGCATTAAGATAAAAAGCATTTTCTAAGTATTCAAGTTGATGTTTTTTAAAATTATTTCATGGTAATGTTAAAGACTTAGTACTTTTTGCTTCAAAACACAAATATTTACCATGATAAACTCCATGATAATCAACATTACTTTTTTCTTTAAAAATTTTATTGTTTTGATATAAAATTGATGGATTTTGTTTAAAAATTAGTGCTTGTTTTTCATTATTTATAATTTCAATAGTATAATTAATTATAGTTTCAAGAAACATTCCACGGTTAGCATAAAACATTATTTTAATTCCCCCTTACATATAGAATATTACTAACTTTGGAATAGTTTTCCTTTTAATTAAAGGAGGTATAAGTATGAATATTTGTAAAAAGGATATTATAGATAAAGAATTTACTGTTGATTATAAAGGCTATGATTCTAAAGAAGTAGATTTATTTCTTGATTTAGTAGCTACTAATTATGAAATACTAGAAGAATTTGTAAATAAACTAAAAAAGCAAAATGCAATTTTAGAAAATAATAATTACAAGTTACTTAAAGAAATTGATGTTTTAAAAACACAAATTTTAGTTTTAAAACAAGAAAAACAAAAATTAGAAGAAAAAGGTGTAGAAAATGTTGATATTATTACGAGGTTAAGCAAATTAGAAAGTATTGTACATGAAGAATAAATATGTTATAATTTTTTTCTAAAAGAATAAAAAATGAGCTAATCGCTGCATTAGTATGTAGAGGAAAGTCCACGCTCGCACTTTCTGTGATGAAAGTAATGTTTGTGTTAGAGAAAACAATAACTCTAAGCAGTAATTCTGACGGCTGACAAAAACCTAAGTTTTTTATTAAATAAGGTTCTAGTCTATAAAAGTGTCATAGAGACGAGTTTTAAGGAAACTTAAAAGCTGGAACGAGATAAACCCCACAAGTGAGAAACCCAAATTTAGGTAGGGGCATTGGTTTATTAGAAATGAATAATAAACCGAACTATTGTTTACAATAGTAGATAAATGGTTAGCACTTGCAAGAAGCAAGAACAGAACGTGGCTTATGATTTTTTTATTCTTTTTTTGTATTGTAAATTATTTGATTGAAGGTTTAAAAATGACTGAACTTTTAGTTTTATTAGATAAATTTAATTTTAGAATTAGTTGTTGTGAAAGTATTACTGGTGGACTTTTTGCTCAAGAGATTACTAGTATTGCTGGTGCTTCTAAATATTTTAGTGGTGGTTTTATAACGTATACTAATGAATCAAAAATCAATATTGTTAAAATTAAAAAAACAACCATTGAAAAATATGGTGTAATAAGTAAACAATGTGCTATAGAAATGGTTTTAAATACACAAAAAATTTTAAAAACAAATATTGCTATTAGTTTTACTGGAAATGCAGGACCTAATGCTCTAGAAAATAAACCGGTTGGTTTAGTATATGTAGGTATTGTTATCAATGATAATGTTTGATGTGAAGTGTTAAATATTTCAGGTAATAGAAACGAAATTAGATCAACTATAGTAGCAAAAGCAGTAGTTATTTTAAAAAAAATTTTATTAAGTTTTTAAATTTTAAAAAGGAATTATCTTACAGAGTTATTAATATTTTGTAGGGTGATTTTATGGAAATAAACATTAAAGAAAAAGAGCAATTATTAGAAAAGGCCATTAAGCAAATTGAAAAAGAATTTGGCAAAGGTGCTATTATGTTACTAAGTGATAGTAGTATTGGCGATATTGAAGTTATTAGTTCAGGAAGTATATTATTAGATGATATTTTAGGTGTTAAAGGTTTTCCAAAAGGTCGTATTATTGAAGTTTATGGACCAGAATCGGCAGGTAAAACTACATTAGCATTAATGGCTTTAGCAGAAGTTCAAAAACAAAATGGTAGAATAGCATTTATAGATGCTGAACATGCATTAGATCGTCAGTATAGTCAAAAATTAGGTGTTGATATTAGTCGTTTATTAATTACACAACCAGATTCAGGAGAACAAGCATTAGAAATACTAGATATTCTTGTTAAATCAGAAGCTGGAATGGCAACCCTTTTTAGGACTATTTTTTGGTAGACATTTTTTCATGATATTTAACTGGAGTTAGGTAGTTTAAAGTGCTGTGGATTCGTATGTTGTTGTATCAATTGATATAATCAAATAATTCTAATTTTAATTGGATTAATGATGTAAAATTTTTATCATTAATAAATTCAGTTTTGAAAGTTTTGAAAGTTGCTTCAGCAACAGCATTATCATAAGGACAACCTTTTTTGCTTAAAGAACGGGTAATATTGAATGCTAATAAAAGTTTATCAATAGTTTTATTATTGAATTCATTACCGCGATCACTATGAAATATTTGAATATCTTTTAAACAGCGATTTGATTGCATAAATGCTTGATATACTAATGATGCATCTTTTTTAGTACCTACACTATGTCCAATAATTTCGCGGTTAAATAGGTCGATTAATAAGCAAATATAGTTTCACTTACCATTAACTTGAACATAAGTTAAATCACTAACAATAACTTCATTTTTAAGCCTATTATTAAAGTTTCTATTCACAAGATTGCTTATTTGGCTATCATTGACTTTGTTATGATGATTTTTAAATGATAATTTAGTGTATTTTGATATTAAATTATGTTTATTCATAATTTCTTTAATTTTTTTGCGTGATAAATAAATTTCTTTATTTTCTAGACTGACTTTTAATCTTCTTGTTCCATAAACTTCTTTATTTTGTTTAAAAGCACTAATAACAGCTTCATCATACATATTATTTTTGATTTTATCTTCTTTTTTCTTTAAATTAAAATAATATGTTGATTTAGAAAGTTTTAAAAAACGACAAATTGGACGAATTTTATATTTAGATTTATTATTTGTAATAATCTCTACTTTCTGCCTATTATTAGTGCTGCTTGCTTTAAAATATCATTCTCCATTCTTAATTGTTTTAATTCTTTATTTGCTTGAATTAATTGTTTTTCTAAATCCGAAAGATTATCTTTAGTTTTAAAACTGCCTGAATTTGTAAATTGCTTAATTCATTTATAAGTAGCTGCTCTTGTAACGTTGTATTCTTTAGCAAGGCAAGATACTGATTTGCCATTTTGATATAAAGATACTATTTGTTTTTTAAATTCATCATTATATGAGTTAATATTGGCCATAATTATATTTCCTTTCTTTTAACTAATTTGTTCACTTGTCTACGTAATTAGTGTCCAATAAAGTGTAACCCATCCAACCATTTAAAACAGCAAGTCTTGATTTTTGTTTTGAAGAAGGATTTTCAAAAATTAGTGAAATCATTACAATTGCTGTTGAGAAAGAAGTTATTAATAAATCTGGTGGCTGATACACTTATGAAGATGTAAAATTAGGACAAGGAAAAATAAAAGCAAAAGAAAGTTTAGAAACAAATACTTTTCTTTTAGAACAAATTAAGGAACGAATCAAGTTTTAAAAAAAACATGCTAAAATTAATGTAGGATTATTATCCTACTTATTTGTGTGTAGATATTAAAGAAGAAAAATATAAAATTTTAATTTTATTTAAGTTTTTGAGTGTAAGGATTCTTTTTCTTGTAGGTGTTTTACAGCAAGGAGAAAAATATAAATGGAAAAAAATATGTTAGCTATATTATCAAATATAAGTAGTCAACAGTTTGGAATGTGAGTAGGTATATCAATTTTTCTAGCAATGATAGTAGGGATAATTGCTGGATTTCTAATTAGAAAAATGTATTTAAAAATTAAAGAACAACAAAGTTTTACTAATATTTTAAAGAGAGAAAAAGAATCTCAAAAATTAATTCAATCCTCAAGAGCCGATGCAAAAATTGAAATAAGTAAAATGAAAAAAGATTTGTATTTAGAGATTGAATATCGTAAAGAACAAAATTTAGAATATGAGAAACTTTTAAATAAAAGAGAACGCAAATTAAGTGAACGTGAAGAAATAATTGAAACACAAACACAAAATCTTTATCATCAACGTGAAATTGTAAAAAATGTTAAATTAGAATATCATCAAAAAATTGATCAAATTATTATGGAATTAGAAAAAATTTCTGGTATGAGTCGAAATGAAGCAAAAGATGAATTGTTTAGTAAATTAAAAGAAAAATTATCATTAGAATTTAATAAAATTATTAAAAATCATGAATATAATATTAAACTTCAATCTAAAGAGTTAGCCAATAATATTGTTAGTGAAGCAATAGAACGTTATGCAAGTAATTTTATTGTTGATAAGTCAGTATCATATGTTAAGTTACCTAATGAAGAAATGAAAGGCAGAATTATTGGTAAAGAGGGTAGAAATATTAAATCTTTTGAGTTAACAGCAGGTGTAGATATTATCATTGATGATACGCCAGAAACAATTCAAATTTCTTCATTTAATCCGATCAGAAGAGAAATTGCAACTAGAGCTTTAGAAGATTTAGTTAAAGATGGAAGAATTCATCCAATTAGAATTGAAGAAATCTTGAGATTTCATGAGCAGGAATTAAATGAAGGTTTTAAAGTTGATGGTAAAAAAATTATTGATGAGTTAAAATTAACTGGTTTTGAACCAGAGTTAGTATCTTATATTGGAAGATTAAAATATCGTACAAGTTATGGTCAAAATGTTTTATTGCATTCCTTTGAAGTTGCCAAACTTGCAGGAGCAATGGCAGCTGAATTGGGTTTAGATGTTAATATTGCAAAACGTGCTGGTTTATTACATGATATTGGTAAAGCTGCTGATTATGAATTAGAAGGTTCACATGTTTATAATGGTGTGATTTTAGCAAAAAAATATGGTGAAAGTGATATTATTATTAATGCTATTCATTCTCATCATGGTGATGTTGCAAAAGATAATGTTTATTCTTCTTTAGTTTCAGCTGCTGATACATTATCAGCAGCTAGACCTGGTTCAAGAAATAATTCATTAGAAGAATTTATAACTAGAATTAAAGAAATTGAAGATTTGTGTAAATCTGTTAAAGGCGTAGAAAAAGCATATGCTGTTCAGGCTGGAAGACAAATTAGAGTTATTGTGGATCCTAAAGTTATTAATGATTTTGATGCTCATATATTAGCAAGAAACTTAAAACAAAAATTAGAACAAATGATTACAATACCAGGCGATATTCATATTACTGTTATTCGTGAAGTAAGAGCAACAGAATTAATTAATTAAAAAATTAATTAATTATTTTTTAGAGAACCCTTAGGTTCTCTTTTTAACTTTATAAAATATATAATTTGTTAATTCAAATATTTATTTTTTTATGTTTAATTTATTTTTTCATTATTATTTTAGTGTTAAAATAATATAGTCTTAAAAATAGAGGAGAATATAAATATGAGTTTTGCTGACATTATGTCAAAAAAAGTACAAAAAACATTAGAAAAAAATTTAAGTAAAAAAACTTTAACCATGGAAAATATGGAAGCAACAATTAAAGAATTTAGATTAATTTTGTTAGAGGCTGACGTTAATTTTAGAGTGGTTAAAACTTTAACTAATGAAATTATTAATAAAGCAAAAGGTGAATTTATTAAAGAAGGCTTAGATCAAAAAGAAATGTTAATTAAAATTATTCATGATGAATTAACAAAGATTATGGGTACTAAGAATGTTGAATTAGATTTATCTACTAATCCTACTGTTATTATGATAGTTGGTTTACAAGGTTCTGGTAAAACAACAACAATATCTAAACTAGCAAAGTTGTTAACAGATAAATATCAAAAAAAATGTTTACTAGTTGCAGGAGATATTTATCGTCCAGCTGCTGTTGAACAATTAAAAGTTTTAGGAAAACAATTGAATATTGAAGTTTTTTCCCAAAAAAATGAAACTCCTACTAATATTGTTAAAAATGCTCAAATATATGCTAATAAAAATAAGTTTGATGTAATATTAATTGATACAGCTGGAAGATTACACATTGATGAAAAATTAATGCAAGAACTAGCAGAAATAAGAAAAATTACTTCACCAAAAGAAGTTTTACTTGTTTGTGATGGTATGGCAGGACAAGATATAATTAATGTTGCTATTGAGTTTAATAATACTATTCCTATTACTGGAAGTATAATCACTAAATTAGATGGTACTGCTAAGGGTGGTTCAGCTCTTTCAATTTCTTATTTAACAAAGATTCCTGTTAAGTTCTTAGGAATGGGTGAAAAGGTAACTGATTTAGAGGTTTTTTATCCAGAAAGAATGGCAGAACGTATTTTAGGAATGGGTGATCTTACTACATTAATGGAGAAGGCCGAAAGTATAGTTTCAACTCGTGATGTTGAAGAAACTATGAATAGAATGATGTTAGGTCAATTTGATTTGAATGACCTTGTTAATCAAATGAAGCAAATTCAAAAAATGGGTAAATTGGGCTCACTTGTAAAAATGATTCCTGGTATGTCTGCTAAAATTAGTGATGCTAAAATTAGTGATGCTGAAACTGATTTAAAAATAGCAGAATATATTATTGCTTCAACAACTGCTCAAGAACGTGAAAAGCCACAAATTTTACGTTATCCAACTAGAAAAGCAAGAGTATTAAAAGGCTCAGGTCGTTCAGAAAAAGAATTAAATAAAGTGCTAAACCAATTTGAAAAAACTAAAAAAGTTATGGATCAAATTGCTGGTCAGATTAAAAAAGGAGAAATGCCAAATATTCCAGGATTAGATAAGTTAATAAAAAGTTAGAAAAATAAAAAAAATTTGTTATTTTTTGTTAATTTGTTAAAATTTATTTAACTCAAGAAATGTATAAAACTTTGATTTCTTGAGTTTTTATAGATATTATTTTATTAAAATTTTTTTAAATTTTCTTCTTTGTTTTTAAAAATTTAATTTATTTTTTAAAGTAAAACTAGATTTTAAAAAGAAAATAGTGTTTAAATAGTGGGTTATTTTAAATTAAAAATATAGCAAAAATTTATTTTTTCTTTTTCAGTTGCTTAATAATATTTAGGAACAAGATAACTTTGAATTGTGTTTAGTAAACAAATTAAATTCAGTTAGGAGACAATGATTATGAAAGATACGTATACATCTGTTCGATTAGCTCAAAAGCCACAAAATTCTTTTGCTTGCTATCGATGTGGTAGAGTAATTTTGATAGCTGATTACTTAGAAGGAATAAATATTCAAGTTAATTGCAGTCGTTGTGGCTTTAAGAAGCGTGTTAATAGTATAAAGATAGAGAAAATAAACAGTAAACTAAATTCAGCGCTAAATTCTAATGAAATTTCAAAAGAAAAGATAAATGAAATTTTTAATTCCTAAAACTATTAAATTTGTAAAATTACAAATTTGGAGAAGTGTTGGTTTAATTGATTTATTAATTATTTTAATGGTAGTTGGATTTGCTTCAATTATTATTTTATTATTGCAAATTGATATTATTTTTAAAATATTAGCTGTTATTTTAGTTGGTTGTGCTACTATTCCGCTTACTTTTTATTGACAGCCAAGAAAAAAAGGATGAGAAATTATTTTATTATGATTTAAATTTCATAGTAAAAATCGTTATTATAAATCTGAAAAAAATTCACAAATATTAGTACCATTTAAAAAAATTATTAGTAAGAATGTGATGCAATTAAATGTGAAAAATACAAATTATACTAGAGCTTTATTATTGGAGGGTTTTAATATTACATTATTATCTAATGAAGAAGCCTCAAATAAAATTAAAGATTTAGCTGCAGCTTTTAAAATTATTAATATTTCTATGTCTTTAATAAAGATTGATATGCCTTTAGATATAACTGCACAAACTAATTTTTATAAAGAACAACTCGAAAAAATTGATTTAGAAAATATTAGTGAAAAAGCAAAATTAGCAAGAAAATTTCAAATGATATCAGCAATTAATGCTAATAATGAAATTCAAAATCAAAATGAAATGACGCAACCATTTTTTTACTTATTTTTTTATTCATCAAATCAAGAAAAATTAAAAGAAGAAGTAAATGCTTTTAAAAATTATATCAGTCGTAGTGGTGTTAAAGCTAGTGATATTAATTGTTTTGAAATGATGGTTGTTTATAGTAAATTAATAAATTCTAATGAAAATGCTTCGTTAGAAGAAATGTTTACTACAAAAAAAGAAGAAACTGTTAAAAGTAAAGATTTAACTAATGATTTAGCGATTAAAGAATTATTAGTTCATAAGAATAATTTAGAATTTGCTAATTGTTTTCAAACTGTTTATAACATATATGATTATCCATTTGAAGTTTCAGCAGTCTGATTAGCAAATTTAGTAAATATTCCGAATACTAGTTTAATCTTTACTTTTAATAGTATTAGTGAAGAAAGTGCTAAAAAACAATTGAATAAAGCTATGCAAAATTTAGCAACTTTAAATTTTATGACAAAATCATTATCAGAACGAAGAGATTATGATTATCATTATCAATCATTAAATGAATTATTAGATCAAATTGCTGGTGGTGGTGAAAAAATATTTAATACTAATATGTATTTATTAATTAATGGTGCTGATCGTAAGCAACTTAAGCAAAATATTAGTACTGCCGAATACGAAATAAAAAACAATAATATGAAGTTTGATAAATTATATTATCGTCAATTAGAAGCTTTTTTATCAGTAATGCCAGATAGTGCTGATTGATTTAAAGAAACAGGTCACGAAATGCCATGTTTAACAATAGGTGCTAGTTTTCCTTTTTTAAATCAAGAATTAAATGATAAACAAGGACTGTTTCTTGGATTTAATGAAAGTGGTAATAAAGTATTTTTTGATCAAAGAACTAAAAGTAGTACTCGTAAAAATCATAATCAATTAATTATTGGTACTAGTGGTTCAGGAAAATCTTATACTTCTAAAAAAGAAGTAAATTATCAAATTATGCTTGGTCATAAAGTAATTGTTATTGATCCTGAACGTGAATATCGCGATTTATGTAATTATCATGATGGAAGTTGAATTGATGTTGGTGACGGTTCTTCTGGCAATATTAATCCATTTCAAATTACATTGGCACTGAGTGATGATAATACTAATGATAATAATACTCGTGATATTTTAGCACCACATATGCAATTCTTAGAACAATTTTTAAACGTTGCTACTGGTGGATTAACGAGAAATGAATCAAGTTTATTAATGATTTATGTAAATTTAATGTATGAAAAATTTGGTATTACTTCTCGAACAAAAATTCATTTATTAAAACCAAATCAATTTCCAATTTTTCAAGATTTATATGATATTATTGAATCTGATATGGTTAAAGAAGAAGAGATTAGAAGTAAAAATGAATTAAAAAATTTACTAATTATATTATCAAGATTTGCAACTGGTGGTACTGATGCTAATTTATGAAATGCTCATACTAATATTAATAGCAGTAGTTTATTACAAGTTTATGATTTATATACTTTAACGCAATCAGGGAATAAACGTTTAGTTAACGCTCAAATGTTTTTAATTTTGAAATATATTGAAAATGAAGTACGAAAAAATAAAAATGATAATGAAATTAATAATAAACAACAATGAATTTCAATTACTATTGATGAAGCCCATTTACTTATTGATAAAGAATTTCCAGCAGCATTATTATTTATGTATCAAATTGTTAAGAGAATTCGTAAGTATACAGGTATGATAAATATTATTACACAAAATATTAACGATTTTCTTGGTTCTGAAGAAATTAAAAAATATACTACTGCTATTATTAACTCAAGTCAATATTTAAAAGTATTAAACTTACAACCTCATGATTTAGCGGCATTAAATGAATTGTATTCTTCATATGGTGGCATTTCTGCTAATGAAACTGATTTTATTGCTCGTGCTAAAGTTGGTGAATGTCTTTTTGCTATTTCTAGTTTATATCGTATGTGTTTAAATATTAATGTTAGTGATGCTGAAACACAAGCAATTAAAAATATAAAAAATAAAGAAATTGAAAATTAGTATATTTTTTTATACATTATCGATTTCATCAATAATTGTTAATTTATTTTAAATTAAATATAAAGATACTTTCATATTAATAAAACTTATAAGTTTTATTAATATGATTTTATTTAAATAAAAAATTTTATAAAACAATAAAAAATAAGTTGATAAAATTGAAAATTTTTATTTACTTTATTTTAAAACCAACTATAATTAAAGTGTATCAACATTATTTATAACATATGAATTTGACTGTAAGTCCTAATTTATCTCTTTAAGGAGTAAAATAGGGCTTATTATATTATTAGATAAATTCATGCTTTATAAACAATTTTGATTAGTAAATAATTTTATTTTTTTATTATTTAAGGAGGAAAAACTTATGATTTTTAATTATCTATCAGATAGACCTGATATAAATAAAATCATTGATGTAGCAAAACCTTATGTTTCGGCAGTTGCAGGATTGCTAATTGCTGCTTTAATTGCATTTAGTGTTTTTAAAATAATTATATTGGCAAAAGATTTAGCGGCCGCTGGTGATGATCCACAACGTAGAAGTGAGATTAAAAAAGCGTTTATGTATACATTAATTGCACCAATTATTGGCATTACTGCATCAGCAATAATAATTGCTCTTGTGCAAGCTTTTGGTGGTAATCCAAATATTCTTCCTAGCTAACTAAAGAAAGTTATATATTAACTTAATATTAAGTTATGAAGAGAAAAGAGATGAAAATATGGATTGACTAACAGATATTATACTAGGAGCTTTATTATTTATACCTTGACTTATTTTCATTCAAGGACCATTATATTTAATTGATATTTTATTGAGATCACCTAATCATGGTCATGGCGGCATATTTGATTATTTAACAACTGATGCGATAACTAATTTAGTTTTTGGAGATTTTACTAAAGATCCACTTAATAGTAAAAATTTACCAGTATTTTTTTCAGCATTAGCAATTGTTTCAATTGGCGTAATACTTATTATGTTTATTATGCAATTAATTATTATTCAATTTACTGAAACACATACAATTAGAGAAAAATTAGGTAAAGCTATAAAAAATACATTTTTAGCTTTTTTAGTAATTGTTTTCATTCCATTTTTTATGAGTACTATAAATTATTTAATAACAGGATTATTGGCAGTTTTACAAATTACAGCTTTAGGAAAAAATGCTAGTTTAGCTGATTTATTATGAGGTATTGGTGCTCCGGATGCTAATGCTGCTCAGCATGATCCTGGTGTTTATTCAATGCCACCTATTTCTCAATTAAAACATTGAAACTTTATTCTTGAAATTATTGCGGTGTGATTTACTTTATATGTATTATTTGTTGCATCAATGACATTGGTTGAAAGAATTATTGATTTATTACTTTTATTTTCAATATCACCAATTGTTGCTTCTATGATGCCTGTTGATCAAGGAAAAAGATTGGGTGTTTGAAAAGAAATGGTAATAGGTAAGTTTATTATTGGTCCAGGAACGATGTTACCTATTTATATCTTTCTTCAAATATTACCAAAGGCAATATTAGATATTACTAATAATACTAATTTTAGTTGACTTGAAAAACAAGTTTTATATACGTTATTTTGTACAGCTGGTGCTATTAGTTGTTTAAGAACTCAAAAAATTATTAATCACTTAGTAACACAAAACTTAGGTGTACAAAGTGCTATTGATTCTAATGGAGCAGCTATTGCTGGAAATATTATGGGTAAAGCTCGGACTTTTGCTAGCCTTGCAGCAGGTGGTGCTGGTACATTAAAACTTGGGAAACAAATTGCATTTGGTGGTGCTAAAGATGGAAGAAATCCTGATGGTAGTCAAAAGAAAGCAAATGGACTATTAAAAAATGGTATAACAGGTTATTTAGGTAAAGGTACTAAAGGAGTTGCTAAAGGAATTGGTAAATTTCAAAATTCTCATGATCAAGGTACTAAATGACAAGATACAAAAAATAATTTAAAAAGCCCTTTTGTTGGATTAAATAATATGGCTAAGGGTGCTTTTGTTGAACCTTTTGTAAATTTAAATAACACTAGAAAGAATGCAAGAAGAGGAGATCCTGATGAATAAAAAAGTAAAATATTAAAATCTTGGAGAAATAATCATGAAATTTAAAAAAACAAAAAATGAATTTAAAAAGAAAAAAAGTTATCATTGAAGACGTAATGTAACTATTGGTATTTTATTATTAATAATATCAGGTATTGCTGGTGTTATTTCCCAATATGGGTAAAATATAAATTATTATAAAATATATAAAAAATAAAGGAACATAAAAATGAAATTTATTCGTCAAAAAAAATGAGTACTACCAGCAGTAATTATAATTGTTATACCCTTTTTAGTATTAATAAATACTTTATTAGTTTATGCTTTAGTCTTTGTTCGTAACATGTTTTCTCATAGTGGAGATAATCAACAACCATTTACACTTAAATTTTTAATACAGGATGTTATTAATTATTGATTAATATTTTTAATTCTATTTCTTATTGAATTTTCAGTTTTATTATCTTACTTTATGATTCATAAATATAAAATTTATCGTGAAACTCATAATAAAAGTCGCTTTTTACGTGATTCAAAAAATAAAGTGTATGGATCTGCTGCTTGATTAACACCCACTGAAATTGCTAATACCTTTCCTTTATCAAAAACTGTTGAAAATGATTACGGTATTGTTGTTCAAACAACAAAGACTAAAATTGGTGGTGTCCAATTTAATATTAAGTCTGATGCTCATAATATTGTAATTGGGGGAACAGGAAGTGGTAAAACTCAAAAATTAGTTATTCCAACTATATATTTAAATGCCCAATCGAAAATTAAACCATCAATGGTTATTACTGACCCAAAAGGAGAATTATTTCAAAATCATTCTAAAATATTAAAAGATAATGGTTACGATGTTTATGTTATTAATTTACGTGATACATCAGTATCTAATTCATGAAATCCTTTTGTTAAAGTATATGATTTTTATGTAGAATCAATGCGTTTAAAAAAAGAAAATAATCCTTTAAATGAATCAATTACTTATGAATCAATGGCATTATCATGAATTAATGATATTGTTGAAGCTTTATTTCCTGAATCAGATCCAAAACAAAAATTTTGAAATCAATCAGCGATGCAAGTTGTTAAATCAATTATATTATTTATGCTAGAACAACTTGAAGATCAACCTGATGTTCCTTTAAAATACTTTAGTATGTCAAATGCTGCTATTGTTGCTACTAATCGTCAACGATATGTTGAAATTCTAAAAAAAATGCCAACTCATAGTTTAGCTCGTCAAATTGGTTTAGGTGCATTAGAAGGTGCTGAAGAAACTGCGGGATCAATTAGTCAAATGGTTGCTAATGGATTACGTTTATTTACTGATCCAGTGACGCGAAATATTAGTTGTAGTAATGATATAAATTTAGATGAAATTGTAAAAAAACCAAGTGCTGTTTTCTTAGTTGTTCCTGATGAAAGTAATGAACGTAATGCTTTTGTATCAATGTTTATTGCACAGTTATATAAAAATACAATTCGTTATGCAAGTACTTTACCTGATATTAAATTACCACGTCCTTTATACTTTTTATTTGATGAGTTTGGTAATATACCAACGATTGCTAGTATGGCACAAATGATTACTGTTGCACGAAGTCGTAATATTTTTTTCATGATGATTATGCAAGATTTACAACAATTAACACAAAAATATGGTAAAGAAACAGCAGAAACTATTTTTAATAACTGTATTTTGCATACTTTTTTGCAAACTATGGATTTACAAACCGCTAATAAATATTCAGATATGTTCGGTGAAAAAACAATTATTAATTATAGCCATTCTGGTAATAAAGATAAAAAAGCTGATAATATTAATTCATCATTACAAGGTAAAAAATTAATTACAGGTAGTGAGTTAATGAAATTAGATTTTGATACTGCTGTTATTTTTTTAGCAAAACATAATCCAGCAAAAACACGTTTAATTCCGTTTTATGAATGAGGAAGTAAACCGGCAGGACAAGCAACTGTTACAAATGCTTCACATTTAATTGATTTTAATAAAGATTATTATTTAAGTTATATTGGTTTATTCTATTATATTGAGAAAAGAAAAAATCCACAAGCTGCTGCCGAAAGAGAAAAATCAGAAAAATAAAAAACAAACAATAGTTAAGAAATTGTATATAAAAGAATATTTATTTTAATATATAAATGTATATTATTGATAGATATAGAAAATAACGATATACTTATTTCATGAATAGATCAAAAATATAAGTTTTACTTTTTATAAATTATGCTAAAAAAGGTAAGTACATAATAATGTTAAATATTATAAATAAACTTATATGAAAGGATTTTAAATATGAATGTTCCCAATATTATTTCTTTAATAAGATTAATATTAGTCCCAATTATTGTTAGTTTAATGATTATCGGTCCAATAGATAATGATAATTTTTATCATCTTTGAATAACAAGTATTAATATTAATAGTTATAGTTTACCGATTAGTTGGTTAATAGCAGCAATTTTATTTATTATTGCTGCCATTAGTGATTTTATTGATGGATGATGAGCAAGAAAATTTAATCAGGTAACAACTTTTGGTAAATTTTTTGATTCAATTGCAGATAAACTTTTAACTAATGGTGTTTTAATTGTAATGGCATGTGCTACTATAATTCCGGTTTGAATGGTAATTATTTTGGTATTACGTGATTTTATTATTGATGTAGTTCGTCAAATTTTGGCTACTAAAGGTACAGTAATGGCTGCTGATAAATATGGTAGAATAAAGGCAGCATTACAAATGTTAGGAATTACAATTTTATTTTTTATTAATTGACGATTTTTAAATGGTAGTGTTAATGGTCATAGTAATAATGATCAATATGGTTTAATTAATCAATTAGTAATGATACCAATGTACGTTGCTACAGTATTAAGTATTTTTAGTGCTTATAATTATATTAGTTCAAATAGTAAAAAATTGTTTAATATCTAAAAATAAAAGGAGTATTAATATAAATGATAAATAAAGTAATTGTTTTGAATCAGTGAGCAGTAGTTACAGGAGCGTCTAAAGGATTGGGATATTATTACTGTCAAGCATTATTAGCACAAGGTTATCACGTATTAGGGGTATCACGTGATAGTAAAAAAATATTAGAATTAGCAGATAAGTATCCACACTTACAAGTTAAAAATTATGATTTAGATTTATCTGATTTAAAAAATATTTATAAATTATTTGAGTTATCAAAAGAATTAAATGTAACAGTAGTTATTAATAATGCTGGTTATGGTGTTTGAGGAACATTTGCAGATAGTATGTTAGAACAAGAATTAAATATGATTAATTTAAATATTTCTTGTTTACATATTTTAACAAAGTTATTTGTTCAACGTTTTAGTAAAAATAATTATGGTCGTGTTATTAATATTGGAAGTATGGCAGCTTTTAGTCCAGGTCCTGTTTTTGCTAGTTATTATGCTTCTAAATCATATGTTTGAAATTTAGGTGTTGCAGTTAATTATGAATTAAAAAGAGCAAAAAGTAAAGTAAGAGTAATTACAATTTGTCCAGGTCCATTAAAAACTGAATTTTGAAATCGTAGTAGTAATGGTAAAGGAAATAAAGAACATTATAGTTCATTATTACCAGTTTTAGATACTGAAACTTATGCTAAAAAGTCTTTACAAACAGCCTTAAAAACAAAAAGAAAAAGTGTTATTATTACAGGAATTTCTAATAAAATTACAAGAACTATTATTAGAATATTACCTTTAAAAACAGTACTTAAGTTAGTATATAATTATCAAAAAAATCGCTAATAATGAATTTCATTTTTTATTTTAATCGTAAAAATTATTAAAAAACATTTATTTATTATAAATGTTTTTTTATTGTTTTCTTTAAAAGAAAGGTTTATGATGTATCCAACTTCTTAAGATTTTAAGAAGTTATTAAAAAAGAGGTGTTATTTATGAAAAAATATTTATCAATGTTAACAACAATAGCATTATCAGCAGCATCAATATTTTCAACTTCTTCGATATTAAATTCATATGTAAAAAATTCCAATTTAATAAATGTTGATAATTTACATGATGTAATACAACCAATTGATATTGTTGAATACCCTATTTTTGCTGATAATGGAGAAACTACAGTTAAAACTTTTGAAAAAAATGTTATTGTTCTTTTTAGTGATCCTTCAAAATTAAAATATATAGAATTAACTGATATAAAAAGTCATGTCGATTTTCATATAAATGGAAAAGATTATTATTATAATGATCAAAGTAAGAATTCAGTTATTGTATCTAGTGATACAAAGTTTATTGATAATAGTATTTCACATGAAGGAAATATGAATAAAGTTCAGCAAACAGTTAGTTACGATTATGATTGAAATCAAAAAGCATTTATTTTTAAATTTGTTAGTGTTGAAACGGTTACAGCAAATAATGAAAAAGATACTCAGTTTGTGAGAGGTTATTTTACTACTAGTTTAAAGTTAAATTTGCATGAATTTTAATTTATAGTTTAAAATATTATTTTTTTAACTTAATTAGAGAAATTATATTATAAAAGCAGTACTTAAGTACTGCTTTTATTTTTTTTTGTTTTTTAAAATAAAATAATTATAATAAAATAAATAATATTTATATTATAAAATTAATTAAAGCATTAATAATAATTTATAATAATGATTAATCAAAATATATTATATACAGTATGAGATTCTATTGTAATTTGGTTTAAATTTGTTATTATTATATTTGTCCTAAAACTTTAGGACAAAACATCAGTTTAATTAATTTAAAATTGTAAATTTGGCTTTATGCCCTTATATGAGTAATTTTCATGTAAGGGTTTTGTATTTTAATTTATTGATATGAGTCTTTAATTTAGTTTAAAAACTCAATTTAATATCTATTCCAATTTCATAAATTAATATTCCCACTTACCCTTAAACCAAAATTTATACAGACTAATAATTAAAAACATTTTAAAATTTATATCATTATAATTTAAAAGTATTAAGTTTAAGGTCAAATTTACTCTTTTATGGTAATTAAGTTTGTTTATAGTAAAAGTATTATTAAAACTTTAGAAAATGAGGTTTATTAAATGCAGAATATTATAAATTGTGGCATTTATTTTGCCAATGTGCCATTAACAAAAACAACTAACGAAACTAGATGTGAAAATATAAATTGTAATTATCAATATTGTAATGGTTGCAAACTTGAAACAGTTATCATTTGAACACAAACTCCTGATCAAAAATGTTTAATAATTCCTATTATTAGAAATTCAATTGAACAACATGAGCAAAGCCTAGGCTTATTAGGTGATAACTTATCTATTATTAAATTGAAAAAATCTAATAATAATTCTATTTTAAGTTTTCGCGAGGAAGATATTAGTTATGCTGATCTTAATCGTGCAACTTGAATTAAAAACTTTAGAATTGGTGATGAATACTTAATCAACGGAGAACTTCGTGTCTTAAATGAAACTGAAATTTATGATTTATCTTTTAGAGTAAAAACATTACCAATATCAAGTCTTAATACAATTGCCAATATTGGTATTAATAAAAATTTAAATTTAAATAATAAAATTGTAAGTTATAGTGACAATACTTTGAAAGAATAATTTCTTAGAACCTGTTTAGAATCTTTTTAATAAAACTGAAATAAATGAAAGAACAACCATTTGTAAACTAGTATTTAGTTTTCTTTCACAATTTTTTCATAATCTTCTGTATTTTTCTAATCAAGCAAAGCTTCGTTCTACAATTCATCTTTTTGGTAATACTACAAAAGTATGTAATTCATTGCGTTTTATCACTTCAACATTTGCATTTATGATTGTTTTGATTTCAGAAGCAAATTTTTCACCAGTATAACCAGCATCTACTATTATTTTTTGAACTGCAGAAAGATTTTCTTTTTCATTTTCAATCATTATTATAGCGCTATTACGATCTGTTTTTTCTGCCGTGGTTATGTAAATTGCATGTGGTAAACCTTGAGAATCAACAACAATATGACGTTTTATGCCTGAAATCTTTTTACCAGCATCATAACCTTTATTTTCAGTAGTATCTGTATTTTTAACACTTTGCGAATCAATTATACAAAAACTAGTTTGTTCTTTGCGATTATTGTTGATACGAACTTTTTTAACTAATTTTTTTTAAAATTAATTGCAATACACTAGGTTCTTTACCATTATTTTTACTTCAAATTTGAAAATAATAATATACAGTTTGTCATTTTGGAAAATTTTTTGGTAACATTCTTCATTGACAACCACTTTTTAATACATATAAAATTGCACAAAATATTTCATATAAATCTAAACTTCTTGGTTTTGTTTTCTTTTTACTATTTTCTAAAATTGATTTTATGTTTTCAAATTGTTCTTTGGTGACATGACTTGGATAATTTTTATGCATATATACCTCTTATTTTAAAATATATAATCATTTTACATTATTTTCGAAAAGATTCTAAACAGGTTCTTAAAACAATTAAAAATATAAAAATTCTTAATATTAAATTTCTCTCTCTTTTAAAATTAAAAAATAATAAAGGATTGTCTAAAGTATTTTAAAATTCAAAAATTAGATAAATATTCTTTATTTTTTTATTTTTACATTATTTCATTGGTTGGTCTAATAATAATTTCATTTCAAGTAGCATCAGCGGGTAATTCAATTGCTTGTTTTATTGTTAGTGCTATTCGTTCGGCAGATATGCTATAAGTTTTATAATATTCTTTAAATTCAGAACTAAATTCTTTATCAGTTACTCTATTCAATAATTCAGTATTGATTGCTCCAGGTGAAATTACTGTAATTCTAATATTAGTTTTATCCTTTGCTACTTCTTCTCTTAATGATTCACTAATTGCTCTAACTGCGCTCATTTTGTTGCTGAGTAAACTACTGCTTCACCAGCATGAGCAAAATGACCAGCAATTGATGAAATATTAATGATATGACCTGAATTTTGTTGATACATTAATGGTAATGATGCAGCTATACCATAAAGTGTTCCTTTAATATTGACATCAATTGTTTCATCTCAGTCTTTAATGTTTTTTTGTTTTAAAGATGTTAGTATCATAATTCCTGCGTTATTAATTCAAACATCAATTTTATTAAATGTTTTAATTGCAAATTGTGCTAGTTTTTCTACCTCATGATGTTTGGTGACATCAGTTACTAAATAATTTGCTTCACCATTTTTATTTTTAATACTAGTAACTAATGATTTAAGTTTTTCTTCTCTTCTTGCAGCTAAAATTAATTTATGACCGGCGCTTGCTAATAACTTAGCTGTTTCCATACCAATACCACTAGAAGCACCTGTGATTACAATAACTTTTGATTTCATGTGTATTCACCTCTAAACTATTGATCAACAATGATCAATTTTTTTATTTTTAATAATTAATGCAATTAAAATTGCTTTTAACAGAAATGTTTAATAAATGTATGTATAATTAATGAATATTAAATTAAATAAAAAATAATGATTTACAAAATTAAGTAATTGTAAATTCTCTGCTTAAGAAAATAAAAAAGAAACAGGGGTAAAAAATGGTAAATTATAAAAAAATTAATTGATTTATTTTAGCAATTATTATTCTTGGGATTTTATTTATGATAATTGGATTAAGTTTACTTACTAGCAAAGTGTTAATAGGAAGTCATACAGAATTAGTCACTAATGGTTTTGGATTAATCGCGGGAAAATATAAAGAGTATTCTCATATAAATGGAATTTTAGATATATTTAATAATAATTTAAATGATTGATTTAACATTTCAAATGTAAGATGTGGTGTTGTTTTTACAATATTTTTAACTCCCATATTTTTATCTATAAGCATAATTTGTTTTTTATATAATTATTATATTTTTAAATTTTCTAAAAAATAAAATAAGAGTAACATTATTTTTGATAAATATTTATTAGAATTTATGTATTTTTATTTAGTTAGCTAATGAATCTAATCATTATTATTAAAATCAGCAATTTTGACAGTATATTCAAAAGTTTCACTTGAAGTTACATCAACAATTTTGCCTTCAATCATTACCTTTATTGTTATTGGATAATTCATTTTGTAGTTTAAAAATTGATCACCTATTTCAATTGCGTTTATTCTGCATTTTTCTAAATGTTCTTTAAATGAATTTGTTAAATTTGGAATAGTAACATTGTTTAAATCATTAATGAATCATTCTCAGGTTTTATTAATACTAGCTTGATTATAAGCTGCTTGAAACAAATTACGCATATAATCTAATGCTACTTGTTCAGCGATAATGTTATATTTTTGTTCTATTGTTGTTTTTCTATCCCTTACTGCAAACATTCCACTTGGATAGTCATTATTTTTTAATAAGAAAATTCTAGTGAGTGGTGATAAGTCTAAAAGTTGAGTAATATAAATAGTCATACTATTTAAGTTTTCTTTAATTTGATTAACATCATTAAAACCAAAAACAGGTATTTTATATCTTACGGCTTTATGGTTATTATTAGTGTTATTTTGATTTTCTTTTTTTTCTTTGTTATTGGTTATTTTGGGCGGTTTGTCAAATTTACGAAATAATTAATTATCATATTAGTAACTTATTTCCAAAAATGAATTATTTGAAAAATAATGAAAAATTAGACAAAATTACTCTTTTTAACCCTTAAATTTAATATTCGACGTATTTTAAAAAAAAATAAAAGATACATTTTGTAAGTTAAATTAAAATTATTATCAAGGAAAAAGACAAGAAATAATCTTGTCTTTTTTTGTAATTGTAAAATTTTAAAATTTTTAATAAACCTCTTTAACGCTATTATCAACACGTGTTAGGGAACTAAAAAAGTGAACTACAACACAGTTGTTAAAAATAGTAGCTAGAACATGTGGACTTGCATGGATAAATAAAAAGTGGAGTGATACCTAATAAAATATACTAACCATTTAATGGTAATTCTTGGGGTGGGAGCGAATTGGAAACTAGTATATATAGACCTGTTGTAGGGACCCATTGTATTAATTCTATTCTTTATTTAACCAACCTTGCCACTCCCCAGTGAGCAAGTGTTGGTTTTATTTTTTATTTTTTTTTGAAATTTATTTTTGAGCCCAGAATTGCTGGAATTAATAAAACGAATAGTAGTATTATTAATAATCTAAGAATCAAAATATATGTTCTTTATGCTAGAAGCAACAGAACATATTAGGAAAGTAAGTAAGGTAATTTAATAATGAGTAATGATTATGAATGACTATGATATTGTGATATTTATGGTTGTAAAAATAATAATAGTAATCAAGAAATATATGTTTGCACAATTAAAAAAAATACAAAATTAGGATTATGTAAAACTCATTTTAATAATTATAGAAATATAATCATTGATTATATTATTGATAAAAAACAAGAAAATGTAGGTAAATAAAATGAAAAAGTATTTTTGTTGAACATGTAAACAACATAAATTAGATTATTTATTCTTTAATACTAATGATATAAAAACAAGACAAAACTTTTTAAGAGATAAAATTAATAAAGCAATTTGTTATGACTGTATTTTAAATGTTAGGTTAAGTAGGAGGTATAAATATGGATAAAGAAAAATTAATTGATTATCTTGATAATCAATTTCTGGAATTATTTAATGATGATATTAAAAATGAAACTAAAATTAATATTATAACTTGAAAAATGAAATTAATAATGAAATTACAAGAAAAAATTAAAAATGGTGAATTTAATTAATAATGCAATATGACTTAATTATTGGAATTGACCCTGCTGGTATTGGCAATAATGGAATTATTATATATTCAAATGAAACTAATAATATTGTTTATAATGAAACATTCAATACATTAACTGTTTTATGAACTAAAAATATGTATAAAGAAAAATTTCAATTAATTAAAGAAAAATTTATTGATAAAAAAATATTAGTTATTGTAGAAAATTTCTTTTTAAGTTCAAAACAATTATTAACTAATCCATTAGCAACTCCTAAAATTATTGGTGCTTTAATGGTATTAGTACAAGATGTTTTTAACTGAGATTATCTAGAAAACCACCCAAAAAATAAAAATAAAATAACAAATTATAAAGGAAATATAAAATTAACAAAACATGAACAAGATGCATATAAGCATATTCAATACTATTTAAGGAATTATAAAAATGAAAGATAAAGCCAATTATGTCAAATTAACAGTAAAACTGAGCAACACTATTGAAGCAAAATATTACGAAAAAGGTAATAAGGAATTATATTATAGTGTTCGAGGTCAGTGAAATGGTTTAAACTATGTTACTTTAATTTTTAACAACCCAAAATTTTATAGACGCTGTATTTTATTAAACAAAAATGATGAAATTATAGTAACTGGTCAAATTTTTAATACTTTAAATATTCCTAAAAATCGTGCATTTTGTTCAATTAATGTTAAATGATTTAAAAAATGAAAAGAGTAAAAAATGATTAAAAATACACCATTAGAATATATTAATGACAGAATTAATCAACATAAAGAGAATATTAAAGAATATAAAAAAGAAATTGAAAAATTACAAAATTTTATTAAAGCAAATGAAATTAGAATGACTGAATTAGAAATAATAAAAGATATTTTACAAAAAGGAGAAAAAAATATAATGAATTTTAATCAAAACCAAAAACAAATGAGTGATATAGTAATGAAAAAAGATATTGAAAAGTTATTAGAAAATTTAAAAAATAAAATAGGAACTATTGCATTTAATAATATTTACGAAGAATTAGAGTATATAAATTTAATAATAAATAGAATGTCAGAATATATTTATTCATTAGAACAAGAAATAATTAGAAAAAATCAAATAATTAAAGATAAATTGGAATAAAAAATGATATTATGAAAAATTTTATGAGGCTTTTTAATAATCTGTGTATCTTTGTTTTGCAAAGTACTAGTTCAGATTAATTCTGTCTTCAAATTTTATCATAAAATGAGCAATTGCTGTATTTCAATTTTGAATGGGCATTGTTCATTTTTTTGTTATATTTTCAATTGCTAAGTAAAATATTTTGAAAACTGCCATATCATTTGGAAAAACTTTTTTATTTCTGATGACTTTTCGTAATTGACTATTAACAGATTCAATAGAATTTGTAGTATAAATCACTCTTTTGATTTCTGGAGGATAACTAATAAAAATCATTAAATTATCTCAATTTTTATATCAAGATTTAGCAATTTGAGGATAGTGTTTATTTCATTTACTTTCAAATGATTCTAAAGCTTGCATTGCTTGTTCTTCACTACATGCATTATAAATTGGCTTTAAATCTGTAACTAGTGATTTTCGATGTTTGTATGAAACATATTTTAAACTATTTCTGATTTGATGAACTATACATAATTGATGTTCAGTTTTAGGATAAACTGATTGTATTGCTTCTGACATGCCTGTTAAGTTGTCACTACAAGCAATAAGAATATCATTTAAGCCACGATTTTTCATTTCTGTGAAATTTGCTAATCAAAATTTAGCGCCTTCATTTTCACTAATTCATAAACCTAAAACATCTTTTTTACCTTCTAAATCAACACCTAAAGCTATATAAACTGATTTGTTAATAATGCGTTTATCTTGTCGTACTTTAACTACTATACAATCAAAATAAACAATGGGATAAATGCCTTCTAATGGTCTATTTTGTCATGCTTTGACATCATCAATCACATCATCAGTAATATTTGTGACTAATAACACTTTCACTAATATCAGCACCATGATATAACTCTTGTAACTGCATTCTAATATCTGATAATGTCATACCTTTTGCATATAAGGAAAGAACTTGTTGATCAAAACCATCAAATCTTCTCTGTCTTTTTGGCACTATTACAGGAGTAAAATTACTATTACGATCTCGTGGTACATCAATCTCAATTTTACCTTGTTGAGTTATTAATTTTTTTGAACTTATACCATTACGAGCATTGTCACTATTACTATGTTGATTTTTTTCATATCCTAAATAATTTTGCATCTCAGAATTCAACATTTTTTCAACTAAACGTTTTGTTAATTCTTTATATAAACCCCCTTCTTTAAAAACTGTTGTTAAATCTTCAGTATTTTCTAATAATAAATCTACTGCTTTTGATATTGGATCATTATTATTAAAGTTATCTTTTTTAGCCATCTGTAACTCACTCTTTCTAGTCATTTAATTATATTTACTAGAATTAATTAAACATAGTTATTTTTGTAAGTTACACAGATTACTAAACATTACCAGAAAATATGAATGCAACAGAAATTAATAATCTAAGAAATTTATCAGTTAATTGAACAATTAATGAAGCGCGTGGTAATACTTTAGGTTATATTATTTCTGGTTTTCTTAGTATTGGTTTCATTTTAACTATTATTGCTATTATTTATGATTGATACTTAAAACAACAATTTAAAAAAAAGAAATCTAACACAAAGACAAATGTGAATTAATACAAAATAACTGTTCTTTTATTTTTTTGGAATTAGGTTTATCATTTTCTAAGCTATTTACTGCTTCAACATTAACTGATAAACTTAGTTCATTAGATTTCCGTCTTTCACTTTGTTCTTCTCTTATTTTTCTAACTCAAGGATTAAATGAATTAGCAAAACCTAAAAAATCAGTTTGTTTTACAAAACAATTATTTGGAACATAATATCCTTTTGTTTTTATATAAGAACCTGTTTAAAATCTTTTAGAGAAATAGGGTAAAATGATTATATATTTTAAGATAAGAGGTATATATGCGTAAAAATTATCCTAGTAATGTTAGCAAAGAGCAATTTGAAAATATAAAATCAATTTTAGAAAATACTAAAAAGAGAACTAAACCAAGAAGCTTAGATTTATATGAAGTATTTTGTGCAGTTTTATATGTATTAAAAAGTGGTTGTCAATGAAGAATGTTACCAAAAGATTTTCCAAAATGACAAATTGTATATTATTATTTTCAAGTTTGAAGTAAAAATAATGGTAAAGAACCTAGTGTATTACAATTAGTTTTAAAAAAAATTAGTCATGGCATTTCGTATCAATAATGGTAGAAAAGAACAAACTAGTTTTTGTATAATTGATTCACAAAGTGTTAAAAATACAGATACTACTAAAAACAAAGGTTATGATGCTGGTAAAAAGATTTCAGGAATAAAGCGTCATATTGCTGTTGATTCTCAAGGTTTACCACATGCAATTTACATAACCACAGCAGAAAAAACAGATCGTAACAGTGCTATAATAATGATTGAAAATGAAAAAGAGAATCTTTCTGCAGTTCAAAAAATAATAGTAGATGCTGGTTATACTGGTGAAAAATTTGCTTCTAAAATTAAAACAATTATAAATGCAAATGTTGAAGTTATAAAACGTAATGAATTACATTCTTTTGTAGTATTACCAAAAAGATGAGTTGTAGAACGAAGTTTTGCATGATTAGAAAAATGCAGAAGATTATGAAAAAATTGTGAAAAAAAATTAAATACTAGCTTACAAATGGTTGTTCTTGCCTTTATTTCAATTTTATTGAAAAGATTTTAAACAGGTTCTAAAAGATTTTATCATTTGATGACTTATCGACTAAAAATCTATTTTTTATTATAAAATAACTATCATAATGTTCTTCTTATTAAAAATTAATCAAAAAAGATTTTAAACAGGTTCTAAAACAAAAAAGGTTCTAGAAATTTTTTTCATAAAAAAATTCCATCATTAAAAGGTTCATAAACAGCAAAATAAGAAATAGTCTGTTTATCTACTTTTATTCCATTAGGAAATGTAAAATCAGTTAATAATTGTTGATTAGGTAAAAAAAATGTATAAAAATTTTCATTAAAATCTCTAACGTTAATATTAACAAGTTCAAAAGAATGCTGGATTGGACATAATTGATCATTTATTGCCTCTTCATAACCCAAATTTTTACTTAATTTATCAAGAAATACTTTGTTTTCTAAAGTATTTGATATTTCTAAAGAGTATCTAAAATCAAAAAAATTTTCATAATTATGACCTTTTTTAAAAATTTTACTCAAATCTCTTTCTCTATAACTATTTGATCAACTATCTATTTTCAATGCTGCAAATGAATTAGTAGGTATTGGTGGTTGATGATATTTTATTGATTCATCTATTGTTCAACAAACTGCAAAAAGATCATAATCAGGAATTATTGGTTTTTTTTCTTTAGAAATTTCTTGACAAAAAATAGAAATTGGAAAATAAATTAAATTATTTTTTTCAATTTCTATTATTTCTTTTAAATCTCTATTATTTAAATTTTTAATATTATTTTCTTCATCAAGCGCAAAAATATAATAAACATTATATGTATTATCATTTTTTTCTTTTTCTAAATAAAGTACTATCTCGTTTTTTTTATTTTTTTTTATTTTTTGGTTGACAACATTTAACAAAAATTTGATCCAAAAAAAATTCAGCATCAATAATTCCAAATTTTTCCATATTAACTAATAAAAAGAAAAAATGTTCATTAGTAATTTTTAAAATAGTTTCATTATTTTTTAATTTTAAAGAAACAGGATTTATTTTATTATCTTTATTATTTTTATTTAATTTTATTGAAAATTTCTTACAATAAGAACTACATTTTCTTCTTGAGCAGTTTTAATAAAACCTGCAAAATGTTCTTCAAAAATTCCATTATTTTTGCATTGTTTAACTTCATCATTAACATAAATTTCCATAGTTTTTTATTTCTCCTTCTTTCTTTTTATCTGTTAATTACACTTCAAAAAAAAGAAAAATTCTTTTCTTTTTTATTACTTTTTTTGTAACTAAAACATTAATTTATCAATATTTTTGGAATTATTTTTCTAATTTTATAAAAAATATCCTAAATAAGTGTAAACATTTTTAAAAACAAAAAGGAAAAAAGACTATTTTTAAAAATAGTCTTTTTTATTAATTTTTCTAGTTTATTTTATATAAACATATAAAGTAAAAGTGAAATAACTATTGAAAGCGTTGATAAAATTAAAAATAAAATACCTAAAACTAACATTTTATGTTTTTTACAAGCTATAATAGAATTAATTTGAATTCGTTTCAATAAGTCAGTTTCTTGATCTTGTAAAATTATTTCTTTAATACTATCAGGTTTCATTTTTTGTAAATCTTTATAATAAAGAGTATAATCATTTTTTCTTATTTTATTAAGTTTTTTAGGTGTACTTCTTGGAAAAATTGTTAAAATAAAAAATAAAAATGCTAAACATAAAAACACTACATATAAAAGTACAAAAGTAAATAAAAAACATGTTTTAATTGTTATATTACAATTTTCAATATTTTTAAATATTGGTATTCAACCAAAAGACAGTCCTAACAGAGCACCGGCAATAGCTGATAATATGCTAGCCTTTCCATCAAATCTTTCTATTTGTTTTTTAATTTCATTTAGTAAATTAACTTCATTGTCATTCATTAGTTAAAATTCCTTTTTATTAGTTATTGATTTAAATAAAAAATAAATTAAATTAATAATTAAATTTTATTTTTTTTAATTTCTATTTCTTTAAGCTACATTTAAATTTTTAAGTGTAACTAAAAACAACAACTATTCTTATCTTTGAAATTATTTTTATCAAGTTTATTTTTAATTTTGTTTTATAAAACATTATGATGATTTTTTGCAAACTTTGATAATTATTATTAACTATTAATAAAAAACTATCTAAAAAATAGTTTTTGGTTTTTTCAAACTAAGATTATTTTTATGGTTTTTGATAAGAAAATTTTTAAACATTAGAATGTTTTATAAAAGCATATTCAATTAAATTAATATTTGACTGTAAGTTATTATTAATTATAAAATTACATTAATATTTTAATATTGTTAATAAAAATTGACTTTAATTATAAATTAACTTTTGTTAATATTTTTAAATACTATTTTGATAATAATTTAAAACATTAATAATTAATATATTTAAATATATTTAACACTAATTCTTTTACCATTTAACTCCAGAGATAGTATAACGTTTTTATTTTTTATGTTCAACTATCAATATCAAATTATATTTTGATAAGTTTATTCTTTTTATTAATTTAATATTATATTTTATATAAAAAAAACAAAATTATTAATTATTTACAACATACTATCAAATAAACAATTAAGTATTTCTAATTATTTTTATAACTTAAAATATCCTATTTAAATAAATTTTAAATAGGATAATAGTAATTTTTATAATTCTTTTTTTAATAAAATATTTAAATATTTAAGCCATTTTCTTTAATGTTTTTTTATTATTTTCTAATATTTTAAGTTTATAAATATAATTAATTATAAAGAAATATTATTTTTTTCAATAACGGAAGTAGATACTGTATCTTCTTTATTGATATCTAATACTACTGTTGCAGAAAAACTTTTTGTAACTGATTGACTATTTCTTTCAATAAATTGATCAAGCGCCTTTTGTACTTCTGATATTTTTAACAAACTTGCATATAATTGTTCAGCATTACCTTTCAATAATAAACAATTTAAAAAACCCTTTTGTATATTATCTGTGATTTTCATTTTATTTAAATTAAAAATTGTATTAAGTAATATACTATTTTCAGTTTTTTCAATAGTTGGAGCAAAATAATTAGATATACCTTTATATTTTACTTCTAAGTTTTTATAAAAATGATTCATTATCTGAAAAAGATTTTTTTTACTAATAATTTCTTCGGGAAATAACTCTTTTAATAAATCAAGTCGTTTTAATTCTGTAATATTTAAATCTTTTTTTTCATTATACTCTGATTTCATTTTTTTCCTACTTTCTTCAAGTTTCATTAATTCTAAATAAAATAAACCATTGTCATTTAAAAATGACAATGGTTTATTTTACACTAGTAATTAATTGATATAATTATAATATACTTATTAAATTAAATCTACTAAAATTTAATAATTTTTCTATACTAAGTATGGATTATACTTTGATTATCTTCCTTAACACAATCATGAATTTTAACATCATAACTATTAAATAAATTTTCATAATCAACATTAAATGGCACTAGTAATTGGTTTTTACTAGAAAAACGAGTAATTAATAAGTGCAAATAATGATGATCATTATTGGCATTTAAAGTTTGTTCATAATAAGCGAACCGTTCTTTATACTTAAATTGATTTGCTAATACTTTAAAATTATGTGATAAATAATTACGAACATCTTTAATATACTCTAACTGTTCTAATAAAATTTTACTATCATTAAATTCTTTGATACCAAAATAATGAGCAATCTTAGCGATACTTTTATCATTTAAAGTTTGTAATAATTTCATTGTTCATTCAAATGACATAACTTCTATTAAACTGCGTATTGTTCGTGATTTTAAAACACCACTTCTATTATATTTATTATAACCAGCACGAATCAAACGTAAAGCTGTTTTCATTTGAGCTAGGTGTTCTGGATTAAGAAAAGTAGCATTATCTAAATTTTGAACATTATCATTAAAAAGTTGATGTAATAAAGCATTTTTTAAAGAATTTTCAATCATTAAAATATGTTTTAAATACAATAAACGTAAATCAATGTTTAATAAAAATAAATCTTTAAGTTGATGTTGAGGATAATTACGCTTTAATAATTCTAAATATTTTTCTTCAACAATATTTTCTGCAAATCATTCTTCATTTAATAACATGTAATTCACTCCTTAAATAAACTAACCTCTAATTTTATAAATACCAACGCGAATAGAAGAATTTTCAGATTCTTTTGTTTCACTTTTAATATCTACTTCTTTTTTTCTTCGTAACAACTCTTGTTCAATAAAGTCATCAACGTTCATATTGGTACTTTGATAAGTAGCAGTTCAATCAAATGTTTTATTAGTAAAGTTATTTTTAGGTTTATTACTATCTTTAAAAAATTCTTGTACTTCTTGATTCATAAATGCTTTTTGCTTACGTTTACGTGAAAATAAATTAGTAAAGAATTTCTTAAAATTAAAAATTGATCAAAACTGACGAAAATTAATAGTCATTGCTAAACCAAAAATTAAAATTGATGAATATAATAATGAATAACCGATAACTCGTAATACAAAACTATAATCTGTGAAATTATATGTTGGTGGATATTTATCAAAGAAATAAAGACATCCAAATAATGTTACTGCTAAAATTGGAATAATTAACACTAAAGTATTTTGAATAATAAAACGTAAATCACTATTATACGTCAAATGTTTTCAAACATAAACTCAGATTGAAATTAAACGATAAACTCAACCAATACAACTTGATAAAAGAATCATATATAAACTTAATGATAAATATTGATAACTTTGATGTTTTCAACCTAAATTTGATAGTATTCAACCCAAAATAACACCTAAAACAAGATTTATTATTGATTGAATATATGAACCTCAAATTGTTTCTTTGTGTTTTACAGTAGCATTTACAATAACTTTTCCTGGTTCGGTTGCCACTTGAATTGTATTTTTTAAAGATAAAAGTAAAATAAATCATGGTTGTGACAAAAATAAATTAATAAAAAGATTTTTTGAAGAATCAAAATTACCATCAGAATTATTAATATTTGTAATACTTAAAGCAGACACTAAATATTGAGTAATAATAAATTGATTAATAAATAAAAAACCAGCAATCATATAAGCATATAACTCAAATTTAGTATACACAGTTCATCTAATTCGTCCACTTTTGGCAATTCAATATCCAAAAACTTCGCGAAAAGAACTAATTAAAATTAAAGCAATTGAGCGCATTGTTGTGGCAATAATAATATAAATAGTGTAAATTGATGTTGTTGTCAGTGATAAAAATAAAGTAATTAAAATAATATCAATGTTAGAAATAATCATGTCAGGTAAACGATTCAGGGCTACTCATCATGATTGTTTTAGCATCCTTTTTTGTTGTGTTCATTTTTTATGTTGTAATCATGGATATTCAATTTTAATAACGATAAAAGTAACAAATGCTTTTAATACACCACAAACAAAATAAGCAAAAAAAGGAATATACATATCTATTGGTTTACCATCAGATTTTCTAATAACTAATAACGTCATTAGTAAAATATACATAATAATCTCTGAAAAAATAAAAATTAAACGATTTAAATAACCTTTTTGATCAGCTTGAATTAAATTTTGATAAGCACCACTAAAATAAAAAAAGATTAATTCACGTGATCCTAAAGAAATAATAATAAGTGCTACTTGTCAAAAAGGAATTTCCATATCTAAACCAATTTCTGGTAAATGAACACTAGCTAATCCTAAAATAAAACCAGCACTGACAAGAATAATTAAATATATTCTTCCTGAATGATGATAATTTTTTCTTGTCGTATTAATAATATCGTTGACGGTTTCATAATCATCATTTTGTAAAGGACGATATAAAGAAAAAATGGTAATTAAACCAAGTCCTCCTTCTGTCAAACTAAGGTAAGTCAAAAAAGAAATAATAACACGAATTAAACCATTAATTTTTTCACCGTATGCTAAACCAGTAACATAAAGAAAAGTTAACTGTAAAATAGAGATAACAATTGTCATGATAACACCAACAATTGTATTAAAAATACCTTTTTTAGTTGTCATTACTTCACCCAATCTATATAAATAAAATTAATTTTGTTTTTTACTTAAATATGTTAACAACCCAAAATTAAAAGTTCAATATTATTAATCACTATTAAAAATAAAAAAAATAGCAAAAAAATAAAAATGTAATCTATATATTAGTATAGATTAATTTTATCATTTTTCTTTTTTAATCTGTTTAATTAAATCTGTTTTTAAATCTTTTATTATAAAATTTTGATCATTCAAATAAGTAAATGGTTCTTCTAAATCATTAAATGACAAATAATAAGCAAATAATGCAATTTTATTAGGAGTAACTATTGTTGACCCATACTTAGTGTCACCAACAATTGGTAAATTTAAAAATTGTAAAGTACTACGAATTTGATGTTTTCTACCAGTAACTAATTGACACTCAACTAAAGTAAAGTCTTTAGTATTAAATATTGGTGTAAAGATGGTGCTACAACTTTTACTTTGTTCACTTGGTTCAATTGAAAATTTCATCTTCATTGTTAACTCATCATGAGTAATATAACCAGAAATATTTAAATTTTTAGTTAATTGGCCAGAACAAATAGCCAAATATTTTTTAATAATTTGACCATTTTTGGTAGCATTATGAAGTGCGTTTTGTGTCATTTTATTTTTTGGATAAATAATTAAACCCTTAGTTAGTTTATCTAAACGATACTGATGACTAATATTAAATGTTTGCTCACGTTTCTTCTTCGGGTATTTTTGTTGTAAATAATATTTTACCATGTTATCTAAGCAAGAACCATATGGTTGATGGACAACAATATTATGATCTTTATTAACAATTAAAAAATTATCATCTTCATAAAACAATTCAATTGGTACTTCTTTAGTAATTTTTTCTGGTTTATAGTTAACAACTAAATTACTTTCATAAATGACTACTAAATCATTTTCTTGTAAGCGATATTTAAAATCAGTAGTAGTTTTATTATTAACTCTGATTTTTTTTGTTCTAAATAAACGATAAATTTTTGAGAGTGGTAGTGTTTTAAATACTTTTTTTAAATAATTAATTAAAGTTTGATCAGCATCATTGGCAGTAATTGTTAGGGTAGTCATAATTTCTCCTTTTAATTTTTATTAATAAAACCAGAAATAGTTGCAATTAGATTAGAAAAAGCATGTAAACCAATAGTATATGTAGTATTACCGCGTGTCATTATAAATAATAAGGGTAATATAATACTAAATCCTAAATAACCAATAATATTATTTCAATCACCACTATCCATAACATGCATTGATGGGAAATAAATTAACGAAGCAGCATATGCTAACCAACGATAACGAACAATGGTAAAAGTACCATGACGATATGATATTTCTTCATTAATTGGAGCAATAAAAATAGTACTAAGAACTAAAACAAAAATGCCATATGGACTATTCATTAATAAGTTTAAAACATCTTGATTTTTTGAAGTATTATTACTTGTTAACATATTAAATTCACTAAATTTAGGAATTATGTTGAAAATAATATTTAAAATAGTACCAATAACAGCAAAAATGGTAACTCAAGTTATTAAATCTAATTTTGCTTCTTTTAAAGTAGTAATAATTCTCTCACGTAATGATCTACAAAATATTAATACTAAAATTGATCCTAACATTTGAAATAACTGTTGAATTAAAAATGTAGTAGCAAGCGAAGTTACATCATCATCTTTACCACTAATAACTTTTGTTGCAATAAAAAATAAAAGAACAAATACTACACTAATAAAACCAAATACACTATGACTATAAGCAGCCCACCCACCTTTTTTAATCATAGTTTCTCAATCAATACCAAGTGAAACAACTAACCCAAAAATTGGCAATAAACTAAAAATAAAAAGACTAAGAAATGAACTTTGACTAGTATCTTTTACAGCATAAGTTTTGATTAAACTATAAAGAATTGGAATTATAATAAAAGATATAAGATAAATTATTGTTAGAGTCCAACTGGCTGTTTTGAAATTAAAGTTATTGGTGTCATCACAACTAAGTGATTTTGAAGTAAATTTATCAATAAATGACTGTTTTTGTTCATTTTTTTCTAAATTATTACTATTAATATTATCAGTTTGGTTTACATTAATTCTACGTATGATATCATTGTTGTGAGAAACATTAATTTGATTAGATTTTTTATTAAACATGTATAAGTACTGCACGAAAACTTTCACCCTTTGTTAGTAAAATTATTATTTAATATTAATTTTTAGTATAACATATAGTGAGAAATCTTGTAATATAATAAACTTGTAATTTTACATTAATTTATTATAATGTAATGCAATATTTATATGTGAAGAGTTTAAAAAGAAAAGGAGGATAGAAAAGAATGCCTAAATACAAGATTAATATTATCGATTTACCATATAATTATGATGCTTTAGAACCTTATATTTCACAAGAAACAATGAAACATCATTATGAAGAACTTCATAAGAAATATTTAACTTCTTTAAAATTAGTGATGGATAAACATCCGAAAGTTTTTTCTGATTATAATCTTGAAACTAAAGGGGAACTAAATCGTTTATTAAGTAATTATTGTAAATTAGAAGATATATGTGAGGATAAAGAAACTTGTAATGTAAAAAAATTACAAAGTAGCATTCGACAATTTGGTGGGGGAGTAATTAATCATAATCTTTTCTTTTCACTATTGGGGAAAAATAAAGGTTTTAATGAAAAATCAGCTATTGGTAAAGCAATAATTAATCGCTTTGAATCTTATGAAAAATTTGAAGCTGCTTTAACAAAAACTGCCATAGATATTTTTGGAAGTGGTTGAGCATGATTAGTAATTGACAATAATGGTACATTAAGACTATGCAAAACTTTTAATCAAGACAATCCATGATTCTTGAATATGTATCCATTGATCGCTATTGATGTATGAGAACATGCACATTATCTACAATATAAAAACGAACAAGAGAAATACTTACAAGCATTATTAAAAGTTATCAATTGAGAACAAGTAAATAACAATTATCAAGAGTATTTAAATGAAAAAACTAAAAAATAAGTAAAAAAGAACTCAATTGAGTTCTTTTTTTATAATATTATTAATATTAATCTAATCTAAATTATTTTTTAGAAGAATTTTTCGAAGAAATAGCAGCAATTCTAGTTTTTTCAATTTCTGCTTTTTTTTCTATTTTAATTTTTTCAACATGCTTTTTAAAACCACATCGATTACAATTCAATTGAATATTTTTTGCTTCTAAAAATTCGGCAATTAAAATAACCCTACCACATCGATGACAAGCAAAAGCATTTTCTGGCTTTTGTGCTAAACGAACAGATGCATATGTATCTTTCATAACTTACTCCTAACTCATATAAAATTAAAGTAATTATTTTTAGTTTTAATACTATACTTAAAACTTATCAAAGGTTAATATTAAAAAATGTGTCTAGTTATATATAAAAAAACCTTTAAGTCAAAATAAACTTAACAGAAGTTTAAAAACTAAATACTTAATTAGCCATTATTTTTTAATACTAATTTTATTATAATCATTTTTTTTAAAAAATGTATATTATTATTTATTTATTTTATTTATATTACTAAATTATACTTTTATAAAACAATATTACAATTAAAGTAATAATTCATTTATAATTAATTATGTCTTATTAACAAACCAATTAGGGGAGAAAGTAATATGAGTAACAAAAATAATGATATTAAAAATGAAATAATACAATTAAGAAACCAAATTAAACAATGAAATTATGAATATCATGTTTTAGATAAACCTACTGTTAGTGACGAACTTTATGATAGCACCTATCATAGATTAATAAAATTAGAAGAACAATATCCCCAATTTAATAGTAATGATTCTCCAACTAAAACTGTTGGTAATAAACCACTTAATTCTTTAACAAAAATTTTTCACCAACAACCAATGCTAAGTTTGGGTAATGCCTTTAACTATGAAGATTTACTAAAATTTGATCAACAAATTAAAAAAACATTATCAGAAAATAACATTGAATATGTTTGTGAGCTAAAAATTGATGGTCTATCAATTTCTATAACTTATGAAAAAGGAAAAATAAAAACTGCTGCTACCAGAGGTGATGGTATTGCTGGTGAAGACATTACCAATAATATTTTGACAATTAAAACAATACCAAAAACAATACCAATTAATTCTAAATTAGAAGTAAGAGGAGAAATATATTTAAGTAAAGAAGAATTTAATCGCATTAATGAAAAACAACAACAACAAAACTTACCACTCTTTGCTAATCCTCGCAATGCTGCAGCTGGTACTATTCGCCAACTTGATATTAATATTGTTAATTCAAGAAAATTAGATGGTTTTCTTTACTATTATATTAATGCTACTAATGATAATATTAAAACCCATGAACAAGCATTATTTACCTTACAAAAATATGGTTTCAAAATTAATGAACAATGACAGTTATGTAAAAATATTGAAGAAGTATGAACTTATATTCAAAAATATGAAAAGTTAAGAAATACATTACCATATGAAATTGATGGTATTGTCATTAAAATTAATGATCTAACCAGTTATGATATGTTAGGAAGAACTAATAAGGCACCAAAATGAGCAATAGCTTATAAATTTCCTGCTGTTACTAGTGTTACTAAGCTTTTAGATATATTTCCAACTGTTGGTAGAACAGGAAAAATAACCTATAATGCTAGATTACAACCAGTGATAATTGCTGGTACTACCGTTACTTTTGCCACACTTCATAATGGTGATTATATTATTAATCGTGATTTACGTATTAATGATTTAGTAAGTGTTAAAAAAGCGGGTGATATTATTCCAGAAGTAATTGCCCCAATTATTAGTAATCGTCAAATAAACAATATTATTTTTAAAAAAGCTATCCATTGTCCAGTGTGTAAAACAAAATTGGAACAAGTTCCGCCAGAAGTTGATCAATTTTGCATTAATAGTGATTGTACATCACGAATTCTTAAATCATTAATGCACTTCTGTTCAAGAAATGCTATGGATATTATTGGTTTAAATGAAAAAATATTATTACGTTTTTTAGATTTAAAATGAATTAAAACTATTAGTGATATTTACAATTTAGTTAATTTACGAAAAGAAATACTATCATTACCACGTTTTGGTGAAAAATCTTTCACTAATCTTGCTAATTCAATTATTCTATCAAAACAAAATTCCTTAGAAAGACTTTTATTCGGTTTGGGAATTCGCCATGTTGGCCAAAAAACAGCAATTATTCTTGCAAAAAAATATTTAACTTTAAATAACTTAATGGAAGCAACCTTTGATGATCTAGCTAATACTAATGAAATTGGTCCAACAATTGCTACTAGTGTTATTGATTATTTCCTTAATCCTACTAATCAACAACTAATTACTAACTTGCAAAACTTTAAACTTAACTTTAATTATTTACAAAAAAACCAATCACAAGTATTGAATGGTAAAACTTTTGTCTTAACAGGAACTTTAACTAAAAGTCGTAACGAATTCATTCAATTATTAAATAACTATGGTGCTAAAATTACCAATACTATTAGTAATAATACTTCTTATTTAATTGTTGGAGAAAATCCAGGAAATAAATTAGCACAAGCACGCAAACTTAATGTTAAAATTATTAATGAAGAGCAATTACAAAATTTATTGAAAGAGGTAGCAAAAAATGGATAAAATTGAAAAGAAAATGACAACAAAAATGCTACATGAATTTGCTAACGAACTTATGTTCAATTTAAGCGAAGAACAATGTGAAAATCTTTTACTAGAATTTAAAGCTATTGAAAAACAAATGGAAATTGTGACAAATATTAATACAAATGATATTGAACCTTTAAATTACCCATTTCCTATTATTAATAATTTATTACGTTCCGATAATGTTGGAACTCATTTAACATCTAAAACTGTTTTAAATATTGCTCCAGAAGTTGAAAATAATTACATTAGTATTAATCAGGTGATTAATCATGAAAATTAATTACCACCAACTTTCAATTCGTCAACTTCATGAATTATTAAAAACAAAAATACTTACTCCAGATCAATTAACTAAATTAGTATACAAACGATTAGAACAATTCAAAAAATTAAATGCTGTTGTTACTTCACTGGAACAAAATGCCATTAAACAAACAAAATCAATTACTGAACAAGAAATTAATGATAATTTATTAGCAGCAATTCCATTTGTAATGAAAGATAATATTGCTACTATTAATTTCTTAACAACAGGTTCATCAAAAATTCTTGCTAATTTTATTCCTAATTATGACAGTACTGTTAATATGTTATTAACAAATAATAAAGCCATTAATATAGCTAAAACTGCTCTTGATGAACTAGGAATGGGTGGAGATGGTTTATATGCAGCTACTGGTCATGTCTTAAACCCTTGGAATTTAAAACATATCACTGGTGGTAGTTCTAGTGGCAGTGCAGCTTTAGTCGCTGCTGGAATTGTACCATTTGCTTTAGGAACAGATACTGGTGATTCAATACGTAAACCTGCCGCTTATTGTGGTATTGTTGGTTTTAAACCAACATATGGTTTAATTTCAAGAAATGGTGTTTTTCCTTATGCTCCAAGTTTAGACACAGTTGGTATATTTACTAATCATGTCGAAGATATTGCCATTGTCTTGGATAGTATTGCTTTATTTGATGAACAAGACTTTACTAGTGTTCAAAGTAAAGAAAAAGATTATACTCAAAACTTAAATCAAAATATAGAAGGTAAAAATATTGCTATTTTAAATTATAATGATTATCAGTGAAATGATATAGTTAAATCTAGTTTTGATGAAGCAATAAAGCATTTAACTGATGGTGGTGCAAAAGTTCAACAAATTGAATTTAATAAAGAATTATTACAATCTTTATTACCAGTTTATATGATTATTTCTTTTGCTGAAGCAACTAGTTGCCACGCAAATCTAACTGGTATTAATTTTGGTGTTCGTAAAAATGGTAAAAATTATCAAGAAGTTATGACAAATTCACGAACATTTGGTTTCGGTGATATGGTAAAACGCAGATACATTATTGGTGCATATGCTTTATCTGAAAATCATCAAGAAGAATTATTTAACAAAGCTAAAAAAGTAAGAAGATTAATTGTTGAACATTTAAATACTATCTTTAAAAAATATGATGCTTTCATTATTATGCCAAATATTAATCCAGCTCCAAAAATTAAAGATGTATTAGAACAAAAAAAAGTTATTAAAAGTGAACATGATTATTTAGAAGACTTACTACTACTTTCTAATTTAAATGGTGGACCAAGCATTAATATTCCATTAACTACTGTTAATGGTTTACCGATTGGTTTTAATATTAATGGTGCACCTTTCAATGATCAAGTTATATTGAATATTGCTTCATTTTTAAGTAAAAAAATTAATTTTAATAATAAACTACTAGGTGATGATCATGAATAATAAATATGATGTTGTAATGGGTATTGAAATCCACTGTGAATTAAAAACTAAAACTAAATGTTTTTCCAACGCCGCCAATACTTTTGGTCAAAAACCAAATACTCAAATTAATGCCATTGATTGCGGATATCCAGGAACATTACCAACAGTTAATCAAGCTGTTATTATAATGGCAATTCAAACATGTACTGCTTTAAAAATGAATATTGATCCACTCTTACGTTTTGATCGAAAAAGTTATTTTTATCCCGATTTACCTAAAGGTTATCAAATCACACAATTTTTTCATCCAATTGGCACAAATGGTGAATTACCAATAGTTGTAAATAATGAAGAATTTATTGTTAGTTTTGAACGCTTACATATTGAAGAAGATACAGCAAAACAAATTCATAATAATAAAAAAACATTATTAGACTATAATCGAGCGGGAATTCCCTTATTGGAAATTGTTACTAAGCCAATTTTTAACACAAGTGAACAAGTAGTAGCATATATTAATACTCTACGTCAATTATTAATTCATTTACAAGTTAGTGATGCTAAAATGAATGAAGGCTCATTACGATGTGATATTAATATATCGGTAAAACCACATGGTAGTGATATTTTAGGTACCAAAGTTGAAATTAAAAACTTAAATTCTACACATAATATTACTTTAGCAATAAATGATGAAATTAATCGTCAAACTAATATTTTAAATAAAAAACAAAAAATTAATCTTGAAACTAGAAGATTTGATGAAAAAACTAATAAAACCGTTAGCATGCGTAGCAAAGAAAATAAAATTGATTATAAATATTTTCCTGAACCAAATATTTTTCCAATTCAACTAGATGAAAAATGAATCAAAATGATTGCTAAAAATCTTCCTGAATTGCCTAAAGAAATAATGGAAAGATTAAAAAAACAATATAATCTACCAACAAAAGATATTAATTTATTAATTGACAAAGTAGAAATATTAACTATTTTTGAACAAACAGTTGCCATTAATAATTTAGCATTACCTACCTTTAATTATTTAGTAGGTCCTGTGCAAGCTTATTGTAATACTAATAACACTACTATTAAAAACAGCGAACTTACTGCTAATAATCTATCACAATTAGTTAGTCTGGTTTATGAGCAAAAAATTAATGATAAACAAAGTAAACAGTTATTAAATGCAATTATGATTAATAGTGAAAAAAGCCCTACCGATCTTATTAGAACATTAGGTATTACTTTAGTAAGTGATAGTAATGATTTAGAAAAAATATTAATCACAATTTTAAAAGCAAATGAAAACATGATTACTATTTATAAAGTCAATCCAGAAAAAGCAATGAAATTTTTTATGGGTCAATTAATGAAACTAACTAAAGGACAAGCAAATCCACAAGTTTCTAAAGAAATATTAAAAAAATTGATTGAAAACTATAATTAGTTTCAATCAATTTTTAATTAAGAATTTTTATATTATACTTTGAATATTTTTATTATCAATTTTATATACTAATATTTTATTTAAAATCTACATTTTCAATTAAATTTCCTTAAATTACTAAATCATCATTTGTCTTATTAACAATTAATGAATATTTTAATAAAATATTTATTTTTATTCTTTTAAGTAACTTTCTTAATTTTAATTAAAATTACTTGTTGGTCTTAAAAATTGTAATGACATTGTTAAATTATTAACTAATGTTTTATTTGTCAATTCTGGTTTATTTAATTGGATAGTTATTGTTTGATTATTAATATTTCTTTGATTCAAATTTGATTCATTATTTTTTTGTTGTAATGTTTGCATTTGAACATGTAATTCATATTGCTTAATTTCTAAATTAGTAATTTGTTTTTCTAAAGATGCTATTTTAAAATTTGCTTTTTTTGGTATTTCTAAAAGAACTTTAAAATTAGTAAGTTTATTATTTTGATAATCAGCTTTTAATTCTTTTTCTAATTTATCTTTAATATCTTTAATATTTTCTTTTAATTTTGTCTTTTGATTTTCTATCAAGATATTTTTTTGTTTTAACTTCTGCTGTTGTTTTTGTAAAATTTTATGTCCCTATCAAAAATTTCTTTTCATAAAAGTTTTATTTTACTATTTAAAGTTAGTAAATCGCTTTCTGTTTCTATCAATTTACTATTAAAATAAGATCTAAATCTTAATACTTTCAATAAAATTTTCTTTAAATGTTTTGGGAGATTGTCAAAAATCCGGAATAAATTAAATCGTTGTAGTCTTATTATAAATTTAGACAAGAAATAATTTGGATTTTTATGAAATTGTAAATTTATCTTACTACTAATTTAAAAATATTACAATTAAAATACTCAATTTTATAAATTATAAAAACATTTTAATAATTTAATTAACATAAATATATAACAAAAATTCTTATTAACTTTTAATTTAATAAGTTTTTTTAATTTTTTATTTTAAAATAAGTAAAATTATGTTTTTAAATTTATTTGATTACATTTAAAAATAACCATTTTTATATAAATAAAAATACTATATGTTCTATTAACAATCATTTCTTTTAAAACATGTCAAATATTTGTTTCAGTAAAACAACCAATATTTCATTTTGCACCTTGATTAACAATACCTTTTTTATTATTTTTAAAATATTGTTTTTTTAACTTTTTATGATTATCTAATTCTTTATATAAATAATCAATTAATTGTTCATATTGACCATTATTAATGAAATCTTTACAATTATTATATTCACTTCAATATTTTCCTTTATTTCCCGCCATTATACCAAGATATAATGTTCTAATTAAATGGAATTTATCTAAAACAAACTCAGCACCAAGATAATCTGCTACATCTTTAATTCATCCAGCACTATCTCCACAAATAATTATTTTTGCTTGTTCAACATTTTCATAAAATTTTTGACAATGTTCTTTAACAAATTCAGCAGTTTTTTTAACTCCAATTGCTGTTCTTGTTGGTCTAATAATTGCTTTTACTCTTTTATTTTGTACTTTATGATTAATATTATCTGTATATGTTGTTATTAATCTCATAGAGTGTTTTATATCTTTACGTTTAAAATCTCAAAACTTTCAATGTCCATCATCAATTGCTACAAAAATAGGTTGATTTTTTTCTAATTTTACTTTTACTGGATTTGCTTCAATTACTTCTAAATTTTTAAAAACTCTATGAACAGTACTAACACTAATACCTGCTTTTTTACAAATAGCACAAATATCATGATATCTTTTTCCATCAGCAAAATATTCAATAATAGTTTGTTCAACATCTTCACCAATTCTTTTATATTTAGGTAATTCTAGTCATTCATCAACTAAACAAACACGAACTCATTTTTGTAATTTTTCATCAAAATATTCATAAATTCTTCTTTTATAAGTTACTAATCCATACATTATTTTTCTTGTTCGATATTGATAATCAACAATTTTATATTTCTTTTTATCTCTTGTATTTTTTATTCTTCAATCTCATTTTTCTCATTTTTTTGTTATATGTTCTAAAACTAATTTATCAATTTTTGCACTTTGTTCTCTAAAATTTCATTTATAATTAAAATTCACATTTACTTCTCCTAACTATTTTAAAAAAATCTAAATTTATTGTAAATATATTTAAAAAATTAATTTACTTAATTATTATATAAATATATAAGTGTTATTTTAAATAAAATAAAAAATATTTAAAAAACCACTTTCATATTTAAAATATAACAAACAATTTCAATATAATTAATAGTATAGGTATCAAAAAATAAAAACCTTTAATTTAGGCGTTATTTTGCTTTTAAAAGCATACTTGTAAAAATAATCAAAAATAGTACAATTTAAAAGTAAAAAATCAGTAATGTTTAGTAATCTGTGTAACTTACAAAAATAACTATGTTTAATTAATTCTAGTAAATATAATTAAATGACTAGAAAGAGTGAGTTACAGATGGCTAAAAAAGATAACTTTAATAATAATGATCCAATATCAAAAGCAGTAGATTTATTATTAGAAAATACTGAAGATTTAACAACAGTTTTTAAAGAAGGGGGTTTATATAAAGAATTAACAAAACGTTTAGTTGAAAAAATGTTGAATTCTGAGATGCAAAATTATTTAGGATATGAAAAAAATCAACATAGTAATAGTGACAATGCTCGTAATGGTATAAGTTCAAAAAAATTAATAACTCAACAAGGTAAAATTGAGATTGATGTACCACGAGATCGTAATAGTAATTTTACTCCTGTAATAGTGCCAAAAAGACAGAGAAGATTTGATGGTTTTGATCAACAAGTTCTTTCCTTATATGCAAAAGGTATGACATTATCAGATATTAGAATGCAGTTACAAGAGTTATATCAGGGTGCTGATATTAGTGAAAGTATTATTAGTCAAATTACTGATGATGTGATTGATGATGTCAAAGCATGACAAAATAGACCATTAGAAGGCATTTATCCTATTGTTTATTTTGATTGTATAGTAGTTAAAGTACGACAAGATAAACGCATTATTAACAAATCAGTTTATATAGCTTTAGGAGTTGATTTAGAAGGTAAAAAAGATGTTTTAGGTTTATGAATTAGTGAAAATGAAGGTGCTAAATTTTGATTAGCAAATTTAACAGAAATGAAAAATCGTGGCTTAAATGATATTCTTATTGCCTGCAGTGATAATTTAACAGGCATGTCAGAAGCAATACAATCAGTTTATCTTAAAACAGAACATCAATTATGCATAGTTCATCAAATTAGAAATAGTTTGAAATATGTCTCATATAAGCATAGAAAATCTCTAGTTGCAGATTTAAAACCAATTTATACTGCATGTAGTGAAGAACAAGCAATGCAGGCTTTAGAATCCTTTGAAAATAAGTGAAATAAACACTATCCTCAAATTGCTAAATCTTGATATAAAAATTGAGATAATTTAATGGTTTTTATTAGTTATCCTGCAGAAATTAAAAGAGTGATTTATACAACAAATGCTATTGAATCTGTAAATAGTCAATTACGAAAAATTATCAGAAATAAAAAAGTTTTTCCTAATGATATGGCAGTTTTTAAAATATTTTATTTAGCAATTGAAAATATAACAAAAAAATGAACAATGCCCATTCAAAATTGAAATACAGCAATTGCTCATTTTATGATAAAATTTGAAGATAGAATTAATCTAAACTAGTACTTTGTAAAACAAAGATACACAGATTACATAAAAGCCTCGGTATTTCTTTGAAATCAAACAAAAATAAATAATTATTCTAAAATAAGAAATATTACTAGTATTCTTAGTTAAATAAATAAAACTTATAAAAATATTAATTTTCTTTTTTTCTATTTTTATGTCTTTTATTTTTGTGTTTTTTACTTTTTTTAATAAGTTTATTTTCTTTTTTTAATTTTTCTTCTTCAGCTCTTTTACATTCTTCTTGTAAATTTTTTGCCTTTTCTAATTTTCTTTCTTCTTCATTTTGTTTTATTCTTTCTTGGATTTCTTTTTCAATACGTTTCTGATTTTCTTCAAAATCTCTTCTTTCAAATTTTCATTCTCTAGACATACTTAATTTCTCCTCTTTTAAAAAAATAAAAAACCCATATACTTTAAAATAAGACAACGGGTTAAAAACTATATTAAGTTTATAAAATTATTATACTTAAGAAAAATATAATTACAAATATTTTCTAAATATATAAATAAAAATTTAATTATTTTTTTATATATTATTGTGAATAATAATCATCAATAAATGGAATTCTTCAAAATATTTCTGGATGATAAGTATAAGATATAAGAAATGCTAACAATCCTACACCAATAATAAAGAAAAATATATCTTTAAAATCAATATGGTATTGACGAAAACGTGTTCTTTTACCTTGCGGATCATAACCCCTTGAATCCATAGCGTATGCTAAATCTTCTGCTTTTTGAAATGAAGAAACTAATAAAGGAATAATTAATGATACTAACGATTTAACTTTTTCTTTAAAATGACCATTCTTTAAATCTACACCACGTGATGCTTGCGCTTTTAAAATTCTGCCCGCTTCATCTAATAATGTAGGAATTGAACGAAGAGCAATAGAAATAATCATTGAAATAATATGTACTGGAAATTTAATTAATTTTAGTGGTAACATTAAATCTTCTAATGCTAATGTTAAATCTAATGGTTGAGTTGTGGTTGTTAAAATTGTTGTAATTAAAATCATTAAATAAATTCTAAGAGCAATATAAATACTAACAAATATAGCTTTATACGATACTTTAATACCATGCCAACGTCAAATCATTCCAACATTAGGGCCATCAGTTAAAAAACAGTTAATTATAAATAAAATAAATGCCATAAATAAAATGGGGCGCATTAATTTTAATAACATCATAAAAGGTAATTTTGCACAAAAGAAAATTGTTATGACAGTAAAACCAATAAGAGCGTAACCTTCAAAACCAGTATGAAAAAAAAGTGAAGCAATTAAACAAATTAAAACTAGTAATTTAATTCTTGGATCTACACGATGAATGATTGAATTTAAAGGTAAATAACGACCAAAACTAACTTTCATTATTTATTACTCCTTACTTTTTATTGCTATTTTTTTTGGATAATATTTTTGACAACTGGTCAATTAATTCTGAATCACTTCTAGCAGTAATTTTTGATGTATCAAATCCTGCTGCTTCTAATTTATATAAAAAACTATAAATTTTTGGTGGCTCAATTCCGGTTTCGGTAATTAATTTTTTATCTCTAAAAATAGTAATTGGATCTGCTTTTTTATAAATCTGTGTATTATGTAATACAATAACTTCATCAGCAACCATTAGTACATGATTCATATTATGAGTTACTAAAATAATAGTTTTATTTTCTTTATGATTTAAATCATAAAATAAATTAATTAATTCTTTTTCACCATCGGGATCAAGTCCTGCTGTTGGTTCATCTAAAATTAAAGTATGACCTTGTAATGCCAAAATACCAGCAATAGCAACTCTTCGTTTTTGACCACCAGACAAATCAAATGGACTTCTTGATAAGTATGTTTCGTTTAATCCAACCAAATTAATATATTTTTTTGCTAACTCTCGTGCTTTATCTTTTTTCTCACCAAAATTAACTGGTCCAAACATAATATCTCGTTCAATAGTTTCTTCAAATAACTGATATTCGGGAAATTGAAAAACTAAGCCAATTTGTTTACGTATTTTTTTAATATCACGAATTTTTTTTTGATTAGCCTTAATAATAAAATCATTAATAGCAACTGAACCTGCCATTGGAACTAATAAACCATTAATATGTTGAATCATAGTTGATTTACCACTGCCAGTTTCACCAATAATAGCAACTATTTTTTGTTCAACAATTTCAATAGTAATATCTTTTAATGCTTGATATTGATAAGGGGTTTTTGGAGAATAAGTATAACTTACTTCTTTGAATTTAATTGACATAAGCTAGAAATCAGCTCCTCTTCACTTAATGTTTCATTAATATTAATTCCCTTATTTTTTAAACCTAACGATACTTTTAAAACAAAAGGAATATCTAAATGAATACTTTGTAAAAACTCTCATTCTTTTAATATTTCAGATGGAGTTCCATAACGAACTAATTTACCTTTATTCATAACAATAATTTTATCGGCATTAATAATTTCATCCATATCATGAGTAATAGAAATAATAGTTTTATTGCGTTGTTCTTGTAATTTTAACATAATTTCTTTAACTTCTCGTTTACCTTTTGGATCAAGCATACTAGTTGCCTCATCAAAAATAATAATATCAGGTTCTAAAGCTAAAACTGAAGCAATAGCTACACGTTGTTTTTGACCACCAGATAATCATAGTGGTTCATGATCTAAATATTTTTCCATACCCACTGCCCTAGAAACTCTGTCAATAATTGCTGGCATATCACTGGGCTCAACTAAATGATTTTCCAAGCCAAAAGCAATATCATCACGAACAGTTGAACCTATAAATTGGTTATCAGGATTTTGAAAAACAATACCTAAGTGACGACGTAATTGTTTAATGTTTTTATTAGTAATTGTTTCACCAAATAATTGAATTGTACCTTTTTGTTTGTGTAAAACACCAATAATAATTTTTGAAAGTGTTGACTTACCACTACCATTATGACCAATTATAGTAATATATTCACCATGATTAATATCAAAACTAACATTATCAACAGCGTTATTGTATTCTGGTTTATAACGAAATTCAACATTTTTTAAACTTAATGAAATTTTAGATTTACTCATATTACTTCTAACTCCATTTTAAATATTATGCTAGTAAAATTATAACAGTAATTTTATATATATCAATTTATAATTTATAAAAATTATAAAAAAAGAAAAAAATGAACAATATCTGTTCAAAATTGAAGTTAAATTATTGTTCATTTTCTAATAAAATTTAGTTTATAAATTAAAGTTATATAAATTTCAGTAATGTTTAGTAATCTGTGTAACTTAGAACCTGTTTAAAATCTTTTTTGATTAATTTTTAATAAGAAGAACATTATGATAGTTATTTTATAATAAAAAATAGATTTTTAGTCGATAAGTCATCAAATGATAAAATCTTTTAGAGAAATAGGGTAAAATGATTATATATTTTAAGATAAGAGGTATATATGCGTAAAAATTATCCTAGTAATGTTAGCAAAGAGCAATTTGAAAATATAAAATCAATTTTAGAAAATACTAAAAAGAGAACTAAACCAAGAAGCTTAGATTTATATGAAGTATTTTGTGCAGTTTTATATGTATTAAAAAGTGGTTGTCAATGAAGAATGTTACCAAAAGATTTTCCAAAATGACAAATTGTATATTATTATTTTCAAGTTTGAAGTAAAAATAATGGTAAAGAACCTAGTGTATTACAATTAGTTTTAAAAAAAATTAAATACTAGCTTACAAATGGTTGTTCTTGCCTTTATTTCAATTTTATTGAAAAGATTTTAAACAGGTTCTTACAAAAATAACTATGTTTAATTAATTCTAGTAAATATAATTAAATGACTAGAAAGAGTGAGTTACAGATGGCTAAAAAAGATAACTTTAATAATAATGATCCAATATCAAAAGCAGTAGATTTATTATTAGAAAATACTGAAGATTTAACAACAGTTTTTAAAGAAGGGGGTTTATATAAAGAATTAACAAAACGTTTAGTTGAAAAAATGTTGAATTCTGAGATGCAAAATTATTTAGGATATGAAAAAAATCAACATAGTAATAGTGACAATGCTCGTAATGGTATAAGTTCAAAAAAATTAATAACTCAACAAGGTAAAATTGAGATTGATGTACCACGAGATCGTAATAGTAATTTTACTCCTGTAATAGTGCCAAAAAGACAGAGAAGATTTGATGGTTTTGATCAACAAGTTCTTTCCTTATATGCAAAAGGTATGACATTATCAGATATTAGAATGCAGTTACAAGAGTTATATCATGGTGCTGATATTAGTGAAAGTGTTATTAGTCAAATTACTGATGATGTGATTGATGATGTCAAAGCATGACAAAATAGATCATTAGAAGGCATTTATCCCATTGTTTATTTTGATTGTATAGTAGTTAAAGTACGACAAGATAAACGCATTATTAACAAATCAGTTTATATAGCTTTAGGTGTTGATTTAGAAGGTAAAAAAGATGTTTTAGGTTTATGAATTAGTGAAAATGAAGGCGCTAAATTTTGATTAGCAAATTTCACAGAAATGAAAAATCGTGGCTTAAATGATATTCTTATTGCTTGTAGTGACAACTTAACAGGCATGTCAGAAGCAATACAATCAGTTTATCCTAAAACTGAACATCAATTATGTATAGTTCATCAAATCTGAAATAGTTTAAAATATGTTTCATACAAACATCGAAAATCACTAGTTACAGATTTAAAGCCAATTTATAATGCATGTAGTGAAGAACAAGCAATGCAAGCTTTAGAATCATTTGAAAGTAAATGAAATAAACACTATCCTCAAATTGCTAAATCTTGATATAAAAATTGAGATAATTTAATGATTTTTATTAGTTATCCTCCAGAAATCAAAAGAGTGATTTATACTACAAATTCTATTGAATCTGTTAATAGTCAATTACGAAAAGTCATCAGAAATAAAAAAGTTTTTCCAAATGATATGGCAGTTTTCAAAATATTTTACTTAGCAATTGAAAATATAACAAAAAAATGAACAATGCCCATTCAAAATTGAAATACAGCAATTGCTCATTTTATGATAAAATTTGAAGACAGAATTAATCTGAACTAGTACTTTGCAAAACAAAGATACACAGATTATTAAAAAGCCTCGCAAGGTTGGTTAAATAAAGAATAGAATTAATACAATAGGTCCCTACAACAGAGGTCTATATATACTAGTTTCCAATCCGCTCCCACCCCAAGGATTACCATTTCTGGTTAGTATATTTTATTAGGTATCACTCCACTTTTTATTTATTCATGCAAGTCCACATGCTCTAGCTACTATTTTTAACAACTGTGTTGTAGTTCACTGTTTTAGTTCCCTAACACGTGTTGATAATAGCGTTAAAGACGGTTATTAAAAATTTTAAAATTTTACAATTACAAAAAAAAGACAAGATTTTTATTCTCGTCTTTTGTCATTTATTTTTAATTTAAGGGTTTAAAAAAGAAAGGAGCTATTTTTAAAACTTTTTAGTTATTGACATCTTCGACACGCTCCCAAAGTTTAACTTCTTCTTTTTCTGGTTCTTTTTTCTCTTCAGATTCAGTTTCTTTTTCAGTATTTTCTTCTGATTTTACTTCTTCTTTAGTTTTTTCTTGTTCTTCATCTTTTTTTTCTTTTTCTTCCATAGTATTACCTTCTTTCATTTCATTTTCATTATTTAACATAATTACCACCACCTTTCTAAGTTGAACTTTTTGGATTAATTACCAATGATGTAGTTTGTAAGTTTCAATTGACATTTCTAAACGCACCACTTACAGCAGAACTTATTCCATCAAATGTACTTATAAATTGATATTCAATAACAATTAAATTATCTTCTTGACTTTCATATGCTTTTGTTTTAAAAGCCATTATTTTAAATCATGTTGAAGTTGGTAATGATATTCCCGAACTTGGAGTATCATTTGTTCATAATAAATCATTAATATATATATTATTTAATCTTTCTTTATTTTTTAAAGAAGCAATTTGTTTAATTTCACTATTTAAATTATTTATATTAAATATTCAATTATTATTACTATCATTATGATTTCCAGAATTATTGTTATAAGTATTATCATTATCTTGAAAAAGAGCAGTATTATTTTGGTCATCTGGTAAATTACCAATATCACTTAAATTTATTTTAATAGGTGTAAATCAACTTTTTGAGTTAGTATAAGTAGGTTGATTATAAGATGTTTTTCAAATAGAATTAAGATTAAGATTAAAATTAAATGTTATACTTTCATAATCTTCTTTAAATTTATCAATATTATCATAACCATATTGATTTATATAAATACCAATACTATTAAGAAATTTACCTTTAATATCTTCTAAAGTATGTGGTCTCATTTGATAAATATCAACAGTTGTAGATTTTAATGTACCATCAATATTATTATTAATTCCATATTGATTTTGATTACTTAAATCAATAAATATAGGATGTGCTCTTTCTATTAATGGTGGTGGTTGTATTGCTTGTGGATAATTAAATGGTTGGTCAAATTTAAAAGTATTATTTGCTAAAATAAATGTATTTTGAATTAATCTACTATTATTACTTGCTTTACCAACTGTTTGATAAGTACCACTTCTCAAATACTAAAATTATCATTAACAGCACCATTTCTATTATCTGGCATTGAATAAAATGTTATTTTAAAATTACTTTTACCTACTACTTTAATATCAATCATATCAATTGCTCATTTAACTATATTATTATTAGTAAAATTTGGAGCATTTAATATTGGAATTGAACTATCTTCTTTTGCTAATAATGAAATTGTATCTTTACCACCAGCACCATTTTGAACTAAATTTACAGTATCATAAATTCCTTGTGAAGAAATACTTCCATCATTAATATCAAAATTTTGTAAATTAATCATATCAGTTAAATTAAATGTAAATGATGTCATATGACTTGCTGTTCCAGCAACTGCTTGTATAGCATCTGGTGTATCATTTCTAAATACATCTAACGGAATTAATGCTGGATTAGTACTTTGTGAACTATATAATAATGTTGTATAAAAATTATATAATTCAGCAGATATTAAGCCATTTATATAAGGAAATTGAGGTATTAATAAATTACTTGATAATTTATTAGCACCAATATCTAAACCACCAACAAAAGCATTCATAAATGAGCCAAATATAGGTATTGTATTAAGATTAATTTTAATTGTTTCTCGTACTGTTAACGGTATTTCACTAATAGGATTATAAATAAAATAATGTAATGCATTAATAGTATTTAATTGCTTAAATTTATTATTATTCATATTATAATGAGTATTACCAATAAATTTTTTATTATTTTTATTATAATATTGAAAATATGGATTACCAGCAGTTGCATAATTATAATTTTCTATTTCAGCACCATTTAAAAAATTATTATCTCAATAATTAACTAATCTATTTGATACATCAACTTTATTAGTATTTTTAGTTTTTTCAACATTAGTTCTTAAATGACCTTCATAATGCTTAGTTGCACCATCATCATAATTTGGTGCAATTACTTTTTGTCAATCTGAATAACTATCCATAACACTCTGACCTTGAACAGTTAATACATAATTTGTTTCTGGTAATGCTTGAAAACTTACTGGGTCATAAGTTGAACATTGATATTGTCATGGAAATAATAATTTACTTGGATATTGTCTATATTTATGTTGTTTAGTATTAATAGAATTATTATCAATATCTCTACCTCATAATGCTATTGAAATAGGTTTTACTGAACCATAAAATGATATTTGACAATGAGTAACTGGTAATGGTGTTAAATAATTACCATCCAAAACAATATTATTATTTTCATCTAATGCTGGTAATGCTACTGGGTCGCCCGGGGCACCTAGTTGTACATATTGATTAATTGCTAATCCACTATGTGCTAATTTATCATTTAATGAACTAAAAGTACATTGAATATAAGCCAATTCTTTATTTTCATTATTATAAGTTTTACTAGCAACTTCAAGAATATATCATTGTCTATCAACTTTAATTGATTTATCAGTATTTATAACTTTATTAATTTCTGGAATCATATATAACTTATATAAATTTGAAACAATATTATTAATAAAATCAAAATTCTTTTTTTCATTTGGAATATTAATCACTACATTTTTAATTGCTTGTTCTTGAATAAAAGCATTATTTGCTGGTGTAGCACTATAAGTAATACCTAACTGGTCACTTAAAATATTTCCATAAAATACATCACCAATTTGTAATTGTTTATATGCTTCATCTGGATTATCTTTATTTTGAATAGGATAATAAGAATGGTCTCATACTGCTTGTATTGCTTCTCTACCAGTAAAGATTTTACTAAATGAAGTATAATCATTAGGAATACTAGTTGGTGGTTTATAACCTGTTTCTGTTGAATTTATAGCACCTAAAATAATGGTAAAAGGACATACACGAAATTGTAAATCTTTATTTTGTGTAAAATCTTTTTCAATTTCACCTGTACTTTTTCATACAGTTTTAATTAATTGATGATTTATTTTCGGTATCATTTTTAGTTTCTCCTAAAAAAGTATTATTAAATTCAATTTCTTCTTGTTGATATTTTCTATTTTCATTAGAACCTGTTTAAAATCTTTTCAATAAAATTGAAATAAAGGCAAGAACAACCATTTGTAAGCTAGTATTTAATTTTTTTTCACAATTTTTTCATAATCTTCTGCATTTTTCTAATCATGCAAAACTTCGTTCTACAACTCATCTTTTTGGTAATACTACAAAAGAATGTAATTCATTACGTTTTATAACTTCAACATTTGCATTTATAATTGTTTTAATTTTAGAAGCAAATTTTTCACCAGTATAACCAGCATCTACTAGTATTTTTTGAACTGCAGAAAGATTCTCTTTTTCATTTTCAATCATTATTATAGCACTGTTACGATCTGTTTTTTCTGCTGTGGTTATGTAAATTGCATGTGGTAAACCTTGAGAATCAACAGCAATATGACGCTTTATTCCTGAAATCTTTTTACCAGCATCATAACCTTTGTTTTTAGTAGTATCTGTATTTTTAACACTTTGTGAATCAATTATACAAAAACTAGTTTGTTCTTTTCTACCATTATTTATACGAAATGCCATGACTAATTTTTTTTAAAACTAATTGTAATACACTAGGTTCTTTACCATTATTTTTACTTCAAACTTGAAAATAAAAAGAAAACAATTTGTCATTTTGGAAAATCTTTTGGTAACATTCTTCATTGACAACCACTTTTTAATACATATAAAACTGCACAAAATACTTCATATAAATCTAAGCTTCTTGGTTTAGTTCTCTTTTTAGTATTTTCTAAAATTGATTTTATATTTTCAAATTGCTCTTTGCTAACATTACTAGGATAATTTTTACGCATATATACCTCTTATCTTAAAATATATAATCATTTTACCCTATTTCTCTAAAAGATTTTAAACAGGTTCTTAATAATTTGTTCTGCTTCTTCTTCACTAACACCATATCTTTTAACTATAATTCTTTTAATATTAGTAATTCCTAATCTTAATTCTGCTTCATCAATTTCAAGTGATTTTAATCTATCTGTAATAGTATTTTCTTTAATTTCAAATGTTCATTTTGATTTATCACCATCTAATCCCATTAATATAAAACATCTTTGAAATATTTCATTTCAATTACTTTGATTTAAAGTTCTTTTAATTCTTGTAGTTTCCATATCTCTTGAATTAGTAATTAATACTTCTGCTTCTGTTTTTTGACTAGTAGTATCATTTACTGGACTATATCCACTACCTTCAAATGCTTTATCAATAATAAATTGAATAAATTCTGCATATTTATCTAATATTGGACTACCTTGTAAAATAGCAATTGGTGGTGTTCCACTAGTACTTCCTAAACTTCTTAAATTTGCTTGTAAAATAAATTTACCTATTAATTTCTTTAAATCAAAAGCAGTTTTAGATTGATTTATTTCTTGTTCAGTAATATCTAAAAATACACGAGTAACATTATATTCAAGTTCATGTTCAATTGATTCAAATGTTTTATTTAATAATTTTTGTAATTTTTTAATTGGAGTCATATCTGGATAATAATCACCAATAACTCCACCAAAGAAATTCTTTTTAGGTAAATTTTGCATAAATTTAACTGGAATAATACCTAAATTATGATTTTCTATTAAAGGTAATTGTAAATCTTTACTTATTTTTTCTTGTAAACCATCTAATGTAACAGTGTCACTAGTAAAATATCTAATTATTTGATTTGGAGTATATGTTGTTTTAACGTAAATACTTTGGTCCTCATATTGTACTCTTGACCATGTTGATGCACTATATTCAGTTTCTAAAACTCTTGCAACTCTTGATTGAGCATAAGGTTGAGCAAAATTTAAAGATATTCTTCCAGTTTTACTTTTATCAATTTGAACAATACTATAACCATAACCAGATTTAATATGACAATCTTGATAAAATAATGAATCTAAATTATTTCATTCTTTTATTTTTTCAATTGCTCTTTTATATTCAGGATATTCACTTGTAAAATTATAACCATTACCTCATAATAATTTACTTGCATGATTTGCTATAATTTCTTGAAGATTTATCATACATCAATTAGGAGTTAATATTTCAGTATTATGATTATTCATATGTTACTTCCTTTCAAAATAAGGATTTATATCTGCACTTAAATTTCTAATATATGGTTCTATAGCATAATCAAATGCATCACGTAAATGGTCATTACCCGCTAATGGTATTTGTTTAATACTCTTAGGGTCTCATACAGCCAATCTAAATTCATCTAATAATGCGCTTGTGCATTCATACTAATATTTAAGCGTTCTGATGCCATTAAAGCCACGTTCTTACCTATTCTAAACTCAAGTCTTAATTTCACACAATCTTTAAAATATAATCATGAATTAACTTGATATTTAATTGCTGTATCATTAAGCATTTCTATAAATGTATAATTACTAAAATCACAATATACAGTTAAACCATATTCATATAACAAATTATTTTCTTTTGCTAATTTAATATAAAACTCAACTACTAATCTTGCTAATTGTTTATTATCATATCGAATTAATTTATTTTCTATTTTTAAACAATCAATAACATTAACAAATTTAAAATTATAATCAAAACCTATTAATAAACATGCTAATGCATCATCTTTAAACCCATAATCTAATCCAGCACTAAATCGATAACTTGGTTGTAATAATCTACTAATCTTATGAATAAGATGTGAATATATTCCACCAGATTCATAACCTACTAAACCATGACTTCTTACTCTTGCAAATATTGGGTCTAGAAGTTCTATTTCTAATAATTGTTGTTTATCACTATCTTTTAAATGAGTATTTAATTTTCAATTTTGATAATGATAAATAGTATTATCAATAATAGTAAATTGTTCATATTCATTAATAATTTGTTTTTCATTTTGTGGACAAGCATTTATAGTTTTTTTAATAAATTCATTTAAAATACTTCAAGGATTACAACTTTCAATTTCTAATAATTGATTTGCACCACGAATAGCATCTTTTAAATCTTGATAATCATTTTCAGTAATTTCATATCTTTCATCACTTCATATAATTACATAATCATATAAATAATTACTTGCTAATCCAGTTAATTTAACATTACTATTATCTTGTGAATGTAAATATTTACAAGTTATTTTACTACCATTAAATTCAATAGTTTTTTTAGTTTCACTAATAATAAAATTAATACTAGGATATGTTGCTCTAATAATTTGTTTTAATTCTTGTCAACTATCATTTAATTGTTTTGACATATTACGAATTAAATAAGCATGAATATTAATATTTTCTAACATTAATAAAATTCCAAGAAATTCAATATCACTAAATGTTTTACCAGATTTACGACTACCTAATTGTTTAATTTTAGTAATATTTAAAGGTTGTTTTAAATACATTCTTTTAGCAATATCTAATAAATAACCAAAATTACTTAACATTTATTCTTACCTTTATTTTCTAAACTAATTGCTATAGGGGCTGTATTATCACTACTTTTTATATCAATTTTTGTAGATAAATGATATTCTTTTACAAATGCTCTTTCTAAATATCATGCAGTATTATTTGCATTTGCTTTTAAATATCTTTGTGTATTAATATGGCGTATTTGTAAATATGCTCAATTAATTTGTTGTAAAAAAGTATTTCTCTTTTTTTGTTTTCAACTATAAAGAGTATTTTCTGTAATATCTAAATAAACTAACATACCAATTTTAGTAGGTACTTCTTCAGTTTGTTTACAATGATTAAAATATTCTTCTAATTTTTCTCTTAATGCTTTTGCATCATTAAAAATTGTTCTTATTTTTATTTTTTCTTCTTGCACATAAAAATCTCCTTTCATATGCTTTAAAAACGCAAAAATTTATGATATAATTAATATAATCTTTAAGTTACAACGGGCTAGTAATAACTTATTAACTTTATTAATTACTTCATATATTTTTTTATTTCTTTTTTTAATTTTAAATTTAAATTTAAACATTTTTTTAAATTTATTTCCTAAACTTTTTCAAAAATAAAATTCTGGATGTTGATTTTTATATATAATCATACAACCAATAAAAGTTCCTATAATATTAAGAGAAATAGTTAAGAATAATATTCCAAAAACTTTATTTTTTTTAGATTGATTTATTCCTATTAAAATAAAACAAAAACTTATTAAAAATAAAAAAACACTCCATACAGATATTAAAGATATAATTTGTCCATTCATATAATTATTTTTTTCCTTTTCTATTTATATTTTTCTTTATTGTACATTATTTTATTAAAAAAGAAAAGATAACTAATAAAAGTTATCTTTAAACGTTGCAATAGATTTGCTAGTTCTAGTTATTTCAATCGTTCTTTATAATTATACTCTAAAACCAAACATTTTTCAACAATAATTTAGTAAATTTGTTAGAATAGTTAGGATTAAAAAATAAATAGAAAGGTGTTAAAAAATGTTTAATTATAAAAATAATCTTGAATATGAAATGAATATGAAATTAATAAAATTATAACAAATCATGTTAATAAAATCCATGCTTTTGATGAATATTTTTTTCAAAATAGAGATAAAGATAGATATAAAGTGGCTAAAAAATGTAATCGTAGTATTATTTTTGAATTTGGTAAAATGATTTTTAATCAAAGAGTTTATTGAGATAAATTAAAGAAAAAATATTATTATCCAGTTTATGAAGAGTTTAATATTGAAAAAAGATCAAAAATTATTAGTTGATTAAAAGAAGAAATAATATCATATATTGGATGAAAGAAACATTATCAAGATATACAAGATATTTTAAAATTTACTTATGTTTCAAAAGTAACAATTAGTAAAATTCATAAAAATGCAAAAGTGCAAGAAAAATTACCAGAACAAAAATTTAAAGTAAAAAATAGTGAATTTATTTATATTAATGCTGATGATTGTTATGTTCCTGTTTGAAATAAAAATCATAAAAGAGAGATGCAAAAAATTAGAAGTATCTCATATAATACTGGTAAAAAACAAATAGGGAAAAATAGAAATAAGTTATCAAATAAAATTTATACTTTTATGGGTGATTATAAATATAGTCCTAAAGAAGATTATTTACAAGCAAATCCAACAGTTGATTTTACTTGAAATGGATTAAAAAAATATTATGAATTTGAAAATGCTAAATTAGTAGTTTCTGGAGATGGTGCTGGATGAATATATAATTTAGCAAAATATTTAGGGGCATATTATGTATTAGATAAATATCATGCTTTTTATTATTTATGAACTGCATATAAACCTGATAAAAGAAAAAATAAAGTTAATCCAGAAAATTTAAAAAACTTTTTAAAGGCTTGAAAATATTTTTGTAATGGTCAATATGATGAATTAATAGCATTTTTAATTGAAACTAAAGTAAATAAAGAAACTTTAAGAATTTTTGAAAATAATAAAGAAGGTATTATTAATCAACCTGCTGATTGAAATATTGGCTGTAGTGCTGAAAGTGATATTCAACATTTAGTTAAATCTCAAACTAAAGGTGCAAAAATATATGCTTATCCAACGTTAATTAATATGTTAATGGCTAGAGCCAATTATTTAAATAGTAGAAATTATATTAATAGTGCTTAAAATAATACAATTTAATATTTTTTATTTCTAATTTTAAGATTAGGATTTTTGTGTTATTTAAATGTAATTTTGTAATTATATTTTTTAACATTCTTAAAATTTGTGGTATAATTTAGTTAACAAATATTTAGATTTGCTAGTTTTATTGTTTGAAGTTAGAAAATCTATCCGTTATATTTATTCGTCCCCATAGAATAAAAATTTCAAAAAAGAAAAAAACCTTTAATGAAAAACATAAAGGTTAATAAAATAATGTATGGTGCGGAACAAGGGACTTGAACCCTCATGCCTTTCGGCGCCAGAGCCTAAATCTGGTGCGTCTGCCAGTTTCGCCAATTCCGCATTTTGGTGTCCCGTATAGGCTTCGAACCTACAACCCTCAGATTAAGAGTCTGATGCTCTGCCAATTGAGCTAACGAGACATCTAGGGGAATAAAAAACAAGTAATTATAATACTTGCAGTCTAAATATTAATTAATGGTGACTCGTACGGGGATCGAACCCGTAATGTAGGAATGAAAATCCTATGTGTTTACCAATTCACCAACGAGCCGTAGAAAACAAGAGTTTAGAATAATGGCGCCCAGTATAGGATTTGAACCTATGACACTTCGATTAACAGTCGAATGCTCTGCCGCTGAGCTAACCGGGCATTTACTAAACCTTAATTATTATATTGAAGAAAAGTATAATTTGCAATAACTAATAAAGTTTTTTTTATTTTTTTCTTGATTACGGCAATGTATATGCTTTATTAATCATTTTTTTAAATTAAATATAATAATAACTTAAGTATTATTTGTAATAATGAATACTATTAATGGTAAAAGTAATTAGAAAGAAGTAAACATAGAAATCATGTAGAATTACATTATTAATATAAAGGGGTTTTAATTTATGAAGTTATTATTAGCAACATTAAGTTTTTTAACATTTGGAACAACTGTAGGAACTTTTGGAAATGTATTAAGTACGAATCTAAGCAAAATAAATAATAGTATTAAAGAAACTTATAATATAATTCCTAATTCATTTAGTTTGAAAAGTGAATTAAGAAAAGAAAAAATGAATACTGATAATATTGATGTTGATATGTTAGATGGAATGACAAAGGCTATTATTCGTTATATGCCAGATACAACAGATTTACCTTTTTTAGTTAAAGAGGTTAATTTGCTTTGACTAAGTAATGATATTAGTCAAATAATAACTAAAAAAGCATTGCCTTATAGTAAAAGTTTTGAAAAAAACGGAATAGTTGATAAAGATTTAATTTTAGAAGCAATTAATATTATGAATGGTACTAAGTTTTCTAATAATGATTTATATGTACTAATTAATCAAGATAATAAAAATATTTCTTTAATAGCAAAAAGTAATAGTCACTTTCAAGGGAAAATAGATATTTTAAATAAGCCAGTAGAATTTTCGGATATTTTTTATGAACAAAATCTTGGAAAAATTTATTTTAATACTGATATGTATGAAAAAAGCACATTCTTACATCCAACAAGTCAATTTGGGAGATTTGCAACAGTTATGGAATATTTAGGAAATCGTAATAAATTAATAAAATTTTATGAAAATGAGATTACATCTGCTTTAACTAGTTCAGCATTAAAAATATATGAGTTAAGTTTTCCCAATTTTAATAATGAAGGAAAGATTGAATTTAGTTTTGCAATTGAAAATATTATGAATTATTCATCATTTAAAGCAAACTTTTTACCATTACCAACAGAAAATAATCGAGTTTTTATTAACTACCAAGGTAAACAACCAAAAAATGATGAAGAAATTGACATTAAGTTAGAAGGATTATATACAGAAAATAATAAAAATAAATTATTTTATGATGTTGTAGTAAAGACACTTGGTAAAAAAATTGCTGATAAGTATAAAGATATTTTATATAATGAATTTCTTATTGAGAGTTTTAATAAAAAATTAAAAACTGCAAAAATAACTCCTAAACCAGGATCAAAAATATTTGCTTTTTCAACAAAAGTATCAGAAAGTTATACAGAAATACCTTATTATAAGTTAAATATTTCATGATAGCATAATTAAATTAATATAAATCCCTAATTATTTAAATATAGATTCAGGAGATAAAGTTATGAGAAAAATAATTAGATTTTTTTTAAATTATATTTTGGTTAGTGCAACAACAATAAATGTTATTGCTTGTAGGTGAGGTTGTACTAATAATGATTATGATTTAGCTGATGAAAATGAGCAAGATATTTCTGGTAATTATATTGTTCCTGATATCAATAAGAGAATTAATAAAGTAGTAAGTGATCGCATAAATTTTATTGAAGGTGAAGATGCTGCTAGTTTAAAACAATGATATTTAAAAAATCCGCAAAATTGATTTAATAAAACTAGTAAAAAACTAAACTTTGTTACTAATTTAGAAGAAAAAATTCAATATCAGGCAAAAAAAGAATCGATTAATGAATTTAACTTGTTAGCAAATAATAAGAGTAATTTTACAGATTTTTCTGATTTACAAAATCAAATTAATATTACTAATCTTGGCAAAACTTATACAAATATTAATTGGGATACATTAATTAATTCATCTACAATAAATGCTAATGAAAAAGCAGAGATAAAAGATAAATTAGTTCGATTTTATAATATATTTGCACAAATTTATGGTAAAAAAAATGTTCTTAAACTTTTATATCGAGTGGCTAAAATTAATAAAAATGGCTTATTTGGTTTTGTTAAATCTGGTTATGTTTATAATTCACAATTTCAAAATTATTCATTAGTTCAAGTTATGGCAATAAATCCAAATTCTCTTAGTAAAAGAACTCAATATTGGCAATATGTTAGTGGTTATAAAGCTTCAAAAAGTATTATTAGAACAATTGTTCATGAATATGGTCATGCTTTAGGTTCTTTTATTCGTTTAAATTTTCAAGGAAAACAAAGAATAAATTCACTTGCAGATAATGATCCTAAAAAATGATGAAATAATCATTTTAATTCATCTTATTTATTAAAAGATAATCTAGAAAAAGGAGAAATAACTGATGAAACTAATTATATGATTTCATCATTAGCAAATGGTACAAAAATTAACGATCCAATTTATCAAAAACTTTTAGCATATGGTATTGTGAGAAGTGAATATGGCCGAGAATCACATCTTGATTTATTTGCCGAAGCCTTTGATCAGTGAATAGATACTGAAGAAAGTCAACGTAATATTGCATGAGAAAAATTAGATAATTTTTTTAGAATTGATTTGCCTAGAATATTATAAAAAATATGAATCTAAAATTTAAGTTCAAATTAATAAAAGAAAAAATAAAATATCTTATTAGAAACAATAAGAATTTATATAAAATAAATTTTATAATTTTCTTGAATTATTCTTAATTTCACTACTTAAAGTTTCATTATTTAAATTATATTTATTTATTTCTTTTGAATTAAAACTTTTAATTTCTTCTTTTCTTAATAAAAGTTGTGGTGAATTTTTAATTTGTTCTTCTGTAAATGACTCAATTTGTGTGGGTGTAAACTCTTTAATTTGTTCTTTTGTAAATGCTTGTATTTGTGTTTTTGTAAATGTTTGAATTTGTTTTTCATTAAAATAAGTAATTTGTGTGGGTGTAAACTCTTTAATTTGTTGTTCTATAAATGCAGATATGGATGGGTTACACTTTATTGGACACTAATTACGTAGACAAGTGAACAAATTAGTGAAAAGAAAGGAACTATAATTATGGCCAATATTAACTCATATTCAGATGAATTTAAAAAACAAATAGTAGCTTTATATCAAAGTGGCAAATCAGTATCTTGTCTTGCTAAAGAGTACAATGTTACAAGAGCAGCTACTTATAATTGAATTAAGCAATTTACTAATTCAGGTAGTTTTAAATCTAAAGATAACCGTTCTGTTGAAGAAAATGAATTAATTAAATTAAGAAAAGAATTAAAACAGTTACGAATGGAAAATGATATTTTAAAGCAAGCAGCACTAATAATAGGCAGAAAATAGAAATTATTGCTAAAAATAAAGTTAAATATAAAATGCGCACAATGTGTCGTTTTTTAAAACTTTCTAAATCAACATATTATTTAATTTAAAGAAAAAAGAAAAAAATCAAAATAATATTTATGATGAAGCTGTTATTAGTGCTTTTAAAGAAAATAAAGAAGTTTATGGTACTAGAAGATTAAAAGTCATACTAGCAAAACAAGAAATTTACTTATCACGCAGAAAAATTAAAGAAATTATGAATAAACATAATTTAATATCAAAATACACTAAATTATCATTCAAAAATCATCATGATAGAGTGAATGATAGTAAAATTACCAATCTTGTTAATAGAAACTTTAATAATAGAGTTAAAAATGAAGTTATTGTTAGTGATGATTTAACTTACGTTCAAGTTAATGGTAAATGAAACTATATTTGCTTATTAATTGATCTGTACAACCGCGAAATTATCGGACATAGTGTGTTGGAGTTAAAAAAGATGCACCATTAGTATATCAAGCATTTATGCAATCAAATCGCTGTTTAAAAGATATCCAAATATTTCATAGTGATCGCGGTAATGAATTTAATAATAAAACTATTGATAAACTTTTATTAGCATTCAACATAACTCGATCTTTAAACAAAAAAGGATGCCCTTATGACAATGCTGTTGCTGAAGCAACTTTTAAAAGTTTCAAAACAGAATTTATTAATGATAAAAATTTTACATCATTAATCCAATTAAAACTAGAATTATTTGATTACATCAATTGATACAACAACATAAGAATTCACAGCACTCTAAAATACTTAACTCCAGTTAAATACCAAGCACAAATGTCTACCAAAAAATAGTCCTAAAAAGTGTTACCATTCCAATTTATTTATATGAAGTATTTTGTGCAGTTTTATATGTATTAAAAAGTGGTTGTCAATGAAGAATGTTACCAAAAGATTTTCCAAAATGACAAATTGTATATTATTATTTTCAAGTTTGAAGTAAAAATAATGGTAAAGAACCTAGTGTATTACAATTAGTTTTAAAAAAAATTAGTCATGGCATTTCGTATCAATAATGGTAGAAAAGAACAAACTAGTTTTTGTATAATTGATTCACAAAGTGTTAAAAATACAGATACTACTAAAAACAAAGGTTATGATGCTGGTAAAAAGATTTCAGGAATAAAGCGTCATATTGCTGTTGATTCTCAAGGTTTACCACATGCAATTTACATAACCACAGCAGAAAAAACAGATCGTAACAGTGCTATAATAATGATTGAAAATGAAAAAGAGAATCTTTCTGCAGTTCAAAAAATACTAGTAGATGCTGGTTATACTGGTGAAAAATTTGCTTCTAAAATTAAAACAATTATAAATGCAAATGTTGAAGTTATAAAACGTAATGAATTACATTCTTTTGTAGTATTACCAAAAAGATGAGTTGTAGAACGAAGTTTTGCATGATTAGAAAAATGCAGAAGATTATGAAAAATTGTGAAAAAAAATTAAATACTAGCTTACAAATGGTTGTTCTTGCCTTTATTTCAATTTTATTGAAAAGATTTTAAACAGGTTCTAACAATTCTCCTAACTCAGAGTTCTAATAAGAATACTTGATAATGTTAATCTTCGAGGTGTAAAGTTAATAGTAAAATTTAAATTTTTTGGAATATTTCTTACGGGATTTTGATCGTAAATGTTAATACCAGCATGTACTGTTGCATTAATATTTGTAATGTTTTCAAATTCAATATTTTCTAAAAATCTTCTCTAGATAAAATTGGATGATTAATTTCTCTTAATCTTTGAATAATATGTTGTTTATCATTCGCTTCAATTTGACCAATATTAATTGTTGTCATTGCTTTTTGTAAACTTGGTGGAGTTTGTCTTTTAACTCTTTTTTTTGTAGAATTTGCTCTTTTATCTTTTTCTTCTAATTCATTTTCTGTTTCAGTTTCTATTTTAGTTAAAATACCACTTTCAGCAGGAATACCACTAGTTAATGCAGTTGATGCAATGATTGTTTTAATAATTTTCTTTTTCATAATATAACCCTCTCTTTAAATCTTTAAATTTTTCATAATGTAATCATTTTATATGATTTATGAAATAAAACAGATTTGATATAAAAATATCGGGGTTTTAGAAATTTAAAATATATTCTTTGATAATTAGAAAAAACACAACATATTGATTTACATCATTAATATTTTCATCAATATTTCAATATTGATTTGAGTTTTTAAGTGGTCATTCATTTATTTGGATTTTTTTATTTTTATTACTTAATGAGTTTTATTTTTTTGACTTATTTATATAAATTTTTCTTGATTTTTAAAAAAGTAATATGCTGATAGTTTTGATTTAATATATTTTGTTAGATATCTAATTGAAAAATATTTTTTCCGTCTTTAATAATTTTTAATTTTGAAAAAATATTTAACTTATTAATAAAATCCTTTCATGTCAAAATTAGTGTTAATTATATAACACAATTGTTTTTAGAATACATTCAGTTTTTTAAAATTAATGTTCTGATAAAAAATCTAAGAAACAAGAATCAACCACCCCAAAAACAACATATTAACTATTTTATATATCTTTCAACGATGAAAGTCCATTTTTAAGTAAAAAATATATGTTATAATTTAATAAATAAGTAAAAAATATTATAGTTAGGGTGAGAAAATTGAAAAAAAAAATTGGTATTGTTGCTGATTCCTCTTCAGGATTTTCAATTAAAGATTTAAAAGAAATGAATATTGGATTTTGTCCATTATTAATCACTTTTAGTGATGATACAACTATTACTGATGACCCTAACATTCTAGAGGATGAAGAATTCTATAATAGAATAGTTCATAAAAAACAATCTGCCAAAACTTCGCAAACACCACTTGGTCAAATGAGTATAATTTGAGAAGATGCTTTAACTAAATTTGAAAAGATTATTTTTATTCCTTTATCAAAGGGGTTATCGGGTCAATATAACACTGCTACTATGTTATCAAAAGAATCTAATTTTAAAGATAAAGTTTTTGTTTTTGATAGTAATGGTGTTTCAGTTATTAACTGACTATTAGTTAAAAAAGCATATCAAATGTCACTTAACGAAAAAAATAATGTTAATGATATTATAGAAGCACTAAAATTAATAAGAGATAACTATATAGCATTTATTTTACCTTATGATTTAAATTATTTAGTTCGTGGTGGTAGAATTTCAAAATCAGCAGCAGCCTTAGCTACTATGTTAAAAATAACTCCAATTTTATCTTTTGACGGAACCATTGATAAATTTGATAAAACAAGAACATGAGATAAAGCAATTAAAAATACTCTTAAAGAAATTAATAAAAGTAAAAAAATAGAAAGCATTACTCTCTTTTACATTATTCATGCTTTTGCTGAGGCAAAAGAAATAGAAAAAATTACAAAATTTGTTAAAGATTATGGCATTAAAAACGTCAAAACTATTAATTTAGCAAACGTAATTTGTGCTCATACAGGAATTGGAACCTTCAGTTTTGTTGCTTTTAATTTAGATAAAGATAAGTTACCAAAATTATAATAATAAAAAATTCACTTTTATGAGAAACATTTAAAAGTGAATTTTAATAATGGCAGGGGTGGCAGGACTCGAACCCACAACACTCGGATCTGAAGGCCGATGTTCTACCATTGAACTACACCCCTAAAATATTTAATTTAAATAGTACATGTTCAATTTTACGCGAAAGAAGTTTTAAGTTCAATTAAAATTTCATTTTTTTTATTTTTAATTCACATTTATCACAAATTCCATGAATTTCTAACTTATAATGTGAAAAATAAAAATTATTTTTAGTTGCTAATTTTTCAAGTTTTTCTTCTTGTAATGGTGAAATTTGTTGTTTATCTTCGAAAGAGGCATGAATAATTTTATTACAAAAATTACAAATAATATGAACGGTATTTTCTGATAGTTCATAAATTATTTGTTTTCCTTCAAAAACATTAGCATGAATAATATGTTCTGTCATTAATAAATCAATAGTATTATAAATACTCATAATATTAATATTATCATTACCTTCTTTTGTTAAAAAACTAATAATATCATTAATACTAACATGTTGCTTAAGCGTTAATACTTTAATAACTGCTTTACGAACATCAGTTAAACGATAGTCTTTATCTTTCAACTTTTGGATAATATTTTCAAAATTTTTATTCATACTAATCTCCTGATAAAATATAATATTACTTTTTTTTATTTTCAATTGCTACTAATCTTTCAATTTCATTTATTAAATCTTGAACTGTTTTTGTTTGTAAATCCAGTAATTTATTATCATTAATTTTTACATTATGTTTTTCTTCTATTTTAATAACAATCATTACTAATTTAAGAGAGTCAATTTTTACATCTTTAAATTTAGTTTTGGGTGTAATTTTTTCTTTAATTTCTGGATAATCTTTTTTAATAATTTGATGAATTTCACTTAAAATATCCATAAATTCACTCCTAATTTAAATCATTTTTATTAATAGTTATACTTAGTATAACATAGAGCATTAAATTTTATTTGTTATTTTAAAATATCATTCTAAATAATCTAGTTTTAAATTAGTATTATATTCAACTCATACAGCATTATTTAAAATATTAAAATGAAAAATAAAATTATTAATTTTTCATTGTGGAAATGTTTTAATAATTAACTTTAAAAATATGTATTGAAATAAATTTTGATTAAATTGTATTTTATATATAATCTGTGACTGATTTGCTAAGATAGTACTATTTTTATCTAAAATAATTGTAATACTTTCATTTAATTTTTTAATATCAATAGCTTCTACAACTATGTCTGGATTTAAATTTTCTTTTTTATCATCTACGGTCTCTAATTCTACATCATATTCTTTTACCATTTCATTTAAATTTTTATTAGTTGAAAAATTTTTGATAATAAAAAATAACATAATACTTAATGTAATAGTGATAGTAATAATTAAAATGCTAATTTGTAACCTACGTATAAACATTTTATACCTTTATTTGACTATGAATTAAATACTTATAATCAATAAAACTAAAGTTATCACTACTATAAAATTTTAATATTTCATTGTAAGTTAAACTAAAATTAGTGGTTGCCACTCAATTTTCACTATTATTTCTTATTAATTTTTTAATAAAAATAGAATGATATGGACCACCAATAATTGGTTCACTACTTTCTTCAATAAATTTTAAATGGGAGATTGTCAAAAATCCGGAATAAATTAAATCGTTGTAGTCTTATTATAAATTTAGACAAGAAATAATTTGGATTTTTATGAAATTGTAAATTTATCTTACTACTAATTTAAAAATATTACAATTAAAATACTCAATTTTATAAATTATAAAAACATTTTAATAATTTAATTAACATAAATATATAACAAAAATTCTTATTAACTTTTAATTTAATAAGTTTTTTTAATTTTTTATTTTAAAATAAGTAAAATTATGTTTTTAAATTTATTTGATTACATTTAAAAATAACCATTTTTATATAAATAAAAATACTATATGTTCTATTAACAATCATTTCTTTTAAAACATGTCAAATATTTGTTTCAGTAAAACAACCAATATTTCATTTTGCACCTTGATTAACAATACCTTTTTTATTATTTTTAAAATATTGTTTTTTTAACTTTTTATGATTATCTAATTCTTTATATAAATAATCAATTAATTGTTCATATTGACCATTATTAATGAAATCTTTACAATTATTATATTCACTTCAATATTTTCCTTTATTTCCCGCCATTATACCAAGATATAATGTTCTAATTAAATGGAATTTATCTAAAACAAACTCAGCACCAAGATAATCTGCTACATCTTTAATTCATCCAGCACTATCTCCAGAAGTTTATGGAACAAGAAGATTAAAAGTCAGTCTAGAAAATAAAGAAATTTATTTATCACGCAAAAAAATTAAAGAAATTATGAATCAGCATAATTTAATATCAAAATACACTAAATTATCATTTAAAAATCATCATAACAAAGTCAATGATAGCCAAATAAGCAATCTTGTGAATAGAAACTTTAATAATAGGCTTAAAAATGAAGTTATTGTTAGTGATTTAACTTATGTTCAAGTTAATGGTAAGTGAAACTATATTTGCTTATTAATCGACCTATTTAACCGCGAAATTATTGGACATAGTGTGTAGGTACTAAAAAAGATGCATCATTAGTATATCAAGCATTTATGCAATCAAATCGCTGTTTAAAAGATATTCAAATATTTCATAGTGATCGCGGTAATGAATTCAATAATAAAACTATTGATAAACTTTTATTAGCATTCAATATTACCCGTTCTTTAAGCAAAAAAGGTTGTCCTTATGATAATGCTGTTGCTGAAGCAATTTTCAAAACTTTCAAAACTGAATTTATTAATGATAAAAATTTTACATCATTAATCCAATTAAAATTAGAATTATTTGATTATATCAATTGATACAACAACATACGAATCCACAGCACTTTAAACTACCTAACTCCAGTTAAATATCATGAAAAAATGTCTACCAAAAAATAGTCCTAAAAAGGGTTGCCATTCCAGTATTTTAAAATCATATCCAAAAAATTACTGTTTATAAGTAAAGTTTTTAGTTGTGTTATTAATTTTTCCCAATACCTTCTTAGATATATAATAAGAAGTAACTAAATTCTAAAGTTTTTAAAATAAAATAAAATAAAAATTATTTTTAATTAACTTTATTTTTATTTTTATGAATAATAATCAAATTAATAGTGTTTATTTTATAAATAAAAATAAACACTATTAAATGTTTTAATATTTTTTTTAATTCTTTGATTATTTTTGATTTTAGTAAAATTATGATAAGATATTTTTATATTTATATTAGTTTTTTGCTTTTAAAGTTTTTTTTATTAATAAAATAAATAAAAGGGTTTTGGTCTTTAAAAAAAACTGGTGTAAATAAAAACAATTATTTAGAAAATCAATATCAAATAATTAGAGATAAATTGTTTTTTAACTTTTTACTAGCAAATAATGAAATATTCATATTTAAAAATAAATAAATAAATGCAGTATTAGTTGGATTGTTAATCTTAAGGAATTAAAAAAATTAACGTATAATTAAACTATCAATAATTATAATATAATATTATTTAAGGTTTCTTAAATTATTTTTTGTTTTTAGGAGGAACTATGAAAATTGCTTTTGATGTAATGGGTTCAGACCATGGTAGTTTGCCCGCTATTGCTGCAGCGTTAGAAGTTATTAAAGAATTCAAAAACGTTGAAATTTGTTTAGTTGGTGATGAAAAACAAATTAATGGAAACTTGCAGATTTTATTAAAAAATAAGCCATTATCATCAAGAATAACAATACTAGCAACAACCCAAGTAATAACTATGAATGATGGTCCACTCGCTGGTATTAGAATGACTGATTCTTCTATGAATCAAGCTATTCAGTTAGTTAAAAATAAAAAAGCAGATGGGATTCTAACTTCGGGTTCAACTGCTGCCTATCTTGGTGCTTGTCATTTTTTATTAGGCGAAATCAAAGGCATTAAACGTCCGGCATTCATGCCAATTATGCCTACTTTAATAAAAGATCGACAAGTAGTATTATTGGATGTTGGAGCAAATATTGAAAACACTGTTGATGAATTAATTAATTTTGCATTAATGGGTCATATTTATTGTCAAACTATTCAAAATATTTCACGTCCTAAAATTGGTTTACTAAATATTGGTATTGAAGAAAGCAAAGGTCCAGAAGTAACTAAAGCAACATATGCTAAACTAAAACAATTAACACAAAAAAATGAAAAGTTAAGTTTTTTAAATTTTCACGGTAATATTGAACCACGAAATGTTTTAAGTGGTGATGTTGATATTATTATTTGTGATGGTTATTCAGGTAATATTGTTTTAAAATCAGTTGAAGGCATGGCATCATTATTATTTACATTAATTAAAAATGGTTATAAAAAAAATTTATGAACTAAATTTTTAGGTTTAATGTCAATTGGTATTTTTAAAAATATTAAAAAGACTTTTGATTATAAGAATACAGGTGGTGCTCAATTAATAGGTATTAATGGCATTGCTTTTAAAGCACATGGATCTAGTGATAAAAAATCTTATTATAGTACTTTAAAACTTTTAATTCGTGCTATTGAGCAAGATGTTACTAATAAAATAGCTAAACAAATTCAAGAATTATAATTTATAAATAAGTATTAAGGAGAAAAATATGATTAATATTGAACATATTTTAAAATCGAGTATTTTAGAAAAAATTAAATCTAATCGTAATTATCGTGAAGCGTTTACTCATCGTTCTTTTTCAAACGAACATAATTTAGATTATTCATATGAGCGATTAGAATTTTTGGGTGATTCGATTTTAGGGGAAAATATTTCAACTTACATTTGACACTTATTTCCAAATAAAGATGAGGGACAATTAACAAGTTTACGTAGTAAAGCAGTTAGACAAGAAACATTGGCAGCAGTGGCAATTGCTTTAGGATTACAAGATTATTTATTTTTGGGAAATGGTGAAAAAAATACAGGTGGGCAACAACGAGAAAGCATTTTATCAGATGTTTTTGAATCATTTCTTGCTGCAGTATATCTTGATTTAGGAAATAGTGCAGTGAAAAAAATCTTAGACTTAACCTTATTTGAATTGATTAAAACTAATCAGTTAGAAACAATTATTGATTATAAAACTAAATTACAAGAATTAGTACAGGCAGAAAAAAGAGATCCTATTAATTATAAAACTATGGAACAAATTAAAAAAGATAATATTACTTATTTTATTGTTCATGTGTATTTAGATAATAAAATACTAATGGGGAAAGGAGTAGGAACAAATAAAAAGAAAGCTGAGCAAGAAGCAGCAAAGTCAGCTTTAGCAAAACTGTCAAAATCTAATTTATTAATAAGTGATCATAAGAAGGGATAAACATGTTTAAATTATTACGTAATTATATTCGTGAACAAAAAAACAATTTATTACAAATGTTTGGTTTAGGTTTTTTAGTAATGATTATGATTATTGCCTTTTTATCATTAAATTTTTCTAATAATTATTTATTTGAACAATATGTTAACGATATTGCTCATAATGAATTTGATCAATATACATTTTTTTCACCAGTAGAATATGTTAATTTTGATGGAAAATATAATGAAAAAGATAAAGCTGGTTCTTATTTAAATAATATTAATTATTATCAAAAAGATAATACTATTGATAAAGAAAAGATGGCAAAAGCTACTTTTCAGTTAACAATACCAGATGCTACTAGACCTGATATATATCGTTTTACTTTTCATGGTGGGGACGCTAGTAGTAAAGAATATTTTGCTATTGGTGATAGTCTTTTTAATGATACTAGCCATAATTATATTGATTTTAAAATTAATATTCCTATTAATTATCCATCTTATGATATTCATAAAGCAACGATAGAACAATATGCTAATATGCTAAATCAATATCTATATGATCCATTACATCCAGAAAAAAATCCAGAAAATGCAACAAATTTTATGATTACTTGTGAAGCTGCTTTACAGTTTTATAATGATAATTTTAAGGGACAATTGTCATATGCTAATCGAAACTATAGTGAAATAGATATTAAAAATGAAGCTAAGTTATATGAAATAATGTCAATGGGAATGTTATATAAAGATTGGAATGACAACATGCTGTTATGGTCCGTGATTTATTAATTACTAGTAAAAATTTTGCTTTTATTGAAACAGGACCCGAATATATTGTTAATAAAGCAATTATTGTCAAAGATGGTGGCCCAAGTTTAACAGAAAAACCATTACAAGATAATGAAATTTTAATTTACAAACATTTTGCTGAACTAAATAATTTACATATTGGTCAAAATTATGTAATTGCTGGACAAACGTTTATTATTCGTGGTTATGCTACAAGCTCATTAGTAGCATTTGTTGGTCGTTATTTTGGTAATTCACTTGATTTAAAAATAAATACTGTCGCTTTTACTAATGGTAATACGATGCGCAAAGTTGAATCCGATTTAAAGGCATTTAGCAGTAATATTGATGATTTTTTTTAGGTATTAATCCTGATTTGGCTAAAAATATTGATTCACAAATAAACAATGAATGAATTTATAATTATCTTCATGCAACTTATAAAACACCTACTGATATAGCAAGTACAAAATATTATAATAATGGTATTGATTATAATAAAATAGTTTCACCTTTAAATATCAATAATCTTAGAACCTGTTTAGAATCTTTTTAATAAAACTGAAATAAATGAAAGAACAACCATTTGTAAACTAGTATTTAGTTTTCTTTCACAATTTTTTCATAATCTTCTGTATTTTTCTAATCAAGCAAAGCTTCGTTCTACAATTCATCTTTTTGGTAATACTACAAAAGTATGTAATTCATTGCGTTTTATCACTTCAACATTTGCATTTATGATTGTTTTGATTTCAGAAGCAAATTTTTCACCAGTATAACCAGCATCTACTATTATTTTTTGAACTGCAGAAAGATTTTCTTTTTCATTTTCAATCATTATTATAGCGCTATTACGATCTGTTTTTTCTGCCGTGGTTATGTAAATTGCATGTGGTAAACCTTGAGAATCAACAACAATATGACGTTTTATGCCTGAAATCTTTTTACCAGCATCATAACCTTTATTTTCAGTAGTATCTGTATTTTTAACACTTTGCGAATCAATTATACAAAAACTAGTTTGTTCTTTGCGATTATTGTTGATACGAACTTTTTTAACTAATTTTTTTTAAAATTAATTGCAATACACTAGGTTCTTTACCATTATTTTTACTTCAAATTTGAAAATAATAATATACAGTTTGTCATTTTGGAAAATTTTTTGGTAACATTCTTCATTGACAACCACTTTTTAATACATATAAAATTGCACAAAATATTTCATATAAATCTAAACTTCTTGGTTTTGTTTTCTTTTTACTATTTTCTAAAATTGATTTTATGTTTTCAAATTGTTCTTTGGTGACATGACTTGGATAATTTTTATGCATATATACCTCTTATTTTAAAATATATAATCATTTTACATTATTTTCGAAAAGATTCTAAACAGGTTCTTAGATTTTATACTAGTATGCAAGAATGATCTTTTAGTTCCATTAATAATAGAATTAATGTTATTGAAGAGATTTCTAGTTTATTTTTAATTTTGATTTTTATTGTGACTACTATTATTATTTTTATTATTACTTTTAAAATGATTGATCGTAATAAAAAATTAATTGGAATTTTAAAAGCAACAGGATATAAAAGTTGACAGTTAAGTATATCATTAGAACCTGTTTAGAATCTTTTCGAAAATAATGTAAAATGATTATATATTTTAAAATAAGAGGTATATATGCATAAAAATTATCCAAGTCATGTCACCAAAGAACAATTTGAAAACATAAAATCAATTTTAGAAAATAGTAAAAAGAAAACAAAACTAAGAAGTTTAGATTTATATGAAATATTTTGTGAAATTTTATATGTATTAAAAAGTGGTTGTCAATGAAGAATGTTACCAAAAAATTTTCCAAAATGACAAACTGTATATTATTATTTTCAAATTTGAAGTAAAAATAATGGTAAAGAACCTAGTGTATTGCAATTAATTTTAAAAAAAATTAGTTAAAAAAGTTCGTATCAACAATAATCGCAAAGAACAAACTAGTTTTTGTATAATTGATTCGCAAAGTGTTAAAAATACAGATACTACTGAAAATAAAGGTTATGATGCTGGTAAAAAGATTTTAGGCATAAAACGTCATATTGTTGTTGATTCTCAAGGTTTACCACATGCAATTTACATAACCACGGCAGAAAAAACAGATCGTAATAGCGCTATAATAATGATTGAAAATGAAAAAGAAAATCTTTCTGCAGTTCAAAAAATAATAGTAGATGCTGGTTATACTGGTGAAAAATTTGCTTCTGAAATCAAAACAATCATAAATGCAAATGTTGAAGTGATAAAACGCAATGAATTACATACTTTTGTAGTATTACCAAAAAGATGAATTGTAGAACGAAGCTTTGCTTGATTAGAAAAATACAGAAGATTATGAAAAAATTGTGAAAGAAAACTAAATACTAGTTTACAAATGGTTGTTCTTTCATTTATTTCAGTTTTATTAAAAAGATTCTAAACAGGTTCTTAGTAATTTCAATTATTGCTCCTTTAATTATTTTTGCTATTATTGGTGTTTTAATTTCGATTCCAGTTGCGCATTATTTAATTTATATTACTAATATTAGTACTGTTGCCTTAATTAGTTTTGGTTGGTACTTTAATATTGTTACCGCTATTTTATTACTTGTTATTCCAATCATTAGTTTAACTTTCATTAGTTTTTTAATGGTATTATTCTTATTAAGAAGTAAACCCTTAGATTTAATTACTAATAATATTTCAAAACAAAAATATAAAATAAATATTAGTTCAACTTTTACTTTTATTGCAAGATATGTGATTGGTAGATTTAGTTATCGTAATAAGTTGGCCGTTACTACTTCACTACGTAGTTTTGGTAAAACATTAATTATGTGTTTTACTATTATT
>NZ_CAXWWA010000001.1:0-65444 GCF_964273375.1 Spiroplasma endosymbiont of Cleonymus obscurus | reverse complement strand
GCCTGCATTGCTTGTTCTTCACTACATGCAGTATAAATTGGTTTTAAATCTGCAACTAGAGATTTTCTATGCTTATATGAGACATATTTCAAACTATTTCTAATTTGATGAACTATGCATAATTGATGTTCTGTTTTAAGATAAACTGATTGTATTGCTTCTGACATGCCTGTTAAATTATCACTGCAGGCAATAAGAATATCATTTAAGCCACGATTTTTCATTTCTGTTAAATTTGCTAATCAAAATTTAGCACCTTCATTTTCACTAATTCATAAACCTAAAACATCTTTTTTACCTTCTAAATCAACTCCTAAAGCTATATAAACTGATTTGTTAATAATGCGTTTATCTTGTCGTACTTTAACTACTATACAATCAAAATAAACAATAGGATAAATGCCTTCTAATGGTCTATTTTGTCATGCTTTGACATCATCAATAACATCATCAGTAATTTGACTAATAATACTTTCACTAATATCAGCACCCTGATATAACTCTTGTAACTGCATTCTAATATCTGATAATGTCATACCTTTTGCATATAAGGAAAGAACTTGTTGATCAAAACCATCAAATCTTCTCTGTCTTTTTGGCACTATTACAGGAGTAAAATTACTATTACGATCTCGTGGTACATCAATCTCAATTTTACCTTGTTGAGTTATTAATTTTTTTGAACTTATACCATTACGAGCATTGTCACTATTACTATGTTGATTTTTTTCATATCCTAAATAATTTTGCATCTCAGAATTCAACATTTTTTCAACTAAACGTTTTGTTAATTCTTTATATAAACCCCCTTCTTTAAAAACTGTTGTTAAATCTTCAGTATTTTCTAATAATAAATCTACTGCTTTTGATATTGGATCATTATTATTAAAGTTATCTTTTTTAGCCATCTGTAACTCACTCTTTCTAGTCATTTAATTATATTTACTAGAATTAATTAAACATAGTTATTTTTGTAAGTTACACAGATTACTAAACATTACCTAAGTTAATTGTTTTATTGCTTCAGAACCCACAAATAACGAAATTAAAGACCAAGATAAAGCAAGAAAAATTAAAGTTATAATAAAAATAATTCAAGTTGAAGGAGTAGCAATCATCTTTTTAAAAGTATAACGAAATATTGGCATTATTTTTCTCCCTTCTTATTTTTATCATTAGATTCCATAACAATTCGTTCATACATTGTTTGCAAATCAACAGTATATGGTTTTAAATAAGTAATGATGATATTAGCACTTAAAGCAATTGCTAATACTTCTGCAACTTGTGCTTCAGTTTTAATATTTACCAATAAACGATTTTCATTAACATCTACTGAAAATTTTTTATCTATTAATAACTTCATTAATTTATTATTGTTATTATTAGAACTTATTTCATATAATGAATCAGTTTTATTAACCAATCCTGTATAAACAACTTTATTATAATTTAAAACAGTAACTTCATCGGCTAAATTTTGTAATTCAGATAAAATATGTGATGAAATAAAAACAGTTTTACCTTGTTCACGAAGCTTTCTTAAATCATTAAACAGTTCTGTTCTTGCTGTTGGATCAAGATTAGCGGCTGGTTTCATCTAAAATTAAGACATCTGGATTATTTAATAGTGATTGTGCTAATAACACCTTTTTCTTCATACCCGAAGAATAAGCATTAGGGTTGCGTTTTTTAAATTTTCATAAATCTAATTCCTTTAAAATCATTTCTGTCTTTTCCTTAGCAATTTTATATTTCAAACCACTAATTTGTCCCATTGAAATTAAATAATCATAAGTAGTAATTCGTTTAGGAAATCTTGCAGCTTCTGGAATATAACCTACTTGTTTTTTTGCTTCAACTGTTCATGAACGCTTACCATGAATAATTAAATCACCGTGTGTTTCAACCATAGCGCTAATTAAACACTTAATAGTAGTAGTTTTACCTGATCCATTTGGACCAATAAAACCATGAATAGTACCTTTTTTAACTTTAATAATAGCATTATCAACAGCTTTAAATTTTTTAAACTGTTTAGTAAAATCACGAATTAAAACTGCATATTGAGCATCTTCGGGATTAACTATTACATTACGGTTATAATGATTACGTCAGTTTTTAAAATATGATTTAATAAAATTTATAAAATTTAGAAATTTATGTTTTTCTTTTGATTTAGCATTAACATCATCTTCAACTAAAGAACTATTAATAACTGGTTTTAATATTTCTTGTTTTTTCATACTCATTCTCCTAACTACTTAAATATAATAATTACTATATGGTTAATATACTTAATACTAATATACTGATATATTATATATTAATTTATAATTCAAAAATAAAAAAAATTAATAATATAAAACATACTAAAAAAAATAACAATTACTAAAAACCTATCACTAATTAAAATATCTGATTAATCATAGGTTTTTAATATAACTTTTTATATTCTTAATAAATCAATTGATTTACATCTTTATTATAATTTTTAATTTGATTTAAATAAAAAAAAATAAACAAAACTGTTTATTTCATAATTTCACATATAATGGTGGGACTAAATGGACTTGAACCATCGACCTCACGCTTATCAAGCGTGCGCTCTAACCAGCTGAGCTATAGTCCCAAAAAGAGCAACAGAGATATTATATATTTGTTCAATCACGATTGCAATATATAATAACAATATTTTATTTAATTTTTATTTAATATTCTTATAATAAAAATTTATATTTTTAAAAGTAAAAAAAATTTTTTGTATAATTTATTCATACAAGGTTTTTTATTAAGAGGGGATTCAGAATGACAAAGATTAAAATACATATCTTAAAAATTGAAAAATGAAATCAAAATTTAGGAAAAGAAGCAACACTAAATGATGATGATATAAAAGATATAAATGAGAATGAGAATATAGAGAAAATTAATGATGATATTATTGCAAAATCACCTACGTTTTCATAATCATATTTTTATTGTATATTTATTAAAATTTTTTAATAAAAAATACTAAATATGAATTAAGTAAAATGATATAATTTATATATAATTTACTTGTTAAATTATATAAGTTTGAGAGGTAAAAAAATGAATGGCAATAAAAATGAAATGAAAATAAAACTCAAAGAAATTTATTTATTAAAATATAAAACAAATCAAAGTGATGACATAAAATATAAAGCATTTGAAACATTAGAATTAGCAACACTATTTCATCTAAGTTTTAAAGAAATAGTGACAAAATTTGGATATCCTAATCGCGAAATTATTCACTATGAAATTATTGTAATACCATTTAATTTAGATGCAAGTAGAATATTGAATCAAATTAATAAATCAAAATAATATTAAGAAAAGGACGTTTTGTCAAATTTACGAAATAATTAATTATTACATTAGTAACTTATTTCCAAAAATGAATTATTTGAAAAATAATGAAAATTAGACAAAATTACTCTCTTTAACCCTTAAATTTTAAAATTTATATTCGACGTATTTTAAAAAATATACATTTAAAAAAAATAAAAATTATTATCAAAGTTATTAAGGAAAAAGACAAGAAATAATCTTGTCTTTTTTTGTAATTGTAAAATTTTAAAATTTTTAATAATTTTCTTTAATACTATTATCAACACGTGTTAAGGAATTAAAAAAGTGAACCACAACACAGTTGTTCAAAATAGTGGCTAGCATGTGGACTTGCATGGATAAATAAGAAGTGGATGATGCCTAATAAAATATACTAACCAGAAATGGTAATTCTTGGGGTGGGAGCGAATTGGAAACTAGTGTATATAGACCTGTTGTAGGGACCTATTGTATTAATTCTATTCTTTATTTAACCAACCTTGCCACTCCTCAGTGAGCAAGTGTTGGTTTTATTTTTTATTTTTTTTGAAATTTATTTTTGAGCCCAGAATTGCTGGAATGAATAAAACAAATAGTAGTATTATTAATAATCTAAAAATCAAAATATATGTTCTTTATGCTAGAAGCAACAGAACATATTAGGAAAGGATTATTATGCAAATAGAATTTAAAAAAGAACAAATTGTTAAAGATAGACCACAATCTATTCTTAATGATTATGGTGAATATAAATTACAATGTCCAAAATGAATGGTTAAAAATAATAGTTTTATTGCTGATGATAAATATACATATTGAGTTTTTAATTTAGAAAATATTAAAAGAGAATTAAGTGGTAATGAATTAATAAAATTATTAGAACCATATATTAAAGACCAAAAAATAACTGTTAATAAACCAACCGCTCCAAAAGAATATTATCTTAATGATATAAAACTTGAACCATTAAAATTTTATGAACAGCATAATAGTTGATTTATCGGTGAAATAACAGATAACAAAACTAAAATTACTAATCCTTGTTTTAAATATAACATTACGTGAGAAGAAAACAGAAAAGATTTTAAAATAAATAATCCATATAAACATGATGATTTACCAATTAATTATTTAGTTACTTCTTATAAGGAAATTTCAACTCATAATGAAAAAGTATTTTTGTTGAACATGTAAACAAAATAAATTAGATTATTTATTCTTTAATACTAATGATATAAAAACAAGAAAATATTTTTTAAGAGATAAAAATGGTAAAGCAATTTGTTATGACTGTATTTTAAATGTTAGGTTAAGTAGGAGGTATAAAAATGGATAAAGAAAAATTAATTTATTATCTTGATAATGAATTTATGGAATTACTTAAAGATGATATTAGTGATGAAATTAAAATTAATATTAGTAATTGAAAACTTAAATTAATAATGAAATTACAAGAAAAAATTCAAAATGGTGAATTTGATTAATTATGCAATATGACTTAATTATTGGAATTGACCCCGCTGGAATTGTTATATATTCAAATGAAACAAATAGAATTATTTATATGGAAACATTCAACACAACACATGTTTTTGAAAGTAAAAATCGTTTTAAAAGAATACTATCGATAATTAAAGAACAATTTTTTGATAAAAAAATATTAGTTATTGTAGAAAATTTGTTTTTAAGTTCAAAGCAGTTATTAACTAATCCATTAGCAACTCCTAAAATTATTGGCGCGTTAATGGTATTAGTTCAAGATATTATGAACTGAGATTATCAAGAAAGTGAACCAAAAAATAAAAATAAAATAGAAAATTATAAAGGAAATATAAAATTAACAAAACATGAACAAGATGCATATAAGCATATTCAATACTATTTAAGGAATTATAAAAATGAAAGATAAAGCCAATTATGTCAAATTAACAGTAAAACTAAGTAACACTATTGAAGCAAAATATTACGAAAAAGGTAATAAGGAATTATATTATAGTGTTCGTGCTCAATGAAATGGATTAAACTATGTTACTTTAATTTTTAATAAACCAAAACTTTATAATCGATGTATTTTATTAAACAAAAATGATGAAATTTTAGTAACTGGTCAAATTTTTAATACTTTAAATATTCCTAAAAATCGTGCATTTTGTTCAATCAATGTTAAATGATTTAAAAAATGAAAAGAGTAAAAAATGATATTATGAAAAATTTTATTAATAGTACCAATATTAATAACAAGCATAACACTAATAATATTTTTAATATTTATTATTAAAGAATTAAAAAATGAATATAAAGTTTTAAAATTATTAAATTCAATTGCAAAAAATTTAGAAAAAAAATAATCAAATAAGGAGAATAAATAATGAATAGATGTACATGAACTGAAACAATAACATTTGAAAAATTTATTCATGAACCATATTATGATGAAATTAAAAATGAACAAAGACAAAGACAATGTGAAAATATGACAGATGAGCAATTTGATGAATATGGAAGAGCATATTGTAAAGAACATAGAATTAAAGTTGATGAAATTAATAAATCAAGACATAAAAATTGTATTAATAAAGAAAAATTAATTAATTTTATTATAACAACTCTAAAAGAAAATAAAGAATCTAATTCTAGTAATTTATTTAAAATAGGAAAAGAAAGTGTTTTATTTAATCTTCAGATTTATATTAATGAGGGAGACTTTGATAATGAATAAAGAAAAATTACTTAAATATATGAAAGATATAATTAAATGAACTAAAAAAATTAATTATACAAACTCTGATTTTGACAAAAATATTTTAAATTTATTAATTGAAAAAATAGAAAAAGGTGAATTTGACTAATGATAGTATTGCCTACTTTATTTGAAAATAAAGATGAAATTGAAATATTATCACCATTTCCAAAAGCAATTCATACAAGTAATGATATTAGAGCAATTATTTTAAGACAATACCCAAATGTTAAATCAAAACATATAATTGTTTCTGACCCAGAAAGTAATGTTGCATTAATAGTTGGTGATAATGATGTTTATCAAGGTTGAATTAAAGTAACAATTAAAAAATTAGAAAATTAAAAGAGAATAAAATGCCAAGTATAGAAAATCAATCAAATTATACTTTAACTAAATTAATTAGAATTGGAATAAGTCCAATTTGTGCAATGATTGGTACAAGTGCTTATTATGGTCAAGTAATTGCAAATCCAGTATTAGGTTCAATTAATAGTTTATTATTTGGTAAAAAATTAGGTTTAGATATTTGAAATTTAAATCAAAGACCAAATACTAAAACTAAATTAATTAATAGTAGTAAAAAAATATTACTAGGTTTAGGAACAATTGGATTAGCAAATTATAGTAAATGAACAGAAAATAATATTAATCCTATTATTCCAACAACACCAACTCCAATAACTACTACAACTACAACTGAGGGTCCTCCATGATTACTATTAGATAAACAAGAACATCAGTCATTAATGGATTGAGATACATATATTAGTTTAAATGCTTATGGTATTTCAAATCTTATTAGTGGATTAACTGAGTTAATACCTAATAAATTTGAAGTAATAAGAAAGATTTGTAATATGGCTACTGGTGGTTGTTTAATATCAAGTGGTGTAGCAATGGGTATAAATAATGATTTTAATAATGCTTATGCAATACCTACTATAATTGCTGGTGCAAGTGAAATTATTCATAATTTATTACCTATGGAAAATACAAATCATATTGAAGAAATGCAAGAAACACCATTTACAAATGAAGCTACAAGATTAATTAATGATAATAGATTTACTATTAATAGTGAAACTGCAAGTCAATATTATGGTAGTGATAATATGAGCGAAGTACCATTAAATCATGATAATACTTCATTAAATTGAGATTATAATCACATGAGTTTATAAAGGAGGTGAATAATTTATGAATAAAGAAAAAATAATTGAATATTATAATAATGAAATTCAGACATATAAAGATAAAATGGAACAATTAAATAAAGAAATTGCCTTATTAGTAAGCATTATGAGTAATTCAAAATCAATGATTGAAAGAATTAATGGTGGTCAATTTGATGAATAATTAAAAATTAAAAATAAATAGTTGAAAGGAAAATATTGAAATGAAAGAATTTTTACATGAATTAATAATTATTGGAACAAGTGTTGGAACATTAATTTGCAGAGAAATTATTGTTTTATTAAAAAGATTTATCACAACTCCAAAACATGTTAGAGCAAATAACAAAATTATAAAACATCAAAAAAAATTAGCAAAATTAAATGAAAAAATTAATAAAGGAGAAAAATAATATGACAAAAATTGAATTTAATGAAAAATATAGAAAACAAGATATCAGTATTGATAGAGATTTTGATTTACATATTGATAATTGTTTTAAATTTTCTGATATCAATACATTAGAAAATGCTGTTAATGATTATAAAAAACTAATAAGTGAAATGCCACAATTAGTTAAAGATTGATTACTGGAATAAGATTAGGAGAATGTTAAATGTTAGAAAATGAAGATAATGTTCAACAAACAACTGAACCTTTAACTGAAAATAATGCTCAACAAGAAATAGAAAATAAAGTTAATGAAGCAGAAAATAAGTTAAATAAACTTAATCAAGAAATTAAAGAAAAAGAAATGATTAATATATTTAAAAAATATCAAGTTAAAACTGAATTTTATGATTATTTAAAATTTAAAACTAATAATTTAGAAAATTCAAAAATTGAAGAAACTATTAAAAAATGATTAAAGAACAACCAGTATTTAAAGAAACAATTAATACAGGTGGCAATAAACAAATAATTATTAATAATAAACCAAATGATAAAGAAAATTTTTTAATTAATTATAAAAAGAAAAATTATTTATAAACGAAAGGAAGAAATAAAATGTCAGTACCATTTAATCAAAATTTAGACAATACAGAGAGATTAGTAGAAGCACCAGAATTTATAGAGTTTTTTAAAATTTCAAATAGTCCATGGGTAAACTTTTTCCCTACTGAAATTGTTGACTCAGTAAATATTGAGTTTATTGTTAAAAAACCAAAAAAACCAGAAGTTAAAATTATTGCTTGAGATGATAAAAGTAAAAGATATGAATTACCATATGTTGATACAGATAAAATTAGTAAAAAAATAACTAAAAAATATCTTGCAGGAGAAATTATTGCAGATGTAGATTTAAAAGCAAATAATGGACAAAATTTATTAGATAGTATGCAATATGAAGTTGCAAATGATTTAGCAGATAAATTGGCAATTGATGATACACAAGCAATTGCAAAATTTGCTACTAAAATCGATATTGAAGATACAACACCAGTAGGCTATTTAAAATCAATGTTATCTGCTTGAAATACTTTGTTTCAATTTAGAAATATTGCAAATAGTAAATTTTTTATTACTAATGGTCTTTATGATAGTTTAGTTTATTTAGCAGATAATAAAGGTTTAATTACTGATAATCAGTTGGCACAACAATTACGTTTAAATGGAAATAATTTATATGTAAAAGGTGTATTATGTGAAATCGTTCTTGATGACTATATGGTTTTTACTAATGATAAAAATGAACAACAATTAATGACCTTTATTTTAGCAACACCAAGAGCAATGAAAAGATACATGATAGAAAATACAGTTATTTATGTAGATTTTATTAAAGATGATAAAGCAGGAAGAGCATATAAAGTTGCTGGTGAAGTTGTTGGAGAAGCAATACCATATATTTCTAATAATGAAACAACATCAATATGAATGTTATGTGGAGTTATTAAAACAGAAAAAAACTGATTTAATAACTAAAATTACAAGTTTAACAATTGATATTACTGCAAATGTTAATAACAATAATAGTGAATTAAATACACAAATAAAAAGTACTAATGAACTTAAATCATTAAATCCAAATTTAACAAATCCAACTATTAAATATTTTAGTGATGCACAAGGAAAAACTAATGTAAGTAATCAAAAACAAAAAGCCGGTGACTTATATATAACTATTACTGCAAATGTTAATGACTTAAATTATAAAGGAACAACAAATCAAATTAAAATAACTCTTAAATAAAGGAAATTAATACCATGCCAATCGGTACAACTAATACAGCAATACTTTTAAACATAAATAAACCCAAACATACTAGAATAAGTAAACAACAAGAAAATAAAAGTTTTTGATGAGAAATTTTAGAAATGATTGGTGTACAAGTAATAGCAGTAGCACTTGCTCCTTTTACTGGTGGATTAAGTGAAAGTTTTGCACTTGGATTAGGTGCAAGTGATTTAGTTGCTAGTATTAGTGCTGTTGGTGTAGAGTTTTTAACTGATTTTACTATTAATCAAGTTTATGATTATTTAAAAGGAAATGTAACAAAATTAAATACTTTCTTTAATATACTTCCTGCATTTGCTGGACTTAATAAAATTAGTCGTGGTTATCGTACAACTAAATTTATTAAATTAGCACAAAAAACTAAAACATTAGAACAAGTTGGAATTAAAGAAGTAAAAAACTTACAAGAAATTATTAGTCAAGTAAGTGGAAAAGAAATTTTAACAGATAAAATTATTGGTAATAAACGTTATTTAATGAATTATAGTTTTAGTCCTAATCGTGAAACAATATTACGAGATTTAGGTTATGTTGCTGAAAGACAATATAAGAACCTGTTTAGAATCTTTTCGAAAATAATGTAAAATGATTATATATTTTAAAATAAGAGGTATATATGCATAAAAATTATCCAAGTCATGTCACCAAAGAACAATTTGAAAACATAAAATCAATTTTAGAAAATAGTAAAAAGAAAACAAAACCAAGAAGTTTAGATTTATATGAAATATTTTGTGCAATTTTATATGTATTAAAAAGTGGTTGTCAATGAAGAATGTTACCAAAAAATTTTCCAAAATGACAAACTGTATATTATTATTTTCAAATTTGAAGTAAAAATAATGGTAAAGAACCTAGTGTATTGCAATTAATTTTAAAAAAAATTAGTTAAAAAAGTTCGTATCAACAATAATCGCAAAGAACAAACTAGTTTTTGTATAATTGATTCGCAAAGTGTTAAAAATACAGATACTACTGAAAATAAAGGTTATGATGCTGGTAAAAAGATTTCAGGCATAAAACGTCATATTGTTGTTGATTCTCAAGGTTTACCACATGCAATTTACATAACCACGGCAGAAAAAACAGATCGTAATAGCGCTATAATAATGATTGAAAATGAAAAAGAAAATCTTTCTGCAGTTCAAAAAATAATAGTAGATGCTGGTTATACTGGTGAAAAATTTGCTTCTGAAATCAAAACAATCATAAATGCAAATGTTGAAGTGATAAAACGCAATGAATTACATACTTTTGTAGTATTACCAAAAAGATGAATTGTAGAACGAAGCTTTGCTTGATTAGAAAAATACAGAAGATTATGAAAAAATTGTGAAAGAAAACTAAATACTAGTTTACAAATGGTTGTTCTTTCATTTATTTCAGTTTTATTAAAAAGATTCTAAACAGGTTCTAAGAATAATTTTCAAAAATTAGAAACACAAAAGTTAAAAGAACACTTATTATTACAAAATACATTAATAAAATTAAGTCCCCATTTAACTCCAAAATTTAAAATTAAAGATATCGAAAAAACAAATAACTTTTTAAAAAAATATAATACTGATTTAAAAAAAGCATTAGAAATGAATCAACATGATTGATTAAATTTAGTTCATACAATACAAACAGAAAATAGATATGGAAAAACTTTAATTTTAGATTTACAAAAAATTCGTGCTAATGCTCATAAATTTTATTGAATTCAAAATGACTTAATTAATAAAAATATTATAAGACTGAATAAAATTTTTAAATATTTTGATATTAGATTTTATTTTAAAAAAGGTTTAAAAAAGTTTTGAAAAGATACAACATATTTTGAAAAAATACGAGAAAGTATATATAAATTACAAGAAAAATTTGAAAAGTTAGAAAAAAAAGCATTTGAAAAGATTAATAAATTAAAACAAAAAGCAACTGATTTATTTACTAGTGCAGAAAAAAGAGCAATTCAGCATGCGCAATTAATTCCATTAAATTCACCAGTATTTATGGGTTGTAAAATTCAACCTTTGTCATTAAATAAATGTGCAATTACTATTTATCATCGTAATTCTAAATATAAGCCTATTGTAGTTGTCGATAGTATTATTAAAGCAGAAACTTTTGTTACACAAATACATCCATTTCATTGATATCGTTGATATAGTGGTTGATACATTGGTTATGGAGTTAATCAAAATAAATGATTAAAATCAATAGCATTTGCTCCACCAATTATTCAACAAATAATTAGAGATAGTTTTAAGACATATAGAATAATATTAAGAACTACGAGAACTTATTATAAAGTTGTTAATGTTATCGATAATCCTATGAAAAATATTAATAAATCATTTAAAAATGTTGATTTAAAATTTTCAGTTAATACTTTATTTGGTACGGGATTATTACATCATTTAGAAAAATTTGCATATAGTCAAGTTATAGCAAAAAGTAAGAAAAAATTAAGAAAAAGCAAAAATAAAATACAAAAAGAAATTGAACATATAACACATAGAAAAACAAAAAAACATACTCATCATTATAAACAAGCATTTTTTAAGGAATGATAAAATATGATTAAAAATGGATGGGTTACACTTTATTGGACACTAATTACGTAGACAAGTGAACAAATTAGTTAAAAGAAAGGAAATATAATTATGGCCAATATTAACTCATATAATGATGAATTTAAAAAACAAATAGTATCTTTATATCAAAATGGCAAATCAGTATCTTGCCTTGCTAAAGAATACAACGTTACAAGAGCAGCTACTTATAAATGAATTAAGCAATTTACAAATTCAGGCAGTTTTAAAACTAAAGATAATCTTTCGGATTTAGAAAAACAATTAATTCAAGCAAATAAAGAATTAAAACAATTAAGAATGGAGAATGATATTTTAAAGCAAGCAGCACTAATAATAGGCAGAAAGTAGAGATTATTACAAATAATAAATCTAAATATAAAATTCGTCCAATTTGTCGTTTTTTAAAACTTTCTAAATCAACATATTATTTTAATTTAAAGAAAAAAGAAGATAAAATCAAAAATAATATGTATGATGAAGCTGTTATTAGTGCTTTTAAACAAAATAAAGAAGTTTATGGAACAAGAAGATTAAAAGTCAGTCTAGAAAATAAAGAAATTTATTTATCACGCAAAAAAATTAAAGAAATTATGAATCAGCATAATTTAATATCAAAATACACTAAATTATCATTTAAAAATCATCATAACAAAGTCAATGATAGCCAAATAAGCAATCTTGTGAATAGAAACTTTAATAATAGGCTTAAAAATGAAGTTATTGTTAGTGATTTAACTTATGTTCAAGTTAATGGTAAGTGAAACTATATTTGCTTATTAATCGACCTATTTAACCGCGAAATTATTGGACATAGTGTAGGTACTAAAAAAGATGCATCATTAGTATATCAAGCATTTATGCAATCAAATCGCTGTTTAAAAGATATTCAAATATTTCATAGTGATCGCGGTAATGAATTCAATAATAAAACTATTGATAAACTTTTATTAGCATTCAATATTACCCGTTCTTTAAGCAAAAAAGGTTGTCCTTATGATAATGCTGTTGCTGAAGCAACTTTCAAAACTTTCAAAACTGAATTTATTAATGATAAAAATTTTACATCATTAATCCAATTAAAATTAGAATTATTTGATTATATCAATTGATACAACAACATACGAATCCACAGCACTTTAAACTACCTAACTCCAGTTAAATATCATGAAAAAATGTCTACCAAAAAATAGTCCTAAAAAGGGTTGCCATTCCAAACATTTTTTTAATTTTCATAAAGCAAAAATAGTTTACAAAAAATATTAACTAGATATAGTAAATTATTATTTTTTTAACAATAATATCTGTATACTAAAATTATATGAAAAATAAAATAGTATTTTACACAAAAATGTTAACACTATATAATAAGAGTTTTTTTTAATATAAAAAAGGAGTAAGAAATGCGTTTTATAGATGTAACAAAATTAAAAGTTACTGCCGGCAAAGGCGGTGATGGTGTTGTTGCTTTTCGTCGTGAACTTTATGTAGCCAAAGGTGGTCCATCTGGTGGAGATGGAGGAAGAGGCGGTAATATTATCTTTATTGGTGATTCAGGTATGAATACTCTATTAGACTTACGTAAAAATAAAGAGATAACTGCTGAAGATGGTAAAAATGGTGCACCCAAAAATATGCATGGACGTAAAGGAACCAATACTTATGTAAAAGTTCCAATAGGTACTATTATTAGAGATAACAAAACTCAAAATATTCTTGGTGATATTATTAAAGATAAACAAGAAATAATAATTGCTGCCGGTGGTCTTGGTGGACGAGGAAATGCTCGTTTTGCTTCGGCAATAAATCGAGTACCTAAAATATGTGAAAAAGGAATGCCTGGACAACATTTTGAAATAATTTGTGAGTTGAAATTATTGGCCAATGCCGGATTAGTTGGGTTGCCTAACGCCGGTAAATCAACATTATTAGGAGCTATTTCTGCTTCAACTCCAACAGTTGCTGATTATCCTTTTACTACTCTTAATCCACATTTAGGTGTTGTTAGAGTTGATAAAAATAATAATTTTGTTATGGCGGATTTGCCTGGATTAATAGCAGGAGCTAGTTTAGGAAAAGGACTAGGTTTACAGTTTTTGCGTCATATTGAACGTTGTCAAGTTTTAGTACATATGATTGATATTAGTGATAAGACTCAAGATCATTTTTTAAATTATCAATTAATTATGAGTGAATTAGAAAGTTATAATAAAGATTTGACAAAAAAACCGCATTTAATTGTTGCAAATAAAATTGATTTACCAGATGCACAAACTAATTTAGAGAAATTAAAAGAACAAATTAAATTACCAATAATTGCAATTTCTGCTATGAAACATATTAGTTTGGATATATTAATTAAAGATATTGCTAAAGCTGTTGAAAAAGAACAACTGCATCAAGTTAATAATAATGAAAATAATGAAGAACATATTCTTTATGAATATACTAATAAAGAAGAAGTTCCACAAGTTATTATTACTAAATTTGCAAATAATCAATGAACTATTTCTGGTAAAACCGTTGAAGTAATATATCAAAAAAATCCTTTAAATAATTATCATAATATTTTATTATTTAAAATTAAATTACAAGATTTAGGAATTTATGATGAATTAAGAAAGCAAGGAATAAAAAAAGGTGATCATGTTAAGATTTTTAATTATGATATGATTTGAGAAGAAGAATAAAAAAAAGGGCAAAGGAAAATAGGAAATGGAAATAGTAATTAGTTTATTGGTAGTTATTTTAATTATTAGTAGTATTGGTGGCTTAATAATTTATATGCAAATTAAAAAAAGTCAGAATGTTACTAGTGACCCAATTGCACAAGACTTTTTAAAAATGCAAGTAGAAACTTTAAAAGAACAATTAAATGATTTTAAAACATCATGAAATGGTTCGGATCGTGATAAAACCGAAAAATTAATTAATTTAATGAGTAATATTGATAATTTTCAAAAAAATTTAGATAAAAAAGAAGATGATTATAAACGCAATGCTGATGTCATTCAAAGACAAGTAGTAGATGTTATTAAAGATTTAGCAAAGTTACAAGAATCATCAACTGTTTTAGGAAAAATTAATGATAATATTCAAAGTTTACAAGAAGTTTTTATTAATACTAAAAAACGTGGTAATGTTGGTGAATTTGTTTTAGAAAAAATTTTGACTAATATGTTGGGTTCAAATCAAAAATTATGAGAACGACAATATAAAACAATTGATGGCAAAGTTGTTGATGCCTATGTAAAAACAGATTCTGAAAAAGAAGGAATTGCTATTGATTCAAAGTTTTCAATTGATAACTATCAAAGGTATTTAGTAAGTGAAGATATTAAAGTTAAAGAAAATTATTTAAAAGATTTTCGTAATGATATTCGTAAACGAATTGATGAAGTTGGAAAATATATTAATATTAAAAATAAGATTTCTAGCGCAGTAATGTTTATTCCTTCTGAAGAAATATTTGCTTTTATTTACGCACAATTTGCTGATGATATTGTTGAATATGCTTTTAAGAAACGTGTTTGAATTACCTCTCCTACTACTTTATCTGCTGTTTTATTTACAGTTGATAAAAATCGTAAAGACATTGATTTTAATAAAAATTTAGAAAAAATGGCAAAAAAATTACGTTTATTCAAAGATGATTTTGATCGTTGGGTTGATAGATGAGAAAAAGTTAAGGCTGGTTTTGATACAACTAATAAAGCCATTGAAACTTTAGATAAAACCCATAATAAAATTGCTGGACATTATAACAATATTTTTGAAATGTCTGAAGAAATAAAAGAGAGTGAATAATTATGAATTTAGAACAATATTTAGATGAAATTATTAAATTTTTACAAAGTGAAGTAAAAAAAGCAAATGCCAAAGGTTTAATTGTTGGTTTAAGTGGTGGTGTTGACTCAGCAGTAGTAGCATTATTGATTAAAAAAGCTTTTCCTAATGATCATTTAGCATTAATTATGCCTTGTTTTTCACCAGATATTGATTTAGAATATGCAAATAATTTAGTTAATATTCATAAATTAAATGCCAAAGTAGTTAATTTAAATAATGTTTTTTTAAGTTTTAAAAAAACATTAGAAACTGAAATTAATATAGAAAAATCAAAATTAATTTTAGGCAATTTAAAAGCTAGATTAAGAATGAATACTCTTTATGCATATGCACAAAATCATAATTATTTAGTTGTAGGAACAGATAATAGTGATGAATGACACATTGGTTATTTTACTAAATATGGTGATGGTGGTGTTGATTTATTACCAATTATTCATTTGTTAAAAAAAGATGTTTTTGCTGCAGCAAAGATATTAAAAGTTAGTGAAGAGATCATTATTCGTAAGCCAACTGCTGGTTTATGAGATGGACAAACTGATGAAATGGAAATGCAATTTAAGTATGAACAATTAGATCAATATTTACTAGGAAATAAATCATTAATACCATCATCAGTAATTAATAAAATTGAATTTATGCATCAGAATAGTGCACACAAAAGAATACCTGTACCGCAAGCTCCGAAATGAACAAGAAAAAAATAAAGGAATGAGAATATGGCTGGACATTCACAATATGCAAATATTAAACATCGTAAAGATGCCCAAGATAACAAACGTGGTAAAATTTTTCAAAAATTATCAAGAGAAATTTATGTTGCTGTTAAATTAGGTGGTGCAAATGTTGAAAATAATCCGCGATTGAAATTAATGTTAGAAAAAGCACGACGTATAAATATGCCAAAGGATAATATTAATCGTGCTATTAATAAAGCTAGTAATAAAAATGAAACAACTAATTATGAAGCAGTCACTTATGAAGGATATGGACCAAGTAATATTGCCATAATTATTCATTGTTTAACTGATAATAAAAATCGAACTGCAAGTAATATTCGAAGTTATTTTAATAAATTGGGTGGTCATTTAGCTGCTACTAATTCTGTTCAATATTTATTTCAAACAACGGGGGTAATTCAATTTTCAAGTTTATTATCAGTTGAAGAAATTTTGGAGTTAATAATTGATTTTGAAATTTTTAATATTGAAAAAAATGAAGATATCATTGATATTGAAGTTAATCCTAAACAGTTAAATGCTGTAACTAATTTATTAGAAAAAAATAATATTAATGATTTTATTACTAATGAAATTGTTAATATTCCCCATGAATTGATTACCATTACTGATCAACAACAAATTAAATTAATTGATATATTGTTAGAAACAATTGAAAATGATGATGATGTGCTTTCAATTGAACATAATTTTAAAAAATAAAAAGGTTTATTTTTCTTTTTCATCTAATTAATAGTAAGAATAGAAAAGGAGGAATAAGTCATGGATGAATATTTTTAGGTATTATTAAAGAATTTTATGAAAATAAAATTATTTTTGAATGTAATGATCATGGATATATTATTGAAGGTGTTAATTTACAAACATTACCATTAAATATTAAAGTGAAAATTTATGGATGGGTTACACTTTATTGGACACTAATTACGTAGACAAGTGAACAAATTAGTGAAAAGAAAGGAACAATAATTATGGCCAATATTAACTCATATTCAGATGAATTTAAAAAACAAATAGTAGCTTTATATCAAAGTGGCAAATCAGTATCTTGTCTTGCTAAAGAGTACAATGTTACAAGAGCAGCTACTTATAATTGAATTAAGCAATTTACTAATTCAGGTAGTTTTAAATCTAAAGATAACCGTTCTGTTGAAGAAAATGAATTAATTAAATTAAGAAAAGAATTAAAACAGTTACGAATGGAAAATGATATTTTAAAGCAAGCAGCACTAATAATAGGCAGAAAATAGAAATTATTGCTAAAAATAAAGTTAAATATAAAATGCGCACAATGTGTCGTTTTTTAAAACTTTCTAAATCAACATATTATTTTAATTTAAAGAAAAAAGAAAAAAATCAAATATTTATGATGAAGCTGTTATTAGTGCTTTTAAAGAAAATAAAGAAGTTTATGGTACTAGAAGATTAAAAGTCATACTAGCAAAACAAGAAATTTACTTATCACGCAGAAAAATTAAAGAAATTATGAATAAACATAATTTAATATCAAAATACACTAAATTATCATTCAAAAATCATCATGATAGAGTGAATGATAGTAAAATTACCAATCTTGTTAATAGAAACTTTAATAATAGAGTTAAAAATGAAGTTATTGTTAGTGATTTAACTTACGTTCAAGTTAATGGTAAATGAAACTATATTTGCTTATTAATTGATCTGTACAACCGCGAAATTATCGGACATAGTGTTGGAGTTAAAAAAGATGCACCATTAGTACATCAAGCATTTATGCAATCAAATCGCTGTTTAAAAGATATCCAAATATTTCATAGTGATCGCGGTAATGAATTTAATAATAAAACTATTGATAAACTTTTATTAGCATTCAACATAACTCGATCTTTAAACAAAAAAGGATGCCCTTATGACAATGCTGTTGCTGAAGCAACTTTTAAAAGTTTCAAAACAGAATTTATTAATGATAAAAATTTTACATCATTAATCCAATTAAAACTAGAATTATTTGATTACATCAATTGATACAACAACATAAGAATTCACAGCACTCTAAAATACTTAACTCCAGTTAAATATCAAGCACAAATGTCTACCAAAAAATAGTCCTAAAAAGTGTTGCCATTCCATAATAAAAGAAGATAGCCATAGGATTATAATTAATCTGTACACTGGTGATATATGATGAATTTCATGTCTTCTTTTTTTATTTAGATAAATATAAAAAAAGTTACCAATTAAGGTAACTTTTTAATTAGGTGCCAACCTAATAATATAACAGTGAAATTATATACTTATCTTTCTCTATAACCCTTGATAAGTATTACAAATAAATTATACATTAATATTTAAGATTGTGGGGAAATGTACTGAGGCTTTTATGTAATCTGTGTAACTTTGTTTTACAAAGTACTAGTTTAGATTAATTCTATCTTCAAATTTTATCATAAAATGAGCAATTGCTGTATTTCAATTTTGAATGGGCATTGTTCATTTTTTTGTTATATTTTCAATTGCTAAATAAAATATTTTAAAAACTGCCATATCATTAGGAAAAACTTTTTTATTTCTGATAATTTTTCGTAATTGACTATTTACAGATTCAATAGCATTTGTTGTATAAATCACTCTTTTAATTTCTGCAGGATAACTAATAAAAACCATTAAATTATCTCAATTTTTATATCAAGATTTAGCAATTTGAGGATAGTGTTTATTTCACTTATTTTCAAAGGATTCTAAAGCCTGCATTGCTTGTTCTTCACTACATGCAGTATAAATTGGTTTTAAATCTGCAACTAGAGATTTTCTATGCTTATATGAGACATATTTCAAACTATTTCTAATTTGATGAACTATGCATAATTGATGTTCTGTTTTAAGATAAACTGATTGTATTGCTTCTGACATGCCTGTTAAATTATCACTGCAGGCAATAAGAATATCATTTAAGCCACGATTTTTCATTTCTGTTAAATTTGCTAATCAAAATTTAGCACCTTCATTTTCACTAATTCATAAACCTAAAACATCTTTTTTACCTTCTAAATCAACTCCTAAAGCTATATAAACTGATTTGTTAATAATGCGTTTATCTTATCGTACTTTAACTACTATACAATCAAAATAAACAATAGGATAAATACCTTCTAATGGTCTATTTTGTCATGCTTTGACATCATCAATCACATCATCAGTAATTTGACTAATAATACTTTCACTAATATCAGCACCCTGATATAACTCTTGTAACTGCATTCTAATATCTGATAATGTCATACCTTTTGCATATAAGGAAAGAACTTGTTGATCAAAACCATCAAATCTTCTCTGTCTTTTTGGCACTATTACAGGAGTAAAATTACTATTACGATCTCGTGGTACATCAATCTCAATTTTACCTTGTTGAGTTATTAATTTTTTTGAACTTATACCATTACGAGCATTGTCACTATTACTATGTTGATTTTTTTCATATCCTAAATAATTTTGCATCTCAGAATTCAACATTTTTTCAACTAAACGTTTTGTTAATTCTTTATATAAACCCCCTTCTTTAAAAACTGTTGTTAAATCTTCAGTATTTTCTAATAATAAATCTACTGCTTTTGATATTGGATCATTATTATTAAAGTTATCTTTTTTAGCCATCTGTAACTCACTCTTTCTAGTCATTTAATTATATTTACTAGAATTAATTAAACATAGTTATTTTTGTAAGTTACACAGATTACTAAACATTACCAATGTACTAAGTAATGGTTGTAAAAACAATTACTTCTATAAAAGATAAAAATGATAATATTAAAAATATACTACCAATAATTGTTTTTTTTTCTTTAAAATTTATTTTTTTATTTTCATGGAAAGAATGACAAAATAATAACACACCAGGTATTAAGGTAAAGACTAAACAAAGTGCTCCCATTATTGCTAATTTAATTGCTAATATTGAACTGATACTTGCTAATAATAACATAAAATTATTCCTTACTTTTTTATTTTTATTTTAACACAATTATCTTGGATTAAAAATAATTTTTGATATATTTAATTTATAATATTTATAATATCTTATATATTGTATTAAACCCAAGACCGCTTTTTCACTAAAAATACCAAGTTCTAATTGCATAATATTAGGTAATAATTGTATTTTTCACTTAAATTCTTTATCAGATAAATCACAAAATCCTAAGATTGTATCTTTTTGATTTTGGATGCTTTGTGTAGTGATATTATCTTCAATTTTAGATTCCATATAAGTACTTTGAATACTATATAACTTATATTCATTTCTATCAATTTCTAACCCTATTTTACCATTACCATAATATCCAGCATATAATCCATGATATGTAATATTATTCTTTTCATAGTATTTTAGTTTTAATGGTTGATTATATATTGATAATTCTTTTAAATCTCTTGAAAAAATAAAAGTTTGAGTTTTGGATGGTTTAAAAATTTCTGTTGTAGTACAACCGTCTGTTTGATGATTAATAAACTCATTTGTTTCATATTCATAACTTAAATATATATCTATGCTTTTATAATATCTCTTTAAATCATTAAAAGTTTTAATTAATAATGTTGGGTCTAAATAATCTTTAAAATTAATATTTATTTCTAATGGTTTAATTTTAGGTACTACATTTTCTATTCATGAATTATAATCTCATATTAATTTATCTTTTGTATTATTAAATACGGATGTTTGTGGTATATTAACCTCTATACTTGGATTTTTAGGAATTATTACAATTTGTTTTGCTATATTTTGTGGACTTGGTGGTAATATTTTTGCTGGATAACTAAATGTAGTTTCTTCACTTTCTGAGTATTCATCATGATTTAATTTATATAAAGTTGTTCAATTAAAAGCATTACCAGTTAAATAACCCATATTATTATAACGAAATTGTGCAATTGATATTTCATTATAATCACCTTGATAAGTAAAAGGATTATCACTATAAAATGTATGTCTTTCTTCACCTTGATGTAAACTTTGAGTAACACTTGTATCAATAATATAAGCATAATTTGAACCATCAATATCTCCATTACTTGTCGGATTTCATTGACAATCTTTATCTTCATGAGTTAATGGTGAAGAAATATCTAAAAATTCAGTATCTTCTGCCATTATATATACTTTATCATCTATTATATGATTAAAAATTTCTTTTGTTTTCTTTTGTGATAAGTCAACTGTACTTATTTGTTCTTTTACTTCTAACTTTTTACCAGTTTTAGCATCTCATGGATAAACACTTATTCTATCACTTAATTTCATTGTCATAGCAGTTGTTGAAACATTTGCACCTAATAATTTACCAATAGTAAAATCATTATCATTTGTAAATGCATTTAAAGGAATTAAACCACCATTACCAATAATACTTTCTAAATTACTTGTAAAAAATGCACTCATAAAACCATTAAAATATAACATATTTTTTTATATTGTTGAGAATTTTGAGTAATAACTCAACTACTTCATATACCTAATGTTAAAGCATTTAATAATTTACCAATTAAAGGAATATCACTTAATGCAAATGGTAATCATTGTTGACTATCATAAGGCATTTGTATTAATGGACTAAATACTACACTATTAAAATTTAATATAGCAGACATATATTTTTGACTTATTTTACTATAATCTACAGTTGGACTTCCTATAATTAATCCACTTTCTGGGTCTTTATATTTAAAATTACTACTCATATCAACATTATAATTACCAGTTAAATTATTTATATTTCATTCACTATCTCAAAAGAATTTTGCTTCTCCTACTGATGTACCATTACTTAATCTTGCTTTATCTTTATCAAAAGATAACATACCTTTAAAATCTTTTGTTACAAATAAATTATCTTGAAAATTTAATGAAGTTTTTAATCATTCTGTAAAATTTTTAAAATTAGTAAATCCAGTAGGTTTAGCGTCCATAATATTATAAAATGTTGTTTCTGGATGACAACTTGTAGTTATTTTATCATTTATTCCAGCAAGTAAACCACCATTATTTTTAACTTCAGTTGTAGATTTTTCATTATTACCAGCAATAAATAATCTTCTTGAAGAAAATACTTTACTTTCAAATATTTCTTCATTATTTTGTTGTATTGGTTCTTGACCTTGAATTATTGGTCTTCCATAATAATAACAACTTGTTAATAATTCTAATCCATAACTTTGTCTATGACTATATCTTACTCCTATATCACGCATTAAAGTACGATTTAAAGTTACTTTTCCTTGTTGAATAGTATAGGGAAAGCATAACCACTTCCTGGTGAAGCATACTGTACAAAATCAAGTGTATTTTGACCAGTAGAAACTACTCTATCATTTAAACTACTAAAAGTTAATACTTGCATACTAAATGCACCATTATAAGGACTATAATAATTTGTTACATTTGAAATATATAATAATTGTCTATCTTGATTTTTACCACTATTACCACCAATATTTTCATTTTCATCATTAAATACACAAAAAAATTGTAAATAATCATCAATTGTAATATGTTCTTCAAACATTACTAAAGTATATTGTCTTTTTGTTTGTACTGTTTTAAATATTTGATTATTTGGTAAATTACTAAAATCAACACCACTTGTATCATCAATTAAATAAGCATTTCAATAATCACCAATTTTATATTGTTTTGTATAAAATTCATCTTGACCATTAACTTTATGTATTTCTTCATTAATTTTACCTTTATTTTTTTGATATATTTTTGTACTATTTTTTCAAATACATACAACTGGAGTAGTACCAGTTAATATTAATTCATATTGACCAAAATCACTAATTTTACTATTAATTGGTTTATAACCAGTTTCAGTTAAAGGAATTGCTCCATTATTAATAACAAATGGAAATATTTTTCAATAACTACATCTCTTTATTAATTGTTGAGTTTGCTTTAATGCTATATGTGCTTGTTTCATTAATTGAATTCTTACTGCGTTGTTCATTATCATTTGTATTATCTCCTAAATTTTTATTTAAAAATTTATTTTCATTAATAATATGTTCTAATTTTTGTTTTGCCATTAATGTATCAATATTTTCATATAAACTAATTGCTTCAACTATTGACATTGTTCCATTATTTAATCTACTATTAATTAATTCATCTTGTACTAATTGGTCAACCATAGCAATTGGTATAAATTCAAAACTATAAGGTCTTTCACCTTTACCATTTCAATATACTTTTCCATTTTCATCTTTAGAAAAAGTTACTAACATATCAAACATTCTATATAAATAAGTTGTATAATGTGTTATTTTAACTTCTGTTGTTTGCATATCAAATTTATTATTCATTAATGTTTTAGTTTTATTTTCATAATTAATACCATTAAATTCATCATAATCATAACCAGCACCATTAAATATTTGTTTTGCTGTACCATTATAATCAAGTCAATATTCACCAAATTTTGGATTATCTTGTACAATATCAACTCCACCATTACCACCTTTTACATAATTTGCAGTAGTAATATTTAAAAATGCATCTTTAATAATTGATTGAAAATCATCACTTAAATTTAAAGCTTTAAATTTTTCATTATCAATAATTCCATAAAATCTAGTTAAATTTAATATTCTTTCTTTTCTTTTTTGTTTAATAATATGTTGTAAATCTCATATTAAATTTCATACTGGTGCACAATCTGGATATGCATTCATTTGTGTACTATTACCATAAAAATGAATTTGTGGTAAATTTGTAATTTCAACAATTGGTAAATAACCAAATGGATTTTTTAATTCATATTTTTCTTTTAATTGACTTTCTGGTTTAATTTTTGATTTTGTACTACCTAATAAAATTTCTCTATTACCATTAAATATTTCAACTTTTACTTTTGAATTTTCTATTGTTACTCATGTTAAACTACCATTATCACTTTGTTCATTCATAAAAAATAATTCTGCTGATTGTTCTTGTTCATTAAATTTAGCAACACGTGACATAAAACTTGGACTTGGTAAAGTTAAACTTAATTCACCATTTTTAGTTAACATTCATATTAAAAAACATTTACCTAATAATGAATTTTGAATACCAAATTGATATAATTTTTCATTTCATTTATCTTTATCTTTTAATTTATTTAAAAAATTTAATAATTCTTTATTTTCACTTTTAAATAATAAACCTTTACCTAATCATAACATTGTACTTTTATTTGCAATAATTCTAGGTATATCTAATTCTCAAGTATCTTCATGTATACTAAAATATTCTGTTGGACTATAATTCATATTATCACTCCTTATTATTAATAAAACTATATTGTTTACCAAATTCAAATTTAGTTTTATTAATTAATAATTCATTATTTATTTGTTCAATTAATCATTTCATATCATTCATTAATGCATAACAATCACTATCTCAAGTATCATCATATAAATCTAACATTTTAGGTTCATTATTTGAATTTTCTATTTTAGATTTAGATAATCATTGAATTAAACTATATTGTCTTTTAGTTTCTGGGCAATTATTTCAATCATAACTTAATATATTTTTAATTAATCCAGTAGTAGTAAAATCAATTCTATCTTTTAAATACATTACTGATTTATCTACTGGTTCAAAATTTAATCAATTCATATTTCTTTTATTTTTTTCTACATTTAAAACATCAATAAATGCTTGACCACCATTACCATAATCAACATAACAAGTAAAACCTTTAAACATAGCAAAATATTTTTGTGCTTCAATTAAATAATAATCAATAATACTATTTGCTAATTCATAAGTATTTTTAAAATGCATTGCTGGTTGACCATTAATATTAGCATTACTATGATAAAATTCACTTACTTTATGCGCTCTTCTTCCATTATGATTTTCACCAATAAATCATAATGAAGCAGCAGTTGGATGACCACTACTACTTGTTGCCATACCTATATCTAAACCACCAGTTATTTTAGAAACTTGAAAATCTAATTCAGTATTTACTTTATCAAGATATCTTGCAAATATAGCACCTTGTAAAACACTAGGTACACCATAATATCAACTTTGTGCTTTAATAGGGTCTAATACTTTTAATTCTTCTAAATCATTAATCATATCTAATGTCAAATTATGAGCATTTACTTTTCAATTTGAATAATGAAATAATTTAAATATATTATTATCAAATACTGATTTAATTTGTTCATTTTTAGATTTCATAATTTCTAAATTAAAAGGTACTATATTATTCATATATTCAATAAAATATTGATAAATATTATCTGGATTACAACTTTTTATTTTTATTCTTTTTTTAGCATTACCTAATGCAAATGTAATTGCTTGAAATTCTGCTTGAGTAAATTCATTTGCTTCTTCACATCATTCAATTGCTAAATCAAATCCTTTTATTTCACTACGAGAAAGACCTTTTAAAGGTATTCTATCATTTGAATTACTATATTATACACCCATAACTCTAATAAATGATTTTGAACCTTTAAATCTAAAATCTGCTTGTTTATTTGGATATTTTAAAGTAAAATCTTTATAATCATTAAAACCAATTGTTATTAAAGCATTATAAATTTCTTTAACTAAATCATTAATATCTTTATTTAATTTTCTAAAACAATATATAGCAATTGATTTATTAACTTTAATTGAAATAGCAATTAATATTGCTAATTCTTCTGCAATACTATATGTTTTACTTGAATAACGACTTCCACTTAAATTATATTCACTATGAGTAAAATCACTTTTATTTAATAATCAATAACTAATTTCATGTAAATAAGTAAATTCTTTATTCATAATATTATTCCTGTAATTCTTCTAATTTTAAAAGTTTCCCTAAACTGAAAGGATAAGGTGCTGTAATTAGAAATATACTATTTTGATTTAGTTTTAATCAAACATAATTACTATCTTGTGTTATTAAACTATTTAAATATTGTGTTTTATTAATATATATAAATTCTTTAATTATTCAAGATTCTTCTATTTCATCATCAGTAGGAGAATAATTATAGTAAATACGATATCTTTTATTTTTAATAAAATTATATTCAATTGTTTTGTTATTTTTCTTTGTTCCTACTTCTTTTCATTGTGGAATATTTGGTGTTGGATTATTTTTTAATTCAATATCTCATTCATTTTCTCTAATTTCATTAGTTTCTAAACTATATGAATTAATTTTAATAGGTTTTTCTATATCAATTTTTTCAGGTGAAATAATATTTAATGTTTTACTATTAATTTGATAAACATTATCATCTGCTTGTTCTAATACTTCTAAACTAATAATTGCTCCACCATTACCACCATTTAAAGTTAAACTTCAATCTGTATTATCAAAATTAATATTTAATGTACTATCACTATTACCAATTTTTCCCGAAGCAATTCTTCAATTACCAGTACCTATTAATTTAGGTGATTTAAAAAATATAACTTGTTGATAACCTTTATTTAAAGGATTTTCTTCTGTAACTTCTCATGTAACAAATACTCTATAAATATATTGATTAAAAGGTGCAGTTGGTATATGTCATTTCTTATCATTAATTCTATTACCTATTACTTTTCATTTAATAATTTTAAAATCTTCTAATTTTTTATTTATTTCATTTATACCACCAACAACAGTTTTATTAGTAGTTTCTAATTTATTATCTGTTTGCTCTTGTTTAAAACTTATTATAGTATCAATATCACTTTTTAATTCATCTATTTCTTTTTTTGTATAATAATTATCTAAATTAGGTATTTTATCATCTATATATTTTTTATTTGGAATATCTAAATCATCAGTTATATTAGGTTTATCTCTATAAATTAAAGTTTTACCACCAACATTAGTTTTAATAACTTCATTAACTAATCTTGTAGTGCTATCTTTATCATCTTTATTATTAAATATTCTATTTTCATCAACTGAACTTCCACCATTAGAATTAATTTTAATATCTGAACCAGTTCCAGTAATAGTAATATTATCTCCAGCATTATTTTCTGTTAATTGTGATTGTTTTTTATCTAATAAATTATCAACATATTCTTTAGTTGTAGCATCACTTAAAAAAGTAGGTGTTCCAACATCAATAATTCTTTTACCATTAACATCAATACCTTTATCATCTTTTGGTTTAATAAAATTAGGATTATCTTTATCAACTTCTCATAATGATTCACCACTACCACCAGTAGCACTAATAACTTTCTTTTCTTGACCTTCTTTACCATCAACTAATTTCATAGTATCATTACTAAAATATTTAGTAAATAATTCAATTGTTGTTAAATTATCAAATGATTTTATACCATTTGTATCAATATAAACTACTGAACCTATAATATTTTTTGGATGACTAATAGTAATTTTAGTTCTATTATCACTACTTTTAATATTATTAGATTGTAAATAAATTTCTCATGGATTTTGTTCACCACCAGTACCCATAAATTTTTTAAATCAATTTTGTTTAGGTGAAACATTAAGATTAAAACCTTGCATAATTGGATATTCATTTATTTCTTTTAAATAATTAAATACTTGTGGAACAATATAATAAGGGTCTTCTGGATTATTTTGTGAATAAGTAATACCACCTTGACCAATACTTGCTTGACCACGTGCATATTCAACACCTTTACCTAATAAAAAATTAACATAATGAGTAGTTGCAGTTTGAATATTATCTGTAAATTTTGTTGGATTTATTTCTGGTCATTTTTTTGAAATAGTAAAACCACTTAAATAATCAATATTACTACTTGCAATTTCTATTGCATATCTAATTTCACTATCTGGTGTTGTAACTTCATCAAATAATGATTTATTAAAACCTTTTCAATTTTTAAATTCTTCAATTGTAATAAACATTAATGGGTCTTTAATAGCCATAATAATTTACTCCTTAATGTAAAATAAAGGGTATTTAAACCCTTTAAATTTTAAATTTAGTTACTTTTTTCTTATCTTTTTCAGATAATTCTTTCTTTTTAGATTTTTGTGCTATTACAAAATTATCTATTTGTTCTTGTTCTACATTAAAACTATCAAGTAATTTAGCAGTTGATGTAGTTTCTAATTGTAATTGAGAATTTATTTGTTTAATATTTGCTTTAATAAATTCTAATTCTTTATTATTTTTTAATTCTTTTGCTAAATTTGATTGTTTTGATTTTTTAATAAATTTTGATAAAAATAATAAAACAATAGTAACAATTACTCCACTAGCAACTGCTCCACTTAATACTGCTGATATTACTGTTGTAGATAAATTCATTTTTTATTCCTCCAATTGTATTTTATTTGAATGTTGTTTACATAAATGACATTCTTTTTTATGTTTTCTAATTTCTTTATATTGATATATTAAATAAGGACTTGTAATAATAATTGGTATTGTTATCAATGCATATTTAATTAATTTTCCATAATTACCTAATTTAGTTACTAAATTTAATCCAATATGACCAAACATAGGAAATAAAGTTAATATTAAATGGTCAGGTCAAGTAAAATTATATTGATTAGTATAATTACCTATTCCCATTTCTATTGGTATTTTAGGTATTAATCAAGGTGTTATTGTAAAAAATAATGTTATTAACATACCAATAATATGACTAGTTATTTTTAAAATATTTGATATTAAAATTTTTATTTTATCTATATGAGTACTATTTTTATTAAATCAAATCTTATTTAATTTTTTATATTCTTTATTATCTTTACTTAATGGATTAATAGTATTTCATATACCAATTGGTTTAATTGGTTTATCTAATTCAATAATAATTACCACCTACTTTCATGTTTTATAAAAATTAGAATTTCTTTTAATTTTTATATATTTATTTGTATGTAAAGAATTTTTTAATAATTGTTTTCTTTCATATCTTCATTGTGTACTTCCAATTTCATTTTTAGATAAAGTTTTATATTCTTTTAATTTAAAAAAACCTTTTTCTAATCTATTAATAAAATGCATAGTTTTTTGTACATTAATATTATTAGGATAAATTACACTAGTATCTTGTGAACCATAATATTTACCTTTTTTTGCTAATTCACTTTTAACATATTTTCTTAGTTGACTTGGTAATCATTTTCTATTTCAAAATTTTCAAAATATTGTTCCAGCACCAGAACCATTTTTACCTTTAGCTTGTGTCATTAATATTCATATTTCTTGTGGAAATGTTGGATAAGTATATGGACCATATCATATTTGTCTTTTATCATTATCACTTTGAAATAATGTTGTTAAAGTTCCAATTTTTAAATTTTTATTATTAACAATAAATCTTCCTTTTTTAAATCATGAACTTGATAATACTTCTCATGCATTTTCTGGTATTTCTTTTTCATTTTCTTTAAATAAATTATCAAATTTATTTACATAATTTTTAACTATTCTAATTTCTGTTGGCATAATAGAATTTTTAAAACTATTTATTGGATTTTTAAATTTATTAATTTCATTTTGTAATATAGATAATTCACTTGGTTTTAATATACTTGTTAATTTTTTAAGTATATTTGGATTAAAAACACTATATGGTTGATGTATTTCTTTTTCACTAATATTTTCACTATCAAATACTGCTTTTAATGATTGATTTTTATAATAATTTTTTAAAGCATTTATTAATGCTAATTTAATATCATTACTTGCTAATGCATAATATATTCATTCAATAATTAAAGGTAACATTATAAACTCATATGACTATAATCTCATCTTAAATTTGATTCACTATTAGTACCATATTCACTTACACTATCATTAATAAGATTTGCAGTTTCATTATTAAATAGTGTTTCTTGCATTTCTTCAATATGATTTGTAGTTTCCATAGGTAGTAAATTATGGATAATTTCACTTGCACCAGCAATTATGGTAGGTATTGCATAAGCATTATTAAAATCATTATTTATACCCATAGCAACACCACTACTAATCAAACATCCACCAGTTGCCATATTACAAATCTTTCTTATTGTTTCAAATTTATTAGGTATTAACTCAGTTAATCCACTAATAAGATTTGATATACCATATGAATTTAAACTAATAAATGTATCTCAATCCATTAAATTATTATTATTTTTCATTAATAATAAATCATCTGGAAATGGATTAGGATTTGGATTAATTGAATTAGTAGTAAATTTAGCATAATTTGATAATCCAATTGTTCCTAATCCTAATAATATTTTTTTAGAACTATTAATTAATTTAGTTTTAGTATTTGGTCTTTGATTTAAATTTCAAATATCTAAACCTAATTTTTTACCAAATAATAAACTATTAATTGAACCTAGTACTGGATTACCTATTACTTGACCATAATAAGCACTTGTACCAATCATTGCCATTAAAGGACACTTATTGAAGAACGAATTATCTTTAATAAAGTATAATTATTTGATTGTATAATGGTGTCATTTGGCATTTTCATTTACTCCTTCTACATTAGTTTGTTTTTCTATTTTAATTATTACTTTACCTTCACAATGTATATTATCTCCAACACATATTGCATAACTATCATGTACATCACACTTACTATAAAATAATCATTTCTTAATTTAGGATATTCATCTAATAAAATTGCTCTAATATCATTACTTGTAGTTAAATCTTCTGGCTTTGGTGAATAAATAGTAATATGTGCTTTTTCATCAAAATATTTATAAATATATTCCATAATTATTTTTTAGAAAATTTTAATTCTATTTCTTCAATATAATCTTTATCATTACCAGTCATAGTAGCACTTTTTGATGTAATATTACTAAATGTTGCTTTACCTTTTTCATAACCATTATTACCAGCATTTATTATTGCAGTTTCTAATTCATCATTAGTTGGTGTATCACCAGCCATTTTAATTTTTCCTAAATTTTTAAAATAAATTAAATCATTTAAACTAATTCTAAAATCATCAAAATCAGCAATTTTAAATGTTACTGGTGATTTTTCTCTTTCTGCTGGAGTTAATTTAATTCAATTAGTTCAACAACGTTTTTGTGCTTCTTTAATTTCATCAGCTGTTGGCATTTTTTCCATAATAATAAATGATAATCAACCACGAATTGCTGTTGTTATACCATAAAGTGCTTTACCTAATGTTTTTTGATTTAATGTATTATTATCAATTAAATTAACAATTTTTTGAAAACTATTAGGTTGTGCAAATGCATTTCTATGTACAAAAACTCCTAATACTTTTTTTAAATCAAATGTTTTTTCTAAATGTAAACCAGTTTTAGTATCTTTAACCATATCTTTATTTAAAAACATATGTTTATATAAAAACATACCAAATACTGATTGTTTATATAATTGACCACTTGCTACAGTATCTGCTGCAATTTGACCATAATTTAATCTTAAATATGCTTTTGTTAATTGTAACATTGGAGTAAATCCTAATGCACCAATAAAATCACTTACATTTGTACCAATTTCAGTTTCAGTTATATTTCCTAATAATTCATTCATTTTATCACCAATTTGATAAAATGCTGATTTTGCTGTATCTTCTGTCATTTCTAACATATTAATAGGAATTACTTGTGATTTAGCAATACAATAATCTTTAATACCTTGTAAAAAAATACATTCTTGTATAAATAAATAATTTCTTAATGCACTTTCTGCTCATATTGATAACATATTTGCTTTTAATGGAATTGGACTTGACATAAATCTATTCATATCAAAATCTTCAGTTCTTCAATCAATAACTAATATTTGGTCTAAAATAACACTAGTTGTTCTTAATGTTGTTCATTGTTTATTTGTACCAGTCATAACATCATATTTTGAACCTCAACGTAAACGTTCAGCAATACGATAATATGCTTCTACTGCTCCAGGTATTTCACTTATTTGTTCTGCAACTGCACTTGCTTTTAAAAACATCATACTTTCATCATTATAAAGTATACCTTTTACTTGAGCTTCCATAGCAGTTAACATTGCTTTATTTCCATTATTACCACCAGTAATTAAACCAGTTGGAACTTGTGGAATAGCCATAATATCTCTCCTTTTGAGAAATATTTAATTATTTACTAAATAAAAATTCTAAAAATTTAATCATTTCTTGTTTAGTTTTTGCTCCTACAACTTCTGTATTTTTTAATAATTCTTCATTTTTAGATGTAATATTATTATCTAATTCAAAAAGTGTTTTTGGATTAAAAAACTCTTGTTTAGATTCTTCATTTTTAATAATTTCTTGTTTTTTTATTTCTTTATTATGTAAATTATTATTAAATATTTCTGCATAATCTTCTTTTATTTTATTTAAAGCAGAATGTTTATCAAGTTCTTTATATTCAGTATTAATTAATGATTTAACTATTTTTAATTGTTTATCATTAAAACCATTAAATAATTCTTTTTCTTGATATTCATTAACTTTATTTTCATATTCTTTTATTTTTGTTTCATATTCACTTAATTTAGGTTCTAATTCAGTCTTAGTAGTTTTATAAACAAAATTTCGGTGTTGTTCTAATAAACTTTCTAATTCTTCACTATTATAATTTTTATTTTTATCTCAGTTAAAGTTTTCCATATTTAACTCCTATTCTCACAGAATGGCTACTGTTTCCTTATGTAAATTATATCATTTTTTCCCTTTAAAATAAAGAAAAAAACCTATATTTATTATAGGTTTTTAATCATTATTTTCTATTTTTCTAGGTTCAGAAATATTAATAATTATATTACTTTGAATAGTATTATCATCTTCATTAATATCAAATTCATTTGGATGAGATTTTAATCAATGTGTATAAATTAATTCTGGTTTTACTAATGCTTTTTCTAACATATGAGTTGAAATAATACTACGTGCTTTATCATAACTTTTTAAAAAATTACGTTGTCATGGATTGCTTCTGCGTCGGCAATCAAATATAAATTTTCTATCAATTCCAAGTGCATTATTTAATCCTTGTGGTGTTAATGTTTTATTTTTAGTTCTTAAATAATTACTAATTGTAACATCATAATTTCCTAATTCTTTTCTTTTTGCTGGCATATTATATCACCTATATTCAATATTTATATACTAATTATAACATTTTAACTAAAGTATATTACAACACTCACCAGTTAATTATTGTTATACTCAAAGTCATGTATTTAGAAAGGCAAAAGCATTATGATTTTACTATCTGAACAATTTCCTCATAATCAGTTTAAAATTAGTCATGAAAAACAAATGTTATTAGATTATAAAAATGATTTAATTAAATATGATAAATATTGGTATGAAAATTACTATGATAAAAATAAATATAAATATGTTAAAACTGCTAAAAGAACTTTTACATCAATGTATGGAATAGTAAAAGATTTTTATAGAAAAGTATATCAACATAAAATTACTGGTGAATATTTATATCCATTAGATACATATATTAATATTGATAAAAATAAAAAATTTACTAATCAAGTAACAAAATCAATAATTTATGAAGCTGATTTTAATAATATTACATATCCTATAATTAAACATAATTTAAAAATAGATATATCTTTATCAACAATTTGTAGAAGAGTAAAAACAACAAATATATTTGTACAAGATTTACCACAAGAAAAAAGACAAATATTACCAACTGATTTTATTTATATTCAATCAGATGAATCATATAATAATTTAATTGATAATAAAAAGAAAAGAAAATTTAGACATAGAACAGTAAGTATAAGTACTGGTTTTGATTTAAATAAATCTACTGATAATAGACATGTTTTAGAAAATAAATATATTTTTGTTATATCAACTAGAAAAGGTCAAAGAATTAATAAAAAAGAATTTGGTAAATCTATAATAACTAATGTAGATAATATTTTTATTGGTTATACTAATGAAAATTTAAAATTAACGGGTGATGGTGCAACTTATCTTAAATCTACTGCTAATTATTTAAAAATTGATTATGCTGTAGATAAATGACATCCATTACAAAAATTAAAACAAGTATTTATTGTAGGAAAAGGTAAAAGAACAAAAGAAAATAATAAAAAATTAAATTATGCTTATTATAAATTATTTTTAAATGGTAATTATTATAAATTATTAGATTATTTAAAAGAAAATAATGCTGATGAAAAAATATATGAATATTTTAAAAATAATAAAAAAGGTATTGAAAATCAAAATGCTATTTGAAATATTGGTTGTAGTGCTGAAAGTGATGTTTATCATTTAATCAAATCAATATCTAATAATAATGCAAAAATTTATTCAAAAGAAGCATTTTTTAATTTATTAAAATTAAAACAAGCAAGAATTAATAAATTAAAAGTATTTGTTTAAATTTATAAAATTTAATAAATCTAAACCTAAATAGTTAGGAATTTTTATTTTATAAAGAGGCTTTTTAATAATCTGTGTATCTTTGTTTTGCAAAGTACTAGTTCAGATTAATTCTATCTTCAAATTTTATCATAAAATGGAGGCTTTTATGTAATCTGTGTATCTTTGTTTTACAAAGTACTAGTTTAGATTAATTCTATCTTCAAATTTTATCATAAAATGAGCAATTGCTGTATTTCAATTTTGAATGGGCATTGTTCATTTTTTTGTTATATTTTCAATTGCTAAATAAAATATTTTAAAAACTGCCATATCATTAGGAAAAACTTTTTTATTTCTGATAATTTTTCGTAATTGACTATTTACAGATTCAATAGCATTTGTTGTATAAATCACTCTTTTAATTTCTGCAGGATAACTAATAAAAACCATTAAATTATCTCAATTTTTATATCAAGATTTAGCAATTTGAGGATAGTGTTTATTTCACTTATTTTCAAAGGATTCTAAAGCCTGCATTGCTTGTTCTTCACTACATGCAGTATAAATTGGTTTTAAATCTGCAACTAGAGATTTTCTATGCTTATATGAGACATATTTCAAACTATTTCTAATTTGATGAACTATGCATAATTGATGTTCTGTTTTAAGATAAACTAATTGTATTGCTTCTGACATGCCTGTTAAATTATCACTGCAGGCAATAAGAATATCATTTAAGCCACGATTTTTCATTTCTGTTAAATTTGCTAATCAAAATTTAGCACCTTCATTTTCACTAATTCATAAACCTAAAACATCTTTTTTACCTTCTAAATCAACTCCTAAAGCTATATAAACTGATTTGTTAATAATGCGTTTATCTTGTCGTACTTTAACTACTATACAATCAAAATAAACAATAGGATAAATGCCTTCTAATGGTCTATTTTGTCATGCTTTGACATCATCAATAACATCATCAGTAATTTGACTAATAATACTTTCACTAATATCAGCACCCTGATATAACTCTTGTAACTGCATTCTAATATCTGATAATGTCATACCTTTTGCATATAAGGAAAGAACTTGTTGATCAAAACCATCAAATCTTCTCTGTCTTTTTGGCACTATTACAGGAGTAAAATTACTATTACGATCTCGTGGTACATCAATCTCAATTTTACCTTGTTGAGTTATTAATTTTTTTGAACTTATACCATTACGAGCATTGTCACTATTACTATGTTGATTTTTTTCATATCCTAAATAATTTTGCATCTCAGAATTCAACATTTTTTCAACTAAACGTTTTGTTAATTCTTTATATAAACCCCCTTCTTTAAAAACTGTTGTTAAATCTTCAGTATTTTCTAATAATAAATCTACTGCTTTTGATATTGGATCATTATTATTAAAGTTATCTTTTTTAGCCATCTGTAACTCACTCTTTCTAGTCATTTAATTATATTTACTAGAATTAATTAAACATAGTTATTTTTGTAAGTTACACAGATTACTAAACATTACCTTTATAAGTTAATAAAATCTATATTAAGACTTGACATTAACCCTAAATAGGGTTATAATATTTATAACAATTAATAATTTATTTTATCTTTTATTTAAAGAAAATTAAATTATAACTAGACTTGAAATACGCCCACAATCATTATCTTTATCTAATTTTGTTGGTCAATTAATACAATTTGTTATATGTTTTCCAATTTCATTAACTTCACTAAAACAACATGGTATTTGTTCTTTATCACCTTGATAACAATGTTCACATACATTTTCTCAGCAGTTTTTTTCACAAGTAAATAAATCATGTTTTTTATCACATACACAACAATCTTCACAACATACTTCTTTATTCATTATTAAAATCACCCTTTTTAATTTTTTCTAATATATTTGCATAAGTATCTGCTTTTGATTGAAATCATTTGTCTTCAACTTGATTAAAGTTATTATAAAATTCAGATAAAAAAGATACTAATTTTTCTTTATTAATACAATTTTTATGCCTTGATTTATTAATTTCATCAACTTTATTTCTATGTTCTTTACAATATACTCTTCTATATTCATCAAATTGCTCTTCTGTCATATTTTCACATTGTATTTGTTCAAAGTGTTCATCATCTGGTAGTATTAAACTAGTAAATTTAGTAATTTGAGTAAATGTACATCTATTCATTATTTATTCTCCTTTTTACAATTACATTTGTTAAATTTTAAAAGTATTTCATAGTGATTTATTAAAAGTTCTATTAATTGTTTTTTATTCATTTTTAGTACTTTTTTTCTTAATTCTTCTGATGTAAACATTATTTTTTCTCCTTATTTTTATTTAAATTTATAACTAATATTTTTAAACAATTCATACATCAATAATTTGTTAATCAAATTCTTTTTTTACAATATTTACATTTATTCATAATTGCGATACTCACTTTTATTATTTTTTAATTTTTTAAATCTTTCACGAATTTCATTAAATTTATCAAATAAATTATCTAAATAATTTTTACCCATTAATATTAAAAAATCTTTATTATTACTTGGATTTAATCTTTCCATATCTTCTCTTATACATTCATCAAATAAAACTGTATTTGTAATCATATATTTTTCAAAATAATCTAATTGTTTTTCACTTGGTTCTCATTTTTCATTTGTTATTTTTATATTATTACTATAATTTTGTTGTTTATTATAATTATTTTGTATTAAATTAACATTATCATTATCTGGGTCAAGTTCATCTTCACTTAATAATAATAAATTCATTAAAAATATCTATAAGCATAAGTTTCTGCACTACCTTTTGCTTTTGCTATATCTGTATTTTTAGCACAAGCAAGTATATCAAAATATTTACTTTCTTTATCATTATCTAAATCAATAATTGTATATCTTTTAAAATAAGTTATTTCTACTTCTTTAGTATCTAAATAATTAATTTTTCTATCAGTTGTTAATATATCTTCATGTGTAATAACAATTTTTAATTCTTTACATAATAATTTAAATTTATTAAAAATATCACTTAATAATCAATATTTATAATTTCCAAATTTATTAAAACCATTTTTAGGTGTACTACCAATTTCTAATTGTAATTTAAGTATTTTTTTATATAAATTATTCATTATAATCACTCTTTCAATTTATTGCATTTTTAATTAAATCCCTTACAAAATTATTAATAGTAATTTCTTTTTTTACACAAAGTTTTTTTAATTCATAATGGTCACTTTTAGTAAGTCTAATAATAATTTGTTTAGTTATTAAATCTTCTGGTTTCTTTTTAGGAGCTGCTACCATTTTTATTCATCTCCTTTAACCTTTAATAATTTTTTTATAATCAATAATTGCTTGTTGTAATTTATTTACATTTTCAAAGTCAAAATAATCATTCCTAATGTTTAATTCACAATCAGCATCAATGTTAAGTTCTAAATCTTCATATTTGTCATTAAATTCTTCTTGTAATTCTTCAAATTTTTCTATTAATTTTCTTGCATTTTGTAATTCTAATCTATTCATTATTTTTACACTCCTTTAAAATTTTCTAATTGTAATTCATTAATATAATATTCATATAAGTAATCTCAATTATTTGATGTTAAATACATATCTTCTTCAATCATTTCATTTATACATTTATTACAATAATATGTATTATCTATTTCACTAATTCAAATATATTTTTCATTATGTATATTACATTTCATCATTATCACTCATTAATTTATAAAAGCATTTATTACAAGTTCTATTTGCAAATGATGAATTTTTATGACAAATATCACATGAACCTTTAATTCTATATTCTCTACATTCCATATTTATTAATCCCTTTCTATAATTTTTAATATTTCTTGTATTTCAATATTTTTTTTATTTTTAAGTAATTTTTCATTACATAAATTTTTTATTAATTCTATTTTTTCAACATTTAATAACATATTAATTTCCTTTAATACTTTAAATAAAATATTTTTTCATTATGAGTATTTATATCTTTCATTGGTGTAACAATATAATTTATTGCTAAATCATTATCATTATATGGGTTATTTATTTTAAAACTTTTCATATCTTGTTCTCATGTAATGTTATATTTAAAACATTCTTGATTTTTATCATTTGTAAAAATATAATAACCATTATATTGTTCATAAAATTCACATGATATTAATTCATTTTCATTTGTAGTAATATCTGAAATATTTTTTATATATTTTAAAATATCACTACCTTTAATACTTTCAATATCTTTTGTAATTGATTTTTTACCTAATTTATAATTAAAATCTTCAATTATTTTTAATGTTATTTTTTTATTATTAATAGTAGTATCTTTAATAGGAAATCATGTTTCATATTCACCAATTTCTAATAACATACCTTTAGTTGTTTCTCTTACTTTATTTTTAATATCTAAATTAACATTAATTATTACTAACTACTTATCTACTATACGTAAGGCTTTGCTACTTACAGTAGCAAAGCCTTGGAGGGTAGGGGTTCTAGGGGAAGGGAACCAAAATTTCTGAAATTTTCAAAGAGTAACACAAAAATTACTATTGGTTAATTCCAGCACAATAGCCTAAATAATTTTTTATTTAGTTATGTAATAATTAATTACTTTAATAAAGTGCTGGTTTAATAAAATAATTAATTATAATTGTTTAACAATTAAAAATGAGAGTTTATCTCTCATTTATGTTTTTATTAAATCTAACCATTAAGTTGATACGCCCATTACTGATTAAAAGTAAAAACATCGTTATAATTAACCAAATAAGAATAACCAGTCTTTAACTTAATAGGGAAAGGACTCTAACTACTCGTTTCTTATGAGTTTGTGCTAAACAACAAGCAAGGGCAGATTTGCCAGTTCTTGGAGGTGCTGAAATAATATAACTACCAACTCGTTTTAAAATTTTAACATTACGAATAGTTATAAGAATTGGATAAATAATTATAATCAAACCTATAACTAATAACACATAACCATATCAAGGCATAATAAACTCCTAACCTATAATTAAACTAATTGCTCTAACAAATAATCATAAAGGTATAATATTTTCTATTCCACTAACAATATCAACATTTAAAGCAGTACTAATAGTATCTGAAAAAATATGTCGTAATAAACTATCTGTTGTAAAAAGAAATTGTCTTAATGGTTCAACTGGTAAAACTTTACCAACAACGCCATAAAGTAATCATCTAAAAGCATTACGCAAATGACCAAAAACATCATATCAACTTGGTCTTTCATATTCGGGATTAAAAGGACTATTTGGTGGCACTGGCGTTATATTTTCACTTGAAAAAATATTAACTTGACCAAGATTTAACTGTGGTGACATATAAGAATATGAATCACCGTGAACGTCAAAAAATACTGTTAAATGTTTTAAATTTGGTACACGAATAGGCAAAGTAACAAAATTATATAAATGTTGCTGATAAATATCATTATCAACCTTACCTTTAAAAACATACTTTGTATTACCAACATAATCTAAAAAACTAAAAGTAAAATTAGCAGTAAAAGTTTTAAAACGTTCATATTCAAAATAAAACATAAATCCTTGAATATAAAAACTCAAAGGTTTATCAATTTCAAAATTTAACTGTGTTTGAAAATTTATAACTCTCCTATCGTTATTAACAAAATTCAAATGATTAGTATTCTTTTCTGAAACATAATTATGATTAAACATAATACGTGAAAATTCATCCAATTGTTTCCTATTAAAAGTATAAACGCCAGACCCCATATTTATCTGTTGTTTTGGAACACCAACTGTATCACTCTATAATAAGAACATATATAAGTACCCTGATTACCAATATATTCACCACTAACTAATTTTAAATCCGGTTGGTCAATGTCAAAATAAGCAGAATTTCATGGAATTGTTGCTCAATCATTAAAATCATTATACTTAACGTGTTTAACCATTTCTTTTGTAATATCATAATTAACAACATTAGGGTCATTTGAAGCAATTAAACTAGTTGGTGCTTGAACAGAAGTATTTACAACAAAAAACAATTTAGCAAATTTAAATCACATAATTATTTACCAAACAAACATCTTAAAACTCATCATAAACCATAAAATATAATAAATCCAATAAAAAACTGCGTTCCATAAACTACTAAATTTCATAAAATAGTAGTAAATTGGTCAACTGGACTTCCTATAAACATAGTTCAATAATCAACTATACATTGATGTATTTTATTGTAAATATCTCAAACACTCATACTTAACACCTACCCAAACAATGACCTAAAAATAAATTTAATACTACGATAAATAAAATTAAAAAATACAGCTAATACCAACCAAAAAGTCAAATTAAACAAAATATAAACTTCATCAGTAATATTAGTTTGATTTAAAAATATACCAATATCATTACTAGAAAATATAAAAATTAAATGCAATATACTATTCACAAAATCACTCATAATTAATTACCAACTCCTCAACCACTAGATGTTCCAGTAAATTTATTACCACCAGCACCACCTTTAAACTTACCTTGTTTTTTATTTTTTTCTTTTAATTTATCAATACGTTTACTATGAACCTTAGCAATTTTTTTACCAACAAATTTTGAACTACCTTTAATATTTCTATAACTTTGCTTTACAGTCCCCGATGTAGAAACTGGCTGAATGTCAATATTTAAAAAAACTGACATAGCAAACTTTATTAAAAGAATAAAAACAACAAAAGTTCCCAAATTAAAACCTAAATCTGCCATTGGCAAATTTCAAAATTTCATAAAAATTTGTCCAAATAGTTCTAAAACTTTTGAAATAAAAGCAACACCCATAATAAACTACTCCTATATTATTTTTAATAATTTTAAAATTAATGAAAAAGTAAAAAGTACTAAAATAATTGCTAACAATGGTGCTGGCATTGAAACTATTTGTTGTGAACTATCACCAAAAATAAAACTTTTAATAACCAAAGACAAATTATGTAAACCAGAAAAATCAGTAATATAACTTTGCAAAATATTTTGCACAATATTATTTAAAGAAGGTAAAAGTTTACCTAATAAAGGAAAAACAAAAATTATTGCAAAAAATAATTTAATCATAACTATTACCTCCTAAAAACAACTTTAATTTTTTCTATCTAAATCCACGAATAATATGTCCAATAAATTCTTTAATAAATACTAAGACCATCATAAATATTGGAATTAATACCGGTCAATTTGTCATTATAGAATCACCCGCAAATACTCAGTTAAAAACATAACTAAAAGATTCTAATAATTTTTGGCCAATACCTCCAATCATTTCTATTAAAGCACTTAATCCTTTTGGCATACTAATCACCTCCCTCCTCTAACTCTTTTCTTGCTCTTTCTTTACGCTTTTGTTCTTTACAATATCAACAATCTGGGTCAACTACATTATGTTTTCTATGTTTAAATTTTCAAACTAACTTTTTAATAGTACCTTTAAAAGCCCAAGAAGTACCAAGAACAGCAATTATCACAACTATTCATTTAACCATTATTTTCTACCTCCTAAAAAACTATCAAAACTCATATTTTCACTTAATCTTTGGTCAAAATTTCTTTTTGCCTTTTTCTTATGCAACTTTTGTCTTGGCATATTTTTTCATTTATCTTTTTTCATAAAATTAATTCACTCCTTATAAAATTAAATGCTTCTATCATTGCTAAAATACTAGTCTGCTTAGGATTATGAATATTAACAAATTGATGACTTTTAATACTAACAACAACTGTTAGTGCATTATCAATTATAATTTGATACATTGCTATTCGTTGTTTTGCTGATAATTGTTTTGAATCTTTAATTAAAGGATGATTAAAGTTTGGTTTAAGAATAACGCTTGCAACAACAATTGGTCCTGCAATAGCTCCCCTTCCCACTTCATCAAAACCAGCAATTAATGTTCCTGATGAATAATTATCAATTTCGTATCGTAAACTACTTTTCATGTTTTAAAATCTTAGGTGGTATTTCAAATGAAATTAATCCTAGTTTCCCTACTTGTAAATCATTAATAAATAAATTCATGGCACGATGAGTATTATCTTCATCATTAGCCAATTTTAAATGATATTTTTGTGCTAATTTCTTAAAATAAAGAAATAATGTTTCATCATTAATATTTTTAATTTCAAAATTAATATTATAATATTTTACTAATCTTTCATAATAATTCTCAAGTAAAAAGGTTAAAGCAAAATTAGCCATTTCTTCTAAAAATAAATGTTTAACAGGAATTGCTTTAATTAAAGCTAAAATCATTACTACTTTTTGATCATTCATTTTTGGTGGTAAAATACCAGGACTATCTAACAAATCAATCGTTGGATTTAATTTAATTCATTGTTGACCTCTAGTAACACCAGGTATATTAGCAGTTTGTGTTACTTTACGTTGCAATAAATTATTGATAAATGTTGATTTACCCGTATTTGGTAATCCCATAATTAATACCTTAATTTTTGGATTAACAATACCTTTTGCCAATTCTTTTTCCATTTGCGGTTCCATTAATTTAGTAATTAAATTTAACAACTGTGGTTTCATTTTTGTAGTTAATGATTTTGCCAATAAAACAGAAAAACCTTGACTTTCAAAAAAAGTAACTCATTCTTTAGTAAAATTATCATCTGCTAAATCAACTTTGTTAAGAACAATAATTCTTATTTTTTTCTCTAATAAACGATCTAATAAAGTACTTTTTGTTGCTAATGGTGCTCGTGCATCTAAAACTTCAATTGCAACATCAATAATTGGTAACTTAGTTTCAATTGCTTTAATGGCTTTCATCATATGACCAGGGAATCAATGAATTTGATTATGGGTACTTTCATTAGGCATTTTTTTAACTCCTTTAATACATTTTATTATTATTTTATATCAATTTAGAAAACCACCATTGATTTTAATAACGGTGGTTTAATTATTATTTAACGGGTTTTACTGTTTTAATTTCTTTAATTCTAGCAGCTTTACCGCTTAATTTACATAAGTAGAAAATACGTGCTCTTCTTACTTTACCCTTACGAATAACATTAATTTTATCAATTAATGGTGAATGTAAAGCAAATGTTTTTTCGACACCTTTACCACCAACAGTTTTACGAACAATAACATTTTGCGTAATTCCTGAACCTTTGCGAGCAATAACTACTCCTTCAAACATTTGAATACGTTCTTTTTTTTCTTCTTTAATTTTAGAAAAAACTTGGATTGTATCTCCAGATTTAAAATTAGGAAGATTATGATTTAGTTGACTTTCGCTAACTAATTTAATAATTGCATTTTGCATGTTTTATTTCTCCTTTCGTTTATTTTTTTTAAGTGAAGATTTATATTCTTCAATTATTATTTTATCTTTTGCAGATAATTGATATTTTTTAAATAAATCAATTCTTTTTTTATAAGTATTAATTAATGCTTGTTGATGACGATATTCTGCTATCTTTTCATGGTGACCACCAATTAAAACTTCTGGAACTTTCATACCTAGTACTTCTTCTGGTCTTGTATATGTTGGATAATCCAATAATGAGTTATTAAAAGAATCATTAAGATGAGATTGATGTTGAATAACATTAGGAATTAACCTAGTAATACAATCAATAATAACCATTGCTGGTAATTCACCACCAGTTAATACATAATCACCAATTGAAATCTCTTCATCAATATAAGACATAATGCGTTCATCAATACCTTCGTAATGACCACAAACTAAAATATAATTAATATTTTTTTGACTATATTTATAAGCTAATTGTTGATTTCATTGTTGACCTTGTGGACTAAGTAAAATTGTTTTAGCCTCAGGATATTTAAGTTTTACGCTATTAATAGCATTAATTACTGGCATTGCTTGTAAAACCATACCATTGCCACCACCATAAGGAGCATCATCAACTTGTTGGTGTTTATTATTAGCAAAACTTCTAATATCAATAATATCAATGCTAATTTGTTTTTTAGTAATAGCTCGTTTGATGATTGATGTTTGCATAAAATCATTAAAAGCATTGGGAAATAAAGTTATAATTGTGAATTGGTTTTTAGTCATTATTAATTAATCCTTCAATAATATTAAAATAAACTTTTTGTTCTTCTTTATTAATTTTATTAATAAATACTTTATTATTAGGAATAAAAAAGGTTTTTTTATTAGTCATTTTTATTTCTCATAAACCTTGATGATTATTATCTAAGAAAGCAATAACTTTTCCTAAAAAAGCATTATTATTAGCATCAAATGCTTCATAATTTAGAATATCTTCATAAAATCAAGGTAAGTTGTCATTAATTATTTCTTCAGTATTAATAACTAAATTTTTATTTTTCATACCTTCTACTAACTCAATAGTATTATAATTTTCAAATGTTAATAATAAAAACTGCTTATGATTTCTTACTTTTGAAATAATTAAAGGTGTTAGTTGTTTAGTTTCTTCTAAATAAACTGTTGTTTTTTCTTTTCATGAAAATTTATTACCATAATAATTACATAAAACCTTAACTTCACCAATAAGACCATGAGTATTAACAATAGTACCTAATTCTAAATATTTCATCTTAAAACTCATTAATTACTAATTTAATAGTATTGTTTTCTAAATATGCTTTGCTTTCAATAATTGTTGATAATGCGCGAATAGTATTTCCTTTTTTACCAATCAATACTGATATTAATGATTTTGGTACCATTAATATTAAATCATAGTGATTTTTTTCTACTAATTCGCGAATCTCAACTTCACAAATTTTATCAAGTAAAATTGGTTCAATTAAACCTTCTAACAATGTTACATACATATTAATTAATCACTTGTAGCATATTTTAATATTAAGTAGCGGGTGCTTCTTCTTTTTTAATAGAATCAGTAGTAGCAGTTTTTTTATTTTTTACAGTAACTTTTTTTGTTATTTTTTTAGGTTTGCTACTTTTTCTCTCTTGTCTTAAATTATGAAATTTAGTCATAATTCCTTCTGCTGATAATAAACTACGAACAGTTTCTGTTGGTTGAGCACCATTTGATAAAAATTTTAATGCTTTTACTTCATCGATAGTTACTTGTTTTTCTTTGCTTGTTGGATTATAAGTACCTAATTTATCAATATATCTACCATTTAGTTTTGTTCTTGCATCAATCGCAACAATTCTGTAACTAGGTTGCACTGATTTACTTTTTCCTGTTGGTATTAAGCGTAATTTAACCATAAATTACCTCCTTCTATTAATTTGTGGCAAATAAACCTTTTTAATAATATCTTATTCACATAATGATGTCAAGTTAAAATACTTAACAGATAAAAAGATTTTAAAATAATAATTTCTTTATTTTTACTAAGTTACATATTTTTTCTAAATAAATAAGTTTTTCTATTAAAAACACTTACTGATGTAAGTATTTAAATAATTTATTTATTAATATTTAATTATTAAAATTAACAATTATTTTAATAACTATATTTATCTATTTACATTTTTGGCAAAATTGGTTTACTAAAAATACTGGTTGATTGAGAACTTACGTCATCATCATTAATAAATGGATTTAATTTTTTTGGATAAGAAGATTCTTCACTATCGCTACTTGCATTTGATCAAAACCACTATCTTGTGAACAAAATGAACTTCTTTTTTTACTTAGTACTTCAATTGCTTCCTCTGCAATTTCACATTCAGGTTCATTATTAGTTTTTTCACTGAGCATTTTTTTAAATTCTTCTTCTAAAATGTCAACTTCTGCAAGAACACTAGTTATTTCAAACATATTTTTCTTTAGTTTTTCAATCAAAATAGTAGTTTTTTCTTGTTTTAGTTTTTCATTTTCTAATTCTTTCCCTTTTATCAATTCTTCATTATTAATTTTATAATTTTCTAATTCTTCTTGTTGAACTGTTATTTTTTTATTTCAATCTCAAAAACCAAAAGTAATAATTTTTTAAAAATTATTTTTTCATTTAGTAATTTTTTTATTATTTAAACTTGCAATAATAATACTATATTTATTATTGACTACTAAATAATTATCAATAGTCTGTTGATTTTGATCTAAAATTTTGGCAATTTGTTCTATTTCATATTTATAATTTTCCTGATATTTTTTCTTAGAACCTGTTTAGAATCTTTTTAATAAAACTGAAATAAATGAAAGAACAACCATTTGTAAACTAGTATTTAGTTTTCTTTCACAATTTTTTCATAATCTTCTGTATTTTTCTAATCAAGCAAAGCTTCGTTCTACAATTCATCTTTTTGGTAATACTACAAAAGTATGTAATTCATTGCGTTTTATCACTTCAACATTTGCATTTATGATTGTTTTGATTTCAGAAGCAAATTTTTCACCAGTATAACCAGCATCTACTATTATTTTTTGAACTGCAGAAAGATTTTCTTTTTCATTTTCAATCATTATTATAGCGCTATTACGATCTGTTTTTTCTGCCGTGGTTATGTAAATTGCATGTGGTAAACCTTGAGAATCAACAACAATATGACGTTTTATGCCTGAAATCTTTTTACCAGCATCATAACCTTTATTTTCAGTAGTATCTGTATTTTTAACACTTTGCGAATCAATTATACAAAAACTAGTTTGTTCTTTGCGATTATTGTTGATACGAACTTTTTTAACTAATTTTTTTTAAAATTAATTGCAATACACTAGGTTCTTTACCATTATTTTTACTTCAAATTTGAAAATAATAATATACAGTTTGTCATTTTGGAAAATTTTTTGGTAACATTCTTCATTGACAACCACTTTTTAATACATATAAAATTGCACAAAATATTTCATATAAATCTAAACTTCTTGGTTTTGTTTTCTTTTTACTATTTTCTAAAATTGATTTTATGTTTTCAAATTGTTCTTTGGTGACATGACTTGGATAATTTTTATGCATATATACCTCTTATTTTAAAATATATAATCATTTTACATTATTTTCGAAAAGATTCTAAACAGGTTCTTAGTTTTTATTATTTCTTCTTTTAAAAAAATAAAAAAATTGTTATATTTTTGTTCTTGTTCTATAGTTATATTAAATAATGAAAAAATATTGTCTAATTTTTCAATTAATTCATTATATATTTCTATATTTTCTCTTATTTCATGATAATAATATTGTTGCATCAAATCTATACTATTAATATTATTTGTATTTAAACTTTTTATAAACTTATTTATATTAACTAAATCATTTACCATTCTTCTTTACCTCTTATTTTTTTTATTAATAAACCCATTTACTTAAAAAAAGCAATGGGTTAAAAACTTATATTAAACTTAATAATTATATTGTACATATTATTTTTTGTTTTACAAAATTTATTTATTTTTCATAAAATTAGTTTTTTTTACTCTTATTAAAGTCAAAATACTATAATTTTAATAATCTATTTTATAATTAATTTATAGTAAAAAATGCTTTTAATTAATAATTATCGCTAATACTAAAGTTTTTTATTACAATTAATAATAATTTCCAAAAAGAAGAAGTTTCAAATATTATGTGTTAGAATAAGAATACAAGATTCACACTATCACATCTTGTCCCATAAGTGTTTAACTAAGTTTTTGATTATAAAATTAATATTTAAAAAATTAGAAAAAATATAAAAGTTTATAAAAAACTTGCATAACAAATTATACTTATTTAAAAATTATTAGACTCCCTTGTATAAAGAATTTGAGATAAAATATGAGCATTACTTCAATTTTAAAGTATATGTTGATGTTATATAAATATAATAATAGTAACCTACTTTAAAATCATTAAATAATTTTAAAAATAACATTTTAGAATTTAAAGTTAATAATATTTTTTAACTTGTTTAAAAAATTATTAAAATTGGTAATTTTTACTAAAATTTAAAAAAGTCATTTATAATGATAGGAGATTAAAAGAGATAACTGACTTTTAAAATATATTTTAATTAAAAGTTATCAAATTATAAAAGAAAGTTAGGTGCCAAATAATGTTAATTAATATAACAACTAATAATTACATCATTAAAATAGAGGTTTTTTATTTCAATGTTTCATTGATGCAAACTTAACTATTGAACAAAAAAATACATCTGATTATCTAATGATTTAAAAAATTTTTAAATATTTTTTCAAGTGATTTAAAAATCTAAAGTTAATAGTCATTTTTTAACTTGTTTAAAAAAATTATTAAAATTGGTAATTTTTACTAAAATTTAAAAAAGTCATTTATAATGATAGAATATTAAAGAAGATAGTTGACCTTAAAACACTTTTTAATTAAATTATTAAAACTACAAAAAAGAAAGTTAGGTGCCAAATAATGTTAATTAACAAAACAGCTGATGAGTGTATCATTGAAACTGGCGGTGCTTTATTCCAATGTTTCGTTGATACAAATTTAACTGTTGATCAAAAAAAAATGTGTATAAATTGAATTGTTTTATTTTTAAACTATCAAGATGCAGTTATTCTTTGTGATGAAGAAAAAATTAATAGTTTACAAAAAGAACTTTCAGAAACATTCACAACAGATTATTATAAAAATGCTTTAAAAGAATTTAATAATGCAAATCTTATATATAAAAAAACTATACTTACCAATTTTAAAAACGTATGTTTGGAAAATACTTCACAAGATATTATTAATATTATCACTCAATTCCATCAGTCATTTATTAAAACAATAGATGAACATAAAAAATCACTTACCTTTTTGAATTTAAATAAAATATATGAAAATCTTTTATTATTATTTTTTATAATTCACTACCATTTAGGCTATCAATTTAAACAAGAATTAATTCCAATCATTAGAAGTTTCACTAATATGATTAAAATTCCTATTTATATTGAACAAAATGATAGTCATGTTAAAATGTTATTAATGAAAAAAATTTTGCAAGATAATGAACAATTATTTGAAGATCTCGAATTAATTCAATTGAGAAACTTTATTCATAGTTTAGATGATATATTTGCTAATGGTCTTAATATTAGTAGTGCTATTGAAAAATTAATATTAACTAGACCACATAAAATAAAACATTCAATGAATATGTTATTTAAAAAACACGGTATTAAACTACAAGAAATACTTTGAAAAAATAATAAAGAAAGTAATCCTACCATTGGTAATATGATTATGCACTTATTTGCTTATGAAACATATTATGTGCAAAGAAATCACAACTATGAAACATATGAACAACTAGTATTAAATAATGTTTTAACAGATCCTCTTTTTCAAAAAATATTTATTGAATATAAAACAAAAAATCAAATCAATAAGGTTATTTAAAAATAATGATTACTTTAATTTTTTACTTAGAAAATTAAAGTAATTTTTTTACACTTTTTTTATTTATAGATCATATATAAATATTTTTAAATATCATTATAAAATTAACTTGTCACTACTATTGGTTTTTTATCCAAAGTGACATAATTAACATTTTTATCTCGAAAGGAACAATAATAAAATGTCAACAAATAAATATGATTTTGATATTGAAAAAGATAAAAATTGAGAACAAGCAGTGAAATGTAAAGAAAATATTTTTATTAAATGCCAAACAGAAAAAAATACTATTATATGCAAATTATTAGAAGATAAAGATAAAACAGAAATGCAACAAAATGAAGTAAAAACATTTCAAACACTATTTAAAAAAAGAACGTCAGAAAATAATAATTTATGTAATGAAAATTTAGAAAATATACAATTTGAACAAATAACTACATGAAATAAATATTTACAAAAAGAAATTAACAGTAATACCACTAATTATTTTTTTGATAAAAAAAGAAGAAGCAATACTTTTTAATCAATATTATATTAATTTTACAATAAAAATGTACCTAAAAATTTAAAGGTACATTTTTATTATTTTCTATTTTTTATTAACTTTGTATCATTCTAATTCTAAATCTTGTGCAACATCCATAACTACTTCTGACATTGTTGGATGTGGATGACAAGAAGAGGCTAATTCAACAATAGTACCTTCCGTTTGCATAATATTAACAATTTCAGCAATTATATCAGTAGCCGTTGAACATAAAATATGAGCACCTAGGATTTCTCCATATTTTTTATCAATAATTATTTTAACAAAACCATCAGTCTCACCATCAGCCAATGCCTTACCATTAATAGTAAATGGTATTTTCTTCATCAAATATTCTTTACCTAAAGATTTACATTCAGTTTCAGTTAAACCAACACTTGCCACTTCAGGGAATGAATAAATACAACTAGGCATTTTATTATAATCTACTTCTTGCTCTTTCAATGGCTGATTATCAGCATCCGTTCTACCTTCTTTAACTAAAATATTATTAAGTGCTGCTAATCCTTGTGTTGACGCAACGTGAGCAAGCATTCTTTGACCATTAGCATCTCCAATTACATATATATTATCAATAACATTATTGTTAGCATCTAAAGCTTCCAATTTATTATTTACGGCAAATGCTTGATTGGGTTTAATTTGAATTCCCAAATTAGTAAAACCTTCAGTAATTGGCGTTCTTCCAGTACTTAATAAACAATAGTCGCTAGTTACTGTTAATGGTTTTTTATGTTCTTTATCGGTTGCAGCATAATAAGTTAAAGTTTTATCCTTTAATTCATTAACACTATGACCAGTAATAATATTAACACCATTTTTTTCAAGAATTTTAGTTAAAGTTGTACTAATATCTTCATCTAGTAATGCTAAAATACGATCTAAATATTCAATAATAGTAACTTTAGTACCAAGTGTACTAAATAAACAAGCAAACTCAATTCCAATAACACCACCACCAATAATAGTTAGTGTTTTTGGAACTTCTTTTAAAGAAAGAATTTCAGTCGAAGTTAATAATGTTTGGTTTGTTTTTAAATCTTTTTCACTTAAACCTTGTGGACCATTAGGATTATCAAACATTTTTACTTTTGAACCAGTAGCAATTATCATATATTTAGTAGTATATTTCTTTTCTTTACCGTCTTTATCTTTCATTAAAATCGTATTTTTATCAATAGCACTTCCAGTCCCTAATAATTGTTCAACTTTATTAGAATTCATTAAAAAGCCAACACCACCAGTTAAACCTTTAACAACACCAGCTTTACGATCTTGCATTACTTTTCAATTAATTTCAATATTTTTTTTATCTTTAATAGCAACACCATATTTATCAGCATTTTCAATATAATGAAAAACTTTTGCGCCCTTTAGTAACGTCTTAGTAGGAATACATCCAACATTTAAACAGACTCCACCTCAGTTATCTTTTTCAACAATTGCAGTTTTTAAACCCATCTTTGCTGCTCGAGCCGCTGTTACATAACCACCAGGACCTGCCCCGATAATTATTAAATCAAAATCATAGTTAGACATCTTTTACATTTTCTCCTTAAGCTAAAATTAATGTTGGATTTTCTAATAACTCTTTAAGTCGAGAAAGGAAATAACCAGCAGGTGCACCATCAATAACACGATGATCAATTGAAAGTGATAATGGAAAGAACTTATGTTCAACAATTTTACCATCAGCAATAATTAGTTTTTTTTGCATCATTCCTAGACCCAAAATTGCTACTTCTGGATAATTAATAACTGGTGTTCCCATTTCAATTCCTGCTGAACCAAAATTTGTAATAGTAAATGATCCACCTTGCATTTCATCACCTTTTAATAGCCCCTTACGAGCTTTATCACCCAATGAATTAACTTGTCTTGCTATTTCAAATAATGAAAGTTGATCAGCATTTTTAATAACAGGAACTACTAAACCCTTTTCAGTATCAGCTGCCATACCAATGTTATAATATTTTTTAACAAGAATTTCATTATTAGCCATGTTCAAAGTTGAATTAAGTAATTTAAATCGTTCTTCTTTTAACGCTTTAGCAACAGCCTTTACAAAGAATGGCATAAATGTTAATTTAGCACTACCATCTGGATCTTTTTCCGCTGGTTCTTTTAAAGTTGCACGTAATTGTACTAAGTTTTCAGCATCAACATTAATCATTAAACTAACATGTGGTGCTGTATAAACTGATAATGACATTTGATTAGCAACAGCCTTACGAATTCCTGATAATGGTAAATGTTCAACATTACCAAAACTTTCGATTTTAGTAACATTAATACCTTGTGAACTAATAGTTGTAGCAGAAACTGAAGATATTGAATTAATAGGTGTTGTTGATGCAGTAGCACTAGTTGTTGTACCACCATTCTTGGCATTTAATAAATCATCTTTTAAAATTCTACCACGAGGACCAGTTCCTTTAATTGTTCCCATATCAACACCTAAGTCACGAGCCATTCTACGTGCTAATGGTGTTGCTAATACTTTACCCGTTTGTTGAATAGGTTGCACATTTTGTTTTGGTAATTCAACTGGTGATACTGTAGATGTACTAGCAACTGATTCACATTTTGGTGAAGAATTTGTTGATGAAGGACTTTTATTATCACTAATCGTTCCACCAAACTCAACAATAACAGCACCTGACTTAATACTATCTCCTTCTTTAACAAGAATCTTAGAAACTTTACCATCTGCTTCGGCTTTAATACTATCTGAAGCTTTATCTGCTTCGATATCAACAACATTATCACCTTTTTTTACATTATCTCCAACTTTAACATGAATTTGAGTTACAGTAACTTCATCTATTCCATCCATATCTTTAAACTTCAATTCCATCTTTTCACTTTCCTTTCTTTAAACAACTAACTAAACTGGATAATTCATCATTAGTTTAACTTTTTCCATAATTTTATCTGGACTAATTATAAATCATTTTTCACCTTTAGACAGTGGAACAGTAATATCATAACCCGTTAATCTTGTTGGAGGACATTCTAAATATTCAAAACACTTTTCATTAACAACGGTAATAATTTCTGAGGCAACTGAAAATGAACGAACCGCTTCTGAAACAACTAATAATCTTCCTGTTTTTTTAACAGAATTAACAACTGTTTCTTCATCTCATGGTTGTAATGTTTGTAAATCAATTAATTCAATTTTAAAATTTTCTTTTTCTTCTAAAATTTTAACAGCAGCTTCACAATCATAAACTTTTGAACCATAAGTTACAATCGTTAAATCAGGTTTTTCTTCAGCCTTATATTCTTTAAGAACTTTAGCTTTACCAAGAACAGCCACTTCATAAGCATCACTAACTTCTTCTCTAACATCATATGTATAATTATTGCTAGTATAACTATTGAAATAAGTTCCTAAACATTCTAAAACAATAACAGGATCTGGACTTTCAATTGCTGCCAATAATAATTTTTTAGTATCATTAGGTTTTGAAGTCATAACTACTTTTAAACCTGGAATATGACAAAATAAAGCTTCAATTGCTTCTGAATGATGCTCCAAAGCACCATTATTACCATTATTTCAATCATATGAAGGCATACGTACTACCATTGGACAAGTGAATCTACCACGAGAACGATTTCTCATTCGTGCAGCATGACATAACAATTGTTGAAAAGCAGGGAAAGCAAATCCTGAAAATTGCATTTCAATAATTGGATTTAAACCATTAATTGCCATTCCAACGGCACTACCAGCAATAACTGCTTCAGCAATTGGTGCATCAAAACAACGATTAACACCAAATTTTGCTTGTAAACCTTTAGTTGCTCGAAAAACACCACCAACATTACCGGCATCTTCACCATAAACAACAACATTAGGATTTTTTTTCATTGCTAATTCTAAGGCTAAAGTAATAGCTTGCACATTATTTCTTTTCATAATTATTTTTTCTCTCCCTCATTGAAGAAAGCTTTTGCTTCTGCTTTTTGTTCTATTAATTGTGGTGTTAATTTTTCATATGTATAATCAAATATTTCATCAATTGAAACACTTTCATTTTTTAATGCTCAAGTAATTGCATCATTAACCTTTTTAGTAATTTGTTTATCTAATTCTGCTTGTTTGTTGTCATCTCAAAGTTTAATTGATTTTAAATATTCTCTAATACGATCGATTGGATCTTTTTTTAATCATTCTTGTTCAATTTTATAATCTTCAGCAGAAAAATAATCTTTTTTAATATCAAAAGCAGAATGCGCATTTTGACGATAAGTAACAGCTTCAATTAATGAAGGACCATTACCTTTTTTTGCTCTTTCAATTGCTTCTTGTGTAGCATAATAAACAGCAAAAAAATCATTACCATCAACACGAATATTAGGTACACCAAATGCTGTTCCTTTTTGTGCAAAAGTTGGACTCATTGTTGCTTTAGCAGTTGGTGTATCTAATGATCACTGATTATTTTCAACAAAGAAAACAACAGCTAATTTATGGATAGCAGCAAAATTAATTGCTTCAGAAAACTCACCTTCAGAAGTACCACCATCACCAATCGTAGTAATAACAATTCCTTTATCTTTTTTATATTTTTCAGCAAAAGCAATACCTGTTGCATGTGAATATTGAGTAGCAATTGGAATATTAACTGGTAAAATATTAACACCTTTTGGCATTTGACTTCCCATTTCATTTCCTAATCAATATTGAATTACTTTTTCAACTGGATATCCAGTAGTAATTCATGCTGCATTATTACGATAAGCCGGTATTAATCAATCAATACCTGGTCGTAAGCAACTAGCATAAGCAACTTCAACACCTTCTTGACCTTTTGAAGATAAAAAGTTAATAACTTTTCCGATTACTTTTGGAATTCCATTTACTAATTTAACTTGTCCTTTTTCATCTTTTTCATAGTTTAATTCCATTTGCATTTGTTCTTGTATTCGTGAAAAACACATGTTTTCATATGCTTTTAATAAAACCTTACTATCAAATTTTTTTAAATAATCAACAAAATTAGGATTAATTACTCCTTTTTCATTTAATATTTGAAAAATTTCTTTTTGGGGATTATCAAATTTCTCAACTCACATTTAAATTTTCCTCCTAAATATTTTAGTTAATTGCAGTTACACTTTTAATTATACTAATTTTTAAAATAATGAATGAACATACCTTTTCATTATACTACTAATAATTGTTGGTTCAAGATAATTTGTACTAAAATATTAATTTATCTCCGGTTTTATTAATATACTATTTTTTTTATTTCCTATTATCATGTAAAAATGAAAAATATATTCTAACAATAAACAAAACAGAAAAAATAATTTAAATCATAATATCATTGTTTATTTATTTTTTACAACATAAAGTCCTAATAAAATTAGGACTTTATAATAAAATTTATAATCATAAAACATTATCAAGATAATAAATATACAATAAAAATATTTTTATTTAATGTAAGATAAATATTCTTCATATCCTTCTGTAATCATTTCTGATAACGGAATAAACGTAAAGCTGCTGAATTAATACAATAGCGTAAACCGCCTTCTTTTTGTGGACCATCCTTAAAAACATGTCCTAAATGAATATCAGTTTTTTTAGAACGTACTTCAGTACGCTGCAACATTAGGTTAGTATTATCTTCCTTTTTAAGGATAACTATTTCACTAATTGGTCTTGTAAAACTTGGTCAGCCATGACCAAAATTACATTTATCTGATGATGCAAATAATGGTTCACCTGATAAAATATCGACATAAATTCCCTTTTCCTTATTATCTCAATATTTATTTTTAAAAGGAAGTTCCGTTACTGAATTTATAATGACCTCATATTGTAAAGTAGTTAACTCATTAATAGTTTTAATTTTTCATTTTTGTTTCATATTTTTATTACCTTTTTCTAAACAAAATATTAATTTTTAATTGAATAATTATTTTCTAACTTTCTTAACTCATCCCTAGTATCCTTAGGTAAACTTTCACCATAATCCATAAGTTTAACCATTTCCTTAAAAGCAGCTTTAGGAATAGCTAATTTTTCAATATCTTTTTCAGTAATATGTAAATTAATTTTATCAATTTGCATAGTTTTTATTTTTCTAAGAACCTGTTTAGAATCTTTTCGAAAATAATGTAAAATGATTATATATTTTAAAATAAGAGGTATATATGCATAAAAATTATCCAAGTCATGTCACCAAAGAACAATTTGAAAACATAAAATCAATTTTAGAAAATAGTAAAAAGAAAACAAAACCAAGAAGTTTAGATTTATATGAAATATTTTGTGCAATTTTATATGTATTAAAAAGTGGTTGTCAATGAAGAATGTTACCAAAAAATTTTCCAAAATGACAAACTGTATATTATTATTTTCAAATTTGAAGTAAAAATAATGGTAAAGAACCTAGTGTATTGCAATTAATTTTAAAAAAAATTAGTTAAAAAAGTTCGTATCAACAATAATCGCAAAGAACAAACTAGTTTTTGTATAATTGATTCGCAAAGTGTTAAAAATACAGATACTACTGAAAATAAAGGTTATGATGCTGGTAAAAAGATTTCAGGCATAAAACGTCATATTGTTGTTGATTCTCAAGGTTTACCACATGCAATTTACATAACCACGGCAGAAAAAACAGATCGTAATAGCGCTATAATAATGATTGAAAATGAAAAAGAAAATCTTTCTGCAGTTCAAAAAATAATAGTAGATGCTGGTTATACTGGTGAAAAATTTGCTTCTGAAATCAAAACAATCATAAATGCAAATGTTGAAGTGATAAAACGCAATGAATTACATACTTTTGTAGTATTACCAAAAAGATGAATTGTAGAACGAAGCTTTGCTTGATTAGAAAAATACAGAAGATTATGAAAAAATTGTGAAAGAAAACTAAATACTAGTTTACAAATGGTTGTTCTTTCATTTATTTCAGTTTTATTAAAAAGATTCTAAACAGGTTCTAACAAAATCAGGTTCGGCTACAAAAACAGAAGATAATCCTATCATATCTCCATATTCTAAGGCTTCTAAACATTTATCAGGACTATTTATACCACCACTCACAATAACAGAAATACGTTGATTAATGTGTTGATAAACAACTTTATTCACTAATTGATTAAAATATTCCCCCTGAGATTGAACTTTATATTTATATATATATTTCTTCCCCAACTAGCTAGTGCTAAATAATCAATTTTAATGTTTATTAATACTTGATCCATGAATTGTAAAAAATCTTCAATTGGATAACCTATTTCTTGACCTCTAGTTTCTTCAGCTGTAGCTCGATATCCTAAAATAAAATTTTCACTAGCATGCTTATCAATTGTTTCTCTTACTGCTTGTAAAATTTCTAATCCCAAACGTGAACGATTTTCTAAATTTTGATTACCATAAATGTCATTTCTTTGATTACTAATTACTGAAAAAAAAGCTTGAATTAAAAGTTTTTGTGCTGAAGAAATTTCGACACCATCAAAACCAGCTTCAATAGCCCTTAAGGTATCTTTTTGATAATCTTTAATTAATTCTTTGATTTGCTTAATACTCAGTTCTTGAACTTCATGTGGAAAAGGATACATAAAAGATTGCTTAGAAGGTCCAACTACATAACCTAAACGATTTAAACTAATTATAGAAAAACGACCTGAATGTGCTAACTGTAAAATAGCTTTTGCACCTTTTGATTTCATAGCATTAGCAACTTGTTTTAATGAATCAATATGTTCATCATTAGCAGCAGAAAAACCAAATTCAAAAATTTGTCCCTCTAAATTAATATAAGCAGCACTAGATATCGCTAAGTATGCACTATGAGCTCTTTTAAGAGCATAATCAATATCTTCTTTACTAGCAAAACCATCATAACTAGAAACATTTAAGGTAATTGGTGAAAGCACAAACCGATTATCAAAAACAAAATTTTTAATTTTGATTGGTGAAAATAACTTAGAATATTTTTTATTCATGTTAACTCAAAATTAATTCTAAAAATTGGTCATTATCTATTTTCTTTAAAAAATATGAAGAAATATCCAATTCTTGTAATTTTATTTTTAAATCTTGTTTAATCATTTTAGTACCTTCAAGACCTTTCTCAAAAATAGTTAAATCTTTTGTAGCAAAAAAATCACCACTAATTTTGCAACTTTTAATTTTACCATTATCAATTATTAATGAAATATTCATTGTTCCAATTTCTAAACGTGCTTCACGATTATATTGATAGCGAGGACTTAAACCATAAACCCATTCTCAATTCTTATACTTTTGATCAACTAACTTGTCAATTTCTAGTCATTGCTCATTTGATAAAACGTATCGTTCAACATCTGCTATTTTTTCTACATTCATCAATCGTTTAATAATTTCATCTTTAAACTCAAAAATAGTTAATTTTTTGAATAACAAATCAGTTTATATAGCTTTAGGAGTTGATTTAGAAGGTAAAAAAGATGTTTTAGGTTTATGAATTAGTGAAAATGAAGGTGCTAAATTTTGATTAGCAAATTTAACAGAAATGAAAAATCGTGGCTTAAATGATATTCTTATTGCCTGCAGTGATAATTTAACAGGCATGTCAGAAGCAATACAATCAGTTTATCTTAAAACAGAACATCAATTATGCATAGTTCATCAAATTAGAAATAGTTTGAAATATGTCTCATATAAGCATAGAAAATCTCTAGTTGCAGATTTAAAACCAATTTATACTGCATGTAGTGAAGAACAAGCAATGCAGGCTTTAGAATCCTTTGAAAATAAGTGAAATAAACACTATCCTCAAATTGCTAAATCTTGATATAAAAATTGAGATAATTTAATGGTTTTTATTAGTTATCCTGCAGAAATTAAAAGAGTGATTTATACAACAAATGCTATTGAATCTGTAAATAGTCAATTACGAAAAATTATCAGAAATAAAAAAGTTTTTCCTAATGATATGGCAGTTTTTAAAATATTTTATTTAGCAATTGAAAATATAACAAAAAAATGAACAATGCCCATTCAAAATTGAAATACAGCAATTGCTCATTTTATGATAAAATTTGAAGATAGAATTAATCTAAACTAGTACTTTGTAAAACAAAGATACACAGATTACATAAAAGCCTCGTTTTAAAGGTTATTTGAACTTGGTGTTTATGTTTAAATTTTATATTCATTTTTTATAATTATTTTGTTCTATAAAAAATAAGAACAATTTAATTATAACACTTTTATTTTATATTTAACACTTATTTAAGTTAAATATTTTCATTAAAATTATACAAATAAAATTGCTAAATAAACTGCACAATTGTGCAGTTTTAAAGTATTTAAGATTTACATTTTTTGTGATTTACTACTGGAACTTTGACCTTTACTTGTTGAAGCTTTATTATTTATTTTTTTAATTTCTTTGAATCCCAAAGAATTACCAACTTTTTGTTTTTCTGTTCATACTTCTTTCAACTGTTCTTGTTCTTTTTTTATAGTGTCTTCTTTTTCAAATCCAAGAGCATTGGCAACTCTTTCTCTTCTTTCTTTTTCCTTACTTTCTCCTCATGCTTTGTTTGTTTCTTCAGCTCTTTTTTTTCATGAATCTTTTTCCGCTTGACTTCATTTGTCATATGGTTCTCATGGCATAATTTATTTTTCCTCTCTTTATTATTTTTGAATATTTTTTTCTATCCTTAAAATACTCACAAAAAATTATATATTTTTAAAACTAAAAATGTGTAAAAAATAATAAAAAAATCACTATTTTGAAAAAATAGTGATTAAAACTTTATTAATTATGTTAATAAGCATTTTACTTTATTTCAGTTATGATTTGAAGTTGTTGCTAGTAGTTGTTCTTGTTGGTTTACTGTATTTCGTATAGATGAATCAAAATTTTGATTATTTTCTGATTTAATATCTAGATTTTCAGAAATATTGTTTAAATTATGATTTATTATGTTGTTACTTAGTTCGTTGGTATTTTTTTCTTTTCTGTTATCTAGTTCTTGTTTTAAAATCTTATATTGTGTTTCTAATTTTATTTCTTTTTTATCACTAGTAAGATTTTTAATTATTGCTTCACGCTCATTTTTTTCTTTAACTTTTTGGTTTGTACTTTTAAAATATTTATTTCTAAATCATGATTTAACTTTTTGTGTTGCATTTTCAAATATCGATGAAACTTCTTTGAAAATGAGACCTGCAACAGCAACAGAAACGGCAATTATAACTTTTATTTCAAGTAGTAATGCTGTTGCTGTTGCAGGTATAAGCGCAGGAATAACAAAAGTACAAATAGGAACTACAACTACAAGAAATAAAGTAATTCCAATAATAATACCTCATGTTTTTCATTCTTTTTTACTTGGTTTTAGTTTAAAATCTTGTTGTTGTTTTAAAAAATCTTTTGCTGTTATTTTTTTTAAATTTTGATTTTGTTCATCAATTAAAAAAATATTACTTTTATATTCATTTATATTTTTGTAGTATTTGGTTTGTTTTATTATTTTTAAACTATCATCATTAATATTATGAAAAGTTAATATTTCTTCAGTTATAGATTTATTTGCATTAACAAAAGTTGTAATAAAATATAGTTCATTATTAATAGGTAAAATTTCTTCGTGAATTTTTTCAATCCCTGTATCTTTTCTTTGCTTTTCATCATAAATTGTTATGGCATTATATTTAAATTTAGCCAAATTTACATTGCCTTGCTTTAGTTTTAATTCTTCATTTTCTTTTTTAAGTTGTTGAATTTCCTTTTTTAGTTCTTGAATTTTTCTTTGAACTTGTATTAGTTCTTCTGCATTTGGTTTTGGTAAATTTAAGTAATTAGTTAATTTTGTTCATATATCATTATTTGTTTCTTGCTCTTTTTCGTTATTTGTTAAACTAGTTGCAATTGGTTCTAAATTTTCTTGATTTATTTCTGATAGGTCATTATTAACTAGCTGATTATTAGCATCATCTTTTTCAATTATTTTATATGCTGAACCACCATGTCTACTTTTTTCTATAACTTCAATGTTTGTTTGTTTTTTAATTTCTTCTATGGATTTATTTTTTGATAGAAAATTATATGTTTGTGATTTAGTCTTATCTATTGTTGCCATTTTAATATCTCCTGTTTAAAACATTAAAACCCAGTTACTTTTAAAATAAAGTAATGGGTTAAAACTTATATATTGGATAATAACTATATGTTATCAAATTTTGTGTATTTTACAATTAGTTAAAGTTTTAACCAAAAATTATTAAATATTTCAATGTGATGTTGTTCTAGTTTTCAGTTATATGCTTTGATTTGTTCATCAACGAATTTTCTCATGTTTTCATTTGGAACTAATCAAAGTATGTGAATGTTTTGTAGTAAATAACTGCGTAAGTTATTTAATTTCAATTTGAATTTGTCTTTTGATTTGCGTGTTCTTTCAAGTTCAATAATCATATCTTTGTTTTCATAATGAACTAGTAAGTCGGGATATCCTTGTTTACTTTTAGTATTTCCTCAAACATCTTTTATCAAATGACCCTCTGCTTTTAGTTCTTTTTCAGTTTGATATGAAATGATATCAGTTTCTTGACAAAGTCATTTTATAAGTAAATTTTGATGAGTTAGTTCGTTGTAATTAATTTTAATTATTTTATTTCCTTGTCCTAGTTTTTGATTTCCTAAACTTGAAAGCATATAATAATTCTTTCTTGTTAACTTATCAATTCGAATTAATTTTTTAGAAACTAAATATTTTAATAAACTATTAATTGCTTCCGCTTCTTTATTCAGAAGTAGCGAAAGTTCTTCTTTGTTTAAATATCCTCAACGATTTATAATATTAAGGATTTTTATTTGTTCCATATTATGTCACCTCCTAGTGGCTAATGTGATAACTTTTTGTAAAAGTTTTCTTTTTGGGAGCGTTTTTCAAACGCGGACTTTTTCTTTTTAAAAAGAAAAAGTCTTTTTTTCTCTCTCCCACCCGTAACATCTGACCACTCTCTTTCATAAGGTTACGTTGGGAGAGAGTGGTCAGATGTTTTAAAGGTTGATAAATCCTTTAAAGGGTGGGAGAGAGTGGTCAGATGTTTTAAAGGTTGATAAATCCTTTAAAGGGTGGGAGAAAATCAATAATTTCATAAGCCAACTAGTTGGCTTAGTTTTGGCCTACTTTTGGCTTATTTTTAGTTAATATAAATAAGTTAAAAATTAAAAATATTTTTGATTTTATTTTTCTCTTTCATAATTTTTAATATCAATTTTCTTGATAAATTGATTTGCATTTGTTAGTAATATTTTGCAATATGCTTGACCAGTTTTTAAACGTTTTAAATCGTTTGGATGAACAATATATTCTTCAACTTCGCGAATAGAACCCTTTGAACTTTTTTTATTTTTGGTATCATATTGCTTAGTAATTTTTTCAACTGTTCTTGTTCCAAAAACTTTTGCTATATATTCAGGACTTTCAACATCACTTACTTTATGAGCAATTATATTACCAACATTTCCAAAAATAGTATTTAAAAGTTTTTTCTTGTCTGTCGATAAATCATCAGCAAATATTTTAAAGTTAGATAATTTAAAATCTAAGTTAACAGCTTTAACGCAGGGTACATACGCTAAATATTGGAATGGCAACCCTTTTTAGGACTATTTTTTGGTAGACATTTTTTCATGATATTTAACTGGAGTTAGGTAGTTTAAAGTGCTGTGGATTCGTATGTTGTTGTATCAATTGATATAATCAAATAATTCTAATTTTAATTGGATTAATGATGTAAAATTTTTATCATTAATAAATTCAGTTTTGAAAGTTTTGAAAGTTGCTTCAGCAACAGCATTATCATAAGGACAACCTTTTTTGCTTAAAGAACGGGTAATATTGAATGCTAATAAAAGTTTATCAATAGTTTTATTATTGAATTCATTACCGCGATCACTATGAAATATTTGAATATCTTTTAAACAGCGATTTGATTGCATAAATGCTTGATATACTAATGATGCATCTTTTTTAGTACCTACAAACACTATGTCCAATAATTTCGCGGTTAAATAGGTCGATTAATAAGCAAATATAGTTTTACTTACCATTAACTTGAACATAAGTTAAATCACTAACAATAACTTCATTTTTAAGCCTATTATTAAAGTTTCTATTCACAAGATTGCTTATTTGGCTATCATTGACTTTGTTATGATGATTTTTAAATGATAATTTAGTGTATTTTGATATTAAATTATGCTGATTCATAATTTCTTTAATTTTTTTGCGTGATAAATAAATTTCTTTATTTTCTAGACTGACTTTTAATCTTCTTGTTCCATAAACTTCTTTATTTTGTTTAAAAGCACTAATAACAGCTTCATCATACATATTATTTTTGATTTTATCTTCTTTTTTCTTTAAATTAAAATAATATGTTGATTTAGAAAGTTTTAAAAAACGACAAATTGGACGAATTTTATATTTAGATTTATTATTTGTAATAATCTCTACTTTCTGCCTATTATTAGTGCTGCTTGCTTTAAAATATCATTCTCCATTCTTAATTGTTTTAATTCTTTATTTGCTTGAATTAATTGTTTTTCTAAATCCGAAAGATTATCTTTAGTTTTAAAACTGCCTGAATTTGTAAATTGCTTAATTCATTTATAAGTAGCTGCTCTTGTAACGTTGTATTCTTTAGCAAGGCAAGATACTGATTTGCCATTTTGATATAAAGATACTATTTGTTTTTTAAATTCATCATTATATGAGTTAATATTGGCCATAATTATATTTCCTTTCTTTTAACTAATTTGTTCACTTGTCTACGTAATTAGTGTCCAATAAAGTGTAACCCATCCAATTATTATTTTTCATTATCAAAACTTGGAACGATTATTGATATCAATAATCAAGAAGATTTAGAGTTATTTTCAAGTTTTAAATTAAATGATATTAAAGGCCTTTACTATCGATTAAGTATTTATAATGAACAATTAAAAAAAAGCATTGGTATAGAAAATGACTTAACAGAAATTGTTAAAAATCATAAAGTTATTTTGTTTTCTTTAAATTCATTATCATACCCCGAACTTGCAAGTAATATAGGTAAATTGCTTATCCAAGATTTAAAAGAGTTTGCTTCTATAAAACCAAAAAATCAACAAATTAATATTATTCTTGATGAATTTAATGTTTTTGCAAGTAATAACATTATCAATTTAATTAATAAAACGAGAAGTTTTAATTATCAATGTTTTTTATGTTTTCAAGTAACTGATGATTTATCGACAGACAAGAAAAAACTTTTAAATACTATTTTGGAAATGTTGGTAATATAATTGCTCATAAAGTAAGTGATGTTGAAAGTCCTGAATATATAGCAAAAGTTTTTGGAACAAGAACAGTTGAAAAAATTACTAAGCAATATGATACCAAAAATAAAAAAAGTTCAAAGGGTTCTATTCGCGAAGTTGAAGAATATATTGTTCATCCAAACGATTTAAAACGTTT